>NZ_KB892034.1 GCF_000373645.1 Streptomyces sp. ATexAB-D23 | reverse complement strand
TGTGGTCAAGGACGGCCTGCCGCACGGCGGCCTGCTCGGCCTCGGACAGAACCTGATGGTCACCTGTGCGTCGGCCCCGCGGACGGGACAGCAGCGCGTCCCGTCCCCCCGCCCGCCACCTCGCCCACCAGTTGTCCACGGCTCGGACCGACACCTTGAACAAGGTCGCGACCTCCGCCCGGTCCCTGCCCTCCACCAGCGCGGACACCGCCAGCAGACGCACAGCCTCCTGCGCATCTGGAGACCAGGTCCGCGCATCCCCCGCCAGATCACTCACATGCTGTCAACGAGCCTGAACCCAAAGCGTTTCGGATCAATATGAGCGGGAGGCGGGATCGGAAAACATAACGGGGCACCTCACCTCAGCGGTCCTTGCATTCCAGCACGCCTGGCTTGGCCGGCGGGGGCTTGCCGCCCCGCAGGTCGGAGAGGTTGGCCCTGTACATTTCGTCCCAGGCCTTGCCCTTTAGGATGTGCAGCAGCGCTAAACACACCTCACGCCTCAAGGACGGGGTACCGGAGCGCATCGCCACGCCATACCTTCCGTCATCCAGCATCCGCACCTCCGAGTATTCGTTGGCGTAGCGAGCGAGGAAGACGTCGTCCGAGGTCATCGCGTAGACATTCGTATTCTTGTTCAGCAGATCCTCCAGGCAGCCCTGAGGCGTGGAGGGCTGCGGCTTCATCACGGTGAAGCCCTGTTCAGTCAGCATCTTCTCGTGCGTCGAACCCCGCTCAATGCACACCGGGATATTCTGATTCTGTAGGTCGCTGGAGTCGTTGATCTCGTACTTACTCGAATCCTTGCGCACCAGGAATGCCCCGTTCGCCTGATAGTACGGGCCCGCGAAGGTAATGCTGGACCCATCGGGCGAGGCGAGCTTACGGTCCTCCGTGAGGACGAGGTCGACCCTCCCATCACGCAGGACGTTGCTCCGATTTTCGGTCGTCACAGGGGAGAATACGACCTCGTCTATGGCGTACCCCATTCTCATGGCAATCGCGCGAGCCATGTCGATGTCGTAGCCCGTCCACTCATTCTTCTTCTCGTCGTACGTGCTCATGCCCGGCTGATCCGCCATGACACCGACACGCAGGCTGGGGTGCGAGACCTTCCAGTCCTCGTACTCAACCCCACTGTCAACCCCAGTCTCACTCCCGACGCCGCTCGTCGCGAGCCAGCCGGCCATGACCAGCAGAGCTGAGCACAGAGCGACAGCAGGCAATCCCATCACCCTTTTCCGCCGCTGGACAGCTTGCACACTGGCATTCACGAACTTACGTTGCAGGGGGCTGGGATGACTGCCTCGTGTGGAACTGTTGACCCATTCCCGGGCAAGGCCAAGGCGGGACCCGCGATAGAGCTGGGCGGGATTCCGCCCATTCCGTTCCCAGGCATCGGAGTCCTGCGCAAGCTGCTGGTGGATCCGTAGTCCGGACCGGTCGTCTTCGATCCACTGACGTAACCGTGGCCAGGCATGAAGCAACACTTCATGGGTGATCTCAACGGTCCCTGCCTCGACAGTGACCAGCTGGGTACCAGCCAGGACTTCCAGAACTTCAGATGCGGTGCCCGGATGGGTTGAGTCGTGGAGCAAACGGATGCGATTGACTCGACGACGAGTGTCCTGGGTTCCTTCTCCGATGTGGATCAAGTGCAATAACAACGACCGGCACGTCTGCTGTTCGGTGAAGTTGAACTGGCCGTAGACCGCCTCGGCGGTGTTGCCAACCGAGTTCCTGACATAGCCCGTGGCCGCATATCCGGCCATGGTCAGTGTGTGGCCCTCTCGATTTTGCCAGGTTGCGCGTAAGGTGTGAGAAAGTAACGGCAGGGCCTCCGGGTCGATGCTTCGCGCTGTGCCGTCAGCACCAAGATCACGCAGCAGAATGTTAGCCAGTTCTGATTGCAGTTCCAGTCCGGCGATTTGGGCGGGTCTTGTAATTGCTTCACGCAGCTCTTCGGTGGTCATTGGTCCGACGAAGAGCGGGGTTTTGCGCAGAGCAGGCTGCAGCTCAGGGTAGGCGGCGCAGCGGTCATGAAAGTCCGACCGCAGACCGAGGACCACCAGTGCAGGCGGTTCGCCGCCGCCACTGGCGGCGGCACACAGGGCGCTGATGAACATCTGGCGCTCGTGCACGTCAGCGCACTGGGTGAAGATTTCTTCGAATTGGTCCACCACCAGCACCAGCCGCGATCCGGTGATCGCTGTTTGGCCGGCTCGGGCCTTTAACATCTCGCGGATAACAGCGACGAGTCGAAGCGGGTCACTCTCGATTTCTTTGCGTAGCAGTGCGCCCGGCACCCCGGTCAGCCGTTCCAGACGATTAGCTAGTTCGGTCAACGGATGCTCGGTCGGAGTTATTAGCAGGTGCGGCCAAGTCCTGGATCCGGGCACCGGAATCGCACCCTTGCCCAGAGCGGTTAGCAGGCCCGCGCCCAGCAAGGAGGATTTGCCGGACCCGGAGGGGCCCATTAGAACCAACGGATCGGCTAAGTCCATACGCCTGGCCAGCCTTCCGGCTAGCTCAGTGATCAATTGTTCCCTGCCAAAGAACCACTGCGCCTTGCTAAGGTCGAACGCGGCCAAACCCGGGTAGGGGCACGGTTGTGGCGTCGCATTCACCCGAGCTAGTGCGGGCAATACAGGCGACAAAGGCGGGGGCCGGTAGGCAGGGTTCGGACACAGCACCAGGTCTTCGATCCGCTCGCTGGCGAGATGGCGTGGGCGGGGAAAGCCCCGTGCGGGCAAAGTTCGCTCCAGGTAGCCGCATGCCTCCCGCAGCGTCAGCTGTTGACTGCCTTCCGGATCGCCTTCGGAGAGCAGACGGATCAGCTCGCCAGTGAAAGCGGTGTGCGGGGCGCCGGGCGTGAATAGTGCCCGCTCGTCCCTGGCTGCCGCAGCCAGGACGTACCCGCCGTCGACCCGAGTCAACCCCGTCTCCTGCTCGGCATCACCCAGGACACCCACTGCCCGCCCCGAGAAACAGCAGTCGAGCACGACAACCATTGATCGAGCTGCAGTCTTCAGCAGGGAGCCACGGACCGCGGCGTAAGCCAGCGCGGTGTAAGCCACCCGTTCTGAGCGGGAATCAGTAGCGACTGTAGCCAAATGCAGCTCGCCAGTGGGGCTGACCAGCCCGTGGCCCACGTAGTAGATCCACAGCACGCCCTCAGCACGTTCGGCCTCCTGGGCGATTGCAATCCCCAGCTCCATCGGGTTTGCCGGGTCACGAATCACCCGCAGGTTCTCCTCAGCCAGCCCGCACCGCTCGACCAACACCTGCCCCAGGTCAGCCAAGTTACCCATCACCGCTGGCACCGACGGCAGGCCAGAGGCGGCGTTGTGGGAGCCGGTGCCGATCAGTAGCACCCGACTCCCGGGCGCACTCAAGCTGGTCATCGAGACTACTGTCCAGTCGGTACGGTCGACTCACCTTGATCGCCGTCGACCGCCCCAGGACCGCCTTCCAGCATATCGGCCAACCTGTCGACCAACTCGCGCACTTCTGTCATGTCCGTACCGCGTACCCTCTGGGCGTGGAGTTCCACGCTTGTCCCGTCCGGCCGGGTCAGCTTGCACGTCACCTCACCAGTACGGTGCCGCATCCATGCGATAGCAGCGCTCGCCAGCACCGCTGTTACCCCACCCGGGGCCAGTGCGATCGTCAACATTTCTGGAACCGTACCTAGAGTGCCAGGCGATGGCGGCGCTTCCATCAGCCGTACCCGGCCCCGCAGCTCCTCCTCGACAATCAGCCACTCATGCAGGGAACGCAGCTCATCCGCCACTCCATCCCCCGTGATCGTAACTGTCACGTTCATCCTGGCTCCCATACAACCCGTAACGCATGACGGCCCATTCCAACCCGCGTTCGATGGCACGGGCCCCGCTCTTTCACTCTGGTTCTCGCCGCAGAGCTGCCAACCCTAGCGGGAAGCCGTGACACAGCAGGGGACTTGAGGGAAATGTGAGGTTGTCTCACGTGGGGAGTTTTGCGAGTCTTGAGCTTGATCCGCTTTGACGGATACCATTGATGGTGGTCAGGCTGCGAGTGCGTTCTCGTACTCGGCGGGGCTGAGGTAGCCGAGACTGCTGTGCAGTCGGTGCAAGTTGTACCCGCCTTCGATGAAGTCGAAGATCGTGGTGCCCTCTCTGTCAGCCTTGGGTGAGACGTCCCGCTTCGTCGGGTTAGCCTGAGAGGGCACGACAGGAGAAGCACCCCCTCATGACCAGCACCACCCCCGCCGGGTCAGATCCGGCGCCTCGGCCGAAGCGGCGCACCTTCAGTCCCGAGTACAAGCTGCGGATCGTGGCCGAGTACGACGCCGCGCCCAAGAACGAGAAGGGCGCGGTCCTGCGCCGCGAGCGCCTGTACCACTCGCACGTCAAGGAATGGCGGGCCGCGCGGGATGCCGGGGCCCTGGAGAAGCTGGTCGACCGGCGGACCAGCCCGGCGAGGCCGAAGAAGCCGGCTGCCGAGGCGGAGAACGAGAAACTGCGCCGCCAGGTGGAACGGCTGGAGAAGGAACTGGCCCGGAACAAGGCCGCGCTGGAAGTCATGGGAAAAGCTTCCGCGCTCTTGGAAATGATCTCCGAGGGCGCGGACTGAACGCTGCCGCAAAACCGGTGGTCGACGACGCGTTCACCGGCATCGAGGGCGAGCTCGGTATCACGGCGGCCTGCCGGCTGACCGGCCGCTCCCGGGCCACCCACTACCGCCGGCTGCGTCCGGCGCCGCCGCACGGACCCCGCAAGCGGCAGGTCCAGCCCTCGGCCCTGACGGCTGAGGAGCGGGCTGCGGTCCTGGAAGTGATGAACTCGGGCGAGTACGCCGAGCTGCCGCCCGCGCAGATCTGGGCCCGTGAGCTGGATGCCGGGCGCTACCACTGTTCCGTCTCCACGATGTACCGGATCCTGCGGGAGAAGGGGCAGTCCGGCGAGCGCCGCCGCCAGGCCACGCACCCGGCGAAGACGGTGCCCGAGCTGGTCGCCGCCGTACCCTCGCAGGTGTTCACCTGGGACATCACCAAGGCGGCCGGACCGGTCAAGGGCGTCTGGTATCACGCCTACGTCATCATCGACATCTTCCGCCGCTACGTCGTCGGGCATACCGTCGAGCGGGCCGAATCAGCGGTGCGGGCCGAGGAGTTGATCCGCGAGACCATCGCCCGCAACGGCATCGTGCCCGAAACCGTGCACGCGGACCGTGGCACGTCGATGACCTCGAAGAAGGTCTCGCAGCTGCTGATCAACCTCGGCGTCACCCGGTCGCACTCGCGGCCGAAGACCTCCAACGACAACCCTTACAGCGAGGCCCACTTCAAGACCACGAAGTACATGTCCGACTACCCCGAACGGTTCGACTCGCTGGCCCATGCCTGCGAGTGGTTCGACGCGTTCATCGCGTACTACAACCACGAGCACCGGCATTCGGGCATCGGCTGGCACACACCCGCCAGCGTGCATTTCGGTACCGCCGAGGAGGTCCGCGACCAGCGTGCAGTCACCCTCGCCGAGGCATACGCCCGCCACCCCGAACGCTTCGGCCACCGCCCCCGACCACCCCGGATACCCCAGCAGGCATGGATCAACGACCCGGCCAAGCGCAGGGAACCCGCACCACAAACCTCATAGCGTCACGACCGTCTCACTGGACTTGAAATCTTCCGAGGGAGGCGGCCCGGCCGGCTCGCCCCGTGGTTGCGGACATCACCCGGGACGAACTCGTTGAGATCGTTCGCAGACTCCTGACTGCCTCTGCAGAGAGCGACTACTATCTGCGGCTCCTGGAGAACGTGTCACATCCCCCAGGTGAGTGACCTGGTCTTCTACCCCTCGGACGGCCTTCAGGACGCGTCTGCGGAGCAGATTGTCGATCAGGCCCTGAAGTACCGGCCGATCGCGCTCTGAGCTGCCGGGAAAGTCAGCTGGCCGTGGCTGGTTGTTCGGCACAGGTACGGGTACTGGCGAGGTGGCGGGAGCCGGTGCCCGTTTCGGCGAAGGTCTTCGTCCGACCGAGTAGGGCTGGCGGGTTCGTAACCGTCCCTTTCGAATCGAACACCACGTCACCCTCAGCGACCGCTCCCCAAGATCTGTGCCAGAACCCTGCGACGTGAACAGAGCCAGCGCCCAGGATGCCCTGCGGCGCCATGCTAGGCACGTACGGCGGCGCGGAGGTCGAGAACGCTCGCGCCACTCCTTGATGCCTCGCTTGCCAAGGACGGGCCCACAGCTGGAGGCGCCCGCGTTGCGGGCGAAGGTGAGCCGGAACCTACGTCGTCACCTGCTACTCCCCCGGCGGTTATTCGCCCATCCCGTTCGGGGCGGCTTGTGCTCACATCGCCGTTTCCACTCTCGGGTCTGATGCAGCGTTGGGTGACAGGTTCAGTCGGCGTGTTCGGTGATGTCGGTGAGCCACAGCCGGTTCGGGCCGGTCGCGATGAAGACCCGGTCGACCAGGTCGTCATGGACCGGAGGGCCCGCCTTCTCTGTCCGGCCGCGTTTCCTGCCGAACACGCTCCACCACTGGTTGTCCCGGCAGATCCGCCACGCGGTCCGGTCGGCCATGACCGTTCCGGCGTCACGGGCCTCGTCGGCCAGGAAGCGGTAGCCGAACTCCGGGTCGTCGCGGTGGGCGGAGAACAGCGCGTGCGCGCGATGCGCCTCGGCGAGCTCGGCTGGGGTCACCGGGTCGTCGAGCCAGCGGTAGTAGGGCTGTCTGGCGAGCTTCAGCACCCGGCACACCACCGTGACGCGCACCCCGTCCCCAGCCAGCTCCTTCACGAGCGGGCAGATCCTTCTCCCGGCAGGTTCGCCTGCGACAGATAGGCCGCCGCCCGCCGCAGGACCTCGTTCTCCTGCTCCAGCAGCTTGATCCTCCATCGGGCTTCCCGCAGTTCCGTGCTCTCCTGGCTGGTCGTCCCGGGCTTCGTGCCATCGTCGATGTCCGCGCGGCGCATCCACTTCCACAACGTCATCGCGTGGACGCCGAAGTCGGCGGCCACCTGCTCAACAGTGACGCCCGGGCCGCGATTCCCCGCGACCCGCACGACGTCCTCGCGGAACTCCTGGGGATAAGGCTTGGGCACAGCAACATCCTTCCCACCCGCCATACAAAGCAAGCCAGTTCAGATGTCACCCGTTCGTGCGGCTCTGTCTCACTTTCGGTGATGACGGTGGGTGAAGTCATCCCAGAAGGATGCGGTGGCGGAGGAGGGCAAATCCGGCCCGCCCGTACATCTGTCGCTTAATCAATTTCGTTTTGTTGTTGACGCCTTCGGTTCCGCCATTGTGATACGTCCTGGTCAGAGCGGCGTTCACGGCGGCGCGGTCTCGTTCCAGACCGCGGGCGAAGGCGTGCAGGTGGGGCAGGTCCTCGGCCCGCGCGGTGATGATCCACGCGCTGAGCTGCTCGGCGTTCCCCTCGGCGGGCCTCAGCAGTGCGGCAAAGGCACTGATCAGCTTGGCGAGAGAAGACATTTCCGCGCAGGAGGTGGTGGCGGCCTCGATGCGCTCTTCCTGGTGTTCCTTGCGGTGATCGGGGTGAGTGAGGAAGTAGCGGGCGAGTCGACGCGGGGACAGCGCGGAGCGTTCAGCTTCGACACGCCCCTGGTTGATGTACTTGTGGAGCAGGTTGGAACTCCCGCGATAGCCGAGTTCCTTGATCTCCCGCAACAGGTGCAGGACAGGCACGGCAGGGTCTTGCTCGCGTCGACGCCGCAGATGATCGCGGTAGGGGTCCACGAGTGTGGGCCGGTACTTGGGGGCACGGATGAGGCGTTCGGGCTCGGTGACACGGTCGTAACGCTTGACCGTGTTCAACGACAGATTCAGCCGGCGTGCGCATTCCAGCAGGCCGACTCCACGTTTACGCAGGTCATGAACTTGATGCCATCGCTGACGGGTCGTGGCGGCCTGCACACCTTCGCGGGGTGGCGGGCCGCCCTTCGCCCAGCAGGTGCTGTGCGCGGCGACTTCCTTGCGGACGGCTTCGGCGAGGTTGTGCCAGATATGCCACCGGTCACCGACCTGCACCGCCTCGGGCAGTGCCCGGCGTATCGCCTCGGCGTAGGCGGCCGAGCCGTCCCGGCACACGATCTCGACGCCCGGATGCTCACGCAGCCATCCCTCCAGCGCCTCGACGGTACGGCCGGGCAACACGTCGACACGTTCACGCGTCTCGACGTCGATCAGGACAGTCGCGTAGTCGTGGCGGCGGCGCAGGGCGAAGTCGTCCACCCCCAGGACCCGGGGCACCGGCCTCTCGGGCAACGGCAGTTGCATCAGCGCGCGCAGGGCGGTGTGCCGGGAGGTGGCCACGGCCAGTACGGACAGCGCCCGGCAGCCGGCCCGGCCCGCTAACTCCCTCACCACCGCCCCCACCAGCGCGGACAGTCGCGGTGTGCGGCGCTGATAGCGCTCCAGGACCCCGGAGAGCTGTTCCCGGAACGTCTGGCGGCATCCCGGGGTCGGGCACACCAAGCGGCGCACCAATACCCTGACCACGACCCGTCGGGCGTCAACGGGAACGTCCATGACGGTCCGTGCGTGATACCCGTGCACCCGCCGCGACCAAGCACCGCAGTCCGGGCAGGGCACCGTCCCGCACGGCGTCCGCGCCCGCACCAGTATCCGTCGGCCCTCATCCCGCACATCTTCGATGACCAGCGGAGACAACCCTGAGAACACCGTACTCACAAGCACGTTGATGTCATGCATGCAACATCAACGATGGCAGTCGCTCTCCGTCACCACCGAAAGTGAGACAGAGCCGTTCGTGCGGCAGACCCCCGTACGCCGCCGAAGTGCACGACCATCGTCTCCGACTCGACGCCCAGTTCCCCACCGAGCTCGCCCCCGGCGCCGAGACCGTGGGCACGATCGCGGGGTGTTCATCGCGGCCGGAGGTTCAGGAACCAGCCACGTTCGTGGGCGCGGTCCAGCCGGTAGCTCGGATCCACTCGGCCAGGTCCAGGGTGGCCGGCTCGATCGAGCGCATCACCGCGGGGTCCGAAGGGTATGCCGCCGCTTTCGCGAACTCGCGGAACATCACCTTGTCGAGGTCGTTGGGAAGCACGCTCAACGGGAGGGCCTCGTACCGTGCCGGTAGCCCGGCGTGCGCGCCGAACGCGGCGGCGATCCGGGGGCCGGTCAGCTCGTCGCCGACGAGTTCGACAGCTCCGCCGGGCGCCTCCGCGCTGCCGAGCAGGAGCGCGGCGGCGACCCGGCCGATGTCCCTGATCGAGATCATCTTCAGGGGGACGTCCTCCGGCAGCGGCAGCCTCAGCACGATCTCCCCATGCTCCAGGCTCGGTGCCATCACGCTCGCGAAGTTCTCCATGAAGGCGGTCGCGCGAACCATCGTGGCCCTGAGGCCGGACTTCCTCAGGCGCTCCTCGATCCGGTGCTTCGAGTCGTGGTGCGGCACACCCGACTCCCGGTCCGCTCCGAAGACCGAGTTGAACACGACGTGCGGGACGCCCGCCTCGACCGCCGCGTCGACGAGCGCGGTACCGACGCGCATCTCCGCCTCGACCTCTTCGAGGCTGTTCGCCTCCGGAGTCATGAAGTAGAACCCCGCGACCGTCGCCAGCGCGGCGGCCAGCGACTCCGGGTCGTCGGCCCGGATGGCCGCCAGCTCGACGCCGCGGGCGGCCAGCGCCTGAGCCCGGTCGGACTGCGGGTTGCGGACCAAAGCCCGCACCCGGGCCTTGTGGTCCAGCAGCGCGTCGACCACCGCCCCGCCCTGTTGCCCAGTCGCGCCGAAGACTGCGATCGTGCCGGTCGTCTGTGTACTCATCGCTGACACCCCTCACTAGTTCATGGCGTGAACAAATTTAGTTCACGCCATGAACTACGTCAAGGTGGGGTGCAGCGGGACCTCACGGTGTGACGGGTTGGTTCGAGGTGGGCGTAGACAGGTCCGAGGTGTCCACGATGGCGGTGGCCACGCGTTCGAAGTCGCGCTGGTCGTCGGCGTCGAGGTTCCTCGCGATCTCAGGTAGGCGCTTGCCGACCTCGGCGTAAAAGGCCTCGGCGAGCACCTTCCCCGCGGGCGTCGCACTGAGCATGATTACCCGTCGGTCCTGCGCCGAGCTTGCGCGGCCGACCAACTCGCGCCGCGCGGTGCGATCGACCAGCTGACTCAATGCGTTCTTGGTCATGCCCAACGACGCGGCGAGGTCAGCCATCTGCCGCGGCTCGTTCCTGACTGCGCAGAGCAGCGTGGCCTGCGAGGGGGTCAGGTCGAACTCGTCGCAGATCTGCGCGTACTTGCGTTGAATCACAACCGAGAGCCAGAAGAGCTTGTCGCCATAGTCCACGCCGGCCTCCCTCGTCCGATGGCGAACGGCCAGCCTACTCGTCGCGGGCCGGCAGACCGCGCCACCCACTCGGAGATGTACACCTCTGCGAGACCGGCCTGGCACTCCTACCCCGAACACTTTGATCGACTTGCCCTGTCCCCTCACCCTCAGGTGGCGCCTCAACCGGCGCACGACGGGTCGCGCGCCGGTGCCATGTCACTTCTGTGCCGCGTCGAGGGTGCGGTAGTCGGTGTATCCGGTGCGGAGCCGAGGACCGCCCGGGAGAGGTCGGGGAGCCTGTGTCGTCCAGGCGGTGCAGGATCTCCTCGTGGAGCCGGCCCCAGACGCCGGCTCTCGACCAGATCAGGACTGCGATGGGCCGTCGACTCCGATATCCCGAAGCGCGGGGGCAAGGCCCGCCAGGCGCATCCACTGATCAGGGCATAGGCGCGCTCCGTCGCGAGCCTCGTTCCGGCATACCCGATGCGGCCGAGCGTACGGCGAGACGCCGAGGTGAAGGCCCGACGTTGTCACCTTCGTTGGTGCATTGCGAGGTGCATTGCGACCTCACCCCGTAGGGCGCTTCGGCCGTATGGCATTTTCTTGCGTACGGCGCATGTAGTAGCGCAGCCGGATCATTCGCTGACGCCCCTCGATCCCACGCAAGGACGGCCGAAATGATATATGGACCAGACCTGCCTGAAGGCGTGCGCCGGGTTCCTTACGAGTCCCCGGGCCTGCCGGATCATCGGAGCCCGCTGCGGTTCCTGTGGTGGCTGACGACGAGTCAGTACAGGCGGGTACTGCTCGGCACCCTGTGGGGCAGTACGTGGATGTGTGCGCTCATGCTTCCGCCGTACCTGTTGTCGAAGACGGTCGACGAGGGGCTCAAGGCGCGGGACCCGAGGATGCTGCTCCTCTGGATCGGAGCCGTGGTCGTCACCGGGGCCGGGACAGCGGTCCTCGGCATTCTGCGGCACCGCACCATGACGCACATCCGTGTGGACGCGGCGTACCGGACGGTGCAGGTCGTCGCGCGCCACGTCACCAGGCTGGGGTCGGCGCTGCCCCGACAGGTGTCTGCGGGTGAGCTCACACACCTCCAAGCCGGTGACATCAGCAGGATCGCCCAGACCCTGACCATCACCGGACCCGGCGTAGGTGCGGTCATCGCGTATGCCGCGACTGCCGTCCTGCTGGTCCGGATCTCCGCCGTCATCGCCGTGGTGGTCCTTCTCGGCGTCCCGGCCCTGGCCCTGACCGTCGGCCCTTTGCTGGGAAGGCTGCACGGCGCCGAAAGCCGCTACCGGGAGGACCAGGGTGCTCTGACCTCTCTCGCCGGCGACATGGTGGCCGGCCTGAGCGTCCTCAACGGGATCGGCGGCAAGCCCCTGTTCGCCGGGCGGTACCGGGAACGCTCCCAGGCTCTGGTCCCCCTCGGGTACCGCGTCGCCGCCATCACCAGCTGGGTCCAGGCACTCACCGCGTGCCTGCCCATGGTCTTCCTTGCCGTGGTGACGTGGATCAGCGCGCGGATGGCGGCCAGTGGGGCCATCACCGTAGGTGAGCTGGTGGCGGTCTACGGATATGTTGCCGCTCTGCTGGTACCCGTCTCATCCTTGATCGAAGGGGCGGATGACCTGCCGCGCGGGCTCGTCTCCGCACGGAGGGTGGTCGACATCCTGGCGCTCGCACCGGCTCCCGAGGAGCACCGGGCCCGGATCGACCCCCCAGACGCTCCCGGCCCGCTGCGCGACCCTGTATCGGGCCTGGTGGTGGCCCCGGGGAAAGTCACGGCTCTGGTCGGTGCCCGTCCCGACGAGGCGCGCGCCGTGGTGGACCGGCTGGCCGGCTACACGGACTCCGAGGCCTCCTGGGCGGACCTCAAGCTGTCCGGCTGGAACCGCACGGCTCTCAGGAGGCACATTCTGCTCACGGACAACGATGCCTATATGTTCCCGGGCCCCTTGCGTTCCGTCGTCTCCGGCAGCACCGGCCGCAGCGACGAGGACATCCGGCGGGCGCTGCACGCCGCCTCGGCGGAGGACATCATCGACGCGCTCCCCGACAGGCTCGGCACCCGTCTGGAGAATCAGGCCCGCAACGTCTCGGGGGGACAGCGCCAGCGGCTCCGGCTGACGCGGGCCCTGCTCGCGGACCCGGCAGTGCTCCTGCTCGTAGAACCGACGTCGGCACTGGACGCGCACACGGAGGCAACCGTTGCCGCCCGGGTGGCTGCGTACCGGCACGGGCGGACCACCCTCGTCGTCAGCACCTCGCCGCTGGTGCTCGGCCAGGCCGACGGAGTCTCCTACCTCGTGAACGGAAAGGTGCGGGCGGCCGGTACGCACGGGGAGCTCCTCGCCGACCAGCCGGGATACGCGGCGCTGGTGTTCCGCGGCAGTACCGAGATCCCTGGCGAAGCCGCCGTGGCACAGCCCGTGGAAGGACAGTTCCGATGAGCGGGGCCGACGAAACGTTCCGCCTGCCGATCGCCGATGCCAGGACGGTTCGCCGGGCCGGCCGGCAGCTGTTGAGGGACGACTCGGGCGCCGTCTGCGCGATGCTGATGCTGACGTGCCTTGCCGCGCTTGCCGGCGCGGCCGGTCCCTGGCTCCTCGGCCGCATCGTGACCAGGGTCGAGTCCGGTGACCTGTCCGTCTCCGCAGTCGACGGACTGGCCGCGGCGGTCCTGGGCTTCTCGGCGGCCCGATTGGTGCTGTCGCGCTATGCGCGAGGTCTCTCCCATCGCTTCGGCGAGCGCGCGCTCGCAAGGCTCCGCGAGGAGGTCGTCGACCGCACCCTCTCGCTGCCGGGGCGCGTCGCGGACGAGGTGAGCACCGGTGATCTGGTCACCCGTACCACCCTGGATGTCTCGACCGTCGCGGCCACGCTGCGCAATGCGGCTCCGGACATGTTCATCTCCGGCATCCAGGTCGTGTTCGTCTTCGCCGCGGTCTTCCTCCTCGACCCGCTGCTCGGCCTCTGCTCGGTCGTGGGACTGCCACTCGTGTGGGGCGTGAGCCGCTGGTACCTCGCGCGCTCCCGCGACGCCTACCTCGCCGAGGGAGCGGCCGCCGGCGATGTCTCCGAGATCCTCAGCTCCACCGCGCACGGCGCCCGTACCGTCGAGGCCTACGGGCTGCGCGAACTGCAGAACAGCATCCTCGACAAGGCCATCGACACCACCTACCGCGCCGGCATGCGCACCCTCTCCCTGCGGACGGTGCTGTTCCCGGTCACCGAGTTCGCGCACACGCTGCCCATGGCGCTCATTCTGCTCGTGGGCGGGTTCGGTTACCTGAACGGCGCGATGTCCCTGGGCGTCGTGGTGGCAGGCAGCCTGTACATGTGGCAGCTGGTCGACCCGCTCAACCAGATGCTCATCTGGGTCGAACAACTACAGCGCAGCGGCGCCTCGTTCGCCCGCATCAAGGGTGTCGGGCTGGTGTCGCACACAGCTGACGCACGTGTGTCGGCCCCTGTGGACGACCTCATCGAGGTCAAGGGCGTGGGGTATTCCTACGTCCCCGGGCACGAGATCCTCAAGGACGTGGAGCTGCTGGTCCGTCCCGGTGAACGGCTGGCGGTGGTCGGCCGGTCAGGAGCCGGCAAGACCACCCTCGGCAAGTTGCTGTCCGGTGTGGACGTCCCTGACACCGGCCACGTTCTGGTCGGCGGCGTGCCCGTCGCCGACCAGGCAGCGGCGGGCGAACTGGGCAACCGCATCGTCCTCATCACGCAACAGCACCACGTGTTCATGGGCACCCTTCGCGACAACATGACCATGGCCGCGCCCGAAGCCGACGACGAGGCCGTCCTCGCGGCTCTGCGGTCCGTGGAAGCGGACTGGGTGGCCGAACTTCCGGAGGGCCTGGACACCCCGCTGGGCTCAGGCGGAGTCGAGCTGGAGGCCGCCCAGGCACAGCAGCTCACCCTGGCCAGGGTGCATCTGGCGGACCCGCACACCCTGATCCTGGACGAGGCCACGTCACTGCTCGACCCGAAGACGGCCCGGCAGGCGGAGCGGGCGGTGGCCGCCGTCCGGTCGGACCGCACCGTCATCGCCATCGCCCACCGGCTGCAGACCGCGCACGACGCCGATCGCATCGCCGTCATGGAGTCCGGCCGCATAGTCGAGCTGGGCACCCATGACGAGTTGGTCGGCGCGGGCGGACCGTACGCGGATCTGTGGCGGTCGTGGAACGGTGAAAGCTGAGTCTTCGGCAGGGCGCAGATCGGACGGGATCTCGTGAGCCGCCTACGAGCCTGCTCGTGAACGGCGCTGTGGTGGGATGGGGCCGGCCGGATTCGAACCGGCGTCCTCCCACATGCGGTGAAGGCGCGACAACCGCTGCGCTACGAGCCCCATCCCGCTCTCGATCATACGAGCTGCCCCCACCGCGCTGCTCGTGAATTGTCGGACGCGACGAGCGACGACGTGGCGTGGCGCGTCACGGATGTCCGGCCGGGTCGGCTTCGCTCTCCTCCGCGAGCGCGTCTTGCTCTACTCGTGCACCACAGGTCAAACCGCATCGTCAAGGAGCCCGAAGCCCTCCGAGAACCCTTCCAGGAACTCGCGTCGCGCAGGGTCGGACTCGGCTTCCGCCATCGTCCCGAGCAGATCCGTCAACTCGTTCCGCTGATCGCTCGACACCTTGCCGACCAGGTGAGCGACGCCTTCGAGGGCCTTGGGTGCGTCGTCCGGGTCCATCTGCCCGTCCTCACTGCCGTCGATGAACCGCAGGACATCGGCCGAAGCCTCGGCCTCGGCACGAGTCAGGGACGAGTACACGGGCATAGGAGTGGGGCTGCCGTCGGCTCCGGCAGGTTGGGGAAACGCAGCCAGGTCAGCAAAGGGTCAAGGACCGGCAGGACTCGGCGGGGAGGAGGCGGGGAGGGTCGGGTCTACAGGCCGGACGACGTCCTGCCGCAAGGTCCGGGCTCGTTGTTCTGCCTGCGGTGGGGGGCCCGACCGTATCCACCGGGGCAGATCCGTCAGCCCAGCAGCGCCAGCAGTCGCCCCAGCGCCTCCATGACGGGCCGGCCCACCTCTCCCACGGTCGCCGCGATCTGCGAGACGGACGCCAGGATCATGCCGCGCTCGCGCAGGGCGACCCGGTCGGGAGTGAGCGCGGGCAGCGCGTTCTCCACGGTTCGGGCCTGGCCCGGGGTGAGGTTCGGGCGCAGGTCGTCGAGGAGGCGGGTGAGGTCTGTGACGGCAGTTCGGAGCTCGATGTCCTGGGCGGCGTCGTCGTTGTGGACGACGGTGCCGTGGTTGATGCCGATGACGTTTTCGCCGCCGTTCACGTTGACGACGTCGCCGTAGTAGTTCGATGTGTCGCTCATAGTTTGATCCCTGTGTTTCCCCTGCCGCCGTTCATATTGACGACGGAACCGAAGTTGTTCGTCGTGTTGTACTGCTCGAGGACGGCGGAGAATTCGTATTCCGGGTGGTCGATCGCGTACACGATCTGCCCGGCGATTGCCCGTAGTTCGTCCATGGTCGGCAGGGTCAGGACCACTCTTGAACCGCTGTTCAGTTCGACGACCAGTACCGGTTTCCTCGACCAGAACAGGACGGCGCAGACAGCGGCCAGGGGCAACAGGATCAAGACGTCCGGGGCGGAGCCGGCCCCGTCCGTGGAGTCGAGCTGGGCGGAGATCAGGAAGGCGAGAATCACCAACAGCAGGAAGTAGACGCCTGCCTTGCCCCAGGCGGGCTTCAGCCTGAACACCTCGACCCAGCTGACATTGCGCAACGGAACCGCCGCCGACCCCACCCAGAGGATCTGTCGCTGGACCCGGAGTTCCAGCGGCTTTCCCCTGCGGGGAGGCAGCGGCATCGGCGGGACGTGCGGAGGCGGCTGAGACGGGGGCCGGGGCGGAGGCTGTGGCGGAGGCCCGGGAGGTGGAATGCCGATGCCGCCTGTGTGATCCATGATCCCCCCGTGCTGTCGTCACGACCGGCCGCGCAGTGCTTAGTGCGGGAGCATCATTAAGCCTGTACGGGGTCGGATGACGGCAGGCGAGATACGGCCATTGTCATCGTCACCCGCCGTTGGCGGTTTCCGGGTCCCGCGGCCTTCTGGCCGGACGCCCGTCGGCTCACCGGGGGCGCGTCCGTCAGTCCTCGCCGAAGTCGTGGTCGGGGTGGTTGGCCTCGCCCACGCGCCAGTAGCCGCGCGTAGTGACCTGCGGGCGCGGCGGCACCCGCTCGCCGAGGAGGTACGAGCGGGCCTTGCGGACCGCCGATGCCTCGCAGGCGATCCAGATGTGCGTGTCGTCCGCGAGGTCGGCCCGGTGGAAGGTGTCGACAAGGGCGGCGCCCGGCCCGCCCGCACGGTCGTGCCAGGTCACTTCGACACCAGCGGGTGCCGGCAGGCCGATGCGGTCCTCGGGGCCCTCCGCTTCCAGGTGCACCTGCCCGGTGGCATCGTCCGGCAGCGCTTCGAGCAGGGTGGCGATGGCGGGCAGGGCACTCTCGTCGCCGCCGATCCACCAGGAGGTCGCCGCCGGGTCGACGCAGAAGCGGCCGCTCGGGCCGCCGATGGCGGCACGGCTGCCGGGCTCGGCCTGCGCGGCCCACCGCGCGGCCGGCCCGTCGCCGTGCAGAACGAACCAGACCTCAAGGGTGCAGGCCTGGGCGTCGAAGCGTCGGGGCGTGTACGTCCGCATCGCCGGTCGGCCGTCGGGCCATGCGAGGTGGCCGTCCGGGCCGACCACCGGCCGCGCGACGTTGCCGTCGGCGTCCGGCAGAAAGAGCTTGATGTGCGCCGTCGGGGCGGGCTCGGCGAATCCGGCGAGGGACTCGCCCGCGAACACTATCGACAGCATGCGCGGGGTCAGCGGCCGGATGTCGACGACCTCGACCTGGCGCGGCGGACGGCGGCGCGGGCCACCGGGACGGCCTTCGCCTCGGGGTGGTCTTCGGTCGCCGGGGCGGCCTGAGTCCGGGGAGAGGGACAAGGGGTGCTCCTTCACTTGCCGGCGCGGCCCGGGGCGGGCGCGCCGGTGAACCGCTCGGCCAGGGCTTCGGAGCCTCGGGCGAGCATGGCGACGTCGGCGCCGGCCAGGACGAACGACGCACCGTGTTCGAGGTAGGCCGACGCGACGGCTGGGTCGAAGACGTTGACGCCGACGGGCTTGCCGGCGCTGCGGACGGCGTCGAAGGTGCGCTCGACCGCGGACACCACCTCGGGGTGGGTCTGCTTGCCGAGCAGGCCCATCGACGCGGCGAGGTCGGACGGGCCGACGAAGACACCGTCTACGCCGTCGACCGCGGCGATCGCGGCGGCGTTCTCGACGCCGGTGACCGACTCGATCTGGACGAACAGCGAGACGTGTTCGTCCGCGTTGGCCAGGTAGTCGTCGACGCGGTTCCAGCGGGCCGAGCGTGCGAGGGCTGAGCCGACCCCGCGGTTGCCGCGTGGCGGGTAGCGCACCGCCCGCGCGGCCGTCTCCGCCTGCTCCGGGGTGTCGATCATGGGCACCAGGATGTTCTGGGCGCCGAGGTCGAGGATCTGCTTGATCATGACCGGCAGCAGGCCCGGCGCGCGGACGAGTGGGCTGACCGGGTAGGCGGCGACCGCCTGGAGCTGCGCGAGCACCGACTCCAGCTGGTTGGGTCCGTGCTCCATGTCGATCAGCAGCCAGTCGAGGCCGCCGCCCGCGCAGATCTCGGCGACGAGCGGGCTGCCGCTGCACACCCACATGCCGGCCAGGGGGCGGTCGGAGGCGGCCAGCGCCTCGCGGAAGTTCGGCGGAAGGTTCACCGGAAGGCGCACGAGATCGTTCCCATCGTTCCGTAGTCGCAGAGCACCGAGTCGCCGCGTGAGATCCACATCGGCCGGGTGAAGGAACCGGCGAGGATCAGTTCGCCGGCGTCGAGGCCGGTGCCGTGCTGGTGGAGTTTGTTGGCGAGCCACGCCACGCCCGTGGCGGGGTGGTTGAGCACACCGGCGGCGACGCCGGTCTCCTCGATCGTCTCGTTGCGGTAGAGCAGCGCGGAGATCCAGCGCAGGTCGACCGCGTTGGGTGCGACGGGGTTGCCGCCGAGCACCATGCCGCCGTAGGCGGCGTTGTCGGCGATGGTGTCGACGATCGTGCGTCCTTCGAGTTCGAAGTGCGAGTTGAGGATCTCCAGCGCGGGGATGACGTACTCCGTCGCCCGGAGCACGTCGAAGACGGTGCAGTGGGGGCCCTTCAGTGGTGCCTTGAGCAGGAAGGCGAGTTCGACTTCGATGCGGACGTTGGAGAACGCGTCGAACGGGACGACGGCGCCGTTGTCCCGGACGGTGTCGTCGAACATGACGCCGTAGTCCGGCTCGGAGATGCCCGTCGCGGCCTGCATGGCCCTGGAGGTCAGACCGATCTTGCGGCCGACGAGGCGGCGGCCGGCCTCGATGCGCCGGTCGCGCCAGAGCCCTTGGATGGCGTACGAGTCCTCCACCGTCGCCTCGGGATGCCGGGCGGTGATGCGCGGAAGCACGGTGCGTTCGGTGTGCGCCCGCTCGAGCTCGGCGGCGAGGTCGGCACGGGTCTTGTCGGGAAGCATCGTCAGGCTCCTTGGCCGGCGCGGCCGTCGTGGTGCGGGCTGTGTGCGCCGTCGGGCTGGTGGGTGCGGAAGGCGTCGAGAGAGCGTGTGCGGTGCAGGCGCACTGCCTGTTCGATCCGGTCGGGCGTCCCGTCGCCCTCGATGAGGTCGAGCAGCTCGTCGTGCTCGCACACCGATTCCTTGGGTCGGTGGGGGACGAGCCCGAAGATCGAGTCGCGCATGTGGCCCAGCCGGGACCACTCCCCGTCGACCAGCTCCAGCAGCCGGGGGTTGGGGCACCTGGAGTAGAGGGTGTGGTGGAACTCCTGGTTGAGCGCGGTGAAGCGCCGGAAGTCGAATTGGCCGAGCGCGGTGCGCATGGCCGCGTTGAGTTTCCTGGCTTGCGCCATGTCCGGCCGGGTGAGGTGGGGGGTCGAGAGCGCCGTCGCCGCGCTCTCCAGCACGGTGATGACCTCAACCGCGTGGATGTAGCGGTCCGGGTCGGCCATGGAGACGCTCGCGCCCACATTGGGCTCGAAGGTCACCAGGCCCTCGGCCGTCAGGTGGCTGATGGCCTCGCGGACCGGCACCACGCTCATGCCGAGCCGGCCGGCGAGCGTCGTCAGGACGAGGCGGTAGCCGGGGCCGAACGCCCCGGACGTGATCCGCTCCCGGATCCACTCGTAGGCGACCCGTGACTTGCTCGCGGCCGGTGCCGGCCGGGTCCGGGTCACGAGCCGGCCCGTGCCGTGTCCGACGGCACCCTGCCCGCAGACGCCGCGTCCGACGGCGGCGTCTCCGGCCTGGCGGAGCGTTCGGCCTCGTACGCCGCCCGCCATTCGGCGTTCATCGGGAAGAGCCCCTCGACGGGGTGTCCCTCGGCGACCTTTCCGGCGATCCAGCCGTCCTCCTCCTCTTGGGCGATGGCGGCGTCGGCGACCTCCTCAGCCATTTCCGGCGGGATCACGACGACCCCGTCGGTGTCGCCGACGAGGACGTCGCCGGGCTGCACGGTGGCACCACCGCACGCGATGGTGAGGTCGGCGTCCCAGGGAACGTGCTTGCGGCCGAGCACGGCGGGGTGTGGCCCCGCGGTGAAGACGGGGATGCCGACGGCGGCGACGGCTTCGGCGTCGCGTACGCCGCCGTCGGTCACGACGGCGGCGGCGCCGCGGGCATGGGCGCGGATGGCGAGGATGTCGCCGAGCGTGGCCGATCCCCTCTCGCCCCGTGCCTCGATGACGAGGACCTCTCCCTCCGCCACGGAGTCGAAGGTGCGTTTCTGCGCGTTGTAGCCCCCTCCGTGGCCGCGGAAGAGGTCCTCGCGGAAGGGAACGAAACGCAGCGTCCGGGCGGTGCCGACGAACTTCTGTCCCGCCACGAGGGGACGGACGCCGTCGATGAACACGCCTTCGAGGCCCCGGCGGCGCAGCTGGGCCGAGAGTCCGGCCACCGGCACCGACGCGAGTTTCGCCCGTAGTGCTGGGGTGAGGGGGGAGGCGGGTGTGGTGTTCAAGGAAGGGCTCACTTCAATATCGTGTACGGAATTGTGGTTGGATCTGCTGCATGGCGACCAAGACCGAACAGGCATTCATGATCCTCAAAGAACGGATCATGAACGGCACTTATGGGCCCGGGCACCGCCTGGTCATCGACCAGTTGGTGCGCGAGCACGGCATCAGCTCGGTGCCGTGGCGCGAGTCGCTGCGTCGGCTCCAGGCCGAGGGCTGGGTGGAGATCGTGCCCAACGTCGGCGCATTGGTGGCGACGTTCGACACCGACGCGTGGCAGCAGGGTCTGCAGATCGTGGCGCGCCTCGGCGGCTACGCGACGGCGCTGTCGGCACCCCATCTGACCGAGGCCGACCTGACGGCGGCCCATACACTGGACCGGCAGATGAAGGAGGCGCTCGCCGCCTTCGACCCGGCCCGCTTCGGCCGGCTCAACCGCGAGTTCCACCGGCTGCTCGCGTGCCGCTGCCCCGACCGCCGTCTCGTCGACATGGTCGACAACGAATGGGCCCGGCTCGAAATCGTCCGCAAGTCGGCTTTCTGGTACGCCCCCGGTCGCGCCCAGGCCGCCATCGCCGAGCACGAGGGCATCCTCCACCTCATCGAGGCCGGCGCGTCGGCCGAGGCCGTTGAGGCGGCCGCGAAGCAGCACGAGATCAACACCATCGAGGCGGTCACGAAGTACGAGGCCACCCTGCCCGACCAGCAGTTCTGAAAGCGGCACGGCTCACTCGCCCCGCTCGCGCCACCGGGCGATGAGCGCCTTGGCGTAGTCGTTGCCGTTGGGGTGCCGGAGCGTGGTGTGCGCGTGGAACCGCGCGGGCAGCTCGTTGCTCAGCCACACCCCGGCGTGGTCGTCGAACTCCGCGATCAGCACCGGGCTGTGCACCCGGAAGTAGAACGGCTGGGAGCCGTCCGTCGCGCCGTACCAGGAGAACCACGTCTCGTCGAGGTGGGCGTCGTACTCCGCCAGGGCGAGTTCGCGCTGGCCCTCCGCCAGCAGGTGCAGGAAGTCGGCGACGACACGGCGGAGCAGGTTGCGCTGGGCTTCGTCGAGTTCGTCCGCCGGGATCCCCTCGTACGGGATCACCCGGTTGTCGCGGAACGCGCCCGCGACGTGCCGCTCGTCGGCGGGGTGCAGCCGTCCCTCCGGCATCGCCGGGTCGAGTACGGACTCGAAGACGACGGCCCGGTCGCGCTGCGCGGCCGTGAGGGAGCCCGCCAGTTCGAGGGCGAGCCGCTCCCGCTCCGCGAACAGCGGCTCGTGGCGGCCGGCCGTGTCGTCCATGAGCGCGGGCTCGGCGCCGAGGAACACCGGGGCGATGACGTGCCGGCCGCCCACGGAGACGAAGTTCAGGGCCACGTGGTGGCCGAAGAGCTGCCAGCCCCACGGCTCGCCCGCCGCGCCCGCCGCCGGGTCGCCGAAGACGGAGAACCAGTAGCTGTGCCGGTTCATGACCGTGGGCAGGCCGACCAGGTCGCCGAGCCGGCCGTTGAGCTCCATCGCGCCCTCGACCCGGGCGTAGCCCTCGGGGCTGAGCGAGGCGCGGAGGACGCCGTGGATCGCCGACTTCTTGTCGTCGGTGAGCACCTCCATCCTCAGTCCCACGCGGTAGACCATGAACTCGGGGTTGCTCCACGCCCGCCACTGCGGCGCGTCGATGTCGTAGCGCGCCGCGTCCAGCTCACCGGGGGTGAGCATCCCGAGGAAGCGGACGGCGGCCTCGGCGGGCCCGGCCCCGATGTCCGACG
Source organism: Streptomyces sp. ATexAB-D23 (assembly GCF_000373645.1). GTDB lineage: Bacteria > Actinomycetota > Actinomycetes > Streptomycetales > Streptomycetaceae > Streptomyces > Streptomyces castrisilvae. The sequence continues at coordinate 4,478 of NZ_KB892034.1, read as the reverse complement.
GCGCGGCGGCGGGCAGGGCGTAGAGCCCTTCGCGCACCGCGCCGTCGGAGGTGATCCCGACGAACGGCTCACGGTAGAGGCCGTCCCAGTACGTGAGGAGGTCGCGCAGGAAGGGTGCCTGGTAGCGGTTCTGGGCGAACTCCTCGTAGGTCATCCCGCGGACCTCGGCGAGCTTGGGATCGTCGAGGTCGCGCAGGAAGGTGCGGTAGCTGTCGTCGGTGAGCTCGACCGCCTCCTCACGGCCCGTCGTGCGGGAGGTCGTGAAGAAGCCGTCGATGTCCTCGTCAGGTAGGGCGCTCATCGGTCTCACTCTGCTCGGGTGCGTGGTCAGATCGGGAGGTTGAACATCTTCTTCGCGTTGCCGTGGAAGACGGCCTCGCGGTCGGCGTCGCTGATCTCAAGCTCGTTCCTGACGAATTCGACGCCCTGGCTCATCCAGGAGCGGAAGACGGGGAACGAGGAGCCGAACATGTAGTGGTCGGCGCCGTTGATCTTCAGTGCCGCCTCGACCTGGATCTTGCCCCAGGAGTGCGGGTGGGTGAGGTCGAAGAAGATGTTGTTCTCGAGGTACCGCTTGATCTTGTCGCCACCGGTCGTCGACAGGCGCTGCATCGCCTCGCCGGCCTTGGGTGCGTGCGGGGTGAGCAGGTTCGTGGCCGCGAACCAGTTGCCGCCGAGCATCGTGTGGATGAACTTCAGGTCGGGGAACTCCTCGAACATGCCGCTGAAGAGCTCGCGCCCGACCGCGATGCCCTGGTCCATGATGCGGCCGTACTCACGACGGAAGTTCTGGTACTCGATGACCGACTTCCACTCCACCGGGAGCGGCGTGTGGTGGACGATGACCGGGACCTTCTTGTCGTTGAGCACCTTGAGGTAGGGCTTGAACGCCTCGTCATCGAGGTAGAGCTGGCCGTAGTGGCAGGCGAGCTGGACGCCCACGGCTCCGTTGTCGAGGCAGCGCTCGAGCTCGTAGATGTTCTCCTTGCCGCCCCACGGCGGGAGGCAGGCGGTCGAGAACAGCCGGCCGTTGGACTCGGCGACGATCTTGGCAGCGTTGTCGTTGACGGCCTTGCAGGTCTCAAGGCCAAGCCACTCCTGCCAGACCGGGACGCGCATGATGCCGTAGTCGACACCCGCGTCATCCATGGCCTTCAGCTTCGCCTCGGTCGAGTAGTCGCCCTCGACGTAGTTGAGGTTGGCGTAGCCCTTCGGCTTCTCCAGGACCAGCTGCTTCTTGCCGTCCTCCATGGTGATGACACGGGCGATCTCGCCGAAGCCGCGCGGAGCGCTGTTGAGGAAGCCGTTGAGGATCTTCTCGTTCGTGAACAGGTCCTCGGGCAGGTGGTGGATGTTGATGTCGACGACGGTCATGACACTCCTTGTGTGCTGCGCTCGCGCAGCTTGCTGCGCGAGCTGTCGGTGTAGATGCTTTCGACGATGTCGTGCGGGGTGAACTCACCCGTGAGCTCACGCCCGACGACACCGTTGCTGAAGACGAGTACGCGATCGCACAGCAGCGCGAGCTCGTTCTCGTCGGAGCTGGCGACGAGAACGGCGCGGCCCTCGCGAGCGGCCCCGCGGACCGCCTCGACGATAGTTTTGCGCGCGCCCACGTCGACGGCCTGGGTGGGCTCGTGGAGCACCAGCAGCGTCGGATCGGTGGCGAGCCACTTGGCCAGGAGCACCTTCTGCTGGTTGCCCCCGCTCATGTTGTCGAGCACGGCGTGCGGCCACGGGGGGCGCACGTCGAGGCGCTCGATCCAGTCGGCCGCCAGCTGCTTCTCGGCCGCGCTGCGCAGTGGCCGCACTCTGCCCGAGGCGGTCGCGGTGCAGGTCTGCGGGAACGAGATGTTCTCCGTCACGGTCATCGCGCCGACGAGTCCGGCCGACTCGCGGCCCTCCGGGACGAGCGCGATTCCGTTCCTGATCGCCGAGGCCGGCGACAGGCCCTTCAGCGCGACCGGCCCCGTGGGCAGGGTCATGGTGCCGTCGTCCGCCGCGCTGACACCGCTGATCAGGTACGGGACGTCCTCGTGGCCGGCCCCGCTGAGGCCCGTGACGCCGACGACCTCGCCGGGCCGGATGCGCAGGGAGAACTCGCGCACGGTACGTCCCGTGAGGCCGTCGACCACGACGGAGGCGGCGTCGTTCGCGGCGCCGACCGCCGTGCGGTGTTCGAGGCCCTCGACCTCACGCCCGAGCATGAGGTGGGCGAGGTCGGACTTCGTCATGCCCTCGACGTCCTTGCCGGCCACGACGATCTCGCCGTCGCGGAGCACGGTGACCCGGTCGGCGGCCTCCACGACCTCTTCGAGGCGGTGCGTGATGAGGAGGGCGGCGGTGCCGGTCGCGACGATGCGGTCGAGCAGGGTGTAGAACCGCTCGAGCGACTCACGGCCGAGGGCACGCGTCGACTCGTCGAAGATGATGACTCCGCGGCCGTCTTCGAGGTCCTGCACGGCACGGGCGATCGCGACGACCGCCTTCTCGTCCTCGTGCAGATCCGCGACCTTGCTGTCGAGCGGAATCCGGTGCGGGCCGAGCCGTTGGAAGACGGCCTGCGTCGCCTCGGCCTCGGCCTTCCAGTCGATCCGGCGCAGGAAGCGCGAGCCCTTGAACCTGCCGAGCCGGGTGTTCTCCAGCACTGTGGCGTCGGGCACGAGGCCGAGGTTCTGGTGCACCACCGCGACGCCCGCGGCACGGGACTCGTCGGGCCGGACCGGGAGCCGCAGGCCGATGCCGTCGACCGTGATCCGGCTGCCCGCGTCGGGGCGGTAGAGACCGGTGAGGATCTTGGCGAGGGTGGACTTGCCCGACCCGTTCTGCCCGATGAGGGCGTGGATCTCCCCGGGGCGCACATCCATGGCGACGTCGCGCAGGACCGTGGCGCTGCCGAAGGTCATCGAGACCCCCTCGACGGCGAGCCGCGGGCCCTGCGGCAGACCGGTCCCTTCCGTCGGGGCCTGTCCAGTGAGCCCGCTCACGCGACGCCCCACAGCTTCTTGAAGTCGTCCGTGTAGGTGGCCGGGCCGAACCACTCGCCGGAGAGCTCAGCCTCCTCGGTCAGCTTGACGTCGCCGATGTTTTCCTTCGTGAACAGTCGGGTCGGGATGTTGTACTCCGGCACCGGCTGACCAACGATCAGGCGCAGCGCCGCGTCGGTGTCGACCCAGCCCTGGAAGGCCGCGGCCTGGGCGGTGACGGCCGCCAGGGAACCGGACTTGAGGGCCTTCAGGCCGCCGAGGGAGGCTGAGCCGGTGACGACCTTGATGTCCGTGCGCGAGGTCTGCTGGACACCGCCCTGCGTCGGCTGCAGGTACTGCTCGAACTGCGCGTCGACGTAGTTGATGCTCGGGTCCTTGAGCAGCGCGGCGCTGGTCGAGGAGGGGACGAGCGCGAAGTTGGAGGACGTGACCTTGTTGACCGTCAGCTTGCAGTCGGGGCAGCTCTTCTTCAGCGCGGCCTCGCCTCCGGTGACGTAAGCGGCGGGCGACGGGCCGTCGGAGCTCTGATTGACCAGGATGTTGGCCTTGCCCTTGGCGTCCGCGGCGATCCAGTCGAAGATGCGGGTCTGCTGCTCGGTCCCGGGGACCGGAATCCAGGTGAGCGTCTTGGAGGCGGGGTGGGCCGGGTCGGGCACCTGGTTGCTGATGACGACCGGGATGCCGGCCTTCTGCGCGGCGTCGAAGCCGTTGGCCGCCAGGCCGTACGGGATGGCGTCCGCGATGATGGCCGCGGCCTTGGCGTCCGTCGCCTGGCCGATACAGCCGCCGATCTCGGTCGGCGTACCCTTGCCGTCGCAGACCTGGAGGCGCAGTCCCGCGGCCTTGACGGCGGCGGCGAGCGTCTTCTCCGTGGTGGTGAACTGCGGCGCCTGCTTGGTGATCGGGATGTAGAAAATCGTCTTTCCGGCGACGGAGCCGGCCTTGTCGAGCTTCTCCGTCGGGACGGGGTAGGCGTCCAGCGGCTTCAGCGCCGTGGTCAGCTCGCCGTCGGCAGCGGCGGCCGGGCCGTCGTTGCTGGTGGACGCGGTGTCCTCCGCGTCACCGCCGCAGGCGGCGAGGGAACCGGCGAGGAGGGCGATGCCGGCGGCCGCGGCCCAGGTGCGGGCGCGACGGGTGTGACGTGCGGGTCTCATGGCGAACTCCGTTGTCTGCTGAGATTTGGCGCGGTGGCGGGGCTGCTGGTCCGGGGGGGTGCCTCTATGTCCTTCGTCAAGGCGCCCCTGTCGGGTTTGGTGTGGTTCGGTGTGCTGGGGTTATGCGGCGAGCTCGACGTCCTTCGGTGTCCGGGATTCGTAGAAGGTGCCGTCGCGGAGCATGGCGAACAGGACGCTGATGCGTTGGCGGGCGAGGCGGAGGAGAGCTTGGGTGTGGGTCTTGCCGCGGGCTCGTTGCTTGTCGTAGTAGGCGCGGGAGGCGGGGTCGGCGTTCATGCAGGCGAAGGCGGACAGGAACATGGCCCGCTTGAGCTGG
>NZ_KB892033.1 GCF_000373645.1 Streptomyces sp. ATexAB-D23 | reverse complement strand
CCCGTCTCCGGTTCCTCGGGGGCCTCCTCCAGGATCACGTGCGCGTTCGTCCCGCTCATCCCGAACGCCGACACCCCCGCACGCCTCGGCTGCTCACCACGCGGCCAGTCCCGCGCCTCGGCCAGCAGCTCCACCGCACCCGACGACCAGTCCACATGGGACGAAGGCGTGCCCAGGTGCAGCGACTTCGGCATCAGACCGTGTCGCATCGCCTGGACCATCTTGATCACACCCGCAACGCCCGCGGCGCCCTGCGCGTGACCGATGTTCGACTTGATCGAGCCCAGCCACAGCGGGTGACCGGCGGGCCGTTCCTGGCCGTAGGTCGCCAGCAGCGCTTCGGCCTCGATGGGGTCACCGAGTGTCGTGCCCGTGCCGTGCGCCTCCACCGCGTCCACGTCGGCGGGGGTCAGCCCGGCATTGGTGAGTGCCTGGCGGATCACGCGCTGCTGGGCGATGCCGCTCGGGGCGGTGAGGCCATTGGACGCGCCGTCCTGGTTCGTGGCGGTGCCCCGGACCACGGCCAGCACGCGGTGACCGTTGCGCCGGGCGTCCGAAAGGCGTTCGACCAGGAGCAGGCCGACGCCCTCGCTCCACGCCGTGCCGTCGGCGTCGTCCGAGAACGGCTTGCACCGGCCGTCCGGGGCCAGTCCGCGCTGGCGGCTGAACTCGCGGAAGGTGGAAGGGCTCGTCATCAGCTGGGCGCCGCCGGCCAGGGCCAGCGAGCATTCCCCGGAACGCAGGGACTGCACGGCCAGGTGCAGCGCCACCAGGGAGGTCGAGCAGGCGGTGTCCACGGTCACCGCGGGGCCTTCGAGGCCCAGGACATAGGCGATGCGGCCGGAGGCGACGCTCGTGGCGACCCCGGTGGCGAGGTAGCCCTCGGTGTCGATGCCCGACTCGTGGACGAAGGGCCCGTAGTCCTGGCCGGTGGCTCCGGTGAAGACGCCCGTGGCGGTCCCGCGCAGGGTCGCCGGGGAGATCCGGGCGCTCTCCAGCGTCTCCCAGGCGACCTCCAGGAGGAGCCGCTGCTGCGGGTCCATCGCGAGGGCCTCACGCGGGCTGATGCCGAAGAAGCCGGCGTCGAACCGGTCGGCGTCGTGCAGGAAGCCGCCCTGGGTGACGTAGGTGGTGCCACGCCGGTCGGGGTCCGGGTCGAAGAGCGAGTCGAGCTCCCAGCCGGGCCGGTCCGGGAACGGCGAGATCGCGTCCTCGCCCGCGGTGAGGAGCTGCCACAGCCGCTCGGGGCTGTCGACGTCGCCGGGGAGCCGGCAGCCCATGCCCACGATCGCGATCGGCTCCCGCGCGACCTGCTCCAGGCGCTGGTTGCGCTGCTTGAGCCGTTCGTTGTCACGCAGTGCGGCGCGCAGCGCGTCGACGATCTTGTCCGAAGGTGCGGTCATGTCAGCTTTCCCGTACGTGGGTGTCGGTGCCGAGTGCCAGTTCGACGAGGTCGGCCACGTTCATGTCGTCAATACGGTCCACGGCGCCGGCCTCGGTGTCCGGCTCCGGCGCGTCGGGCTGGGGCGAGGTCTCGGTCAGCTCCAGCAGGGCGTCGAGCAGCCCGGTCTCGCGCAGTTTGCTCAGCGGGATGGTGCGCAGCGCCGACCAGGTGGCCGCCTCCTCCGGGCTCTGCGCCGCCGCCTCGCCCCCGGTGCCGAACAGCCGGGTCGTCAGGTAGTGGGCCAGGGCCGGGAAGGTGGGGTGGTCGAACACCAGGGTGGTGGGGAGCTTCAGGCCGGTGATCGCGGACAGCCGGTTGCGCAGGGCGACCACGGTCAGCGAGTCGAAGCCCAGGTCCCGGAAGGACCGGTCGGACTGCAACTCGGCGACGGAGTCGTGCCCGAGCGCCACCGCGGCCTCGCGCCTGACCCGGTCGAGCAGGAGCCGTTCCCGCTCGCCGGCGTCGAGCCCGGACAGTTCGCGGACGAGTTCCGTCGCGTCGTCGCTCCCCGCCGGGGCCGCCTCCGCCGCGGTGAGCGCCTCGCGCGCCTCGGGCACGCCGAGGATCAGCGGCCTGGGGCGGGCCGCGGTGTACGCGGGGGCGAAGTCCTGCCAGCCGATGTCGGCGACGACCAGGTTGTGGTCCCGGCGGCCGACGGCGTCGGCGAGCGCGGAGATGGCGAGGTCGGGGTCCATCTGCCGGTTGCCGGACCGGCGCAGATGGGTGGCGGTCTCCGCGTCGACCATGCCGCCGCCGTCCCAGGCGCCCCAGGCCAGGGACACGAACGGCAGGCCCGCGGCGCGGCGTTCGGCGGCGAAGGCGTCGAGGTGGGCGTTGGCCGCCGCGTAGCCGATCCGGCCGGAGTTGCCCCAGGTGCCGGCGCTGGAGGAGAACAGGACGAAGGCGTCGAGTTCGAGGTGTTCGGTGAGGTCGGCGAGGTGGCGGGTGCCGGTCACCTTCGGCGCGAGCACGGCGGCCAGCTCGGCCGGTGTCAGCTCCTCGGCGGGCAGTTCGCGACCGCTGGTGCCCGCGGCGTGCAGGACCGCGCGGATCGGCGGGCCGTCGGAACCGATCTTGTCGAACAGATCGCCGAGAGCGGCCCGGTCGGCCAGGTCGCAGGCGGCGATGACGACATCGGCGCCCGACTCGACCAGTTCGTTGAGCAGTTCGGGCATGCCTTCGGCGGCCTCGCCGCGCCGGCTGACCAGGACGATGCGGTCGGCGCCCGACCGCGCGGCCCAGCGGGCGGCCCGGCTGCCGAGTGCGCCGGTCCCGCCGGTGATCACCACGGTGTCCCGGGGCTGCCAGGGTGTCGCCGGGCCGTCGGCGGGGGCGCGGACCAGGCGGCGGGCCAGCAGGCCGGACGGCCCGATCAGCAACTGCTCCTCGCCCGTGCCGCCGAGGAGCGCGGCGGTCAGATGGCGGGCGCTGTCGGCGTCGAAGTCTTCCGGCAGGTCGACCAGCCCGCCCCAGCGGTGCGGCAGATCGAGGCCGAGCACCACGCCCGCGCCCCAGACGAGTGCCTGCGCCGGGCGGCGCGGCGGGTCGTCGGGGCCGGTTCCCACGGCACCGGAGGTGGCCAGCCACAGCGGGGCGTCAAGGCCGAGTGCGCTCAGCGCCCCGACCGTGGCCAGGACCGAGGTGAGCCCGGCGGTCACGGCCGGGTGGTCCGGGTGGGGGCTGTCGTCCAGGCCGGTGAGGCAGAGCACGCCTGCGGGACGCCGGTCGCCGAGCGCGTCCGTGATCCGCCGGACGAGCCCGGCGGTGTCGCTCCCGGCGGTGTCCACCGGTACGTCGATCACCTCGGCGCCCGCCAGGGCCAGGGCCCCGGCCGCGGCGTCCGGGAGGCGGTGGCCGCCCCCGGCGGGGCGCAGCACGAGCCAGCTCCCGGGCGCCACGCCCGGGTCCGTCGCCGGGACCGGCTCCCACCGGGTGCGGTACCGCCAGCCGTCCAGCGTGGCGCGGACCTGGTGGCCGGTGTGCCAGCGGGACAGCGCGGGCAGTACGGGTTCCAGCTCGCCGCGCGCCAGGCCGGTGTGCTCGGCGAGCGCGTCGAGGTCCTGGTGGCGTACGGCCCGCCAGAATTCGGTCTCGACCGGGTCGGCGGCCCGTACCGCGGTCTCCTTGAAGTCGGGCCACAGGCGGCGGCGCTGGAAGGCGTACGGGGGCAGGTCGACGCGGCGGGCTCCGGTGCCGTCGAAGACCTGGGCCCAGTCGACGCTCACGCCCGCCGCGTGGGCGGCGCCGACCGAGCGCAGGAAGCGGGCGGGCCCGCCGTCGAAGCGGCGCAGCGAGCCGATGGCGACGACGTCGTCGCGGTCGGCGAGGGTCTCCTCGACGGCGCCGGTCAGCACGGGGTGGGCGCTGACCTCGATCATCGGTCCGAACCCCTCGTCGGCGAGGGCCCGCACGGAGTCGGCGAAGCGCACGGGCAGGCGCAGGTTCCGGAACCAGTACGAGGCGTCGAACACCGGGCCGTCGGCCCAGTCGGCGGTCACGGTGGAGAAGAACGGCACCTCGGGCGCCGAGGGGGTGATGGGTGCGAGGACCTCCGCGAGGCGTTCCTCGACGGCGTCCGCGTGCGGGGAGTGGGAGGCGTAGTTGATCGGGACGGTCCTGGTACGGATGTCGTGGGCCGCGCACTCGGCGGCGAACTCCTCCAGGGCGTCCGCGTCCCCGGAGACCACCAGGGCGCCGGGGCTGTTGACCGCGCCGATGTGCAGCCGGCCCTCGTACGGGGTCAGCAGTTCCTCGATACGGGCCTGCGGGGCGGCCACCGAGAGCAGGCCGCCGAGCCCGGCGAGCGCGGTGACCTCCCGGCCGCGCAGGCAGACCACCAGGGCGGCGTCGCGCAGGGTCAGCGCACCCGCGAAGCAGGCGGCGGCGATCTCGCCCTGCGAGTGGCCGACGACGGCGGCCGGCTCGACGCCGTAGGAACGCCACAGCTCGGCCAGCGACACGGTGACGGCGAAGGTCGCGGGCTGCACCACGTCGTCGCTGTCGAGACCCGGGGCACCCGGCGCGCCGCGCAGGACGTCGGTGAGCCGCCAGTCCACGAATTCGGCGAGCGCGGCCTCGCAGCGGGCGATGCTCCGCGCGAACCGGGGTGAGGCGTCGATGAGTTCGGCGGCCATACCGGCCCACTGGGAGCCCTGGCCGGGAAAGACGAACACCGGGCGGCCCGCCGGGCGGGCCACCGCCTCGACGACGTGCGCGCTGGGTTCGCCGGCGGCCAGGGCCTGGAGTCCGTCGAGCAGTTGGCCCCGGTCGGCTCCGACGATCACCGCGCGGTGGTCGAAGGCGGACCGGGTCGTGGCCAGGGTCAGTCCCACGTCCACGGCGGCGGTCTCCTGCACCGCCGGCAGCAGGTGCCGGGCCTGGTCCCGGAGTGCCGGTCCGGTCGGCGCGGACAGCGTCCAGGCGACGGCCGCCGGGGGCGCCGGCCGCTCGTCGGACCGCTCGTCCCGTGTCCGCGGGGCCTGTTCGAGGATCACATGGGCGTTGGTGCCGCTGATGCCGAACGAGGACACCGCGGCCCGGCGCGGCCGCCCGGTGTCCGGCCAGTCCTGGTTGGTGTCCAGCAGTCGCACGGCGCCGGAGTCCCAGTCGACCCGGGTGGACGGCTCGTCCAGGTGCAGGATCTTCGGCAGGACGCCGTGGCGCATGGCCAGGACGGTCTTGATGATTCCGGCGACCCCGGCGGCGGCCTGGGTGTGCCCGAGGTTCGACTTGAGCGCGCCCACCAGCAGCGGGGCGCCGTCGCCGCGTTCCTGGCCGTAGGTGTTGAGCAGCGCCTGCGCCTCGATGGGGTCGCCGAGCGGGGTGCCGGTGCCGTGGGCCTCGACGGCGTCGATGTCCGCCGCTTCGAGCCCGGCGTTGGCCAGGGCCTGGCGGATCACCCGTTGCTGCGAAGGGCCGTTGGGCGCGGTGAGCCCGTTGGAGGCGCCGTCCTGGTTGAGGGCGGAGCCGCGTACGACACCGAGCACGGTGTGGCCGTTGCGACGGGCGTCGGACAGCCGTTCGAGGAGCAGCAGGCCGACGCCCTCGCCCCAGCCGGTGCCGTCGGCGCCCTGCGCGAACGGCTTGCAGCGGCCGTCGGTGGCCAGTCCGCGCTGCCGGCTGAACTCGACGAACACCGTCGGGGTGGACATCACGGTGGTGCCGCCGGCCAGGGCGAGCGAGCACTCACCGGCCCGGAGCGCGGCGACCGCCATGTGCACGGAGACCAGGGAGGAGGAGCAGGCGGTGTCGACGGTGACGGCCGGGCCCTCAAGGCCGTACGTGTACGAGAGGCGCCCGGAGGCGACACTGCCGGCGGTACCGATGCCGAGGTGGCCCTCCAGATCGTGGTCGCGGCCCTGCATCAGGTTCGCGTAGTCGCTGTACATCAGGCCGATGAACACGCCCGTGCTGCTGCCCCGCAGGGAGCGGGCCGGGAGACCGGCCCGCTCGAAGAGTTCCCAGGAGGATTCGAGCAGCAGCCGCTGCTGGGGGTCCATGGCCAGGGCTTCGCGGGGGGAGATACCGAAGGGGGTGGGGTCGAACCGGTCGGCGCCGTCGAGGAAGCCGCCCTCGGACGCGTAGCTGGTACCGGGCCGGTCGGCGTCCGCGTCCAGGAGCGCGGCGAGGTCCCAGCCCCGGTCGCCGGGCATCGGCCCCACGGCGTCCCCGCCGCGCAGCACCAGCTCCCACAGCTGTTCCGGGGTTTCGACGCCGCCGGGCAGCCGGCAGGCCATGGACACGATGGCGATCGGCTCGTCGTCGGCCGGCCCGGTGGACGCCGGGACGGGCGCGGTCCGGTCGGCGGACGCCGTCCCGGGGCCGGCCGCCAGGGACTCCAGGTGCTCGGCGAGGGCGGCGGGGGTCGGCTGGTCGAAGATGATCGAGGCCGGCAGCCTGAAGCCGGTCTGCTCGCTGATCGCGTTGCGGAGTTCGACCGCCATCAGCGAGTCGAAGCCCAGCTCGGAGAAGGCCCGGTCGGGGTCGACCGCCCCCGCCGACGCGTAGCGCAGCACGGCCGCCACCCGGGCCCTGACCACGTCGATCATCCGGGCAGGCCGGACCGCCGCCGGTCCGGGGACGGGCCGGTCGGTGCGGACCAGACCGCGCAGCAGGGCGTGCATCGTCTGGTTGCCGTCCTGCTCGCGCAGCACGGGGAAGTCGAAGGCGGCCGGCACCAGGTTCGCCTCGGGGCGGCCGAGAGCCGTGTCGAAGAGGGCGAGCCCTTCGGGGCCGCTCAGCGTGAGGACACCGTAGGTGGCGACGCGCTGGAGGTCGACGTCGCTGAGGCCGCCGACCATGCCGTCCTGGCCCTCCCACAGTCCCCAGGCCAGCGACAGGCCCGGGAGCCCCTCCCGGTGGCGCTGTGCGGCGAGGGCGTCGAGGTAGGCGTTGGCGGCGGAGTAGTTGCCCTGGCCGGGGCCGCCGAAGGGGCCCGCGGCGGAGGCGAACAGGACGAACGCGGAGAGGCCGAGGTCCCGGGTCAGCTCGTGCAGGTTGATCGCGCCGTGGACCTTCGGGGCCAGTACGGAGTCGATGCGCTCGGGGGTCAGCGACTGGATGATGCCGTCGTCGAGGACACCGGCCAGGTGGACGACCGCGGTCAGCGGGTGTTCGGGCGGCACGGTGGCGAGCAGCGCCGCCACCGCGTCCCGGTCCGCGACGTCGCACGCCGTGAGCGTCACCTCGGCGTCCAGCGCGGTCAGTTCGCCGGCGTCCGGGGCGGCGGGCCCGGACCGGCTGGTCAGCAGCAGGTGCCGGACGCCGTGCTCCTCGACCAGGTGCCGGCACAGCGCGCGGCCGAGCCGGCCGGTGGCGCCCGTGACCAGGACCGTGCCCTCGGGGTCGAGGGCGGGCGCCGTCTCCTCGGCGCGGGGCTCGGGCCGCACGAGGCGGGGCGCGTACCAGTGGCCGTCGCGCCACAGGAGCGACGGCTCGTCGTAGGGAAGGGCCTCCGTCGGGATGGGGGGCTCGTCGCCGGTGGCGTCCACGAGGACGAACCGGTCCGGGTTCTCCGACTGCGCGGAGCGCACCAGGGCCTGTACGGCGGCGGCGACCGGGTCGATGTCCCCGCTCTCCCCGGGCAGCCGGGCCGCGCCGCCGGTACGCAGCACGAGCGGGGTGAGGCCGTCGGTATCCGGCTCGGCGAGCACGTCCCGCAGCAGCGCGAGGGTGCGGTGCAGGGCCTCGCGCACCGCCTCGTGCGGCTCCTGCGGAAGGGCGGGGCCGCCCGGCAGGTCCACCACGTCCGGCAGTGCGCCCTCGGGGGCGGGCCCGGCGGGGACCTCCACCCAGTCGACGCGGAACAGCGTGTCGCGGTGGCGGGAGGGTGTGCGCAGCCGCTCGCCCGGCAGGGGGCGTACCAGCAGCGATTCGACGGAGACGACCGGTGTCCCGGCCGGGTCCGTCGCGGTCAGTGTGAGCACGCCCTGTCCGGACCGGCGCAGGGTGACGCGCAGTGCGGTGACACCCGGGGTGTGGGCGCTGACGCCGGTCCAGGTGAAGGGGATCGCCCCGGTGGCCGAGCCGTCGGCGGCGAGGGCGGAGGCATGCAGGGCGGCGTCCAGGAGGGCGGGGTGCACGGTGAAGCGCTCGGCCTCGATGTGCCGGGACTCGGGCAGCTCGACCTCGGCGTGGATCTCGTCGCCGAGCCGCCAGGCGGCCCGCAGCCCGCGCAGCAGCGGCCCGTACTCCAGGCCGCTCAGCGCGAATTCGTCGTAGAGGTGCCCGATGTCCACGGGGGTCGCACCGGCCGGCGGCCAGTGGGCGGGCGCGGGCGTGGCGGCGTCCGGCTCGGCGGTCAGGGTGCCGGTGAAGTGACGGGTCCACGGCAGGTCCCGATGCTCCGGGGCGTCCGGCTCCGGGCGCGCGTAGCCGGTGACGGGGCGGCGGCCGGACGGGTCCGCGGCGCCGACCACCACTTGCACGGCGATCCGGTCGGTGGGGTCGAGGACCAGCGGTTCGGCGAGTACGAGTTCGTCGACCCGGGGGAAGCCGGTGCGGGCGCCCGCGCACAGCGCGAGGTCCAGGAAGGCGGTGCCGGGCACCAGGATGCGGTCGGCGACGCGGTGGTCGGCCAGCCAGGGGTGGGCGAGGACGGAGAGTTCGCCGCCGAAGACGAAGCCGTCCGCGTCGGCGCGTTCCATCCGTACGTCGAGGACGGGATGGCCGGGCTCCGGGTCGCGGCGGGCGATGGGCGCGTCCAGCCAGAAGCGGCGGTGCTGGAAGGCGAACGTGGGCAGGTCGGCGCGCCGGGCACCGCTGCCCTCGTGGAAGGCGGACCAGTCGACCGCGACGCCGCAGGTCCAGAGGCGGGCCAGCGTCTCGACGAGGGTCTCGGGCTCCGGCCGGTCCTTGCGCAGCAGCGGTTCGACCAGGTTCGGGGCGGCCAGGTCGGCGGCGACGGCCCCGCAGAGCGTGGCACCGGGGCCCACTTCGAGGAACTTCCGCGTGCCGAGCGCGCGCAGTCGGTCGATGCCGTCGGCGAAGCGGACCGTCTCGCGCACATGCCGCACCCAGTGGCCGGCGGTGAACTCCTCGACCGGCTGCCCCGTCAGGTTCGACACGACGGGAATCTCCGGCCTGCGGTACTCCACCGTCTCCGCCACCGCACGGAATTCCTTGAGCATCCCGTCCATGTGGGGGGAGTGGAAGGCGTGGCTGACGTTGAGGCGGCGGGTGTCGCGGTCCGGGAACTCGGCGGCGACGCGCAGCACTTCCGCCTCGTCGCCGGATATCACCACGGAACCGGCCGCGTTGATCGCGGCGATCGAGGCGCGCTCGCCGAGCAGCCCGGCGACCTCCGCCTCCGTGGCCCGTACGGCGACCATGGCGCCGCCGGCCGGCAGCGCCTGCATCAGCCGGGCGCGGGCGGCGACCAGCCGGCAGGCGTCCGGCAGGGACAGGACACCGGCGACGTGGGCGGCGGCGAGTTCGCCGATGGAGTGGCCGATGAGGTGGTCCGGCCGCACGCCCCAGGACTCGACCAGCCGGAACAGGGCCACTTCGAGCGCGAACAGGGCCGGCTGGGTGTACTCGGTGCGGTCCAGCAGGCCGGTGTCCTCGAACATGACCGTCTTCAGCGGGGTGCCGGAGCCGGTGTCGAAGTGCGCGCAGACCTCGTCCAGCGCCCGTGCGAACACGGGGTGGGCGGCGTACGCCTCACGGCCCATGCCGGGGCGCTGGGAGCCCTGGCCGCTGAACATGAGGGCGACGGGTCCGCCGAGCGGCGGCCCGGCCACCACCCCGGGCCCGCCGGCCGCGCCGTCCGCGATGGCGGTGAGGGCGGTCCGCAGCCGCTCCGGGTCCGTTCCGACCGCCACCGCCCGCCGCTCCAGGGCGGCGCGCGTGGTGGCCAGGGAGAAGCCGATGTCCTGGGGGGCGTGCCCGTCGATGCCGGAGAGCAGCCGGCGGGCCTGGGCGGCGAGTCCTTCGGTGGTCTTCGCGGAGACCACCCAGGGGACGACGGGGAGCGGTGCCCCGCTCTCCTTGGGGGTGTCGGACTCCTGTTCCGCCGGGGCCTGTTCCACGATCACATGGGCGTTGGTGCCGCTGACGCCGAACGCCGAGACCCCGGCGCGGCGAGGACGCTCCGCCTCGGGCCACGGCTGGGCCTCGGTGAGCAGGCGTACCCGGCCGGCGGACCAGTCGACGTGCTGGGAGGGCTCCGCCACGTGCAGGGTCTTCGGCAGGCTGCCGTGCCGGATCGCCTGCACCATCTTGATCACACCGGCCACACCGGCGGCGGCCTGGGTGTGCCCCAGGTTCGACTTGAGCGATCCGAGCCACAGCGGCCGTTCCCGGGGGCGGTCCTGGCCGTACGTCGCGATGAGCGCCTGGGCCTCGATCGGGTCGCCGAGCCGGGTGCCGGTGCCGTGCGCCTCGACGGCGTCCACATCGGCGGTGGTGAGCCCGGCGCTCGTCAGCGCCTGCCGGATGACGCGCTGCTGGGAGGGCCCGTTCGGTGCGGTGAGGCCGCTGCTCGCGCCGTCCTGGTTGATGGCGCTGCCACGGATCACGGCGAGCACCGGGTGGCCGTTGCGGCGGGCCACCGACAGCCGTTCCAGGGCGAGCAGGCCGACGCCCTCGGACCAGCCCGTGCCGTTGGCCCCCTCCGAGAAGGACTTGCAGCGCCCGTCCGGTGACAGGCCGCGGTGCCGGCTGAACCCCACGAAGGCGACCGGGGTGGACATGACGGTCACCCCGCCGGCCAGCGCGAGGGTGGCCTCCCCCGACCGCAGGGCCTGGCAGGCGAGGTGCAGGGCCACCAGCGACGAGGAGCACGCCGTGTCCAGCGTCACCGCCGGCCCCTCCAGGCCGAGGGTGTAGGCGACCCGGCCGGAGGCGATGCTCGGCGAACTGCCGTTGCCGATGTAGCCCTCCAGGCCGCGCGGTGCCTGGCGCACCCGGGTGGCGTAGTCGTTGTACATCACGCCGACGTACACGCCCGTACGGCTGCCGCGCAGCGAGGCCGGGTTGATCCCGCCGCGTTCCAGCGCCTCCCAGGAGGCTTCGAGGAGCAGCCGCTGCTGCGGGTCGGTGGCCAGGGCCTCGCGCGGGCTCATGCCGAACAGCTCGGCGTCGAACTCGGCGGCGTCGTGCAGGAATCCGCCCTGCGTGGAGTAGCAGGTGCCGGGCTGGTCCGGGTCCGGGTCGTACAGCGATTCGATGTCCCAGCCGCGGTCGGACGGGAACTCCGAGACCGCGTCGGTGCCCTCGGTCACCAGCTGCCACAGCTGCTCCGGCGAGGCGACCCCGCCGGGCAGCCGGCAGCTCATGCCGACGATCGCGATCGGCTCGGAGTTCTGCTCCTCGTACTCCGCGATCTTCTGGCGGGAACGCTGCAGATCGGAGGTGGCGCGCTTCAGATACTCGCGCAGCCGTTCCTCATTCATAGGACTCATCGGTTTCCCCCTCGTCCGGACCGCGTGGCCTGATGCACGTCGTGCTCCTCCATTCGCCGCTCACGTGCCCAGCCCGCCGGAGAACGGGAAGATCTCCGAGACGGAGGCCATGGGGCGCGCTGATCCCGCCTATTCCGCGATCTTGGTGAACCCGGTCCAGCGGAAGGTCCTCGACGGCCGGCCGTTGCCGCCCGCCTCGTCGGAGGGCTCGAAGTGCTGGTATCCGCCGTAGTACTTGATCTTGATCTTCTGCTGGGCCCGGTCCGCGTCGATGTGCAGC
Source organism: Streptomyces sp. ATexAB-D23 (assembly GCF_000373645.1). GTDB lineage: Bacteria > Actinomycetota > Actinomycetes > Streptomycetales > Streptomycetaceae > Streptomyces > Streptomyces castrisilvae. The sequence goes on along the minus strand of NZ_KB892033.1, from coordinate 19,965 downwards.
GTCCGCTGCGCCTGCGGGAGGTCGGCCGGCCCGCCGACCAGTTCGACGCGGACCTTTCGCTCGTTGTCGGTGCGCTGCTCGATGCTTCCGCTCATGGGATGCCCCTTCTCTCTGCCGGATGTGTGACGGTGCGTTGTCAGGTGCCGGATGGGATCAGTCCGCGCAGGCGTGCAGGCAGGCGATGAGGCTGCGGGCCTGCACATTGAGGTAGTGCCGGTGCTGGAGCAGCCAGGTGATCTGGGGCCGCGTCATCCAGCGGAATCCGGGCGGTTCCTCGTCGAAGTGGTCGTCGCCCACCTCGATGATCATGTAGCGGCTGCGGGAGTGGTGGAAGCGGCCGCCCTCCTCCGACATCTCGGCGTCGTACAGCACGCGGTCGGTACTCAGGCGGCGCTCGATGTCGAGCAACTGCTCGTGGACGGCTCCCCCCAGCCGCGCGTGGTTCTCGGGGGTGCCCTGCACGGTGGGTGCGAGTTCGATGGCGTCGATGTAGCCGGGTTCGATACGGGCCCGCAGCAGCACGTGGAGCACGCCGCCGAACCGTTTGACCAGCAGGGCGGCGATGCCGACGCCGTGCGGTTCGAACAGCGGCTGGGTCCAGCCGCCCACCTCCCGGCTGTTGGCGACGACGTCCACGGCGGTGACGCTGAAGAAGAGTCCGCTCTCGTGCGAGATCGACCAGTCCGACTGCCGCCAGCCCGGCAGGTCCCGCAGGCCGACGACGGTGGAGTCCACGTCGTGGACGGCCTGGTTGGAGGTGATCCAGCTGAGGATCTCGGTCTCGGTGTGCAGACCGCCCCGCTCGCCGTCGTCCCCGAATCCGGGCAGGCAGGACAGGACCGTACGGGTGTCCATGTTCACCCGGTGGTCGATGCGCAGCTGCTCCTGCACCTGGCCCAGGGTCAGCCAGCAGAAGTCCTCGCCGGCCTCGACCTCGGGCCCCACCTCGATGACCATGTTGCGGTTGCGTTTGCGGTAGAACCAGGCGCCGTGCTCGGACTGGAGGACGTCGGCGACCACGCTGCGCGGTTCGGCCTCGGCGAAGTGCTTCACATAGGGCACGAGCCGCCCCTGGTGCACTCCGGTGTAGTTGCTCTTGGTGGCCTGCACGGTGGGCGACAGCTGCACCCCGTTGGGGTTGCCCGGCTCCGCCTTCGCCTGCATCAGCAGGTGCAGCACCCCGTCGATCTCACGTACGGCGATGCCGAGCAGCCCGATCTCCCGCTGCACGATGATCGGCTGGGACCACTCCTTCACGGGTCCCTCGTCGACCTCCACCTTCAGGCCCGCCACCGTGAAGAAGCGGCCGGTGTCGTGCACCAGATGGCCGCTGTTCTCGGCGAACGACCAGTTCCGCAGCCGCGAGAACGGAATCCGGTTGACCTCGTGCACCTGCGCGGCGCAGCGCTCGGCGAACCACTTCTCGAACTGCTCCGGGCTGGTGGCCACGCCTCCGGTGGCACGCGCCGACTCCGCGAGCCGCGTGCTCAGGGTCGAGTCCGCATGACGCAGGACGTCGGTTCCGATGGTCCGCGGCATAGTGTCTCCCCGGTTCGTCTGTCAGTGAGGCGCTCCTGTTCCGGTCGGGTGACCGGGTCCGGCCCATGGCGTCGCGTACCAGGTGAACACGGCGGCGGGAACTGACCCAGGGGGGCCGGACCGGTCTAGGTGTTCACTCAGATCCCCGCCGATGAGCTGCCGCGAGCGCGATCCGCCGACTTCCCTAGAGACCGACGGCCGACGGGACATGGGTTCCCGTCCTCCCCGGATGCCGGCCGTGCGCATGGATACGCCGGGCTACCGGAAGGCCGGCCCGAGCCTCGCAGCCGACCGCCGACCGGCTGCCCCGTCCTTCCCGAAGTCTGGAGAACCCATGAAGCACACGGCACCGCCGAGAAGCGCGGCCGGCCGATGACGTACGCCATCGAAACCGAGGGCCTCGTCAAACGGTTCGGCAAGGTCAACGCGCTCAGCGGCCTCGACCTCACGGCGCGCCGGGGCACCGTGCTCGGCGTCCTCGGCCCGAACGGGGCGGGGAAGACGACGGCGGTGCGCATCCTGGCCTCGCTGATGCCGCCGGACGGGGGCATCGCCCGGGTCTGCGGGTACGACGTCGCGCGCAACCCTCACGAGGTCCGCCGGATCATCGGCCTCACCGGCCAGTACGCGGCCATCGACGAGCACCTCACCGGGGCGCAGAACATCTCCCTGGTGGCGCGGCTCCTGGGCTTCAAGCGCGCCGCGGCCAGGCGCCGGACCTCGGAGCTGCTGGAGCGGTTCGGACTGACCCATGCCGGTGACCGCAAGGCGCAGACGTACTCCGGCGGTATGCGCCGCCGGCTCGACCTCGCGGTCAGCCTGGTCGGTGAGCCCTCGGTGCTGTACCTGGACGAGCCGACCACGGGACTGGACCCGGAGAGCCGCTACGAGCTGTGGGACATCGTGCGCAAGCTCGTCACCAACGGCTCGACGGTCCTGCTGACCACGCAGTACCTGGACGAGGCCGACCGGCTCGCCGACGACATCGTGGTGATCGACGGAGGCGTGGCCATCGCCACCGGCACCCCCGCGGAGCTGAAGGCGAAGACGGAACGGCAGACGCTGGAGATCCAGCTCGCCCCGGGCGGCGACGTCGAGACCACCCGGCGGATCATCGAGGAACTCAGCGGGAACCGGCCCGTCACGGACGGCACCCAGCTGCGCACCCAGGTCAATGACACGGCCCTGCCGAGCGCGGTCCTGCGCCGCCTGGACGAGTCGGGCATCGAGGTCGTCGAGCTGGCGCTGCGCCGGCCCAGCCTGGACGAGGTGTTCCTGTCGCTGACGGGCAGCCGGGGCAAGGACGACCACGACGTCCTGGCGGACCGGCCGGCCGGCGAGCCGGTGCTCGCGGGCCGGGCGGAAGGGGCCGGCTCATGACGGCGCTCGCCCCGCTTCTCCCCGTGAAACACCGGCTCGGCCCGGTGACGACGGTCCGGCACTGCCTGACCCTGGGCGGACGCAATCTGCTGCACCTCAAGTCGAACCCGGGCGAGATCATCGGCTTCGCCGTCGTGCAGCCGCTGATGGTGATCGCGCTCCTGGTGTACGTCTTCGGCGGGGCGATCGCCGGGGACACCGCGACGTATCTCCAGTACGCCCTGCCGGGGCTGATCGTGCAGTCGTCGGTCACCTCCGTGCTCGCCACCGGCACCGGACTGCACCAGGACATCAGCAACGGCCTGTTCGACCGGCTGCGCAGCCTGCCCATCGCCCGGATCGCGCCCCTGATCGGCCATCTGATCGGCACCCTGGTACGGGTCATGGCCGGGCTGCTCATGCTGCTCGTCGTCGGCGCGGCGCAGGGCTTCGAGATGCGCACGGGGTTCGGGTCCACGCTGGGCGGGCTGCTGCTGATCGCGCTGTTCGCCACGGGGATGGCGTGGGTCTCGATGCTGGTCGGCCTCGCCGCCAAGTCCGCCACCACGGTGCACATGCTCACCGGCATGCTGGCGATCCCGCTCACCTTCTGCAGCAACGTGTTCGTCAAGACGGACACCATGCCCGGCTGGCTGCGGACCTGGGCGGACATCAATCCGATCTCGCAGGAGGCGACGGCGCTGCGCGCGCTGACCTCCGGCGGGCCGGTGGGCAACTCGGTCTGGTGGACGCTGGCGTGGACCGTGGTGTTGACGGCCGTCTTCGCCCCCCTGGCCATCCAGGCGTACCGAAGACGGGTCTGACATGGTCCCGCGCTCCCGGAGGGGGACATTCGGATGAAGCACAGCACACAGGATCTGGCACTTTTCGGCGGCGGACCCGCCTTCCTGGAGGACCGGCGAGTGGGCCGGCCCAACCAGGGCGACCGCCGGCTCTTCCTCGACCGCATGAACCAGGTCCTGGACAACGAGTGGCTGTCCAACATGGGCCCGCTCATGCACGAGTTCGAGGCGCGGGTCGCAAAGCTCGCGGGCGTGCGGCACTGCGTCTCGCTGTGCAACGCGACCGTGGCCCTGCAGATGCTGGTCGGGGACCGGGCGACCGGCGGCGAGCCCGGGGACGAGGTCATCGTCCCGGCGCTGACCTTCCCGGCCACCGCACACGCCGTGCGGTGGCGTGGTCTGCGGCCGGTGGTCTGCGACGTCGACCCGGTGACCGGCCTGATCGACCCGGACCGGGTCGAGGCGCTGATCACGCCCCGGACCCGGGCGATCATCGGCGTCCATCTGTGGGGACAGGCCTGCGACGTACGGCGGCTGGAGAAGATCGCCGACACGAACGGGCTGCGGCTGTACTTCGACGCGGCCCCCGCACTGGGCTGCACCCACGAGGACACCCCGATCGGGGGCTTCGGAGACGCGGAGGTGTTCAGTTTCCACGCCACGAAGATCGTCAACTCCTTCGAGGGCGGTGCGATCGTCACCGACGACGACGCGCTGGCCGCCCGTATGCGGGCCGTACGCAACTTCGGCTTCGGGGCCGGCGGCAGGGTCGAGGAGGTGGGCACCAACGGCAAGCTGAACGAGGCCGCCGCCGCGATGGGCCTCACCTCGCTCGACGCGCTGGGGTCCACCGTCGCGCACAACCGCGCCAACTACGACACCTACCGGGCCGCGCTCGCCGCGGTCCCGGGGGTGCTGCCGCTGGAGTACGACGCGCGGCACCGCAACACCCACCACTACATGATGGTCACCGTGGACGAGGAGGCCGCCGGCCTGCACCGGGACGTGCTGCTCGACGTGCTGCGCGCGGAGAACATCGTCGCCCAGCCCTACTTCCCGGAAGCCATGCACCAACTTCAGCCGTACGCCGACGAGTCGACCGTGCCGCTCCCCCACGCCGAGGCCCTGTGCGAGCAACTGCTCGCACTGCCCACCGGCCCGGGGGTCAGCGCCGACGACATCGGGATCATCAGCGATGTCGTACGGGCCGCCGTCGCACACGGGCCCGAGGTGACCGCTCGACGGCGTACCGAAACCACCGCGCAGTAGCGGACCCGGACCCGGCACAGCCGTGCCCAGCGCACGCCGGACAGGAACGAGGAGTGGCTGCCATGGCAGCGAGCACCACCGAGACGCCCGTCGGCAGGGTCAAGCCCAGCCGGCTCATCGATCTCGAACAGCACAAGGACGAACGCGGCTGCATCTCGGTCGCCGAGTCGGAGTGGACGGCCGGATTCCCGATCCGGCGTGTCTACTACCTCCACGACCTGACGGGCGGAACGTCCCGGGGCGGGCACGCGCACCGCGAGCTGGAGCAGCTCTTCATCGCCGCCCACGGCGGCTTCACCATCCGCGTCGACGACGGCCACCAGCAGACCTCGTACCGCCTGGACACCCCCGGGACCGCCCTGTACGTCGGGCCGATGGTGTGGCGGGACCTCAGTGACTTCACCCCGGGCGGGGTCTGCCTCGTCCTGGCGTCGCACCACTACGACGAGGCGGACTACTACCGCGAGTACGAGGAGTTCCTGCGAGACAGCCGGAGGCAGGCGTGACCAAGGTTCCCTTCTTCGACCTGCGGGACATGCACGCGGCCACCGGCACCCAGGAGGAGATCGACGCGGCCGTGCTGCGGGTGTCGCGCTCCGGCCGCTACATCCTGGGCCGCGAGCTGGAAGCCTTCGAGGCGGCCTACGCCGCGTACTGCGAGAACACCCACTGCGTCGCGACCGGCAGCGGCCTGGCCGCCCTCGAACTGGCGCTCAGGGCGCTCGGGGTCGGTCCGGGCGACGAGGTGATCGTGCCCGCCCACACCTTCATCGGGACCTGGCTCGCCGTCTCGTCCACCGGGGCGCGCCCGGTGCCCGTGGAACCGGGCGAGGGGTCGTTCCAGATCGACACGGACCTGCTGGAGGCGGCCCGCACTCCGCGCACCCGGGCCGTGATGCCGGTGCACCTGTACGGGCATCCGGTCGACCTGGACGCGGTGGAGCGCTTCGCCGAACGGCACGGCCTCGCCGTGCTGGAGGACGCGGCCCAGGCACACGGCGCCCGCCACCGGGGCCGCCGCATCGGCAGCCGGCACGTCGCGGCCTTCAGCTTCTACCCCGGCAAGAACCTGGGCGCCCTGGGCGACGGCGGCGCCGTCGTCACCGATGACCCCGAGCTGGCCGACCGGATCCGGCTGCTGCGCAACTACGGCTCCCGCGAGAAGTACGTGCACCAGGAGAAGGGCGCCAACTCCCGGCTCGACGAGATCCAGGCCGCGGTACTCGCCACGAAACTCCCCCACCTGGACGCGTGGAACGAGCGGCGCCGCACGATCGCCCGCCGCTACACGGAGGCGCTCGCGGACCTGGACGGGCTCACCACCCCCGAGGAGGCGGAGTGGGCCGAGCCGGTCTGGCACCAGTACGTGCTGCGCACCCCGCGCCGGGAGTTCCTGCGCGAGCGGCTGGAGGAGGCGGGCGTGGGGACGCTGATCCACTATCCGGTGGCCGTCCACCACACGCCCGCCTACGCCGGACAGGGCCTCGAACCCGCCGCCGGCCTGCCGAGGACCGAGCGGCTGGCCGACGAGGTGCTGAGCCTGCCCATCGGCCCCCAGCTGCCGGACCACGCGATCGACCTGGTCGTGGACGCCGTGCGGAGCGCGCTCCTGTGAACGCGCTGCCGGCCCAGGACGGCCCCGCGCACCGGCAGCCACCCGGCCCGCGCGGACACGTCGGTGTCTGCACCTTCCCCGCGTACGCGCACATCGCACCGGCCGTGCCCATGATGGCCGAGCTGGTGCGCCGCGGGCACCGGGTCACCTGCTTCGTCACGGAGCGCTTCACCGAGCTGGTCCGGGGCAGCGGCGCGGAGGCCGTCGTCTACCCGTCGCGCTTCCCGTGGGCGAACGGGCCGACCGGTTCGGCCCTGGAGAACATCCTCGCCTTCTTCGAGGAGGCGCTCGCCCCGCTGGAGACGGCGGTGACCCGCTTCGACGGCGACCGGCCCGACGTCATCGCCCATGACCTCGCCGCCTCCGAAGGGGCCAGGCTGCTGGCCCGCGCCTGGGACGTGCCGGTGCTCCAGCTGTGCCCGACCATCGCGTCCGGCCCCGGCTTCTCGATGTCCGAGCGGCAGAACCAGGAGGTGACGGGACCGCCCCCAAAACCCATCGACCCGGCCGACCCGGCGATCGGCGCGTTCGTGGAGCGCAGGGGCCGGCTGCTCGACGCACACCGCATCGACGGCTCCCCGCTCGACGGCTTCGGCGCGGAGCACGGCGACAACATCGTCTTCCTGCCGAAGGAGTTCCAGCCGGCCGCGGAGACCTTCGACGACCGGTTCTCGTTCATCGGGCCCTGTCTCGCCGATCCGTCCGACGACACCACCCCGGACCCCGGCGGCTGGCAACCACCCGAGGGCCGCAAGGTCGTGCTGCTCTCCCTGGGCAGCTCCTACACCCCCGACCAGGCCGCCTTCCTGCGCTTCTGCGTCGAGGCGCTGGCCGACTCGCCGTGGCATCTCGTGGTGACCCTCGGCCACCGCGTCACCGCCGATGAGCTGGGACCGCTGCCCGCCCATGTGGAGACCCACCAGTGGCTCCGGCACCCCGAAGTCCTCCGGCACGCCGCCGCGTTCATCACGCACGCCGGCATGGGCAGCGTCATGGAGTCGCTCGCCCACGGGGTCCCGATGGTCCTCGTGCCGTACCACATCGACCAGCGGGTCATCGCCCGCCAGGCCGCCGGCCTCGACCTGGGGCGCGTCCTCATGCGGGAGTCGGCCGACCCGGCCGCGCTGCGTGCGGCGGTCGAGGAGGTCGCCACCGCCCCCCGTATCGCGGCCGCCGTGGCCGCGATGCGCCGGCACGTGCACGAGGCGGGAGGCGCCTCGCGCGGAGCCGATGTGGTCGAACGCCTGATGCGCCGTCCCGGACGTCCACGCACCCACCACGCGCCACCTAAGGAAGTGACTCACCCATGAAGGGCATCATCCTCGCCGGGGGCGCCGGAACGCGCCTGCACCCCGTGACCCTCGCCGTCTCCAAGCAGCTGCTCCCGGTCTACGACAAGCCCATGATCTACTACCCGCTGTCCGTGCTCATGCTCGCGGACGTCCGGGACATCCTCATCATCTCGACGGCCGAGGACCAGCCGCTCTTCCAGCGCCTGCTCGGTGACGGGTCCGAGCTGGGCCTCAGGCTCAGCTACGCCGTGCAGCACGAGCCGAACGGCCTGCCCGAGGCGTTCGTCATCGGCGCGGACTTCATCGGCGACGACTCGGTCGCGCTGATCCTCGGCGACAACATCTTCTACGGGCCCGGCATGTCCGACTGCCTCCGCGACAGCCGCCGCGACCTGGACGGCTGCGTCCTGTTCGGCTACCACGTCTCCGACCCCGAGCGCTACGGCGTGGGCGAGGTCGACGCGCGGGGCCGGCTGATCAGCATCGAGGAGAAGCCGGTGCGCCCGCGCACCGACCGGGCCATCACCGGCCTGTACTTCTTCGACAACCACGTCGTGGACATCGCCAAGAACCTCGTGCCGTCGGCGCGCGGCGAACTGGAGATCACCGACGTCATCCGCCACTACCAGCGGGACGGCAAGGCCAACGTGGTCGACCTCGGCCGGGGCTTCGCCTGGCTGGACACCGGAACCCACGACTCGCTCATGGACGCGGGCCAGTACGTCCAGGTGCTGGAGCGCCGCCAGGGCGTGCGCATCGCCTGCATCGAGGAGATCGCCCTGCGGCGCGGCTTCATCGACGCCGAGGCCTGCTACCGGCGCGGCTCGCGGCTGACCAAGTCCGGCTACGGCGAGTACGTCATGGACACCGCCAGGAAGCACATGGAGACGCGGCTCACGAGTCCGGTGGACACCTCCTCGGAGAAGCTGCGGGAAATGGTGGGCCTCCGGTGAGCGGCCGGCACATCGCCTTCTTCAACTACGCGGCCCACGGCCATGTGAACCCCACGCTGCCGGTCGTCGCCGAACTGGTGCGCCGCGGCAACCGGGTGACGTACGTGGTCGCCGACCAGTTCGCCGGCGTGGTCGCCGCGACCGGCGCCGAGGTGATCCCGTACGAGTCGGTCGTACCGAAGTCGTGGAACACCGTCGCCATCCCGGCGAAGATCACCGGCAACGACATGGCCGAGGCCGCGGAGAAGCACCTCACCGAGGCGTTCGCGCCGCTCGCCGAAGCGGAGAAGCGGCTCGGCGACGACCGCCCGGACGTGATGGTCTACGACGGCTTCGGCTACGCCACCGGCCGGCTGCTGGCCCGCAAGTGGCAGCTGCCCACCGTGATGACCGCGACCACGTTCGTCGTCAGCGAGACCTGCAACCCGTACGCCGAGCTCGCCGCCACCATGTCCGCGCCCGACCCCGGCCACCCGGCCCTGGCCCGGACCCAGGAGCTGCTGCGCACCACGCTGGACGCGCACGGGCTCGGTGGGCTGTCGAACGAGGAGTTCACCGGCGCCGCCGAGGAGCGGATCGTCGTCTTCGTGGCGCCCGAGTTCCAGCCGGGCACCGAGACGTTCGACGAGCGGCACGTCTTCGCCGGACCGTGCATCGGCGACCGCGCCCTGCAAGGGACCTGGCAGCGGCCCGGCGACGGGCGCCCGGTGGTGCTCGTCGCGCTGGGCAGCTTCGGGTACGAGAACCAGGCGGCCTTCTACCGCGACGCGCTCGCCGCGCTCGCCGACCTGCCCTGGCACGTCGTCATGTCGCTGGGTGGCCTGGTCACACCGGACGACCTCGGGCCGCTCCCGCCGAACGTCGAGGCCGCCCCCTGGGTGCCCCAGCTCTCGGTCCTTAAGCACGCCTCGGCCTTCGTCTCGCACGCCGGCATGGGCAGCACCATGGAGGCCCTGTCCTTCGGCGTCCCGCCGGTCGTGGTGCCCCGTACCGGCGAACAGGACCTGGTGGCCGCACGGGTGGCAGAACTGGGCCTGGGCCGGTCCATCGCCCCCGACGCACTCGACGCGCAGACCCTGCGCGCCGCCGTACTGGACCTCTCCGAGGACCGGGCGGCCCAGGGACGGGTACGGGAGCTGTCCGCGAGCATCGCCGCCCGGCGGGGCCCGGAACTGGCCGCCGACACGATCGAGTCCCGGGCGGCCGCGTCATGACCGAGCCGTCCCGTCACTTCGCCTTCCTGCCCTACCCGGCGTACGGGCACATGGTCCCGGCGCTTCCGGTGGTCGCCGAACTCGTGGCCCGCGGCCACCGGGTGACCTGCTTCACCACCGAGGAGTTCCAGGACCGGGTCCGCGCCACGGGAGCGGAGGCCCGCCTGTACGACCCGCCGCTGTCCTCCGACCCGCCGCCGGACGTCATCGACGCCGACGAGTGCGCGCGCGCCCCGCTGAAGCTGCTGGACGCGAGCACGGCCGTGCTCCCGTCGATCGAGGCCTGCTTCGCGGACGGCCCGCCGGACGTCGTCGCCTACGACACCACGCTGTGGCTGACCGGACGGCTGCTGGCCGCCCGCTGGGGGCGGCCCAGCGTGCAGCTCTCGCCGACGTTCATCTCGAACGAGCACTTCAACCTCTCCGAGCAGCACCAGGAGTTCGCCGGGCGGATCGACCCGGCGCACCCGGCGATCGTCGCCTTCGCGGACCGGCTCAAGGACATCGTGACCGGCAGCGGCCTGCGCGAGGACCAGCAGGCCGAACTGTTCAACGGGCACGAGGAGTTCACGGTCGCGTTCGTGCCGAAGGAGTTCCAGTTCGCGGGCGACACCTTCGACGGGCACCATGTGTTCGTCGGCCCGACGACACAGCCGCCGGCCCCAGCGGACGACGGCACGGCCTGGCAGCCGCCCGCGGACGGGCGGCCGGTGCTGCTCGTCTCGCTCGGCACCACCGTGAACAACCACCCCGGCTTCTTCCGCGACTGCGTCGAGGCCTTCGCCGACCAGCCCTGGCACCTGGTGCTCGCGCTCGGCAAACGCGTCTCCCCCGAGGAGCTGGGCCCGCTGCCGCCCCATGTGGAGGCGCACCCCTGGGTCCCGCTGGCCGAGGTCCTGCCGCACACCTCGGTCCTGCTGTGCCAGGCGGGCATGGGCAGCGTCCAGGAGGGGCTGCGGGCCGGCGTGCCCATGGTCGTCGTACCCCACCACCCGGAACAGCACGTCAACGCGCGGCGGCTGACCGAACTGGGCCTGGCCCGTGCGGTGCGGCGCGAGGACGCCTCCGTACAGGCCCTGCGCGACGCCGTACTCGACGTCGCGGACGACGCCCCCCTGCGGGAGCGCGTACGGCGAATGCGGCACCACGTCCGGTCGGCGGGCGGCGCGACCCGGGCCGCCGACGCGATCGAACAGCGACTGCACGCACTGTCCCTGGAGACGACATGACCCAGCTCCCGGACGCCGGCCCCGCGCCCGTGGCGCACCCGCCGGTCACCCTGCCCTCGGCGCGGACCTGCCCCTTCGACCCGCCCCCCGAGTACGCGGAGCTGCGCGAGACCTGCCCGGTCGCCCCGCTCGCACTGACCGTGGGTCCGGGCGACGGCGCCGGCTGGCTGGTCACCGGGCTCGCCGATGTGCGGGCCGTCCTGAGCGACCGCCGCTTCAGCCACCGCAACGAGCTGATCGCCCTGCCGATCCCGCCGCCCTTCCCGATGACCGACTACGACCCGCCGCCCGCCGCCCCCGGCGCGTTCATCAAGATGGACCAGCCCGACCACTCCCGCTACCGGCGGCTGCTGACCCGCCGGTTCACCATGCGGGGCGTGGCCGCGCTGACCCCGATGATCACCCGCCTCACGGAGGAGTACCTCGACGCCATGGCCGGCGCCGACGGGCCGGTCGACCTGGTGAGCACCTTCGCGGAACCGCTCACGGTCCGGGTGATGTGCGAGATGCTCGGCGTGCCCGAGCCACTGCGCGAACCGCTGGCCGGCCACCTGGCGGTGCTGTCCCGGATGCACTACACGGTCGAGGAGCTGATCGAAGCCTGCACGGTCATCGCCGAAGCCCTCCAGGAACTGGTCGCGGCCAAGCGCGCCGACCCCGGCACGGACCTGCTCGGCGAGCTCGCCGCCGACGACGGGCTCACCGACGAGGAGGTCGTCAACATCGCCTGGGCCCTGCTCGGCGGCGGCTTCGACACCACGGCCAACATGCTGGCCCTCGGCACGTTCGCCCTGCTGGCCCACCCCGACCAGCTCGCCCTCCTGCGCGCCCGCCCCGAACTGGCCGACAACGCGGTGGAACAGCTCCTGCGCTACCTCACGATCTCCCACCTGGGGGCGAGCCGAGCCGCCCTGGAGGACGTCGAGCTGAACGGCACCCGTATCAAGGCGGGCGACACGGTCGTCCTCGCCCTCTCCGCCGCCAACCGCGACCCCGGACACTTCGACGCCCCGGACCGCCTGGACATCACGGCCGAAGCCCAGGGCCACGTGGCCTTCGGCCACGGCGAGCACCAGTGCATAGGCCAGAACCTGGCCCGCGCCACCCTGCGCACAGCCCTGCCCATGCTCTTCGACCGCTTCCCGGCCCTGCGCCTGGCCACCCCCGCCGAGGAGGTCCCGCTCCGCTCGGACATGCTCCACTACGGGGTGCACGAGCTGCTGGTGGATACGGGGGCGTGAGCCGCGGCCGACGCGGCCTCACCCCGGGGGCCCTGGTTCAGCGGCGTCCGCCGAATTCCCAGGCGTGGACCTCGATGTCCGCGTACCGGTCCTGGGTCAGGATGCCGCGTGCCGCGTCCGGGTCCGGGGCCCGGACCAGCGCGGCCGTGCCGAGCCAGGTGTCACCGTCGTCGGCCAGCAGTGGCCCGTACGCGATCAGTTCGTCCCGGCCGGGCGGCAGGTCGAGGTCGGCTGCCGGGCCCTCGCCGAGGCCGAGGACCAGGTACTGGCTGCCACTGCTGCGGTCACCGGGAAAGTCCCACATGGTGCGCCCCAGCAGGTTGCGCCACCGGCGCAGCAGCACGTCCCGGTACGCTCCGGCCTGGTAGTTGGGTTCGTCGAAGGCGAACGCGCGGGCAGCGGCGGCGTCGGGCAGATCGACGATGTGGACGCTTCCGGTGAGCGTCTCACCATCGTGGGTGAACGTCGGGCCGCGGGCGCTCAGTTCCTCCACGTACCGGTCCATGTAGGACCAGTGCTCCTCCACCAGCTCCTCGCGCAACGCGAGGGAGCCCGGCCGGTCTCGGTGGTAACAGAAGTACTCCATGGCCACAGACCCTTCCTCACACCGCCCCGGGTCTCAAGTCCCATCCTCGGCCGCCACCGGACTCCGCCATCGGACCGCCCCAAACACAGACGTCACTCTACGTGAGGCATGTTACTTCCATTCATGAGAGTATCATGAATGGAAGTAACATGAACGAACGCCTGGATCATGGAGATGGACTGCCGTGAACGGATTCATCGGACGCCGCACCGAGCTCAGACTTCTGGACGATCTGTTGCGGCCAGTGAAGACGGGCGGGCGCAGCGGACGCCCGGGGCGGGCCGTCCTGATCCGCGGGCGCCGCCGGGTGGGCAAGTCCCGCTTGGTGGAGGAGTTCCTGGAGCAGACGGGCCTGCCGCATGTGTTCTTCACTGCCGTCGGCGGCTCCCGTGAGGAGGATCTGGCGGGTTTCGCCGCCGAGGTGGCCTCTTCCCGACTTCCCGACGTGGCGCGGTTCAGGGACTTCGCCGCCCCGCTGACCTGGGACGCCGCGCTGACCATGCTCGCCTCCGCGCTGCCCACCGACTCCCCCAGCGTGGTGGTCCTTGACGAGATGCCCTACCTCGTACGTGAGGACCCGAGCTTCGAGGGCGCGCTGCAGAAGGCATTCGACCGGACGCTGTCGAAACTGCCCGTTCTGCTCGTCCTCATCGGCTCCGACATCGCCATGATGGAACAGCTCAACACCTACGGGCGGCCCTTCTACCAGCGGGGGACCGAAATGGTCGTGCCGCCGCTGAATCCGGCCGAGGTCGCCTCGATGCTCGATCTGCCGCCCGCCGACGCCTTCGACGCCTATCTGGTGTCCGGCGGGCTCCCGCTCATCCTGGAGGAGTGGCCGCAGGGCGCCGGGCTGTGGGAGTACCTCGAACAGGCTCTGCGCAGTCCGACCTCCGCCCTCCTGGTCAGCGGCGAACGGTCCCTGGCGGCCGAGTTCCCCGTCGAGGCGCAAGCCCGCACCGTCCTGGGCGCCATCGGCCACGGCGAGCGCACTTTCACCCTGATCGGCAGAGCTGCCGGCGGTCTCAACCCCAGCTCGCTGTCCCGCTCACTGGAGCTTCTCACCTCGCGTCGCATGGTCGCCGCGGAGCTTCCCCTCTCCACCAAACCCAGCCGGGAGACCCGCTATCGCATCGATGACCCCTACCTGCGCTTCTGGCTCTCCTTCATCGGTCCGGGCATCCCCGCGATCGAACGCGGCCGGGGCGACCGCGTCCTCGACACCATCCGTGCCGGCTGGACGTCCTGGCGGGGCCGGGCCATCGAGCCCGTCATCCGCGAAGCTCTGTGGCGACTCGGCCCCGACGACGGGCAACTACCCGAGGGCACGAATGTGATCGGCGGCTACTGGACCCGCACCAACGACCCGGAGATCGACCTCGTCGGCGCCGACCGCGCCCCCATCGCCAAGAAGATCACCCTCGTGGGTTCGATCAAGTGGCTGGAGAACAAGCCTTTCGACAACCGCGACCTCGCCCGCCTCATCACCCACCGCTCCCAGCTCCCCGGCGCCGACGACACCACCCCCCTGCTCGCCGTCACCCGCAACGGCTGCACCGCCGACACCCCCACCCTCACGCCGGAGGACCTCCACGGCGCCTGGAGCTGAGTCCGTGGCAGGCCGCGCTACTGCACGTCGGCCGGAGCGGTACAAAGTGGTCACCGCAGGTGCCAACACGGCTTGCGTAGGATTCGGCGCATGATTCGCGCAGTCGTATTCGACGTCGGTGAGTGCCTGGTGGACGAGACCCGCGAGTACGGAACCTGGGCCGACTGGCTCGGCGTCCCGCGGCACACCTTCGCCGCCATGTTCGGGGCCGTCATCGCCCAAGGCCGCGACTACCGAGATGTCTTCCAGGAGTTTCAGCCCGGCTTCGACCTGTACGCCGAACGGGAGCGCCGCGCTGAGGCCGGCAAGCCGGAGCACTTCGGGGAAGAAGACCTGTACCCAGATGTCCGAGACGCCCTGCACGCCATGCGGGCCGACGGCCTGTGGCTCGGCATCGCGGGCAACCAGACTGTCCGCGCCGGCGCCATCCTTCGCCAGCTGTTCTCCGAGGACGTCGACCTGATCGGGACTTCCGACGACTGGGGCGCGAGCAAGCCCGACCCGGCCTTCTTCCGCCGCGTGGCCGAGGTAGTGCCCGCCGACCCCGGGGAAACCCTCTACGTCGGAGATCGCGTGGACAACGACCTGCGCCCCGGAGCAGCTGCCGGGATGCTCACCGCGCTGGTGCGCCGTGGCCCCTGGGCGACGATCCAGTGGAACACCGACGAAGCCCTCACTCTCCCCACCTTCCGTGTGGAAACCCTCCTCGAACTCTCGCCGAAGATCGCGGAGTTCAACGCGCGAGGGCGCTGACCGTCGTCGACCACCCGTACAACCGGTCATCGAGGTCACGCACGCATTGCTCGTGCTGATGAGGGGTCAGCGCGCGCCGCACTTCCCGCACCCGGTCCATGCCCGTCGCGTACCAGGTTGCCTCTAGCTGATCGAGGGCGCGGCGGGCGTGCTCGCAGGCACCGTCGGGGTTCCCCGTCGCCGCCTCGACCGCTGCCAGGTCCCCGTGGACCACGCTGCGCTGCTTGCCCTCGGCGGCCGGCAACTCTTCGAGAACCCTGAGGAGAGTTGTCCGGGCCTGCGGCAGGTGCCCGGCCTTCAATTGAGTGTTCCCCTTGAAGGCGCCCAGGCGCACCGGACTGAACCAGTCCAGCCAGTCAGGCGATGCGTGTCCGGTGCCTGCATCGAGCACGTCCTCGGCGTGGCCAATCAGGTGGAGAGCCGTCCTGATGTTCCCACACCGGGTTTCGCACTCGGCCTCGACCGCGTCCAGCCATGCCAGCAGTCCCGCCGACGGCGCGCCGCGGCGGGCGTAGGTCCGGGCGGCAACCATTCGCTCTGCTGCATCATCCCGGCGGCCAGCCCAAGCGGGGATGAAAGCCATGTGGGCAAGGACAGCGGAACCGAGCAGCGGATCGTCGGCCTCGCCCGCTGCCTGGAGGGCGCGGAGAAGCGTGTTGCTCGCGTGGTCCGGTTCGCACAGGTCGAAGAACTCGATCCGGCCTGCCAGCAGCCAGGTCTCCGCGAGTGCGGCGGCCACCCTACGCCGCGTTTGCCCAGCTGTCTCCGGGAGAAGGGCACATCCGAGGGTGGCATGCGCGATCGCGGCTGGGCGAAGGGTTGCCGGGGCGACGGACCAGTACAGGCGTCGATGCGACCGGGTCACGGC
Organism: Streptomyces sp. ATexAB-D23; assembly: GCF_000373645.1. Classification (GTDB taxonomy): domain Bacteria; phylum Actinomycetota; class Actinomycetes; order Streptomycetales; family Streptomycetaceae; genus Streptomyces; species Streptomyces castrisilvae. The sequence goes on along the minus strand of NZ_KB892033.1, from coordinate 3,635 downwards.
CTCGAAGTCGGGTGCGACGGACGCGGGTTGCATGGTGGCGGTCGCCTGCACAGGAACGGTGGCAAGGCCGACCGTGCCCCCTGTCAGGCCGCGACGCCTCGCATCTCGGCGGTCGCGCCCGTCCGGAGGACTGAACCCCAGCGCATTGAGGTCCTGGCCAAGGGTCCGCGTGAGGGCTTCGCCGAGCTCGGGGTGTGGCCATGGCGGATTCTCCGACTCCCACCGGCGTACCTGCCGAACACCGACACCAAGCGCTGCTGCGAGGGCTTGCTGTGAGTGATAACCGGCAGCGAGGCGAGCGGACTTCAGACGGACGTTGCTGGGCTTCGGTGGCACGGTGGTCCTCCCTCATGGCAATGCCGCCAGTCTCGCACCAGGCCCTCTCGCTAGCCACCCGCGCCCCGGAAGGATGCATGAAAGTCCTCTTTCATGCCGAGAAGAGTCCTCTGAAAGCCCTCGAAATGAGAAGGCACGCAAGCCAACCTAAGTGGACGATCACAGCTACGGGAGGCTCAGGTGCCGTCCACGCCCACCATCAAGCACTGTCGGCTGGAAGGCGCGGGCGAGGCGTGGGACGCCGTCCGCGTGCCTCGCAGCGTTGGCAATGACGCGGTCTCCATCCTCGGAAGCCTCGTTGGTGCCGCTCTTCAGGACCCGCACGAGGGGTGCATGTATTTCTTCATCGCCCCCCGGGTCGGCGGCCAGGTGGGAGCCCCCCGATGTGCCCGGTGCCCGAATCCTCGGGCCTGGCGCTCACGTCGTGTTCCCGCCGCCGAGACGAACCTCTGGGCCTGGCCCGTATTGGCGGGTCTGCCCGGCAGACGACAGGCTCCTCACTGATACAGCGGCGCTTCGGGCCGCTCTGGAGGATGCAGCGACTCCACGGACGCCCCTTATCCCGTAACAAAGACCAGACCCAAGGAGTGCATCATGACGGCGTGTGCACACTGCGAGCGGCTGCGCTCGGAAGAGACGGCAGCTTCGCGGGTCGGTGACTACTCTCGCGCGACGGACTGCCGCGTATTGCTCCGCAGACACCCTCACCGCAGCGGCGCAGCCGCGCCGGAGCAGACCAGCCCCGTGCTGGCACGCCAGTGAGGCCGCTCCGTCCCGGCTGCGCGCTCGCGCGTGCAGCCGGGACGGCAGGACCGACAACTCGGCACGGCCCCCGCTCGCATCTCGTCGGCGGGCCCTCGTAGCTCCCGCGTCACCCAGGTATCCGGCCTGGGGCGAGCGGGTGGCCAGGCCGCCATCCTGCGGCCGGGCAGGTAGAGCCACGCAACCCGACTACATCGGAGGGCACCCATGGCAACACCATTAATCGAAAGGGATCGGGAGACGTACACCGTCACTCGCGACCCGAGGACCTTCGTCTCCCCGGAGGTGTGGGACCGTGAGGTCACTCTGCTCATGCGCGACTACCCGTTCGACAAGGTCATGGCGGAGCGTCTGTTCGCCGGCGCCGTCTCGTACCTCATCACGGCCATGGAGAAATTCGGCCAGGGCCTGGAGATGTGCTGCGGGCGGATCGTGGACATCGCGGTCCACGTGTTCATCCTCGACACCCGCAACTACCGGGAGTTCTGCGAGACGAACTTCGGTGGCAGGTTCCTGGAGCACATCCCGGAGATCGAGTTCAAGCACGACGGCTCCGTGGAGCGCACCGCTCACATCATCGCTGACAACGGTTTCCCCGTGGACTGGCCGCTGTGGGAAGCCGACTTCGCGAAGTGCGGGCCGTGCCACCCCGGGGCGAGCTGCCACTGACGCCGCAGGGCTGGGCTGATCCCTTGTGCCCGGGACCGCTTCACGCGGACCCGGGCACTCTTCATGCCTATATGTGATGGTTTTTGACTTTCACATACGTCCCGGGGGTGCCGTCGGTAGCGTGGCGCCACTGGAGTTCGTCTCTCCCCCGGAGGATTCACATGTCCAGCGCCGGCCCCATGACCGCAGCCGAGTACTGGGACAAGTACAAGCCTCACAGAGGCGAGGGAGCCGAGCGGCGCCCGGTGGCGGACCGCTTCGACTGGACCGGCATCCCCGGCTCCGGGCCCGGGGCAGAGGTCCTGGGCGAGCCGAAGACCGCGCTCGACCTGGGGCCGGCCGAGGGCGAGAACGCGGCCTTCCTGACCCGGGCCGGCGTCGAAGTCATCGGCGTGGACTTCTCGCCCGTTCAGGTCCGCCGCGCCCGCGAGTTCTGGAGCGACGTCCCCGGGCTGGAGTTCGTCCACGCGGAGGCCTGCGCCTTCCTCGACGGTGATCTGCGGTGGTGGGATGCCATTTACTCGACATGGGGCGCGGTCTGGTTCACCGATCCAGACGCCCTCGCCCCGCGCGTCCTACGCCGCCTGTCCCCGGGCGGCGTCTTCGCCTTCTCGCACCGGGAGCCGATCACCGGCCAGTTCGGGGCGCAGCAGATGGGCGGGAAGTGGCTGGAAGGCCGCGAGAAGGAGTTGACGGTGTACCGGTGGCAGTACAGCGCGGAGCAGTGGGCCGGTGTGCTCAAGCTCCACGGCTTCGTGGACATCCGGTCGGAGGTGCTGCCCCACCCGGACGCCGGCTCCCTGGGGACGCTCCTGGTCCGAGCGTGCGCGCCTCGATGATCCTCGTGCCGTCGGCGCGGCGAGGTCGAAGCGAGGCCCTCGACTGACCTCTTACGAGCTGCTTGTCGCCTCGTCCAGGAGTAGATACAGCAGACCGACCAGGCTGCCACTGCTGACGATCTCCCGGCGGTCGATCATGCCCCGGATCTCCGCGATCGGAATCCACTCGATTCGGTCGGACTCGTTCAACTCGGTCGGCGGGCCCGCATACGAGGCGGTCTCGGCACGAAAGACGAAGTGCTCGGAATCCGTGATGCCGTTCGCCGGTTGCGCGTACACGAGCGGCTTGACGCCCTTCACCCGCCAGCCGGTCTCCTCCTCGACCTCACGGGCAGCCGCCTGTTCCGGAGTCTCGTCGGCTTCGATGAGGCCCATCGGAAGCTCCCAGCCCCAGGTGTCGGTGATGAACCGGTGCCGCCACATCATCAGCACGCGCTTCTGGTCGTCGACCACGGCCGCTACGGCCAGGTGCCGCATCCGGACCACATGGTGTTCCCACCGCCGGCCGTCAGGCTGCTGGACGTCCACGAGCCAGAGGTTCACCCATGGGTTGTCGTAGATCTGCCGCTCGCCATGGACGGTCCACTGCATGAGCCCAACTCCCTTGTTCAGTGAAGTATCCATCATGTCACTTTGACGAGAATCCGACCGTCAAGTTGGGGACGAAAACCTCGGGGCTCAAGCTCCGAGCCCCGAGCGCTCTTTGAGTGGAATGGGCGGATGGGCCTGCACCCACCCGCCCACCCTCGTGACCCGCAAGGGTTGACTTTCCGCGTTCGAGTTGCGACGCCAGGTAGCCGCGCTCTAGCTTCAGCGAGGACACAGACACCAAGACGGCCCCTGCCGGTGAGGAAACACCGACAAGGGCCTGACCACCTCGATCGAAAGCAATGGAGTACCGATCAGATGGCTGCCAGCCAGTTTAGTGCTGAACCCGCGCCCGACCACCCGATGGCCAACCCCGGTTACGGCAAGCGCTCCGCGCCGGACCAGCGCCCCCGCACCGGCGCCGACTTCACCCACCTCATC
>NZ_KB892032.1 GCF_000373645.1 Streptomyces sp. ATexAB-D23 | reverse complement strand
GGCCAGCACCTGCTCCAGCAGAACGATGGCCTCCCGCATCCGCCCCGCCTGCCCGTAAGAGACGGCGAGGTTGTGGCGGGCGGTGACAGCGTCAGAGTGCTCAGAGCCCAGGGCTTCCACACGCTGCGCGAGCACAGCTGTCCGCAGGGGAATCGCATGACCATCGCGCCCCTGCCGACATAGGTGCTGCGCTGCCGCTTCATAAGCGTCGACGGTGTCGGTGGACGGTGGATTGTGCTCAGGGGACGAGTCCGCAACCGCCATGAAGTGGGGCAGGAGCCGATGCCATTCCGTGGCGGCAGCCCCTGCGGCAGGAGTGGCCTGCTGGATGAGGTGCTCTGCCTCTTCCCTGCCCGGTCGGTACGTGCCAGGGGCGCTGGCGCCCCTGTGGCGGAGAACCGTCTGCACGAGACGGTGGACATGAAGGCTCTGCTCGGCACCGTAGGCGATCATGCTGTAGGCGCGCAGTACGCCTAGAGCCTCGTCGAGGGCGGCTGGTTCCGGGCACAGGGGAACGAGCAAGACCCGGGGGATGTCGGTGGGGGCAAACCAAGCAATCGCGCTCAGCACGGTGACCGACTGCGGATTGCGGGCTTCGACAGCGACGAGAGTGTGGTCCCAGATGCGGGCGATGGTGCGTTCGGAGTCGATCCCGCCCGCGTCCGCATCGATGACCTGGCCGAGCAGAGTGCGGTAGTCGGCCAGTGCCATACCGGTCTCGTGAAGGTAGGCACCCGCCTGCTCCAGCGCCAGGGGCAGGTAACCCAACTCGGCTGCCAACGCTTCCGCATCCTCTCGCTTCCCTGGCGGGAGCGGGTGCTCGTCCCCGAAAGCGAGGATGCACAACAGCGTGACGGCCGCATCGGGGTCGAGGAGGCCGAGGGGCATAGTGGGAGCGATGCTGTGCCAGCCGGTAGAGATACGGCTGGTGGCCAGGTAATGACCGCCTTGAAGCGTCCCCAGGTAGTGGTTCAGCTTGGGGGGATCCTCGACGTTGTCAAAGATCAGCAGCCATCCGGGATGGAACTGGAGCCACGAGACGGCCCATGCAGCCCGCTCGTCGGTGTCTGCAGTCCCGGCCCACTGCGGGCACAGCCGCATGGCCAGGGCGGCCAGGCTGGAGAGGATGTTGTCGGTACCGTCTCCGGTCGAAGCTGCGTCGATCCACCACACCAGCGTGTACTCGCTGCGATAGCGGTGTGCGTACCGGGCCGCGAGCGTGGACTTACCGATGCCGCCCAGTCCGTGGATCGCCCGGGTCCCGGACTCCTGCGGGACCGCCGCGCCACCCCCATCGGTCAGACGTCGCCGCAGTTCAGCGAGTTCATCTTCACGCCCGACGAACACGCCTGCGGCAGACCGCGGAAGATTCCCCGTGCCCGGCGGCGCCTCGATCTCCTGGACCCAGCGCACAGCCTCTGGTGGCAGATGCACGATCCGATTGTTATCTCCAGTGATCGCCACACCGACCGTCCCCGCGGCGACGGATCGGTCACCCGACGCTTGCGGGCCCTTCGACTCAGGCACGTGCGCTCCTGCTAACGCTGAACCGTGTTGTTGTCTCCGGTGATCGCCACACCGACCGTCTTCGCTGCGACAGCCCCCGTACCCGAGGCCGTCACCTGCACCGACACTCCAGTCGACAATATCCCAGCCAGCTCAGCCCGCAGGCTGGCGTCGTCCCGCAGCGCCCGCTTGATCTGCTGCCGCACCGCACCGACCGCATCGCCGTCATCAGGCGCTTCCGCCACGTCCTGAACGGCGGCCTCCAACTCGGCCTGCCCCCGCTCGTCCCGCCTGCCCCAGACCGCCTGCAAGAGGCGTCGGCCGGTATTTGCCGTCGCGTCCACTGCAGCGTCCTCAGCCCGCTGAAACACCGCTACCCCATACGCTCCCACGGCACTCGCCATGTAGGGCCACGCTTGCTCAACCCACTGCGCGATCTCAGCACTCATCTGTATGCCCTCTTGAATTTAGCCGACGTCCTTGGCTCCAGAGCCTGTTCCATCCTCGCAGCTTCAAGAGCAGGCTTTCCTGAAATGCATGATGTCCCCACCGTCCAATGCTGCTCCCCTCATGCGAGTCCCGCCGGGACATGGACGCCCTCCGGCAGGCGATCGAGCGAGAGCCGGCTGAACGACAGACCGTCATTGACCGGCTGACCGGCCCGGGATGAAGTCATCCGGCGAATCAGTGCACCACACCTGTTGCGTCAAATAAGGTCACTGTGACTGCCTCTGAGCTGCGTGAATACCAACCGCACGCTCGCGAAGCCCCGGAGAAGCGTCGGGGATTTCGACTGCAGCGGCAAGGACGTCGAGCGTGACTGGGTGGCCCGGACGCAGTGCTGGAGCGAGGTGCACCGAGTGCTGCTCACCCGCGAGCAGACCCTCGCCTACAGGTTGCCGGCCACCGAGGGGAAGAAGAGCGACCCGCGATGGCTGGCGTTTGCCGACCGGCACGGCTTCGACCGTCAGCGCCCTGTCCAGTGGGAAGTCGAAGCCCTCGAACCGGATGAATTGCGGCGGTTGGTGATGGGAGCCGTCCGCCCGTACATCGACCGGGAGGCACTGGGCGAGGTTCTGAGCGACGAGCACCGGCAGCGGCGCGAGCTGACCGAGTTCCTGAGGCGGTGGTAATCCCCCTTCGGTGGGGGAACCCGCCACGGTGACGTGACGCCACAACGGTGCCGCCCCGCCGAGCGCCCGGTGCCGTGCCATGCCACTGCCCGGTCGGGCTGGACACCTGGTACTCGGCCGGGCAGCGGTACTACGCACCGTGGGCCCATGACGTTGCCGCTGGAAGGGCGTCTTCGTCCGCAGCACGCCCCCGGCGGCGCAGCCTCGCGTGGTGGATGAGCCAGCGGGCGGCCCGGCGCGCAGGGGAATACGGCGCCACCCGACCGGGTGCCGATCGATGAAGAGACGGTCGCCGCTCGGGCCGTCGTTGGAAATCGGCTCACCGCCCGGCACGCGTCTACACGGCGGCCCGCGCCGAGGTGGAGCTGCTCACCCGTGAGGCGTGCCGCCGCGGGCTGCTGCCTTCCTCCGGCGTCGAGGGTTTGGAGCATGCGGCCCGCTCCACGGCCCCCGGCGGTGGCTGGGAGAGGGAGCGGAGGGCTTCCAGCGCGGCGACGGCGTCGCCCAGCGCCCGGTGACCGGCGCCGAGCCGACGTCGGCCGGTGGTGCTCAGCCAGGCGGAGCGCTTCATCAGGCACTGCCACGACGCGGGTGAGGCCAGGGAGCCGGCGTCGGCGGAGACTATGCTGGTGTGGTGGGCGATCAGCCCGGCGTCGAAAGCGGAGTTGTAGGCCAGCGGGATCAGCACGCACCCGGACACCTTGCCGGCCAAGATCGCTAGATGCAGGACCCGGCGGTTCAGCTCATTCTGAAACGATCAGTAAGCGCGAGCTGACCTTGGTCGTCCTCGGCCTGGCCGCCCTGATCACCACAATGCTGTGCCCCTTCGCCCTGCTCTCGCTCCACAGCGGCCCGCATCACGTACCTTCCGGAACGGTTCACTTCAGGTCCGCGAGTGCCACTGCGTACAGGTGGCTCTTGGACGGCCCGTCTTCCGAGCCGTCCTGGGGCGTCGATGCGTCCGCGCAGTCAACGTAGACGGTGTCACCTAGGCACCAGACGCCCATCAGTTCCTCGTCGGGCAGGGAAAGCGCCGGGCCGTGCGCACCGGTTTGTACGTCGACGTGCACTAGGTGTGTGCCCTTGTCGACAGCGCCGCCCTCGGCGCTGACCATGAGGATCAGCGGTTCCCGATTGGCCGCAGCGTCCTTGACGTTGGAAAGGCTACTGGGCAGGCCTGTATTGCGCCAGCGTTCCATGCCTGTCTGTATGTCCAGGCCAGCGAAAACCATCTCGTTGTCTTCTGCCTTCGTAACCACCGCGATGTCGCCGAAGACGGCCGAAAACGCCACGCGAGGTACCGACCACAGCTGTTCACCGTTGGCCGCCGACCAGGCGTGAAGCGCCGCACGGTCGCCCGGAAGCGAACCCGAACTCAACAGCAGCTTGTGTTCCGGAACCACCAGGACCTCTGGGAAATCCTCGTACGTGTCGATGACTTTCCCTGTCTTTGCGTCGATCACCGACAGGTGGTTTCCTGTGCCCCAGAAGAACAGGCGTCCGTCGATCTCACCTTCGTAAATCAGGAACTCTGATCTATCCGATTCCAGTGTCCACAAGTGCTGCCCGTCGTCCTGACTGATCGCGGCCCAGATGTACTCCTTGCTGCGCGCCAGCAGCATGCCGGTGGCCATTCCGAGGAAGGTGACGACGGTCGAATCGTCTGTATGTTCATAGCTCCAGCGCTTCTCGCCAGTGTCGTGCTCCAAGGCATACACGCGGCTGCCCCGGCCCACGTAGACACGTTCGGACGTCAGGACCGGCAATGTGTCGCCGGACACCTCGGGCTCACTGCCCGAGTTGAAGGACCATCGGCTCTTGCCGGTCTCGGGATTCAGCGCCCGCAGCTCACCGCTGTCCACCGTGACGTACCACGTGCTGTTGGACAGCCGATACTCCCCGGTGAAGGCATCCTTCGACGTCCAGCGCACCTCGCCGGTGCGGCGGTCATAGGCGACCGCCGACTCGTCGCCGCTAACGAGGACCACAGGGCCCGAGATCGGCACTACAGAACCGGTGAGCGGCCTTTTCCAGAGAGGCTTGAGCGTGCCCGCGTCACTGTCTCCGGCGGAGGCATCCTGCAGCATGCGGGGTACGACCACCGCAGTCGTGGACACCGCGGCAAGCCCCAGTGCGCTGAGCAGTAGCGTCCGGCGCTGCATCCCTCGACGCCGTACCGGCCGCTCGGCTTCGGGCTCGGGTGCGGTGGCCGAGAAAGTTGGAGTGTGGGCCGCGGTCGCCTTGCCCCCGAGGAGTTGGGCCACCGACCCGAGGCGGGCCGCGGTGTCGACCGCCGAGGGCGGGCGGCTCTCGGGAGACTTGGCGAGCAACTCTGCAACGAGCCGGTCCAGTTCATCGGGCAGGCCGGGGCGATGGGCGGAGGGGCGGTCCGGGGTCTCGGTCGCATGGGCGACCAGCTGTGAGATTCCGTCCCGGTCACCGAACGGAAGCTGGCCAGTGAGGAGTTGATACAGCAGGCAGCCCAGCGAGTACAGGTCGGAGGGCGGACCCACGTCCTTGCCTCGTGCCTGCTCGGGCGACATCCACGGGGCACTGCCCAGCGCGCCCCCGACCTGGCTGAGGCGGTCGAGGCCGAGGTCTGGGTGGAACCAGGCGATACCGAAGTCCAGCACGCGGACCGTGCCGTCCGAGGCGAGCATCACGTTGGCCGGCTTGATGTCCCGGTGGACGATGCCCCGCTCGTGCGCGACTGCCAGCGCTGCACACACCTGGCGGGTCCAGTCCACCGCACGTGCTGGGGAAGGTGGCCCGTCGGAGGCCAGAACGCGGTCCAGCGGGCGTCCTTCGGCGAGAGCCATCACGATGAAGAAGGTGTCGCCGTCGCGGCCGAAGTCATGAACGGTGACCACCTGCGGGCAGTCGGAGAGCCCGGCCACGGCGCGCGCCTCCCGCTCCAGGCGTGCGGCCCCTTCGTCAGTGACTGCGGGCCCGGCGACCGTCTTCACCGCGACCTCGCGATGCAGCACCAGGTCCTCGGCTCGCCACACCACTCCCATGCCGCCGGCGCCGAGCCGCTCAACAAGCCGGAAGCGACTCGACAGCACCCGTTCGCTCACTGAGTCCCCCTGCCCCGAATGCCAACTGGATCAACCTACCGGCCAACATCGCAGCTGCCGACTCGTGTTGAGCACTCCAGCACACCCAGGCCCCTGCCGGGGGCCCAGTCCGGCCGGGCAGCCGGTGCGTACGCCCTCCGGGGCCGCTTCACACGCCTGCTCGGCGCTCGCCCCTTTCCGCGGCGGCTGCCGCCAGCGCGTCGACCGGCCCCAGGGGTTCGCGTGCGGCGCGGACTGCCACGGCCTCCAACGCGGCCAGGAAGCCCTCGGCGGAGCCGAGTTCGTGGAAGCCGGGGTCCACGGCGAGCGTGAGGCGGCAGGTGTCGCCCAGTTCGCCGAGGAACAGGAAGAACTTGGCGCCCGCCTGCCGGCCCGGCCGGTCGACTGTCTCCAGCGTGGTCCGGTTGAGTTCGGCGGTCCAGTCGGTCTCCGGCAGGGCCGCGTCCGGGCCCGGTTCGGGGGTGCCTATCCGGTCGGCCCCTCTGAAGCGGACGTCGTTGAAGAAGCAGAAGCCGCCGTACGGGAAGCCGCGTTCCCGCGCCAGGTCCACGGCCAGCTGCTCGACCTTGCGCGGATCGCCCTCGCAGCGCCGGTACGCGGCCAGGGTGGCGCCGGCGCATCGGCGGACGAATGCCTCGGCGGACTCCTCGGCCGGGGCGACGCGCAGCAGGCCGTTCTGGTTCTGTGCGCCGACGAAGCCCCGGTCGGGTGCGTCGGACCTGGTGGCGACGATCAGCCGGAGCAGGGCGGCGTTTTCGCCCGTCCGGGCCGCGAGGACCAGCGCGGTCAGGGCGAGGATCACGGTTCCGGTGCCGATTCCGGTGCGGGCGGCCAGTTCCTGAGCGGCGCGGGCGAGCGCGGGTGACTGGATGACGGCCCAGTCGCGGGGTGTGTCGTCCGGGGTGGTGGTCCCTGCCTGCATGGCGGTGGGGCCGGCGCGCAGGGTTCGCTCCCAGTGCCGCAGGGTGGCCCGCTCGCGGCGGATGCCCTCTTCGGATGCCTCGAACAGCGCGCGCTCGACGGGCTGGCGGGCGGGTGGCGCGGGTTCGGGTCCGGTGCCGGGGGTGAGGGACAGGGCCTGGCGGAGTTCTTCGAGGACCAGGTGGAAGCTCCAGCCGTCGACCGCCATGTGGCTGGCGGCGACGACCAGGGCGGTGGGGGTGCCGTCGCGTGTCAGGACGGCGGCGCGCACGGGCAGGTCCCGCTCGTTGTCGAACGCGCCGCGCCGCAGTCGTCCGGAGGTCCGCTCGGCGTGGGCGGCGACCGGGTCGGAGCCGCATTCGACGAGGTCGAGCGGGAGCCGGCCCTTGGCGCGGACCTTCTGGACGGGTGCGTCGGCGAACCGGGGGAAGACGCTGCGCAGCGCCTCGTGACGCTCGACGGTGCGGCGTAACGCGTCGGCCACGTCGGTGACGGTCAGTTGCGTTCCGACGGGACACCAGCCGGCCTGGTTGAGGGAGTCGTCGCCTTCGGGGAGCTGTTGGAAGACGCCCCAGATGGCCCATTGGCCCCAGGTCAGGGCGCCCTCGCGGGCGGGTGGCGCCGAGAAGGTCAGCCACCGTGTGTCCTGTTCGGACATTCAAGCTCTCCGTTCCGCCGAATTTTCGGTCAACATAGCTGAATCTGCGGTGACTTGCTTGTCTTTTGCGATGTAATGCAAGTGCTTGCGTTCGCTCGATCGAGGGGTTAGGTTCGGCCACTGCCGGATGCGAGGGCCTTGTTTGGTCCAACTACCCTTCAGGAGAATGCATATGACGGAGCGTCAGGCATTAGTCGATGTGGTGTCCGAACGCATGCTCAAGATCATCGGCGAACCCGCGGACACACCCCTGGGCGAGAGCGAGGACCTGCGGGGTTTCGCGGCCTTCGACTCGCTGTCCTTCCTGGAGGTCCTGACATGGCTGGAGGGCGAGTTCGGGGCCGAGGTCCCGGACGACGAGCTCCGCTCCGAGGACTTCAGCTCGGTCGGGAAGATCGTCGACTTCGTGCTCGGCCACGGAACGGAGGCCGGACATTGAACGGCACGGGACTCTTCGAGGCGGTGCGGTCGGGCGGCGGCGGCCCCGACACCCCAGCGATCATCGGCAGCCGCGGCGAGATCACCTTCCGCCAGCTGCTGACTGCGGCCGAAGGCTTCGCCCGCCACCTCGACACGCACCGCACCCCGGACACCCTGGTCGTCGCCCGGATCGCGGACGTCACGGCTCGGGCCGTCGTAACCCTCGCCGCCGACCTTGCCGGCCTGCCTGTCCTGCACGCCGACCCGAACTCACCGGTGGAGCACACCGGCCTCGTCGTCCACGACGTGACGTCCTACCGCAACGCCGACGGATTCACCCGGTGGCCGGGGGCGGACTGCCCGCCGCTGTGGACCGGTCGCGCCGGAGACCACCGCGAGCTGACCGGCGTACCCGAGAGGTCGCACACCTTCCTCACCTCCGGCTCCACCGGGCTGCCGGCCGGCGTCGTCAGGCCGGTGGAACGGGTCCTGGTCGACTGCCTGCGAATCGCCGACCACCTGGGCTACGAACCCGGCGCCACCGTCGTCGCGAGCACCCTCGCGTTCCACTCGTACGGCTTCACCTACGGCCTGATCGCGCCGCTCGTCCGAGGCGCGACGGCACGCCACTGCCCCTCCCGCTCCGTTCCCTCCCAGCTGGCCCGCGCCGTGCACAGGCACCGTGCCGCCCACCTCATCGGCCTGCCCTTCCAGCTCCAGCTGCTCGCCACGGGCAACGACGCCGACCCGGGCTTCGCCACCCTGCGACGCGTCGTGTCCTCGGGCGCGCCGCTCCCCGCCGAGGTGGGCCGCGCCCTCACCCGCCGCTACGGCTTCACGCTGGAGAACGGCTACGGCTCCTCCGAGACCGGGGCCATCTCGCTGGCCCGGGTCGGCGAGGACTTCACCGCCGGTGACGTCGGCAGGCCGCTGCCCGGCATCGAGGCACGCCTCGACCCGGCCGTCGCGGTCGGCGACAGCCGCGAACTGCTGCTGCGCACCGATTCCCTCGCCGCCGGCTATCTCGGCCCGCACGGGCTGCTGCCGCTCCGGGTGGACGAGGACGGCTGGTACCGGACCGGGGATCTCGCGCTCGCTGACGATACCGGCCGGCTGCGCCTGCAGGGCCGCGTCGGCAACGTCATCAACGTGGCCGGGAAGAAGGTCAGCCCCGGCGAGGTCGAGAGCGCGCTCGAAGCGCACCCGGCCGTGGCCGAAGCCCAGGTGCTGGGTGAGCCGGACCCGATCCGCGGCCAGGTGCCGGTCGCCCGGGTCGTCACCCGCGCCTCGGTCGCCGAGGCGGACCTGCTCGCCTGGTGCCAGGACCGGCTCTCCGCACACCAACTGCCCCGCCGCATCGACCTGCTGAGCGAACTGCCCCGGTCCGCCACCGGAAAGGTGGTCCGCAACCCCGCCTGAGGCGGCCGAGGCCAGCACGGGGCCGGGAGGAGACCCGGCCCCGGACCACACCAACCCACGGGGGAACTTCGTGTCATCCAGCCCGTATCCGCGCTCACGCCTGCCCGTGACCCCAGCCCCGGCGGCACTCCCCCGGCCCCGCCGCTCCCCCCACTCACCCCTCCTGCCGCCCGAGACCCGGCTGCTGCTGGCCAGCGACGGCTCGACCACCCTGCTCCTGGAGTCCCTGCTCGGCCTCACGATGACCGTGCACGTCCTCTCCCAGGAAGCGGTGGACGCCGACGCGCTCCCCTCCGGCGTACGCGAGGTCCTCGGACTGCCCGACGGCGGCCGTGCCGTCCGCCGCCTGTCGGAGCTGCGTGCACCGGACGGCCGGGTCGTCAGCCGCAACCTGGTGGCGCACCCGGCCGCCGACGGGCCGCACCTGCCGGACGCCGACGACCGGACACCGCTCGGTTTGCGGCTGCGGGCCCTGCACTTCCCCCAGCAGCACCGCTCCCTCCTGGCCCATGGCCTGACCCACTGGGACGACGCGGTGAACGCCCCCCTGTGCGCGTTCAAGGAGTACGTCATCCGCTGCGCGGACGAGTCCCGGATCTATGTCCGCGAGCGCTTCAACCCCGGCCTCGTACCCGTGAGCGACACGCCCGGCACCGGCCGGCCCGTGCCCGGAAAGGCGAACTGATGCGCACCACCGTGGGAATCATCGGCGGCGGACCGGCCGGGCTCCTGCTCGCCCGGATGCTGCACCGCGCGGGCATCGACTGCGTCCTGCTGGAGAGCCGCGACCGCACCTACGTGGAGCAGCGCCAGCGGGCCGGGACGCTGGAGCAGACCACCATCGACGCGCTGCGGGCGGCCGGGGCGCACCAGCGCCTGGACCGCGAGGGCATGTTCCACGACGGCATCGAGATCCGCTTCGCCCGCCGGTCGCACCGGATCGACTTCGCCGCCCTCGCGAACGGCCGGCAGGTGGTGATCCACCCCCAGACCAAGGTGGTCCAGGAGCTCGTCGCGCTCAACCTCGCCGATGGCGTCCCCGTGCTCTTCGAGGCACGGGCCGACCGGGTGGAGGGCGCGGAGGGCGACCGCCCCGTCATCCACTTCACCCACGGGGGCACGCGGCGCGCGCTGCACTGCGACTTCGTCGTCGGGTGCGACGGCTTCCACGGAATCAGCCGCCGTACGGTGCCGGACGCGCTCTCCCGTACGTTCAGCAGGCGCTACCCCTACTCCTGGCTCGGCATTCTCGCCGACGTGGCTCCCTCGTGCGACGACCTGCTGTACGCCCACTCCCCGAACGGCTTCGCCCTCCACAGCATGCGGTCCTCCACGGTCAGCCGCCTCTACCTCCAGGTGCCCAACGGCACCGACCCGGGCGACTGGGACGACGAACGGATCTGGGACGAACTGAGCTTCCGGTTCGCGGTGGACGGGGACTGGAAGCTCGACCGCGGTCCGATCACCGCCAAGTCCGTGATCCCCATGCAGAGCTTCGTCACCGAACCGCTGCGGCACGGGCGGCTGTTCCTCGCCGGCGACGCCGCCCACATCGTGCCGCCCACCGGCGCCAAGGGCCTCAACCTCGCCGTCGCCGACGTGGTCGTGCTCGCACGGGCGCTCACCGCCTGGGCCGACGACGGATCGACCGAGCTCATCGACGCCTACTCGGACACCTGCCTGCGGCGGGTGTGGCAGGCCGAGCACTTCTCCTGGTTCATGACGACCACCTTCCACCGCGCGCCCGGCCAGCCCCCCTTCGAGGACCGGCTGCAGCTCACCCAGCTGGAGCGACTGGCCGCCGGCGGCCCCGCGGCCGCCGAACTCGCCGACAACTACACCGGTCTGCCGATCGGCTGAGGAGCCCGCACCCATGAACTCCGGACCACAGGACGTCCTCGTCCACGCCGAACGCCTGACGAAAACCCACGGAAACGGGGCGTCCGGCGCGACCGCCGTGGACGGCATCGACTTCTCCCTGCGCCGCGGCGAGGCCTTCGGTTTCCTGGGCCCCAACGGGGCCGGCAAATCGACCACCATGCGCATGATCTCCTGCGTCTCCCGGCCCACCAGCGGCACCCTGCGCGTCCTGGACATGGACCCGGTCCGCGACGGCACCCGCATCCGCTCCCGCATCGGGGTCATCCCCCAGGCGGACACCCTGGACCTGGAACTGACGGTTCTGGAGAACCTCCTGATCTACGGGCGCTACTTCGGCCTCGGGAAGCGGGACGCCCGGCTGAAGGCCGCCGAACTCCTCGACTTCGCCCAGCTCCAGGACAAGGCGGACGCCAAGGTCGCCGCCCTCTCCGGCGGCATGCGGCGGCGGCTGACCATCGCGCGCGCCCTGGTCAACGACCCCGAACTGCTGCTCCTGGACGAACCCACCACCGGCCTGGACCCGCAGGCCCGGCACGTGCTGTGGGAACGGCTGTTCCGCCTGAAGCAGCAGGGCGTGACGCTCATCCTCACCACGCACTACATGGACGAGGCCGAACAGCTCTGCGACCGGCTCGTCGTCATGGACCGGGGGCGCATCGTCGCCGAGGGCTCGCCCCGGACCCTGATCGAACAGCACGCGACCCGCGAGGTCCTGGAGCTCAGATACCCGCCGGACGACCACGAGCTCATGGCGGCGAAGCTCGAAGGAACCGCCGACCGGGTGGAGGTCCTGCCCGACCGGCTGCTGCTCTACACGGCCGACGCGGAGGCGTGTCTGGCGTCCGTGCGCACGCGGGGCGTCGAGCCGCTCACCCTGCTCACCCGCCGGGCCACGCTGGAGGACGTCTTCCTCACACTCACCGGCCGTACGCTCATCGACTGAGGAAGTCCCGCATGTCTTCGCTCGCGCTCCGCGAATTCTCCTTCTGGATGATCCACTACCGGCGCACCTGGCGGGGCTCGGCCGTCATCAGCTTCGCCAACCCCCTCCTTTTCCTGCTCGCGGTGGGCGCGGGCCTCGGCCGGCTCGTCGGCGACGCCGGGCAGGAGCAGCTGGGCGGGGTCCCGTACCTGGCCTTCTTCGCCCCCGGGCTGCTCGCGGCCACCACCATGCAGACGGCGTTCATCGACTCGACCCGGTCCGTGCTCACCGCGGGCCGCCCCAGCGGCAGCTACCGAGCGGCGACGGCGGGCCCGCTCGGACCCGGCGACGTCTTCCGGGGCCATCTGCTCTTCATCACCGTGCGCATCCTGCTCACGGTCTGCGCGTTCGTCGCCGTGCTCGCGCTCTTCGACGACCTGCGCGGCCCCCAGCTGTTGGCGCTCGTCCCGGCGGCGCTGCTGACCGGCGTGGCCTTCGCGGCGCCGATCGCCGCCTGGTCCGCCACCCTCGACAGCCCGAAGGCGCAGATGTCGCTGTTCCGCTTCGTGCTGCTGCCGCTCTACATGTTCTCCGGCACGTTCTTCGCCGTGGACCAACTGCCGCGGTTCCTGCGCGTCGTCATCGAGGCCGCGCCGCTGTGGCACGGGGTCGAGCTGTGCCGGGCCATCAGCCTGGACCGGGCCGGGACGGCGGACACGGCGGTGCACTGCGCGTACCTGGTGGCGCTCGCCCTCGCGGGAGTGCTGTGGGGCGGGCACACCTACCGCCGGAATCTGCACGGCTGACGGTCTCAGGAAGGTTGACGCACATGACGACAACGACCACCGCGGCGAAAGGACGGGCCGGACGCGGCGTGGCGCCGGTCCGTGCCCATCTCGTCGTCGAACGCAATCTCATGATCCACCGGCATACCTGGGCCGTGTTCGCCGCCGAGATGCTCGAACCCCTGCTCTACCTCATGTCCATCGGCGTGGGCGTCGGCCATCTGATCGGCCGCGTACCGGGCGTCACGGACCCCCACCTGGGGTACGCCTCCTTCGTGGCGCCCGCTCTGCTCGCCACCTGCGCCATGAACGCGGCGATGAACGAGACCACGTTCGGGATGTTCTTCAAGCTCAAGGACGACCGGATCTACGAGTCCATGGTGACGACGCCGCTCAGCGTCGCCGACATCGCCTTCGGGGAGATCGGCTGGGCCCTCCTGCGTGGCGTCGCCGCCGCCACGGGCTTCCTGGCCATCGTGTCGGTGCTGGGTTACGTGGAGTCGCCCTGGATTCTCCTGGCGCTCCCCGGGGCCGTGCTCATCGGGTTCTGCTTCGCCGCGATCGGGCTGGCCGCCACCACCTGGCTGCGGACCATGCAGGACTTCCAGCTGATCCAGCTCGTGATGCTCCCCATGTTCCTTTTCGCCACCACGTTCTACCCGGTCACCGTCTATCCGGAACCGGTCCAGGTCGTCGTGAAGTGCCTCCCGCTCTACCACGGCATCGAACTCCTGCGGGGTCCGGCGCTGGGCGACCTCCACCCGGGGCTGCTCCTGTCCGCCGGATACCTGCTGGCACTCGGAGCGGCGGCCCTCTTCGTCGCCCTGCCGAGACTCGAACGGCGGCTGATGTCATGACCGGGACCCGCTCGGGCCGGGGAGCCGGCGAACCGACGGAGGAGGACCTCGTGCGGAACTCACGCGTCGGCACGCTGCCACCGCCCTACTCCCGCACCTCCGACCGCGTGGAGTACCGGGACGTCGTCTACGCCGAGATCGACGGCTACCGGCCGCTGACGCTCGACCTGACCGTGCCCGCGACCGCTTCCGCGACCGTGCCGTTGCTCATCTGGATCCACGGCGGAGCCTGGCGGCGCGGATCGCCCCGGGTCAGCGAGTCCTGGCTGGGTTCTGCCGACCCCGTCAAAGCCGCACTGGCCGCCGGATACGCCATGGCAACCATCCAGTACCGCTTCAGCGGCGAGGCACACTACCCCGCGCAGCGCGACGACGTCCGCGCAGCAGTCGCCGTACTGCGCGGACTCGCCCCGGAAACCGGACTCGACCCCGACAGGTTCGGGGCCTGGGGCGAATCCGCAGGCGGACACCTCGCCACCGTACTCGGGCTGGACCGGCGGGAAACCGGGCCCGAATCACAGGTGCAGGCGGTCGTGGCCTGGTACGCACCCAGCGACCTGGCGGCCTTCGACCGCACCCCCGACTCGCCGGAGGGAATGCTCCTCGGGCCCGCCGCGCAGCAGGAGGACGCCGTCCGGCTGGCCGGGGCGCCGGCCCACGTCTCGCGAAAGGCGCCGCCCACGCTGCTCGTTCACGGCGACGCGGACCCCCTCGTCCCATGCGACCAGAGCCGCCGGCTGGCCGCCGCACTCACCGAGGCCGGCGCCACCGCCGAACTGATCGTCGTCCCGGGGGCCGGTCACTGCTTCGACGGCGCGGACCTGCATGAGCCCGTACGCCACAGCCTGGAATTCTTCGACCGCAACCTGTGAACCAGGACCCCAAATAAGGGGTCACTGCCCCGGAAGCCGTTCCCCGCACGCGCTGCGGAACACCGGCGCCGACTCGGGGGACATCCGGCCACACTCCAAGCACACCCGGTCCAGCGCGCACGGGGCCTCGCCGCCCTGTTCGGCGTAGACCGTCGCTTTGAGCGTGAGGCCGGGGCCGCGGCGGTGGTCCGTCAGGCAGGCCAAGCCGTCAGGCAGCGGCAGGAGGCACGGGGCAGCCGGATCGTGGTCGTCAGGGTCGGCGTCAGGGGCTCCGCACCGTCGCCGGGGGCCGGGCCGGCGCTGCCCGCGAGGACCACCAGCAGCACGCCGAGTACGTCCTCCTGGTGCTGCCCCACCTCCACGCCCGCGTCAGCCGCTCCCCGACGGACCGCACTGCAACGTCGGCCGGCTTTCCGCGCTGATGGGCAACCTCGCCTTCCACCTCAACGACCGCACCGGTGCCCGAACCCACCTGACCACCGCGTCCGCCCACAGCACCCGCACCGACAACAACCGGCTCACCGCCTGGGCTCCGGGCGCCCAGAGCATGGTCGCCCGCGCCGAGAACCGCTACGAGTCCGGCACGCCCGGATGGGCTGCGGCACCCCTCGTGCCCGCCCGGGGCGAAGCACTCACCCACTCCGCCGATGCCGCACAACGCGCCCTCGACGCCTCGGCCATGTCCCAGCAGCCCGGCTCCGCTCAGTTCGGCGCCCCTCGTACGCCCCGCCCGCCTCGACACCACCCTCGCCGACACCCTGGCCCCTGGCACCCCGGACCTCCACGAACGCGTACGGGCCCTCGGTCCGCTGATCGACAATCACGACACCGCGAGCACCTGATTCCCGGCCCGACCGGCCCAGTCCCGGCTGACCTTCTCCCGGCCTCGAAGCCTCGGACCACGCCCTCGCATGTATATGGAAATAGATCCGCTGAAGGCACAGAAAAGGTTGAGAGCCCGGGTGCGCGCGGTCACCCGACTACCGACATCTTCGTCACACGCTGCGACTCCAGCGGTCCTCGCTGGGGCCGGGAGACCGCGTTCTGCTGGTCGATGACTGGATTGAGACCGGAAGCCAGGCTGCGGCCGTCAGGAGCATGGCCGAGGAGTGCGAGTCCCCAAGGCAGATTTTCGCAGTTCAGCGGACATGGGGGTGGCCTTCGTCTGATCCTGTGCTCCGACCAAGGTGTACGTGACCGAGACGAAGGCCATGAGAGTGAGTCTGCTGCCTGACGCTGTCCGGAGGGAAGTCTCCCCGGAAGCGTCACGCTGTCCGGGGAGACTTCTACGAGTGTCTGACCGCCCGGCGCGACGAGTTGTTCGAACTGGCGGACGCGGTGCTCTGTACGGACGGTGCGGTGAAGCCCTCGGTGGAACTTGACACTGCTGCCCGAGCACCGGCGTGGGCACGGAGCAATGTACGGCGGCCTGAACCACGGCCGGATCGACGCCAACGGCTGCGGACGGTGCTGGCCGGTCCGCCGCCGCGGTTCGACGGCGGGCGCCTGGTCCTGGCGGTCGCCGCCTCGCCGCGGCTTCGCTCGGACGCGCCGTGCTCGGCGGAGCACCTGTTCTGCCACATCTACGGCCGCGCGAAGACAGCATCACAGTTCATCCCGGGCCGACCCCACTCCTTCGTAGCCGCTCTGGAGCTGGGCCCTGCGTCCCGGACGCGGTCCTGGACGCGGTCCGGCTCGGATCGGCCCGGCGGACGACGCAACCGCAGTCACCGTCGCCCGGAACGGCTCATTGCCGCTGGCCAGTGGCAAGCCGGGAACCCGGACATTGTCGTCGTGAGCTACGACATCACCCGCCTGGCCTGGGACCTGCGCGACCTGCGCGTCGAGCTGGTCGGCCGGGTCCGCTCCGACCACGTCATGCGGCTGCCGAAGCCGCCCCGTGTCTACGACCCGAAGGGCGGCCGGCCGCCCAAGCACGGCCCGGGATTTCGGTTCACCAAGAGTGACGCTCTGCGCCACTAATTTTCCCACCTACGCTGCGAAGCTCGACGCCATGATTTTGGCATCTCATGTGTGATCACGGTGTCGGAGCCGGCGTGGACAGCCCGTTCACTGGTGTGGCTCTGCACCAGTTCAACCGGGTGGTGCGTGCACTGCGGCGCGAAGGCGCGGACATCGCTCGGTGAGGCGGGCCGCCGTGGAGGATTCCGCTGGAGGACCGCGTGCTTCTGGCAGCTGTCTACTGGCGTACGGACCTGACGCTGCGCCAGCTTGCTCCGCTCTTCGGTATCTCGAAGTCCGTCGTCTCGATCGAATCGGTCGGGATACTGCCCGGTGCCCAGCCGAGTACTTCCTCGAAACGACGGGCCGCGATGGGGACGGGTGGGCGTCCGCGATCGCTCTCGTGGAGCCTGATGGTCGCCTGGCTCAACTCGGTGCGATGCGCGAGCTCTCTCACGGAGATGCCCTCGGCTTCCCGGAACTCGGTGAGAGCTTTCGCCAGCCGCTCGGATTCTTCGCTCATGCCCAAAGCATTCCGCATCACGAACGCTGGGTCAGCACCCTGGAATGGTCCGCATGCAACTTGTGCTTCTCGCCGCTCCGTCAGGAGGCGGAGGCGTTCTCGTCGGACTGGGCCGGTGCCATCGGGTCTCAACGGGTTATATCCCGCTGGTAGTTCGGAGAAGACCCGCTCTGCGGTTGCTGTAACAACCGCGAGTGCAAGAGCCTCCCCTACCGCTTCCTCCAGAGCGACGGCACCCAGCGCCTCCCGGGATGCCGGGGTTGCCTGGAGCAGCGGACCCTGCCGCCCCGGTTCCGTCTGGACGTTGTCCGCGCCCACCTGGAGGAGACCGAGCTGTACCGGGGCTGCCGCACGCAGCCGTACGCCGAACTGAAGCAGCAGCACACCGACGGCGGCGGCCGGTTCGAACTGACGTGCCGCCGGCACTCATCCAGCCGTTGGACGAAGGACGTCACGGTGCCCGAGACGGCCGCGCTCGTGCGGACGTACATCGAGGCAGAGCTCTCGCCGCGCAGGGGGGCCGTCCCTTCGCTCGACGCGGGATGGCGGGCGGGCTGAGTACGAGGGAGCTCCACCGTGCCCGGCCCCGGGATCAAGATCGGTCTTGCCGCAGGCGCCCTCGCCGTAGCGGGCCTGTTCGGTCCGGTGCCGTCCTGGAGGGAGGTACTCGTTCAGCCACTGGGGGAAGACGTGCTCTTTGGTGACGGGAGCACCGCCGCAGAAGGCGCAGGACCTGTGGCTTCGGAACTGGTTCGCTGAGCACGTTAAGCGTGGCGCGGGCAGCGGCGCGCAGTGCTTCGTCGGGGGCGTTGGTCAGCAGGCGGACGAAGGCGTGGGCGCCTTGCGCGTCAAGGCCGAAGGAGGCGAGGGCGTCGAGCGCACCGGTGACCGTGCCCCAGCCTTGGTGCCGGCCAGCCCACGTGAGGGTGTCGGTGATCACGGGATAGCAATGGGGCCCTTCAGCTCGGCCAGGCAAGACAGGTGGTGGCCGGCGGGGACGGGTGCGTTGGGGCGGGCGGGGTCGATGAAGCTCAAGCCGTCGGCGAGGAGGGGGACGAGCCGGTCGGCGGCTTGCGGGTAGCCTCCGACGCCGTAAGGACCCGCCAGTCGTCCACCCGGATCTCCAGGGGGCGGATCCCAGGTCGGGGCGCGCGTGGGGTCACGGTGGTCGGCCAGGGGCATGACCGCCTCTTGGTAGGCCTCACGGACGACGGCGTTGTCGGTCGCCCAGACGTCCGAGCCATGGGCGGCACGCAGGGTGGCCATGTAGTCGTCGAGGGTGTCGAGAAGGAGTTCGGTGTCCTCGGGAGCGACCCGAAGTCGGCCGCCGAGCCACTGGCTGAATTCGCCTTGGGTGGTACGGCCTGTCGACCCAGTCGTCCGGGAGCAGGTCGAGGAGAGAGGTCAGCACTGGACAGGGGCAGGGTGCCGGGGTCAGCGGGTTGAGGGGGAGACAGGGCCGATGGGGTCTGCGTACTACCGGGCAGAGAGCGAGAGCGGTGACCACATCGAGGACCTGTCCGAGGATGCGCTGTTCATGCTGATCGGCGACCTCAATGACTCGGAGCCGGATCCTGACCTTTCAGGTCAGGCGGGTGCGAGCGTGGCTGCCGCGGTCGAAGGTGAGCCGTAACTGTGGAAAGCGTGTCCTCTTCGGGTCCAGCAGATCTATCAGGGTGACCAACTGCGTCTGCAGATCCTGCAACCGGGTGATGGCCGGGGCGGTGTCCGCAGCGAGCCTGTCTATGTCCGCCAGCAGAACGGAGAACCACTCGAGAAGCCGTTGTCGTGCTCCAGCTTCGCGCAGAACTCTGCGTAACCCAGACAGCGGCGCCGACCCGGCTCACCCTCCGGGTGGATCATCAGTTCACCGATAGCTCGCTGCTGGACACGGAACAGGCGCAGCTCATTATTCACCGTTTCGATCCTGGCAGGCTCGCACCGATCCGTGAGATCTGCAGCACGATCTGTGTGTTGACGCGGCTTCTGCCGAGGTCGAGGAACTGGATGTCGCGGCGCAGGATCTCCACCCAGCCCAGGTATTCGGCGAGTACGAAGACCGTGCTGGGTCGTACGAACTGGGCCTTACGATCGGTGCCCCGTGCGAGGAAGGACGTACGCAGCCGAGGCTGCGCAAGGAGTCCTGGTCGGCGACGTGGCAGAACAGGCGGTCCGGGCTGGTCGGCGCGTCCGGACGCAGCCACGGCGGGACAGCGACTGCCAGGAACGGGTGTTCGTCGGCGGCCTTCGGCTGTGGCGCACGGCCAGCGCCTTGCGCAGTCTGTCTGCGTCGATGCGGCCCTGGTTGAGCGCGTCGGGCAACGCGCCGTGGCCACGCCGGTGCTCGGCCAGCAATGTCAGATCGACCTGCGAGGTCACCGGGTCGTCCTCGCAGAGCATCAGCGTCGCAGAGCTCGAACAGGGTGTCAGCGCCGGGTCAGACATGCGTAGAAGTCCTCCAGAGAGTGCGACGCGCAGTCGCATGTCCCGTCCCGGGCATCGTGGTGCAGCAGACCCGTTCCCCACGACCGTCGCTGATCAAGCGTCCACTTCGGGCCCCACATGACGAAGGACTGTCCCGTGCTCGCCTGCGGCGACGAGTCCGTCGATGACCTTGACCATCGACGGCACACCCTCATCTCGCACGACGAGGCCGTCCCAACACCACCAGTAGTCGCCCTCTGGTTCGCCGACCTGCCGCTGACGGTCCATGATCCGGCGCACCTCATCGAGAGTGAACACGGTTCCGGACCAGCGGTCATCATCATCATCACGGATGACCCACATGTCCACATTTCAGACCTCGTCGAGGTCCTCGGTCGCTTGGCTTCCGGGGGGCTTCGGGTGTGGTCGGGGCGCGGGCCGTTGGTGGTTGACGGGGGCTGTGGGCGGCGGCAGGATGTTGGACTGCGTGGCCTACGCCGAACCTCCCGTGACCGTCCCCAGCGCGGTCTCCTGTCGGAGGCAAAGGGACCAGTGTCTCAGGTCGTTCGTGCAGCCCGATCGCCTCGGGCGTCGCTGCTGGGGGGTCGTCGCTCCGGGCGTGGAAGGCAGCGAATGACCTCGCGCAGGAATTTCAAGCACCAGGTGCGGGCCCGCTCCGCGAAGACCGGTGAGTCCTATACGTCCGCCCTGCGGCATTTCCGGGCGGCTCCGTCGGAGAGTGCGTCGCCGGGGAGCGTACGGCTCGCCGTGGCACAGTCCCTCGTACGCAATGATCCCGGGGACGCGGAAGCCCTGCGTGAGAGTGGGCGTGGGGTCCGTGCCCTGATGCGTGTGGCCGCCGGGCAGGGGGCGCGGGTCGTGCATTTCCCGGAGGGGGCGATCTGCTTTCCCGACAAGCGGGTCATGTCTGTCGCCGGCCCCGGTGCGGTGGGTCCGGCGGACTGGGAGCGGTGCCAATGGTCCGTGCTCCGGTCGGAGTTGGCCGCGATCGCCGAGACCGCCCGTGAGCTGCGGTTGTGGTCGGTGGTTTCGTCGGCGCATCGCTTGACCGGTCCGCACCGCCCGCACAACAGCCTCTACGTCATCTCCGACCGGGGCGAGGTCGTCACGCGTTACGACGAGCGCCTGTTGTCGAAGACGAAGGTCTCGTACATGTACTCGCCGGGCAGGGCGCCGGTCACCTTTGACGTCGACGGCGTGCGGTTCGGGTGCCTGCTCGGTATGGAAATCCACTTTCCGGAGTTGTTCGCGGAGTACGAGGGGCTGGGTGCCGACTGCGTCCTGTTCTCCACCAGCGGCACTCTCGGCAACACCGCCGCGCAGGCTCAGGGGCACGCCGCGGTCAACAGTTACTGGGTCAGTCTGGCTGTGCCCGTACAGGACGGTGCCGCCACGCTGTCAGGGATCGTTGCCCCCAACGGTGACTGGCTTGCGCGATGCGCTGCGGGGGGGGCTCGCCGTCGGTGGCCGTCGTGGACCTTGACGACGGTTCAGAGGCGGCTGCCGAGGCGGTTGCCTACGCGCGCCCCTGGCGGCGGGCGGCGCGGGCGGGTCTGTACGCCGAGCACCAAGTGGCCGACCCTCGCAGCGAGGACAGGACGGCGGCTTTCTAGCCCTTCTTTCCGCCGGGTCCGGTGGAGCGGGCGGCGGGCGGTCCTGGTGTCGGGCGTTGGTGGGGCTTCAGTCCCTCTTGTTTCGGTCCCTTTTCGGTCCCTCCGAGAAAAGGCCAGGTCAGAGGCTTGGGGTGGGTGCTGGAGAGGGTCCGAAGGGACTGAAGGGACTCAACTTCCCTGTTCCAGTCATTATGCGTGCGTGTGTATGCGCGCACGCGAGACAAACCACCCTATTCTCCTCTTATTTACCCCCTGTACTCCTGAGCCGTTCATAACTACTGACTCTCAGTCCCTTCAGTCCCTCGCCTCATCCCGCAAAACGCTGTGACCTGCGGTTTTGTTGAAGGGACCGAAGAGGGACCGAAAGGGTCCAGTCCCTTCGGTCCCTCTTCCGTCCCTCTTCGGTCCCTCTCTTCGCGTCCGGGGTGCGACTGCCGACACGCCCGGTCTGCCCGCCGGCCGCCGCGCTGGGTTCCAGCGGCGGTGCGGCGTAACTCCCGCAGGTGGTCAAGGGACTGAAGGGACTCGCGGAAGGAAACAGTCCCACGTGCGTGCAGGCTGCTGTTGTAGGCTCTGACCCGATTGGAAAACTCAGTCCCTTCAGTCCCTCTGTCTCGCAGTGGAAACGCTGTGACCTGGTCTTTCTTCCAGGGACTGAACAACCTGTTGGCCCTCGGCAAGGACGAATCAGCGTGCCGCGTCAAAGCGAGACCAGTGGCCCGCGTGCAGCGGGAACCACGAGTCCCTTCGACATGGCCCGTTGGTGTGCGGGCAACGGCTGGCCGGTCCATCCGCTGGCCGCCGGCCGCAAGACTCCCGCGGGCAACTGTCCGGCCTGCCGCAAGGACCACCATCGTCCGGCCGACTGCCCCTGTCTTCCGGCGGGCAAGTGGTGTCACGGCTTTCACGCGGCGACCACGGACCCGGAGCTGCTGGCGGCCTGGTGGGGCGTCAACCCCGCGCTGGGGGTCGGGGTCTCGTGCGGCCCGGCCGGGCTCGTCGTACTGGACGTCGACGCCCACAGTGCCGAAGTCCCGCACCGCGACCGGCTCCTGCCCGGCATCCCCATCCACGAGAGCGTCAACCTGGCGGGCCTGGCCTCCGGGTTCGACACCCTCGCCCTCCTCGCGGCGCTGCGCGGCCGGCCGAGTCCGGCGGACGACGCGTCGACGCTTCGCGTCCGTACGCCCTCCGGAGGCCTCCACGTCTGGTACCGCACCGATCCCGACGGGCCGAGCTACCGGTCGTCGGTCGGGTCCAGCCCCAAGGTCGCCCTGGCCTGGCAGGTCGATGTCCGTGCCGTCGGCGGCTACATCGTGACCCCGGCCACCCGCACCCCCGCCGGCACCTACACCCCTGTCGGCGCGGCCCGGTTCCCCGCGCCCCTGCCCGACTGGCTCGCCGCCGAGCTCCGGCGTACCGGCCATACGCCCCGCCCCGCCCCCGTACAGGTCCCCGCGCCCCGGCCACGGCCCGTGCGGGCCGCACGCGGCGAACGGCGTGCCACGCGGCTGCTGGAGCCGTTGCTCGCCGAGGTCGAGGCCTGCGGGGCGGCGGCCGAGGGGACGGCCTTCACCGAGAAGCTGAACCGGGCCGCCTACACCGCCGGTGGCCTGGTGGCCGGCGGGCACCTCACCGAGAGCCAGGCACAGGACCTGCTGACCGCGGCCGCCGACCGTGCGCGGCCGCACCGCAGCCGGCACAGCCTCACCGTCATCGCTTCCGCCCTGTCCGCCGGCGCAGCCCGCCCGTTCCATCCCGAAGGACGCCCATGAGCAGCGCCGACAGCAGCCCGCGCTTCGACGCCACTGCCGCAGCGCAGCAGATGCTCGCCCTCGAAGAGGAGGGCGGGCTGCCCGGTCTGCCCGCTCAGCAGAACGCCTCCGCGGTGCCCGAGCCGGCGCCGTCCGGGGGGCGGCTGCCCTCGCTCCTGACCGACCGGGGCAATGCCAAGCTGTTCGCGGTGATGTTCGGTGACCAGTTCCGCCACGTCGAGGGGCTGGGCTGGTACCACTGGGACCAGTACCGCTGGAAGCGCACCGGGGGCGAGAAGGCCGCTGTCTGGGCGGCGGGCGATCTGGCCGAGCAGATGCCCGCGACCGACCCCTCCGGCCAGTTCACCGACCGGGAACTCAGCTCCCACCGGCGGCGTTCCATGTCGACCCCCGGTATCAAGGCGATGCTCACCCAGGCCAAGGCCTCTCCCGCGCTCGCCCTCGACCCGGATGTCCTGGACGGCGATCCGTACGCGCTGTGCACCCCCGCCGGTGTCGTCGACCTCCACACCGGGCACCTCCACAAGCCCGACCCCGTGGGCGACATGCACTCCCGTGCCACGAGTGTGGCTCCCGAGGCGACGCCCACCCCGCGCTGGCACCGTTTCCTCCACGACACCTTCGGCGACGACGCCAAGGGCGAGGAGACCATCCACTTCCTCCATCTGCTCCTCGGCTACTCCGTGACGGGTGACGTCGGGGCCCAGGTGCTTCCCTTTCTCTACGGCACCGGGGCCAACGGCAAGTCCGTCCTCCTCGACGTCATGACGCAGATCCTCGGCGACTACGCGCAGGCCGCCCCGCCGGGGTTCCTGATGGAAAAGGGCAAGTTCTCCGAGCACTCCACCGAGCTGACCGAGCTGCACGGCCGGCGCATCGTCGTCTGCTCCGAACTCAAGCCGAACGACAAGTTCGACGAATCCCGTGTGAAGCTCCTGACCGGCGGCGACCGCATCATGGCCCGTCGTATGCGGCAGGACTTCTTCAGCTTCAACCCGACCCACAAGCTCTGGCTGCTCGGCAACCACCGCCCCGAAGTCGGCACCGGCGGTCACGCGTTCTGGCGGCGGATCCGGCTCATCCCCTTCGAGCGCGTCGTCCCCGCCGCCCGCAAGATCGACAACCTCGCCAAGGAACTGGTCCAGAGCGAGGGCCCCGGCATCCTGCAGTGGCTCATCGAGGGCGCCAAGCTCTATCTCGCGACCCGTGACCCGCTCGACGGGCCCGCCACCGTCCGTACCGCCACCGCGGCGTACGCCACCACCGAGGACCACATCGGCCGCTTCCTCACCGAGTGCTGCACCACCCACACCACCGATCTCCGGGTGGAGCAGGGGCTGCTGTACGCGACGTACTGCAGCTGGTGCAGTGCCGGTGAGGGCATCCGGCCCGCGACGGCACGTGCGTTCGCGACCCGGGTCCGTCAGGAACTCTCCCTCGCCTCGCCCGCCGACATGATGAAGTCCAGCGGCAAGAAGTACTACCCGGGCCTCGGGCTCCTCACCGACGACGACTCCCGGACCGGCCATGCCTGACCCACGCGCCCGGCGCACATCCGCCGCCTCGGCCTACCATGAACACGGTGCCCCCACCAGGGAACGTGCTCACACCCATCCCGGCCCTCTCCCGGCCGGCCGAAACACAAAGGGGCTGCAGCCATGAGCTCGCTGCTGAACGAGAGCGACCTCCACCACGAGAACGCTGTGGTCTGGCTGGAGAACCCCGACAACCTCGACTACGTGCGCCAGGCCCTCGACAAGACCACCCGGCGCCGGGGGAAGCCCCGTTACGAGCGGGACGGCCGCATGGTCGGCTACACGGAGCTGGAGGCGCACACGGAGGCCGACCCCGACAGCGGTCTCCATCTGCGCCGGGTCTTCTTCCTGCTCCCCCACGACCGTGACGCCGACCCCGACGGCCCGTACCACGAGGGCGCGCCCGGCGAAGCGGTCGACCCGAGCACCATCGAGCCGAAGCGGGTCGGCGACAAGACGCCGCGTTCGCAGCGGGGGCTGACCGCGACGGCTGACGCCGCGAACTGACGGGGCGGGCGGGGGCTCGGGGGCCTCGGCTATTACGGCGTAATAGCCGAGGCTGCTACGCGTCTGGCCCGTGCGAGCGGCAGCAGGCCGCCGCCGGTCAGCTGCGCGGAGGACCTTCTCGAAGACACAACTAACGTGCTGCTGTCGGAAAGGATCACCAGAGTTAGTAAGGTGACCCCCATGACATCGCCCTCCCCCGGCGACCGCGAGAAGGTCGTCTCCAAGCTGCCCTCGGTGTTGCAGCAGGATCTGAAGATCCGGGCCGCCCAGCACAACGTCGACATCCAGCACGCCGTCGAAGCCGGCATCAGGGCCTGGCGGCGGCTCGGCTCCAACCTGTCTCCCGTCGACACGGCCGGTGCCAAGTCCTTCGCCACCTTCCTGCCCGACGGGCAGTGGGAGGAGTTCCGCGCCGACTGCGCCTCCCGCGGGGTGTCGCTCATTCAGGGGCTCGCCCAGTCGGTCGTCATGTGGCTGGAGACGAACCCGGCGCCCACCGCCGTACGACCGGAGCACCCCAAGCGCATCATCACCTGCAACCAGAAGGGCGGCGTGGGCAAGACCGCCATCGCCGCCGGTACCGGCGAAGCGCTTGCCGAGGACGCCGACGCGCTCCACCCCGTCCGCATCTCCAAGCACTTCGCGGCGGCGCTCTTCGGGGGCGAGGAGGGTTCGGCTCTCGACCACGAGGACCTTCCCGGGCTCGGGCTGCGTGTTCTCCTGGTCGACTTCGACCCGCAGTGCCACCTCACCAAGCAGCTCGGCCACCAGCCGCTGCCCATCGAGGGCGACAGCCTCACCAAGCACATGGCCGGTGAGGCGATGGGCCGGCTCGCCGATCTCGTCGTACCGGTGGAGGACCCCCGCTTCGGCGACCGGCTCCATCTGCTGCCCGCCTGCACCGACGCCTTCCTCCTCGACGTCAAGCTCTCCGCGGTCCGGGCGCGCGAGGCGGCGCTGGAACGGGCCCTGTCGGCGATCGAGGGGGACTACGACGCCGTGATCATCGACTGCCCGCCGAGCCTCGGGCTCAGCATGGACGCCGCCGCGTACTACGGGCGCCGCCGGCGGGGCGAGGCCCCGGGCAACTCCGGTGTCCTCGTCGTCGTCCAGGCCGAGGACAGCTCCGCCGACGCCTACGGGCTCCTCACCTCGCAGATCGAGGACCTCCGCAACGACATGCACCTCGAACTCGACTACCTCGGCATCGTCGTCAACCACTACGACGCACGCCGCGGCTACATCGCCACCTCCTCGCTCAGCTCCTGGATGGACATCAAGGACCCCCGGGTCGTCGGAGTCATCGGAGACCTGAAGGAGCAGAAGGAGGCGGTACGCGTGAAGCAGCCCCTGCTCGCGTACTCACCCCGCTGCGACCAGGCGGTCGGCATGCGCGCACTCGCCCGGGAGATCTCATGAGCAAGGCATCCCGGCTGGGCGCCGGCGCCTCCTTCGGCCAGACGCAGTCCATCAGCGCCCGCCGCGCCGCCATCAACCAGGTGGCCGCCGCACCGACGGAGGGGGCCCCTCCCCCGGTCGACCTGCCCGTCGACGTCATCAGCCTCAACCCCGACAACCCCAGGTCCGACCTCGGCGACCTCACCGACCTCGGCAACAGCCTGCGCGACCACGGCCAGAAGACCGCCATCAGCATCATGGGCCGGTTCGCCTACCTCGAAGGCAACCCGGGGCGGGAAGCCGACCTGGAACCAGGCACCAAGTACGTCGTCATCGACGGCAACTCCCGCCTGGCGGCGGCCCGCGAGGCCGGCGTCGCCCGGATCAAGGTGATGCTCGACGACGACCTCGGCAGCAACCCCGACGAGATACTGGAGTCGGCCCTCGTCGCCAACATCCACCGCCAGGAGCTCAACCACCTGGACGAGGCCAGGGCCCTCGAACAGCTCCTGCGGATCCACGGCACGCAGGAGGCCCTCGCGGCCCGCCTCCACCGCTCCCAGGGCTGGGTCTCCCAGCGCCTCGCGCTGCTGACCCTGACGCCCGCGCTCAAGGAGAAGCTCCAGTCGGGCGAGGAGTCCGCGGCCACCCTGCGTCTGGTCGGCAAGAAGAAGGCCGAGGAGCAGGAGGCCCACCTCCAGCGTCTGAAGGCCACCAGGGCGAAGAAGTCACGTCCCGCCGAGCGGCAGGCGCCGGCCACCGACCCTGCCGCCCCGTTGCCCTCGACCGACCCCCACACCCTGACCGCCCTCATCGTCGCGCAGCTCGACGTACCGGCCCGGCGCAAGCTGACGGAGCTGCTGGTCGACTACAAGATCGAGGAGTCGAAGCGGATGCGGGCGGAGAAGTCCGCCACGACCGCCGACACCACGTGACGCCCGCCTTCTGGGGATGAACCTCCTTCGGCGGCTCGGTATTACGGCGTAATACCGCAGGGCCGTCCTGGAAGCGGACCGCCGCCTTGAGCCCCTCAGGGGGGGGCTGGAGTTGGGGTTCCCCCTGCAGTAGTGCGTCGATGTTCGCGAAGAGTTCTTCCTCGGATGCCATGTGTCTGTACCTCCAGGGCGGAGAGCAGCACACGTCGACTCTTGTCTTCAGCCCGTGAATGCAACCCTTTCGGACGCGTCGTGGTGCCGCGTGGAGGACGCGGCACCATGACGCGCGGTCGCCCGGGGTCAGCCGGGGAAGACCGAGGTGAGCCACTCCTCGGCGGTCTCCGAGCGCAGCAGTGCGCGGCGCTTCTCGGCGGGGCCGGTGCCGTCGGCGTCCGTGTTCAGCGCGGCCTCGATGACGCGGCTGCTCTGGTCGATGTCGAAGGGGTCGATGGCGCGGGCGAACGGGCCGAGCTGTTCGTGGATGCCCGCGTTGACCGACAGGAGCAGCGAAGCGGAGTCGTCCATCAGGTAGGCGGCCTCCTTGGCGAACAGGTTGAGGCCGTCGTAGGTGGAGTTGACGATGGCCGCGGTGCTCATGAGCAGGGCGGCGACGACGCAGTTGCGCGAGTCGCGGCCCTTGCCGGGCTGGAGGAGGGTGGCCACCGGCCGGCCGGGTTTCCCGAAGCGGTCGTTGACCCGTTGGATCGCCTCCTCGGTGAGCCGCTGGTAGGCGAGGTGGCGGGCGGACGCGCGGCTGGGCGAGGTGCCGATGGCGAGGAACCAGGTGGTTTCGGCGAGTTCCGGGGAGTGTTCCAGGGCCGCTTCGAAGGCGGCGAACCCGCGGGGCATGTTCTTCCAGAGGTCGATCCGGTCGGCGCGCACCATCATGCGCCGGCCGTCCGCCATCTCCGTCAGCCGCTGGGTCCATGACGCGGTGGCGGGTTCGTCCACCATGGTGTCCAGCACCTGTACGTCGAGCGGGAACGGGGAGGACACCAGCCGGGTGCGGTGGCCCCGGTGCACGACGGTGTCGCCCTCGATGACGGCGTCGGGCAGGAACCTGGCGCAGCAGGCGGCGAATGCGTCGGTCCAGCGGCGGGCGTGGAAGCCGACGGTGTCGCAGGTGAGGAGGGATTCCAGGATCCGGGTGCGGACGTGTCCGGGCAGGAGGGTGAAGTAGTCGGGCTCGCACCAGGGGGTGCCGAGGAAGTAGGTGAGCTTGCTCTGCCTGGAGGTCTTGCCTGCGGTGAAGAACTCCGGGACGAGCATGAGGTGCGGGTCGTTGATGAGGATCAGTTCGTCGGCGGTGTCGGCGGACAGGGTGGTGAGCCGCTGCGCGTACAGCCGGTTCACGGTCTCGTAGCCCGCCCATGCTTCGGCGAGCCTGCTGTCGAAGACGGGTTCGACAGACGTGTCGTGCATGTAGTGCAGGAGTCCCAGCAGCAGCTGGATGGAGATGGTGTCGTAGTGGTGGCGGCGCAGGTCCTCGTCCAGGCCCATGGGGTGCAGGGTGACGCCGCCGGCCAGGGTCACCGATGCGGGCAGGTCGTCGCCGGGGGGTGAGGTGAAGATCCAGTCGCCGCCGTGTTCGTCGAGCAGGGCGATCAGCATGGGGACGAGCCCGCCGGCGGAACGGGGGTTGAGCTGTCCGTCCGTCCACTGGGGGCAGCTGTTGCTGCAGGTCAGAATTTTCATGTCGGCATCCTTGGTGTCTGGGCGAGCGGGCCGGAGGCGGGGACGCGCATGCGGGCGAGGGCGAGGGCTGTGAGCGCGAGGGCGCAGAGTGCCAGGAGCTGGTATCCCCAGGCGCCGGGGAAGAGGGCTACGAGGGGGGCGACGACCATGGCGGCGGCGCCCATCGTGGCTTCGCCGATCCCCTCGACGTAGGGGCGCAGTTGTCCTGGGACCGCGCCGGTCAGCAGTGTGCTGGCGCCGACCACGCCGAAGTTCCAGCCGAGGCCGGCCAGGACGAGGTGCGCGGTGGTCAGTGTTGTGGGGCCTGTGCTGAAGCCGCCGAGTGCGCAGGCCACGAGGGAGATCACGGCGCCGACGAGGACGACGGGTACGGGCCCGTAGCGGTCGGCGAGCCGTCCGACGAGGGGGGCGGGGGCGAACATGCCGACGACGTGCAGCGCCACGAAGGAGCCGACCACGCCGGTGCTCGCGCCGTGCTGGCTGAGGTGCACCGGGGTGATCGTCATGATGCCGACCATGATGAAGTTGGCCCCGGCCAGCGCGCTCATGGCCACCACGGCTGCCGGCTCCCGCAGTGCGGCGCCCAGCCGGAGGGTGCCGCGCGCGGGTTTCGTGCCGGAGGCGAGCACGCCGGCGGCCCGTCCCAGCAGGGGTGTGCGCGGGGAGCAGCCCGCTGCCAGCAGGAGCGCGGAGCAGCCGAACGCCGCGAAGGCGACCAGGTACAGGCCGCACAGTGTGGGCAGGCCCACGGCCCGTGCGGCGGAGCCGCTGGGGCCGAGCAGCAGTGGGCTGATGACCGCGCCGATGGCGGTGGCGAGGAACACCAGGCCCAGTGCCCTGCCGCGGTTGCCTTCCGGTACGGCCTGGGCCGCGGTGTAACGGAGGAGGAAGATGGAGGAGTTGGCTGTGCCCAGCAGGGCGCTGCCGGCCAGCATCCAGCCGAGGCTGCCCTGCCGGGCGGCGAGGACGACGACCAGTGCCCCGATGGCCCCGAGGATCAGGCCGAGGGCCAGTCCGCGGCCGCGGTGTCCGCGTCCTGCCTGGTGGGACACCAGGAGTGCGCCGACCGCCGAGCCGCCCAGGTGCAGGGCCACGGGCAGTCCGGCCACCGAGGCCGTGCCGGCCAGTTCCGTGGCGAGCAGGACGCCGGCTGTTCCGCCTGCGGCGAGGCCGATGGCGGCCACGGCCGTGGTGCCGGCGACGAACGCCGGTATGCCCGGCCACGGGTCGCCCGGCCCGGCCGTGTGCGGTGGCCGGCTGGGGCCGGCCGCGCTGCCACCCGGGTGTTCCCGGGTGGGGCTGTAACCCTCTTGGCGGTTCAGGGGTACGTCATCCTCTCCTGCGCGGTGTGCACCGGGCCGGCGTCGGGTGCTGGGCCGGCCGGCCTTTCCTCAGGCCGCGATGGTCTCGGCCATCGGTCCGGACTCGTAGGCGCAGCGGCCCGCTGTGGTGGCGTGGCGCATGGCCAGTGCCATCTTCATCGGGTCCTTCGCCTCGACGAGGGCGGTGTTGACGAGGGTGGCCGCGGCTCCCATGCCCATGGCCTGGGCGACGTGGTGGGCGGTGCCGAGGCCGCCTTCGACGATGACGGGGATGCTCAGGACGTCGATGATCTCCTGGATGGGGCCGGGGTCGACGATGCCGCGCCCGGAGGCGACGGGGGCCGCCATGACGCGCAGCGCCGAACAGCCCGCGTCCTGGAGGGCCAGGGCGGTGCTCAGGTCGGGCAGGATGAAGGGCAGCAGCGACCAGCCCTTCGCCCTCAGTTCGTGGGCGGCTTCGATGGTCTGGCGGTTGTCGGGCATGTTGTTGTCGCCGCGTACGTCCAGCTTCAGGATGTCGATGCCCCAGGAGTCGCGCAGGACGTCGGCCGTGCGCAGGGCGCCGTCCTTGGAGCGGGCGAACGAGGTGGTGCCGATCCAGGTGAACCGGTCGAGGTCGAGGGCGGCGTCCAGGTCGGACAGCAGGAGGCTGCTGCGGCGGTTGTCCGGGTCGACGGTGGTGATGAAGATGTCCGCGTCGGTCACCGTGAGGACGTCCCGCACCACGGAGACGGAGTCGTACTGCTCGATTCCGACGATGAGGCGGGAACGGAACTCGCGGGTGCCGATCCTGAGCCAGGGTTCCCGGGGGTCGATGGAGGCCGGTCGCTGAATGGTCATGGAGTATCCCATCGGAGTGGATGGCAGAATGCCGCGAGCAACGGGTTTCTTCATGCTGCCGAAACATTGGACATCGAACTCGGCGGGCCTGTCAGCCGTTCCTGTCCGCTGTCTTTCCAACCTGTTTTCCGGGGGATGTTTCCGCCGTACCTTTTTGTCAGGAGGCCGGTGCGAGGATGTAGCCCCTGCCCCGGGCGGTCTGGAGTGCCAGGCCCAGCGGCTGGATGCGCCGGCGGATGCGCATGATGTGCAGGTCCAGTGCGTTGCGGCTGATGCACGCCTGGCGTTCGCCCAGGCGGTCCAGTAGTTCCTCGCGGCCCACGAGCGCCCGGAAGGAGCCGGCCAGGCTGTCCAGTAAGGCTGTTTCCACAGGTGAGACCGCTACTACGCGGTCGCGGTACTTCAGCGCACCGCTCGGGTCGACGGTCGGTACGGTGAAGGGGTAGGACTTGGCGCGCAGGGCTGTCATCCGTGCGCGTAAGTCGTCGTTGCTGATGGGCGCCCGTGCCCAGTCCTCGCGTGTGTCGGAGCAGATCGGGGCGGGGCCGCCGCCCTCCACGATGAGCAGGCGCAGGAGGCCTTCTTCCATGCATTGGCGTCTTCTGGCCGATTCCGCAGGCCAGCGCAGAAGTTTGACGTCGACTTGATCCTGTCGCACGAGGAATCGACCCCCGGTCTCGTGATCCGTCATTGGGACTCATGGGAGGACATCGTTCGCGGTCGGCTTCCAGTAATTGCGCTGGAGCGGCGCGAGCGTATCGTGCGCATGAATCGCATGGCTGATCCGAGAACGTATGTCGAGTTCTGCCCCACTGAATTCGGTGCGTTCCTCAAGGGTTTGTGCAGTGGTTGTGGAGTGGATCTCGGCGGGGTGGGTTCCGGTACGGGTGCGGTGGGCGGGAGTTGCCCGGTCAGCGGGGTCCCGGCGGGTTCTTCGCGGCTTCCGGGGGTGTCAGGCACTCCTCCAGGAAGGCGAGGACCCGCAGATGATAGGCGCGGGCCGTCCGGCCGAGGCTGATGTTGTGGCCCGCGCCGGGGAGCCGTTCGCTCCGGGACAGCGGGGATCCGAGGCGGCCGAGCATGGCCCGTACGGTCTCCGGGTCGCTGCGCCACCACCGTTCGTGCTCGGCGAAGGTGAACCGCACCGGCACGCGCACGTGCCGTGCCAGCCGGGCGTACGTCTGGGGCCAGTCCAGTATTTCGCGGGCCTCCCGCTCGGGGACGGGCGTGATCAGGCTGTCGGCGGAGCGGAAGGTGCCGGGCGGGTAGAGGGCGAGGGGTCCCCAGTGCATGCGGTGGGAGAGGCGGCCGCCGCGTGCGGCGAGTTGTTTCGCGGCGGGCGCCCATCGGTCGCCGATGCCGGAGACGTCCGCGCCGAGCAGTCCTTCGTCCGTCCACCGTGAGGCCGTGTGCAGGGCGGTGGCGCCGCCCAGGGAGTGTCCGACGAGGAGGACTCCGGCGCCGCCGGGGTGGCGGAGCCGGTAGTCGTCCAGGGCGGCGCGGAGGGTGTCCGCCTGCTCGGACAGGGCCGCGCCGCCGGGGAGTCGCGCGGCGGACCGGCCGTAGCCGGGGCGGTCGACGGCGAGTGCCGTGTAGCCGCAGGACGCGGCGAGGGTCAGCAGCGAGGTGGCCGGGTCGGCGCGGCCGTCGAAGTATCCGGCCCGCATTCCGCCGCCGTGCAGGGCCACCAGGAGGGCGCGGGGTTCGCGGGCGGGTTCGGCGAGCAGTCCGGAGAGGGTGACGCCGTTGCCGTGCAGGGTGACCGTACGGACCGGGGGTGTGCCGGTGGCGGGTGCGGCCACGGAGGAGTTCGCCGCCTCTTGCTCGTGGTCCACGAGGTCTCCTGTGCTGCGTCGGGGGCCGGTCGTGCGGGCGGGCCGCGAACGGCAGCGACCGCCGACGCCACGGGGGAGGGGCGCCGGCGGTCGCCGTTCATGGGGGTGCGGCCGTGCC
Organism: Streptomyces sp. ATexAB-D23; assembly: GCF_000373645.1. GTDB lineage: Bacteria > Actinomycetota > Actinomycetes > Streptomycetales > Streptomycetaceae > Streptomyces > Streptomyces castrisilvae. The sequence continues at coordinate 3,938 of NZ_KB892032.1, read as the reverse complement.
GCCTACACGGCTACGGGGGTGATGTCCTCGGCCGCCTTCTCGTCCTGCCGCGGCTTGGGCAGGTTGTTGGTGAGCATGATCAGCGCACCGGCCAGCAGCAGGATGCCGACGGTCCACCACACGGCGACGGCGTAGCCGTGGACCGCCGCCTGGTTCGCGATGCCGGAGCCGCCGCCGCGGGAGGCCAGGTAGGCGGCGGCGGTGCTGGCCGCGATGGTGTTGAGCAGGGCGGTGCCGATGGAGCCGCCGAGCTGCTGCGAGGCGTTGATCATCGCGGACGCGACACCGGTCTCGTGGTCCTCGACGCCGTGGGTGGCCAGGCTCATCGCCGGGGTGAAGGCCATGCCGAGGCCGATGCCGAACAGCAGCTGGCCGGGCAGGACGAGCAGCGGGTAGGAGGAGTCGACGTCCAGCTGGGTCAGGATCAGCATGCCGAGCGCGGCGACGAGGAAGCCGGGGCCCATGATCCAGCGCGGGGCCATCTTCGGCATCATGCGGCTGGCGATCTGGCCCGCCCCGATGAGCATGCCGGCCACCATGGGCAGGAACGCCACACCCGAGGCGAGGGCGCCGTAGCCGCGGATCTCCTGGAAGTAGTAGGTCAGGAAGAGCAGCAGGCCGAACATGGTGATCACGGCGAGCGCCTGGGAGGCGAAGACACCGGCCCGGTTGCGCTCGGTCACGATCCGCAGCGGCAGGAGCGGTGCGCTGCTCCGCTTCTCGACGACCACGAACAGGGTCAGCAGGACGACGCACGCCACGAAGAGGGCCAGCGTGGGGGTGGCGGTCCAGCCTTCGCTGTCGGCGAGCGTGAATCCGTAGACGAGGGCGACGATCCCGGCGACGGAGAGCAGGGTGCCGGCGATGTCGAGCTTCTCGCGGGGCGGGCGGCTGCCCTCGTCGCGGACGACGGAGACGGCGCCGGCGACCACGACCACGGCGAAGGCGATGTTCACGAAGAGGGACCAGCGCCAGTTGAGGTACTCGGTCAGCACACCGCCGAGGATCAGGCCGACGGCGGAGCCGCTTCCGGCGATCGCGCTGAACACCCCGAAGGCCTTGGCCCGCTCCTTGGGCTCGGCGAACGTGACCGCCAGCAGGGACAGGCCGGCCGGTGCCAGCAGGGCGCCGAACGCGCCTTGCAGGGCCCGCGCGGTCAGCAGCATCCCGGAGTTGACCGCCAGGCCGCCGATGGCGGACGCCACTCCGAAGCCGATGACGCCGATGAGGAAGGCGCGCTTGCGGCCGATGGTGTCGCTGATCCGGCCGCCCAGGAGCAGCAGCCCGCCGAAGGCGAGCATGTAGGCGGTGATGACCCATTGCCGGTTGCTGTCGGAGATGTCGAGCGCCCGTTGTGCGGAGGGCAGTGCGATGTTCACGATGGTGCTGTCCACGGACACCATCAGCTGGGCGAGGGCGATGTAGACCAGGGCCTGCCAGCGCCGGGCGTCCGGGGTGGCGGCGCCGGACTCACGGGGCGCGGTGATGTGCTCTTCAGCCATGACGAGTTCTCACTTCTGTGACGGCAGGCCGATGGCCCTGACACATTTGTTGTGTCGACCAATGTTGTACGGCATAACGATATGGCCTGAACGTTGGTCGGTGCAACACTGTCCCGTAGACTCGTCCGCATGACCCTGTACGGACGCCTGGTCGAACTGGATGTCTGGCTGCTCTCCGGCGCCGCTCTGCGGGCCCAGCGGCTGCTCTGCGAATACCTCGACACCACCGGTCTGCGGATGCAGCACTACCGCGTGATGGCGGGCCTGGCCGAACTCGGCGAGTGCACCCAGGCCGACCTGGGGCGGGCCCTCGGCCTGGACGCGGGAAACATGGTCGCGCTCCTGGGGGACCTGGAGGGCCGCGGGGCCGTCACCCGTAAAACGGACCCCGCCAACCGTCGCCGCAACCTCGTCAGGAGCACCGAGGAGGGCCGGAAGCTGTTCGAAGAGATGGACCGGGCCGTCGAACAGGCCAACGAGACCATGTTCGCGGCCTTCTCCCCCGCTGAGCGCGAGGACTTCCACAAGGTGCTGGTGCGCCTCGCGCAGGGCGACCAGTGATTTTGCGGGTGTCAGGCCCACGGGCCGTCCGCGGTGGGACGGCCCCGTAGGCCTGCCGGGTCTCAGGCCCCGTACGGGCGCTTCTCGCGGGCCTCGCGCAGCGAGACGCCCCACCACACCAGCTGGTCGAGGAGGGCCTTGGCGGCCGTGCTCGCCGCGGTGGGCTCCACGAGGGCTCCCGACTCGTCGAACTGCCCCCACACGTTGTGGAAGCTCACGCAGTCGCGCACGGTGACCGCGTGCAGCTCGGCGAAGACGGGGCGCAGGTGCTCCACCGACCGCAGGCCGCCGGCCAGGCCGCCGTACGAGACGAAGCCGAGCGGCTTGGCCTGCCACGGGGTGGAGTGCCAGTCGATGAGGTTCTTGAGCGAGGCCGGGTAGCTGTGGTTGTACTCCGGCGTCACCACGACGAAGGCCTCGGCGGCGGCCAGGCGGGGCGACACCCGGGCCAGTTCCGCGGCCACCTCGTCACTGGGCGAGTGCGACATCTGGTGCGGCAGCGCGTGCTCGTCGAGGTCGATCAGGTCGACCTCCACGTCCGCGCGCTGCTCGGTCTGGGTGAGGAACCATCGTGCGACGGTCGGGCCGAACCGGCCCTCCCGGACGCTGCTGTTGATCACGGCGAGGCGCAGAGGTGCGGCGGACATATATCTCCTCTAGTACCGGCCGGGCGGAGACGGCCTGGAGCCTTTCCGCCCGAGTCTGAACGTTGAACCAAGGCTGAAGTCAAGTCCGGCCCGGGGAGCTCACTGCGAGCGTGCGGCCCGTTCCCTGCTCCCGGCCCCAGCCCCGGGCGCCGCTGTGGCGCAGCGCGCGTTCGAGGCGGTGCCAGTTGGGTGTGCGGCGGCGGGACGGGCGAAGGGGCTGGGGCTGGGCCGCGGCGGACCGGGCCATCAACACCACGACGAGAGCGGCGAGTTCCTCGGGAGTAGCGTAGCCGCGGATTACCCGGATGTCCGACATGGTTCTCCGTCACAGAGGGGGGTTGCCGTGCTTGCGGGAGGGCAGTTCGGCGTGCTTGTCGCGCAGCATCGCGAGGGATCCGATGAGGGTCTCGCGGGTCGTTCGGGGGTCGATGACGTCGTCCACGAGGCCGCGTTCGGCCGCGTAGTACGGATGCATGAGCTGGGAGCGGTACTCCTCGATCTTCTGCCGCCGCATCGCCTCGGGGTCGTCGGCGCTGTTGATCTCGCGGCGGAAGATGACGTTGGCGGCGCCCTCCGCCCCCATGACCGCGATCTCGTTGCCGGGCCAGGCAAAAGACAGGTCGGTTCCGATGGACCTTGAGTCCATCACGATGTAGGCACCACCGTATGCCTTGCGAACCACGACCGAGACTCTAGGGACGGTGGCGTTGCAGTAGGCGTAGAGCAGCTTCGCGCCGTGGCGGATGATTCCACCGTGCTCCTGGTCGACGCCGGGCAGGAAGCCGGGGACGTCCAGAAGAGTGATGATGGGGATGTTGAAGGCGTCGCAGAACTGGACGAAGCGGGCCGCCTTCTCGCTGGCCCGGATGTCCAGTACCCCGGCGGTGGTGGCCGGCTGGTTGGCGACGATGCCGACGACCTCGCCGCCGAGGCGGGCCAGGACGCAGAGGCTGTTGCCCGCCCAGCCGGAGTGGATCTCGAAGAAGTCCCCGTTGTCGACGATCTCCTCGATGACGGCGCGCATGTCGTAGACCCGGCCGGGGTCGGCGGGGACCAGGTCGAGCAGTGCCTCGCTCCGGCGGTCGTGCGGGTCGTCGGACAGGACGGTCGGGGCGAGTTCACGGTTGTTGGAGGGCAGCAGTCCGATGAGGTAGCGGACCTCGGCGATGCAGGTCTCCTCGTCGTCGTACGCGAAGTGCGCGACGCCCGAGGTCTCGGCGTGCACGTC
>NZ_KB892031.1 GCF_000373645.1 Streptomyces sp. ATexAB-D23 | reverse complement strand
GATGCCGGCGCAACTGCTCCACCTCATGGAACGAACCCTCGTCGAGCAACAGGGCGATGCGCTCACGCGCCGTCAGCTTGCCCTTGGCGTGCTGCGCCTCCGTCGCCCGGTCGCTCGGCCCGCGCAGCGCCTGCTCACGGATCGCGTGCAGCTCGGCCACCCGCCCGCCGCCGTCTCCCGTCCCCTGCTCCGTGAGCCCGGAGGCCGTCGCCACAGCCATGTCAGTCCTCTCCCCCAGCACGTGGACCATTTCCGTCACCGCCAGCTGCCGGGCGCCCGGTAGGCCGCCCGCGGCTCCGGCCACCGGGGCCACTCCGGCTCCAGCCGCTCGCCGTCCCGCTGACGGCCCCGGGCGCGCAGGCCGAGCAGCAGAACGGTGAGCGCCGCCACCTCCTCGGCATCGGCCCGCCCCCGCTCGACGCGCAGCAGGTCACCCGCCCCGTACTCGCTGATGTCCAGGTCCTTCATGACGGCCTCCTCAGACTCGTTCGATACGCCCGACGGACGTTCTCGCCCCGCCGGCATCCGGCCGCACGCACCCGACCTCCAGGGCGTTTCATCTGGATCGGGCCGGTCTCGCGGGGTCTGGACCGATCCGAACGAAACGCCCTAGGTCCGGCCCGTCACCACCGAGCGCAGAGCGGCCGCGAGGGCGTCCGCGCTCGCCTCGGCGCTCCCCGTCCCCGCCATCACCACGACCGGGACCCGGCCGGGCGCGACGGTGCGCGCGATCTCGTACGCCGTCACCGCGCCCGGCCCGCACCCGCACAGCAGCAGTCCGCCCCCGCGCACGGCCTCCACGAGAGCGGACGGCAGGGCGAGCGGCGGGCCCTGGCAGCGCAGTTCGACAATGCGCTCAGGGCCTTCGTGCAGGCGGGCGAAGCGGTCGTGGGCTCCGGCCACCACACCCTCCTGCGCGACCAGGCAGATGACGTCCGCGCCGGGCTCACCGCGCCGCAGCGTGGTCAGCGACGGCGCCCGGGGCACCTGCGCCCGGGGCGGCCGCACCGCCGCACGCGGCACGTCCAGACCGTCCAGCACCTGGACGAGCTGCGCGACGGTGGTGCCCGCGTCGGTGAACTCCGCCAGCGCACGCAGCATCCGCACGCACTGCGAAAGCAACAGCGCGGCGTCGTCGTCCCGCAGCACCGCACGGTCGTACAGCGAGGTCAGGCCGAGACTCCCGTCGGGCTCGTGGCGCGCCACGAGCGTGACCGCGGCGCCGCTGCCGCCGACGAGGCGCGGCACGTCGACCCGGATGCCCTGGGCCTCCAGTTCCGCGCGCACGGCCGGAACCATCGGCGGCCTGCTGTCGAAATCGACCGTGGTGTCCGCCGCCCGCACCTCGCGGCCGGTCCACTGGCTCAGCAACTCGTCGCTGACCCATGGGTAGTTGGCCATGTCCAGTCCGGCGTCGCGCAGCCGGAGCATCAGCGCCTCCAGCGGCTCCGCCGGGTCCACGGTCACCGTCAGCGGTGCGCAGCCGCCCAGCAGGCCCGGCACATCGGCCGCCCCCGACAACGCGACGTCCCGCCCCGAAAGACGCACACCGAAGGTCACATGCCCCGGACGGACGGGGTACTCGGTGGCCCGGTGCAGCAGCAGCGCCCACACCAGGTGCAGCGCGCTGCACTCCCCCGCGCCCCGGGCGGTCGCCCAGGACCTCAGCCGCAGCACCTGCGCGGGGCTGAGCCGGCGCCGTATCCGGGCGTCCCCGCTCTGCCGCGTCGGGCCGCTCGGCCGGCCGGGGCCGTCCGCGGCGTCCGGCGGCGGGGCCGCCCGGGACCAGTAGGCGCGTGCGGCGTCCGGGGACTGCGCGGCCAGCCAGCGGGCGTGGTCGCGGACATCGGGGCGCCGTTCCCCTCCGGGCAGCGCCCCGCCCGCCAGATAGGCGCGGTAGAAGGCCCGCAGGAGGACGTGCACGGCACGCTCGTCCAGCAGCGCCCGGTGGTACGTCAGCAGGACGCGGGTGGACGGTCCGGACCCGTCGGCTTCGGACGGGGCGTCCTCGAACAGCGTCAGCCGCAGCAGCCCCGCCCGGTTCAGCGGGAAGCCCTGGGCCCGGTCGTCCGCCAACAGCTCGTTCCAGGACCGGAACGCCGTACGGGAGCGGTGGGCGACCTCGATGTCCGCGTGGTCGTGCAGCACCAGCCGCGGGGTTGCCACCCAGTCGAACGCGCTGCGCAGCACCACCTCACGGGCCGCCACCGACTGCCAGGCCGCCACGAAGCGGTGCGGGTCCAGCGGGCCCGTCCAGCGCAGGGCCACCTGCTCGACGTGACGGCCCGGATCGTCCGGCGCGCGGACGGCGGCCCGCACCCGTGCGCTCTGGGTTCCCGACAGCGGCACGGTCCGCGCGCCCCCCGGCAGCAGCAGGACGTCGGCGAGCAGTTCGGGCGACAGCGGCGTCCGGCCACGGGCGGTGTCACGCGGGACGAGCGTCAGCGTGTGGTGGCTGTCGGTCCGGCTCGTGAACAGGACGGAGAAGGCGTGATGGCGCTCGACGAGCCGGGCCGCCAGCCGGTCGGCCTCGGCCTGTGTCAGCGCCCCGTGCAGCTCCAGCACATGCGAGCCGTCCGGCGTCGTCGCGGACGCCGTATGGGTCACGCACAGGACGCCGCCCGGGTTCGGGCGTCCACCGTTCATCCCCGGTCCCGCGCGCCCTCGTCCTGGGCGGTGGACGTGCCGGTGGCCGCGGACGGGTCCGCCGCCCGGACGGGCGGCGCACCGCGGTGGGCCTCGCTCACCAGATACCGGTCCTGGACCCGGTGGGTGTCGAAGGTCCAGGCGTCGGCGTCGGGTGCGGGCGCGGCCAGCCTGGTACGCCCTTCGGCGTCCTCGTCGAAGCCCACCCGGGAGAAGCTGTGGCGCAGGCCGTAGCCGAGCGCCTTGGTGTACGCCTCCTTCAGGGTCCACAGCCGCAGCAGCTCGGCGCGCTGTCGCTCGGCGGGCATCACGGCCAGCCGGCGGGCCTCGCGGGGAGTGCACATCTCCTCGCCCATCAGGTCGAAGGGAATGGACCGGTCGGCCCGTTCGATGTCCACGCCGATCGCCCCCGTGCCGCTCACCGCGACGACGAGCAGTTCGTCGGTGTGCGCCAGGCTCAGCGAGAGCTCGTCCCAGCCGCGCACCCCGGGGCGTCCGCCGGGCCGGAAGGTGAAGTCGATGGCCTGGACGGGAACCTCCAGCGCCGCGGCCACGGTGTACTTCATGACATAGCGCGAGGCGGCGAACCCGAGCCGCTGCCCGGTGCCGGGGAACTGCCGGTAACGGGGCCAGTCCCGGCCCAGCGTCCGGCGCAGCTCCGGATCGAGCAGCGCGGCCGGCGCCCACACCCCCCACGTGGTGTGCACGACCACGCGCCCCGCACTGCTGAAACGGTCCTGCACCACGTCCCAGGGACCGTCGGGGCAGTTCACGTACACCGGCGCCCCACCCCCGGCGGCGGCGGTCACCACAGAATCCTGGTGGCGTGGAGGTCGCTGTCGGCACTCAGCCGGTCGCGCCGGGCCAGCTCCGCCTCGACACCCGCCTGCGCCGCTTCGAAGGGGCCGACCGGTGGCAGGCCGAGACGCTGGACGCCACGGGCGAGCGCCACCGGCGCCCAGCCCCCGGAGGCGAGGAAGCGGCTGCCGCCGTACGCGCCCGCGTCCCGGCCGACCGCCAGCACCACGCAGACCGTGAGGAGTTGGGCATACCGCTCGGCCGCGGCCGCGCCCGCCCCGGGCACGCCCCGCTCCGGCCCGGTCAGCAGTCTGCGCTCGGCGAGCAGCCGCTGCGCCGCCCGGACCTGCCCGGAAGCCGCCCCGGCCGCGCCGGGGCCGCCACGGGCCGCCGCGGCGTCGAGGACACCGTGCAGCTCCGCCTCCCAGTCCACGGGCGGCACCTCACCGCCGGCCACCGCGTCCCCGCGCACCGCGCCGGGGCGGTCCGCGGCACGGCCGCCACCGGGGCCGGCCGACGACGGCAGCCCGCGGATCAGCTGGGCCCTGCAATCGGCCGTCCCGCTCGCCTCGCGCACCCGGGACACCCCGGCCGCCGTCCGCAGGCACCACCGCAGCACGGGGCTGTCGGGCCCATGACCGCACTCGCCCAGGGTGAGCACGGCCTCGTCCAGGATCTCGGCGGTCAGGGCGGGTACGACACAGCCCGCCGCCGCGCGCAACGCCCGTCCCGTACCGGGCGAACGGCTCAGCGACCGCAGCGCCACGGCCGTCAGGCTCTCGCACGCGAGCAGGTCGGCGAAGCTCCGGGCGAGCGAGGCACGCCAGCGCGAGAGCCCCGGTGTCCGCCGCTCCCCCTCGGCCACGGCGCGCACCGCCGCACGCAGCGCGGTTCCGGCCGCGGCGGCCAGTGCCACGGGCCCGAGCAGCCGGGCCAGTTCCACGCTCCGGTCCGGCAGCGGCCCGTCGGGCCCTTCGGCGGACAGGACCGTGGTGACGGCGGCGTGACCGTGCTCCAGGTCGCGGCGGAACAGCGGGCGCAGGGCGGCGGCCATCACATCGCCACCCGTGAAGTGCCCGCCCTTGCCGGCCGGCCGGATCTCCGCTTCGACGATGCCGGCGAGCGCGGACAGCAGCCGCCGTCCGCCTTGGTGGGCCAGGGCGTGGTGGCCGTACGGATTGGCCCGGTCGCGCGGGTCCCCGAGCAGCGCCTCAAGCCGCCAGGCACGCTGGATCGCGGCGGCCGGCAGCGCCGCCGCCGCATGGAAGGGCGGCACGACGGCCGGCGCGACCGCCCGCTCGTCCCGCAGGAGCGATCCCTGCCCGCTCACACCCATCGGCCTTCCTCCTCGTCGGTCCTGCCGGTGCGGTCGCTCACCCCACGTGGCGCAGGGCGCTCTCCGCATGCCACTTGGCCAGCCCGAGGATCTCGGCGGAGGCCTCCCCCAGCCCCGTACGCACCTCGTGGCGCGCGTCGGTGAGGGTGGCTTCGGCGCCGAGGAACGAGGCGAGGGCCTCTTCCCTGAGCATCACCCAGTGCGTACAGACCACCGTGAGACCCGTGCTGTCCGGCAGCAGGGTCCACCGGACGGTGTGCCCCGCGAGGATCTGGGGCGCCACCACGTCCTTGTGGACGATGCTTCCGGCGGCCGGGAAACAGAGCCGGACGGCGCCCGATGTGACGGTGTCGCCGCCGTCCCAGGCAGTGCTGTCGATGTCGACGATCTGGACGCCCGGGGCGTCCGTGCTGACTTCGGTCCACTCGATGTGCGGCACCAGGTCGGGCCAGTCCTCGACGCGTTGGAGAAAGTCGTAGACCAGTTCCGGCGGCCCGGTGGTGCGGACGCTGTCCGAGAAGGCGAGCAGCAGTTCGTCCAGCCGCTCCCAGCGCTCGGCCACCGCCTTGACCTCGTCGAGCCGCGCCCTGACCTCCGTATCGAGATCCTGCGCGGCCGCGTCGGCCCAGGGCAGCGGGTAGGGAGATGCGCCCAGTTCCCTGCGCAGGCTCAGCACGCTGCCGCCGTTGGCGTCGGACGTCACCCGCCAGACGCCGCACCCGATGACCCGCTGCGTCACGGGATCGATCCGCTCGGTCTCGATGGTTCTGGCATGCGGATGCAGGCGCCGGCGCACATGCAGGGCGCGCAGGCCGTCGCTCGTCATGTCCCACAGGTGCAGCAGTTCACGGGAGCCGTCACCGTCTATGCGCTCCGTATGGATGTACGACGGAAACAGCACGGGCCATCGGAGCGGGTCCGCGAGCAGGCCGTAGACCACGCCGACGGGAGCCGCCACCGAGATCGCGTATTCGGCCACATGTGCCTGGTGCGAGGACATCCCTGCTGGCCCCCTCTCCAACGGCCCGGATCAGCGGACCAAGGATGCGGCGCCCGGCTGGAGTACGACTTGAGGCGGGCAGGACCCGTCGGCCCGTCAGCCAGTGGCGGCCGTCCCCGCCGGCAGCCCGCAGCCCTGCCCGGGGTGCCCGTCCGGCGGCGGGGCGAACAGCCAGGACAGGAGGAATTCGCGGAACGGGACCATGTGTGCGTACGGCGGCTGCTCCGGACCACGGGTGCCGCCGAGCAGCACCACACCCGCGACGGCCGCGGAGATGACGGTGGCCGCGCCCTCCGGGGAGACCTCGTCCGGGAGTTCGCCGGTCTCTCTCGCCCGTGCCAGCAGATCGCTGACCCACTCGTACCACCAGACGACGACACCGCCTCCGCTCTTCCGGGAGGGATCGCCGCCCAGCCGGAGACCCGCCCGGGTCACGGGGTCCTCGCGGACGGCTTCGAGCAGGCGCGTCACGGTGCACGCCAGGCACTGGAGCAAGGTGCCCGACGACTCGTGGCACTCGTCGACCAGGTTCCGCAGGCCGAGTTCCGCGGTGTTCTCGACCGCGGCGGCCAGCGCGTCCTTGCTCGAGAAGTGGAAGTGGAGGGCACCGGTGCTCACACCGGCCCGCTTGCTGATCGCAGGAAGCGAGGCCAGGGCGTACCCGTCGTCGGCGAAGACCTCCGCGGCCGCGATGATGAGAGCACGCCGGGTGCGGGCCGCCCGCTCCTGCTGGACCATGGGTTCCTCCTCATTCCCGCCCCGAGCGACGCGCCGAGTCCCCCACTCCGGTCTCCGCGGACAGCGGTGTCCTGACTCGAAAACAATAGCAAACCGCATGCCTGGTTGGTTTATGAAGGACTGGCACGTCCGTCTCAGGTCACGGACGCGCACGGCGGCTGAAAGGCAAGGAAGAGCAGGTACACGCACATGCGGTCGCCGCGCGGTCCGCTGTTTCCCGCCGGTGCCGCCGCCGACCGCACCGGATCGCGCCGCGGTCGGCAGCAGCCGGAATCGAGGGATTCTCGAGTGCGGTCCGCCGGCTACGCGCCGGCGGACACGAACGGTCTGTCGGTCTCTTCGTTGAGCTCGGCCAGGACCCGGGCACCGCGGTCCGGCGCGGTGTCCAGTCTGATCAGCGCCGCAGGCGTGGCGATGGCGGGCAGCACATGGTTGTACAGCACGGAGATGCGCTGGTGGAGATCCTTCCAGCCGGACTCCACCTCGGACATCGTCTGGGTCCCGATCCACGCGCCGACGAAACACTGCGCGGTCTCCTCGGGGTTCACGTGCGGCAGCGCCTCGCCCCGTTCCTTCGCCTCGGTGACGAGCTTGGCGATCAGGCCGGTCCAGGCGGGCCACGCGCTGCCGAAGCGGGCGCGGCCCTGCATGTCGGCCGAGAGGCGGATACCGGCGAGCAGGATGACATCGCGAGGAATCCGGTGGGCCAGCGTCATCCCGACGTCGACCCACTCCTGCAGCCTCAGATCGCGCGGTGCCCACCGCGCGGGGTCGACCTGCGCGTCTATGACGCCGCGCGCCAGGGCTTCCTTGGAGTCGAAATGGAAGTAGAGAGCGCCCTTGGTCACACCGGCACGCTCAAGGATCTCGGCCATGGTGGCCGCTGCGTAACCCCGTTCGGCGAACACCCCGGCGGCGCCCTCTATAACAGCGCGGCGGGTACGTATCGCACGCTCTTGCCGTGCCATGTCCCTCCTCCGATGGCGAACAAAACCGAACGGGAGGTACCTTACCCGTTTCCAGCCCTGTAGGCCGCTCCCCCTAGGGGTACTTCAGGGGGGCGGTGCCATCTTCCGGGGGTTACCAGGCGGTCCGGCCTCCGTCCACCGGCACCGTCACGCCCGTCACGAAACTCGCCAGGTCACTGCACAGCCAGGCGGCCGTCTCCGCCACCTCTTCCGGGGCCGCGGCCCGCTTCTGCGGTGCGGACCGGTGGGCCCGCGCCTCGGTCTCCGGTGAGCTCGCGAACCACTCGGCGGTCATCTCGGAGCGGGTCAGCCCCGGAGCGATCGCGTTGACGCGGATGCCCTGCGCCGCGTACTCGACGGCGGCCGCCTTGGTCAGTCCGATCACCGCGTGCTTGGACGCGATGTAGGGGGCCCCGGTGCCGGAGGCGACCAGCCCGCCGACACTACTGGTGTTGACGATCGCCCCGCCCTTGCCCTCCAGCATGGCCGCGATCTCGTGGCGCATGCAGTTCCACACCCCCGTCACGTTCGTACCGACGACATGGTCGTACACATCGTCTCCGATGAGGTGCATCGGGGTCCTCGGGAGGCCGACGCCCGCGTTGTTGAAGGCCACGTCCAGTCGTCCGTGCCGCTCCACGGTGCTCTCCACCACGCGCCGCACGGCCTCCCCGTCGCGCACGTCCAGGACCTGGTGGGTCACCTCGGCGCCCGTGCCGCGAAGCTCGTCCTCGAGCTCGCGCAGCCGGTTCTCCCGACGGGCCGTCAGCACGACGACAGCGCCGTGCCGGGCGAACACCCGCCCCGCGGCGGCCCCGATACCGCTGCTGGCGCCGTGGACGATCGCGATCTTTCCCTCCAGGATCGGAGCGGTGCCTTTCATATGCACACCTCCGCGCTCCGCGGCCGGGCCGCGTCCCGCCAGACGGTGCCCTCCCCGGCCTCCCGGTCGAGCCTGCGCACCAGGGCCTCGTCGATCTCGTCCGGCGAGCCGACCATGTGCCGGGTGCCGGCCGCACGCATCAGGGCCGGCTGGAAGCCGTGCTCGAAGGAGCTGGGGTGGCCGATGAAGGGGACGTCCAGCTCGCGGGCCCGGACCGCGAACGAGGCCGCGTCATCGATGAAGAGCACCTGCTCGCGGCGGAGACCGAAGCGGTCCTCGGCGATCTCACGGATCCCGGGTCTGAAGTCGTTGGTGCAGATGTACCCGGGGGCGGTGAACCACGAGGCGCTCTCGCCCAGATGGCGTTCGAAGTGGTCCGCCCCCAGGCCGCCGTAGCAGACGAGGTCGAGGCCCAGCGCCCGCAACCGCTTCAGCAGCGGCACGGCGCCCTCGACGAGGCGCACCGGATGCGCGCGCACATAGCGCTCGCGGGCCGCGAAGTAGGCCCGGAGCACTTCCTGTTCGGTCATGTCCACGCCGGTGGCCCCGGCCAGGGCGCGCGCCGCCGCGCTCTGCGACTGCGACAGCAGGCGCTGTTCCAGCTCGGCGGTGTAGGTACCGCCCCACTCGACCACGAGCTGGTGCAGGACCGGGCTGAACGTGTCGTTGAGCAGGACTCCGTCGATGTTGACCGCGGCGAGGCGGAGCGTACAGAGTGGTGCGTTCATCCAGCGAACTCCCTGTCTGTCTGACGGCCTGACGTTCGCGCTGGGTACCTCGCGAGAAAACATCGCACACAACCGGTTTCTGCGCTGCCGCATTTCCGTGCTCCGGGGAACCGATGAACACCCTTAAGTCCGGTTCTCCCTACTTTTCGCCCCGATTTGATGCTGCGCACAGCCCGCAAAGCGGAATGGCGGACTCAACTAAACAGGCCGCACTTTGCAAAGATTTTACTTTCGGTCTCACGTTAAGAAAACCGGTAGGTCCGTATCTTATAGGCGTCGTCGTTGACTACAGGTACAAGACGGGGGTCCCCATGGCTCTGTCCATTGCGAGTAGCAATACCGAACTGCCCGATATGCCCAAGCTCACCACGACGGTTCCCAAGGAGTACGTCCACCGCGCCTCCCTGGCCGAGGTGTTCCTCACCGGCTGCACCGACCAGGAAGGGCTGTGCTTCACGCTGACCGGGCAGTGGCCGCGCGCTCACACGCTTTTCAACAGCCTGGACGGACGCAGCCACGACCCCCTCCAAGTGGCCGAGACATTCCGCCAGGCCGGTATGTTCCTGGCGCACGCCGAAATGGGCATACCGCTCGGCCACCACTTCGTGATGTGGAACCTCAATTACACGACGTATCTGGAAAATCTGAACATAGGCCCCCGCCCGACCGACTTCGTGCTGGACGTGAGATGTGCGGACAGCGCCTACAGCGGGCGCACCGTCAGCCAGTTCCACATGGAGTTCACCATCCACCGCGACGGCGCCCTCGTCGCGCACGGAACGTCGCACTTCTCCGCCATCGCCCCGCGCGTCTACAACCGTCTGCGCGCGAGCCGTCCGCAGCGCGACGACTCCGCGGTGCCGTGGACCGGGCCGGACCGTGCCCCCATGGCGCCGGCCGCCGTCGGCCGTCACTCCGCGGCCGACGTGGTGCTCACCCCGACCGACGATTCATCGCGCTGGCTGCTGACCCCGGATCTGAACCACCCGATCTTCTTCGACCACTCCGGTGACCATCTGCCCGGCATGGTGCTGCTCGAAGCGGCGCGTCAGGCGGCGAGCACCCTGGTCGCGCCCCAGGTGATGTCCCCCGCGAGCGGGGCCACGGTCTTCCACCGCTACGCCGAACTCGACCGCCCCTGCTGGGCCGAGGTGACCCGGATCTCGGCGGAGCACAACGAGCTGCTGACCGTGGAAGTCGTGGGCCGGCAGGACGGCGAGGCCGTCTTCACCTCGACGCTGACGGGCCCCGTGCGGCCCAGGTGACCGGGCGGCCCGTCGGGCCGGGCCCCCGCCGCGTCGTACGCCGGCTCAGGAACGGGCCGGAACCGTCTCCGCGGTGCCCTGCGAACGGTTGGTCTTCTCCCCGACCTCGCCCGGCGCGACCGTGCGCGGGTCGACCGCCTCAAGCGGCGAGCCGACCTTGTAGGGGCACTCGGGGTCGTCGGGCCGGTTGGGGCGGTCGTGCGGCAGAAGGTAGAACGTACGGCGGGCGAACAGACCGCTGCCCAGGCTCCGGGGTGCCTTCGGCGCGAGGTTGGAGTAGCCGATGAGACGGCCGTCGCGCTCGTACCGGGGCTTGCCCTTACGGGTGTTGACCTTGTCCAGGGCCTGTCGGACGTAGTCGAGGCCCATCGGGTCCTCCAGCCACACGATCTCGACCTCCTGGGCGACATCGCCTTCCTGGGGCAGTGCGCTCATCGGCCCTCCTGCGTGTGGGCGGCCGCGGGTCGGCCTGGTGGTGTGTCGTTCGCGAGGCTGGTGCCCCGGACGGCGGTGCGCAGTCCGGAACGTCCGCCTCCATCGTACGGGTGCCCGAGAATCGCGGGCAGGGCGCAGTCGGTCATCGTGCGCCCCCCTCGACCGCGCACTCCGGGAGCAGCGCGATGCCCGGATAGAGCTTGGTCGCATTATTCTTGATCATTTCCGCAGGTGACGCCAGACCGAGTTCCTGACGGATGCGGCTGGCGAAGGCACGCGGTGTGGAGGCCCGGATGCCTTCGTCCGAGCACCAGCGGCAGTACGTCTCGTACAGCAGCTTCTGTTCGACGCGGAGGTCGGGGTTGGGGCCTTCGCCCTCGCCCTTGGTACAGCGTTCGGTGACGAACCGTCCGAC
The DNA here is from genome assembly GCF_000373645.1 of Streptomyces sp. ATexAB-D23. Classification (GTDB taxonomy): domain Bacteria; phylum Actinomycetota; class Actinomycetes; order Streptomycetales; family Streptomycetaceae; genus Streptomyces; species Streptomyces castrisilvae. The sequence goes on along the minus strand of NZ_KB892031.1, from coordinate 26,614 downwards.
GTGGTCCTCGGTGGTCTCGTACGCGGCCGTGGCGACCCGCACGGAGGCGGGTCCCGCCAGCGAGTCCCGGGTGGCCAGGTAGCGCTGGGCACCCTCGATGAGCCACTGCAGGATGCCGGGGCCCTCGTCGGCGACGAGCTCGGCGGCCAGATTGTCGATCTTGCGCTCGTCGGGAACACGCCGCTCGAAGGGAATGATGCGCATCCTGCGCCAGAACGCGTGGCCGCCGGTGCCGACCTCGGGGCGGTGGTTGCCGAGCAGCCAGAGCTTGTGGGTCGGGGTGAAGGTGAAGAAGTTCTGCCGCATGCGCCGGGCGGTGATGGTGTCGCCTCCGGTGAGCAGCTTGACCCGGGCCTCGTTGAACTTGTCGTTGGGCTTGAGTTCGGAGCAGACGACGATGCGGCGCCCGTGCAGCTCGGTCAGCTCGGTGGAGTGCTCGGTGAACTTGCCCTTCTCCATGAGGAATCCGGGCGGTGCGGCGTTCGCGTAGTCGCCGAGGATCTGTGTCATGACCTCCAGGAGCACGGACTTGCCGTTGGCTCCGGAGCCGTACAGGAACGGCAGGACCTGCGCGCCGACGTCCCCGGTGACGGAGTAGCCGAGCAGCAGGTGCAGAAAGCGTGTGGTCTCCAGGCCCTTGTCGTCGCCGCCGAAGGTGTCCCGCAGAAAGCTGTCCCACCGCGGGACCGGCATCTTGAGCGGGGCGACGGTGGTGGCGCGCGAGTGCATGTCCGTGAGGGGATCGGGCTTGCGCAGTTCTCCGGTACGCAGGTCCACCACGCCGGCCGGGGTGCACAGGGCGTAGATGTCGCCGTCCAGGACGTCCGGGTCCAGGCGCAGGCTCGGCGCGGCCTGGGCCTGGAAGAGGAGGGCCTTGACCCCGGCGGTCGACTCGGAGTGGCGGCTGTGCCCGGCCAGTTGCCGGTCCGTGAAACGGCCGCTCGGGTCGTGGGCGGCGTACTGCTCGGCCATCTCGCCGGCCGCCCAGACGGCGGCCTCCTCGCCACCGGTCAGCTTCCAGCGGTAGGTGTCCCAGGAGTGCCAGCCCATGCCGATGACGTACCGGAAGCGGTCCCGGTAGAGACGGGCGAACAGCTTCGCGTTGCCGCGGTCGGTGAGGGAGCCCGGCAACAGCCCCGCGGGCCGGGCGGGAGGTGTTTCGTTCTGCTGCGCGGGAAGGTTCGGCTGCTCCTGGAGAGCGATGTCGAGGCTGTGCTGATGAATCTGCCTGGCTGCGGCTTCGGCGTCGAAGCGCACGGGCTCGGCGCTCATGAGCGTCCTCGCGCGGGGTCCGGGCGCTGCGCGCCGACGGACCGCCCGGCGGGGACCGGCGGGAAGGTCGAGGCCTGGTCGAGCAACTTCGGGTCCTTTGTCGGGCTTTTCGTGTGCGGGCCGTCGTTCCGCGCGCCTCCATGAGGCCTGCGCCGGCGAAACCACGGGACTACGGGACTGAAGGGACTGAGCTTTTGAGTTAGCCGAGCAGAGCGTAGCCCACCTTCGGTGGCCACAACCGGGGAAGACTCACGTGTCGGGAAAACTGAGTCCCGTCAGTCCCGTGACATCCCTGGCCGGGCGGCGGGCTCCGGGGCTGGTTCAGTCCCGTGCGGGCTCGATCCCGTTCGGTCCCGTTCAGCCCCGCACACAAAACCGCAGGTCAAAGCATTGGCCTGCAAAACAACGGGTCTGACGGGGCTGAACCGTGTAGTTATCCCCAGCATAGAGAATCAGACGTCGTACGCGCGCGTACACGTGTTCCCATATTCTTGAGTAGCTGATAACTACGAGGTTCAGCCCCGTCAGACCCGTTGTGGTGGGCAGGAAATGCTCTGACCTGCGGTTTTATGGCAACGGGACTGAACCGGCCGCGTGAGCCCCGTTCAGTCCCGCCCCGTTCGGTCCCGTGGGACTCTGCACCCGCCCGGGGCTGGTCCTCGACCCCGGCTGGACCGCTCCTTGAGCTCCGTGGGCCGGGTCTCAGGCGTCCCTGCGCCCCGGCAGGTACTGGTCGAGCACGACCGCCAGGAACTTGGTGTGGTCCGGCAGCCCGGCCTCGCTCACCAGTCCGTCGATGACCCCGCGCTGAGCCCTCGTCGGCTTGTACTGGAGCTGTACGGGTCCGAGCCCGCGCAGATCCGTGTTGTCCGGGGCGACCGCGAACAGCTTCGACTGGAACTTGGGCGCGCGGCGGGCGTCCTCGACCACCTGGGCGAGTCCCTTCTCGACGGCGGCCTCCACCGCGAGAAACACGATCTGGGTGTGCGTCAGGTCACTACTCTTGCGCAGCTTGCGGAAACGGGCGGCCACATTGGCCGACACGTAGAACCCCACCGGCTTCGCCGTGTCCGCGTCCGCGACCGCCGGTGCGGGCTCGTCGGCGAGCTCACGGCTGGGCTGCGGTACGACGACGGGGCGTACGGCGGCCGGGACGGGCTGTGGCGGCGTGGCGGCGGGTGCGGGGCTCTGCGGCGTGGCCCAGCCGGCGAGCGCGCCGGACGGCGCCCCTCCCCCGCTGAACAGGTTGCCGACGCCTTCGTCCGACATGCTCTGCTCGTCGTCCTGGGCTTCGGTCCTCTTGTTCTTCGGCGGTGTCATGCCGCGGCGTCCTTCCTGAGCTCCAGGGCCCTTGCGAACATCTCTTCGGTGAATCCTTCGTAGTCCGAGTCGAGCCCCGTCACGGCCCCGGGGACGGACCGGTCGCCGTTCGCCCGCTGTTCCGCCAGCTCGTGGACGAGCAGACCGCGTTTCCGCACCAGCCTGGCTACCGACTCCGTGTGCCCGATGAGGTGCTTGAACATGTGGGCCTCCGCACCCAGCACCTTCTGCACCTGGAGCCGCACATCGGCGTGAATGCCGCTGTAGTTGCGCCCGGTGTCGAACAGCAGTACGCCGAGCAGCGCGATGTGCGGATTGATGTGGCTGACGAACTTGACGTAGGAGAACTCGAGCCCGATCTGCGCGAGACCGTCCTCCGCGCCCCCGTCGCTCTTGACCGGGATGACGAGCCATCGCGCGGCGGCCAGGGCGAGACGCTGGAGCGACGGGTTCTCCGGCGGGGTGTCGAGCACGATGATCTGGTACCGGTGCGCGATCGGCAGCAGGCACGTCAGCAGCCGCAGATACGCCTGCGGGCCTTCCTTGGCGAGAAGCGTGTGGAAGAAGATCCCGAACTCGTCGCCGAGCGCCGGACCGCCGAGGACGACATCCAGGTTCTCCCGCACGTTCTCGACCGGAGTCAGGGGTGCGCCGGTGCGCAGCGACTCGATCAGCCCCGCTCCCCCGTCGTTCCACTCGGCCCGCTTGTACCCGAGCTCGCGCGCGATGTTGCCTTGCGCGTTGCAGTCGATGATGAGTGTGCGCAGTCCGCTGCGAGCGGCCTTGCCCGCGGCGTTGGCGGAGATGGACGACTTACCGACGCCCCCCTTGCCGTTGCCGAACATGAAGATGTGCGACAGCGACTCCCAAGGGATGCCGTGGGGCTGCGCATGAGCGTCAGGCGCTTCGAAGGGGCTGGCCATGGGTCCTCTCACTCTGGTTCAGGCCCGAAAACAGGGCGCGAAGCGCCCCTTTTGAGCTGGTACGGGTGGTCAAACTTCGCTCAGAACGATTCTGCGCTCCGAGGCGGTCGAAGACGGTGTCCGGTAGGGCCCGAACCTGCCCTCCACGGCACCGAATCGCCCTCGTGTTCCCCCGTCGTCGCAGCTCATACGGATACTTCGGGTTGGGAGTCCGGCAAGTGACACCACGTGGCCCGATGTTGTGAAGGCCGCTTGAGTACATGCCGTCCACATCGCATTCCAAGATGTTGACTGCCCGGTGAGGGAGCCAGGTGGCATCTCAGCAAGGACAGTCACCTCCAGGAAAGCAGTGGGAGAGGGCGGAGCCCAAGTTAGCACGAAGATCATGACATTCATGGACCCACACACCCAGGTATCGGCATCGTGGCACACGGCCGGACAGATGTCAGGGCCCACTCGGAGAGCGGTCGGCCACTCCCCCTCCATGCTCACCTGCGTACGTGGCTACGGGCTTACTGAGCGACCAAGTTGCTGGCTGGTTTGTCAGTGCATTGCCCGACCCAGTTGTTCCCCGGCCGTGCGTCAGACCCTCTCGCGTGCAGGCCGGGGAGTGGGGCGACCTGCTGCTTGTCTCCTTTGCACGCGGGTGTGGGTACCTGCATCAGAGCCTGTTCGCAGCGATGAGTGCACGGAAGCTTGCTGCGGCATGTGCGTACAGGTCGGGCATCAGGCCCTGAGGGCGGCAGGCGGGGCGACCTGTGTGCTGGTCTGCGGGGCGGCAGACAAGCTGACCGGACGACAGGCTTGGCAGCCGACTGAGAGGCTTGCCCGCATCTGGGCAGCCCGGGTGACGTCCTGACTCACTGGCCAGCCCGCTTGGAATTCTGTGGTTCGGCTGGTGTGGTGACTGGCGGGCAGGCGGATATGCATGCTTCGTTGCATGCCTGCTGAGGACCTTGCCTGCATCCGTGCCTGTACCTGTGTTTGGGCACAGGTCAATGGACTGGCTGGGAGACGGACATGCATGGGTGCACGCAACTGTGTAGCCATGCATGCCTGGGTGCCGACTGCCGTGCCTGCTAGGGAACTGGTGTTGGTGTTGATGTCTGTGCTCACCTGACCGAACGCCTGAGACCCTACCGACAGAGCGGTTGATGCCTCCGCATGCGTATGGGTGCGCATGCCAGCAATCGTGCAGGCTTGTATCGCGGCGTAGACATACATGTTGAACCAGATGGACTGAAAGGCCTTCTGGACAGTGTGCTACCACACGTTCGTCCAACGAGTCACCCAAACTGCGATCGATGCGGGAGAGCAGGTCATGATTCACGCACTGCCTCCTAGTTGTACGCAAGCTTGCACCGATGTTTGCAGTGTTGTTTGTTTTCCCAGGTCAGTGGCCATTTTCACCGCTCTGACCTATGCACTCTAGCGCTGATTCCGCACCACCACTAGCACCTTCTGAACTTGCATGAACGAGGGGCAGAGGAGATGCATGCCTGGCTGAAGAGATACCACCGTTCGGAAACATCGGCCGGTGGATGCCTTCATACATCAGCCTCACTCGCTCGCTCTTGACTCACCGCCGGAGGCCGCCTTCTGGCAAGACGGTCCACCGGGACGGTCATCCGAGAGAAGCAGGCATCGCCACCAGTCCATGACCTGTCGGGGGAGTGGTAGGAGGATGCAACCACGAGGTTGAGGCATGGTCATGGCCCTCGTTGAGTTGCTTACTCCCCAGGCCCGTGACGCAGTAGAAGGCCCACGCCTCGGGTTCCCCTTCCGGCCTCCGGGAATCAGCGACACCGCCTCCGTGCCCTCGGTCATCAGGTCACAGCTGTGGCGAGAACCAAGGCACCACCATCACGCACCCCGGACGTCCCCAATCTGAACAGCACACTCGCAAGCTCTCCCCTTGAGGACTCATCCGACCCACCCCATGGTGTATCACCTGCCCCCACAGAGCCCCGCCATCATGCACCGTACGCGCGGCAGCACGAGCCCCACGGGACGGTGCCCAGGCTCCACGTATCGCCAGACCCCGAGCACCGATTCCCCCACCGGAAGACCTCTCCTAGCGATCCACCCATGACGCTCACGCACCCCCAGGACCCCTGAAACAAGGCGGTCCGTGCTCCGGCCAGTGCAGGATCAACGGCCGAGCGCGCCCTCCCATTCGAGACCTCTCCCGGCCCCCACAATGTGTCACTCGGACGCCGACAAGGGGCGGTCCATCGACGGATGTACCGCGCGGGCATGACGTACGCCGGGGACTCCACATCGCACGACCAGCAACGGATACGTGCCGCACGAGAGGTGTCCGCCCGTCAAGCGGTCGGCGTTCGGCGGAGGGGTCCGAGAGCGAGCCGTGCCCCCGCGTCCGCAACGACGTGCCGGCCGTCCGCATTCGATGACGCTCGACCTCAATCCGCTCGTCGGTACCGATACAGGCCGGCCGGCAGCAACCGCATCACTCAGGAGCAACGGCCCCAGGACCCTCGCCGAGCATCGAGCGACAGCAGCGGCCGCGCGGGCCCGGAGCAGGCCGCACCACGTACCTCACCCGAGCCTCGCCCCCTCTCGGGCCCCGGAACCGCACCACCCGACGGGGGCGGTCGAAGCGCCCCCGACCAGCGGATGTCCCCCTCGGACGGGCACTGGTCCACCGCCCCTCGCGAAGGGCGCATCGTGGTGCCGAGGGGCGCTTCGGCACGGCGGCGCGTGTCCGATTCGTACGGGGGAGAGACGCAGGGCCTGATGTGCGCCACCCCGCTCCGGGCGGGGGAGTGGTGGTCCAGTCCGCAGCGGGGACGCTCGAAGGTGCTCCACGGTCCGGCCTCGGCAGGGGCCGTCAGAGGCTCTGACGGCCGGTTTCCACGTCATGGCGCCGTCCGGGAGAACGGCTCTCACAGAAGTTGATCTTGAGCTGCGGGGCCGCCGCCTCCACGCGGGTTCGAGCGTTTCACGAGGGACCCTCGTGCGAGGGGCCGCATGGTGGAGGATCCGAAGCGATGGAAGGAGTCCCCGTGCTGATGGCGGTGACCGGAACCATCAAGGCCGGAGAGGCCGGACGTGACAACGCTGCGTGACACCCTCGCCCGGCCCGACCCCTCGTTCTCCTTCGAGTTCTTCCCACCGAAGACCGAAGCCGGCATGTACGGCCTGTGGCAGGCGATCCGCCGGATCGAACGCATCGCACCCGACTTCGTCTCCGTCACCTACGGAGCGGGCGGCTCCTCACGCGACCGCACCATCGAGGTGACCAAACGGATCGTCGCCGAAACGACGCTGCGCCCGGTCGCCCACCTCACCGCGGTCGGCCACTCCGTGGCGCAGCTGCGCCACATCATCGGCCAGTACGCCGACGCGGGCGTACGCGACGTCCTCGTCCTGCGCGGGGACCCGCCTGGCGATCCGAACGCACCGTGGATCCCGCACCCCGACGGCTTCCGGCACGCCCACGAACTGGTCTCGCTCGTCCGGGAACTGGGCGACTTCAGCATCGGGGTGGCGGCCTTCCCCGAACGGCACCCCCGCTCGCCCGACTGGGAGAGCGACATCAGGCACTTCGTCGCCAAGTGCCGGGCCGGCGCCGACTACGCCCTGACCCAGATGTTCTTCCACGTCGAGGACTATCTGCGACTGCGCGACCGGGTCGCCGCCGCCGGCTGCGACATCCCGATCATCCCCGAGATCATGCCCGCCACCGACGCCCGCCAGATCAGCCGCTTCGCGGAACTGAGCGGCGCGGCCTTCCCCGAGGACCTGGCACACCGCCTGAACGCCGCCCGTGACAACCCGGCGCACGGATACCGCATCGGCGTCGAGTACGCCACCGCCATGGCCGAGCGGCTGCTCGCCGAAGGCGCACCAGGACTGCACTACATCACGCTCAACCGGTCGACGGCGGCGCCCGAGATCCACCGCGCCGTGACCGGTTCGAGGAGCGGACGGCGCGTGGAGATGCTCCACCGCTGACGCTCCACCGACCTGCTGAGAGCGGAGGACCACGTGCACGACACCAAGGAACAGGACGCTCTGTTCGTCCACGAGGCGGCGCAATTCACCCCTGGGACCTGTCCTGAGGGTCTTCGCGGGCCCGCGAAGACCCTCAGGACAGGTCTCCGCACCGTCCCGCCGCTGCTGCTCGCGGGCATCGACGAGGACGACATGGCCGAGCCGCACGTCGTACGCGGCATCGACTGACGCCCCCGGTGCGCCGCGTGCCGATCACGACAGGAACTCGACCGGGTCTCAAGTCGCTTGCCCGATACTCCCGATGACCCCTCGACTACCTCCCGAGGTCAGGCGTACGGGCATCCCGGCTTGACGACGTCCCCTGACACGAGCGAGAGCACCGTTGGATCGGAGTACGCAATGAAGGACGTCGTGAAGGACGTGATCCGTGAGATCAGCGTCCGCGGCGCACTGCAACAGCCCGCATGGACCGATCTGCTCCAGCTGAACCGGGTCAGGGAGACACTCGCGGCGCGCCCCGCCCTCGTACGGCCCGACGACGTGGGCACCCTGCGGACGCTGCTGTCCACCGTGGCCTCGGGCAGGGCCCTGGTGGTGCAGTCCGGCGACTGCGCCGAGGACCCCCAGCAGTGCGGGCCCGAACACGTCGCCCGGAAGGTGGCTGTGCTCGACCTGCTCGCCGGAGTCCTCGGACTGATCTCCGGCAGGCCCGTACTGCGCGCGGGCCGCATCGCGGGGCAGTTCGCCAAGCCCCGGTCCCAGCCCACCGAGGTCGTCGGCGGCCTCGAACTCCCCGTGTTCCGCGGTCACATGGTCAACGGACCCGAGGCGGACCCCGAGAGCCGCCGGCTCGACCCGCTGCGCATCCTCACCGGCTACATGGCCGCGGGCGACGCCGTCGAACACCTGGGCTGGCGCGAGCGCGGCGCCGGCCACCACGCGGTGGGCCCTCAGGTGTGGACGAGCCACGAGGCGCTGCTGCTCGACTACGAGATGCCCCTGCTGCGCACCGACGACGAGGGGCGGCTCTTCCTCGGCTCCACGCACTGGCCGTGGATCGGTGAGCGCACCCGTCAGCTCGACGGCGCGCACGTCGCCATGCTGTCCCAGGTCGCCAACCCGGTGGCCTGCAAGGTGGGCCCCACCATGGAGCCCGGGGAGCTGGTGGCCCTGTGCGAGCGGCTCGACGCCTGGCGCGAACCGGGCCGGCTCACCCTGATCGCCCGGATGGGCGCCGACAAGGTCGCCGGCCGGCTGCCGCGTCTGGTCGAGGCGGTGCGCGAGGCCGGACACCCCGCCATCTGGCTCACCGACCCGGTGCACGGCAATACCGTCACCGCGCCCGGCGGCCACAAGACCCGGATCGTGGAGACCGTCGCGCAGGAGGTCTCCCGCTTCGTGGTGGCCGTACGCGACGCGGGCGGCGTCCCCGGTGGCCTGCACCTGGAGACGACGCCCGACGACGTCACCGAATGCGCCGACACCGAGGCCGATCTGACCTCCGTCGGCGAGCGCTACACCTCGTTCTGCGACCCCCGTCTCACCCCGTCGCAGGCCGTGGCCGTGACCTCGGCGTGGGCCGTCCGGTCATGACCGCACCGGGGCCGGATCCGTGCTTCCCGGTCGTTGCCGCGCCGCCGGATCAGTCGCCGCGCGGGCGCCTGGGGGAGCGGGACAGGAGCTCGTACAGCTCGTCCAGATCGTATTCGGCGCGCTGCGGGCTGCCGAAGCGGGTGATCTTCCCCCGGCTCACCCACTTGCGGATGGTGGCCGGGCTGACGCCCGCGGCCAGTGCGGCCAGTTCGGTCGGTACGGTGCGCCGGCGTCCTTCGGCCGTCACGCCCCACCGCCCGTCCGGTCGGTGTCCTGCCGGGTCCGTCCGGACAGCAGCAGCCACTCCCTGGGCGGCACCGTGTGCCCGGCGTCGCAGGCCACCTGGGAGTAGACCGAGTCACGGGTGCCCGACAGCGTGGCGTGCAGCCGGGCCGTACAGCCGCTGTGGCAGCACAGGCCGAGGGAGACCTCGTAGGACCGGGGGCCGAGCAGTGAGCGTGCCGATTCGAGGAGTGCGGTCAGTTCGGCGTCCAGGTCCTGGGCCGCCGGGTGTTCGGCCAGCCACCGGACGTGGCCGGCCAGGAAGCGGAGGAGCGTCGGGACCTCCGTACCGGGCACGGGCGGAAGCCCGCGCTCGGAGACCACGAGCCCGGCCCAGGAGCACAGGAGATCGGTGACCTGCGAACGCAGCGTCAGCATCCGGTCGTCGAGGCGCAGGCCCACCGGCTGGGTGCCGCTGACACGCTCCACCGGCCCTCCGCTCAGGACGGCCAGCTCCTCCTCGCTGTCCCGGTAGACCTCTTTGACGTCCCGCAACTTTGCGCTCAGTCTTTCCGCCGGAGAATCCAGCGACGATTCCGCTTCGGGTGCGTAGTGATGACTCTTGGATCGTTGTGATGCTTCCGAGTAATCCTGCTGATGCTGCACGATTTTGGCCTCGCATCCCCTGTAGACCGAGCGTCCTGTTCTTACGGTCGGCGTCCTCGTGGCGGCCGGAACGTGCCCATGCCTTCCGGCTCGTCACCTTGCTGAGATGTCCCCATGTGGGCGTGGGAGTAATCACGCCATAACCAAATCGGGCGAAGAGGGCATTTACTTCGCCGGTACGGTGTCGGCCATATGCCCATCAATTGTCGCGCCCGCCGAGTCGGACGTGTCAAGAAGGCCTCGTGTGCGTCGCATCACTTCCCTCGGGACTCGCTACAGATCAACCAACCGGCCCGCCGGAAAACTGTTGTTGACATCTGTCACGGGCAACTGTCACACTTCTCGCGGGCCACTGGTCTGCGCAAATCCGGATCGGTGTCCGATCCAGGGCAGCCGGCGCAAGGCTCCGCTTCCTTATTGCCGCCCGCGTCTTCCGCACGGCGGCTTCCTTCTCTTCCGGCGCACCTTATTGCGTGCCCGTCTGCATTCGCTCAAGCGGTATTCATGCCAGACTCCAGCGGTTTTCATGCCGACCACGACACCCAGCCTTGAGGGCTTCATGGATCAGCAGGACAGAAATCACGGATACGCGCGTCATTGCGCTCAGGCAGTGAACGCGCTTCATTCAATTCCCTATTTCACAAGCGATTTGGCCACCGAAGTCGGACCGTTCGGCATCGATGATCATTCGAGCGTCTACCTTGCCGGCCGCGCGTCCGCACTGGGCATCGTGGACCCCGCTGTGGTGACTGCTGTATTCAACTCCTTCGCCCCCCGTCTCGTCGCCGAAAGAATTCCCGCGCTCTGGGATCTCATATCGCCCGGACAGGCCCTGCGGGCCCGCGAGAACGCCGTCGCCGCCGCCCTCGAACGCCTGCTGGGGGCCGAGACCGTGCGCTCCGCGGAGCTGTCGGAGGCGGCGAAGCTCGCGACCGCCGCGGCCGAGGCGGGTGCGCTGCCCGGACGCCCGCTGTACGCGGCGAACGCCGCGCTCGACCTGCCGGAACGCCCGCACACGGCCCTGTGGCACGCGGCGACGATGCTGCGCGAGCACCGGGGCGACGGACACGTCGCCGTACTCGGCCACTTCGAACTGACCGGCGTCGACTCGCTCGTGATCGACTGCGCCAGCAGCCACGGCATGGCCAAGGAGATCGTCATGCCCATGCGCGGCTGGACGGAGGCCGAGTGGTCGGCCGGACGGGAGCGCCTCGCCGACCGCGGACTGGTCGACGCGGAGGGCAGGATCACCCCGCGCGGTACGGCGCTCAGGGACGAAGTGGAGGCGGAGACGACCCGGCTCGACCGCCGCCCCTACGAGGCCCTGGGAGCCGCGGGCGTCGAGCGGCTGGCCCGCTACGTGCACCGGCTCGTCGGGACCGCCGCCGACGCCGGGGTCTTCCCGCCCCCGCTGCGCGGCTTCTTCGCGCCCTCGGCCGATGTCTGGAACGCGCTCTGACCCCGCAGCCCGCCCCCGGAGAGGACCAGCCATGACGCTGTCGACGCCGACACCGGCGCAACCACCCGCCGCCCTGTTCTCACCCGCCTACTACCAGGACCCGCACACCACCCTCGCCTGGCTGCGGGAGAACTCCCCGGTCCACGAGTTCCGCTTCCCGGCCGGCGACGTAAGAACCTGGCTCGTGACCCGCTACGACGACGTCAAGGCCGTACTCGCCGACCAGCGCTACAGCGCGGAGGCCTCCACCTGGGCCAACGACGAGTTCCGGGCCGCCGGTCTGGTCGCCGCCGAGGGCACCATCCTGGGGCGTGGCATCTCCGTGGTCGACCCGCCCCACCACACCAAGCTGCGGCGGCGGGCGATGGGCGCCTTCACCACCCGGCGGGTGGAACAGTGGCGCACGACCGTCCAGGAACAGGTCGACCGGGTCCTCGCCGACTGCGCGCGCCGCGACACCTTCGACGTCATGGACGACTACGCGGGCGAGGTGTCCGCCGGCGTCCTGGGCGAGATCCTCGGCATGCGCATCGAACGCCACCGCGAACTGGTCAGCGCGCTCAACGAGGCGTTCCCGTCCGACCCCGCGCTCATGCACAAGGTGCCCGAGGCGTTCGGCAGGATCTGCGAGTACGCGGCCGAACTGGTCGCCGACAAGCGCAGCAAGCCCGCCGACGACCTGACCTCCGCCCTGATCCGGGGCGTGGACGACGACGAGGAGCTGACCGAGGACGAGCTGATCGGCCTCGTCGCCGCCATCATCATGGGCGGCAGCGACACCGTGCGCGGCTTCATCGGCAACGCCGTCCTCTCGCTGCTCGACCACCCCGGCCAGGCCGAGCTGCTGCGGGCCCGGCCCGAGCTGGCCGAACCGGCCGTCGAGGAACTCCTGCGCTACGACGGGGCGCTGAGCACCGCCCTGTTCCGGGTCACCACACAGGAGGTGGAACTCGCCGGCACCGTCCTGCCCGCAGGGGCCCCGGTGATCGTCGGACTCCTGGCGGCCAACCGCGACCCGCGCCGCTTCGAACGGCCCGAGCTCCTGGACCTCGGGCGCCAGGGCCACCGGCACGTCGGCTTCGGGCACGGGCTGCACAACTGCCTGGGCGCGGCGCTGGCCCGTCTGGAGGGCGCCATCGCCATCCCCGCCCTCATCGACCGCTTCCCGGAACTGGTCCTCGACGCGCCCCGGGACTCCGTGCGGTACATCGACAACTGGGCGATCCGCCGCCTGGTCGCGCTGCCCGTCGCCGCATCGCCGAAGGCCGCCGCGCGGGCATCCCAGGAGGCCTGACATGCGTGCCCCCAACGGCCCCGGGCGGCCGTCATGAGCGCCTCCGCCCGCATCGACCGCACGCTGTGCCTCGGGACGGGGCTGTGCGAGTCGATGGCACCGGACCTGTTCCTCCTGGACGACGAAGGACTCGCCGTGCCGCTGCCCGGCGACGGAGGCGACGAACGGACGGAGCTGCTGCGGTCCATCGCCGACTGCTGCCCGACCGGCGCGATCACCGTCACCGAGAAGGGCCCCGGCGCGGCCGCACGCGAGAACGCACACGAGAGCAAGGGGTGAGACGGCATGCAGGGGCAGTCCGCACAGCGGGACACCGACGTCGTCGTGGCAGGAGCGGGGCCCGCGGGGCTCATGCTGGCCGCCGAACTACGGCTGGCCGGCGCCGAGGTCGTGGTCCTGGAACAGGAGAGCCGGCCGACCGCCGAGTCGCGCGGCATGGGATTCACCGCCCGCACCCTGGAGGTGTTCGACCAGCGCGGGCTGCTGCCGAGGTTCGGTGAGCTGAAACGTTCCCCCGGCGGCCACTTCGGCAGCGTCCCGGTCGACTTCGCGGTCGGCGACGGACGCCACGCCAGTGTCACCGGCATCTCCCAGGCCCGTACCGTCGCCGCGCTGGGGGAGTGGGCGGCGGAGCTCGGCGCCGACATCCGGCGCGGCCACCGGCTGACCCGCTTCACCGACAACGGCGACCGGGTCGAGGTGTGGGCCGACGGCCCCGACGGCGAGGTCGGGCTGACCGCGTCCTACCTCGTCGGGTGCGACGGCGGCCGCAGCACCGTCCGCCGGGCCGGCGGCTTCGACTTCCCCGGCACCGACGCCACCGCCGAACTGCTGCTCGCCGATGTGAAGGACCTCCGGCTCCCGCCGAAATGGTCCGGGGAGCGCCGCCCCGGAGGCATGCTGCTCGCCGCACCCCTGGGCGGCGGAATGGTCCGGATCGTCGTCTCCGAGCACGGCAGGGCACCGCGGGAACGCACCGGGCCCCCGGCCTTCAGCGAAGTGGCCGACGCCTGGAAACGGGTCAGCGGCGACGACATCACCGGCGCCACACCCGTCTGGGTCAGCTCCTTCGGGGACGCGGCCCGGCAGGCGTCCGAGTACCGCAAGGGCCGGGTCATGCTCGCCGGGGACGCCGCGCACGTCCACCTGCCCGCCAGCGGCCAGGGCATGAACGTCAGCATCCAGGACGCCGTCAACCTCGGCTGGAAACTGGGCGCCGTCGTCACCGGCCGCGTACCCGGAACACTCCTGGACAGCTACCACGCGGAACGCCACCCGGTCGGCGCCGAACTGCTGCGCAACACCCGGGCCCAGGCCTCACTGTTCCTCGGCGGACCCGAGATGCAGCCCCTGCGCGACGTCCTCACCCAGGTCTTCGGCGGCGAGGAGGCCGCACTGCTGCTGGCGGGGCTCGTCAGCGGCCTGGAGATCCGCTACGACGTCGGACCCGGCGACCACCCGCTGCTCGGGCGGCGGCTGCCGGACATCCCGCTGGTGCTGGACGACGGGGAGAAGACCCGCAGCACCCGGCTGCTCCACCCCGCCCGCGGCGTACTGCTGTCCCTGGGCACCGACCCCGCACCCGCGCGCACCGCCGCCCGCTGGGCGCCCCGGGTGGACGTCGTCCGCGCCGCCCGCCCCCACGCCACCGGGCCGGCCGGCGAGACGGTCGACGCCGACGCCGTACTGGTGCGCCCCGACGGCTACGTGGCCTGGGTGGCCGGATCCGGCGACCTCTCCACCGCCCTGCACCACTGCTTCGGCGAGCCCACCGGCTGAGCCCGGCCACCCCACGAGACAGGAGACGACCATGACCAGGACCCGGACCCAGCAGGCGGCCGCACCCGTCATCGACCGCGGGGACGCGCACGCCGTCTTCATGACCTACTGGCACGTGGCCGGTCAGGAGCAGGGCCGCGCCGTTCTCGACGAGATCGCGGACGCCTGGGAAGAGGCGTCCCGGCCCGCGGACATCCTCTCCTTCTCCTGCTACCTGAGCACGGGCAGCGACGACTTCACCGCGATGACGTACGCCCAGTGCGCGCACCCCGACGGCTACCGGCCCTTCATCCGCGCCCTTCCCTCGCCGGCCGCACGGGTCGAGCCGGTCGAGTACCGCCTGCACCGGAGCGTGCCGCTCGCCCCCGGGACCGGCCCGGCGGCCTCGGTGGTCATCGCCAGCTTCGACGTCGACGGCCGCGAACGCCAGGAGCACATCGTCTCCTCCGTCACGGAGAACATCGAGAAGTCACCCCGTACCGACCAGCGCGGACTGATCGCCTCCCACTTCCACCTCAGCATCGACGGCACCCGCGTCATCAACTTCGCCGAGTGGACGAGCGACGAGGAGCACATCGCGTTCCTGGAGGGCGCCACCCGGCACCGGTCGCTGCGCCTGGCCACCCGGACCCCGGGCGTCCGCCCCATCGGCTTCACCCGCTACCACCTGTATCGCGCCATCGGCTCCTGATGAATGGCTGACAGGGTACAAATCGGATCATTGGACTCCGGCTTTTGCCATCATGGTTGACGGCCCGGCAGCGATGACGGTCCGACAGTGACGGCACGAAGGAGAAGCCCATGGCCGATGCCCCCAGTCCCTTTCCGGACGTCGCCCGCACGGATACCGGAGTCGCGCTCGTGACCCCGCTGTACGTCGGGGGCCCCGGACACCAGCGCGCGGAGGCGGAACGGGTCCTGGCGCCGTACAGAAACGGTTCGCTGCCCGAGGGCTTCCTCTCCGTGAGCGTCTTCACCAGCACCGAGGGCGAGAACGTGCTCACGTACGCCCAGTGGACCTCCGACGACGCCTACCGCGCGTTCGTACGGGAGGGCGGCCTCGGCGAACCGGACGAGAACACCACCGAGCCGGTCCGCTACAAGCTCTACCGGGGCCGGGTCCTGGAACCCGGCAGCGTCCCCACCATGCTGGTGCCCCCCGTCTTCGACGTGGACGGCCGGGACCGGCAGCGGCGCTCGATCGACAACCTCATCGACGGGCCGCTCGGCACCCCGTTCCCCGGCCTGGTCGCCTCCCACTTCCACATCAGCCTCGACGGCACCCGCGTCCTCAACTGGGCCGAGTGGGTCGACGAGGACGCCCACGTGGGCTTCATGAAGAGCAGCCGCCCCAAGGAGTGCCTGGAGGCCATCACGATGCCCGGCGTCCGCGGCATAGGCGGCAAGAGGTACGTCCTCGCGGGTGCCGTGACCCGCTGACTTCTCGGCTTCCCGGAACGGCCCAGGTCCTCGGACCTGGGCCGTTCGTCTTTTCCGGATCGTCCCGCGCAGGACCGAACAAGGAGGGTGCATGGACACTCAAGTGATCGTCGTCGGAGCCGGACCGGCCGGAATGATGCTCGCCGGTGAACTGCGGCTGGCCGGGGTCGACGTCGTCGTCCTCGAAAAGCTCGCCCGGCGGACCGGGGAATCACGGGGACTGGGCTTCACCGCCCGCACGATGGAGGTCTTCGACCAGCGCGGTCTGCTCTCCCGGTTCGGTGACATCGAGGTCAGCGACCAGGGGCACTTCGGCGGCCTGCCGATCGACTTCTCCATCCTGGACGGCGCCCACCAGGCCGCCAAGACCATCCCCCAGTCACACACCGAAACCGTGCTGGAGGAGTGGGTCACCTCCCTCGGCGGCGACATACGGCGCAGCCACGAACTGCTCTCCGTCAAGGACGCCGGCGACCACGTCGAGGCGGAGGTACGCGGCCCCGAAGGCGTCCACCGGCTGACCGCGCCCTACCTCGTGGGATGCGACGGCGGGCGCAGCCTGGTCCGCAAGGAAGCCGGATTCGAATTCCCCGGCACCGCCTCGACGATGGAGATGTTCCTCGCCGACGTGAAGGGGCTCGACCTGTCGCCCCGCATGATCGGCGAGACACTGCCCGGCGGCATGGTCATGGTGGGACCGCTCCCGGGCGGCATCACCCGGCTGATCGTGTGCGAGCGCGGAACACCGCCCCAGCGGCGCGAGACCCCGCCGTCGTACGACGAGGTGGCCGCCGCCTGGAAGCGGCTGACCGGGGACGACATCTCGCACGGCGAACCGGTCTGGGTCAGCTCCTTCGGGGATGCCACCCGCCAGGCCACCCACTACCGGCAGGGCCGCATCCTGCTGGCCGGCGACTCCGCGCACATCCACCTGCCGGCCGGCGGCCAGGGCATGAACACCAGCATCCAGGACGCCGTCAACCTCGGCTGGAAGCTCGCGGCCGTCGTCCGGGGCCGGATGGACGACGCGTTCCTGGACACCTACCACGACGAGCGCCACCCCGTGGGCAAGCGCCTCCTGATGAACACCCGGGCCCAGGGCCTGCTGTTCCTCAGCGGCGCCGAGGTCCAGCCCCTGCGGGACGTCTTCAAGGAACTCATCGCCTACGAACCGGTCAGCCGCCACCTGGCCGCCATGGTCAGCGGACTGGAGATCCGCTACGGCATCGCCGCCGGCACCCACCCCCTGCTCGGCCGCCGGATGCCGGACCTGCGACTGACCGGCATCACCAGCCCCGGCAGCAGCACCGAGGCCCTGCACGGCGCCCGCGGCGTCCTCCTCGACCTCACGGACAACGCCGAACTGCGCCGCCGCGCGGCCGGCTGGACGGACCGCGTGGACGTGGTGACCGCCGAACCGAAGGCCCTGCCGGACGACGGATCACTGGACGGCACCACCGCCATTCTCATCCGCCCCGACGGCTACGTGGCCTGGGCCGCACCGGGAAGCCACAGCGACCTCCCGATGGCCCTGGAGCGCTGGTTCGGACCGGCGCTCTGACCCCCGTACACCCCAGAGAAGAGAGAAGAGACCATGCACAGCACCTTGATCGTCGCGCGGATGGACCCGGGTTCCGGACCCGATGTAGCCGGTCTGTTCGAGGCCTTCGACAAGACGGAGATGCCGCACCTCATGGGCACCCGGCGCCGCCAGCTGTTCTCCTACCGCGGCCTGTACTTCCACCTCCAGGAATTCGACGAGGACAACGGCGGCCGGCTGATCGAACAGGCCAAGACCGACCCCCGGTTCATCGCCATCAGCGACGACCTCAAGCCGTTCATCGAGGCGTACGACCCCGCCACCTGGCGCTCGCCCGCCGACGCGATGGCGACCCGCTTCTACCACTGGGACGGTTCCGCGTGACCCGGCGCAGGGTGGTCATCACCGGCATCGGCGTCCTCGCCCCCGGCGGCGTCGGGGTCAAGGACTTCTGGAGCCTGCTCAGCGAAGGCCGCACCGCCACCCGCGGCATCACCTTCTTCGACCCCGCACCGTTCCGGTCCCGGGTGGCCGCCGAGATCGACTTCGACGCCGAGGCGAGCGGCCTGAGCCCCCAGGAGATCCGGCGCATGGACCGGGCGGCGCAGCTCGCGATCGTCGCCACCCGGGAAGCGGTCGCCGACAGCGGCCTCGACGTGGGCGCCATGGACCCGTACCGGCTCGGCGTCACGATCGGCAGCGCGGTCGGCGCGACCATGGGGCTCGACGAGGAGTACCGAGTCGTCAGCGACGAGGGCCGGCTGGACCTGGTCGACCACGAGTACGCCATCCCCCACCTCTACAACTACTTCGTCCCCAGCTCCTTCGCCGCCGAAGTCGCCTGGGCCGTGGGCGCACAGGGACCCAGCACCGTCGTGTCCACCGGCTGCACCTCCGGCCTGGACTCCGTCGGATACGCCGTCGAGCTGCTGCGCGAGGGCTCGGTGGACGTCATGATCGCCGGAGCCTCCGACGCCCCGATCTCCCCGATCACGATGGCGTGCTTCGACGCGATCAAGGCGACCACCCCGCGCGACGACGCCCCGGAGCAGGCCTCCCGGCCCTTCGACGGCACCCGCAACGGATTCGTCCTGGGCGAGGGGTCCGCCGTGTTCGTCCTGGAGGAACTGGAGAGCGCCCGGCGGCGCGGCGCGCACATCTACGCCGAGATCTCCGGCTACGCCTCCCGCTGCAACGCCTTCCACATGACCGGGCTGCGCCCCGACGGCGAGGAGATGGCCGAGGCCATCAGGGTGGCCCTGGACGAGGCCCGGATTACCGGTGACCGCATCGACTACATCAACGCGCACGGCTCCGGCACCAAGCAGAACGACCGGCACGAGACCGCCGCGTTCAAGAAGAGTCTCGGCGACCACGCCTACCGCACCCCGGTCAGCTCCATCAAGTCGATGGTGGGGCACTCGCTGGGCGCGATCGGATCCATCGAGATCGCCGCCTGCGCCCTGGCCATGGAGAACAACGTCGTTCCCCCCACGGCCAACCTGCACACAGCCGACCCCGAGTGCGACCTCGACTACGTGCCGCTCACCGCGCGGGACCACCGCACGGACACGGTGCTCACCGTGGGCAGCGGATTCGGCGGATTCCAGAGCGCCATGGTGCTGGCGCGGGTCGAAGGGAGCACGCGATGACGACATCGGTCGTGATCACCGGTCTGGGCGTCGCCGCCCCCAACGGCCTGGGCAAGGAGGACTTCTGGGAGGCCACCCGCGAGGGGCGGAGCGGAATCGGCCCCCTCACCCGGTTCGACGGCTCGGGCTACCCGGCGAAGCTGGCCGGCGAGGTACCCGGCTTCGACGCGAAGGAACACCTGCCGAGCCGGCTGCTCCCGCAGACGGACCGGATGACCAGGCTCGCCCTGGTCGCCACCGACTGGGCCCTGGCCGACGCCGGAATCAAGCCCCAGGAGGCCGAGGGCTTCGAGATGGGCGTCGTCACGGCCAGCTCGTCGGGCGGCTTCGAGTTCGGCCAGAACGAACTGCGGAAGCTGTGGAGCAAGGGCAGCCAGCACGTCAGCGCCTACCAGTCCTTCGCCTGGTTCTACGCCGTCAACAGCGGCCAGATCTCCATCCGCAACGGGATGAAGGGACCCAGCGGTGTCCTGGTGAGCGACCAGGCGGGCGGCCTCGACGCCGTCGCACACGCGCGCCGCCAGATCCGCAAGGGCACCGGCATGATCGTCTCCGGCAGCATCGACGCCTCCGTCTGCCCCTGGGGCTGGGTCGCCCAGCTCGCGAGCGGACGCCTGAGCACCGTCGAGGACCCCGCCCGCGCCTACCTGCCGTTCGACCCCCGGGCCACCGGCCACGTCGCGGGCGAGGGCGGCGCGATGCTCATCCTGGAACAGGCCGACAAGGCGCGCCGCCGCGGCGCCCGGATCTACGGCGAGGTCGCCGGATACGGCGCCACGTTCGACCCGAAGCCCGGCAGCGGCGCCGAACCCGGCCTGCGCAAGGCGATCGAACTGGCCCTGGCCGACGCCGGCACCGCGTCCGGCGACGTCGACGTGGTCTTCGCCGACGCGGCGGCCGTACCGGAACTGGACCGGGCCGAGGCCGACGCGATCAACACGGTCTTCGGGCCGCGAGCGGTCCCCGTCACCGCACCGAAGACGATGACCGGCCGCCTCTACTCCGGGGCGGCACCGCTCGACCTTGCCACCGCGCTGCTGGCGATGGAGTCCGGGCTGATCCCGCCCAGCACCCACACCGAACCCGACCCGGCCCTCGGCCTCGACCTCGTCACCGGCGACGCCCGGCCCGCCCGGGTGAACACCGCGCTGGTGCTGGCCCGCGGCCACGGCGGCTTCAACTCCGCGGTGCTGCTGCGCACCGCCCCCACCGGCTGATCCGGCCGGACACGGCACGACCTCTCGCCCGTACACAACCGGCACGAACCCCCAGAAGGAAGGCAGGACAGACGGTGAGCACTCAGCCGTTCACGATCGAGGACCTCAAGCGAATCCTGCTCGAAGGCTCCGGCGCCGCGGAGGACGTGGACCTCGACACCGACATCCTGGACCAGGAGTTCGAGGACCTCGGCTACGACTCCCTGGCACTGCTGGAGACCAGCAGCCGGATCGAACGCACCTACGGCATCACGATCTCCGACTCCATCCTGGCCGACGCGACGACCCCGCGCGCCCTGGTCGGAGCCGTCAACGAGCACCTGGCCGACGACGCCGCGGCCTGACCCCCGCCGCACATCTCGCGTATCGCACGCACCTCATCCACCGTTCACGGGAGCAGCCATGTCACAGGACACTCAGGACACCAGGGTCGCCGTCGTCACCGGCGCCACCAGCGGAATCGGTCTCGCCGTCGCCCGGCTGCTGGCCGGCCAGGGCCACCGGGTCTACATCGGGGCCCGCAACGCCGAGAACGTGGCCTCCACCGTCAAGGAGCTGCGGGAGGAGGGCCTCGACGTCGACGGCGCGACGCTCGACGTCCGGTCCCCGGAGGGCGTCGAGGAGTTCGTGCGCGCCGCCGTGCAGCGCTACGGCACCATCGACGTCCTGGTGAACAACGCGGGCCGCAGCGGCGGCGGCGTCACCGCCGACATCGACGACGAGCTGTGGGCCGATGTCATCGACACCAACCTCAACAGCGTCTTCCGGATGACCCGCGCCGTGCTGAACGCGGGCGGCATGCGGGACAAGAGCCGGGGCCGCGTCATCAACATCGCCTCCACCGCCGGCAAGCAGGGCGTCGTCCTCGGAGCGCCCTACTCGGCCTCCAAGCACGGCGTGGTCGGCTTCACCAAGGCACTCGGCAACGAACTCGCCCCGACCGGCATCACCGTCAACGCCGTCTGCCCCGGCTACGTCGAGACCCCCATGGCCCAGCGGGTGCGCCAGGGCTACGCGGCGGCGTACGACACCGACGAGGCCGCGATCATGAAGCGCTTCTCCGCGAAGATCCCGCTCGGCCGCTACTCGACCCCCGAGGAAGTGGCCGGCCTCGTCGGCTACCTGACCTCGGACACCGCGGCATCGATCACGGCCCAGGCACTCAACGTCTGCGGCGGACTCGGCAACTTCTGATCCCTCCCGAGCAACCCTCGCTAGGAGACACGTCATGACGACCCAGCACGTCGAGCACGAGATCACCGTGGCCGCGCCCGCGGCCGACGTCTACCGCCTGATCGCGGAGGTGGAGAACTGGCCACGGATATTCCCGCCCACCATCCACGTCGACGTCGCCGAACGGACCGGCACCGACGAGCGCATCCGGATCTGGGCCACCGCCAACGGCGCCGCGAAGAACTGGACGTCCCGCCGCACCCTCGACCCCGAGGGGCTGCGCATCGAATTCCGCCAGGAGGTCTCCACCCCGCCGGTCGCGGCCATGGGCGGCACCTGGATCATCGAACCGCTCCCCGGCGGGGACTCCCGCATCCGGCTCCTGCACGACTACCGGGCCATCGACGACGACCCGGACGGCCTGAAGTGGATCGAGGAGGCCGTCGACCGCAACTCCCGCTCGGAACTGGCCGCGCTCAGGACCAACGTCGAACTCGCGCACGCGTCGAAGGAACTGACCTTCTCCTTCGAGGACAGCGTGCGGATCGACGGACCGGCCAAGGACGCCTTCGACTTCATCAACGAAGCCGGTCTGTGGGCCGAGCGGCTGCCGCACGTGGCCTCCGTCCGCTTCGGCGAGGACGCTCCCGGGCTCCAGACCCTGGAGATGGACACCCGTGCCCGGGACGGCTCCGTGCACACCACCAAGTCCTACCGGGTGGCCTTCCCGCACCAGAAGATCGCGTACAAGCAGATCACGCTGCCCGCGCTCATGACCCTGCACACCGGCTGCTGGACCTTCACCGAGGAGGACGACGGCGGCGTCACCGCCGTCTCCCAGCACACCGTGGTGCTCAACACGGCCAACATCGCCCGCGTCCTGGGCGAGGAGGCGACGGTCGAGGACGCCCGCGCCTATGTGCACGGCGCCCTGAGCACCAACAGCCGCGCCACGCTCGGTCACGCCAAGGAGTACGCCGAGAGCAACAGCCACGCCGAGAGCAAGAGCTGACCGTGGCCGCCCTGGACTGCGATGTCGTCGTCGTCGGAGCGGGACCGGTCGGGCTGCTCCTCGCGGGCGAACTCAGGCTCGGCGGGGCGGAGGTGGTGGTGCTGGAGCGCCGGGCGGAGCCCGGAACGGAGTCGCGGGCGTCCACGCTGCACGCCCGCACGATGGAGATCCTCGACAGCCGCGGCCTCCTGGACCGGCTGGGGCCCCTGCCCAACGACGTCATGGGCCACTTCGGCGGCATCCCGCTCGACCTGACCCTGCCGTCCCCGTATCCGGGGCAGTGGAAGATCCCGCAGACCAGCACCGAGGCCGCCCTGCGCGAGTGGGCGCTGTCCCTGGGCGCCGACCTGCGGCCCGGCCACGAGGTGACCGGGCTGACCGCACACCCGGACCATGTGACGGCCGAGACGGCGGGCCCGCGAGGACCGGTCAGCGCCCGGTACCTCGTCGCGTGCGACGGCGAGGACAGCACCGTCCGCCGGCTGACCGGAGCGGCCTTCCCCGGCGAGCCCGCACGCCGGGAGCTGATCCGCGCCGACGTCGCCGGCATCGACATCCCCGCCCGGCGCTTCCAGCGGCTGCCCCGAGGACTGGCCATCGCGGCCCGCAACCCGCAGGGCGTGACCCGGGTGATGGCGCACGAGTTCGGCGCCCCGGCCCGGGAGCGGTCCGGGGCGCCCGGATTCGCCGAGATCCGCGACCTCTGGCAGCGGGTCACCGGCGAGGACATCGGGCACGGCGACGCCCTGTGGGTGAACTCCTTCGCGGACGCCGCCCGGCAGGTGGCCCACTACCGGCAGGGGCGGGTGCTGTTCGCGGGCGACGCCGCCCACCAGCAGATGCCCATCGGCGGCCAGGCCCTCAACCTCGGGCTCCAGGACGCCGCCAACCTCGGCTGGAAACTCGCCCTCCAGGTGACCGGGCGGGCCCCCGAAGGCCTGCTCGACAGCTACCACACGGAGCGGCACGCGGTGGGCTCCCGGGCCCTCGGCAACATCAGGGCCCAGGCCCTGCTGCTCCTGGGCGGCGCCGAGGTGGAGGCGGTACGGGAGGTCGTCGCCGAACTCGTACGGCGGGAACCGGTGCGCGCCCACCTCGCCGCGATGATCTCCGGCCTCGACATCCGGTACGACACCGGCCCCGGCACCCACGAACTCCTGGGCCGCCGCCTGGCCCACGGCCACCAGGGGCACGGCTCCCGGGGCCTGCTGCGGCCGCACACCGACGCACCGGACGGGGCGGCCGGGCTGAGGCGGGCCCTGGCCCCCTGGAGCGACCGGGTCGACCTCGTCACGGACGGTACGCCGACGGCCGTCCCGGACCCGGGGGCCACCGTGCTGATCCGGCCGGACGGATACGTCGTGTGGGCCGACGAGGAGCGGTCACGGGGCGGCAGCGGCGCGGTGGAGGCGGCCGGGCTCGGCGCGGCCCTGCGGCGCTGGTTCGGCGAACCGGCGGCGAGCGGGACCGCGTACGACCTCACCCGCACGCCGCATCGCACCCCCGCCCGCACCCAGTCCCCGCCCCCGGCCGCACCCGGGGGCCCGGCCGTCGGCGCACCCTCACACACCACCTCACATGGGAGAGACGCAGGTATGAACAGGTTCACGGGCAAGACGGCGCTGGTGACCGGTTCCAGCCGGGGCATCGGCCGGGCCATCGCCCTGCGGCTGGCCAGGGAAGGCGCACTCGTCGTCGTACACAGCTCCAGCGGCGGCCGGGCGGCGGACGACGTCGTCGCCACGATCGAGAAGGACGGCGGCAGGGCCTTCGCCGTCCGGGCGGAGCTGGGCGTGCCCGGCGACGTCCACGAACTCTTCCTCGGCCTGGAGCAGGGCCTGAAGGAACGCACCGGCACCGTCGACCTGGACATCCTCGTCAACAACGCCGGGATCATGGGCGGCGGGGTCGCGGCCGACGCCACGACACCCGAGCAGTTCGACCGGCTCTTCGCCGTCAACGCCAAGGCACCGTTCTTCGCGATCCAGCGGGCCCTGAAGAACCTGACCGACGGCGGCCGGGTCATCAACATCACGTCCGGGCTGACCCACTTCGCCAACCCGGAGGAGATCGCCTACGCGATGACGAAGGGCGCCGTCGAGCAGCTGGCGCTGCACTTCGCGAAGTACCTCGCGCCGCGCGGCATCACCATCAACAGCGTCGCGCCCGGCATCACGCGCAACGACAACCCGGTCTTCGACATCCCGGAGGCCGTCGAGCAGATGGGGCAGCTGTCGGCGTTCGGCCGGGTGGGCGAGCCGAGGGACGTCGCCGACGTGGTGGCGTTCCTGGCGAGCGACGACGCCCGCTGGGTCACCGGGGCGTTCCTCGACGCCACCGGAGGCACCCTCCTGGGCTGAGCGGAGGCAGGGACGGAACGGGAGCCGGACGGAGTGAAGGAGCTCGGACGATGCCCATGACACGCACTCAGGATTCCTTCGGCTCCCCGCCCGCCGGAGGGGAGCGGTGGAGCCCCCGGCTGTGGGGGCTGCTGTTCGTCCTGGCCGGGAACATGCTCATCGACGCCCTCGAAGTGTCGGCCATGATCGTGGCCATGCCGGCGGCGGGCAAGGCGCTCGGCCTGCCGCTGACCGGGGCGCAGTGGCTGATCACCGGCTTCGCCGTCGGCTTCGGCGGGCTCATCCTCTTCGGCGGCCGGCTCGTGGAACTGCTCGGCCGGCGCCGCGTCTATCTGTGGGCGCTGCTCGGCTTCGCCGCGGCGTCCCTGGCGGGCGGGCTGACCGACGAACCCGCCGTGCTGGTGGCCACCCGGATACTGAAGGGCTTCTTCGCCGCGCTGACCGCGCCCACCGGCCTCGCGATCATCGCCTCGGAGTTCCCGGCCGGGCGGAGCCGCGAGCGCGCGGTGTCCGTCTACACCCTCTTCGGCGGTTCCGGGTTCGCCGCGGGTCTGGTGCTGTCGGGTCTGCTGACCGCGGTCAGCTGGCGCTGGACCGTAGCCTTCCCGGCCCCGATCGTCCTGATCCTGTTCGCCTTCGCCGTACGCCTGATCCCGCGCGGCCCCGCGCCCTCCGCCCCGCCCCCGGGCACCCCGCGCCACTTCGACGCGCCCGGGGCACTCGCCCTGACCGGGGCCCTGGTGTGCCTGGTGCAGGGCATCGTCTCGGTGCCGGCCCACGGCTGGCTCGACGCGCGCGCGGCCGGCCCGCTGACGCTGGCCGTGGTGCTGGGCGCGCTCCTCGTCGCCGCGGAGCGCACCGCGCCCCGGCCGCTGATCCAGGGCCGGCTGCTGCGCAACCGCACGCTGCTGCGCTCGATGGCCGGGGCCGCCGCGCTGAACGGCGTGAACCTGGGGCTGCTGCTGATCCTGACGGCCCGGCTGCAGACCGGCCTCGGCTGGTCCCCGCCGCGCACCGCCCTGGCACTCCTGCCCGCCAGCGTGCCACTGGCCGTCACGGCACTGCTGTCCCGGAAGCTGATCGCCCGTTACGGCACCGCCCGGCTGATCGCGCTGGGGGCGCTGGGCCCGGTCCTGGGCGCGGCGCTCTGCCTGCGCCACCCGGTCCCGGAGCGTTACGTCACCGACGTACTGCCGGCCCTGCTGCTGGTCGGCGCGGGGTTCGTGCTGGCCTTCGCCGCGCTGAACACCCAGGCCACCTCCCGGCTGGCCGCCGTCGACCGGGCGGCCGCCGTCGGTCTCTACCAGAGTGCCGTGCAGATCGCCGCCGTCGTCGTGCCGGCCCTGGCCGCGGCGCTGGCCGTCGGCCGGTCCGACGACCGCGCGGCGTTCCTGCTCGTCACCGCCGTCGCCGTGGCCGGGCTGCTCGCCGGGCTCAGCGGCTTGAGAGACGGTCGGGCCCGGGTCGAGAAACCATCCAGAGGAGAGTGACGCACCGATGTCCGTAACCGACACGACTCCGGCCCGGCGTACCGAATGGACGCTGTACGAGCGCCTGGAGGAACTCCGGCTGATCAAGGACGAGGCCCGGCACGGCCCGGACCCGGCCGCCACCGACCGGCAGCACGCCAAGGGCAAGCTGACGGCGCGTGAGCGCATCGCCCTGTTGCTCGACGAGGGTTCGTTCCATGAGGTGGAGCAGTTGCGCCGGCATC
>NZ_KB892030.1 GCF_000373645.1 Streptomyces sp. ATexAB-D23 | reverse complement strand
AGACTCCTCAAAAATGGCGTGTTCACCCGACGACGAACAGGTACCCGGGTCGTACGCCATTTTCTGCGGGGACTGCCCTGCACGCCCCCACCCGGACGCGTATGCGTCTGCGACAGTCGTCCCACCGGCGTGCAGACGCGTGGCGGCCGGTCCGGGGGCGTGCAGGGGAGTCCCCGCAGGACGACGAACGGATACCCGGGTACGACTGCGTACCGGCGGAACGTTCGTCGTTTGAGGAGACGCCCCGGAGGGACCCCGGACCCCACCCGGGGAGTGCGGGCGTGCTTTTGAGCCCGTCCGGCGATTGAGGACGGAACCCTCCGCCCCGGGACGGGGCAACCGACACCCCCACCCCCGGGCCGGAGGCCCTTACGCTCGTACGCATGACGACTGACGTACCCCTCCCCGCCCCCGGCCGTGAGATCCAGACGCTCGACACCCTCTCCCCCGACCAGTCCTCAGCCGTCCTGGACCTGCTCGCCGAGGCCGCGCGGGCCGACGGCAGGCAGGCCGTCTCCGAGCAGGGGCGGCTGCAACTGCGCGGCGGGGAGCGCGAAGGCGTACGGCACTTCCTGCTGTCCGCCGGGGGCGTGCTCGCCGGGTACGCGCAGCTGGAGGACACCGACCCCGTCGAGGCGCCCGCCGCCGAACTCGTCGTCCACCCCTCGCACCGGGGACACGGGCACGGGCGGGCCCTCGGAGCCGCACTGCTCGCCGCCACCGGAAAGCGGCTGCGGGTGTGGGCACACGGCGGCAAGGCCTCGGCCCGCCACCTCGCCCAGGTCCTCGGCCTCTCCCTGTTCCGGGAACTGCGCCAGCTGCGCCGCCCGTTGAGCCCGCTGAACCTCGCCGAGCCGGCCCTGCCCCCGGGCGTCACCGTCCGCACCTTCGTCCCGGGCGAGGACGACGCCGCCTGGCTCGCCGTGAACAGCGCGGCGTTCGCCCACCACCCCGAGCAGGGCTCCCTGACCCAGCGCGATCTGGACGACCGCAAGGCCGAGCCCTGGTTCGACCCGAAGGGCTTCTTCCTGGCCGAGCGCGAGGACGGCGCCGGCGGCACCGAGCTGATCGGCTTCCACTGGACGAAGGTGCACGCCGACGAGCGGCTCGGCGAGGTGTACGTGGTCGGCATCCGGCCCGACGCCCAGGGCGGCGGCCTCGGCAAGGCGCTCACCGCGATCGGGCTGCGCCACCTGGCCGCCGAGGGGCTGCCGACGGCGATGCTCTACGTGGACGCGGACAACCCGGCGGCCCTCGCCGTGTACGAGCGGATGGGCTTCGTCACGCACGAGGTCGACCTGATGTACCGCACGGAGTCCTGAGGTCCACGACTTCCCCGGGGGCGGCGTCGCTTGACGCCGCCCCCTCCTTACGCCACCCTTTCACTACTTAATTAGTGAAAGGGTGAAGATGCCCGGGTCCGCAGCAGTCGAGTTCCGCATCGACCGGCGCAGCGGCGTCGCCACGTACCTCCAGATCGTCCAGCAGACCAAGCAGGCCCTGCGCCTGGGACTGCTGGAGCCTGGCGACCGGCTGCCGACCGCGCGGGAGGTGGTCGAGGCGACCGCGATCAACCCGAACACCGTGCTGAAGGCGTACCGGGAGCTGGAACGCGAGGGGCTCGTCGAGGCCCGCCGCGGCCTCGGCACCTTCGTCACCCGCACGCTCGGCAGCGCGGCGGCGGCCGACGACGACTCCCCGCTGCGCGCCGAACTCGCCGGCTGGGCCGGCCGCGCGCGGGCCGCCGGTCTCGACCGGGACGACGTGAGCGCGCTCTTCACCGCCGTACTGGACAGCACATTCGAGGGGGACCAGGACCGATGACAGGTACAGCGCTGGAGGCCGACGGCCTCGGCATGAGGTATCGCGGCAGGGGAGGCGGCTGGGCGCTGCGGAACTGCGCGTTCCGGCTCCCGGCCGGTTCCGTCTGCGCGCTCGTCGGGCCCAACGGTGCCGGAAAGTCGACCCTGCTCGCCCTCGCGGCGGGCTTCCTGCGGCCGGCCGAGGGAACGGTACGGGTGCTGGGCTCGGCGCCCGGCGAGGCCCGGGGACGGATGGGCTACGTGGCCCAGGACAAGCCGCTGTACCCGCAGTTGACGGTCGCCGAGACGCTGTGGGCGGGCGCCGAGCTGAACCCCGCGACCTGGGACCAGGCCACCGCACAGCGCATCGCCGAACCGCTCCCGGCCGACGCGAAGGTCCGCACCCTGTCCGGCGGGCAGCGCACCCGGCTCGCCCTGGCCCTGGTGCTGGGCAAACGGCCCGAGATCCTGCTGCTGGACGAGCCGATGGCCGACCTCGACCCCCTCGCCCGGCACCAGCTGATGGGGGCCCTGATGGCGGAGGCCGCCGAGTACGGCACCACCATCGTGATGTCGTCGCACATCCTCAGCGAACTGGAGGGCGCCTGCGACTACCTGCTCCTGGTCGACGGCGGCCGCATCCGCCTCGGCGGCGAGACGGACGACCTGATCAACGCACACGCCCTGCTCACCGGCCCCGTACAGGACCTCGCGCCGCACACGGTGGTCGAGTCCCGCACCACGGGCCGCGCGCTGACCGCGCTGGTCCGGAGGGAGGGCCCCGTGGACACCGCCGTCTGGCAGACGGCCGAACCGTCCCTGGAGGAACTGCTCCTGGCCCACCTGCGCTCCCCCGAAGCCCCCGCACTGCTCACCCCGAGCGCGACGGCCCGTCAGGCGGTGGCCGCGTGAGCACGCTCCAACTGCGCGGCCCGGCACGCGTCGTGGCACGGCAGCAGCGCGGCGCCCTGTGGGCGGCCTGCGCGCTGGTGGTCCTGGGCATCGCCTTCGTGATCGGGCTCCGGACCTGGGTCGCCACCACGCCCGAGAACTGCGCCGACGGCGACACCACGCGCTGCGGTGACAGCACCTACCTGCCCACCTACGCCCGCAGCGCGTCCCAGACCTACCTGGCGGGCGGTGGCACCGCCCTCCTGGTGCTCTCCGTACTGATCGGGGTCTTCGTCGCGGGCCCGCTGATCGCCCGCGAGCTGGAGAACGGAACGTTCCGCTTCGCCTGGGCCCAGTCGGTCCCGCCCGCCCGGTGGCTGGCGGCCCGGCTCGCCCTGCCCGCTGTCCTGGCGACCGCTGCCATGACCGTGCTGCTGCTCGTCTACCGGTGGGGCCGGACGGGTGTCCAGGGCGACTCGCCCTACGAGCTGCACTGGTCCCAGAGCGGGGTCTTCCCCGCCCTCGGCCCGGTCGTCGTCGCCTACGCCCTGTTCGCCGTGGCCGTGGGCGCCCTGTGCGCCGTGCTCGTACGCCGCACCCTGCCGGCCATGGGCCTCACCGCGGTAGTCCTGACCGTGGTCATGTACGGCTTCGGCAAGCGCCGCTACGAACTCTGGCCCACGGTCCGCGACCTCGGTGAAAACGCCTGGAGCGACAGTTCCTGGCCCATCGAATCGGGCATGCTCACCCCGTCCGGCAAGGAGCTCCACTGGAAGGACTGCTTCACCCGGGGCAACCCCGGCCCGGACTGCCTGAGGGACCAGGGCGGGGTCACCAACTTCGTCGACCACCATCCCCCCTCCCATTTCTGGCCCCTCCAGCTCGTGGAGACCGGCATCCTGCTCGCCCTCGCGGCCGGAGCCGTCGCGCTCGCCTTCCGCATCCTGCGCCGCCACCACGCCTGAGGCGCGCCCGGACCCGCCCGGGGCCTCCCGCCCCGGGCGGACCGCCACACACGGCCACCCACCGCTTCCTGCATGTCATGTCGTCGTTACCGGGCATTCAGACGCCCTTGCGACCCTCTCAGGATGCAGCCAGCCCTGCCGACCCCCCGCAGCGGGCGGAATCCCGGCGGAACGCGCCCCGCCCGCGCCTCCTCCGCGATCTCGTCCTCCTCCGACGCGCCCCCGGAGCGCTCCGCGCGGAACAATGGGCTCATGAGCCAGCAGCCCAGCTCCGAGGTTCCGGTCCAGCCCGCCGCCCAACCCTCCGTCGGCTCGCTCGCCGCGCACCGGCCGCATGCCGTCGCCTCCTCGTCGTCCCGGGAGAGCCTGTCCACCGCTGCGGATCTCGATCCCGACATCGACGCGGACGCCGACGCGTACGAGCCCGACGCGGACGGGGACGAGCTGCCCCAGGGGCGGTTCCTGGACCGCGAACGCAGTTGGCTCGCATTCAACGAACGTGTTCTGGAACTCGCCGAGGACCCCGCCACACCGCTACTCGAACGGGCTAATTTCCTCGCCATCTTCGCGTCGAACCTGGACGAGTTCTTCATGGTCCGGGTGGCCGGCCTCAAGCGCCGCATCGCGACCGGGGTCGCCACGCGCTCCGCGTCCGGCCTCCAGCCCCGCGAGGTCCTGGACCTGATCTGGACCCGCTCGCGCGAACTCATGGCCCGGCACGCCGCCTGCTACCAGCAGGACGTCGCCCCCGCCCTGACCGACGAGGGCATCCAGCTGATCCGCTGGCCGGAGCTGACCGAGAAGGAGCAGGCCCGCCTGTTCACCTTCTTCCGCCAGCGCGTCTTCCCCGTCCTCACCCCCCTCGCCGTGGACCCGGCACACCCCTTCCCGTACATCTCCGGCCTCTCGCTCAACCTCGCCGTCGTCGTACGCAACCCGGTCAGCGGCCACCGCCACTTCGCCCGGGTCAAGGTGCCGCCGCTGCTGACCCGCTTCCTGGAGGCGTCGCCGCAGCGCTACGTGCCCATAGAGGACGTCATCGCGGCCCATCTGGAGGAGCTGTTCCCGGGCATGGAGGTGCTGGCGCACCACATGTTCCGGGTCACCAGGAACGAGGACCTGGAGGTCGAGGAGGACGACGCGGAGAACCTCCTCAAGGCCCTGGAGAAGGAGCTGATGCGGCGCCGCTTCGGCCCGCCGGTCCGCCTGGAGGTCGAGGAGTCCATCGACCCGTACGTGCTGGACCTGCTGGTCCGCGAGCTGAAGGTGTCCGACGCCGAGGTCTACCCGCTGCCCGGACCCCTCGACCTGACCGGACTGTTCGGCATAGCGTCGCTGGACCGGCCCGAGCTGAAGTTCCCCAAGTTCATCGCCGGCACCCACCGCGACCTCGCCGAGGTGGAGTCCGCGTCCGCGCCCGACATCTTCGCCGCCCTGCGCGAGCGCGACGTCCTGCTGCACCACCCGTACGACTCCTTCTCCACCTCCGTCCAGGCCTTCCTGGAACAGGCGGCGGGCGACCCGGACGTCCTCGCGATCAAGCAGACCCTGTACCGGACCTCGGGCGACTCCCCGATAGTGGACGCCCTCATCGACGCCGCCGAGTCCGGCAAGCAGGTCCTCGTCCTCGTCGAGATCAAGGCCCGCTTCGACGAGCAGGCCAACATCAAGTGGGCGCGCAAGCTGGAGGAGGCGGGCTGCCATGTCGTCTACGGGCTCGTCGGCCTCAAGACCCACTGCAAGCTGTCCCTCGTCGTCCGGCAGGAGGGCGACACCCTGCGCCGCTACTCGCACGTCGGCACCGGCAACTACCACCCCAAGACGGCCCGGCTGTACGAGGACCTCGGCCTGCTCACCGCCGACCCGCAGGTCGGCGCGGACCTCTCCGACCTCTTCAACCGGCTCTCCGGCTACTCACGCCGCGAGACCTACCGCCGCCTCCTCGTCGCCCCCAAGTCGCTGCGCGACGGCCTGATCGCCCGGATCGCCAAGGAGGTGACGCACCATCGGGCCGGACTGCCCGCCTACGTACGGATCAAGGTCAACTCAATGGTCGACGAGGCGGTCATAGACGCCTGCTACCGGGCCGCGCAGGCCGGTGTCCCGGTCGACATCTGGGTGCGCGGCATCTGCGCCATCCGCCCCGGCGTCGCCGGCCTGTCCGAGAACATCCGGGTCCGCTCGGTCCTCGGCCGCTTCCTCGAACACTCCCGGGTCTTCTCGTTCGGCAACGGCGGCGAGCCCGAAGTCTGGTTCGGCAGCGCCGACATGATGCACCGCAACCTCGACCGCCGCATCGAGGCCCTGGTCCGGGTCACCGACCCCGCCCACCGGGCCGCGCTCAGCCGCCTCCTGGAGACCGGCATGGCCGACACCACCTCGTCCTGGCACCTGGGCCCCGACGGGAACTGGACCCGGCACTCCGTGGACGCGGACGGCCGGCCCCTGCGGCACGTACAGGAAATGCTCATTGACGCCCGGAGGCGCCGGCGTGCGACGCCCTGACCACCAGACCCAGGCCGGCCCGACCGGCGCGACCGGTGCCACCGGCGTGAGCGCCGGCGCGGTGCTCGGCCCGTATCTGCGCACCCAGGCCGCGGACTTCCTGCGCAGCCTGCGCCTGCACCGCGAGAACACCGCCCCCGCGGACACCGGTTCGCGCTCCGCCGAGCAAGCCGCGGCGGCGCTGCGCCACTCCTCCCGCCGGATCGGCTCCGCCCTGCGCACCTTCCGCGCGGCGCTCGACCCCCTCTGGGCCGAGCAGCTCCGTACCGAACTGGCCTGGCTGTCCGGCACGCTGGCCCGCGAGCACGCCTACGCGGACCGGCTGACCCGGCTCCTCGAAGCGCTGCACGGGCTGTCCGGCGCCCCGGCCCTCCCCGCCGCCCGCACCTCGGGGGAGCCCGCCGACAAGGGGCGCCCCGTCCTCGGCGTCGGAGCGGCGCGCGCCGGCGCACTCCTGGAACGGCAGCTGACCCTCGCCCGGACCCGCGCCCACTCCGCCGCCCTCCAGGCCCTCGGCTCCTCCCGCTTCCACGCGGTGGCCGACGCGGTCGCCCTGCTCGCCTCCGACGTCCCGTTCTCCGCGGCCGCGGCCGGCCCCGCCGGCGAGCTGCTGAGCGGCCCCGCGGACCTGGCGGAGCAGCGGCTGCTCGGCGCGGTGGCGGCGCTGCCCCCGGACGAGCCGGCGAAGCCGTACAACGAGGCGCACGACGCGCCCTGGCACCAGACCCGGCTGCTGCTGCGGCTGCACCGGTACGCCCACGAGGTGGTGAGCGGCGCCCCCGATCCGGTCCTGGCCGCCGCCGGGCACGCGCTCGATCTGCACCGGGACGCGGTGGAGGCGGCCGGAGCGGCCGCCACGGCAGCCCGTACGCCGAGGATCGCACCCGCGACCGCGTACGCCCTCGGTGTCCTGCACGCCGACCAGCGCCACGAGGTGGAGGCGGCGCGCACGGTGTTCCGCGCGAGCTGGCCGTACGCGGCGACGGGCGCGGCCCGGTCGTGAACGGCACGGTGCGGGCGGCGGGCTGCGTGCTGTGGCGCCGCCCGCCCGCACCCGCTACGGGCGTGGAGCTGTGCCTCGTGCACCGGCCGCGTTACGACGACTGGTCGTTCCCCAAGGGCAAGCTGAAGCGCGGCGAGTCCCTGCGGGATGCGGCGGTCCGCGAGGTCCTGGAGGAGACGGGCCACCACTGTGTGCCGGGGGCCGTGCTGCCCATGGTCCGGTACGTCGCCAACGGCCGCCCGAAGGAGGTCACGTACTGGTCCGCCGAGGCCACGGCGGGCTCCTTCGTCCCGAACCGCGAGGTGGACGGCGTGCTGTGGCTCCCGCCCGCCGCCGCCCGCACCCGCCTGACGCAGCCCCGCGACCGCGAGGTGCTGGACGCGGCGCTGAGGGCGCTGCCGGGCGCGTAGCGCCGCCGCGCGGTCCCGTCCGGCCCCTGCGTACGGGCCGGACGGGGCCGGAACCAGGCCGCCCGCCACGGTTCACCCTCCGTTCACCCACCCCCGCAGACCGCTTCACCTGTTCTGCCTAATTTCGGCAGTGCACGGTGCGAGGCACACACCGCACCGGCCCCGACTTCCGCAGTACACCCATCCACCACATCGCACGCCGTCGTCGGACGAGAGAACACCTCGGCGGCTCCTGGAAGGAACACCCGAAAGTGAAGCTTCAGCGCATGAACCGGCTTCGTGCCACCGCGCTCGGTGCCCTCGCCGTCTCCGGCGCCCTGGTCCTCACGGCGTGCGGTTCGGACGACAACAGCGGCGACACCTCCGCCACCGGCGGCGCCCGGACGAAGGCCGCGTCCAACGTCTCGTGCGACGGCGCCAAGGGCCAGCTGCGCGCCTCCGGCTCCAGCGCGCAGAAGAACGCCATGGACCTCTGGGTCAAGGAGTACATGGCGGCCTGCTCCGGCGTGGAGATCAACTACAACTCCTCCTCGTCCGGCGAGGGCATCGTCGCCTTCAACCAGGGCACCGTCGGCTTCGCCGGCTCCGACTCGGCGCTGAAGCCCGAGGAGGTCGCCGACTCCAAGAAGATCTGCAAGTCCGGCCAGGGCATCAACCTGCCGATGGTCGGCGGCCCGATCGCGGTCGGCTTCCACCTCGAAGGCGTCGACAGCCTGACGCTGGACGCCCCCACCCTCGCCAAGATCTTCGACACGAAGATCAAGAAGTGGAACGACGAGGCGATCGCCAAGCTCAACCCCGACGCCAAGCTGCCGGACAAGGCGATCCAGCCCTTCCACCGCTCCGAGGACTCCGGCACCACGCAGAACCTCGGCAAGTACCTGGGCGCCGCGGCCCCGTCCGACTGGAAGTACGAGGCCGAGAAGAAGTGGCCGGCCCCCGGTGGCCAGGCCGCGTCCGGCTCCTCCGGTGTCGCCACCCAGGTCAAGCAGGTCGACGGCTCGATCGGCTACTTCGAACTGTCCTACGCCACCTCGCAGCAGATCAGCACGGTCGACATCGAGACCGGCGGCTCCGCCCCGGTCAAGGCCTCCTCCGAGAACGCCTCGAAGGCCATCGCCGCCGCCAAGGTCAAGGGCACCGGCAAGGACCTGGCACTCGACCTCGACTACACCACCAAGGCCGAGGGCGCCTACCCGCTGGTCCTGGTCACCTACGAGGTCGTCTGCGACACCGGCAACAAGGCCGACACCCTCGGCACGGTCAAGTCCTTCCTGACCTACACCGCCTCCGCGGACGGCCAGAAGCTCCTCACCGAGGCCGGCTACGCCCCGATCCCCGAGGAGATCAACGCCAAGGTCCGCGAGACCGTCGCCGGCCTCTCGTAACGAGAACACCCGCGCCACCCGTACGAAGCGACCGGCGGCCGGTCCGGGACACCCCTCCGGACCGGCCCGCCACCAAGGGACTTCCGTTCGGACCGGACCGGGCTCGCGGGCTCCGGCCCGGTCCGGACGAAAGACCCACCCATCCGGTGCACCGCCGCCAGGGGAGCCCCCGCTCCCCCACACAGACCGGAAAGACCATGGCTTCCACCACACAGACAGAAACCCCACCGGCCCCGCCGGCCGGGCGGTCCCGCCCCCGGTCCACGGGCCGCGCCGGGGACCGGATCTTCCTCGGCCTCTCCCGCGGCTCCGGCATCCTGCTCCTGGTGATCATGGCGTCGATCGCCGTGTTCCTCAGCTACCGCGCCGCGGTCGCCATCTCCAAGGACGAGGGCAACTTCCTCACCACCTTCGACTGGAACCCGGCCGGTGACCCGCCCGTCTTCGGCATCGCCGTCCTGCTCTTCGGGACCGTCGTCAGCTCCGTCATCGCGATGCTCATCGCGGTCCCGGTCGCCGTCGGCATCGCCCTGTTCATCTCGCACTACGCCCCGCGCAAGCTGGCCGGCGTGATCGCGTACGTCATCGACCTGCTCGCCGCGGTGCCCAGCATCGTCTACGGCATCTGGGGCGCCCTCGTCCTCGTGCCGTACCTGGAGGGGCTGAACCTCTGGCTCGACCAGTTCTTCGGCTGGACGTACGTCTTCGAGAAGACCGAGATCGGCGTCGCCCGCTCGCTGTTCACCGTCGGCATCCTGCTCGCGGTCATGATCCTGCCGATCGTGACCAGCGTCAGCCGCGAGGTCTTCCTCCAGGTCCCACGCATGAACGAGGAGGCCGCGCTCGCCCTCGGCGCGACGCGCTGGGAGGTCATCCGCCTCTCGGTGCTGCCGTTCGGCCGCTCCGGCGTGATCTCCGCCTCGATGCTGGGCCTGGGCCGCGCACTCGGCGAGACGATGGCCGTCGCCACGGTCCTGTCGCCGAGCTTCCTCATCTCGCTGCACGTGCTCAACCCGGGCGGCGGGACGTTCGCCCAGAACATCGCCGCGAAGTTCGGCGAGGCCGACGCGTTCGGGCGGGACGCCCTGATCGCCTCCGGCCTGGTCCTCTTCGTCCTCACCCTGCTGGTCAACGGCGCCGCGCGGCTCATCATCGCCCGCCGCAAGGAGTACTCGGGGGCCAACGCATGAGCCACGCCACCACCACCGGCGTCCAGGAACGCCCGACGCCCGCACCGCCCGCGCCGGCCGGCACCCTCAGCAGCCGGACCCTGCCCCGCCTCGCCCCGCTCGGCTTCGCCGCCGTCGCCATCGCCCTGGGCGTCGGCGCCGGCCTCGCCGCCGGCTGGCAGAGCCGCGTGCAGTGGGGCCTGATCTCCGCGCTGCTCTTCCTGGTGATCTCGTACGTCACCACCAGCGTCGTCGAGAACCAGCGCCAGGCCAGGGACCGCCTCGCCACCAGCCTGGTCTGGGTGTGCTTCCTGCTCGCCGTCGTCCCGCTCGCCTCGCTGCTCTGGACCACCATCAGCCGCGGCTCGGAGCGCCTGGACCTCTACTTCCTGACCCACTCCATGGCCGGTGTCCTCGGCCCCGAGGCCAGCGGCGGTGTCTACCACGCCCTGATCGGCACCCTGGAGCAGGTCGGCATCGCCACCCTGATCTCCGCCCCGCTCGGCCTGCTCACCGCGGTGTACCTGGTGGAGTACGGCAAGGGCGCGCTGGCCCGCGCCGTCACCTTCTTCGTGGACGTGATGACCGGCATCCCGTCCATCGTGGCCGGCCTGTTCATCCTGTCGATCATGCTGATCGCGGGCCTGGAGCCGTCCGGCCTGATGGGCGCGCTCGCCCTGACGATCCTGATGATCCCGGTCGTGGTCCGCTCCACCGAGGAGATGCTCAAGCTCGTACCGAACGAGCTCCGCGAGGCGTCCCTCGCCCTCGGCATCCCGAA
This sequence comes from Streptomyces sp. ATexAB-D23, assembly GCF_000373645.1. GTDB lineage: Bacteria > Actinomycetota > Actinomycetes > Streptomycetales > Streptomycetaceae > Streptomyces > Streptomyces castrisilvae. The sequence goes on along the minus strand of NZ_KB892030.1, from coordinate 31,046 downwards.
GTGGCGCACGATCCTGAAGGTGGTCCTGCCGACCGCGATCGGCGGCATCGCGACGGGCGTCATGCTCGCCGTCGCCCGTATCGCCGGCGAGACCGCCCCGATCATCCTGCTGGTCTTCGGCAGTCAGCTGATCAACACCAACCCCTTCGAAGGCGCCCAGTCGTCCCTGCCGTTCTACATCTACGAGCAGTACAAGATCGGTGAGGCCGCGTCCTACGACCGCGCCTGGGCAGCGGCCCTGGTCCTGATCGCCTTCGTCATGATCCTCAATCTGGTGGCCCGCGGCATAGCCCGCTGGAAGGCCCCGCAGACCGGCCGCTAGGCCCGGCGGAAAGCAGCAGTGATTCAGATGGCCAAGCGCATAGACGTCAGCGGACTGTCGGCCTACTACGGCAGCCACAAGGCGATCGACGACATCTCCATGACCGTGGAACCCCGCTCGGTGACCGCCTTCATCGGCCCCTCCGGCTGCGGCAAGTCCACCTTCCTACGCACCCTGAACCGGATGCACGAGGTCACCCCCGGCGGCCGCGTCGAGGGCAAGGTGATGCTGGACGACGAGAACCTGTACGGGACGAACGTCGACCCGGTCACCGTGCGCCGCACGGTCGGCATGGTCTTCCAGCGCCCGAACCCGTTCCCCACCATGTCGATCTTCGACAACGTCGCGGCGGGCCTGCGGCTCAACGGCTCGTACCGCAAGAGCGCCCTCAACGACATCGTGGAGAAGTCGCTGCGCGGCGCGAACCTGTGGAACGAGGTCAAGGACCGGCTGAACAAGCCCGGCTCCGGTCTCTCCGGCGGTCAGCAGCAGCGCCTGTGCATCGCCCGCGCCATCGCGGTCGAGCCGGACGTCCTGCTGATGGACGAGCCGTGCTCCGCGCTCGACCCGATCTCCACCCTCGCCATCGAGGACCTGGTCGGGGAGTTGAAGGAACGGTTCACGATCGTCATCGTGACGCACAACATGCAGCAGGCGGCCCGGGTGTCGGACCGCACGGCGTTCTTCAACCTCGCGGCGGTCGGCAAGCCCGGCAAGCTCATCGAGATCGACGAGACGGAACGCATCTTCTCCAACCCGTCGGTCCAGGCCACGGAGGACTACATCTCCGGCCGCTTCGGCTGAGCCCGGACCGCCTCCCATGGACGGCCTTGAGGTGCTGCATGGCGGTGTCACCACAAGGCGAAGGGTCCGCCCCGCCCTCCGTGAGGAGCGCGGGGCGGACCCACACGATCAGGCACGAGTCCGGCTCAGCCGAACAGCAGGAAGACGACCCCGTAGCTCGCCGCGGCGACCAGCGCGGCCGCCGGCATCGTGATGAACCACCCGAGGATGATGTTCTTCGCGACGCCCCACCGCACCGCGTTCACCCGCTTCGTGGCACCCACACCCATGATCGCCGAGGTGATCACATGGGTGGTCGAGATCGGGGCGTGGAAGAGGAACGCCGAACCGAACATGATCGACGCGCCCGTCGTCTCGGCGGCGAAGCCCTGCGGCGGGTCCAGCTCGATGATCTTCCGGCCGAGCGTACGCATGATGCGCCAGCCGCCGGCGTACGTACCGAGCGACAGCATCAGCGCGCAGACGAGCTTCACCCAGACCGGGATCGGGTCGCTCGGGGACTCCACATCGGCGATGACCAGGGCCATCACCACGATGCCCATCGTCTTCTGCGCGTCCTGGAGACCGTGCCCGAGCGCCATGCCGGCCGCCGAGACCGTCTGCGCGATACGGAAACCGCGCTTGGCCTTGTGCGGGTTGGACTTCCGGAACATCCACATGATGGCGACCATCACCAGATAACCGACCACCAGGCCGATCACCGGGGACACGAACATGGGGATGACGACCTTGTCGAGCACCCCGTCCCAGTGCACCATCGTCCCGCCGGCCAGCGCCGCGCCGACCATGCCGCCGAACAGGGCGTGCGAGGACGACGAGGGCAGCCCGAAGTACCAGGTGATGAGGTTCCAGATGACGGCGCCGACGAGCGCGGCGAAGAGGATGCCCATCCCCTTGTGGCCCTCGGGCGTCGCGATCAGGCCCTCACTGACGGTCTTGGCGACCCCGCTGCCCAGGAACGCGCCCGCGAGGTTCATCACGGCCGCCATCGCCAGGGCCGCACGCGGGGTCAGGGCCCGGGTGGAGACCGAGGTCGCGATGGCGTTCGCGGAGTCGTGGAAGCCGTTGGTGTACGTGAAGCCGAGCGCGACGCCGATGGTCACGATCAGTACAAAGGTGTCCACGTGGTTCAGGACTCCTTGACCGCGATGGTCTCCACCGTGTTCGCGACGTGCTCGAACGCGTCGGCAGCCTCTTCCAGCACATCCACGATCTGCTTCAGCTTCAGCACCTCTATGGCGTCGTACTTGCCGTTGAAGAGGTGGGCGAGCAGCTTGCGGTGGATCTGGTCGGCCTGGTTCTCCAGACGGTTGACCTCGATCCAGTACTCGGTGAGGTTGTCCATCGTGCGCAGACCCGGCATGGCCTCGGCGGTCAGTTCGGCCGCCCGCGCCAGCACCTCGATCTGCTGCTCCACACCCTTGGGAAGCTCATCGATCTGGTAGAGCACAACCAGATCGACGGCCTCCTCCATGAAGTCCATGATGTCGTCGAGCGACGACGCGAGGTTGTAAATGTCCTCACGGTCGAAGGGCGTAATGAAGGAGGAGTTCAGCTGGTGGAAGATCGCGTGGGTCGCGTCGTCCCCCGCGTGCTCCGCTGCCCGCATACGCTCCGCGATCTCGACTCGGGAGGCTGAATCCGCCCCGAGCAGTTCCATCAGGAGTTTCGAGCCCGTGACGATGTTGTCCGCGGATGCGGAGAACATGTCGTAGAAGCTCGTCTCCCTGGGGGTCAGACGAAAGCGCACGTGGGGTCCTCGGGGTGCTTTGGATTCGGTCAGGCTGATGCTAGGCGCATCATCCGGCCACGGCTAACCGGCATTCTTCAGTGTCGCGCATCGGGCACAGTGATCAGCACGGGGCCCCGGTCACGTTTCAGCTGAATTCGTTAAGATATACCCACCAGGGGTATATAAACGGCAGGGTAAAGGGAAACGGGAGGCAGCAATGACGACCACCGAGGCCACGGGGACACACCCCTCACAGGACGCGGCGTCCGGCACCGACCCGGCGGACACCACGGCCCCCGTGGAAGCGATCGTGACCGACCACGACCGCGGGATACACGGCTACCACCACCAGAAGACCGAACACCTCAAACGCCTGCGCCGCATCGAGGGCCAGATCCGCGGCCTCCAGCGCATGGTCGACGAGGACGTCTACTGCATCGACATACTCACCCAGGTCTCGGCGTCCACCAAGGCGCTCCAGTCCTTCGCGCTCCAGCTGCTCGAAGAGCACCTGCGCCACTGCGTCGCCGACGCGGCGGTCAAGGGCGGCGAGGAGATCGACGCGAAGGTCGAGGAGGCCACCAAGGCCATCGCCCGCCTGCTGCGCACCTGATCCCGGGGGGGGCCGCGCCTGATCCCGGGGGCCGCCGCTCGTCATCCCCGGGGCCACCGCGCCAGTTCCTGGGGCCGCCGCTCCTGATTTCCGGGGCTGCGTCGCCTGATTTCCGGGGCTGCCGCGCCTGATCCCGGGGCCGCCACCCGCTCCGCGAGAGCCCCGTCAGCCTCGTCAGCCCCGTCAGCCCCGGTGCTCGCCCTGCCGGGGGACGGTGGTGCGGTCGGTGCTCACCTTCACGTCGAGCACCTCATCGATACGGTCCGCGCTGAGCCGCTCCCCGATCGCCGCCGAGGCCGCGATCATCAGTTCCCCGCACAGCTCGATCTCGGCGAGCGCCACATGGTCGGATACGGTCGGGGCGCTGAGCGTCACCACGTCACTCACCTCTCACTGCCGTCACCGGCTTCCTAGGGTAGAGAGCCCGATACGCGCCGCGCATGGCACGGACGGACCATTTCGATGCGACCGCATGGCTAGGGGCTCTCGTCCGGATCAGGCCGCGCCCGCCCCGGCTCGATCTCGCCGGTGTAGATGTCCCGCTCGTCCGGCAGCGTCACGGTGACCGGCACGCCGAACCCGTACAGCAGCGTGGTCGACACGACCTCCGCCGCCGGGCCCCCGCCGGTCAGGCTGAAGCGGTGGCGCACCTTGCGCAGCCGCCCCTGTCCGTCGAGATACGCGTCGAACGGAACCTCGACCGTGCGGAACCCTTTCGCCGCCGCCACCAGCGACGCCCTCGACGGGGCCGCCGCCAGCCGTGCGGCCCGGCCGATGTCGGCGGTCCCGCGGTAGTGCCGTACGGTCACCCCGGCCAGGTCCGTCTCGCCGACGTACGTCACGGCCCCCGCGCCGCGCAGCAGTTCGGCGGCGGCCATCGGGTCGGTGACCCCGCCGGTGACCAGGTTGCCGTCCTCCAGCGCCGTCGTGTCGATCCGCACCCATTTGTCCGCGGGCACCCCGGCGCCCCGGTTCATCATGTAGAGGGCGCCCGGGGCCAGCAGCTCCGTGATGGGGCGGTGCTCCTCCTCGCCCGCGGCGTCCGGCGGCAGCACGACCGTGAGCCGGCCGGACCCGGCGCGGAAGTCGTACGCCCCCTTGCCCCTGATCGTGACCCGGGTACCGCCGGAGGCCGTCTCCATCGACGTACTCACCTCGGCGCTCGCGACGCCTTCCCCGGCGAGGACCACGGCCGCCCGCCGCACCACCTCGACCGCCCCGTCCCGGGCATCGGCGGCCGTGGCCCGGTCCCCGCCGCCGTCACCGGCGCACCCGGCGGCCGCCGCCATCACGACCGCCACGGCAAGGGCACGCACACCGCGCACCCCGCCTCCGGACCTGTGCCGCTGCACCACCATCGCCCGCCAACCCTCAACGACATACCGCTTGCCCGAGGCTCTGCCCGCCTCGCATAACGACAGCCCCTGTCGCATGTAACGTCTTCGGCCCCGATTGGCGCCACATGGTGGGCCTGGCGGCCCGTACCCCCGCCGGCACACCCCTCCCGACCGGGCCACCCCGCCCAGTACCGTGGTCGCGTGTACGACCAACACGCCGCCGAGGTCCCCCGGGACCGGCCCGTCCATGAGCCCACCACCGTCGAACGCGGCTCCTTCTGCACCGCCCGCTGCGCCTGCGGCTGGTCGGGGCCGGCCCGCCGGTCCCGCGACCGGGCCCGCACGGACGCCGAGGAACACCGCACCACGGCCTGAGTACCGGCCCTCCCCACCTCTCCCCCCACTCCGGAGGTCCGATGACCCAGCCGAACCGGCGCACCGTCCTCGCCGCGGGCGCCGCCGCCGTCCTCACCGGCGCCACCGCCACCGCGTGCGAGGGCACGGAGCCCGCCGCCCCCGCCGCCGGCCCCACCCCGGCCTCGTCGGGCGCCCCCTCCCCCACGAAGTCCGCCTCCCCCTCCTCCGTACCGGCGGACTGGTCCGCGCTGGCCAAGAGCCTGGAGGGAGCGCTGATCCGGCCCGGTGACACGGCGTACCCGACCGCCCGTCAGCTCTACAACACCCGCTTCGACGACCAGAAACCGGCGGCCGTCGCGTACGTCTCCCACGAGGACGACATCCGCGAGTGCCTGGCCTTCGCCCGCCATACCTCCGTGCCCGTCGCGATCCGCAGCGGCGGCCACTCGTACGCGGGCTGGTCGAGCGGCAACGGGCGACTCGTCGTTGACGTCTCGTCACTCTCCCGCGTCGGCCGGGACGGCACGATCGGCGCGGGCGCCAAACTCCTCGACGTCTACCAGGGCCTCGCCGCGCACGGCCTGACGATCCCCGGCGGGTCCTGCCCCACGGTCGGCATCTCCGGCCTGACCCTCGGCGGCGGCCACGGCGTCGCCGCCCGCGCCTACGGCCTGACCTGCGACAACCTCACCGCCGCGACACTCGTCACCGCCGACGGCACCACGGTCACCGCCGACGCCAAACGCAACCCGGACCTCTTCTGGGCGCTGCGCGGCGCGGGCAACGGCAACTTCGGCGTCGTCACCGAACTCCGCTTCCGCACCCGGCCGGCCCCGCAGACCGTCACCGCGTACATGTCCTGGCCCTGGTCACGCGCCCGCGCCGTCGTCACGGCCTGGCAGGAGTGGGGCCCCGACCAGCCGGACGAGATCTGGTCCGCCGCCCACCTCGCGGCCGGCCCCGGCGGCATCAACCCGACGGTCACGGTCTCGGCCTTCAGCCTCGGTACGTACGGGGACCTGCAGAACGCCGTCGACCGCCTCGCCGACCGCATCGGCGCCTCCGCCACCTCCGTATCGCTGCGCCGCCGCAGCTACCAGGAAGCGATGCTCGTGTACGCGGGCTGCTCGGGCATCACGGACGCGCAGTGCCACCTGCCGGGCACCACACCCGGCCGCACCACGCAGGGCACCCTCCAGCGCGAGACGTACGCCGCGGCCTCCGACTTCTACGACAGCTCGCTGTCCCCGGCGGGCGTATCGGCCCTGCTCACCGCGGTCGAGGCGTTCACCCGGCTCGACGCGGGCCAGGGCGGCGGCGGTTCGGTCGCGCTGACCGCGCTGGGCGGAGCGGTGAACCGCGTCGACCCCCAGGCCACGGCGTTCGTCCACCGCCGCTCCCGGATGCTCGCCCAGTACATCGGCGCCTGGCGCCCCGGCACGGCGGGCACCGCCCAGCAGAACTGGCTGAAAGACACCCACACGGCGATGCGCCCGTACGCCTCGGGCGCGGCGTACCAGAACTACTCGGACCCGGCCCTGACGGACTGGCGACAGGCGTACTACGGGACGGCGACGAAGCGTCTGGCAGAGGTGAAGAAGCAGTACGACCCGGAGGGGCTGTTCTCGTACCCGCAGGGGATCTGATCTCGTACCCGCAGGGGGTCCGATCTCGTACCCGCAGAGGGTCTGAGGGAGTCCGACGACGGGGTTCCGGGGGTGGCGGTGGCGGGTTCCACTGATCCCCGCCCCGTCTCACCCCGCCCCACCCCGCTTCAGGCGGCGAGGCCCTTCTCTCCCTCGGAGCCGCCGCCCGATCCGGGCCGGGGCTCGGGGATCCCGAGCGACTCGTCGTCCCGGCCGTCGGACTCCGCCGCCCGGGGCCGGCGCGACCGGACGAGCGGGCCGAGGCGGGCGGACCGGGAGACGGCAGCCACCAGGGGCGTCAACAGCATCATGGCGAGGGGCGCGAGGAGCAGCGCGACGGCCGTACCGAGGGCGAATCCGCCGATGACGTCGGTGGGGTAGTGGACGCCCATGTAGATCCGGCAGAAGCCTTCCAGCAGGGCGAGCCCGATGGCGGCGATGCCGAACTTGCGGTGCGCGACGAAGAGGCCGACGCCGAGGGCCATCGCCATGGTGGCGTGGTCGCTGACGAAGGAGAAGTCGTTCTTGCCGTCGACCAGGACGTCGAGCCCCTGATGGTCCTTGAAGGGCCGGGGGCGTTCGACGAATCCACGGATCGGGATGTTGATGAGCAACGCGATCCCGGCGGCGAGCGGCGCCCAGACGAGCCCGGCCACCGCGGACACCGATTCCTCGGCCGTGCCGCGCCGGCGGACGCTCCACCAGCACCACAGGACCACGAGGACCATGCCGAGCATGATCCCGTACTCACCGACGAACTCCATGACCCGGTCGAACCAGGTGGGAGCGGCCTTGGCGAGCCCGTTGATGTCGTAGAGCAGGCTGACGTCGGGGTTCGACCCATCCAGTGCGAGTCCAGCCATCTGCCGCGGCCCCTTGCCTTGTCTGCTGCTGCTGCGCACGTCCCTGTGCGCCGCGCTTACGAACCCCCGTATTCGGTTCGTCCACATCGGTCGATCACACGCCCAGCCAGAGAACGACGCGTTCCGCGCGTACGTTCCACTCTCCACCGAATGATCACCATGACGTTATCGAAGAGTGACACATCGTCGCTGCTCAGGGGCTGGGCTTCACGGAGAGTTCCGGCCACCGGCCCGCGGTGGTCAGGCCGCGGGCTCCGTGCTCGGCAGGGCCGCGGCGCCGTCCTTGGTCACGCGGGTGGCGCCGAAGTAGTCGGGTGTGTCGATCTTGTCGAACCGGATGACCGCCCCAGTGTACGGAGCGTTGATCATGTATCCGCCCCCGACGTACAGGCCGACATGGTGAATGGCGCGCGAATTGGTCAGATCGTCGGAGAAGAACACGAGGTCGCCGGGGAGCAGTTCGTCACGGGCCGGGTGCGGCCCGGCGTTGTACTGGTCGTTCGCCACGCGGGGCAGCTCGATGTCCACGGTGCGGTACGCGGCCTGGGTCAGCCCGGAACAGTCGAATCGCCCGCCCTGCTCGGGCGTGCCGTTGCCGCCCCACAGGTACTTCGTGCCGAGTTTCTTCTGCGCGAAGTAGATGGCACCGGCCGCCTGCTGGGAGGGCTGGACGCGGCCGACGGGCTTGGCGAAGCTCTTCTCCAGGGAGCGGATGATCTTGACGTAGTTCCGCGTCTCGGAGATGTCCGGTACGCCGCCTGCCTTGATCACGCGGTAGGCGCCGGCGTTGTAGGCGGCGAGCATGTTGTCGGTGGCGTCGCCCGGGACCTTCTTCACGTACCCGGCGAGCTCACAGTCGTAGGAGGCGGCGGAGGGGATGGCGTCGGCGGGGTCCCACACGTCCCGGTCCCCGTCCCCGTCCCCGTCGATACCGTGCCCGGCCCAGGTCCCGGGGATGAACTGCGCGATGCCCTGCGCGGCGGCGGGACTCTCGGCGCGCGGGTTCCAGCCGCTCTCCTGGTAGAGCTGGGCGGCGAGGAGGGCGGGGTTGATGGCCGGGCAGAGATCACCCCACTTCTGCACGAGCCCCTGATACTTGGCGGGCACCGCCCCCTTGGCCAGCGCAACGGCACCCCCGCCGCCACCCCCGAGACCGGCGGCGGCGGAGTAGGTACCGACGACGAGCAACGCCACGAAGCACATGGCGGCACCGACGCCGATCCCTGCCGCCAACCAGAATTTACGCACCCTTCAACCATCCCCCATCGGGGGCGGGTTCGCGGGCGTTTTCGACGGTGTGTACGAGTCACGGGGGCGCACGAACCGGCGCTCAGGAGGCGCCGGCGGACCAGAAGTCGGAGTGGATGTTGGGAGCAGGCACTGGCTCCCCCACGTGCTGCGCCCCGCCCGGGGGTGGGGCGGGCTTCGAGACCGAGGACCTTTCCACACAGGGAGTAGCCACCTCAAAGAAGGCCTGCCCGCGGCCCCCGATGAGCAGTCTCACCCGAAATCCATCCGGCGTCTCGAAGTAGGTTGCCGGGCTTTCCTCGCTGGCATTCACTCCGATCTGGCGATACCCAGCCTTTTGCCAACCGCGTTCAACAACACCCAGAAAACTCCCTCTGCGCTTATCAGAGATCACAGTGACGACCGCCCTCCTACGCGAGACATCGCAGCCCCCCTCCGTCGATTCGCCATGCACCCACTCCACCGACGGATCAATCCCGGAAAATGTTTCATCAAGGATCCCGTCCGCACGGTCGGCAGCCTCTTGCATATTCATTCCGACTCCCTCGTCCTCATTGGCCGAACCTGCCACGACACCCATCGAAGTACATCCCGAAATCAGCAGAGGGACGACAGATACAGCGGTCAACTTGATCTTCACCTGGGCCGCTCTCTTTCGATTTCCCCCGATCTGTCAGCGACAATTCTCGCGATATTATCTGCGGACACTTGATCTTTCGCCGGGTCAAAATAATTTGAGTGCGCCTCAGCGGGTCGGTGCCCTCGCTCCAACAGTCGAGGCCCATCATCTACAGCAAATCGATTCGCACCGAAGTCCCGGTGCGCCGGGTCGGTACCAAACCAAACGTCGCTCTCCTCGGTTTGAGCATCTTGAGCCGCGTACCCCATCGAGCCACCTGCAATACCACCCACCGCACCGCCAAGCACGGCCCCAACAGGCCCTCCAGCCATCCCCAGCGAAAACCCCACCGACGCACCGCCCACGATTCCCGTACCCAAGCCACTCGCTTCACGGCTGTTGGGCAACTTGGTCACGGGGTCATTCTCGGCAGCTCCCACAAAGACGTGATCCCTTCCAACCCCAAGCTCCTCTGCCGAGTGAGCCCCCACCCCGGGGCTGCCCACCAGAACCACGTCGTCAGCCCCTGGGATTCCGCCTTCCTGCCGAGCAGCGATCCCAACCGTCAACGAACCGTACGAATGACCGATCGCGGTTACATGCGGATCGGCATTCTCATTCGTAGCAGAAATGCCGGCCATGAATTCGCTGTAGGCCGCAGCTCCCTTCCTTGCACTCGATTCTCCAGCTACCTCCAAATCACCTGCCAGGTCATCAAGTGACGCTTGCGGCGCATCGTAGCCGAGCCAGACGATTGAAGCGACAGTCGCGTCGGGATCCATCTCTTTCGCACCGATGGCGGTATCTCGCGCCCGCTTGAGATCCCCCGTAGCAAACTCCTCATCCAGCGCCGTATTCAACCCCGGCACATAAGCCGCAACATTCCGCGCCGTATCCGGGTTCCCGAACGACACGATCGCTCGCCCGTTCCCCTCATCGCCGATGCCGAGCAGGTACATCGGCGGCCGGCCGTCGCTCGTCAGCTGGCGGTCGATCTCCCGCAGTCCCGCCAGCCGCGCGTGTGACGTCTCGTCGTCCCGGCCCTCCAGCTTGCCGATCAGGAGTTGGAGGTTGTCGCGGTTCGCCGTGTCGCGGACGGTCGCCGGGATGCCGTCCAGATTGCCGATCTGGTCCGGGTACACCGCGAGGTACTCCTCGCGCTGTTCGTCCGTCAGGTGGGCCCACCACTCGCCGCGGGCCGCGGGCGGCGCGTCGTGGGGGATGCGGGACTTCAGGTAGCCGCGCGCCGCATCCCGTACCGCTGCCGCGTCGCCCGCCGCGTCGGTCCACGTGCGGTCGGGGACCTTCAGGCCCTCCTCCGCCTTCAGGCGCCGCAGAACGCGGGTGAACCGCCAGTCGATCTCGGCGGCCGTGCGCACCGCCTTCGTCACCCGGTCCGCGATGTCCTGCGCCTTCGCGGCGTTCGGGTTCGGGGCGACCAGCCCCGACGGAGGGAGCAGGCCGGGCATGGTGTTCACCCGCGCCGTCCCGCCCGGCAACGGCTTGCCGTCGATCAGGCCCTCGCCCCCCTCCGGGTACGTCACCGAGCCATCCGCGTGGACGGTGAACTTCAGCGACTCCGCGTCGTCCAGCGCGTTCCGCAGAACCTTCTGCTGGGCCCGCATCTCGTGCGCGAGGCTGTTCAGCGCGGTACGGACGAGGCCGCACTCCGTATAGACGTACTGCAGGTTCCGCCCCATCTGCCGCAGCCTGCTCACCGCCGCATCCGCCGCCGCACCCTGCTGGGTCTCGCGCAGGCCCGTCAGGAGCTGCTTCTCGATGCGGTCCCGCCCGGCGTCGGCGCGATTGCTCGCCTTGCCCCAGCCGTCTGCCGCCTCCTCCAGCTCGGCGCACTTCAGGTCACGCAGCTGCGCCCACGTCAGCGTGGAGGACGGCGCCGTCATCGCTCGACCCCATGTGTCACCCGGGCCACGGGGGCGAAGGACGACCGCACGGACTCGTTCGTCTCGCCCTGCGCCCGCGCCACGGCCCGCAGGTTCCCCGCCAGTGCCCCGCACTCGTAGCGCGCGCACTCGATACGGCGTACCCAGGACTCCCGTACCGCTCCCAGCTCGGCCAGCGCGCTCAGGCCGACGGTGCCGGCGAGGACGCCCTCGTGCGCCGTCGCCAGTTCCGTACGCACCGGGCCGAGGTGCGCGCCCATACCCTCCGCGCCCCCGGCGGCCCGCAGCCACGCCCCGTCGCTGTGGCGCAACTGGTCCCCCGCGGAGAATCCGCCACCGGCCCCGCCACCGGCCACGTCGGCAGCCCCGTCGCCGGCCGAATCGCTCAGCCTCAGCCGCGTACCGCGCACGCCGCTCACACCGCTCACCCCGTTCCTTGATCGTGGAGCGGCACTGTGCCAAAAGCGGCAACCGCGACACGCCGCACGCCAAGGCGCCGGGGAGCGGGCGTTACCCCGTTCCCCGGCGTTCCCAATGCCTCGCCCCCGCCCACGGATCACCCGAACGGTGGACCGGTGCCGGGATCGGCCAGACGGTCCTCGGATCAACCGTGGCCAGCCGGTGCAGCGCGGCCGCCGCCCGGTCCTCCGGTGGGGTGCCGTCATCCGGCATGCGCCACAGGAACTGCCCGGGAGAGCCGTCCTCGGTGTCGTACATGAGGCTCAGCAGCGTCTCGTCGGGGTTCCGGAAGTCCGTACCGGACCAGCCGAGGCGCAGGCCCCAGCGGGTGAGGAGGTCCGGACGGGCGCGCACCCCGGCGGCGATCAGCCGGGCCGCCCGGCGGGCCGGCCAGGCCCAGCCGGTGTCGCCCTCCGCCCGAGCGATCTCAGCGTCGTACGCACCAGCATCGAACCGGAGTTCGGGGAGTTCCCGTACGACCGGCGGATCGAATGGCAGCCCCGGCGGTGGCGGACACCGCCAGTCCGCCCAGACCACCTCGTCGCCGTCCCGCCGGATGGTGACGTACAGCGCACCGCAGCACCCCTCGGTGCAGTACGCCTCCGCGAGCCGCACTTCGCGGGGCTCGGACCCGGCCCGCAGGAGGCCACGGTCCAGCAGGTCTTCCGGTGCGTCCGCGGGGCCCCACCCGAAGAGCTCCGGCACCAGCGGACGGCCGTCGACCAGGATGCGGGTCTCGATCGTGCCCCGGTCGACGGGGTCGCGCTCGAACACCTCCACCCGCAACCGCTCGGTGGGGACGCGCGGGTCGCGCAACGCCTGCGCCCGCGCACGCCGTGCCCACCCGGCCCGCCACCGCGCGCCCGGGTCTTCCGAGTCCCGGTCGTCCGGCACCGCCCGCCACTCGGGCCTGTTCAGAACGGCCGTCAGCTGCGCCAGCGCCGCCTCCCGGCGGCCGGGGCCCCAGCCGTGCAGGGCCCCGGAGCCCGTACGGAGTTCCTGGACGGCCGAGAGCAGGAGGCCGTAGTGGTCGAGCGTGGGCGCGAGGAGACCGGCACCCCGCGCGAGCGCCTCGTACGCGGGCGCGGCGTCCGGGTAGGAGAGGATTTCGGCGACGTAGTCCCGCACGCTGGTCATGCGGAACAGCAAGCGTGCCGCCTGGGCGAGCAGCTCGGCGGCCCGCGGGCCGGGAGGAGCACCACCTTCCGGCACGGCCCGCAGCCCCGCAGCCCCGCCCTCCGGCACGGCCCGCAGCGCAGGCGTCCCACGCTCCGGCACCGCGGCCGACAGCAGCTCCGTCATACGGGCGGCCTCGGCCACCCTTCGCGCCACATCGGGCGACACATCCCCCGGCAACGCGATCAGCCGGTCCCGTACAGCGGCCTCGTCATGGGCCGTCAGCGCCGTGATCAGCGGGGCGAGTTCGGGCGACACCTCCTGGTTACGGAGCGCGAGGAGGGCCCCGGCCGGTCTGTCGAGGACGTCGAGGGCGCGGATGACAGGGCGTACGAGGGCCCGGAGCAGGCTGAGCGTCTTGAGGTCCGGGGTGTCCCGGGGTTCACCGAGCCGGGCCAGCAGTGCGATGCCGACGCTGACGGACAGACAGCTGACGCCCGTACGCACCAAGCACCGCGCGAGGGCGCGCGCCCGTGCCTCGTTGTCCAACGGCAGCACCTGTACGAACACGTGGACGTACCGGTGCCGGACCGGCGGGTCCATGGCGTCCAGCCGCCGGCCGGCCTCCGCCGCCGCCTCGGCGGCATCCGGAGCGATCAGCAGCGGGCCGAGCAGAAGGGTCAGTTCGTCCTTGGTCTCCGCCCAGCTCCTGCTCGCCCTGTCGCTCCGGCGGGGCCAGCGTTCGGGAGGGGATGCGTGCTCCCGCGACCACCACCCCTCGGGCTCGGCGTGCTGGACGCGAAGCGCGCAGTCGTACAAGGACGAGGGCGAAGGCGAAAACGAGGGCGAGGAGGAAGACGAGGGCGAAGACGAGTGCCTGGGAGGGAGCGCTCCGCGCTCTTCCGGGGCGCTCAACGGGCGGGGTGGTTCTCGATTCCATAGGTCATGGCCGGAGTGTGGCAGGGCCTCATCCCCGTGTGCCAGCGGTTTTCCCGGCCGGGCGCGGCCTCCTCGCCTTACCCCGCTCAGCGGGAAGAATGCGCCCTCATGAGTTCCTCATCCCCCGTCCCCAGCTTCTGGCACCGGCCCATGGTGGCCCGCCACGCCGACGAACAGCACCGCGCCTCGACGATGCTGGAGCTGTTCTTCGACCTGTGCTTCGTCGCAGCCGTGGCCCAGGCCGCGTCCGCGTTCGAGCACGAACTCGCCGCGGGCCGCATCGGCCACGGTGTTCTCGGGTACGCGATGGTGTTCTTCGCGATCTGGTGGGCGTGGATGAACTTCACGTGGTTCGCCTCGGCGTACGACACCGACGACGTGCCGTACCGGCTGCTGACGCTCGTACAGATCACCGGCGCGCTCGTCCTCGCGGCGGGGGCGGCGGACGCGCTGGAACACGAGGACTTCTCCGTCATCACCTGGGGTTACGTGATCATGCGGCTCGCCATGGTCACACAATGGCTGCGCGCCGCCCGCTCCGACCCGGGGAGGCGCCGTACCTGCCTGAACTACGCCGCCGGAATCTTCCTGGTGCAGATCGGCTGGGTCGTACGGCTGGCCCTGCCCGGGAGCCTCGGGCTCGTCACGTTCGCGGTCCTCGTACTCGCCGAAATCGCCGTTCCCGCCGTAGCGGAACGCAAAACCACCACCACCTGGCATCCGCACCACATCGCCGAGCGGTACGGACTGTTCACGCTGATCGTGCTGGGCGAATCGATCACGGCCGCCACCGGAGCCGTACGCACCGCCCTGGACACCCACGCGGAACTCGGTGACCTCGCCGCCCTGGTCGTGGGAGGCATCCTGACGGTGTTCGCCCTGTGGTGGCTCTACTTCGCGCAGCACGCGCCCCAACTGCTCACGAGCCTGCGCACGGCGCTGTTGTGGGGCTACGGGCACTACTTCGTCTTCGCCTCGGCGGCCGCCGTCGGCGCCGGGCTCGCGCTCAACGTCGCCCACACCGCCGGGCACGGCCACATCTCCGACGGTACGGCGGCCGCGGCCTACACCGTCCCGGTCGCCGTGTTCATCACCCTCGTCCGGCTCCTGCACCACCGCTCCGCGTCTCTGGGCCGCGCCGCGAACGTCCTCCACCCGGCCGCGGTCCTCGCCGTCCTGGCGGCCACGTTCACCCCGTCACCGATCCTGACGACGGGCATCATCACAGCCCTCCTCATCGCCACCACCCTCCTCCTGACCGCCC
Source organism: Streptomyces sp. ATexAB-D23 (assembly GCF_000373645.1). Taxonomy (GTDB): domain Bacteria; phylum Actinomycetota; class Actinomycetes; order Streptomycetales; family Streptomycetaceae; genus Streptomyces; species Streptomyces castrisilvae. The sequence goes on along the minus strand of NZ_KB892030.1, from coordinate 15,823 downwards.
GCGGCGCCGCCGCACGCGAGTCCGGCGAGTCCGGCGAGTCCGATGGCTCCGGCGAGCCCGCGAGCTGAACCGGGGCGGTGGCGTGGCTTCACGTGCTCGTAGTGGGGGGGCAGGGCGGGTACGCCGCAGCCCCGCACCACAAGGCCCCCATCCGTCAGCGCCTGCCGCGCGCCGCCTGGCCGGGCAGGACGATCCCCTGCGCGTGGGCGGTCTTCCCCGGCCGCAGGGTCCACGGCACCGGGGAGGTGTCCGTCAGCCAGCCCTCGGCGAGGAGGCTGCCGACCACGATCCCGCGCAGCGCCCGCGAGAGCTTCTTCCAGCCCAGGCCCTTGCAGAGCTGGCTGTACGAAGGGCCGTGGCCGTGCTCCGTACGGAACGCCACCGTGAACAGGGCGGCCTCGCGCCCGCAGTCGGGGTGCGCGTCCCGCCAGGTTCCGTAGGCGTCGAGGACGGTACGGGGGGCGGGCACGGAGGAGGGCGCGGACAGGAACGCGTTTGCGACCCGGTCGAAGGGGAAGCGGCACAGCGCGCACTGCTCCACCGCCTCCACGTGCCGCAGCAGCGCCGGGCTGGTCCCCGACTTCCACTCCGCCCAGCGTTCCGGAGTCGCCTCTTCCGGCTGGAGGGCCTCAGCCGCCTCCCGTGCCGCGCGCCGCTCCGCCTCCTCCTGCTCGATAGCGGCCAGCTCCTCCGGCGTACGGAACCTGCCGGCGAGGTGCCCCACCACCTCGCCGAGCCGGTAGGTCTGCCCGGACACCTCGGCGAGGAACCCCTTCTCCAGGAGCGTGGGCACCGCCCCGTAACAGGCGACGGGCAGCTCGGCGGGCGCATGCCCGACCAGCTCGGAGGAGCAGTGGGCCGCCAGGAACAGGGCGGCGAGCCGGACAGCCGACGAGCCCTTCCGCACGGGCTTGGCCAGCCGCGTACGCATGGACCAGCCCGAGACCCGCGACCGCGCGTCCTTGCCGAGGGGCAGCACATGGCCGGGTCCTGGGGCCATGGCAGGGACGAGGATGCCGACCGGCTTGTCCGGCTCACCGCCGATCAGCGGACCCGGCACCTCCCAGCCGGCGGCGATCAGGTCGGCCACGGCGCCCTCGGGGTCGTCCAGGCGCAACGACCGCAGATCGGTCCCGGTCAGGTTGCCGGCCCCGGTACGCGCGGCCCGGATCGCCACGACGACGGCGAGGAGCTGGGCGTCGGCCGAGGTCAGCGGCAGGGAGACCACATACGACAAGAGGGTACGGGCGGCTACACCCTGGCTGTGCGTCAGCAGGAAGGGCAGCGGCGCGGGCGGAGCGGCGACGGCCTCGGCGGCGCCGGCGGGAACTGTGGAAACGGCAGGCTTGGGCACATCACATCTAACGGTGATCAGACCGCCGAAGTCACGCGTGACCTAGCCCACGTTCCGAGGGCGTGAGCGGGACGTCAGGGAGGCGTTAGCAGGACATGAGCGCGGGGCGGGAGGCTTCCGGTGCCAGACGGTCGGAGGGGGAGCGGTTCGCCGCGAGTTCCGGGCCCGTCTGCAGCGAACCGACCACCGCACCGCCACAGACTTCGGGGAACCACATGCGCACGAACCGCAACCGCAAGCACACCGCCGCCCTCGGTGCCGCCCTCACCGCCGTGCTCGCTCTCGCCCTGACCGCATGCGGCGGCGACGACGAGGGTACGAAGTCGGCCGGCCCGGCGGACACCTCCGCGTCGGCCGACGCCACCACGAACGCCGACAACGCCAAGGGCAAGGACAAGGACGCCGCGACGACCGACGGCGCGACAACGGCCGGCGGCTCCACGGACACGGCCGGCACCAACACCTCCAAGACCGGCGCCGCGAAGACCGGCGGCTCCACGGGCTCCACCTCGGGCGGCGACACCAGCGACAGCTACGCCTACAAGCACCCCTGCGAGAGCGGCGATCTGTCGGTGCGCGTGTACGCCCGTGAGGGTTCGTCCACCCAGCACGTCATCGAGGTCAACAACGTCGGCGCGAACTCCTGCGGCCTGAGCTACTTCCCACGCGTCAGCCTCGGCGCCGCGAACGCCTCGGACCACAGCGGCGACATCAGGCCGCTGGTCCCGGGCGGTCTGGGTGGGGCCCCGGCGTACCCGGTCAAGCCGAAGACCGCCGCGATCGCGGTGATCGACCTGAACCCGAGCGGCAGCGGCAACGCCCTGACCTGGATCAACGAGCTGAACGTCCTGGCCGACGGCGACCACATGCCCAACGCCGACCAGCTCAACTTCGCGCTCGGCCCGAACGTCAAGGTCCACGACCCGAAGCTTGGCCTGTACGAGAGCTCGATCGCGGACGCGGTGAGCTCCATGAAGCAGGCGAACACCAAGCCCTGAACCGCAACCGGGCCACGATGGAGCCCTCGGACGGACCACCACGGTCCGCCCGGGGGCTCCGCCTTCGCAGGTACGCCCGGACCGTCGGGAGCGCCCGTACCGCTCGGCGCCGATTCCGTGGACGTTGCCGCAGACGCTGCCGCATAAGTGGCCGCAGACGTGTCCGCAGACGTGTCCGGAGACCGACCGGCGGGCATGATCAATTGCATGAAAAAGGACAAGAGGGGCAGCGTAAACGACAGTCAGGGCCAGATCCTGCACTGGAACTTCTTCATAGGCGGCCACCTGAGCGCCTCCGTTCCCGTACGTCTCGTCGAACGCACGGACGCCGGCCAGTTGGTATGGATGGAGTCGGGCACCCCTATGTGGCACGCCGCTCTTCCACGCGGCGTCACCCACTTGCGGGACATCGACCCGCACGAGCGCCCGGCCGGGGGCTTCCCCGTCGTCGCGGGCCGCTGGCCGATGGGCGACGCCCTCTTCTACCAGCCGACGGGGGCCGCACACTCGGTGCTGTGGCTCTTCGGCCGCAGACACAAGTTCCGCGGCTGGTACGTGAACCTCGAACGCCGGGTGCACCACGGCGCCGACATCGACATCACGGACCACGAACTGGACATCAACGTGGCGCCGGACCGGTCCTGGAGATGGAAGGACGAGCAGTCCTTCGCGGAGAAGACCGGCCACCCCGCGTACTGGACCGCCGAGGAAGCCGTCGCAATCCGGTCCGAAGGAGCAACGGTCGCACAGCTCGCCGAGGCCGGAACCTTTCCCTTCGACGGCTCCTGGTGCGACTTCCGGCCACCTTCGTGGTGGAAGACCCCGTCCCGACCGCCGCATCCCCGCCACCCACTCCTGCGCCCGCTGGACGAGCCGACCTCGCACCCGGCGCCCTGAGCCCGGAACAGCACGACCCGGCCCCCACCAACCATCCCGGCCAGGATGGCGTGATGACGATCATTGCTCGACGTCACTCTCCGTGATACACAGAGTAACCATACGTATTTCGCCCACACACCGATTCGATCCGCAGGTCAGGGCGGCCAGACCGGTCAAATGTGCGAGATCCGGGTAAAGAGAGCCGTCAAGCCGTCGTGCGAAAGCAGTTTCATCAGCGAAGATAGAGAGTGACCCGTGCCATGCGGTCCGGGCGCCGAACTACCCAACAGGGGCGGTGACTTACATGATCCTGGCAGCTGAAAAGGGCGACATCACCACCATCATCGGCGGAATCGCCCCAAACTGGGGCCCGTTCGGGACCCTGGGCAACGAGGCCCGCGTAATGATCGAGGTGGTGATGGCGATCGCCATCCTGCTGTGTCTCGGCATCGCGGTCTGGGGAGCGGCCAAGCAGCGGATCGGCGCGACGGCTCTGCGCGACACGTTCAGCGCGGAACAGGGCAAGGGGCTGATCGTGGCAGGCCTGACCGGTGTGTTCATCATCGGATCACTGGGGACCCTGTTCACCATTGTCTACGGGATGGCCGTCTGACCGGCTGTCATCCCCTGCCCCGGGGCCGTCCCGCCCCACCCCTCCCATCCGTCCGTCGTGCCCAACGGCAGAGGTTGCGTCTCCCTGATGTCGAGTCACCACACCGCGTCCGCGCGGAGAGCAGCACGGCTACCGTCGTACTACGACGCGGTTCGAGCAACGGTTGAGGGGGCGTACCCGGCATGAGTCCCGGCGACGAGGACGGCTACGGCAACGACGCGGGACGCGCCGACGCCTACAGCACCATCGGCGGCACGCGCCAGACCCGCACCCGCCTCCCCGACGGCCCGGCCGGCGACGCCTACGGCCCCCGCCGCCCACCCCGCAGCTCCCGCTCCCTCATCACGGTCATCGGCGTCGTGGTCCTGCTGCTGGGCGCCATCGCCTTCGCCAACATGGGCGGAGGCGACAACGGCAACGGCGGCACGTCCAAGGACAACGGCAACAACAGGACCGGCGCCGCCCCGACCGCGGCCACGGGAACGAAGCCGGTAACGGGAAAGAACGGCACCATCCCTTCGGGCTTCGCCCATGACGAACAGGGGGCGGAGAGCGCGGCGGCGAACTATTCGGTGGCGCTGGGGTCCGCCGGGATGTTCGACAGAGTCCAGCGGCGCGCCATCGCAACTGCGGTCTACGCCCCAGCAGTCGCCACTGCCCGTCAAGATGCTCTGGACAAGGTCTACTCCGACCCCGACTTCCTCGCGAACATTGGCCTGACCCCTGATGGAACCGCACCAGCCGGGCAGACGTTCATCTCACGGTCCAATCCTGTCGGCACCAAGATCGTGAAGTTCAGCGGTGACACAGCCAGCATCGCAGTCTGGTACTCGGCCCTGTTCGGTCTGGCCGGCGACGGCTCGAAGAACCCGGTCTCCGAAAGCTGGTTCACCAACACCTTCGACCTCAAGTGGACCGACGGAGACTGGAAGGTCACCGACTTCACCCAGAAGGACGGACCAGCCCCCGTAGGCCGGGACCAGGCTGCCTCCTCTGCCGATGAGATGGCCGACGCCGTCGAGCAGTACGGAGGGTTCACATATGCCCGGTAGTCGCCGTACACGTGCCCTCTCGCTGACAGCGCTCACGAGCACCGTCCAGATCTTTCTGGTACTGACAGCCAGTCACGCCTTTGCCGCGCCATCACCGACACCCACGCCCAGCGAGAGTAGCAACGCCTGCGATCTCATTCGCGGCCCCGCCAAGGACTACTGCGAAGGCGGCAGCTCCAGTTCCCCCAAGTCCACCCCGCCCGCCAGCACCGACCCCGCTCTCGATCCGCTCACCTCGCTCGGCCGGGGCTGCGCCGATGCCGCGGCCTGGATCGTGGGCAAGCTCAGCGATGCAGTCAAAAGCACCGCCAACGTCGACTTCACGAACACCCGCTTCCTCCAGCAGTACGCCATCGTCTTCGCCGCCTCCACCGTCCTGACGCTCGTCCTGTGGCTCCTCGCCGTCGCCAAGCGCGCGATCCGCGGCGTGCCGCTCACCACCGCGATCTCCGAGGCCATCGGCTTCCTCTGGCTCACCGTCCTCGCCTCCGCGTTCACCCCCCTGATCCTCTACACGATCGTCTCCGCGACGGACGGCGTCACCGACGTCATCGCCTCGTCGTCCGGCGGGCAGACCGATGTTTTCTTCGGCTCCTTCGCCGAGGCACTCAAGAAGGACGCCGACATCGGCGGCGGCCCGATCATGCTGATCGTCGTCTCACTCGTGTCGATCCTCGCCGCCGGCATCCTCTGGCTGGAGCTCGTCATCCGCGCCGCCCTCCTCTACGTCGGCGCCCTCCTGGGAACCGCCGTGTACGCCGGGCTCGTCGACAAGAACATGTGGGGCCACGTACGCCGCTGGGCGGGCATCATGGTCGCGGTGATCATGGTCAAGCCCGTCATCGTCGTCGTCCTCGGCCTGGCCGGCGCGCTGTCCTCCGACGACGGCCCCGACGCCTTCTCCGCCGTCGTGTCCGGCCTCGCCATCATCCTCCTGGCCATCTTCGCCTCCGGGATGATCTACCGCTTCGTCCCCGGCTTCGGCGACGAGATCCAGGGCGCCCGTACCAACCGCAAGCAGGCCACCGACGGCTCCCAGGCCGCCGCGATGATCAGCTCCCCCGCCGCCCTCGTCTCCCAGGGCATCAAGACCCACAGCAGCCGCGGCGGCCAGAACGGCGGCGACACCAGCAGCGGCGGCGGCCGGCCCGCCAACCCGGTCAGCGGCGGAGTCGCCGCCCACAGCTCCCGCAACTCCGGGAGCGGAGTCGGCGGCGGATCTGTCCCCTCCGCCGCACCTCCGCCCCGCAGCGGTTCGGGCCCCACCTCCGGCACCCCGCACAGCAGCCGCGGCTCACGCGGCGGACCGGGCAGTTCAGGCAGCACAGGTAACAACCGCACAGGAGGTGGCGGGCGTTGAGCACTCAGTCCCATCCGATCACGCCCCGCCGTACGTATCTCATCGGCCGCGCCAGGCCGAACGCGATCGTCGGCAAGAACCGCGAGACGGGCGAGATCGCCCTGATCATCGCCGGCGCGTTCCTCGGCATGATGAGCGGCCTGCTCGTCCCGGTCCTCTCCCTGCGCATCGTGCTGCTCACCGGCTTCCCCCTGCTCGCCCTGGCCATGGTCTACGTCCCGTACAAGCACCGGACGTTCTACAAGTGGTTCGAGATCAACCGCAGCTACAAGCGCTCCCTGCGCCGCGGCACCACCTACCGCTCCGTCGCCATGGAGGCGGGCACCAGCGCCGACGGGCTAGAGGTCGAGATCGGCCCTCCCCCCGGCATCGGGCGGATCAACTGGATGGCCGCCCCCTTCGGCCCGGACGAGATCGCGGTCCTGCTGCACGCCGACCGGCGCACCGTCACCGCGGCCATCGAGATCGAGGGCCCCGGCGTCGGCCTGCGCGACAGCGAGGACCAGGAAGCGCTCGTCGACCGGTTCGGCACCCTGCTCAAGCACGTCGCCAACGGGGACGGCTTCGTCACGCGCCTCCAGATGCTGGCCCGTACGCTCCCCGCCGACCCCGACGCCCACGCCAAGGACGTCGCCCAGCGCGGCGACCACGCCTCACCCCGCTGGCTCCAGGACTCCTACGACCAGCTCCAGTCCATGGTCTCCACCTCCAGCGAGCAGCACCGCGCGTACCTCGTCGCCTGCATGCACTTCAACCGCGAGCTCGCCGCCGAGGCCAACGCCATGGCCCGCGCCGCCCGCCCGCACGGAGGCCGCAAGCTCGACCGGGACGCCGGCCTCGCCGTCGTCATGGCACGCGAGCTCACCGACATCTGCGCCCGCCTCGCCGAGGCCGACATCCGGGTCCGCCAGCCCCTCGGCCAGAGCCGGCTGGCCTCCCTCGTGCACTCCATGTACGACCCCGACCACCCCATCGACCACATCCAGGCCATGACCAAGCGCAACGCCTGGCCGGCCGAGCTGGACGCGGTCGAGCCGACGTTCCTCCAGGCCAAGACCCGCGAGTCGTCGACCCGTGCCCCCTGGTGCCACTCCACGGCCTGGGTGAAGGAGTGGCCGATGACGCCCGTCGGCGTCAACTTCCTCGCCCCGCTCCTCGTCCACACCCCCGACGTCATCCGCACGGTCGCCGTCTGCATGGACCTCGAACCCACCGAGATCGCCATCGAGCGGATGCTCACCGAGAAGACCAACGACGACGCCGAGGCCAGCCGCCAGGCCAAGATGAACCGGACCGTCGACCCCCGCGACATCGCCGCCCACGGCCGACTCGACCAGCGGGGTGAAGATCTCGCCAGCGGCGCCGCCGGGATCAACCTGGTGGGGTACATCACCGTGTCGTCACGTTCCCCCGAAGCCCTCGCCCGCGACAAGCGGACGATCCGGGCCTCCGCCGGAAAGTCGTATCTGAAGCTGGAGTGGTGCGACCGCGAGCACCACCGCGCCTTCGTGAACACCCTGCCGTTCGCCACCGGCATCCGCCGCTAGCCCCACGAGCCCGCAACCCCGCAACCCCGCAACCCCGCACCAGCACACCAAACGCCGAGCACCAAGCATCGAGCACCGAGCACCGAGCACCGAGCACCGAGAGACGAAAGGGAGGTCGGTCACGCCATGCGAGATCCGCTGTCCGCGTTGTCGGACGCCTTTACCGCCTTCCTCTTCGGGAAGGTGGAGACGACCCGGCTGCCCGTACGCACCTCGACCGGGCAGGCCCAGGCCGTCTACCTGCCCACCGCCGCTCCCGGCCTCGGCGACTCCGGCGTGATCATCGGCCGCGAGGTGTACTCCGGCAAGGGCTACATCTACGACCCCTTCCAGCTCTACGGCCAGCAGCTCCCCGCCCCGCACTGGCTGGTCCTCGGCGAGTCCGGGAACGGCAAGTCCGCGCTGGAGAAGACGTACGTGCTGCGCCAGCTCCGCTTCCGCGACCGCCAGGTCGTCGTCCTGGACGCCCAGGGCGAGGACGGCGTCGGTGAATGGAACCTCATCGCGCAGGAGCTGGGCCTCACCCCCATCCGCCTCGACCCCACCTCCGCCCTCAACGGCGGCATCCGGCTCAACCCGCTCGACCCGGCGATCACCACGACCGGCCAGCTCGCTCTGCTGCGCACCATCATCGAAGTCGCCATGGGCCACGGCCTCGACGAGCGCTCCGGCTTCGCGCTCAAGGTCGCACACGCCTATGTGAACGAGACGACGACCGACCGCCAGCCCGTGCTGATGGACATCGTCGATCAGCTCCGCCACCCCGAACCGGAATCCGCCCGAGCGATGAACGTCGACATAGACGACGTACGCGCCTGGGGCCTGGACGTCGCGCTCGTCCTGGACCGGCTCGTCGACGGCGACCTGCGCGGCATGTTCGACGGCCCGACGTCCTTCGGCATCGATCTGGACGCCCCGCTGATCGTCTTCGACCTCTCGCACATCGACCGCAACTCGATCGCCATGCCGATCCTGATGGCGATCGTCGGCGTCTGGCTGGAACACACCTGGATCAGGCCCGACCGCAAGAAGCGCATCTTCCTGGTCGAAGAGGCCTGGCACATCATCAACTCGCCCTTCGTCGCCCAGCTCTTCCAGCGCCTGCTGAAGTTCGGACGCCGGCTCGGCCTCTCGTTCGTCGCCGTCGTCCACCACCTCAGCGACGTGGTCGACGGCGCCGCGGCACGAGAAGCGGCAGCCATCCTGAAGATGGCGTCGACGCGCACGATCTACGCCCAGAAGGCCGACGAGGCGAGAGCCACCGGCCGGGTGCTCGGGCTGCCCCGCTGGGCGGTCGAGATCATCCCCACGCTCACCCCCGGCATCGCGGTCTGGGACGTCAACGGCAACGTACAGGTCGTCAAACACCTGATCACCGAGGCCGAACGCCCGCTCGTCTTCACCGACCGCGCCATGACCGAGTCGTCCGCGGTCGACCTGCTCCCGGACGACGTACGGGCCGCCGACCTCGAAGCGGAACAGCGCGCGGCCAGAATCGAGAACCAGCAACGACTGAACGAGTCGTCCGAGTCAACGGTGGCATGACATGGCGGGGAGCGACGGCAGGGCACGGTCCGGTAGCAGCCGAGGGGGCGGCATCCCAGACGGCCTGCTCCTCGGGCTGCTCGCCTTCCTCCTCGGGTTCACCCTGCTGGTCTGGGCGGCCGCCGGACTCGCCGGACTCCTCGCACACGGGGCATGGCCCGACGGCGTCACGCTGACCGAGACCCCGCTGGCGCTGCGCCGGCTCATGGCCGCCCCGCACGATCTGCCCGCCGCCTGGCCGAACACACCACCGAGCGAGCTCTCCGGGTACGGGCTGTTCTGGGGCCTGCTCATCGGCGAACTGATGGTGCTGGTGGTCCTGGTGGTGTTCGTGCTGGGAGTGGTCACCCGCTGGCGCGCCGTACGCGCCCGCCAGCGGGACGAACGGCTGGAACAGCAGGAGCAGCTGCGCCGGGCGGAGCGGTCCCAGCGCCGGGAACGGCAGCCGAAGGGGACGGCGCGCGTCCGGCGGGGCCGGCGGGAGGAGTACGCGCACGAGGCGGCCCTCCCCGAGCCGGGACCGGCCCAGGAGCCCGCGCCCGCCACCTCCCGGAAGCCCGCGCCCACAGTCCCCGGCCCCACCGTGCCACCCTCCCCGACGGAGTACGCCCCCGCAGCAGAGACGGAGGCGGACACGGAGACGGAGACAGAGACAGAGACAGAAACGGAATCAGCTGCTCCATATCCGCGGCCCGACAGCCTCGCCGCCCACGTGCCGACCGCCGCCCCCACGCCGGTCGCCGTCCCCTCCCCGCGCACCCCGCTCGTCGTCTACGGCCCCGCCGCCACCCGCCGGTCGGCCGCCGTCCAGGCCATCCGCGAAGCCGACGGACCCGTGCTCGTCGTGACCTCCGACCCCAGCGTCTGGGCCGAGACGAAGGACGCGCGCGCCAAGCTGGGCCCGGTCCTCGTCTACGACCCCGGCCACTTCTGCGACACCCCCGCCCGGCTGCACTGGGCGCCCACCGCCGGATGCGAACAGCCCGACCGGGCAGCCGCCCGCGCCACCGCGCTGCTCGCCCCCGTACGGCCGCAGGCCCGTATCGACGCGGCGACGGCCGACACCGCGGAGACCCTGCTGCGCTGCTGGCTGCACGCCGCCGCCATCGACGGCCGCCCCTTCCGCCAGGTCCACCGCTGGGCCCTCGGCGGCAGCGCCCACGAGCCGGTCCGCCTGCTCCGCACCCACCCCAAGGCAGCGCCCGGACTCGCCGGACTGCTGGAGTCCGCGCTCACCGGCCACCCCGAACGCCGCGAGATGGCACAGGAACTGAACGTACGGGCCTTCGGCGCCCTCTCCTCCGTCCACGTCCGGGACGCCTGCACACCAAATCGAGCAGATGCGCTCGCACTGGATTCTTTTGCGAACGAAGGGGGCAGCCTCTATGTGGTGGGCGAACCCATCGAGACCCCGCGATCCGGCCCGGGGGCCATGCCCCTGCTCACCGCGCTCGCCTCAGACGTGGTCGAGCACGGCCGCCGCATGGCCGCACGGTCATCCGACGGCCGGCTCGACCCACCAATGACGCTCGTCCTCGATGACGTCGCGGCCGTCGCGCCCCTGCCCCGGCTGCCGGAGCTGCTGGCGACCGGCCAGACCCAGGGCCTGTCGACCATCGCGCTGCTCCGCTCCCCCGAACAGGCCCGCTCCCAGTGGTCGCAGCAGCTCACGACACCCACGCCCCTGTGAAGGACAGGCCCTGAAGGACAGGCCCTCCGACTGGCCGTACACCCCTACGGCCGCGCCACCGCGTACTCCAGCTCACGGGCCGTCGGGTCGCCCGGCATGGGCACCGTCTCCCCGGTCGGCGCGAAGCCGATCCGGCGGTAGAAGGCCGCGGCGCGCGGATTGTCCTCGTGGACGTACAGCCGTACGCGCTCCAGGCGCGGCTCGTCCAGCGACCACGACCACTCCAGAGCGGCCCGGAACAGCGCTTCGGCCACACCCGTGCCCCGCGCCTCGGGCCGTACGAACACACCGACCGCGTGGCCCTGGTCGACCGGGGCCGCGTCACCGAACCGCGCCTCGTCGTCGGGGCGTTCGACGAGCACGCTCACCGTGCCCGCCCAGCGGCCGTCCGGGCCCTCGGCGATGAACTGCCGCACCGCACCCGCACCGTCCTCGGACGCATCGACCGTCCGCTCCCGCCAGGCGTCGTCGGACCGCTTCAAACCCTGCTCGTACGTCTCCAGGAACGCCACCGGGGCGACCGGGTCCTGCAAGGCGGCCAGCCGGAGTTCCCTCACCGACTGCCACTCGTCGGCACGCACCGGCCGTATCACGTAGTCCATGCAGTGATCCTGACCCGCGCTCCGGTGACCGCGCAAACGCATTCGCCCCCGGCCGCCGCGTCGTACCCCGGTACTACGCGGGCCCGCACATCCCGTCCCCGGTCCGACGCCCAACACCCTCCCGTCTCCGTAGCGTCACCCGCATGATCAGGGCCTACGCACTCACCAAACGCTACGGGGACGCCACCGTCGTCCAGGACCTCGACTTCACCGTCCGCCCCGGCACGGTCACCGGCTTCCTCGGGCCGAACGGCGCCGGGAAGTCCACGACCATGCGCATGCTGCTCGGCCTGGACACCCCCACCCGGGGCCGCTCCACGGTCGGCGGCCGCGCCTACGCCACCCACAGCGCGCCCCTCACCGAGGTCGGCGCCCTCCTGGAGGCCCGGTCCATCCACCCGGGCCGCACCGCCTTCCACCACCTGATGACGCTCGCACACACCCACGGCATCCCGCGCAGCCGCGTCGAACACGTCCTGGGCCTCGCCGGGCTGACCTCCGTCGCCGGGAAACGGGTCAAGGGGTTCTCGCTCGGCATGGGCCAGCGCCTCGGCATCGCCGCCGCCCTCCTCGGCGACCCGGCGGCCCTGATCCTGGACGAACCGGTCAACGGCCTCGACCCGGAGGGCGTGCTCTGGATCCGCAACCTCCTCAGGTCCCTCGCCGCCGAAGGCCGCACGGTGCTGGTCTCCTCGCACCTGATGAGCGAGATGGCCCTCACCGCCGACCACCTGGTCGTCATCGGACGCGGCCGTCTGCTCGCCGACACCACGGTCAGCGCGTTCACGGCCGCGGCCGGCGGCGGATCGGTCACCGTCCTCACCCCGCGGGCGACCGCCCTCCGCGACCTCCTGCGCGGCCCCGGCATCGAGATCACCGCCACGCCCGGCTCCGACCGGCTGGAGGTCCGCGGCACGGACGCCGAACACATCGGCCGCACCGCCGCCGCCCACGCCATCCCCCTGTACGAACTCACCCCGCACACCGCGTCCCTGGAACAGGCCTTCATGGACCTCACCCAGGAATCCGTCGACTACCGGATCACCGCCCCCGAACCGACCGGAGCCCCCGCATGACCACCACGGCCCTTCCCCGCCCCTACCGCGTTACTCCCGCCCGGGTACTGCGCTCCGAGTGGCACAAGCTGCGGTCACTGCGCTCCAGCTGGATCACCCTGGGCACGGCCGCCGCACTGGTCCTCGGCATCGGCATCGTCATGGGCACGACGTACACGTCCGACGGCGGTGACTCGGACGTCGACACCGTCGTCCTCGTCCTCTACGGCTCCGTCCTCGGCACGCTCTGCACGGTCGTCCTGGGCATCCTCGTCACCGCGGGCGAGTACTCATCGGGGATGATCCGCGCCTCCCTGACCGCCGTCCCGCGCCGGCTCCCGGTCCTGTGGGCGAAGGCCGCCGTCTTCACCGCCACCGTCTTCACCGCCATGCTCGCCACCACACTCATCACGTTCCTCGTCGCCCAGGTCTTCCTCGGCGACACGGACCAGGCCGCGTCCCTCAACGACCCGGGTGTACTGCGTGCCGTGGCGGGGAACGCCGCCGGAACCACCCTGCTCAGCCTCATCGCCCTGGGTCTCGGCGCCCTCCTGCGCTCGGTCCCGGGAGCGATCGGCGCGTTCATCGGAGGCGTGATGATCCTCCCCGAGGTGCTCACCATGCTCCCGTACGACGCGGTGGAGACGGCAGTCCGCTACTTCCCCACCCAGGCCTCGGGCGTCCTGGGCTCCGCGACCCCGCTCCCCGACGCCGCGTCCCCGGGCGCCGCCCTGCTCGCCCTCACCTTGTGGGCCTCGGCCACACTGGTCGCGGCAGCGGTGCTCCTGCGCCGTCGCGACGCATGAGCCGGACGGCGCCGGACGCGAGGATGTACGGGTGACGCACGAGGACACCGACCGGGCCCCGGCACCGCCCCGTTCACCGGGGCCCGAGCCGGATCCCACCGCGCTCACCGGGCACATATAGCGCGCCCTTCAGCACGTCCGCGCGTTCGACCGCCGCCGTCCGGCCGTCTGGGACGGCGTCCTCGCCACATTCTGGGTTCTGTTCGCCGCGCTCGACATCTCCTCCGGCGGCTGGCGCACGGTCGCCGTCGACCCGCACGTGCCCGCGCCGCTGGTGCTCGCGATGAGTGTGGCGTTCTCCGCCCCACTGCTGTGGCGCCGGGCCCGCCCACAGGCGGTGCTGGCGTTCATGGCACCGTTCTCGCTGGTCAACGTCTGGACGGGGGCGATGATCCAGGCCTCGTTCCTTCAGGAGATCGTGGTCTTCAACATCGCGGTACGCCTGCCGATGCGCGCCCTGGCCCGGTCGGGCGCGCTGGTGGCCGGCCCGCTGGTGTTCGCCTCCTTCCGCTTCCCGGACGGCTGGGACCGGCTGTTCCTCCCGCACGTGTGGGCGTTCGCGTTCGCGGCCCTGGCCGGCATCGTGGTGCGTACGCGCAAGGAGTACACGGAGGCCCTCGTCGACCGGGCCGATAGGCTGGAGCGCGAGCGCGACCAGCAGGCCCGCCTCGCGGCCGCCGCCGAACGGGCTCGGATCGCCAGGGAGATGCACGACATCATCGGTCACAACCTCTCCGTCATCACGGGCCTGTCGGACGGCGGCTCGTACGCGGCGGCCAGGAACCCGGAACGCGCGGCCCAGGCCCTGGACGCCATCGGCACCACCAGCCGCCAGGCCCTCGCGGAACTCCGTCGCCTGCTCGGTGTGTTGCGCGACCGGCCGGAGGACGCCGAGCGCACTCCGCAGCCCACACTGGACGACATGGACGCGCTGCTGGAGGGCGTACGCCGGGCCGGCCTCGCCGTACGTCTACGGGTGGCCGGTACGCCACCGGCGGTCCCGCCCACCGCGGGGCGCCAGCTGACGGTCTACCGGGTGGTACAGGAGTCCCTGACCAACACCCTGAAGCACACGGCCCGTTCCTCCGCCCTCACGGCTGACGTCTCCCTGACTTACCACCCGCGTGAGCTGGAGGCCGTGATCACGGACAATGGCTCCCCGCGCCCTTCCGACCGGGCCACCGCCGGCACCGGTCAGGGCATCACCGGGATGCGCGCCCGCGCCTCCCTCTACGACGGCACACTCGAAGCCGGCCCGACCACCACGACCGGTTGGCGGGTACGGCTCCGACTCCCCCTGGAGGACTCCCCCTCGTGACGACCGTGCTCATCGCGGACGACCAGCCGATGCAGCGCTTCGGTTTCCGCATGCTGCTGGAGAGCCAGGACGACATGACGGTCGTCGGCGAGGCCGCCAACGGCCACGAAGCGCTCCAGCTCATCGCCCGGCACCAGCCGGACGTAGCCCTGATGGACATCCGCATGCCGATCCTGGACGGCATCGAGACAACCCGCCGCGTCATCAGGGCCGGCTCACGCACACGCGTCCTGATCGTCACGACGTTCGACCTCGACCGGTACGCGTACGACGGGCTGCGGGCAGGCGCCAGCGGTTTCCTGATCAAGGACGCGCTCCCCGAGGAGCTGCTCGCCGGCATCCGCGCCGTGGCCGCCGGCGACGCGGTGGTCGCCCCGAGCCTGACCCGCCGTCTCCTGGACGCGTACGTAGAGCACTTGCCGCCCGCCCCCGGTGAACCCGCTCCACACGATCCGCGTATCGCCGGCCTCACCGGACGCGAGCGGGAGATCCTTACGGTCATCGGCCAGGGCTGGACGAATGCGGAGATCTCCGAGCGTCTCCATCTCGCCCAGTCGACGGTGAAGACACATGTCTCCCGTATTCTCGCGAAGACGGGCGCCAGGGACCGCGTCCAGGCGGTGATCCTGGCGTACGACACACGCCTGGTCACCCCGGGGTGAGTCCCCTCCTGCATTCCCCCGTAAACGCAGAAAAGCCCCGTGCCAGAGGCACGGGGCTTTCCCACAATGATTGTTCGGCGGCGTCCTACTCTCCCACAGGGTCCCCCCTGCAGTACCATCGGCGCTGAAAGGCTTAGCTTCCGGGTTCGGAATGTAACCGGGCGTTTCCCTAACGCAATGACCACCGAAACACTATGAAATAAACAATAACCGGGCAAAAACACGGCAGTTCGTTATTTCAGAACCAACACAGTGGACGCGAGCAACTGAGGACAAGCCCTCGGCCTATTAGTACCAGTCAGCTCCACCCGTTACCGGGCTTCCACATCTGGCCTATCAACC
>NZ_KB892029.1 GCF_000373645.1 Streptomyces sp. ATexAB-D23 | reverse complement strand
GTGCGCAGGACGAGGGTGTTGACGAAGAAGCCGACGAGGTCGCGGAGTGCTTCGTCGGTGCGGCCGGCGACGGGGGAGCCGATGGCCAGGTCCGTGCCGGCTCCGAGTCGGGTGAGGGCGGCGGCGAGCGCGGCGTGCACGACCATGAACGGGGTGCACCCCTCGGCGCGGGCCAGTGCGCCGATCTGCTCGAACAGGTCGTCACCCAGGGCGACATCGAGCGCACCGCCCCGGTGCGAGGCCCGCTCCGGACGGGGCCGGTCCGAGTTGAGCGCGTGCTCCTCCGGCAGCCCGTCCAGGGTCCGGTCCCAGAAGGCCAGTTCGTGCGACAGGACACTGTCCGCGTCGTCGGCCGAGCCCAACACACGCTCCTGCCACACCGCGTAGTCCGCGTACCGCACCGACAAGGGCTCCAGCACCTGGCCCTCGGCGCCCGCGAGCCGTGCCTCGTAGGCGCGGGCGAGGTCCGTGAAGTACGCGTTGCCGGAGTGGCCGTCCGTGGCGATGTGGTGCAGCACGAGCACCAGGTGGTGTGTCGCCTCGTCCAGCCGGAACAGCGTGACGCTGAGGGGGAGTTCGGTCCGGAGGTCGAAGACGTGGCGACCGGCCTCGGCCATCGCGCCGTCCAGCGCTTCCGGCGTCACCTCGCGGCGCTCGACCACCACCCGGGCTTGCGCCGCGGGGAGGATGAGCTGTCGCGGCTCGCCGTCCACCGTCTCGAACAGGGTGCGCAGGGGTGCATGCCGCTCGACCACGTCGTTGAGCGCCGCCTCCAGGGCATCGACGTCCAGCGCACCCTCCAGACGCACCGCCATCGGCACGTTGTAGGCGGTGCTGCCGCCCTCCATATCCGCCAGCAGCCACAGTCGGCGCTGGGCGAACGACACCGGGGCCGGTCCCTCGTCGGGCCCCTCGCCCGCGGTTGGCGGAGGCAGTGCGGGCAGGCCCTTCTCCGTGCCGACCTTCTCCGCGAGCCGCGCCACCGTCGGGTTCTGGAAGACGTCCCGGATCGTCAGCCGGACGCCCAGAGCCTGCGCTATCCGGTTGGTGAGGCGGGCGGCAAGGATGGAATGCCCGCCGTGGTGGAAGAAGTCGTCGTCGATCGACAGGTCCGTGGGCGAGCCGAGCGTGCTGGTGAAGAGGCCGGCCAGGGTCTCTTCCAGCAGGGTGCGCGGGGCACGACCGCCCGCCGAGACCGCGACCGGCTCGGGCAGCGACCGCTTGTCGGTCTTCCCGTTGGGCAGGAGGGGGAGCCGGTCGAGCGGGGTGAGGTAGGCGGGGACCAGGTGCTCGGGGAGGCGGTCCACGAGGTGGCGGCGCACATCCTCCATGGCGACGGCACCACTGCTGACCACATAGGCGGACAGTTGGTCGTGGTGCTTGGTGACGACGGCCTGCGTGATGCGGGGATGGCTGAGGAGGGCGGTTTCCACTTCGGCGGGTTCGATGCGGAAGCCGCGGATTTTGACTTGGCTGTCGGCTCGGCCTTCGTAGTGGAGGTGGCCGTTGTGGTCGAAGTGGGCGAGGTCTCCGGTGCGGTAGAGGCGGGTGCCTGTGGGGCCGTGGGGGTTGGGGATGAAGTGGGTGGCGGTGAGGTCGGGTCGGTTGAGGTAGCCGTGGGCGAGTCCGTCGCCGGCGATGTANAGCTCGCCGGTGGTGCCGGGNGGGCAGAGGNGGAGGGNGGTGTCGAGTACGTAGAGGGGCTTGTTGACNAGNGGNGAGCCGATGGGGATGACGGGGTGGGGTGCGTCGGAGGGTTCGATGGTGTGGGTGGTGGCGTAGATCATGGCNTCGGCGGGGCCGTATCCGTTGATGACCCTGATNCCNGGCCAGGTGTTCATGAGCTTGTGTACGTGGGCGGGNGANGCGGCCTCGCCGACGGTGTANGCGGTNNTGACCGATGCGAAGGTCTCGGGGTGCTCGTCGGTGAGGTAGTTGAAGAGGCTGGCCGACANNAGCAGNGTNGTNACCNNNTGCCNNNGCNNGAGNTCNGCGATNAGNGCNGGNTCNGGCTTCTGNCCNGGNTGNAGNACNNCNCNNCCGCCGTGCAGCAANGGNCCCCAGAANTCGAGGCTGAAGGCGTCCCAGGAGACGGGTGANGACTGGAGGAACACCTCGTCCGGGCTCGTCGGGAGGTAGGTCTGCCCGACGAGGGTGGATACGAGGGTGCGGTGCGAGGAGACGATGCCCTTGGGCCGGCCGGTGGACCCGGAGGTGAACATCACGCACGCGAGGTCGTCGCCCTGNATGGNGATCCCGAGGTTGTCGGGGGACTGGCCCGAGAACTCCTCGGGCCCTTGGACGCATACCTCCCACGGCCCCTCAAGGCGTTCCGCGAGTGCGGTGCGGGTGACGAGGTGGCTGATCGCGGCCTCGGTGGCGGCGGAGCGGAGGCGTTCGTCCGGGAAGTCGGGGTCCAGGAGNACGTGTCCGGCGCCGGTCTTCAGTACGGCGATGAGCGCGGTGGCGAAGGNGGCGTTGCGCTCCAGCAGAATCCCCGCGAGGTCGCCCCGNCCGAGGCCGCGTGAACGCAGGTGCCTGGCCCAGCGGTTGGCNGTCGCGTTCANNTCCNNGTACGTGANNCNNCGNTCNCCGTCGANNAGNGCGACNGCNTCCGGNNAGCGGGCCACCTGTGCCTCGAACCGGTCGACGAGCGAGACGTCGTCCCGGTCGGCCACGGCACCCGCCCACGGCCCGAGCAGCAGCTCCCGCTCGTCCGCCGACAGCACGTCCAACTCGGCGATCCTGCGATCGGCCGGCTCGCCCCGCTCCTCGGACGGGGCGAGGGCAGCCGTGAGGAAGCGGGCGAAGCGGTCCTGGTGGGCGGCCGTGGCTTCGGCGTCGACGCCCTCGACCGGGGTGTCGAAGTCGATCCGCAGACCCTCCGCCGCGCCCAGGTCGTACACCGCGACGTTGAGGTCGTCCACCGGGCCGTTGGTCACGTTGTGATTGATGCTGGGGCTGCCGCACACCGTCATGTCGGCGTTGAAGCCCATGATGTTGAGCACAGGACCGGTCAGCCTGCGGGTACCGGTGAGGGCGCCGGCGTCCCGCCGCAGGTCCTCGTAGCGCGTCAGCTGATGGCGCAGACCGTGCTTGACCTCGGCCGACACCGCCCGTACCAGCGTGTGCAGGGTCTCCCCGGCGCCCACCCGCAGCCGCAGCGGTACGACGTTCGAGGTCATGCCCGGCGTGCTGCGGGCGGCCTTCGTGGTCCGGCCCGTCACCGGCAGCGCGAGCATCAGCTCGTCCTGTGCCGTGACCCGGTGCACGTACACCGTGAACAGGGCGACCATCAGCACCGGCCACGACACCCGCTCCGAGCGTGCGACGGCACGCAGCCGGTCCGCGTCCGCCGCGGGCACCAGGACCGTGCGCCGGGAGAACGGCAGGACGCCCCGCGACGGAGCCGCCCGGCCGGTGCCCCGGATCAGGCTGTCCGGCGGCTGTGGGGCCCCGGCCAAGTGCTCGTGCCAGGCGGCCCGGTCGGCGGTGGCCTCCTCGGAGCTGCGCCAGGCGGCGTCCTCGGCGTGGAGGTCGGCCAGCCGGCCGAACGGCGTATCGCCCCACGGCTCCCCGGCGACCGCCTTCTCGTACAGCTCGACCAGCCGCTTCAGCAGCAACGAGAAGGTCACGCCGTCGGCCAGCAGGTGGTGGAAGGCGTAGAAGTAGAAGTACCGGTCCTCCGCCAGCTTGATCAGCTTGCAACGGACCGGGGACTCATGGGCCAGGTCGAAGGCGGTGCCCGCCGCCACGCCCACCAGGTCCCAGGCAGCGCGCTCCGGGTCGTCCTCGGCGCTCACATCGGTGAAGGAGAGGGTACGGGCGCCCGGCTCGCCGTCGATCACATGCCACACGGTCTCGCCGTCGTCCTCGATGCAGCGGGTGCGCATCACGTCCGCTTCCTCGACGAGGCGGCGCCAGGCGGCAGCCATCAGCTCCGGGTCGACCGGGCCGAGGATGTCCCGGCACTCGGCGATGTTGTACTTCCGGCCGGTGGGGTCCAGGGTGTGGGCCGTCCAGATGTCGCGCTGGGCCTCCGAGAGCGGCAACCGCAAGGCGGCCGGAGCGGGTGCGACGGTTGCGTCGGACGGCATGGGGTCTCCTGTGTGGGTCGCGGCGGGGATGGGCTGGTCCTGGAAGCGCGGAGCCGGGAACGGCGGGCAGTACGGGGGCCGGCGGGCCGGTCGGGAAGGGCCGGACCGGGCCGGCCTCGCCCTGACGTCCGTACCGGGCCGGCAGTGCCATACAACCGCCGGAGCCGGGTGCCGAGCGGCAGTTGTTCCGGCGGTAGGGCCAGCAGTTCGGCGCGGCTGCGGCAGTCAGACGGCAGCCGCGGCGCCGGCCGACGCGCGCACCACGCACAGGACGCGGAACCCCGAGCGCCCGCCGTCCGAACTGGACCGGACCACCCCGCTGACCAGGAGATCGCGGATCAGCCGGCCGCACTCCGGCAGCGTGCGCCCGGTCAGCCGGACGACGTCCTGGAGCAGGAACTCCCCGTCGCCCACCCGGCACAGGTCACCGACGAGCGTCCGGTACGCGGCGGGCAGCGCGGCGAGGGTGCGCCCGACGCGCTCCTGGAGGCGGGAGCCGTCCGGGCCCCCGGCGAGATGGTCGAGCAGCGGGGCCGGATCGGAGTCCACGATGTTGCGCAGGGTGGACAGGTCGCAGACGGTCAGCCAGGAGGCGGCCGCACCGAGCGCGGCCGGGTGGCCGTCGAGGCGGTGGCAGATCCAGACGACATCGGCGAGCGTCCGCTCGTCCGGCACGATGTCGGGGCGGACCCGGCGCAGCTGGCTGAGGAAGAACCGGACGGCCGCCGCGTCCGTGTGCCCGGCGGCCGGTGCGGGCGCGTGCAGCGGGGAGAGCAGGAAGAGGCGTTCCCCGGGCACGTTCCACGGCCGCTCCCCGGTGAGCAGCAGGCGCAGGCCCGGGAAGGCGCGCAGCAGACCGCTCAGCCGGCCGAAGTCGAGGACGCCGGTGTCGACGCCGTCGAGGACGAGCACGCTGCCCTGCCCGCCGATCGCCCCCAGGACATCCGCCAGTTCGGGCAGCAGATCCCCGGCGTCACCGTCACCGCGCAGGAACCGCGCGCACCCGTCGGCCAGCCTGGGGAGCAGGTCGTCCTCGGTCCGGAGGCAGCCGGCGGCGGCCCCGTCACCGGAGTGCCACAGCACGGGCAGCCCGGCTTCGTGCAGGCGGGCCGCCGCCTCCAGGGCGAGCCGGGTCTTGCCGACGCCGCTCAGCCCGACGACGGTGATCAGCCGCTCCGCGCCCGACCCCAGCTCCTCCACCACCACACCGGTCTCCGCCTCCCGGCCCACCAGCGGGTACAGCGGCACGGGCGGCGCCGCCCGCTCCACAGACAGGCGCCGGACGTCACCGCCCGCCCGCTGCCCCCGTCGCGCGGCCTCCTCCAGCGCGGTGCGCGACCGGGGGCCGAGCCTCAGCGCGTCGGCGATCAGCCGCACCGTGTCGGTTCTCGGCCGCTGCGCCTTTCCCTTCTCCAGGTCCCGGATGGCGCGCACGCTGATGGTGGACAGGTCCGCCAGCTCCCGCTGGGTCAGGCCGATCCGGAGGCGGTGACCGCGTATCAGGGAGCCGAGAGTGGCGGAGGTGGCGGGGGTGTGCTGCGGGGGGTGGCTGAGCGTCATGGAAGGACTCCTGCTCGTCGGGGATAGGCACCCCGGAAGCGGCTGCGGGCCGGGGCGCTGTGAGGGAGACGGCTGTCGTGCCTTGCTTCTGCCGGGCATCCTCCACACGCGGCCTATCCGGGGAGCATCGCGGGACCAACGCCGTCCGGGCCGGTCCGCCCCGCCCCGGGATAGCGGCGGGGCGCGTACGAGCGGCGGCGCACCGCCCGGACGGACGGGCGCGCGCCGCTGGTGATAGGGGCGGGGGTCCGTGATAGCGGGGGGATAAGGCCGGGACCGGTGCGGTGAATCCCGCCATTCCTAACGTGGTGTCCAGAAGGAAACGGAACACCGACGAGAGGACAGTCCGATGACGAAGAACACCACCGCCCGCAACGCCCTCCGCGCCGCCTTCGCCACCGCCGCGGTCGTGATCGTGACCGGAATCGGCGTCCAGGCCGGCTGGGCCGACGACGCGTCGGGCACCGGCACCCAGCCGGCCACGACCAGCACCCCCACCCCCGGCGCCACCGACTCCACCGACAACAACCCCTGGGACTGACGCCCCCGGCACTCGCCTCAGCCGGTGCCGAGCAGCCGCCGAGTCTCCGCCAGTTCACGCTTCATGCCCCGGTTCGCGAACACTTCGAGCGCGGGAGCCAGCAGTTCCCGGGAACGCCCCGGTTCATCCTGTAGCAGCCGGGCCAGATCCAGGCGGGCCAGCGCGCCACCGCCGAAATCCATGATCTGCTCCCGGGCCGCCACAGCACGGTCGAAGAAGTACCTGGCCCGGTCGGGCCGCCCCATCAGCGCGAAGGCATGGCCCAGATCGCGCAGCAGATGGCCCTCGCCGATCACATCGCCGGAGTCCCGGCACAGCTCAAGGACCTCCGTGAACGTCAGCACCGCGAGATCGAGTTCGTCCCGCTCCAGCAGCAGCTGACCCACCCTGCGCAGGGTCCGGGCCCTGCCCCCCAGGTAGCCGACCCCGTCGTATATCTCCAGCGCCTCGTCCAGCTGGACCTGCGCCGCGTCCGTCTCACCCCGGCGCATCCGTATGTGGGCGCTCTGCGTGAGCACGATCGCCCGCCCCACCACGTCACCGGCCCGGTCGAAGTCGGCCAGCGACCGTTCGTACAGATCCAGGGCCGTGTCGTCCTCACCGTTCGTCCGCGCGATGAGCGCCATGTCCCGGCGGCACAGCGCCTCGCCCTGCGGCTCGTCCAGCGCCTGGAAGACGTCGAGCGCCGAACTCAGCGCCTGACGCGCCATGTCGAACTCGTTGCGGCTCATGTACAGCGAGCCGAGCGAAGCACGCACGGCGGCGGTGCCCCGCAGATTGCCGGCCTTGCGCACCGCGGCCAGCGCCCGCACATGGGTCTGTTCCCACAGGTCGTAGTGGCCCCGCACCTCGAACAGGGTGACCAGGGTCGTCGCCAGATTCCAGCTGACGTCGTGCAGCCCCTCGTCGGCGGCGTGCTCCACCATCGCGCACAGGGCGGCCTGCTCCGCGTCGAACCAGGCCAGCGGGTCGGTGAGCAGCTCCTCGGTGCAGGACGGGGGCGGCGCCCAGCGCGGGGCGTCGCCGTGCAGCACGGTGAAGTCGCCGCCGTACACCTTGCGATGGGCCTCCTGAGCGAGATACATCCAGCCGCCCGCCATGCGCGTGAGCGCGTCCCGGCGTTCCTCCGGGGCGTCGTGCGCGGCCAGTTGCTCGCGGGCGTAGACGCGGATGATCTCGTGGAACTGGTACCGGTAGCCGCCGCTGCGCTCCACCCCGACGACATCCAGCATCTGCATGTCGACCAGCGGCTCCATCAGGTCCGACGGCACCGGCCGGTCGTCGTCCAGCAGAGCGCCGGCCAGCCAGCCGGGCAGCGTCGGCGTCCGCGACATGCTCAGCATCCGCAGCAGCCCACGATCCTCCGGCGCCAGACCGTTGTACGTGAGCGAGAGGCTGGCCCGCATCGTCATCTCGCCGTGCGCCAGCTCGTCCAGCCGGTGCCGCTCGTTGGCCAGCCTGTGCACCATCGACGCGAGCGTCCAGTGCGGGCGGGCGGCGAGCCGGGCGGCCACGATGCGCAGGGCCAGCGGCAGCCGCCCGACCGTACGGACCAGGGCCTCGGCAGCCGCCGCCTCACCCTCCACCCGTTCCTGCCCGACGATCCTGGACAGCAGTTTCAGCGCCCGCTCCTCGTCCAGGACGTCCAGCTCGACCCGGTGCGCGCCCGGGAGAGCGGTCAGCCTGGCCCGGCTGGTGACCAGGACGGCGCAGTCCCGGCTGCCCGGGAGCAGCGGCTGCACCTGGCTCTCGGTGGCGGCGTCGTCCAGGACCACCAGGAGGCGGCGCGAGGCGAGCCGGGTCCGGTACATCTCCGCCCGCTCGTCCAGCGAGTCCGGGATCAGCTGGCCCGGGATGCCCAGGGCCCGCAGGAAGCGGCCCAGCACTTCCAGGGTGGTGGCCGGGGTGCCGGTGCCGCGCAGGTCGCAGTAGAGCTGACCGTCGGGGAACCCCGTCTCGGCGAGCCGGTGCGCGATGTTCACGGCGAGTGTCGACTTGCCGGTGCCCGGCTTGCCGGTGATCACGGCGAGTCCGACCGCCTTGCGGTCCCGGCCGCTGGTCAACGCCTTCTCCAGTGCGGCGATCTGGGCCTCGTCCGCGACGAAGTCGGAGGTGGCAGCGGGGAGTTGCTGGGGCCGGGCATCGTGCGACGGCGCGTCGGACCGGCCGGGTGCGGTGTCCTGGCCGGCGGCGGGGGAGCGCTGCTCCGGGGCGGGGCCGCCGGTCTCGTCCCGGTCCGTGGCGTGCTCGGCGCCGGGCGCCACCCGCTCCTCGCCCCGCGCCCGCCCGGCCGCGGGGGCTGGGGCGGTCTCCGTCCTCTCCGCGCGGGGCCGGGGTGCCCGGACCGGCGGGGGCAGCTCACCGGCGAGGATGGCCGCTTCGAGCCCGCGCAACTCCCTGCCCGGCGCCAGCCCCAGTTCCTGGTCGAGGATCCGGCGCCCGGTGCGGAACACCTCCAGCGCCTCCGCCTGCCGCCCCGACCAGTACAGGGCGCACATCAGCTGGCCGCGCAGCCGTTCCCGCAACGGGTTCTCGTGGGTGAGGAGCTGGAGCTCACCCACGAGCCGGTCGTGCCGTCCTAGCTCCAGTTCCAACTGCATGCGCAGTTCGACGGCGCCCAGCCGCTCCTCGTCCAGCTGGCGGGCCTTGTTGGCGAGCGGGCCGCTCACCAGACCGGTCAGCGAGTCGCCCTGCCACAGGGCCACCGCCGATTTCAGCAGCGCCACCGCCTTCTCCGCCTCGCCCTCGTCACGCTGCCGCCGCGCCATCGCGACCAGACCGGTGAACAGCAGCGAGTCGACGTCCCCGGTGTCGACGTGGAGCACGTAACCCGGCGGCCGGGTCGAGATCGAGACCGTGCTGTCCGCACCGGCCAGCAGCTTCCGGAGCCGGGAGACACATATCTGCACCTGCGTGCGCGCGGTCTCCGGAGGGTTGTCCTCCCAGATGAGGTCCACCAGGTAGCTCGTGCCGACCACCCGGTTCGCCTCCAGCAGCAGGGCGGCCAGGATCACTTCCTGCCGCCCCGGCGGCACCCGCAGCGGCCCGTCCTTGCCCCGCACCTGGAGCGGACCCAGCAACTGGAAGGGGGGACGTGCCGTGTTGGGGGCGTCCTGGACCGTGTGCATCGTGCCCTCGGCCACCGAGACCCCCAGCTCGTAAGCGCGTTGATACTCCGGGATCAACTTGCCCAAAGTTTTCACAACCCCCATGTGTCTGTCCATCCTGCCTGCCCAGCGTGGTCGCTCAGCGAATAGCGCCGCGATAAGCGGGGGTTGGCGGGCTGCGGAAGAGTGCGTCGCGAAGGAGAAAGGAGGCGTCCCATGCACACCGACGCCTGGACGAGTACAGGCCCGAACACGGTGAGCGACCTGGTCACCGCCGCCGGCACCGACCACGTCCGCCTCGTCTACGACTACCTCGACGCGGGCGACCTCGACGCGTGCGGATCGCTGCTGCACGACCACGTCGAGCTGAAACTGCCGGGCGCCCCCACCGCCCGCGGCCGCACCGCGGTCCTGCGCGCCCACCGCGACCACAACGGCCCCCGCACCCGCCACGAGATCGACCGTGTCGTCGCCCACGACCGCAGCGTCGTCGCCGCCGGCCGCCGCATCACCCCGGGCGCCTGCCTGCGTTTCGTGGACCTCTTCCACATCGCCGAGGACGGCATGGTGAAGTCCTGCACGCGCTACTACCACACGGAGCCGTAACGGCCCGGTGCCGGACGGTGACGGACGGCGGGGTTCCCCCGGCGGGTAGCCTCCGGCGACATGAGCATTGAGATCGATGTGACGGTGGCCTACCCGGACAACGACGAGGTGGAGCGGGTGCTCGGGCTGGCCGAGGCGGTCGGCGAGCCCGTCACGGTGACATTCCGGTGGGAGGGGCACCGGCAGCCGGAACACGCGGTGCTGGTGCCCGCGGCCACGCTGGCGCGCTGGGAGCATTGGGCCCCCACCGCCTACCCGTCGAGAGACACCGGGGGCGAGAGCGAGGACCGGGACGCGGGGGAGCAGCCGGAACTGGCCCATCCCAGGGAGTTCGGCGCGTTCACCCTCTTCCGCCGTCGCGCTGGAGGGCGTACGGCGGTCGCCCGCAACGGCGTGGTGGTCGCCGAGTTGCTGTGCCCCGGAGAAGCGCGATGGCTCAAGGAGAAGGCACTCCATGTTCGCCAAGGCTTCATGGACCCGAAGCAGAAGGCGGCGTTCGAGGAGTTCCTCGCCCGGCAGCCATCCATCGGGGAACGGTGACCTGCTTGCCAAGGCACCGGGCGCCGTCCCGGCCCCGCGCATATTCGGCCACGGCGGGTGCGGCGGTTCCCTATCGCGGGGAAAGCGCCTTCTCCCCATACCATCCGTTGATTGTTCGGTTTTCATAGACTGTGGACCGGCAGTCGGCCGGTGGAGGTGAGCACAGGGGGCTATCGCGCCATTCTCCGGCGATTTCACGTTAAGCGGAGGGCGGGGCGGAACCAGCGGTTTCCGAAGTGCGGCATCGCTGTCACCGCAGTTCCCAGCGAAAAGGATCATTGGCGATTTTCGGCCAACCGGTTACATGGATCTGGTCGTTTGGGGCATCGTTTGAGGCGAGCTGGTTCGCATTGACTGCCGTGTGCGGCAGCTGCGGGCAACGTGACCGGGGCACATGCGTCGCGCCATAGAGGGGATGGCCATGAAGGAGCGAGCGCGAAAGGTGGCGCATGAGGTCTCGGCCTCATTGAGCACGCCTGGGCGGGTCGAAGGCTGTCGGTGCCCCGCGCCCCGGCCGGAGAGCTGTGCGGTCGTTCCCTTCGTGAACTCCCCCTGTCCCCGCCGCGCCTGACACCGCCCGACCTTCGCGCGCACTCCTCCTCCGGGGCCACCGGAGGAACACGTGCGCCCCCGGCCCGCCGTTCCGGGCCGGCGAGGGATGATCCCGCACCGAATCACTCAAGGAGCCGAGGCCGCCCCCCGGCCCGGAACACTCCGCGATCCGGGGTTGCCCCGTCCTCCGGGCGCACGTTCCACACGTGACCATTCGAGCGGAAGTTGACCGAGACTCAATGAACACGCCGGCGAAGAGCGAGTCCCCCGAACCTTCTGCCGTCCCCTCGAAACGCTACTTCAGAAAGCTCAGGCGGCAGTGCAGTGCCCGGCTGGCGGATTTGGACGTCCCCGACGGCGACCGGAACGTACTCACCCTGAGGGACCGGCTGTCCGAGAGGCGCGGCAGGCCCATCCACCTCGTACCGATGGCCATCCCACGGAATTCGGTGAACGGCATGTGGCTGGCAACCGGCGCCGCGGATTTTGTCATCTACGCCGCCTCCGCGAGCCGCTCGCACCAGGAACACATCATCGCTCACGAACTCGGCCACATCATGTGCGACCACCAGTCCTTGTCGAACACCGACGACGACATTCTCACCAAGCTCTTCCCGGACATATCGCCGGCAGTGGTCAGGCGGGTCCTGCAACGCAACAAGTACTCCGACAGGAACGAGCAGGAGGCGGAGATGATCGCCTCCCTGTATTGCGCCCGCATCGGCTCACAAGGAGAAAGCCCCGCCCCTCTCCCCACCCACGGCGACGTCATCGGCCGGCTCCGGATGGCGGTGTCCGGCGACTACCACCCCGAACGCGCCCCCATGGGGCTCTGAGCCGATGGACCTGCTGTTCCAATGGCTCTCCTGGGCGTGCGCCATCAGCAACCTGATCGCCTTCTGCTACAAAGCCCCCGCGTTGCGCAAGAACGCGCAACGGGCCGCCCTGGTCGCGCTGTGCACCTATTTCTTCTTCAACGGTCTCTCCTACTGGGTCGACCTGGAGGTATTCCGCGGACCGCTCATCGAGTTCTTCGGCTACCCCAACATCACGATCATCATCGTCCAGGTGTCGGTGATCGTCCTGACCGCGGCCCAGCAGATCTCCGTCGTCCACCTGACCCTGCCGCCCGAGCAGGCGAAGCGGGTGGCGAGACGGCAGGTGACCGGCTTCGCCGTCGCCCTCGCCGTGCTCATCGCCCTGTTCGTGGCGGTGCTCCCCGGCAAGGTGGCGTCGGCGCAGGAGACCGTGTACCTGAACATCCAGGACGCGGACTACGCCCTCTACATGTCCTACTACCTGGCCATCTGCGCGGTCGGGCGGTACCAGTCCGTCGTGTTCGCCGCCCGCTACGCCCGAGCCATCCAGGAGTTCTGGCTGCGTCTCGGCATGCGCCTGGTGGCCGGCGGCTCCGCGCTCATCCTGGTCTACTGCGCGGTCCGCTACTGGCAGATCCTCGCCGTACACACGCCCTTCGTGAGCACGGGCCCCTGGAAGTTCCTCTTCTGGCTCATCGCCGACACGGGCACCCTGCTCCAGGTGCTCGGCTGGACCATCCCCTCCTGGGGGCCCAGGCTCAGCCCGGCCTGGCTCGGGAACTACCGCGCCTACCGCGGGCTCGCGCCCCTGTGGCACGCCGTCACCCGGGCGGCTCCCGAAGTCACGCTGGAGCCGACCCGTCACCGCCTGCTCGACTGGATACCGCCCCGCGATCTCGAATTCCGCCTGTACCGGCGGGTGATCGAGATCCGGGACGGACAGCTGCTGCTCGCCGGCCTGGCCGATCCCATCGCCGTCCACCGGCTCGAACAGGCCCGGCGGTCGGAGCACGAGGCGATGTTCGAGGCCGCCGTGCTCAGATCCGCGGTGGCCGGGGCCGCCGGACGTACGGCGCACGACGGGTCGCAGTCGAGCCGCCGCACGTCCGACATCAGCCTGCCGCAGGAGATATCCCAGCTCACCCGGGTCTCCAGGGCCTACCGTCTGCTCGGCAGCGCACAGCGCCCGAGGACTCAGGGGCGGCGCGGCTTCTCCGGCTGATCCCGCGGGGCGTCGGTGTCGACCAGTCCTTCGAGCTTGCGCAACTGGTCGATCATGTTGGACACCGCCTGTCGGCTGGACTCGGAGAGCCCGGTCGAGCGCAGCGCGATGTTCTGCGCGTCGGAGTCCTTGAGGGCGTCGAGCAGGGCCAGTTGCTCGTCCACCTTCGCCGACTCCTCGTCGCTGAGGAAGTAGGCGGCGTTCACTCCGCAGTAGTGGGCGAGGGCTTCGAGATGACGCATCGTCGGGTTCGTCTTGCGGCCCGTGCGCAGCTGCCAGACGTAGGTCGCGCTGATCGTCTTCTCGCCGGCGGCGATGTTGATCGCCGTCGCCACCTCCTCGTTGGAGGGGGCCTTCTGGCCCGCGGGCGCCGTCATGCGCAGCAGGCGCTCCAGTTTCTCGGCAAGGCGCCCCCCTTGCTCTCCCGCGTTCTGCTCGGGCTCATCGCTCATGATCGGCCGGCCTCCCTCCCCATAAGATCTTTCTCAGTTGTCAACTCTTACCAGACCAGTAGATCCCTGCCCATAGATCAAGCCGGTCAAGATTCAACCATTCTCGGCGAAGTACCGCCGGAACAGCGCATAGGACATAGCGTACTGCGCCCCGGTCCCGACGATCATCGACAGCCAGACGCCCTCCACGCCGAGCACGGACCACGAGCTCAGGGCGAAGGCGAGTGGGATCTGCACCACCGCTCCCAGGAGGGTCACCCAGAACAGCGCCCGTGAACGCCCTCCACCTGTGAAGACTCCGCCGAGGCCCACCACCCCGGCCAGGAGCAGCAGATAGGGGAACAGGTACCAGAAAAGAACTCCACCGGAGTCCACGACTCCTGGAGCGTCACTGAAGAGACCCATGAGGAAACGTCCACCGACGGCGAGCAGGAACCCCGCCCCGGCACCGACGAGGGTGGCGAGCACGGCGCTCTGCCGCCCGATCATGGATTCGGCGGACTCGCCCGCTCCCCGGGTGCGGGCGGTGAGGATGCTGCCCGCCTGGCGCACGGCGTAGAAGGCCATGGTGACGAAGAACAGCACCTTGAACCCGATGCCGTACGCCGCCAGCGGGTCCTCGCCGAAGCGGGCCACGATGCCGACCAGGGTCATGCTGATCCCCATGCGCAGGACGAAGTCCCCGGAGGCCGGCAGGCCGATGTTGAGCAGCCGCCGCAGCGCGCCCCACAGCCGGAGGCCCGTCGGTTCCGCGTCGCCGACGTCCGTGAGCCGCCTGCGCCGCAGGATCGTCAGACTGACGCACAGGGCGATGGCGCGGCCCAGGAGCATGCCGAGCGCGGCACCCCGCACGCCCAGGTGCGGCAGCGGCCCGACTCCGTAGATCAGCAGGGGGTCGAGGACGAGGATGAGGGCGTTGGCCAGGATCGCCGTCCGCATGGGGGTTCTGGTGTCGCCGGTGCCCTTGAAGACGCCGTCCACGACGTTCTGCGCGAAGAAGACGGCGATCCCGGGGAACGAGATGGCGAAGAACTGCACGGTGAGCCGGAGGACGTCGCCCTCGCCGCCGACGAGCAGGCGCGCGATGGGCTCACGCAGGAGGAAGCCGCCCACGGCCACGACGGGGGTGATGACGAGCCACAGCACCCGCACCGCGCCCATGATCACGGGCACCTCGGCGCGCCGCTTCGCCCCGATCGCGTCGGCGATCATCACGGTCGCCCCGACGTTGGCCATGAGGATGACGCCGAGGAGCACGTTCTCCAGGGTGGTGGCGACGGCCACCGCGCCCACGGCGGCCTCGCCGAGCCGGGACACCCAGATCGTGTCGATGACTCCGGCCACCACGCCCGAGAGCAGTTCGAGGTAGACGGGGATGCCGAGGCCCAGCAGCGACCAGCGGGTCGCGGCGGGGGAGAGGACGGCCGACCGCGCGGACGCGGTCCGGATGTCAGGTGTGGTGGACAACTGCCACAACCTTTCCCGTGGCGCGGTTGGCTTCCATGTGACGGTGTGCCGCCACGAGTTCCTCCAGCGGGAAGACCCGGTCGATCCCGACCCGGCAGGCGCCCGACTCGATCCGGCGGACGATGCCGTCGAACGCGTCGCGCGCCCGGTCGCCGTGGTTGATCTCGCTGCTGGAGTAGGTGGTCAGGGTGGCGCCGGAGGGAATGTCCTCCAGCGGTTCGAACCCGGGGATGGTCCAGGTGTCCGAGAGGATGCCCGTGTTGCACACGCGGCCCCGGGGAGCCAGCGCCTTCAGTGAGTCGAGCACGGCCGTGCCTCCGACGAGGTCGACGATCCGGTCCGCGCCGTCGCTCCACACGGAGCGGACGGCGTCACCGATGCCGTTCCCGGTGTCGAGGAGCACGTGGTCGGCCCCGTGCTCCCGCAGCAGTGCCCGTTTGCCGGGGTCGCGGGTGGTGGCGGCGATCTCCACGCCGCCGCCCGCCGCCAGGGCGAGCGCCGCCATTCCCACGGAGGAGGTGGCGGCACGGATCACGAGGCGGTGTCCCGGCCGCAGATCCAGCGTGTCGAGGGTGCCCCACGCGGTCAGCCAGGACTCCGGGAGCGCCGCCAGGGTGGTCCAGGGCAGCTCGGTCTTCACGGGGATCAGCTGGGCCGTGGGGAGCAGGGCGAACTCGGCGTAGCTGCCGTCGAACCGCCTGCCCATGCCGCCCATGGCGGCGGCCACCACCGTGCCGGCCGGCAGCCGGGGGTCCGTCGAGCGCTCGACGGTGCCCACGCACTCGATGCCCAGGATCCGCGGGAGCCTGACATCCGGGGAGGCTCCGCGGCGGGTGAAGAGCTCGGAGCGGTTCAGCCCGAAGGCCCGCACGCGGACGAGGGTCCAGCCCTCGCGGGCTTCGGGCGTCGGGACGTCGCGCGGGCGCAGGGCCTCCGGCCCGCCCGGACGCTCCAGTCTCATCGCGCGCATGTCCACCTCGCCTTCCGCCGGGGCCGGCCATCGTTCCGTGCCGAGATGCTACCTCTAATAGAGTGGGTCGAGAAGAGATAGTCTGGAAACAGACGCTGACAGGAGGGCCGTGCTGACACTTTCCATCCTCGGGTTCCTGGCCGAACGGCCCATGCACGCCTACGAACTCCGGCAACACCTGTCCGACCTGATCGGGCACAACCGGCCGGTGAGCGACGGCGCGCTCTACCCCGCGCTCAACCGGCTCAGGCAGGCCGGACATCTGGAGCGGCAGGCCGAACCCGGCAGCGGGGCGCCGGTGCGCCAGGTCCTCCACATCACCGGGAGCGGCAGGGCGGAGCTGCTGCGCAGGCTCTCCGATCCCCGGAGCACCGAGATCACCGACGGCGGCTCGTTCTTCACCCTGCTGGCCTTTCTCAGCCGGCTGCCCGACCGTGAGCGGCAGCGGGCCGTGCTGCAACGGCGGCTGGACTTCCTCTCCGAGCCGGCCAGCTTCTTCAGTCACTCCGGAGCCCCCGCACGGATCAAGGACGTGGACGACCGCTTCCGCAAGGGCATGCTGATCATGGCCAGGGCCGCACGGCAGACCGAGCGCACCTGGCTGGAGGAGACCCTGCGGGAGCTCTCCGACGAGGACGGCACCGACGAGAACGGCGCCGAGAACGACGGCACCGGCCCGGTCGGCGCCGAGCAGGACGGCGCCGACCGGGCCCCGGAGGGGTGAGGCCCGGCCACCCGTCGCCTCATCCCCGTCGCCGCTGCCTCAGTACGCCGATGGCGAGCACCACCGCGGTCAGCACCCCGGTCCCGATCACCTGGGGCCGGGAGGCGTCGTCGACGACCAGCAGCACCAGGACGGCGGCCATCGCGACCAGCGAGAGGATCGTCAGCCCGGGAAAGCCCCACATCCGCAGCTTCAGCCGCTCCGGTGCCTCGCGTTCCAGCTGGGCGCGCAGCCGAAGCTGCGACACCGCGACCGCGATCCACACGACCAGGGCTATCGCGCCGACCGCGTTCAGCATCCACAGGAACACGCTGTCGGGCCACCGGATGTTCAGCAGGACCGACACGAAGCCGAACGTGACCGACACCAGCACGGCCCGGCGGGGCACCCCGGAGGGTGAGAGGGCGCGCAACGCCTTCGGGGCCTCGCCCCGCTCCGCCAGCGAGTACACCATGCGGGAGGCCGCGTAGAGGTTGGCGTTGAGGGCGGACAGCAGCGCCGCGAGCAGGACGACGTTCATCACCTGGGCGGCCGCCGGCAGCCCGATGTGCTCCAGGACCGCGACGAACGGACTCGCCCCGACCTTGCTGTCGTTCCACGGCAGCACCAGGACGATCACCGCGACCGATCCCACGTAGAAGACCAGCAGCCGCCACACCACGCTGCGCATCGCGCTGCTCAGCCCGCG
Source organism: Streptomyces sp. ATexAB-D23 (assembly GCF_000373645.1). GTDB lineage: Bacteria > Actinomycetota > Actinomycetes > Streptomycetales > Streptomycetaceae > Streptomyces > Streptomyces castrisilvae. The sequence continues at coordinate 27,800 of NZ_KB892029.1, read as the reverse complement.
CGCCGGGTCCTCGGACTCGGCCGCGGCCAGCGTGACGATCTCCATCCCGCCGAAGGCGAAGACCACCGCCAGCAGCCCCGACAGGACACCGTCCCAGCCCCTGGGCAGGAAGCCGCCGTGCGCCGTCAGGTTGTCCAGGCCGATCGCACCCTCGCCCGGGAGCGCCCCGGCCACCGCGAGCGCGCCCAGGACGAGGAAGGCGACGATCGCCACCACCTTCAGGACCGCGAACCAGAACTCGAACTCCCCGAACATCCGGACGGCAGCCAGGTTGCTGACGGTCAGTCCGGCCATGAAGACGAGCACCCAGACCCACGTCGCCACCCCGGGCACCCACCCATGGACGATGACCGCGGCGCCGGTCGCCTCGATGGCCAGCACCACCGAGATCAGGGCCCAGTAGAGCCAGCCCACCGTGAAACCGGCCCAGCTTCCGAGCGCCCGCTCGGCATGGGCCGAGAACGACCCCGAGGCGGGCAGGGCGACGGACATCTCGCCCATCATGCGCATCACCAGGACCGCCAGCAGCCCGGCGGCCAGGAAGCTGATGAGCACACCCGGCCCGGCGAGGGCGATCCCCGCGCCGGACCCCACGAACAGGCCGGCGCCGATCGCTCCGCCGAGGCCGATCATGGTCAGATGCCTGGTGCCCAGCCCGCCCGGCCGCCGGGACGGCGGGGCGTCGGCTGCGGTGGCGGGCCTGTTCTTCGTCGGACTCGACATGACTGTGTCCCTGTCCCTGCGATCAGTTGACGTAGACGGGCTTGAGCAGTTGGTCGGCCGACTCCAGCGCCGACAGGACGTCCTCGCGCCGCTCGCCGCGGGCGAGGACGAGGACGAAGCAGGAGACGGGGTTCTCCGGGTACTTGATCACCACGTGGTCGCCCGGGGCCGCCATCCACCGCAGCGCCACGACCCCGGGAAGCGCCTCGGCCTCCGCGACGCCCTCGAAGCCCGCCAGCTCCCCGGTGCGGTCGGCGAGCACGGGAGTGAACCCGGCCGGCGTCGGGTTCTCCTTGCCGGTGAAGTCCACGGGCTCGCCCAGCACGGCACGCAGGTACTCCCGCGGCCCCCACACACCGGTGGACTCCCGGATCGACTCCTGGACGAAGGCGTTGGTGCCGCCCAGCCGGCCGTTTACCTCGATGATCTTCGGACCGGACGGGGTGAGCCGCAGCTCCACGTGCGCGCCCCCCACCGTCGCGCCCAGCGCCCTCAGCGCGTCCACGGCCGTGGTGATCAGCGCCTTCTGGTCCACCTCCGGCAGCTGGGACGGCGTGGCGTACGCGCCCTCGATGAAGTGCGGCTCGGCGAAGGGGTAGGGCTTGTCGTGGATGGCCAGCAGCCGGTACTCACCACCGCCGTAGACGAAGTCCAGCGCGAATTCGTCGCCCCGCACGTACTCCTGGACCAGCACCCCCTCGGCGTCCGGATAGGCGTAGACCCGCGCCACGTTCGGCACCGAGTACCCGCCCTCGTCGAACGAGTCGCGTCCGTAGATCCCGCTGATGTTGTCGAAGGCGGCCTTCAGCTCCGCCTCGTCGGCCACCTTGGTCACCCCCTGACTCGCGCCGCTGGCCTGCGGCTTGAGCACCAGCGGGTAGGACAGCTCCCCGGCCACCGCGAGGGCCTCGGCCCGCGTCCGCACCACACGGGTGGCCGGAGTGGGCACCCTTGCCTCCTCCAGCCGGCGGCCCGTCTCGTACTTGTCCCGCATCGCCCGCACGGCCTCCTGCGAGTTGCCGGGCAGGCCCAGCTCGGCGGCGACCCGCGCGGCGACATGGAGCGAGCCCTCGTGGAACGTGGCCACGGCGTCGATCCGGCCGCCGCCGGCCAAGTGGCCGCGCACCGCCGCGAGTACGGCCTCCTCGTCGAACTCGTCCACGGGCAGGTGGACGTCGTAGAGACCGCCGTCGGCCGGCGGCACGGCGTTGGCGAGGACGACCCGCAGACCCAGCGCGCGCGGGGTGGACAGCAGATCGGGATTGGCCGACGACGCGATGAGCAGCAGCGTCCGGGACTCGGACATGGTTTCCTCCGTTGTTGTTGAGACCCGTGAGGTTGTTGACACTCTGGTGCTCCGGTCAGGAGCGGCGCGCGCGGACACGCAGCGCCCCGGGCAGCGGATCGAGGGCACGGCGGCACGCGGCGGCGTCCTCCCCGACCGCGAGACCGAGCGCCAGCGGGTCGCCCGCCCCGGACCCGGCGGGGGGCCGGGCCGGCTCCCCGGGGCGGGCGAGGATTTCCGTCCCCCAGACACCCGCGGGCAGGGCCGGGACGTCGAACTCGACGCTCGCCGGCGCGATGTCCCGCGCCGGATAGAGGAGCCGGGCACCGGCCGCGCACCGCCGGCGCGGCGCGAGATCCGGTACGCCGCCACCGGCGAGCACCGCACGGGCACGGTCCAGGTCCGTGCCCGTGGCCAGCTCCCCGGCCCGCAGGACGAGCGCCCCTTCCCGCACCCGTGCGATCCGTACGCCCTGGAGCTCCCCGCCCTTCAGCCGCAGGACCGACGCGGTGATCCCGCGGCCGGGCACCGTACCGCCGTGCATGGCGCGGACGAGCCCGGACACGTCCGGCCGGCGGAGCAGCGGGTCGGACGCCTCGACCACGTAACCGCGGAACGGATCGCGCCCGCCGGCGTGCTCGGGGTGTGCGACGAACACGGGGGAGACCCGCCCGTCGCACACCACCGAGACGACCAGGACCAAGGGGCGCTCGTCGTTCTCCGGCCACTGCTCCCCGCCCGCGGGCAGCAGCGCGGGCCACCGCCCGCTCATGGCGAGCCGACCCCCTGCATCCGGCGGCGGTCCTCCAGCGTCCGTACGGACACCGTGGCCGCCACCACGGAGGCCCTCATCGCCCCGAGGGCCTCCCGTGCCAGCTCCAGCGGCGCGCCCTCACCGGACCCCTCCCTGACCGCCTCCGCGGCGACCGCGATCATCTGGGCTCCCTCGACGGCGGCGACGATGGCCGAGTCCAGGGCGTCGCCGCTGTCGGTCACCTCACGGAGCTCGGCCAGCAGACCACCGAGCAACTGCGCCGTCGCCGTCATGCCAGCGGCCGCCTGCTCGGGTGCCGCTCGGGCAGCTCGCGGCCGGGCTTCGTCAGGAGGAGGTCCCCGATGTAGAGGTGGTCCAGCTCGGTGTTGAGGAACGTGCGCACCGCGTCCCGGGGCGTCTCCACGATGGGCTCCCCGGCGTCGTTGTACGAGGTGTTGAGCACCAGCGGCACCCCGGTCAGCTCACCGAAGCGGGAGATCAGCTCGTGGTAACGGGCGTTGACATCGGCCTCCACGGTCTGGACGCGCGCGGTCCCGTCCACGTGGGTGATGGCCGGCACCGTCTCGCGGCGCTGTTCCAGGACGTCGGGGACGAGCAGCATGAACGGGCTGTCGCCCCGCATGTCGAACCACTCGGCCGCCTCCTCGTGGAGCACCGAGGGAGCGAACGGGCGGAAGACCTCACGGTGCTTGACGACCTGGTTGAGGTAGTCGCGGGAGTCCGGGTGACGGGGGTCGGCGAGCATGCTGCGGTGGCCGAGCGCCCGGGGCCCGATCTCGGAGCCGCCCTGGAACCAGCCGATCAGCCGGTGCCCGGCCAGCAGTTCCGCGACCTCGGCGACGGTCGCCGTCCGCGATTCGAGGCGGTCGCCCTGCTCCCGTACCGCCTGCTCGATCTCCTCGGCGGAGTAGGAGCGGCCGGTGGAGCCGGAGCGCAGCGCGTGCCGCTCGGTGCCGCCGCCGATCGCGTAGTACCCGTAGTAGGCGGCGCCGATGGCGTTGCCCGCGTCACCGGCCGGCGGGAGGATGTAGACGTCGTCGAAGGGGCCCTCGGCGGAGATGCGCTGGTTGGCGACGGAGTTGAGGGCGACGCCGCCGGTGATGCAGAGCTTGCTGCGGCCGGTCACCTCGTGGGCGTACCTGGCCAGCTGGAGCACGGCCTCCTCGGTCTCCTGCTGGATCTTGTACGCCACGTCCTTGGCGAACTGCGAGTCCCAGGAGTCCTTCGCGGAGGCGTCGTAGCCGTTGCCGTCGGAGGCGAGCCAGCTCTCCCAGGCCCGCTCCAGGTCCTCGACCCGCGCGGAGACGTTGCCGCCCTTGACGGTGAGCAGCGGGGCCCAGTCGGGGCGCGGCCGGCCGTAGGGGGCCAGGCCCATGGTCTTGCCGGCCTCGGTGTAGCCGCCGCAGCCGAAGTCGCCGAACGTGGGGTGTCCCCAGCGGGTGACGAAGCCGAGCCTGGCGGAGAAGAAGCTGTAGAAGAGGCCGAGCCCGACCTCGCTCCAGTCCTCCGGGAAGGTCTCGGCGTGCACGGCGCGCAGGCCGGTGCCCTCGCCGTCGAAGATGGTGTGCTTCTCGATCCGGCCGGTGCCGGGCACCTTGCTGCCCACCCCGTCGATGACGAGGACGGCCGCGTCCTCGAAGGGCGAGGCCAGGTAGCCGGCGTAGGCGTGGCTCAGGTGGTGCGACGGCATCGGCAGGCTGTGGATCTTGCTCTTGTCCCGGATGGGCAGCTCGCGCAGGATGCGGTCCTCGGCGCCGTCGCTCAGCGGGCGGTTGCCGACGACGATGTCGATGTCGTCGATGCCGATGCCCTCGGCGTCCAGGCAGTAGGTGATGGACTTCATCGGGAGGACCTTCGAGAGCTTCTCGAAGTGACCGTGGATGATGAACCCCTCGGAGTGCTTGAAGCGGTCCAGCCGCTCCTCCTCCACTGCGACGACGACGCGCCCGTCCTTGACCAGGCAGGCGGCACGGTCATGACTCAGGTTGATGCCCAGTACGTACATGTCACGGTCTCCGTATCGTTGGTGGTCCGGTCAGACGAAGTGGCGGCCGGCGTCGACGACGAGCGTCTGTCCGGTGACGGCGGTCCCGGACGCCAGCAGGAACGCGGCGGTGTCGGCGATCTCCCGGGGGTCGACCAGGCGCCGCAACGCGGTGGTGCCGATGATGGAGTCGAGGGCCTCGGCGGGCAGGGACGACGTCATCGCGGAGTCGACCGGCCCGGGGGCGAGTGCGTTGACCCGGACGCCGTGGCGGCCGAGATCGCGTGCGGCGCTGCGGGTGAGGCCGATGAGCCCGGCCTTGCCCGCCGCGTAGGCGGGCCCGAAGGCGCCGCCGGTGAGCGCGGCGACGCTGGAGATGTTCAGCACCGCGCCCGAACGGGCCCTCAGCGCGGGCAGGAACAGCTGGATCAGCCGGAACGGCGCGGTGAGATTGAGCCGGAGGCTCTGCTCCCACTCGTCCGGTGCGATCGCGTCGAACGCCTGGGGACGGGCGCCCCCCGCGTTGTTCACCAGGCCGTCCAGGTGCTCCCAGCGACTGCCCACGGCGTCGGCGAGACGCTCCGCGCCGTCCGGGAGGGTGAGGTCGGCCGCGACCGTGAAGACCTCGCGTCCGGCCTCCTTGCCCGCGAGGACCAGCGGCTCGACGGCCGCGGAACCGGTGCGGTACTGAAGGGCCAGGTCGGCGCCCAGATCGAAGAACCGGTGGGCCATCGCGCGGCCGAGGTCACCGGATGCCCCGGTGATCAGCACACGTTTTCCCTGAAGGGTCATTCCTGCTCTCCGTCTACGGGCACGGCGTAGCCGCGCACTTCGTTGAGGAACTGTCCGATGTATCCGTCGTGCGGCAGGTACGGGTCCCGCCACCAGCCCGGGACGCGGCCGTGGACGACCGTCCGGATCGTGGGGTCGTCCAGGGCGGCGTCCACCAGCCGGGCGTCCTCGGTGAGCAGCGTCAGGGCCAGGGACCCGGCGAGCGGCGCGATGCCGTCGCCCGGCCGCCAGGGCGCGACCCAGACGCACGGGAACGGGAATTCCGCGGCCAGGGCCGGGTGGTCCGGCCGGTCCACCGCCACCACGGCGGGCCGCAGCGCGGCGCCCTCGCCGTCCACGACGGGTGTGGTCTCCGCCCCGTAGTGCCGCCCCGCCAGATCCGGCGCACCCCCGGCCGCCTTCGCGACGGCCGCCCGCAGCGCGTGGGCCTCGGCGGCCGGGCGTACGGGGAGCGCGGCGTCGGCGTGGGTGACGGGCAGCACGGGGAGGGCGGCCAGCCGTCCGGCCAGGGCCTCGGCCAGGGCCCGGTGGTCGCCCGAGGTGAGGACGGCGGTGGTGTTGGTGCAGCGGACGCCGCCGTCGCCGGCGGTCTCCGCGACCAGGTGGTCCAGGAGGGCGTCGTCCACCGGGCCGTCGACAAGGATCTTGCTGCGGCCCGGACCGCGGACCAGCACCCGGTCGTTGCCCCGCAGCCGGGCCACGGTGCTCTCGCCGCCGTAGACGAGCCCGAGATCGGCCGCTTCGGTCAGCGAGTCGGCCGCCGCGTGGGGGCCCGCCAGCAGGCTGATCCGGCCGGGTTCGAGTCCCGCGTCCAGCAGGGCGTGCACCAGCCGCTGCGGGGTGAAGGGGTCCCGTGCCCCCGGCCGGACCGCGACGCTGTAGCCCAGGGCCAGCGCCTGGAGCCAGGCGATATGGGTGCCCGGGTGGTTGCTGGGGGCCACGACGCCGAGCACCCGCCCGCGCCGCGACCAGCGGGACCGGCCCGAATCCCCGGCATCCGCGGGGCGTTGGCGCGCCACCACGTCCCCGAGGACGGCCGCGTCCTGCTCCAGGCGGACCAGCGTGTGCCGGGCGGCCCGTACGGGGACGCCGGAGGCGAGCGCCTGGGCCTCGGCGTACTCCTCGGGGCCGAGCCCGGCGAGGGTGTCCTTGGCGAACCGGCGCCCCGCTTCGGCCAGTACGGCCGCCGACTCCCGCGCCGACGGGGCGCCGGCGGTCGCCCGCATGCGCTTGACGGTCAGCCGGGTCAGGAGCGCGGGCGCTTCGTGGACGGTGGCGAGCGGTGCGCCCGTCACGGCCCGCAGGGCACGCGTTTCCCGGGACGGACTCTCTTCTCCTTGGCGGATCAGGGGAATTGACTGCACTGGTGGTCGTCTCCTCCGGTGGACGTCGTGCGTTCCGGGGTCCGGGGTCAGGCCGGCCAGCCCTCGAAGACCACCGCCCGCACCGGAGACGCCTCGACGCCCTCGATCTTCAGCGGGAGGGCGACGAGCTGGCCGACCGGGCCTTCGAGCTGGTCGAGGTTCTGGATGTTCTCCAGGATCGGGATTCCGGCACCGAGCAGGCGGCGGTGGACCTGGCCGCTGCGGTCGTCGGGGCGCTCGGTGATGCAGTCCATCCCGACCAGGACGGCGCCGTTGTCGATCGCCCAGTCCGCGCCCGAGACGGTGAGGTAGGGCGGCTTGTCCCAGTAGTCCTCGCGGCCGAGGTAGCGGTTGGGGTGGTCGGTGCGGATCAGCAGCCGGTCGCCGCGCTGCCACACGCCGTGCAGCGCCTTCTCCAGGTCCTCGCCGGTGACCGGGTCGAGGTCGCGCTTGTACGAGAGGTCGGCGACACAGACCCGGCCGACGAACGTGTCCAGCGGCACTTCGCCGATCTTCTCGCGGTCCTCGAAGAAGTGGTAACCGGACTCCACGTGCGAGCCGTTGTGCGGAAATATCTGCAGGTCGGAGAAGGTGCGCCCGCCCGCGGCCGGGTCGGTCTCGGGGGTCATGGCCCGGCGTACGGAGAACTTCGGGTACCACGCCGCGTCGTACGCGGGCATTCCCTCGTACCACCCCTGGCTGATGTCGGTCATCTTCACGGCACGCCTCCACGGTCTCGGGTCGATCGCTCGGTTCCCGCTCGGCGCGTTTCGCACCGGGCAGAGCGATTGGAGCATCATTAATCTGAGTTGACAACCCTTATTGACAATCATGGAGTGCGCGGAGAGGATCGGCCCGATCGACAGAGCCCCCGCGCACCACTGCCCCAGGGAAGGCACTCATGATCGTCGTAATGAGCCCGCAGGCGACTCACGAGCAGACAGAGCTCGCGAGCGCCCTACTCAGGGAGAACGGGCTGACACCCGTTCCCGCGAAGGCCGCCGGCGCCACGCTCCTGGTATCCGAAGGCACCGGATCGCCCGAACTCTCCGCTTCCGTCGAGCGGTCGGCCGGCGTGGAGCGCGTGGTGGTCGTGCCCGGAGCCCAGCGCCTCACCAGCCGCACCTACCACCCGGAGGACACCCGGGTGACGGCCGGCGGGCCGGACGGCTCCACGCTCGGCGGCCCCGGATTCCTGGTCGTCGCCGGCCCGTGCGCCGTGGAAACCCCGCAGCAGATGTCAACTGTGGTGGATGTCGTGGCCGAGGCCGGTGCGGGCATGCTCCGCGGCGGCGCCTTCAAGCCCCGGACCTCCCCCTACAGCTTCCAGGGGCTCGGCGTCTCGGGGCTGGCCCTGCTGGCGGAGCAGCGCATGCGGACCGGGCTGCCGGTGGTCACCGAGGTCGTCGCCCCCGCGGACGTGGAACGCGTCGCCGAGGAGAGCGACATGCTCCAGATCGGCACCCGCAACATGCAGAACTTCGCCCTGCTCCGCGAGGCCGGCGCCTCCGGGCGCCCGGTGCTCCTCAAGCGCGGCATGGCCGCCACGATCGAGGAGTGGCTGCTCGCCGCCGAGTACCTGATGCAGATGGGCAACGGCGACGTGGTGCTCTGCGAGCGCGGCATCCGCTCCTTCGAACGCAGCACCCGCTTCACCCTGGACCTCAGCGCCGTGGCCGAGGCGAAACGGCTCACCCACCTGCCGGTCATCGTCGACCCGAGCCACAGCACCGGTCAGCCCCACCTCGTCGGGCCCATGTCCCTCGCCGCCGCCGCCTGCGGCGCCGACGGCCTGCTGATCGACGTCCACACCAACGCGCGCGGGGCCCTGTGCGACGGGGCCCAGGCCCTGGACGCGCCCCAGTTCACCGAACTGATGGACCGCCTGCGGCCGGTGGTGGAGGCGGTCGGACGCACCCTCGCACGGCCCCGTTCCCGCTCCCTCGCCCAGGTCTGACACCCGCCGGAGGCGCATCACCATGTCCAGCGCAGCGACCGACCTCTTCCGCAGCGGCCTACCGGCACAGGACTTCGTGCGGGCCGCCATGGAGTGGCACTTCAGCCCGGCCACCGGCTCACCGTTCTGGGTCAAGCGGGCCGCGCGGCTCCCCTTCGACCCACGGAAGGACATCAACACCTGGGAGGACCTGGACCTCTTCCCCGATGTGAGCGAGGAGTGGCGGGACGTCTCCGTCGACGAACTCGTACCGTCCGGCATCGACCGCGGTGCCGAGGACTTCCAGGTCTTCGACTCCGGGGGCACCACGGGACGCCCCAAGCGCATCGTCGAATCCCGCTCCCGGCGCCAGGGCGTCGACTGGGTCAGCGAGGTACTGGACGACCACGGCGTCCCGGGCGAGGGCGGCGGCCACTGGCTGCACATCGGCCCGACCGGGCCGCACATCGTGGGCCGTTCCATCGGACTGCTCGCCCACAAGCGGCAGACCTTCTGCCACTACATCGACTTCGACCCCCGCTGGGTCAAGCGGGCCGCCAAGGAGGGCCGGACGGACGACGTCGTCCGCTACGTCGGACACGTACTGGAACAGGCCCGGGACATCCTGACCACCCAGCCGGTGTCCGTGCTCTTCGCCACCCCTCCGGTCCTGGAGGCCATCGCCGCCCGGGACGACCTCCTGGACCTGGTGCAGCAGCGCGTCCGGGGCATCATCTGGGCCGGCACCAGCATCGGCCCGGAGACCCTGCGCACCCTGGAGGACGAGCTGTTCCCGGACGCGGCCGTCGTCGGCCTGTACGGGAACACCATGATGGGCATCGCCCCGCAGCGCCCGCGCACCCCCGAGGACGCGGACGAACAGTGCGTCTTCATCCCGTACGAGCCCTACAGCCGGGTGCGGCTCGTGGACCCCGAGGCCCCCACCACCGAGGTCGCCTACGGCGAACGCGGGCAGGCGCGGATCAGCCTGCTCTCCCGTGACCTGTTCCTGCCCTGGACCCTGGAGCGCGACTACGCGCTGCGGATCCGGCCGAACGGGGCCTACCCGCAGGACGGCGTCGCCGACGTACGGCCGCTGCCCACGGCCGGTGCGGCGCCCGTCGTGGAAGGGGTGTACTGAGATGGCGACCGACGCCTCCCTGCTGTATCTCGCCGCCCTTCCCGAAGCGGACAGATCCGCCCTCGACCTCGCCTCCAGCCAGGACCTGCTGGGCGTCTGCCGGCGGGCCGTAGACGCCGCCCGGCTGCGCGGGCGTCCCGTGCTGACCAGCTGGGCGATGCCGGTCCCGTACACCGACGCGCTCGACGTGTGGCGCCGCTCCCGGCGCGTGGCGGACCGCGCGATGCTCTGGCGGTCGGCCTGGGACAGCACCTTCCTCGTCGCCGCGGGCACCGCCCACGACCTCTCCGCGGACGGTGAGGACCGCATCGGGGCCGTACGCGCCGCCTGGGCCGAGCTGGCCGACGGCGCGGTGACGGGCGGCGGGCCCACCGCCGCACTCCCCACCGGACAAGGTCCGTTGCTGGTCGGCGGAGTGGCCTTCGCCCCGGCGGCCGGCGCCTCGCGGCCCCCGTTCCCCGACGCCCTGATGTGGGTTCCGTCCGTCCAGATACGCGGCACCGCCGCCACCACCGGCCGGGGCGCGCCCCTGGGAGAACTGCGGCTCAACGCCGTCGTGGACCGCGACAGCGACCCGGTGCGGGTCTCGCGGGACCTGCTGGACCTGGCCGAGCGGTGCCTGTCGCCGATGCCGGCCGCACCGGACGGGCCCGTGACCCCGCCCCTCCTGCGCGAGTCGGCCGAACTGCCGCCCGCCGACGACTGGAAGAGCCTGGTGGGCCGGGCGGTGCGCCGGATGCGCGAAGGCGCCTTCGAGAAGGTGGTGCTCGCCCGCGAGGTGCGGTACGTCGCCGACCGGAGCTTCGACGTGCCCGCGGCGGTGGACCGGCTCGGCCGGGCCTACCCGGAGGCCACCCTGTTCGCCGTGCGCGACAGCGGCTTCGAGTTCGTCGGGGCCACCCCCGAGTACCTGGTACGCCTGACCGGCGGCACCGTCCACACACTCGGCCTGGCCGGGACCACACCGCGCGGTGCCACGCCGGAGGAGGACGCCGCGTACGAGAGGGACCTCACCGGCAGCGCGAAGATCCTGCACGAGCACGACGTCGTGGTGCGGATGCTCCGCGAGGCGCTGACGACGGACTGCGCGGACCTCACGGTGGCGCCGTCACCCACGGTCCTCAAGCTGGCCAACGTCCAGCACCTGTCGACCCCGGTCCAGGGCAAGCTGGCCGAGGACGCCCCCGGGATCCTGGAGTTCGCCGAGCGGCTGCACCCCACACCCGCGCTCGGCGGACACCCGCGGGCCGCCTCCCTCGACTGGCTCGCGAAGAACGAGGGACTGGACCGCGGCTGGTACGCGGGCGGCGTCGGCTGGAGCGACACCTCGGGCCAGGGCGAATTCGCCGTGGCCATCCGCTCGGCACTGGTCCACGGCAACGTCGCCTCGCTGTACGCGGGTTGCGGCATCGTCGCCGACTCGGACCCTGAGGAGGAGTACCTGGAGACCTGCGCGAAGCTCCGGCCGATGCTCCACGCACTCGGCCTCGCGTGACACCACCACGAAACCAGGAGAAGGCTGCCCATGCTCGCTGCCGTTTACCACGGGCAAAAAGACATCCGGGTCCAGCAGTGGCGTGACCCGGCGCCCCCGGAAGCTCACGAGATCCAGCTGGAGATCGTACGGGCCAGCATCTGCGGCACGGACGTGGACGAGTACGTATCGGGCCCCCACCTCGTCCCCATGAAGGCGCCCCACCCGGCCAGTGGCCACATCGGCCCGCTGGCCCTCGGGCACGAGATGGTCGGGCGGGTGGCGGCGGTGGGGGCCGAGGTCTCCGGCTTCCGGACCGGGGACCTCGTGGTGCCGGGCTCCGGGGTCTCCTGCGGGAACTGCCGGCTGTGCCTCGCCGGCCGGACCAACCTCTGCGACGGCTACTACACCGTGGGGCTGCACGTGGACGGCGGCCTCGCCGAGCGCGTGAACGTCCCGGCCCGGATCAGCCGGTCCGTCGGTGACTGCCCGGCGGACGTCGCCATCATGGCGCAGCCGCTGGCGGTCGCCCTGCACGCGGCCCGGGGGACCGGGGCCGAACCCGGTACGAGCCTGGCGGTCATCGGCCTCGGCGGGATCGGCTCGCTGGTCGTCGCCGCCTGCACCGCACGGGGTGTGGACACCATCGGGGTCGACGTCTCGGCCGGCCGGCTGGAGGTCGCCGGGCGCCTGGGGGCCTCACACCTGATCGACGCGTCCGACGAGGACGCCGCCGCCGCGATCCGCCGCGCGACGGAGGGCCGGGGCGCCGACGTCGTGGTCGAGACGTCGGGCACGCCGCAGGGGCTCGAAGCCGCCATGCGGGCGGTGAGCCGCGGCGGGCACATCCGGCTGGTCGGCCTGCACCGCGACCCCTCGCCGCTGGACCTGACCCGCCTGGTGCTCGACGAGATCCGGATCTCCACGTCCAAGGTCCACATCTGCGACCAGGACCTCCCCGACGCACTCGCGCTGCTCGGGGAACACCCGGCCATCGCGCACGAGGCCGTGGACGCGGTCATCGGACTGGAGGACATCGTGCCGGCGGGCTTCCAGCGCCTGGCCGCCCAGGAGGCCGCGGGCAAGATCGTGGTGTGCTCCGGCGCGTGACCACCGCTCACCAGGGCGGGGACGGGGCATCCCGTCCCCGCCCTTGCCGGTGTCCGGGGGCGCGGGCGGGCCCGGGGAAGCGGAGGCGGCCGGCCTCGTTGTCACTGGGGGCGCTTAGAGTCTCTCCCACTCGTCACGGTGCGTCGCCGTCGACGGGTTTCATCAGCGTGCCGCCGTATCGGCGGACGTCCTGGACAACGGGGAGAACAGCGCATGGGGTGGGTTCCTGCGGGCGACTACGAGGTCGCCCTCGATGCGGGCAAAGTGGTCTGCCGCAACGGGAAGGGCCGGCGGCTGAAGTCCGTCCCGGCCAAGTTGAAGGACGACCCGGCGGTCGTCGGGCTCAGGCAGCTGACCGAGTGGCTCGACCGGCACGAGAGCCGGTGCCTGACCGACGTCGAGCAGTGGATGGTGCGTTCGCTGCCCGTCCCCACCGCCGTGCTCGCCCGGGTCTGGCCCGACCCGGCGTGGCAGGCGGCCCTGCGGGACGTCGTGGTCACCGGCGCGGGCGGCGGCGTCGCCGGATTCCTGCGCGACGTCGACCCCGACCGCGGTCTCGGCCTCGTCGACCTGGACGGCGACACGGTCCGCATCACCCCGGACGTCGTCAGCGTGCCCCACCCCGTCCTCCTCGACGACCTGGACGACCTGCGCGAGTTCGCGGTCGAACTCGGGGTGAGCCAGAAGGTGGAGCAGCTGTTCCGCGAGGTGTGGCGCCGCCCGGCGGGCCTCGCCCCCGACACCAGCTCGGTGGACACCTACGCCGGCGGCACGTTCAAGGAGATGCGCTTCCTGCACGGCCGCGTCACCCAGCTCGGATACCGCTCGCGCGGCGGTTACGCGGTCTGCCCCGTAGTGGAGGACGGCGCCACCGTCGAGGCGCGCATCTGGATCGGCGAGCACGACGGATACGGCGGGTACGACACCGAGACGGGCTCGCTGGGCTGGACCGACCCCACGGGGCGCGCGCTGACGGCGGCCGAACTCGGCCCCGTCGCGTGGTCCGAGGGCATGCGCATGGCGGCGGCGCTCTACGCCGGCCGCGACGTGGAGGACGAGGAGCGGGCGGCATGAGCATCACGACGACGAACACCGAAGCGAACACGACGGCGGCGGGCGCGGCATCCCTCCCCGCCCAGGCCGGGGGCGAAGGCGGCCGTAACCGGATCTCGGAGGCCCGCGCGGCGGCCCTGCTGGACGCCGGCGCGATCCTCCCCGCCGGCACCACCGACCGGGACGACGCCGACGCGCTGACCGCCCGTACCTACACCCACACCGCCCTGGGCGACCGCCCGCTGGTCCGGCTCGTGCCCGGCACGCTCGGCGAGGCCGAGGACCTGGCCCTGGAGTTCCTCGGGCTGACCCGCAGCGCCGAGGCCCCCGTCGTGGGCCAGGTGCGCCGCGAGACGCTGGGCTTCCCGGCCTGGGCACTGGTCAACGACCCGGCCAACGGGCACCACGCCCTGGCCCTGGTCAAGGACATCGAGCGGCTGGGCCGGCAGGCCAGGACCCGCGCGGGAGCGGCCAAGGAGGGCTTCGACGCACTCGGCACCACGCTCGGGCGGGCCGTTCCCCACTTCCTCCCCACCTACTACGAGCAGGTGGCACGCCTCTTCCTCCAGGCCGAGAACACCACCTACGCGGCTTCGTTCTTCGGCAAGGCCCGCGAGGCCGAGCGGGTGCACGGCCTGGTCGTGGACGAGGACCGGCAGCGCGCGGTCTTCCTGGAGTTCGCCTTCGCCGGCGCCCTGACCGTCAAGGCGCTCCGGCAGTACGTGCGGGACCTGGTGGCCCGGCTCGAACCGGCCGACGCCTGGGCGCAGTTCCGCCGACTGCTCGTCGAGCGCTGCGCGGCCGGCATGCCGCCGTACGCGGCGCTGCCGCAGGACGTGCGCGCACTGATCAAGGGCGCCGGGCTGGACCGCGAGGCCGCCGAGAGCGAGCTGGTGGCCGACCTGATCGGCTCCCCGGGCGTCGTCCGCGCCCCCGCCTCCTTCTGGACCGCCTACCGCCCCGCGCTCATCGCCCTCGCCCGGAGGGACGAGGCCGTGCGCGCCCGGCTCCTCGGCTTCTTCCCGGACACCTTCGGCGAGAGCGGCCGGGACACGGACGGCGAACTCGGCTGGCTCGCGCTGCTGGCGGAGTCCGGCGCCGAGGACCTGCTGACCGCCCTCCCCGACACCTCCGGCAACGCCCCGGCCGACCTGTCCGTCTCCCCGGCGGACTGGCTGGCCCGCTGGGAGGCACACCGCCGGCGCAACCGGGCCACCCCGGGCCGCAGCCCGCAGACCCTCGAACTGGCCGCCCGGATGGCGGACCGGCTGCGCGCAGACGGGCGCCCCGTCGAGCTGTTCCAGGGCCGCTGGCAGCGCACCGGAGACCTGGACCTGATCGACCTCTGCCTGGCCTCCGGCGTCCCCGTCGCCGTGCCGGACGCCCACGACACGGCCACCTCCAGGTCCTTCGGCCTCCCGGTCGGCCCGTGGCTCACCGACACCGCGCCCGGCGCGCGGGACCTCACCGCGCTCGCCGCACAGCCGGTACTCCGCGCCCTCCTGCGGCGGAACATCGGCGACCTCGGCACCGGACGCGGCCAGCGCCTGGGCGACACCGGCATGGCGACGCTGGCGGCGCACCCGGTGCTCTCCGTACTCCTGCGGGAATGGCTGACCGCCCACGCCCAGGAGTACGTGGCGGCGCGCGGGCTCCCCGCGCTGCGCACCGCCCTGCACAAGCTCTCGGCGTTCGGCACCGTGATCGCGGACGTCGCCCCGGAAGCCGTGCGCCTCCTCGAAGACCATGAGGTCGTGCCGCTGCTCGCCTCCACCCTGCGCACCGGCGTCTTCGACGAACTGGGCTGGCCCGCGCTCGACGAGACGTACGCCGAACTGGCCGCCGAGACCGCGACGCGCCCCCGGTCGGAGGGCGTCGGCGTCACCGGAGCCTGGCCCGCGCTGATCCTGAGCACGCGCGAACGGGCCGTCGTCGTCGGCCCGGAAGGCGTGCTGCTGCGCCACACACTGCGGCTGCCCGCCACCGTCGACCACTGGCGGACGACCGCCTTCCGTTACGTCGACGGCGAGTTGCTGGTCATCTGGTGGGAGGACGGCACACAGCGCGGCTACTGGTCGCACCGTCCCGCCGAGGTGTTCACCGTCGGCGGCGAGCAGATCTCCCGCTGGGGCGGCTCCTCGGACGAGGTCTGCCTGCCGCTGCCCGGCGGCGGCCGCGCCACGGGCGGCAAGGCCCTGCACGCGGGCGACACCACCCTCCCGCCGCAGCGCGCCGTGATCTCCGACGGCACCGGTCACTGGCGGGAAGGACACCAGGGCAGCCGGCAGGTGTGGCTGGAGTACGACCCCGTCGGCGGCTCGCACGGCCGCGCGTCCCTCCCCGCGTTCCTCCGCTCCGGTGTGCGGGACGGCGCCCGGCTGCTCACCGAGCACTGCCAGGTGCTGCCCCTCCAGCCCGGTCTGGAGGACACCCCGTTCGGCACGGACGGCACGGTCCTCGGCCGCTGGGTCCGGCAGACGGTCACCGAGCCCGGCACGGCCGCCCCGGCCGACGGGCACCGGATCGCCGCCGGTACCCCCGACGGCCACACGGTCACCCTGCCCTGCCCGCTGCCCGGCGGCGGATTCCAGGTGCCGCTCGGCGCCCTCACCCTGCCCGGCGGTTCCCGGCCGGTCATGGCCCTCAACCACCGGTACGTCGAAGCGTATCCGGCGGACACGGACGGCACCGGCGGCAGCCTCTGGGACGTCAACCCGGGAACCTCCGGCGGGGAGGACGCGATGGGCACCCGCTACGTACCTCCCCTCGCCTACTGGCACGCCCTGCGCCCGAGGGACGAGCGGGGCTCCGAGGCCCTGCGGAACCTGACGGACGACCGGGCCGAGGAACTGTTCAACGAGGTCGTCGACGCCGTCGCCCGGCACCTGGACGCGTACCGGGCGGTCGAGGAGTACACCGGGCCCTCGGCGCAGGAGCTGAGCCAGGAAGCCGTCGCGCGGGTGCTGCCCGAGGTGACCGACGCACGGCTCCTCGCGGGCGTCACCGGGCTCGTCCGGAACGCGGTGGACCGGGCCGTCGCGACCGTCCGGTACCTGGAACCGCCCGAGCCCGCACAGCCGGCCACCCCCCGGAACACCGCACGCACGCGGGGCATGTTCCACGAATACGAGCCCGAGCACGGGGACGACACGACCCTGCGGAACGCCTCGGCCTGGAGCTTCGAGCGGATGCGCGGCGGCTGGTGGGGGGCCGGGAGGCAGTGGACCGCGATCCGGCAGATCCTCGCCGTCAACCACGTCCTCGGCGGCGAGCCGGCGTTCGGCCCGCCCGTACCGTCCAAGGTCCCCTTCAACCCCGGGGACGGCTGGCAGCGGGACGAGTACACCGTGCCCGACACCTCCGCGCTCTGGACCTCCCTGCTCGACAAGCTGCCCCAACTCGCCTACCGGGCCGCCTCCGCGACCACCTCACCCGAGCACCGCGCCGGGCTCCTGCTGCTGCTGGAAGCCTTCGCCGTCGGCCCGCTGGCCGAACCGGCGGGGACGGTCCGGCAGGTGGAGCTCATCGAGCCGCTGCTGCCCGGAGGGACGCACCGGCCGGGACGCCCCGAGGCGGTGCACCGCCTCGGCCAGGTGCTGCGCAGGGGCGCCCGCACCGTCGTGGTCATCGCCGACCGCGGCCGCAACACCCGGGACGACGCGGCATGCTGGCTCGCCCTGGACCACGACCCGACCGGCGCCTTCGATCCCGTCCCGGGCTTCACCCTGGACCACGAGTACGTCTACCGGCAGGGCATCGACCGCGACCGGCTCACCAGGCTCACCGCCCTGGTACGGGAGCAGGGCCCGGCCCCCTGGCGCCCGGAGGCCGCCGAGGCGTTCCACACGGCCACCGGAATCGGCCCCCTCCAGTCCGCCGCCCTGCTGTCGGCGGCCGTCGAGGAGCCGGGCGCCGACGCGCTCGCGCTGCTCGGGGCGAAGACACGCGCCTTCGACGCGGCTCAGGCCAGGCTGAACGCCCTGCCCCGCGAGGACCGGCACGCCCTGGTGCGCGCCCTGCTGCCCGCCGACCCCGCCGAGCTGTGGTCCACGGGCCCCGACATCGCGTCCGCGGCAGGGGTCTGGCAGGAGCGCCTGGGCTCCCTCGCCCGCGTCCCCGAGGAGCTGGACCTCGACCTTTCGGGCACCAACGCCGGCGACGTCGACCTCATCCTCAACACGGGCTCCCGTGGCTGGCTCTCCCACGGCACCCGTCTCCAGGACGGCACCGGACGGCCGGGGCTGTACCAGGTGGGCGCACGCGGGATCGTCTCCGCGGCCCTGACCGCCCTGCGCACCCTCGCCTACACGCTGCCGTACGGGCACCCCCTGCGGGCACACCTGCCCGTCGGGCTCGCGGCCCTGCGCGGCCGCCTCGCCGACCCGGACCTGCTCCTGGACCTCGGTTCGCTCTGGACTGACACGGGCGGACCGGTCGGCCCCGCGATCCGGGCCGCGCACGGGCTCCCCGAGGCAGGGGGCGGCGAAGCCGACGGACTGGTCAGGGCCGGTGAGGCGCTGCTCCTGGCTGCCCCCCGAGGCAGCAACGAGAAGGTACTGATCCGCCCTGCCGCACTGACGGGGCCCCACGACCCGGCGTTCGGCCTCATCGAGGGATGCGCCGGCCATCACAGCGTCGACGATGTTCTTGCCCTGCGCGCCCTGCTGAGCGAGGAGACCGGAGCGCTGGCCTCGTCGGGCGTCCCCGACGGCTCCCCCTGCCACCCGGCCCAGGACCCGGCGCGATCGGTGCCGGACCTGGTGGCCGAGGCCGCCGAAACCCTCGGCCTGAGCGCGGACGCCGCCACCCTCTACCTGATGCTGCTCGCCCTGCCCGACCCGACGGACCGCAACTGCGCCCGCTGGACCGAGTGGAAGCCGGCCCGGACCAAGAAGGCGCGGGCGGAACTCGCCGCAACGGACCTCGTCCTGGAAGCGAAGCGGTCCCGCGCCGGCCGCACCCTGTTCCTCCCCTGCGGCTGGCTCGAACGCGGCGCCCCCGGACTGCCGCTGGAGACCTGGAAGGAACGCCTGTACCCCGTGTCCGGGGACACCCGGACCCTGCCTCACCTCCCCGTGCCCGAGCTGTTCGCAGCCGCCTGGGCACGGGTCCGCGGCGGCGACGCCCCCGCGTTCGAAGAACTGGACACCCGCGCAACCCGGAAGGGCCGCCGCCGATGACGGACAACACCATGACCACCACGGACAGCACCACCACGGGCACAGTCCCCGGCCGGACGATGGCGCCCGGCCGGGAGCACCGCCAGATCACCCTGCCCGAGGACCGGTACGCCGCCGAACTGGCCTTCCTCGCCGCCCACGACTCCGGGCCCCGGCCGCCGGGCTGGCTGCTCACCCCGCGCGCCGTCGTCACCTTCGTGATGGGCAGCGCGGGTGAGGCGCTGAGCCTGCCGAAGGGCGCCGTACCCGCGGCCGGGGTGCCGCGCCGCCTGGTGATCGAGCAGAAGTTCGTCGGCGAGCGCGCCCTCGTCGAACGATGCGTGGTCACCCTTGCCGGAGAGCGCGGTCTCCTCCTCGTCGGTGAACCGGGCACCGCCAAGTCCATGCTCTCCGAGCTGCTGTCGGCGGCCGTCTGCGGCACCAGCGCGCTCACCGTTCAGGGCACCGCGGGCACCACCGAGGACCAGCTCAAGTACGGCTGGAACTACGCGCTGCTCCTCGCCCAGGGCCCCACCGAACAGGCCCTGGTGCCCTCCCCGGTGCTCACCGCCATGACCCGGGGAGCCGTGGCCCGCGTCGAGGAGGTCACCCGCTGTCTGCCCGAGGTCCAGGACGCCCTGGTGTCCCTGCTCTCGGAGCGGCGGATCGCGGTTCCCGAACTGGCGGGCGGCGAGAGCGCGCAGATGCACGCGGCCCCCGGGTTCACCCTCATCGCCACCGCCAACCTGCGGGACAAGGGCGTCTCGGAGATGTCCGCCGCGCTGAAGCGGCGCTTCAACTTCGAGACCGTGGGCCCCATCGGCGACGTGGACGCCGAGACCGCGCTCGTCCGCCGCCAGTCGCGGGCGGCCGTCGAACGGGTGGGCGCCGCCTACCAGGTGGACGACGCGGTACTCGAAGCCCTCGTCACCGCCTTCCGGGACCTGCGCGAGGGGCGCTCCGTGGAGGGCTGGGAGGTCGAACGGCCCTCCACGGTGATGAGCACGGCGGAGGCGGTCTCCGTCGCGGGCTCCCTGGGCCTGGCCGCCGCCTACTTCCCCGGCGACCGGGACGTGCTCTCCCTCCTGCCCGGCCACATGCTCGGAGTCGTCCGCAAGGACGACCCCGCCGACGTGGCACGGCTGCTGGGGTACTGGGACGGTCCGGTACGCAGGCGCGCGGAGCAGGGGTCGGCCACCTGGCGCGCCCTGTGGGACCTGCGCACGGTGCTGGAGAACTGACGGTGACCGAGTCGACCACGCCCGAGCCGCGGCTCGTGTCCGAGACGTCGCCCACCGCGGCGGGGCCCCGGGCCGCCGCCGAGGCGTCGCCCACCGCCGCCGGACCGGCCGCCTCCCGGACGGGGGGCCCGGCCGCCGCGCCCGGGGGTGCCGGGCCCGCCGCGCCGGAGGGCGCCGGGTCCGCCGCGCCCGCCGCGCCGGAGGGTGCCGGGCCCGCCTCGCCGGAGGGTGCGGTGGCGGCCCTCGCGGCGACCGGGCCGGGGCTGCCGTTCCTGATCGGGGTGCGCCACCACGCGCCCTCGCTGGCCGCCGCCCTTCCGGCCCTGCTGGACGCGGCGGCGCCCGATGTCCTCCTCGTCGAACTGCCCGCCGAGTTCCAGCCCTGGCTGGGCTGGCTCGCCCACGAGGAGACCGAGGCGCCGGTGGCGCTGGCCGCCGTGCCCGGCTCGGGACCGGCAGGCGAACGGGGCCCCTCCTTCTACCCGTTCGCCGACTTCTCGCCCGAACTGGTCGCTCTGCGCTGGGCGGCGAGAAACGGGGTCCGGGCCGTGGCCTGCGATCTGCCACTGGCCGACCGGGCGTGGGCGGGAGCCGGTCCGGACACCCCTCCCCCCGCACTCGTGCCGGGGGAGGGGCACGGCCTGTCCGACGCGCTCCGCTCCCGGCTCACCGGCCGGGACGGCGACGACCTCTGGGACCGGCTGGTGGAGACCCTCGCCCCGGGCTCGACCCCCGAGGCGCTCCGCCGCGCCGCCCTGCTCACCGGCTGGGCGCTGCGCCACGAGGCGGAGGCACGGGACGGGGTGCGGGGCACGGACCTGGCACGCGAGGCATGCATGCGCGCCCACATCGCGGAGGCCTTGGCGAACGGCCGCCGCCCCGCCGTGGTGGTGGGGGCCTTCCACACCCCGGCGCTGCTGGGGCACGCGACTGGGGGACCCGTGTCCGAGGCGGCGGGGATGCCGGCGGCCGGTGATCCCGCCCCCGAGGGCCACGCGGACGGCGCTGCCGGGCTGGCGGAATACACGGTTTCCCTGGTCCCGTACACCTACGCGCTGCTCGACGCGCGGTCCGGCTACCCGGCGGGTATCCGCGATCCGGAGTGGCAGCACATCGTCCTGGAGGCCGCCGGGGACCCGGACGCGCTGCACGAGGCGCTGATCCGCACCGCGGTCCGTGTCTGCGCCGCCCTGCGCGAGCAGGGCCACCCCTACGGGCCGGCGGACGGGCGGGAGATCGTCCGGGTGGCCGGTGACCTGGCCCGCCTGCGCGATCTGCCCGCCCCCGGCCGCGGCGAACTCCTGGAAGCCGTACAGACGGTGCTGGGGCGCGGCGAGACCTACGGCACCGGCCGCGCGGTCGCTCAGGCACTCGAACGCGTACTGGTCGGAGCCCGTACCGGACGGCCCGCGTCCGCCGCCCCGCGCAGCGGACTGGGACCCGCCGTCGAGGCGGAGGCCGAGGCGCTCTCCCTCCCCGGCCCCGGGGACACGCACGAGAAGACGCCGCGCGACCTCCGGCTCGACCCGGCGCGCTCCGCCTTGGACCGGCGCCGCGAACTGCTGCTGCGCAGGCTGACGGTGTGCGGCATCCCCTACGCGCGGGAGCAGGAGGTGACCGGCGCGGCGGGCACGGAAGGACTCACGACGCGCTGGCAGGTGCGGTGGACGCCGGCGACGGCCGCGATGCTCACCGCGGCGGGGGCCCGTGGTGTCACCCCGGCCCAGGCGGCCGAGGGTGTGCTGCGGCAGCGGCACGGAGCCGAGCGGGCGGAGGGCGGCCCGACGGCCGCCCAGGTCGTCCACGGCCTCACCGAGGCCGCCCAGTGCGGGCTTCCCGCCCTGGCCGGCGAAAGGCTGACGGAACTGGCGGCCGTACTTCCCGCGAGCGGTACCCTTCCCGAGCTCCTCGCGGGGCTCGACCTGCTGGACCGGATCGACGCCGGCCATCTGACGGGCCCGGCCGCCCCCGACGGCCCACAGGACCCGGGCGCCGACGCCCCCGCCCGGTCCGCCCGCACCGCGCGGGCGGCCGAACTCCTGACCTCGGCGGCGGTCCGCCAGGTCGACGGCCTGACGGGTTCCGAGGAGCCCGCGGACGCCCGCGCGCTGCTCGAACTGTCCCAGCGAGCCGACCGGGTGGGCGGCATCCGGCTCACCGACGCCCTCGCCCGGCTCGCCGCAGACGGCACCCCGCTGATCGCGGCGGCCGCCGGAGCGGTCCGGGTGCTCACGGGCCACGAGGAGGCCGAGGCCTTCGGAGGGCGCGTCGCCTCCTGGGTCGACGGAGCCGCGGACAGCGCCTCCCGGGCCGCGCTCACCGCCCGCCTCACCGGCGTCCTGACCGTGGCGGGCCCCCTGCTGACCGTCGGCGTCGGAGCCCTGGACCCGTTGCTGCACCGGGTCGTCGAGCTGGACGACAACGCGTTCCTGGCCCGGCTGCCCGCCCTGCGCGGCGGCTTCGACACTCTGAGTCCGGCCGCCCGCGACCGGCTCCTCGACACCATCGAGGAGCGGCTGGGCGAACGGGTGGACACCCTCGACGCGGACGATCCGGCCGAGCAGGCCCGCCGCACGGCCGCCGACCTCGCGGCCCGAGACCTCCTCACCGGCCTCGGCCTGCCGGTCCCGCCCCCCGCGCATGACCCCGGCCGGTCTGCCCCGCCTCCCGCGCACGACCCCGGCCGGTCTGCCCCGCCTCCCGCGCTCGGTCTCGTCCCGCCACCCGCGCCCGCGCCCGACGACGGGTTCCCACCGCTGCCCGGCGACCGAGCCGCGAGGCACCCCCTCGACGTACCCGCCGCCGCACCCGCACCCGCAACCCTCACCGCGGCAGCAACTCCCAGCGAGGCCGAAACACCCAGCGAGGCCCCGGCCCCCACCCAGGCGCCGGCCCCCACCCAGGCCCCAGCCCACACGAAGGCCGAAACACCCAGCGAGGCCCCGGCTCCCACCGAGGCCGATCCCGTGCGGACCCTCGCGCCCGCCGACCGGTGGCGGCTCGTGCTCGGCCGGCGGCCCGACCGGCTGCCGTCCGGCGCCGGCCGCCTGGCGACCGCTCTGGACGAGCTCTACGGCGCGGGCCACGGCGAGGGTTCCCGTGGCGGCCTGCCGGGACCCGGTGGCGGTTACGGTTCGCGCGGCGGCCGGGAGCCTTCGTTCCCCGGCGTCCGCGAGTGGTCCGAGGAACTGGCCGCGCTGTTCGGCCCCGGTGTCCGTGAAGAAGTACTCGCCGCGGCGGCCGCGACCGGCCGGCCGGACGTTCTCACCGAGCTCGACCCGGCTGCCGCCACCCCCTCCGTGGAACTGCTCCGCACGGTCCTGCGGTACGCCGGCGGCCTGCCCGAGGCCCGCCTCGCCGCGCTCCGGCCGCTGGTCCGCCGCCTGGTCGACGAACTGACCCGGCAGCTCACCACCCGGCTGCGCCCCGCCCTCACGGGCACGATGCTGGCCCGGCCCACGCGCCGCCCCGGCGGCCGGCTGGACCTGCCGCGCACGCTGCGCGCCAACCTGGCAACCGCCCGCCGGACGGCCGACGGAACGGTCCAAGTGATCCCCGAGAAGCCGGTGTTCCGAGGCCGCGGCCGCCGGTCGGCCGACTGGCGCCTGATCCTGGTCACCGACGTCTCCGGGTCCATGGAAGCGTCCACGATCTGGTCGGCGCTGACCGCCTCCGTACTCGCCGGGGTGCCGACCCTGAGCACCCACTTCCTGGCGTTCTCCACGGAGGTCGTCGACCTCACCGGCCATGTGCACGATCCCCTCTCGCTCCTGCTGGAGGTGAGCGTGGGCGGGGGTACGCACATCGCCGCAGGTCTGCGGCACGCCCGCAGCCTGATCGAGGTGCCCAGCCGCACCCTCGTCGTCGTCATCAGCGACTTCGAGGAGGGCGCGCCGCTCGGCGGACTGCTCGCCGAGGTGCGGGCCCTGGTGACCGCCGGCTGCCACGTCCTGGGATGCGCGAGCCTCGACGACGCCGGCCGGCCCCGCTACTCGACGGGCGTCGCGGGGCAGCTCGTGGCCGCCGGCATGCCCGTGGCGGCGCTCAGCCCACTCGAACTGGCCCGCTGGATAGGGGAGAAGACCGCATGAACGCCGCCCAGCTGCCACCCGTCGCGCCGGAGGTCACGGCGACGCTGGTGGAGGACCTCTCGCCCCGGCTGCGCAAGCGGCTGGACGCGGCAGTCACCAAGCTCGGCGCCCGTCCGACGCACCGAGACGGGGACACGGTGACGATCGCGGTCGACGACGAGACCGAGCTGCGCCTGCACGCCCCGGGCGGCACGGTGGCGACGGTGGACGCCATCACCTGTGGCTGTCTCCTCGCCCCGGCGTGCGTCCACCGCGCGGCTGCCGCCTGCGCCGCCCCCACGGCCGACCCGGCACCGGACCCGGAGAAGGACCCGGAGAAGGACCCGGACGCGGAGACGGTGCCGAAGGCGGCACCGGACCCGGCCGACCAGCTCACCGCGGCGCCCCCCGACCCCGCCGCCGAGTCCGCCTCCGACCCGGTCGCCGACCCCGTCGCCGAGTCCACCCCCGCCTCCCCGCCCGAGGCGGCGAGCCCGCCCGAGCGTGCCGCGGCCGACGCTCTGTGGTCGGCGGGCGCGGCCGTGCTGGAGGCCGGCGTGGACGGGGCCGGTGCCGTCACGCAGTCGGTCCTCCTCCGCGCCGCGCACACGGCCAGGCTCCGGAACCTGCCGCGCCCCGCGGGCGCCGCGCTCTCCGTCGTCACGCTGCTGCGCGCGGCCCGCTCGGGGGACCCCTCCTACCGCACCGCCGACCTCGTCACGGCTCTGGCCGAACTCCTGGGCACCGCCCACCGGGTGGGGACAGCGGCCGGTGCGGAGCTGGCCGCCGTCCGAGGCCGCGCGCGCCGCCCGTACAGCCCGGAGGGCTCACTGCGTCTGTACGGCCTGTTCACCGAGCCCGTGGTCACCGACTCGGGGCACGGCGGTGTCCGCACCTGGGTCGCCGCACCCGACGGGCGTCTCTGCACGGTCGGTGACGTGGCCCCCGGCGGCGCCGGGCGCGCCCTGGGCGTGGCCGACCGGGCCGTGCGTCTGGGGGACAGCGCGCTCACCCACCGGGAGCTGGGCCGGGCCGGCCTGGCGGTCTCGGGCGCGACGGTCTCCCCGGACGGCAGGCTGGGTGCCGGGAAGGGCGTCAAGGCCGTAACCGCCCGGGGTGCGGCGTGGACGGAGCCTCCGCTCGCCGCCCTGTGGGAGACACCGCCGTCCGAACAGGCGGCCCGCGCCCTGCGGTCCACCTCCCGCTACGCGGACACGGGTGGCGGCGGCAGCGACCTGCTCTTCCTGGAGGTCGAACTCCTCGGCGCGGTCAGGGAGCCGGACGGCGTCTGCCTGCTCGCGCTGTGCGGGGGCGGCGTCCCCGTCCGCCTGGCCGTCGCCGATGACGACCCGGCGCTGGCCCACCGCGACAACCTGATGCTGCTGGCCACGGCGCCGGGGACCCGGCTGCGGATCATCGGCCGCCTGGTGCCCGCTCCCCACCCCCGGCTCACCCTCCTCGCCTGCTCGCACCCGGCGGGCGAGGGCACGGTCGACCTCGGCCTGGACCGCCTGCGCCGAGCGGACCTCCCGGACCCGGCAGCCCCCGTACACCTCGCCCCGGCGCAGCCCGGGGACTGGGGCGCGTACTCACCGCTGCACCTCCTGGAGCGCCGGATCGACCAGACCGTCCCGGCGGGCCGCGCCGCCCTAGGCATGCTCGGTGACGTCACCGCCGAGGCCGCCCGCCTCCGCCGCGCGGGCCTTCCCACGGCCGCCGGACTCCTCACCGCCCTGTGCGCATCGGCGGCCCGGCGCGACCGCGACCACTTCGGCCGCCTCCTCCCCGCCGACACCGACGGATTCGCCACCAACTGGCTCACCGCGGCCCGCTACTCGGCCGCCGTGGCCGAGTCACTGTGCGCGGCGGCCTGGGAACCGAGGCGGTAGGCGCCGACGCACGGCCGGGCGGGCCCGGGGCGGCGGTGAGCGGACCCGGGACGATCCATCAGGACGGGACCCGGCCGCTGTCGTCGGGAGGACGAGTTCCGCCGGCCTTGCTCGCGGGCCCGTCGCTGTCGCCGCCGCTCGTCCCGCTCTCGAGGATGGAGACGATCGAGAACAGCGAGAAGCAGATGCCTCCGAGTCCGACCAGGACCCGCGCGGCGACGACCACCGCGGGGTCGGCGGACTCGAAGAGGAACGTGGACAGGAACAGGCAGAGCAGGGCCGTGCCCACCGGGATCAGTGGCACGCGGTTGGCCAGCGGAGCCGTCCGCCGCCAGACAAGGGCCAGCAGCAGCACCTTGCTCAGGATGCTCCAGCAGATCAGTCCGAGACCGATCAGGACATAGGCGCAGGCGAGCTGGGCGGGCCGGGTGTGTACAGCGATGACGATCAGCCCCCATACGATCCCGATCGCGCCGAGCGCGGCGGCCGCGGCGGGCCAGAGGACACGGTCGCGCGGGGCGTAGGTGTTCTGGATCTGCCGCAGAATACTGGCCACCAGGCCGATCAGGCAGGTACAGACGAGTGCCAGCCCGACCATCACGTGCCCGGCGGTGAAGCGCCCGTTCGGTAG
This sequence comes from Streptomyces sp. ATexAB-D23, assembly GCF_000373645.1. Classification (GTDB taxonomy): domain Bacteria; phylum Actinomycetota; class Actinomycetes; order Streptomycetales; family Streptomycetaceae; genus Streptomyces; species Streptomyces castrisilvae. The sequence continues at coordinate 1,173 of NZ_KB892029.1, read as the reverse complement.
TCCGCCGCCCCCGCCCGCCAGCAGGACAATGGCCCATGCCCAGGTGACCAGGGACGCCAGGGCCGGGAGCGCCAGCAGCGTGCGCACGGTGAGAGGGGCGAAGGGGGCCGGTGAGAGGGGCGGTGACCCCTCGGGCAGCGCGGAGTTCTTGGTGATCTGTACGAACCTGGTGGAGGCAGTGGCCACGGACGAGACGCAGACGCAGATCATCCCGACCCCGAGGACCACATGCCCGGCGACGAAATCGGGGGGCGGCCGCGGTGTCTCCGTCAGGAGGGACAGCCCGTAGCCGATGGTGACCCCGCTGACCGCGAAGCCGAAGACCGGGTACATGATCCGGTCCAGAGCCGTGTAGCGGTCGATGAGCTGTCTGATGATCGTGGCCGCGGTGGCGAAGAGGCACAGACAGATCGCGGACAGGAAGACCAGCACCAGACCGGCGACGCGTGCGCTCGGTCCGGACGCGTGGGCGAGGACGTAACCGCCCAGGGCGGCCGAAACGGCACCCATGAGGACGGGGATGGCCCGGAACAGGACGCTGATCCTGTAATTCATCAAGCCTCCTGGGAATGGGATCTCAGACCATCGTCGGGCCGCGTTCGTCGGGCTGCCACCGGGGCGGACGAAGGGGCCTCCAGGGGCTTCGTCCGTACGATGCTCGGGCGTCCTGCCTGACGTACCCCGCCGTCAACGGCGTGCCGGATCACCCACTGGCCGAGTGGACCGGGCACACCGACGTGGGGACGACGAGGAAGCGGTACGTGAAGCCGGACGTGAAGGACCCGCTTCCGGCGCCGGAGGTATTGGGGGGAGGACTCGCGCAGGCGCGTGAAGATCGTGACGGACAAAGGTGTGAACCCGTCCGAGGACAAGACCGAATCACTGCAATACCGCTTCGGGGTGCGTGTTCGCCGTGGATCGAGGTCCCGGACTGCCGGGTGGTGGGTGCGAGTCCGGCGTAGGAGGCGAGGTGGGCGGCGGTGGGGAAGCTGGTGCCGTCGCCGACGGTGACCAGCAGGACGGCGGCGGTCCTGACGCCGACGCCGGGCATCGACGTCAGGACCGAGGAAAGAGGGTGGGCCTCCAGAAGCGTGTTGATCTGGGTTTCCATCGCCCGTCGCTGGGTGTGGACGGAGGCCAGGGACGCGGCCAGGGAGGGGATGACGATGTCCA
>NZ_KB892028.1 GCF_000373645.1 Streptomyces sp. ATexAB-D23 | reverse complement strand
TCCGTCCTCAATCGCCGGACGGGCTTGGGGGGGCGTCGTCGTCCGTGGGGTGCGGGTCGCCCACCGTCCGGTGGGTGGGGGTGGGGTCCCTCCGGGCAGACTCCTCAAAAATGGCGTGTTCACCCGACGACGAACAGGTACCCGGGTCGTACGCCATTTTCTGCGGGGACTGCCCTGCACGCCCCCACCCACGATCGCCTGCGTCTGTACGCCGGTGGTACGTCTGCCGCAAACCCGCGGGGGCCGGCGCCCCACTCAAGCCTGTCCGGCGCTTGAGGACGGAACCGGTCGGCCGGGGAGGGGGCAAACCCGCGGGGGTCGGCGCCGCATTCAAGCCTGTCCGGCGATTGAGGACGGAACCCCGGGCCCCGGACCGGGGCGAGCAACAACGAGGACCCGGCCCCGCAAGGGGCCCCCGCTACTCCGCCAGTTCCGCCACGCCCGTGATCCGGTGGAGGGGATACGTGCGGATCTCGTCCGCCGTGTGGTCGTACGCGGTGACGAAGCCGCCCTCCACCCGGACCGGGGCGATGACGCGCTGGCTCGCCGTGCCCTCCGCGTTGACGTAGCCGATCCAGACCGCGGAGCCGGTCATCGCGGCGGCCTGGACGGTGACCAGGGTCTCCGCCGAGGAGGTGCGCGGCAGCGCTCCCGGCGGCGCGGTGGCCTCGGCGTCCTTGTGGACGACCGTCGCGGCGGTCTCCCCGGCCCGGATCGCCCGGACCGCCGCACCGAGCAGTGTGGGGTCGGGGACGGGCGGGCCCTCGGGGACGGGGACGGGCGCGGTGCGCGGCGGGGTGCGGTGCGCGCCGGCCCGGGTGATCAGGACGTCGCCGTCGGCGGACTCCGCGGCGGGTGCGTAACCCATGTCGCGCAGGCCGTCGAGGAGGGACGCCGGATCGGTGCGGGCGGCCAGGACGGTGGGGGCGAGCCGGCGCAGCCGCAACGCGGCGGACCGCTTGTCGGCCAGGATCTCGTTGAGGACGGCCTCGTCGTCGCAGCGCACGTACGAGGACGCGGCGCCGATCCGCAGGTGCCCGTGGCGGCGGGCCACATCGTCGATGAGGTAGCTGAGCGGCTGAGGAACGGGCGTACGGCTGTGCGCGGCGAGGAAGGCGTGCAGGTCGGCGGCGGTCTGCCCGGCGTCCAGGGCGCGCCGTACGGACCCGGGCGTGAACCGGTACACCGTCGCCCCGCCCTTCGACTCGATGTCCGCGAGCGCGCCGAGCATCTCGGCGAGGGGGCGTTCCAGCGGGCCGGGCGCGACGGCGGTCAGGTCGGCCTGGAGGAGGACGTGGTCGAGGGGCTCGGGGAGGAGCGGGGCGAGCCGGGCGGCGGCATCGGCGGGGTGGCCGGCGAGCAGCGCACGGGTCGGGGAGGCGAGCGCGCCGCGCCCGGTGATGCCGAGGAGCTCGGACTCGTTCAGCGTCCACAGCGCGATCCGGGACCGCAGGTCCATCGCGTCCCCGGCGGCCGTGGCGGCCCCGCGCAAGGGGCGTTCCCAGCGGAGCCGGGCGAGCACGGTCTCGGGGTCGGGCGCGGTGCCGGCGGGCAGCTCGGCGAGCAGGGCGAGGACGCGGTGGCGGACCTCGGGCGCGGCGGAGCGGTCCAGGTCGGGGCCGAGGGCGGACAGGGCGCGGCCCTTGGCGTCCTGTCCGCCGACCAGACCGGAGGTGCGGGTGGCGGCGAGCCAGGCGGTGGCGAGGTCGGCCCAGCGGTCCTGGGCGGGCAGCTCGGTCCAGTCGTCGGCCGCGGGCGTCGGCGCGTACCGTTCGTCGGCCTCGCCGTCGGAGGCCAGCAGCCCGGCCGCGTAGGCGAGTTCGATCCAGAACGCGGCGGTGGGTTCGGGGACGTCCAGCGCGGCGGCGGTCTTCTTCAGCTCGCGGACGCTGAGGCCGCCGGCCCGCAGGACGGTGGGGCCGCCGCCGTCCCAGGTCTTGAGTAGTTCCTCGACGGTGGTGACCGCCAGGAACGCCTGGCCGGCCGCGGCACTGTCCACAGCCTGTGGATCGCGTTCGGCGGCGGCGGCCACGGCGGGCGGCTGCGGCTCGGGTACCCGGTGGGCGCGCCCGGCCCGCAGATGCAGGGCGGCCTCGCGGGGCAGGACGACGGTGCGGGTCGATACGGGCAGGAGGAGGCCCCGGTCGCGCAGCCACTTCACGGGCGGGGTCGGGTTCGGCGTCACCTCGCCGTACGGCGGGCCCCAGACGAGCCGGTCGAGCACCGCGAGGGCCTCCATGGGGGCGGTGTCGAGGAGTTCGCCCATCCGGGTGCGGTCGGTGAACAGCGCGGTCAGGGCGGTCACGGCGGAGACCGGGTCGTGGGTGGCGGGCAGCCCGGCGGCGGCCAGGATCTCCTGGAGCCGGCCGGGCGACATACCGGCGGTGGCCTCCGCGACGGTCGGCCCGAGACCGGTGGGGGAGGGGTGCTGCGGCGAAGGGGACAGCAGTTCCCTGGCCGTACGCACCAGGCGCAGCCGGTCGTCCTCGCCCCACACGAGGGCCTGTTCGCGCAGGGTCCCCAGCGCGCCGGGCAGCGCGGCCACGATCGCGGCGCCCGCGTCGTCGCGGTGCTCGCCGTCGTCCTGCCCGTCACCCGTGAGCAGGCCGAGCAGGGTGGTGTACGGGGCGGGGTCGGGAGCGACCGCCAGCGCCTCGGCGGTCTGGAGGGAGAACCGGTCGAGGTGCTCCAGAGCGCGTACGACGGACGCACGGGTGCCGGCGCGCGTGGCGAGCTGGGTGATGTCGCCCGGCACGGGGGAGAGGAGGTCGGGCCGCGCCCGCAGCAGCCCGGCGAGTGACTCGTCGTCCCGGGCGCGCAGAGCCTCGGCCAGCGTCCGCGGTGGTGTGGTCGTCCCCATCCGCCCCACGGTAGTCGCTCCGGACAGCCGCGAGGGCGCTACCGTCGGTGCAGGCGGCAGCGGGGAACCGAGGGGAACCATCGCGTGGGGATCGAGAGCGACCAGCTGGTCTACGACTATCTGAGCCGGGTCGGGGACCTGGCGCAGCAGCAACAACTGTCGTCGGGCACCCGGATGCGGCTCGTGTCGGAGCTCCGGAGCGAGATCGAACGGCAGCGCAGGACGCAGGCGGCGGACACGCCGGGGGCGGTACGCCGCATCATCGGCACGCTCGGCACGCCGGACGAACTCGTCGAGGCGGCTGCGCGGACGGGCGTGGCGGCGCCGGTCCCGGAGGCCCGGGAGGAGGACCGCCCGCAGGGCAGGCCGGAGGCTCGGCCGGAAGCCACGGGCATCCCGGCCCCCCGCCGACCGAAGCTCCGCCGCAAGGACCCCTTGCGCAAGGACCCTCTGCGCAAGGCCCCCCTGCGCAAGGACCTTCTGCGCAAGGGCGCGTCGCCGGAGCCGGAGCCGGCTCCGCCGGCACCCGCACAGCCCTCCGCCCCGCACCGGGCCGGCACGGACGAGCTGGGTGCCGACGGCGGTGAGCCGGAGTGGTGGAGCGTGGAGCCGGGCCCGTTCGGGGAGTTCGGGCCGGGTACGGAGGTCCCCGGGTTCCGGGGCGGGGTGGAGATCCCGGCGCTCCTGAGGCCCCCGGCGCCGGAGGGGGACGAGGACGAGGACGAGGACGAGGAACCGGCGGAGCCGGAGGAGGACGACGAGGAGGAGGCCGCGCTCCCTGAGCGGCGGCGGAGGCGCTGGCTGCCGAAGGTGCGCCGCTCCCGGGGGGAGGCGGCCGCCGCTTCCCCCCGGGGCTTCGCCCACCCCATGCTCCTGCTGGCGGCCGCCCTGCTGGTCACCGGGGCGGTGATGGGCTCGCTGCCGGTCCTGGGGGGCGGCTGGCTGCTCGCGTACCTCTCCCGCAAGCTGTCGCGTGCGGAGGCGAAGTGGGCCGTCATGGGTCTGCCCGGAGTGGTCGCGGCTGCCGCTGTGGTCTGGCTGTGGGGCCGTATGGAGGGCCGCTGGGGCGCCCCCATCCCGGAACACGGCATGGCGGACGCGCTGAGCGACGTATGGCCGGTGACGCTCCGCACGGCGGCGGTGGCGTCAGCGGCGTTCCTGGTGTGGCGAGCGAGACGCAGATGACCCCGCACCCGCGTCGTGCGTCCAGCCCGTCCGTCGCCCCTTCCAGCCGGTCCGGCGTTTGAGGACGGAACCGTCGGCCGGGGTGTCCCGGGGCTCACGTGCGCGGACGCCGCGGGGCCCCCGCGCCTCCGCACCCCGCCCGCCCGTCGCCCCTTCCAGCCCGTCCGGCGTTTGAGGACGGAACCGTCCGCCCCAAGGCCCCACACCCCCCCCCGGAGGGGACCCGGCACAATGGATGCCATGGCTCTCCCCCTCACGGTCGGCTTCGACCTGGACATGACGCTCATCGACTCCCGCCCCGGCATCAAGGCCGCCTTCCTGGCGCTCTCCGCGGAGACGGGCGCCGTGATCGACGCCGATCTGGCGGTGAGCCGGCTCGGTCCGCCGCTCGACCACGAGCTCGCACACTGGTTCCCGGCGAGCGAGGTGCCCGCCATGGTGGACCGGTACCGGGAGATGTACCCGGAGTACGCGATCACCCCGTCGCTCGCCATGCCGGGCGCCCGGGAGGCGGTCGAGGCGATACGGGAGCGTGGCGGCCGGACGATCGTCGTCACCGCCAAGTACGAGCCGAGCGCCAAGCTGCACCTGTCGTACCTCGGCATCGAACCGGACGTGACCGTCGGCGGCCTCTGGGCGGAGGGCAAGGCGGTGGCCCTGCGCGAGTACGGCGCAGGGATCTACGTGGGCGACCACGTGGGCGACGTGCGCGGCGCCCGCGCGGCGAACGCCGTCTCGGTGGGTGTCACGACCGGCCCGTGCGACGCGGACGCCCTCCGGGAGGCCGGTGCGGACATCGTCCTGTCGTCGCTGACCGAGCTGCCGGCCTGGCTGGAGACGTACGCCGCCTGAGGACAGGCCCTAGTCCGCGGCCCGCGCCCGCGCCCCCGCCCGTACCGACCGCACCACACCCGCCGCGGCGATCAGGAAACCGACGCCCATCAGCATGCACAGGGACCAGAAGACGGACGGCAGGGGATGGGTGCCGAGGAAGAGGGGGGCCATGGTGGCGAGGGTGCTGAGGGCGCCGATGAGGAAGACGATCGCGCCGATCCGGACGAGCCGGTCACCGGGGCCGGAAGATGGAGTGCTCACCCCGCCAGGGTAGTTCCCGGATGCGGCGCGACCGTGCGCCGGGCGGCCTGCGGGTGAAGCAGGTGTCGTTTCCGGACACAGTCCGGATGACCAGGCTTGACGAGGGGTACTTCACCTGTGGAGGCTTCAGCCAGCAGGGGAGCACGACCACAGGACGGCCTGACCTGCTGAGGGCTTTGTTCCGGTTCCGGCATACGGGTTGAGATGGGGTGCGTGCTTTGCCGACTGGCAAGGTCAAGTGGTTCAACAGTGAGAAGGGCTTCGGCTTCCTCTCCCGCGACGACGGCAGCGACGTCTTCGTGCACTCGTCCGTGCTCCCGGCCGGGGTCGACGCTCTCAAGCCCGGCCAGCGCGTCGAATTCGGCGTGGTCGCCGGTCAGCGCGGTGACCAGGCGCTCTCCGTGGTGATCCTCGACCCCACACCGTCCGTCGCGGCCGCCCAGCGCCGCAAGCCGGACGAGCTGGCGTCGATCGTCCAGGACCTGACCACCGTGCTGGAGAACATCACACCGATGCTGGAGCGCGGCCGCTACCCCGACAAGGCCGCGGGCGCCAAGATCGCCGGCCTGCTGAGGGCGGTCGCGGACCAGCTCGACGTCTGAGTGCCGGCGCGAAGGGTGCGGGAGGTCCTACGGGTGCGGAACCCGGGCACGGCGTCCCGCACCGCTTCCGGGACGCGACGGGACGGCCGCGTCCGTTCCTGGGCGCCGTGAGATCCGGACCGCCCCACGCGGCGGGCCGCGTTCCGGCGCGCCAGTCGGTGGTCTACCGCACCATCGCCGTCTGCGGCGGGATCGCCGTGGCCGTCACCCTTCTCGTTCTCGGGGTGGCGGTGGCGACGTGGCCCAGCCCGCCGCCGCCCGGTACGACGGACGAGAGGCAGCTGCGTTACAGCATGGAGCGCGGTGCCGGGGAGTACGCCCACTCTCTTTTCGACGCCTCCCGAAGCGGCCCGCTCACCGAGGCGGGACTCGCCGCCGTTCCGCTGCCCGCCGAGGGGGCCGTCGAAGTCGCCGGACTCTCCCGGGAGGGCGACGTCACGGTGGTGATCTTCTCCCTGCACGCGCTCTACGGCCGTCCGGGCGACCTCAAGAAGACGACGGCCTGCTACCGGGTCGAACTGGTCGAGAGGCTCGATTACCCCAACCTGAAGCCGGAGGCCGGCGCGGCCTGTTCCGCACGGACCCGGCCGCGGGGCGCGGAGCCGCGGGGCGCTCAGACGAACGACAGCGCGTCCGGGCCGAGCGGCGGTACCAGGCCCTCGGCTGCCGCGCGGGTCAGCAGGCCCCGGATCGCCGCGTAGCCGTCCTCGCCGAGGTCGGCGGTGAACTCGTTGACGTACAGGCCGATGTGCTGGTCGGCGACGGACGGGTCCATCTCCTGTGCGTGCTTCTGGACGTAGGGCCGGGACGCCTCCGGGTCGTCCCACGCCATCCGTACCGACGCGCGCACCGACTCGGCGAGCACCTTCAGGGTCTCCGCGCCCAGGGACCGCTTGGCGATGATCGCGCCGAGCGGGATCGGCAGGCCGGTGGTGTCCTCCCAGTGCCGGCCCATGTCGGCCAGGTTGTGCAGGCCGTAGTTCTGGTACGTGAAGCGGGCCTCGTGGATGACGAGACCGGCGTCGACCTCGCCGTCCCGTACCGCCGGCATGATCCGGTCGAACGGCATGACGACGATCTCACCGACCCCGCCCGGCACCACCTCGGCCGCCCAGAGGCGGAACAGCAGGTAGGCGGTGGAGCGTTCGCTCGGTACGGCGACGGTCTTCCCCGTCAGGTCCGCGCCCGGCTCGCGGGTCAGGACGAGCGGGCCGCAGCCCCGGCCCAGCGCCCCGCCGCACGGCAGCAGCGCGTACTCGTCGAGGACCCAGGGCAGCACCGCGTACGACACCTTGAGGACGTCCAGCTCGCCGCGCTCGGCCATGCCGTTGGTGAGGTCGATGTCGGCGAAGGTGACATCCAGCGCGGGCGCGTCGGGGATCCGGCCGTGCGCCCAGGCGTCGAAGACGAACGTGTCGTTCGGGCACGGCGAGAAAGCGATGCGCAGCGCGTCAGCCTGCGGTTTCGTCTCGGTCATGGCGGGTCCAGCCTTCCAATACGGGTATGAGCTTCCCGAACGCCTCGGTCAGCGCGGACAGCGCGTCGCCGATGCGCCAGGCGTCGCGGTCGCGCGGGCCGACCGCGTTCGACACGGCCCTGATCTCCAGGACGGGCACGCCCCGCAGTCCGGCCGCCTCCGCGACCCCGAAGCCCTCCATGGCCTCGGCGACGGCGCCGGGGTGCGCGGCGAGCAGGGCGGTGGCGCGGTCGGCGCTGCCGGTCACCGTGGAGACGGTGAGGACGTCGCCGGGCCGGGCGCCCGTCGCGGCGGCCGTCTCCCGTACCAGCGCGGGCGGCGGCACGAACCGGTCGCGGCCGAAGCCGAGCGCTGTCACCGGAAGGAAGCCGTCCGGGGTGTCCGCGCCCAGGTCGGCGGCCACGATCTCGCTCGCGACGACGAGGGAGCCGACCGGGGCGACGCCCGCGAAGCCGCCGCCGATGCCGGCCGAGACCACCAGGCCGTAGCCGCCCGCCGCCAGGGCGTACGCGGCCGAGGCCGCCGCCGCGGCGGGTCCCGCACCGCCCGCGAGGACGTCGAGCGGGCCCGCGCGGTGGATCTCCGCGCCCGGCACCCGGCGTACGGGGATCTCACCGGCCCCGTACGCACGCGTGACCGCGTCCCGTTCCACCGGGACAGCGGTCACGACAAGCACACGCACGAGGGCGGTCCTCCGAGGTCAGGAGGGGGCGGAGCAGGGGGGCGGGACAGGGCCCAGGGGGCGTCAGTCGGTCTTCTTGAGCTCGAAGTGCCAGATGCCCAGCAGGTCCTTGCCCTTGGTCTCCACGATGCTGATCTGCGTCTTGTCCGTGGTCTCGCCGGTCTGGCTGGAGAAGAAGGCGCTGCCCGGGATGGACCGGTAGGTCTTCTTGTTCGGCTCCTGCTCGGCCTGCTGGCCGTTGACGAAGATCGTCCAGCCGTTGTCCGCGATGTCGGGGTCGACGCCGAAGCGGACCTTGTCGTCCATCGAGACCTTGACGGTCTTCTCCGCCTTCTTGTTCAGGCAGCTCTTGTACTCGGATTCCTTGAGGGCCTTGCCGTCGTTGTAGCAGGCGGCCTCGGCGCTCACCGAGTTGTCGCCGACCGTCACGGTGGCGAGCGGCGTCGGCTTGTCGCAGGCGGAGAGGACAAGGAGTCCCGCGGACACGGCACCAAGAGCGACGCCGATTCGACGGCCCTTACCGGAGAAGAACGCAACGGTCATGGGCCGAAGGCTATCGGTCGTCCCGGCTCACGCCACGCGGGGGTGCGGCGAGCCGCGCCGCGCGGCGCCCAGCAGCCCCCGTACGGACGTGGACGCGCCCAGTGCCAGGAGGCCCGCGGCGACCGACATGCCGAGTACTCCGTTGAGGGGGAGGGCGATCCCGATCGCGCCGCCGACGACCCAGGCCATCTGGAGCAGTGTCTCGGAGCGGGCGAACGCCGAGGTCCGTACCTCCTCCGGCACATCGCGCTGGATCATCGCGTCCAGCGACAGCTTCGACAGGGCCTGGGTGAGACCCGCCGTCGCGGCCAGCGCGGCGACCATGACCGTACTGAAGAAGACGGCCGCCAGGACCGCGACGCCCAGGGCCAGGCCCAGCACCGAGGCGATGATGATCTCGGGGCCCCGCGCCCTGAGCCAGGAGCCGACCGCCGTGCCCAGCGCGTTGCCCACGCCGGCCGCCACGCCGACGATGCCCAGCGAGATCGCGGCGCTCTGCCCGGCCAGCGGGTGCTCGCGCAGCAGGAACGCCAGGAAGAAGATCAGGAAGCCGGAGAGCGCGCGGTGCGAGGCGTTGGCCTGGAGCCCGTGCAGGACGGACGGGCCGACGGAGCGCAGCCCCGGGCGCCGCTCGCCGTTCTCCTTCCTCTTCCGCTCCCTGGACCCGGCCTGCCGGGAGGCGATCCGCAGCGGCTCCGGCCGGGGCGCGCCCTCGCCGTGCGGCGGTACCAGCTGCGCCTTGCGCTCGCCCTTGGCCGAGTCCACCTTCGGCGGCAGGGTGAACGCGAGGACCGTGCCGCCGACGAAGATCGCGCACGCCCCGTACAGCGGCCACGGCGGGCCGATGGTCTGGAGTCCCGCCCCGATGGGCGCGGCGGCCCCGGTGGCGAGCAGACCGGCGAGGGTCACCCGGGAGTTCGCCTTCACCAGCGAGAAACGCGGTGGCAGCAGCCGGGGTACGACGGCGCTGCGCACCACCCCGTACGCCTTCGAGCAGACCAGCACGCCGAGCGCCGCCGGGTACAGCTCCAGGCCGCCGGTGGCGACCGCGCCCGACATGGTGAGCGCGAGCAGCGCGCGGGCCAGCATGGCACCGGCCATCGCGGCGCGGCGGCCGTGCGGCAGATGGTCCAGGAGCGGGCCGATGACCGGGGCGAGGAGGATGAACGGCGCCATCGTCACGGCCAGGTACAGCGCGACCCGGCCGCGCGCCTGGTCCGTCGGTACGGAGAAGAACACGGTCGACGCGAGCGCCACGGTGATCATCACGTCGCCCGCGCCGTTCACCGCGTGCAGCTCGATCAGCTTGCCGAGGCCGCTCTCGCCGGCGCCGTGCGCGTGCGTCGCCTTGCGGATGGAGCGGGCGGTTCCGGTGAACGGGGTCCTCAGGGCATGACCGATCGTCCGCCCCGTCCTGCGGAGCGCGCTGGGACCGTCGTGCGACCTGGCAGAAGCCACTTGGTCATACTGCCCCAGTACCGGGCGATGCGAACCGGGATCGGTGCGGGGCGCGGGCGGGACCGCCCCGTCGGGTCAGTGATCGACCAGGTGGTGGGGGGTGCGGAAGGTCCTGCCGGGGGCGGGACTCGGTGCCGGATACGGCGTCGTTCGGGACGGGCAGGTGGGCGGGGAGCGGCGGAGAGGGTAGCGTGCGTAGCGCGCCACCGGCGGTTGTTCTCGGCCGCGCGCCTCTCGGCGATCCCGCAGAATGGATTGCGGAAGGCGTGCCCGAGGCTGGCCCAACGGGTGTGGACGTCGACGCGGCCCCCAGGTCCGCTCCGTCCGCGACCGTATGGCTGGAACCGATGGATGTGCTGGCGCGCTCGTGAGACTGGCGTAGGAGAGAAGCGAGACCTGTGAGTGCTGCGACGACACGAGGCCGTACGGCCCGTACCGCCCGGACCCCTGCTCCCGACCGTTTGTGCGCCGAGGCGGTAGACCTCGCCCGCGCGGCGGCCGAGGAGGCCGCCGCGCCAGGGGTCGTGGGTGAGCATGTGGGCGTGGTCTCCGAGGGGGACCGGGTCGTCACGCACTACTTCGAGTGCGAGGACCCCGGCTACCGGGGCTGGCGCTGGGCCGTGACCGTCGCCCGTGCCTCCCGCGCGAAGAACGTCACGCTGGACGAGACGGTGCTGCTGCCGGGCGACGACGCGCTGCTCGCGCCGGAGTGGGTGCCGTGGAGCGAGCGGCTGCGGCCGGGCGACATGGGGCCGGGCGACCTGCTGCCCACCGAGGCGGACGATCTGCGTCTGGAGCCCGGGTACACCGGCGCGGACGAGCCGCCGCCGAATTCCGTGGTCACCGGCGAGATGGCCGACCTGGTCGACGTCGAGGACGCGGAGCTGACGACGCGCCCGGAGCCGCCGCGGCGCGGTTCCATCGCGGCGGTGGCGGAGGAACTGGGCGTACGGCGGGTACGGGTGCTGTCCCGTTACGGGCTGCACGCGGCGGCCGACCGCTGGGACGAGGAGTTCGGCGCGAAGACGCCGATGGCGCAGGCGGCGCCGGCCTCGTGCGTGTCGTGCGCCTTCCTGATGCCGCTGGCGGGCTCGCTGCGGCAGGCGTTCGGGGTGTGCGCGAACGAGTTCGGGCCGGCGGACGGGCATGTGGTGTCGCTGGCGTACGGGTGCGGGGGGCACTCGGAGGCGGCGGTGATGCCGAAGCCGCCGAAGCCGGCGGCGCACGCGTTGGACACGATGCGGGTGGACGAGTATTCGCTCCGGGCGGAGGCCGAGGAGGCCGCGGAGGACCTGGGCAAGGGGTAGCCGGGGCTGGGGCTCGGGGCGCCCGTGACCTCGGGTGCTCCGGCGGACCGGTTCCGTCCTCAATCGCCGGACGGGCTTGATGTGGCCGGCCGGTCTCGATGAGTGCGGCCGGGTGCCGGTGAAACCCCAGCCCGTCCAACCCAGCCCGTCAACCCCCAGCCCGTCCGGCGTTTGAGGACGGAAGCCTCGGGCCGGGCCGGGTGGCTCGGCGTGGCCGGCTGCGCGTGGGAGACCGAGCCCGTCCGGCGTTTGAGGACGGAAGTGTTCGGGGCGGGGGCGCCGGCCCGGGGTGGGCGTTGTGGCGGGGGCCGCGACCCGCACCCCCGCGCACCCGGTAGCTTCGGGCGCACACTGGAAGCCGGCAGAGGGAGTCAGCGCGTGGGCATCAATGCGACCGAGGGCGCCGACCCGTTCGGCACCGCGCGGCTGCGGCGCGGGGTGCTCGACGCCTGGGGCGCCGGTCCCGCCCGCTTCCGGGAGGACGCCAACGCCGAGGAGGACCTCGCGCTCGGCGGCTACCGCGACCGCCTCGTCGTCGAGCTGGCCCAGAACGCCGCCGACGCCGCCGCCCGCGCCCAGGTCCCCGGCCGGCTCCGCCTCACCCTGCACCCGGCCGCCGACGGCACCCCCGCCGTGCTCGCCGCCGCGAACACCGGCGCACCGCTGGACGCGACCGGCGTCGAGTCGCTGTCGACGCTGCGGGCCTCCGCCAAGCGCGAGGGCCACGAGGGAGCCGTGGGCCGGTTCGGCGTCGGGTTCGCCGCCGTGCTCGCGGTGAGCGACGAGCCGGCGATCGTCGGCCGGCACGGCGGCGTGCGCTGGTCACTCGCCGAGGCCCGCGCGCTGGCCCGCGAGGCGGCCGTCGGCAGCCCCGGCCTGGGCGACGAGCTGCGCCGCCGCGACGGCCACGTACCGCTGCTGCGCCTCCCGCTGCCCGCCGAGGGCACCGCACCCGACGGCTACGACACCGTGGTCGTCCTGCCCCTGCGCGACGGGGTCGCCGAGGACCTGGTGGGCCGGCTGCTGGCCGCCGTGGACGACGCGCTGCTGCTCACGCTGGCCGGGCTCGAAGAGGTCGTCGTGGAGACCCCGGAGACCGTACGGACGCTGCGCCGCTCCCAGCACGGCCCGTACACACACGTCGAGGACTCCGCGCACGGCACGAACCGCTGGCGCACCGCCGCCCACCACGGCCCCGTCGAGCCGGCCCTGCTCGCCGGCCGCCCGCTGGAGGAACGGCTGCGCCCGCACTGGTCGGTGACCTGGGCCGTCCCGGTGGACGAGGCCGGCGCCCCGGTGCCTCCCCGTACCGCACCCGTGGTGCACGCGCCGACGCCCACCGACGAACCGCTCGGCCTGCCCGCGCTGCTCATCGCCTCCCTGCCGCTGGACACCACCCGCAGGCACCCCGCGCCGGGGCCGCTCACCGACTTCCTGGTGGAGCGCGCGGCCGACGCCTACGCGGAGCTGCTCGGTGCCTGGGAGCCGGTGTCCGTCGCGACGATCGCGCTGGTGCCGGGCCCGCTCGGGCAGGGCGGGCTGGACGCCGCGCTGCGCGGCGCGATCCTGGAGCGGCTGCCGCGCGTGGCGTTCCTGGAGCCGGCCGCCCCGCGCGATCCGGCCGCCGATGAGGACCGGTGGGACGGCTGGGACGGGGACGAGACCGTCCGCAAGGACACCGTCGCGCTGCGGCCGGTCGAGGCCGAGGTGGTGGAGGGCGTCGGCGCGCGGACCGTCGCGGTCCTCGCCGAGGTGCTCCCGTGCCTGCTGCCCGCCGGTCTTGAGCGGCGTGTCGAGCTGCGGACGCTCGGCGTCGCCCGGGTCCCGCTGACCGAGGCGATCGACCGGCTGGCCGGACTTGAGCGCGATCCGGCCTGGTGGCGGCGGCTGTACGACAGCCTGGCCGGGGTCGACCCGGACCGGCTGTCCGGGCTGCCCGTGCCGCTCGCCGGTACGGAGTCCGCCGGGCCCGACCCGGACGTCCCGGTCCTGCCGCGCACCACGATCGGCCCCCGGCAGGTCCTCCTCCCGCTCCCGGACGCGCTGACCGGACCGGTCCTGGACCGGCTCGCCCGGCTCGGGCTGAAGGTCGCCCACCCGGACGCCGCGCATCCGCTCCTGGAGAAGCTGGGCGCCCTGCCCGCCACCCCGCGCGCCGTGCTGACGACCCCGCAGGTGCGGGCCGCCGTCGCCGGTTCGCTGGACGCGGGCGAGATCTGGGACGAGGACGCGCTCGACGGCGACGAGCTGGCCGACACCGTGCTCACGCTGGTCCGGGACGCCGGTCTTGAGCCGGGCGACGAGCCCTGGCTCGGCGCGCTCGCGCTGACCGACGAGGACGGCGAACCCGCCCCGGCCGGTGAGCTGGTGCTGCCCGGCAGTGCGTTCGCCTCCGTCATGCGCGAAGGTGAACTCGCCTTTTGTGACACGGAGTTGGCGGATCGCTGGGGCGAGCAGCCGCTCACCGCCTGCGGGGTGCTCGCCACCTTCGCCCTCGTACGCGCCACCGATGTCGTCCTGGACCCGGACGAACTGGAGCCGCGCGACGGCGACTTCGCCGAACCCGACGACGCCGGGCTGCTCGACGCCGTCGACGTGTGGTGCGAGGACATCCTCGACCAGCTGCCGGACAGTCCGGTGCCGCCGGTCGCCACGGAACTCGTCGCCGTCCGCGACCTCGACCTCGTGGACGACGACGCCTGGCCCCAGGCCCTCGCCCTCCTCGCCAGGCCCCCGCTGCGCGACGCCCTGACCCAGCCGGTGCGGGTGCTGCTCCCGGACGGCACCACGCGGTCCGTACGCCCGTACACCGCCTGGTGGCTGCGCGGCCACCCGGTACTCGACGGCCGCCGCCCGGCAGGGCTGCGCGCCCACGGGGGCGACCCCCGGCTGGCCGGCCTGTACGACTCCGCCGACGCGACCGGCTTCGACGACGCCGAGGTGCTGCGCGCCCTCGGCGTACGGACCTCGCTCGACGCCCTGCTGGACGAGCCGGGCGGCGCGGCCGAACTCCTCGGCCGGCTCGCCGACGAGGACCGCCCGGTCGGCTCCGTGCAACTCCACGCCCTGTACACGGCGCTGGCCGCGCTCGACCCGGAACAGGTCACGCTCCCCGACGACCTGCGGGCGGTCGTGGACGGCGAGGTGCGGGTGGTCGACGCTGCGGACGCGGTCATCGCGGACGCGCCGGACCTGCTGCCGCTCACCGAGGGGCTGCCGCTGCTGCCCGTCGCCCCGGCGCACGCGGCGGAGCTGGCCGAGCTGTTCCAGGTGCGGCGGCTCGGCGAGAGCGTCGAGGCCCGGGTCACCAGCGACGGCGAGGAGCACGAGGTCCCCGAGCCGGTCCGCGTCCTGCTGGGCGCCGACACGCCGGACACGTACATCGAGCACGGTGAGCTGCGCGCGGGCGGCGTCGAGCTGGACTGGCGCCGCACCCCGGACGGGGTGGTGCACGCCGCGACGCTGGAGGGCGTCGCGGCGGGCCTGGCCTGGGCGGCCGGCCAGTGGCCCCGCCGCTTCGAGGTCGCCGCCCTGCTGGAGGACCCCTCCCGTACGGCGGAGCTGGCCCGGGACCGCTGGTTCGACTGACGCGGTGCCGGGTACGGGCCCGCGCCGGGTACGGGCCCGCGCCAGGTACGGGCCTGTGACCGCTGGTTCGGCTGACCGCCGCGCCAAAGACGGGCCCGCCGGGGACGGGCCCGCGCCGGGGACGGGTCGCCGCTACACCGGGAAGCGGCGGCCCACCAGCCGCCAGGCGTACTCCAGGAGCACGGACGCCGCCACCGCGATGGCCACCGCCGCCCACGGCATCTGCGTACCCACCAGCTTCAGCGCGAAGAAGTCCTGGAGCCACGGCACCGCGAGCACGATCAGGAAGGCCAGGCCCATCGCGGCCACCAGGCAGATCCGCCACCAGGTGTAGGGGCGGGCGATGATCGCCAGGACCCACATCGAGACCAGGAACAGCGTGAGCGTCGCCGCGCTCGTCTCCGCCTCCAGGGCGCCCGTGCCGGTGTAGTGGTGGCGGGCGATCAGGTACGTCACGAAGGTCGCGGCGGCGGCGATGACGCCCGAGGGCACCGCGTACCGCATGACGCGCCGCACGAAGTGGGGGTGCGCGCGTTCCTTGTTGGGGGCCAGGGCCAGGAAGAACGCCGGGATGCCGATCGTCAGCGTGGACAGCAGCGTCAGGTGGCGGGGCAGGAACGGGTATTCGACCTGGAAGCAGACCACCAGGACGGCCAGCAGCACCGAGTACACGGTCTTCGTCAGGAACAGGGTCGCGACCCGGGTGATGTTGCCGATCACCCGGCGGCCCTCGGCGACCACGGACGGCAGCGTCGCGAAGCTGTTGTTCAGCAGCACGATCTGGGCGACCGCGCGGGTCGCCTCGGAGCCCGAGCCCATCGAGACGCCGATGTCGGCGTCCTTCAGCGCGAGGACGTCGTTGACCCCGTCGCCCGTCATCGCCACGGTGTGGCCGCGCGACTGGAGGGCCGCGACCATTTCCCGCTTCTGCTGCGGGGTGACGCGGCCGAACACCGCGTTCTCCTCCATCGCGGTCGCCATCTCGTCCGGGTCCGTGGGCATCCGGCGCGCGTCCAGGGCGTGTTCGGCGCCCGGCATGCCGAGCTTCGCGGCCACCGCGCCGACCGACACGGCGTTGTCACCGGAGATGACCTTGGTGGCGACCCGCTGCTCGCCGAAGTAGGCGAGGGTCCGCCCCGCGTCGGGCCGCAGCCGCTGCTCCAGGACGACCAGGGCGGCCGGCTCGGCCCCCTCGGCCGCGTCCGGGGCGTCCAGCTCGCCCCGCGCACGGGCCAGCAGCAGCACCCGCAGCCCCTGCTCGTTGAGCTGCCCGATCTCGTCCAGCGCCGGATCGTCCTCCGCCAGCAGCACGTCGGGGGCGCCGAGGAGCCAGGCCGACGACGTGCCGCCGCCCTCCGTGAAGGCGGCCCCGCTGTACTTGCGGGCGGAGGAGAACGGCAGCGTCCCCGTGACGTCCCAGTCCTTCCCGTCCGCCGGGACCGGGTAGGCGTCGATGATGGCCTGGAGGCTGGCGTTGGGCCGGGGCTCGGACGCGCCGAAGGCCGCCAGCACGCGGTGCAGATACGGTTCGTCGGTGCCGTTCAGCGCGCGGACCTCGGTGACGTCCATGCCGCCCTCGGTGAGCGTGCCGGTCTTGTCCAGGCAGACGACGTCGACCCGGGCCAGGCCCTCGATGGCGGGCAGCTCCTGGACGAGGCACTGCTTGCGGCCGAGCCGTACGACCCCGATCGCGAAGGCGACCGAGGTCAGCAGGACCAGGCCCTCCGGGATCATCGGGACGATGCCGCCGACGGTCCGGGCGACCGAGTCCTTGAAGTTGTGCTCCTTGACCACCAGCTGGCTGATGATCAGGCCGATCGCGGTCGGCACCATCATCCAGGTGACGTACTTGAGGATCGTGGAGATGCCGGTGCGCAGCTCGGACCGTACGAGCGTGAAGCGGGACGCCTCCTCGGCGAGCTGCGCCGCGTACGCCTCGCGCCCGACCTTCGTGGCGGTGAACGCCCCGCCTCCCGCGACGACGAAGCTGCCGGACATCACCGGGTCGCCGGTCCGCTTGACGACCGGGTCCGCCTCGCCGGTGAGCAGGGACTCGTCGATCTCCAGTCCGTCCGCCTCGGCGACCGTGCCGTCCACGACCACCTTGTCGCCGGGGCCCAGCTCGACCAGGTCGCCCAGGACGATCTCCGAGGTGTGGATCTCGGCCGCCGCCCCGTCGCGCCGGACGGTCGGCTTCGCCTCGCCGATGACCGCGAGGCTGTCCAGTGTCTTCTTGGCCCGCCACTCCTGCACGATGCCGATGCCGGTGTTGGCGATGATCACGAAGCCGAAGAGGCTGTCCTGGATCGGCGCCACGAACAGCATGATCAGCCAGAGCACGCCGATGATCAGGTTGAACCGGGTGAAGACGTTGGCCCGGACGATCTCGGTGAGGGACCGCGAGGAACGCACCGGTACGTCGTTGACCTCGCCCCGGGCGATCCGCTCGGCGACCTCGGCGGCGGTCAGCCCGCGCCCGGCCGGCGGGTCCGGCAGCTCGACGGGGTGGACCGGGTCGAGCTCCGCCCCCGCGTCGATCGTCGCCGGGGTCCCCAAGGGACCGGTTCGCTGCTCCCCGGAGGGGTCGGATGCCCGCTGCGTCATGGTTCCGACGGTACGGGCGGAACGTCCGGTGCACCCGCCGGGGGTGTGAAGATCAGACCGGGGGAGGAGCGGGATGGTCCCCTGGTCGTACGGGGCCGGTGCGCGGGCCCCCCGCTCAGGCGGTCGCGCCCGGCGTTTCCTCTGATCCGGACGGTCCGGCGCCCTCCGCCGCTGCCGCCGCCCGCTTGAGGGCCGCGTCGCGTCCGCGCACGTACCAGATGCCGATCAGGCCGAGGCCCGCGCCCGCCAGGCAGGTCCACACCCACCACAGGTGGCCGTGGTCGTCGAACCAGCCGTAGAACGGGATCTGGACCAGGAAGAGGACGAACCAGAGGATCGTGCCGCCGGTGATGGTCGCGACGACGGGCCCCTCCAGGGGCTCGGGTGCCTCGTGCTTCGGTGTCCACTTCGCCATGCGGTCAGTGTATGCGGCGCGTATGCAAGCGCCGTCGGGTCAGTCGGCCCATGGGTCTACGCGCGGAGATAGCGATCTTCGCCTTATGTATTCATACTGAATCTGCTTACGGCTGGCTCGAATTATTCGTGTGAACGTCCAAAGCTGACCACTTTTAACCCCCTCTACGTACGACTGAGGTCATACATGTCCCCCTCGGCCACCGCTCCGGTCGACGCCACGCCTCCCCCGGCTCCACAGCCCACCGGCGGCCTGGACCGTTTCTTCAAGATCTCCGAGCGGAAGTCGTCGGTGGCCCGCGAGGTCCGCGGCGGATTCGCGACCTTCTTCGCGATGGCCTACATCATCGTGCTGAACCCGATCATCCTGGGCAGCGCGCATGACATCAACGAGAAGTACCTCAGCCACGGCCAGCTGGTCACCGCGACCGTGCTGTCCGCCGCGTTCTCCACCCTGCTCATGGGCGTCATCGGCAACGTGCCGATCGCGCTGGCCGCGGGCCTCGGCGTCAACACCGTCGTCGCCCTCCAGCTCGCCCCCCGGATGACCTGGCCCGACGCCATGGGCATGGTCGTCCTCGCGGGCATCGTCGTCATGCTGCTCGTCGCGACCGGGCTGCGGGAACGCGTGATGAACGCGGTGCCGGGCTCGCTGCGCAAGGGCATCGCGATCGGCATCGGCCTGTTCATCCTGCTGATCGGCCTGGTCGACTCGGGCTTCGTCTCGCGCATCCCGGACAAGTCGGAGACCACCGTCCCGCTCCAGCTGGGCGCCGACGGCCACCTCAACGGCTGGCCGATCCTGATCTTCGTCCTCGGCGCGCTGCTCACCCTCGTGCTGATCGTCCGCAAGGTGCCGGGCGCGATCCTGATCTCCATCGTCGCGATGACGGTCCTCGCGCTGATCATCAACGCCATCGCCGGTCTGCCGGCCGAGGCGTGGGGGCTGACCGTGCCGGAGTGGCCGGGCAATCCGGTCGCCACCCCGGACTTCGGGCTGCTGGGTCACTTCAGCCTGTTCGGCGGCTTCCACAAGGTGGGCATCCTCACCGGCATCCTGTTCGTCTTCACCGTGCTGCTGTCCTGCTTCTTCGATGCGATGGGCACCATCCTCGGCGTCGGCGACGAGGCGAAGCTGACCGACAAGGACGGCAACTTCCCCGGCATCAACCGGGTGCTGTTCGTCGACGGCATCGGCGTCGCCGCGGGCGGCGCGACCTCCTCGTCCGCCTCGACCTGCTTCGTGGAGTCCACGGCGGGGGTCGGCGAGGGCGCCCGTACGGGCCTGGCGAGCATCGTCACGGGGCTGCTGTTCACGGTCTCGCTGTTCCTCACACCGCTGGCGACCATGGTTCCCTCGCAGGCGGCCACTCCGGCCCTGCTGGCGGTGGGCTTCCTGATCATCGCGGGTTCCGTGCGGGACATCGACTGGAGCGACTACACGCTCGCGGTCCCGGCCTTCCTCGCCATGGTCATGATGCCGTTCACGTACTCGATCACCAACGGCATCGGCATCGGCTTCATCGCGTTCAGCGTGCTGCGGCTGGCCGCTGGGCGTGGCCGCGAGGTGCCGGCCGCGATGTACGCGGTGTCGGCGGTCTTCGTCTTCTACTACCTGATGCCCGCGCTCGGCCTCACGTAAGGGCGGCGCGGGGGCCCGGCCCGGGAGGTCAGGTGACCTCCTCGGCCGGCACCCCCTCCGCCCCGTAGAACTTCTCCGTCTCGTCGACCGCCGACTGGAAGCGCTCGTCGAAGTCATCGCGAATGAGCGTCCGGACCACATAGTCCTGGACGCTCATTCCGCGTTTGGCGGCGTGCTGCTTGAGCCGGTCGAGCAGCTCACCGTCTATGCGCAGGCTGAGCACTGTCGATCCCATGGCAAGCAGGGTTACGTCCCGCGGGCCCGCCATGCGTGATTTTCCGCCGCAGACTCACTCTTTTGGGTGATCGATTGTGATCCGGCTCTCGCGCGTGTACCACCAAGTGGTATTTAGGGTAAGTAATGAGTTACGCTAACAAACATGCCTGACCTGATCCACGACAGCGACAGTGCCGCCGCCGTGAGCTCCCTTCGTTCCGCCGTCATGCTGCTCGGCCGGCGCCTCAAGCACCAGCGCGTCGACGAGTCGCTGAGCCCGACCGAGATGTCGGTCCTCGGAACACTGGCCCGTTGCGGTTCCGCCACCCCCGGTGAGCTGGCCCGCAAGGAGCATGTGCAGCCGCCGTCGATGACCCGCATCGTCGCGTTGCTGGAATCGAAGGGTCTGGTCAGGCTGGAACCGCACCCCGATGACCGTCGCCAGAAGATGGTCAGCCAGACCGAGCAGGCCGAGGCCATGCTCGCCGAGAGCCGCGACAAGCGGAACGCCTGGCTGACCACCCTCGCCGAAGGCCTGGACGAGGACGAGTGGGAGACGCTGCGCAACGCGGCGCCCGTGCTGGAGAAGCTCGCCCACCTGTAGCGGAAGGGGCCGCGCCGGGCAGCACCGGCGCCCGACCCCGCCGCCGCATCCCCGTCAGCACGCGCAATGTCCACGCCCGAGGAGGCGAACCCTTTTGAGTACGGGATCCGGAGCAGACTCCGCCCCCGCACCGACTTCCACCCACGAGAGCAAGCCCGGCGGGACCTTCTCGTCGCTGAAGATCCGCAACTACCGCCTGTTCGCGACGGGCGCCGTGATCTCCAACACCGGTACCTGGATGTCCCGCATCACGCAGGACTGGCTCGTCCTGAGCCTCACCGGGTCCGCCGCCGCCGTCGGCATCACCACGGCACTCCAGTTCCTCCCGATGCTTCTCTTCGGCCTGTACGGCGGCGTCATCGCCGACCGGCTGCCGAAGCGCAAGCTCCTGCTCGTCAGCCAGGCGGCCCTCGGCGCCTGCGGTGTCGTGCTCGCGGTCCTCACGCTCTCGGGCGTGGTCCAGGTGTGGCACGTCTACCTGATCGCGTTCCTGCTCGGCATGGTCACGGTCGTGGACAACCCGGCCAGGCAGGCGTTCGTCTCCGAGATGGTCGGCCCCGCGCAGCTGCGCAACGCGGTCAGCCTGAACTCGGCGAACTTCCAGTCCGCCCGCCTCATCGGTCCTGCCGTCGCGGGTGTGCTGATCACCACCGTCGGCAGTGGCTGGGCCTTCATGTTCAACGGCCTGTCGTTCCTCGCGCCGCTGGTCGGCCTGATGATGATGCGGACGAGCGAGCTGCACAAGGCCGTCGTCGTGCCACGCGCCAAGGGCCAGCTCCGGGAGGGGCTGCGCTATGTGTCGGGCCGCCCCGAGCTGATCTGGCCGATCGTCCTGGTCGGCTTCGTCGGCACGTTCGGCTTCAACTTCCCGATCTGGCTGACGGCCTTCGCGGACGAGATCTTCCACGGCGGTGCCGGGATGTACTCGTTCTTCAACATCCTCATGGCGGCCGGCTCCCTGGCCGGTGCGCTGCTCGCCGCCCGCCGCCGCTCCTCGCGGCTGCGGATGCTGGTCGCCGCCGGTACGGCCTTCGGCCTGCTGGAGATCATCGCCGCGCTCGCGCCGTCCGTCTGGATGTTCGCGATCCTGCTCGTGCCGATCGGGATGATCGGTCTGACGACCAACATCAGCGCCAACACCAGCGTCCAGATGGCGGCCGACCCGGCCATGCGCGGCCGGGTGATGAGCCTGTACATGATGGTCTTCGCCGGCGGTACGCCGGTGGGCGCCCCGATCGTCGGCTGGATCAGCGACGCGTACGGCCCCCGCACCAGCATGGTGGCCGGCGGCGCGCTGTCGCTGGTGGCCGCGATCGGTGTCGCCGTGATGCTGGCCCGCGTCGGCGGGCTGCGCCTGAAGGTGGACCTGCGTCCGGGCCGCCCGCACGTGCGCTTCGTCCCGCGCGAACGGCTGGCGACGGTGGCCTGAACACCGCTGTGAACGCCACGCGGCCCCGCCCGGATGATCCGGGGCGGGGCCGCGTTCGCGTTGCCCGGTGGGTGGTGCGGTCCGGGGCCGCGTTCGCGTTGCCCGCTGGATGGTGTGGTCCGGCGCGGTCCGGCACCGACCGCCGGGGACCGGGAGGCCCCCGAGCGGGGGTGGAGCGGGCGCACTGCTGGTGCGGGGCGGCGTGCCCTCAGCCGACCAGCGCCTTCCAGGTCACCGGACCCGCCTCGCCGTCGACCACCAGCCGGTTGAGGCTCTGGTAGGTGCGCACGGCGGACGTGGTGACCGTGCCGAACGTACCGTCGACCAGCAGGCCGGCGCTGCGCCGGTTCAGGGCGTTCTGGAGGGCCCGGACGTGCGATCCGCTGCCGCCCTGCCGCAGGGTGTAGACGAGATGGGGCCAGGTCGCCGGGCCCACCTGGCCGTCGGCCACCAGGCCCTTGGCCTTCTGGAACTGCTTCACGGCGGTGGACGAGACCGAGCCGTACTGCCCGTCGGCGACCAGGCTGTAGCCCCGCTGCGTCATCAGGTACTGGATGACGACGACCGTCTTCCCGCTCGCGCCGGGGTCGATCCTGGGCCAGCCGCCGCCCAGGTCCACGCCCCGGGTGGCCATGAAGGTGACCGGGTTGACCGTCACGCCGAGCCCTCCGGAGTGGGTCTCGAAGTGCAGATGAGGTCCGGTCACATTGCCGGTGGCACCCATGTCGGCGATGCGCTGCCCGGCGGCGACCGTGGCGTTGAGTGCGACCCGGTACGCGCTGAGGTGGCCGTAGTAGGTGTACTGGCTGTTGCCGTGCGAGATGACCAGGGCGTTGCCGGTCCGGCCGGCGATGCCGCCGCCCCAGGACCGGCGGACGACCGTGCCGGCCGCCGCCGCGTAGACCGCGGTACCCGTCGAGTTCGAGACGTCCTGCCCGGCGTGTGCGGCGCCGCCCCGGGGGGCGCCGTACTGTCCGCCGGCGGGGAAACGGCCGAGGGCGGGGTTGATCCATTTCCCGTCCTTTGCCGTGGCCGCCGAGGCCGTGGTGGCCCCCGTCAGCAGTCCCAGCGCGGAAAGGGCGAGTCCCAGCCCCGTTCCGGCGATCACCCCGCGGCGGGAGAGCCCGCCGCGCTGTTCCCTTCCGTCCGTCGTCGCCCCGTCCGCCGTCGCCTCGTCCGCCGTTGAGCAGGAATCGCACATGTTCGCTCCCTCAGGTCCACTGAATCGGGCACCGGCTGTCGGCGTGACCACTTCGCGGAACAAGTATTGAAGTGGGCACGCCAAAATATCTACCCGCATAGACCTTAGGGACGTGGTGCCGATCCGGCCATAGGCTCGCAGCCCCGCAGGGGCCCCGTCCGGGTCCGTCCGGGTCCGGCCGGCCCCGCGCGGCTGCGCCACGCGGTCGGCCCGGACACCGCGCGTGAACGCGACGCGGCCCCGTCCCGGATCATCCGGGACGGGGCCGCGTCGCGTTCACGTATGCCGGGCCGGTTACGCTCGTCGGGTGGACCCGAAGACCAGAAACCGCATCATGGCAGCCGTGCTCGTGCTGATGTTCGCCGTCGTCGCCGTGGCGGCCGCCCTCGGCTAGGGCCCGTCGTCGGCCGGCGGACGGGAATGTGACGACAGGCCCCAGGAACCCTTTACGCGTCTACCAGGCGAAGTTCTCCGGCGACGGGCCAGGGCCGGGGAAGATCTCCTCCAGGGCCGCCAGCATCTCCGCCGAAAGCTCCAGCTCCACCGCCCGCAGCGCGGAGTCGAGCTGCTCCCGCGTGCGCGGACCCGAGATCGGACCGGTGACGCCGGGCCGGGTCAGCAGCCACGCCAGGCCCACCTCGCCGGGCTCCAGACCGTGCTTGTCCAGCAGGTCCTCGTACGCCTGCACCTGCGCCCGCACCTTCGGGTCGGCCAGCGCCTCGCCGGAGCGGCCGGAGGTGGACCGGGCGCCGCCGCCCTCGCGCTCCTTGCGGATCGCGCCGCCGAGCAGCCCGCCGTGCAGCGGCGACCAGGGGATGACGCCGAGGCCGTACTCCCGGGCGGCCGGGATGACCTCCATCTCGGCGCCGCGCTCCATCAGGTTGTAGATGCACTGCTCGCTGACCAGCCCGTAGCTGCCCCGCTGCCGGGCGACCTCGTTGGCCTGGGCGATCTTGTAGCCGGCGAAGTTGGACGAGCCGGCGTAGAGGATCTTGCCCTGCTGGATCAGTACGTCGATGGCCTGCCAGATCTCCTCGATCGGGGTCGACCGGTCGACGTGGTGGAACTGGTACAGGTCGATGTGGTCGGTCTGGAGCCGCTTCAGGCTGGCGTCGACGGCCCGGCGGATGTTGACGGCGGACAGCTTGTCGTGGTTGGGCCACGCCTCGCCGTCCGGGCCCATGTTCCCGTAGACCTTGGTGGCGAGCACGACCTTGTCGCGGCGGTCGCCGCCCTGCGCGAACCAGGTGCCGAGGATCTCCTCGGTGCGGCCCTTGTTCTCGCCCCAGCCGTAGACGTTCGCGGTGTCGAAGAAGTTGACGCCCGCGTCCAGGGCGGCGTCCATGAGCGTGTGGCTGTCGCTCTCGTTGGTCTGGGGGCCGAAGTTCATCGTCCCCAGGACGAGGCGGCTTACTTTGAGTCCGGTGCGTCCGAGCTGCGTGTACTTCATGGAGCCCAACCCAACTCCTTCGAGCGCGCTCGAAGCAAGCACCGCCCCGGGGGACACGGCCTATGCCCCCGCGAACCGGTCCAGGGCCGCCAGCACGGCGCGGGTGGCGGCGGCGCCGCCGAGGTGGCCCGCGTCCCCGATCACCGTCAGTTCCGCGTCCGGCCACGCCTTCGCCAGCTCCCACGCGGTGATCAGCGGCCCGCCCATGTCCATCCGCCCGTGCACCAGCACCCCGGGAATCCCGGCCAGCCGCCCCGCGTCCCGGATCAGCTGCCCCTCCTCCAGCCAGGCGCCGTGCGAGAAGTAGTGCGAGCAGATCCGCACCAGCGCCGCCCGGTCCCGGCCGGGCCTGCCGCTGTACGGGGGCGGTCCCGTGTACGCCTCCTGCGAGAGCACCGCGTCCTCCCAGGCGCACCAGCCGGCCGTCGCCCGCGCCCGTACGGCCGGGTCGGGATCCGCGGTCCGCCGGGCGTACGCGGCGAGCACGTCCGGGGTCGCGTCGCTCGCGGCCTCCGGCACACCCGCCCGGAAGTCGTCCCACGCCTCGGGGAAGAAGCGGCCCGCGCCCCGGTACAGCCAGTCGATCTCGGAGCGCCGGGTCGTCGTGACGGCCGGGATCACGATCTCGGTGACCCGCTCCGGGTGGCGCTCGGCGTACGCGAGGATCAGCGTCGAGCCCCAGGAGCCCCCGTACAGCAGCCATCGGTCGATGCCGAGGTGGACGCGGAGGCGTTCCATGTCGGCGATCAGGTGGTCCGTGGTGTTGTGCCGCAGGTCCACGGCCGGGTCGCTCGCGTGCGGGGTGGAGCGGCCGCAGTTGCGCTGGTCGAAGAGGACGACGCGGTAGCGCTCCGGGTCGAAGTTCCGCCGGGCCCGCTCGGTGCACCCCGACCCGGGCCCGCCGTGGACGACGGCCGCCGGCTTCCCCGCCGGGTTGCCGCACACCTCCCAGTACACGAGGTTGCCGTCGCCGACGTCCAGCAGGCCCTGGTCGTACGGCTCGATCGGCGGGTACTTCTCATCGGGCAGGCGCCCCATGGCGTTGTCTCCCTTGTTCGGTCTGGTTCGGTGGCACTCGTCGGCACTCGTCGGCACTCGTCGGCACTCGTGGGTACTCGATGGCGCTCGTGGGTACTCGTCGGCAAAGGGGCACAGCCTAAGGGCAGTCCGGGGGGCCGGGCGGTCGTAGCCTGGCTGCGTGAATGCCACTCCTGAGGTTCTGGCCGTACTGGACGATCTGCTCGCCGCCGCAGCCCCCGACGATCGCGGGGCGCTGTGGCAGCTCGACCGGCAGGGGAGGGAGCTGGACGCCAATCTGGTGCGGCTGCCCCCGGGCGCGGAGGTGGGGGAGCACCAGGAGAACGTGCTCGACGTCCTTCTCGTGGTCCTCGCCGGCAGCGGACGCCTCGTCCCCGGCGACGGCGGTGCGCCCCTCACCCTCACCGCCACCACCGCCACCTGGCTGCCCCGCACCTCCCGGCGCTCCCTGAAGGCGGGCCCGGACGGCCTCGCCTATCTGACGGTGCACCGCCGCCGCCCGGGGCTGACGATCAAGTCGGCGGTGCCGGTACGGGAGGGCGGCGAGGCGCCCTGCGCGCTGGACCGGGTCTGCCCCGAGTGCGGGCGGATGTCCCAGGAGTCCGCGCCGGTGTACTGCGGCGCGTGCGGGGAACGCTTCCCGGACCGCTGAGCCTTCCCCGCCCGGGGGCACTCAAGGCCTGTCCGGCGGATCTTCGCGGGCCCGCGAGCATCCGCCGGACAGGCCCTGGCCGTATGTGCCCCCGGTGTCCGCACGCCCATCGACTTGAGCACTCGCTCAAACTCCCCTACTCTCTGCCGCACCGCGATTTGAGCGACCGCTCAAATCGCTGGAGGGGGTGCGGGAGTGGGCGGTGGTCTGTACATCGAGGCGCGGATACGGGCCGGTCTGGAGTGCGTCTGGGAACGCACCCAGGACCCGGCACAGCACCAGCGCTGGGACCTGCGCTTCACCCGCATCGCCTACCTGCCGCGCGCCGAGGGGGAGCCGCAGCGGTTCACCTACGGGGTACGGGTGCTGCCGGGGCTCCTCGTCGCCGGGACCGGAACCAGCGCCGGCGAACGCCACCGCCCCGACGGCACCCGGACGTCCGCCCTCCGCTTCGCCTGCGCGCACCCGCTGTCGTTCCTCACCGAGGGCCGGGGCTACTGGCGGTACGTGCCCATGCCCGTGCCCTGCGAGGGCGGCCCTGAGGACGAGGGCGGCCGGGCGGACGAGGGCGGCCGGGCGGGCGAGGTCAGCCGGGAAGGCGGCGGCGGCCCGGAGGACGAGGGCGGCGGCACCCGGGCGGGCGGCGGCATCCGCTTCCTCACCGGCTACGACTACGAGCCCCGCTGGGGCCGCCCCGGCCGACTCGCCGACCGTCTGCTCTTCCGCCCGCTGATGGGCTGGGCCACCGCCTGGTCGTTCGACCGGCTGCGGCTGTGGTGCGAGCGGGGGATCACGCCGGAGCGCGCGCTGCGGCGTGGACTCGCGGAGGCGGCGGTCCGGCTGGCGGCGGTGGCCCTGGCGGCGTGGTCGGCGTCCGTCGCCCCCGTGCCGTCGCAGCTCGGCGGCGTACCGGCCCTCCTGCTCGCCGTACCGGTCCTGCTCGCCGCCGTCCTCCTGCCGCCGCTGCCTGGCACCCCGTCGGCCGCTCGCTGCCTGCGCCGCCCGCCCGAGCGCGGTGCCACCGCGCCGCCCGCCCTTCTCCACCGTCTGGAGCGACCATGACCTCGATCTTCCAGCAGGCCCTGGGGGCCGACTTCGACCGCCTCCACCCGCGCGTACGGCGCCGCTTCTCCGTCGGCCTCGACAGCGGCGAATCCTGCGTCGGGCGCGGCGTGATGGACCGGGTGTGGCACGGCGGCCCGTGGGTGCGGCCGTTCCTCGCGCTGGGCGGGATACGCCACATCCTCGTCCCGCGCGCCGGCCGCGATGTCCCGTTCACCATCGAGAACGTCCCCTTCACGGACTCCTTCGGCCGCGAGACGGTCACCTTCGTGAGGACGTTCGCCTTCCCGGACGGGCCCCGGCGGTTCGACGCGACGATGGTCCACAGTCCGGAGCGCGGCTGCGTGGTGG
The DNA here is from genome assembly GCF_000373645.1 of Streptomyces sp. ATexAB-D23. GTDB lineage: Bacteria > Actinomycetota > Actinomycetes > Streptomycetales > Streptomycetaceae > Streptomyces > Streptomyces castrisilvae. Next base: position 19,302 of record NZ_KB892028.1, on the reverse strand, counting down.
ACTACCTGGGTACGCATCAGCACCTGGCCACCGATCTGCACCTGGCGGTGGACGAGGCCGGCGCCCTGGTCATCCGCTCCGGCGAACACCGCTTCCGCGAGGGCCCGGTGGACGCCCGGGTGCCGGATCTGATCGGGGGCGACGCGGTGGTCAGGGAATCGTTCGACGAGGCGGCGGGCCGCTTCCGCATCCAGGTCTCGGTCACCAACCGCCGCTTCGGCCCGCTGTTCGGCTACGAGGGGTCGTTCACCGCGGAGTACGCGGACGTGGAGGCGCACGGCGTACGCCCGGACCTGCGCCCGGTACGCGAGGAGGCACGGGCGTGAGCGAGGCGAAGCGGACCGGCACCGGCCGGACACCCTCCGGCGAGGACACCCGGACGAAGCTGCTCGCCGGTGCCCTCGCCACGCTCACCGAGCAGGGCATCGCCAAGACCTCCGCGCGCAGCATCGCCGCCGCCGCAGGGGTCAACCAGGCGCTGGTCTTCTACCACTTCGGAACCGTCGACGAACTGCTCGCCGCGGCCTGCCGCCACGGCGCCGAGCAGCGCCTCGCGACCTACCGCGAACGCCTGGACCGGGTCCGCTCCCTGGGCGAACTCCTGGCCGTGGCCCGCGAGCTGAACGCCTCCGAACGGGCGGGCGGCCATGTCGCGGTGCTGGGGCAGCTGCTCGCCGGAGGCCAGACGCAGCCGCGCCTCGCGACCGCCACGGCCGCGTGCCTCACGCTGTGGACCGAGGAGATCGAGCGGGTCCTCGGCCGGGTCCTGGGGGGAACGCCGCTCGCCGAGTTCGTGGACGTCACCGGCCTCGCGAAGGCGGCCTCCGCGGCCTTCGTCGGCCTGGAGCTGTACGAGGGCGTCGACCCGGACGGGGCCGGTCAGGCGCTGGCCGCACTGGACCAGCTCGCCGCGCTCGCCGCCGCGCTGGAGGGCCTCGGCCCGGTCGCGCAGCGCGCCGTACGCTCCAGGCTGCGCAGGGCCGGGGGGAACCGCCCGCACCCGTAGACCCGTCCTCGGGAGCGACGACAGGGGCGGACGGGACACATGGGGACATGGTGAAGCAGGCGGTCAGTGGTGCGGCTGGGGTGGTGGGGTCCGCCTTCTCCCGGCGGGCGTGGGACCGCCCCGGCCGGTGGCGGCGGGGGCGCGTCCTGGCCGCGCTCGCCGCGCTGACGGCGCTCCTGCTCGTCGCCCACCGGGCGGTGCCCAACACCCCGGGCCACCTGGGCAGCCTCCTTGAGGCGTTCCTGCCCTGGCTGGGCCTGGCCGTCGTCCCCCTGCTCACCCTCGCCGTGCTCCGCCGGTCCCTCGTCGCGCTGTCGGCGCTGCTCCTGCCGGTGACGGCCTGGGCGTACGCGTTCGGCGGTCTCCTCCTCCCGGCGCCGGACCCGGGGGCGCGCGACCTGGTCGTGGTGCAGCACAACGTCAGCGATGTGAACGCCGACCCGGCGGGGACCGCCCGAGCGCTGGACGCCGCGGGCGCCGACCTCATCGCACTGGAGGAACTGGTGCCCGAGGCGCTGCCCCGGTACGAGAAGGCCCTCGCCGCGCACTACCCGTTCCACGAGGTCCGGGGCACGGTCGGCATCTGGTCCAGGTACCGCCTCTCCGGCACCCGGGTGGTCGACATTAAGCCCAAGGACATCACGGAGGGCTGGAGCCGGGGCCTGCGCACGCTCGCCCACACCCCGCACGGCGAGGTCGCCGCGTACGTCGCCCACCTGCCGTCCATCCGGATCGGCCCCGGAGGCCTCGCCTCCGCCCGACGCGACGAGAGCGCCCGCCTGCTGGGCAACGCCCTGGCCGCCGAGGAGACGCATGCGGTGATCGTGCTGGGCGACCTCAACGCCACGGTGGACGACCGCGGCCTGACCCCTCTGACCTCCCGGCTCAACGTCCCGGAACGCGGCTTCGCGTTCAGCTTCCCGGAGTCCTTCCCGCTGGCCAGGATCGACCAGGTGATGGCCCGCGGAGCCACGGTCGGCCGCATCCACACCCTCCCGGCCACGGGGAGCGACCACCTGCCGGTGACGGCACGGGTGGCGCTGGACTGAGGGGTGCCCGAAAACAGGATGCGTCCTCCGCACCCCGTCCCTAGGCTGCGCGGGCGCGCCCCGCCAACGATTCGGAGACGTACGGAACATGACGCCCCACCTGTCAGCGATCGGCTTCCACGCGACCGACCCGGCGGACCTGGCCCGCTTCTGGGCCGCGCTCCTGAACCGGGAGCAGGCCGAACCGGGCCCCGCAACCGATGAGTTCACGGTCCTGGCCCCCGACGCCCACGGCTTCGACCTCCGCTTCGTCGCGAACCAGGAGGCCAAGGACCTCACGAGCCGGGGCCACTTCGACCTGACGAGCGCCACACCGGAGGCCCAGCAGCGGACGGTGGCCCGCGCGCTGGAGCTGGGCGCCCGGCACATCGATGTCGGTCAGAAGCCGGAGGAGGGCCATATCGTCCTCGCCGACCCGGAGGGCAACGAGTTCTGCGTGATCGAGGCCGGCAACAAGTTCCTCGCCGACACCGGAGCCATCGGGGCGGTCGCCTGCGACGGCACCCGGGCGGTCGGCTACTTCTGGAGCGAGGCGCTGGGCTGGCCCCTGGTCTGGGACCAGGACGAGGAGACCGCGGTCCAGTCCCCGCACGGCGGCACGAAGCTCACCTGGGGCGGCCCGCCGGTCGCCCCGAAGACGGACACCAACCGCCTGTACTTCGAGCTGACACTCCCGCCGGACGCGGACGAGGCCACGGAGACCACCCGCCTGACCGGCCTGGGCGCGCGACGCGGACCGGACGGGGCTGTGATGCTCGACCCGGACGGCAACGAGTTCACGCTCCGGAAGGCGCGGCCATGACCAGCAGGTTCACTGAACTCGCCGTCGACTGCCACGACCCGGAACGCCTCGCCGCCTTCTGGTGCGAGGTCCTGGACTTCACGGTGATCGACCGCGCCGAGGGCAAGGTCGAGATCGGCTCCTGGGTGCCGACCGTGGAGGAGGTACGGGCCCGCCAGATGCCGCCCACGGTGGTCTTCCTCCAGGTGCCCGAGTCCAGGGCCGGAAAGAACCGCCTCCACCTCGACGTCAGCCCCATCGACCGCACCACCGAGGAGGAGGTCACCCGCCTCCTCACGCTCGGCGCCACCCGCACGGACGTGGGCCAGGGCCCCGACCGCAACTGGGTCGTGATGGCGGACCCGGAGGGCAACGAATTCTGCGTGCTGCGGACGCTGGCGCCGTAGGACGGATATCGGACAGTTCACGTATCGGACAGTTCACGGTCGAGGCCCGGAGGAGCCCCCTACGCCGTCAAGCCGGGGCCGAAATAGCCGGGGGTCCGGAACAGGCCCGTGAATGTTCCCGGGCCGTGCCGCTCATCCAGCCATGCTCCCAGCGCCCAGACAACGCCGCTGATGATGGCCGCGAGTAGACGCGTGTGGCACTCGCTGCCTTCTCCAGGGGCGAACTCTTCAAGGAAGTGCGTGTACGCCGGTTGACACCCCTTTCGTAGCCGCGGAGCGCCGCCGCGTAGAGCGTCTGCTCTCGGTTCTGCGGCAAGTCCACCGCGCGCCGGGTGTCCTCTTCGGTCAGCGTTCCCGTCACGTCGCGGAAGGCGAGTGCGCCGAGAACGTCCGAGGGTTCTGTCACGCCGAAGCGCTCTGCCGTCTGCCGGGTGATGGCGCGTGCCTCCCAACGCGCTCCATGTGGCCGTGACCGTTCAGCGCATCCCCGGGTGGCTGGTGGCAGCCCCCTCCGCGTGCGTAGGGAGCGCGCTCGTGGCGTGGATCGCGTCGCGGTGACAAGTCATACGGGGAGGTCCTCGCCCGTCCCGGCACCGCCGGCTCGGTCCTGGAACGTGGAGAGCAGCAAGGTCACGAGCCGCTCTGTCTGTTCGGTGATGTCGAGGCCGTCCACGGGGCCCGTCATCAGGAGGTGGTGCACCGTGCCGGCCAGGGTCATGGCCATGGTCGCTGTGTCGGCGTGCTCGGGTATGCGCCCGAGGGCGCGTTCCGCCCGGAGGTAGTCGGCGATGAGTTCCTGTGCGGTGGAGAAGCCGGGGGCTCCTGATTCCATCGCCGCGCGGACCCGGGCGAAGGCAGCGGGCCGGCCGGCCGCGAGCCCGCCGAGTAGGGGGCCCGGCGAGTGGATCAGGGCCTGGGTGGCGAACAGCAGGTTCTCGGCGACTGTGTTCTGCCCCGCTCGCTGAGCCAGCGGTTCCATCGCGCGTACGGTGCGCGCCATCCGGTCCAGGGTCAGATCGGCGATGAACTCGTCGAGGCCGGCGAAGTGGTTGTGGATCAGCCCCTTGGCGCAGCCCGCCTCGGTGGTCACGGCCCGACTCGTCAGAGCGCTCGACCCGCCTGCGGCCAGCACCCTTTCAGCAGCTGAGAACAGCCGTTCGCGAACGTCCGGGGTGACTACTCCACGTGGTGACATACGTCTTTTCCTCCGGCCGTTCGGTGTGTCCGCTCCTGAGTATTGCCTGTATGGGCGTGCGCCCATACAGTATGGGCACACGCCCATACTCGGCGACGGGGGAATCGTGATGCATCGGAAGGTCAAGGCACTCATCGCTCTCGGAGTCTTACTCCTGGGGGTCGGATGCTCGGGCGCGACCACGGATGAGGGATCTGTGGGTGACTCGACGGCGAAGGCCACCCCTCAAGTTCCTCCGGCGCTGACTTCTGCGTGGGCGCGGAGAGCCGTGCTGCAACCGGCGGACATCGGGGCGGGGTGGCGGGTCGAAAGATCCGATGAGCCCGAATTGGGTGGCATCGGGGAAATGAAGACCGGCGACGCGGGATGTGATGCGGCCTTGTTCCCGGAGTCCGGTTTTCAGTCGCATCGGGCCGCTCAGGCCGGTGCCGGGTACACCAGTAAGGACGAGAGTCGGTTCGTGTGGTCGATCGTGGAAAGTTATCGAGATGATTCCGCCCTCGACATCTTCGACAAGCTGTCCGAAGTCCCGCTCCGCTGCGACGGCGTCAAGTTCGCTCTGGGGGGCGAAAAGGGAGCGTCTGCGGACATCTCCGAACTGAGCACCAGCAGGCGTGGTGACGACATCGAGGCGTTCGAGATAGAGAGCAAATCGACTACTGAGGGATACACGAAGGGCAAGTCCCTCATCCGGTGGGATATCTACAGGATCCGAATGGGGCGAAACATCACCACGCTGATGACCATGGAAGTCCTGGACGCCTCGCTCTCCTCGCGGTTGGACAGCCTGCTGACGAGTTCGACCCTTCGCCTCGAAGCGGCCATGAATCGCCTGCGCGTCTGATCCGCCGCCCACTCGCGGGCCGAAGGCTTGTCGCGCACCAGCGGGCGCGCGCCGGGCGGCCCGCGTCGTCGCCCCAACCGGCCGAGAGGAAGGTGACCCGTGCTCGACCATCTGATCACCCAAGACGCCGACCTGCGGATGGTCCCGGTCGACCGGGGCGCCCTGATCGCACGGGTCGGCCGACTGCGGCAGGAGCTGGCGGCCTTGCCCAAGGGGGCCGGCCCCGCCCGCGTCCGGGTGCTGACCCGGTGGATCGGCGTCGGGCAGATGTGCCTGGGCCGTCACGAGGAGGCCCGTACGTATCTCCGGCGGTCGCTCGCCCTGGCCGAGGTGATCGGCGACACGCACGCGGTCGTCGCCACGGGGATCAACCTCGGTGACTCGTACCGGTACACCGGGGAGTGGCGGGCCGCGGAAGCGTTCTACCGCGGTGCCCTGGACACCGCCCGGAGCCGGCACCCGGAGCTTGTCGACTTCGCGCTCCAGCACACCGGCAAGCACCTGATGGAGCACGGGGACCTCGCGGACGCGGAGGCCCTTCTGCGGGAGGCGCTGCGGCTGCGGATCGCCAGGGGGGACGGCGAGCTGATCGCGTCCACGCAGGCCGCACTCACCCGGCTGCGTCAGCTGACCGGCCGTGCCGATGCCCCGGGCGCGCCTTCCTGAGCCAACCCGCCGCACGCCGTCCGGCAGGCCGGTCCCTCAGCGGCAAGGCGTCCGCCGAGGAGTCCCGCCGATGAGTTCAGCGTTCGCGAACGGTCCATCCAGTGACGCGATCGTTCACGACAGGAGTGCCATGTCCACCATCCAGCCCGTCATCCTGACCGCCGACCAGGACGTTCTGGTCGGCTTCTATACGGATCTGTTCGGCGCCGAGGAGATCTTCCGGGTGCCTGCGGAGGGCCCGGCCTTCTACCTCGGCCTGCGCATCGGCGACACCGACCTCGGGGTGGTCGCGAAGCCGGACCTGGAGCCCGGGGCGGCGCCGCGCATTCTGCTCAGCATCGGCGTCGATGACGTCCACGCCACGCTCAACCGGGTGGAGGCGCTGGGCGGCTCGGTCAGCGGTGGCCCCAGCGACATGCCGTGGGGACAGCGCGTCGCCCACATCCGCGACCCCGACGGCAACGCGGTGAACCTCACCCAGCCGATCCCGCAGGGATGAGGCGCCCGCGAACCGGTCAGCGCCCCACTCGCCCCGGCAGCCCCAGCTCGCCCGCCCGCAGCCCCGCCTGGAAGCGGGAGCCGGCCTCCAGGGTGACCATCAGGTCGGCCACGCGGCGCCGGTACGTGCGCAGGGAGAGGCCGAGGCGGCGGGAGGCCGACGCGTCGGTGAGGCCGGAGCCGAGGGCTTCGAGGATCACACGGGCGTCGGCGTCCAGGTGCGGGGTGTCGGTGCGCAGATAGGCGTCGTAGTCCGTCGACTGGTCCCACATCGCGGAGAACAACGAGTGGACGCCGTCGATCATGTTCTGTGACGTCGTGACGGAGTACTCGCGGCCGGTCGGCGAGTCCCGGCCGGCCAGGATCATCACGCGCCGGTCGATGATGATCGTCTCGTGCGGCAGTGCCGAGTCGGTGATCCGCACCTGAGCCCCGTTGCTCCGTACCTGCCGCAGGTGCGCGCGGGATCCCTCGTCGGTGAGCGCGACCGGGCTGAGCAGCTTGCGCGTGGTGAAGCCCGGGGAGGCCGCGGGACGCATCCGGCGCTGGATCGCGGCCCTGGCCTCCGGCTGCGCCCAGGTGCTCAGGTCCCGGGCGGCGCACAGGAAGTCGGTGCGGGCGGACTCGAAGAAGTGACCGGCGCGCGCGAGGAGTTCCGCGTCCCCGCGGACGGAGAAGATCTGTTCGTTCCGCATACCGTGAGTCTGGCAGCAAACTGCCACGGATTGGGACGCGCCGGGACCCCCGCGACACCATGAGGCCATGACGATCTCCACGCACCCCAGCACCTTCGACCTCGGCGGCGACCTCCCCGTCAACCGCCTGGGCTTCGGCGCCATGCGCCTGCCGATGAGCACGTTCGACGGCCCCACCCGCACCCCGGAGAACGGCATCGCGGTGCTCCGCCGAGCGGTGGAGCTGGGCGTGAACCACATCGACACGGCCGCCTTCTACGCCCGGGGCGACGTACGGGCCAACACGCTGATCCGCGAGGCCCTGGCCCCCTACCGCGACGGCCTGGTCATCGCGACGAAGGTCGGCCCGCTCCCCGGACCGGACGGCATGCCGAGCGGGCAGGCCACCCCCGACCAGCTGCGCGGCCTGGTCGAGGCCGACCTGCGCGCCCTGGGCGTCGACCGCCTCGATCTCGTCAACCTCCGGGTCGGCGGCCTGAGCGCACCGGGCGGCGAGTCCGTGGCCGAGCGGTTCGCCGTGCTGGCCGAACTCCGCGAGGAGGGCCTGATCCGGCACCTCGGCGTCAGCAACGTCGACGCCGCCCAGCTCGCCGAGGCGCGGGCCGTGGGGCCCGTGGCGTGCGTACAGAACCCGTACGCCGACGACCTGGCGCTGCTCGCGGAGTGCGAGGCCGCCGGGATCGCGTACGTGCCGTTCTTCCCGCTCGGCGGTGGCCGTGAACCCCTCGACACGCGGCGGCTGGAGAAGGTCGCGGCCCGGCTCGGCGCGACGGTCGCGCAGGTGCAGCTCGCCCTGCTGCTCGCCTCGTCCCCGGTGATGCTCGCCATCCCCGGCACGGGCGACCTCGCCCACCTGGAGGAGAACATGGCGGCCGGCGACCTGGTCCTCGGCGAGGCGGACGTGGCCGAGCTGCGGGGCTGACCGCCCGGCCGGGCGTGCCCTTGCTCCTGGCGTGATCCTGCCCGCGGCCTCGACGCGCGCGGCGCGCTCGGGGAACAGTGGGAGGGGGATGTCCGGCGGGGGAGGGCGGTTGGCGGTGCGGAGGGCGTGGAGGGCCGGGGCCCGGTGGGTGGCGCCCGCCGTTGTCGTCGCCGAGGTCTGCCTCGTGTGGGGCGGGGTCTTCGGCCCGGGTGAGGCCGTGGCCGTGGGGCTGCTGGTCGAGCTGTTGCTGGCCGGGATCGTCCTCACCGAGTTCGCCCTGGCCGGGCGGGCCTACAAGGCGTCCAGGGCCCGGGGCGCCGACGGGCAGGAAGCCCTCGACAGGGCGTTGGCCGCTGTGCTGCCGTCCCCCGTCGCCAGGGCGGTGGGCCTGGAGTTCGGCCTGTTCCGCGCCCTCTGGCTGTGGATACGTCGTAAGCCGGACACACCGGCGGGGTATGCCGTTCTGACCTATGGCTCGGAGATCAAGCCGGTCATGTGGGCGATGGTCTTCCTCGTACCGTTGGAGATCGGCGCCGTCGAGTTCCTGGTGCCCTGGTCCGGCGTGCGTGTCGTGCTGCTCGTGATCTCCGTCTACGGGACCCTCTGGGTCCTCGGCTTCGTCGCGGCGCTGTCCGTCCGCCCGCATGTCGTCGGTGGCGGCAGGATGGTGCTCCGCTTCGCCCACTTCGTGCGGATCGAGATCCCTCTCGCCCACGTCGAGTCCGTCCGCATGAGCCGCCACAGTGGTTACCGAAGGGCCGTGCAGATCCACGACGGTGTCCTCGCGATGCCCATCAGCGACTCCACCACCCTGAGCGTCACCTTGCGCGAGCCCTGCCCCGTCGCGCCCAAGCCCGGAAAGCCGCCACAGGACGTACGGGAAGTCCGGTTCGCCGTGGACAGTCCCCGGGAGGCGGTGCGCATACTCTCCGCCCACCAGGCCGCCGAATGACCTCCGCCGCCTGCCCGGGAAGGGCAGGCGGCGGCAGTCACTCGGCGGCTCGGGCTCCGGACCCGCGCTCGCGGGGACTCAGTTGTGGTTCTCGTCAATCGCGACGGCGACACCGTCCTTCACATCGACGACGACGATGATGCCGCCCTTCTTGGCCGCCGCTTCGAGTTCGTCCTCGGTGCACTGCTTGGTGGACTGGCCGTCCGGGTCCCCGCAGATCCACCCGGCGCCGTTGATCTTGGTGGTGGTGGCGGTGAAGAACATGCGGTCCGGGCCCTCGAACGTCTTCGTCAGGGTGTACTTGCCCGGAGCCATGTATCCGAGCGTCCCGGTGAAGAGACCGGACGCCTCGCCCTTGCCCGAGTCGTCGTCGGTCCCGCCGCCGCTGTCGGCGTGGTCCTCGATGATGCTGACCGCGACACCGTTTTCGAGCTTGACCGTCGCGCCGAAGCCCTTCTTGGCCGCCGCTTCGAGCTGGTCCTCGCTGCAAGGGGTCGCCGCCTGGCCGTCCGCGTCGCCGCAGATCTTGCCCGCGCCCTCGATGTCGGTGTCCTCCGAGGTGAAGAACGCCTGCCCCGCCTCCCCCTTGCGGGTCACCAAGTACTTGCCCGGCGCCACGTAGGAGACGGCGCCGGCCCAAGTGCCGTTCACCTTGTCGCCCGAGCCCTTGCCCGACTGCGCGCCGTCGCCGCCGTCCTTGCCGCCGGCCCCGCCCGTGGCTGCCGACTCGGACGCCGAGGGCGCGTCCGACGCGCCGACGCCTTCCGCGTCCCCGTCCTGGCAGGACGTGAGCAGCAGCGTCGTGGCCAGCAGGGCGGAGGCGGTGAGGACGGTCTTGCGAAGGTGGCTGCGAAGCATGGCGGGTTCCCCCAACGGGTCGTGAACGGTCGTGGTGATGCGGCCGAAGCTTGGTCATGGCTGGCTCGCATCCGTACTTGATCATGACTCTGCCCGATGCGGCGACCAACGGGAGCCGCGGTTACGAAGCCATGACGCGATCGGGATGACCGCAGTACCGACGTTTCCGGCCCTCCCAACAGCGGCGCGGGGGGCGAGGACAGCCCCCCGACCGCCCCGACTGCCTTGCCCGGCAACCGAGTTCACCGTCCGTTCGCCGTGCAACCTTCTCCCCGTCGTACGTGTCTCCCATGCGAGCCCTCATACCTCGTACGCCATTGGCTCCGCGTACGCGACCAAGGAGGATTTTGTGGGCATGCGCACCACGCTGGCCATAGCCGTCTGCGCAGCCGCGGCACTGTCGGCCGGTACGGCCGGTACGGCCGTCGCGGCTCCCGGCGGTACGTCCGCGGGTACGGCCGCGCCCGGGAGCACAGCCACCACCACCGTGCGCGAGGACTTCAACGGGGACGGCTATCAGGACCTCGCCGTCGCCGCCCCCGCCGCCACGGTCGACGGCCATGCCCGAGCCGGTTACATCGCCGTCAGCTACGGCTCGGCCAACGGTCTGACGGCAGCGAACACCACGGTCATCGATCAGAACACCCCGGGCGTGCCGGGGGCGCCCGGTGACGATCACGGCTTCGGCTACCGACTGCTCGCCGCAGACCTCGACCACGACGGGCTGACCGACCTCGCACTGGTCACCCACGAAAGGTTCATGCTCCCGGGTGCCGCCGTCAACGGCTCCGTCATCATCCTGTGGGGCGACACCGGCGGCATCACCGGGCAGGGCGCGGTCCGTATCCCGGATGCCCCCGACACCCAGCTGGGAGACAACCTCACCGCCGGTGACTTCGACGGTGACGGGACGACGGACCTGATGATGCTGCGCGGGGACGACGGGGACCAGCGCAGCGTGCTCTACGGGCCGTTCACCCGGGACGGGGAACCCACCCGCGAGCAGCGGATCTTCATGTCCGACACGGGCAGCCGCATGTCGGACACCGCGGCCGGCGACTTCAACGGCGACGGCATCGACGACCTGTGCACGTTCTTCGTGAGCGACAACCACGCCGACGGCGGCAAGCTGTGGCTGGGCACCCCGAACGGCCTGTCGAAGTCACCGACCGCGCTCCCGAGCGCCGGGGCCACCGCCGTCGGTGACTTCGACAACGACGGCAAGGCCGACCTCGCCACCCGGGTGATCCCCAACGGCAACGTGGCGGACCTGGCCACGGACCCCGGAACCATCAAGATCCACTACGGTTCCGCGTCCGGTCCCAGCACCACCCGGACCACGACGATCACCCAGGACACCGCGGGCGTGCCCGGGGTCAGCGAGAAGGGCGACCAGTTCGGCGCCCGGCTCAGCGCGGGTGACGTCAACGGCGACGGTTACGCCGACCTGGCCGCAGGCGTGCCGTTCGAGGCCATCGGGGAAGTCCAGGGAGCCGGCGCGGTGGTGCTGCTGAAGGGCGGCCCCGGCGGTCTGAGCGGCACCGGCTCGCAGGCCTTCCACCAGGAGACCGCCGGCGTGCCGGGCGTGGCGGAGACCGGTGACCACTTCGGCGCATCGGTCCGGCTGCTCGACATCGACAACGACGGCAAGGCGGACCTGGCGGCCGGTGCTCCCGACGAGGACCTCGACGCGGTCGCGGACGGCGGCGCGGTGTGGTCCCTGCGCGGCACCGCGACGGGCCTGACCGCGACGGGCGCGTCCGCCTTCAACCCGGTCGACCTGGGCGCCCCGGTGCTCAACTCCCGCTTCGGTCTGAACCTGGCCAACGACAACGGCCCGGACATCGGCTGACGTACCCGAAGGAAGCGGGGTGGTGCTGTTTCGCGGCTGCGCGAGACGGCACCACCCCGCGTCGCGTCTCGCTCAGCCGCGTCAGGCCCTCTTACGCGCCCTCGTCCTCGCGCCGTGCGGTCAGCCACCCCGAAGGCTCCGCCATCAGTTCCTCCAGCTCGTTGACCAGGCGCGCCGTGTGGAACCCGTCAGCGGCGGCGTGGTGGATCTGTACGGAGAGGGGGAGCACGGTGCGGCCCTCGCGTTCGGTGTACCGGCCGAGGGTGAAGATCGGCGCCAAGTGGTCCCAGCCGCCACCGATGTTGAGGTTGAACCCGGTGAAGGACGCCCACGGCAGACTCGACACGTCGAACGCGTTCGGCGGCGGCGCCCCCTGCGGGAAGAAGTCCGTGGCCCGTCCGTGCTCCGCGAGCAGCGGGGCCGCGAGGTCGTGGAACGCCCCGAAGTCGGGGTCGTACGGCGCCCATACGCACGCGAACGTCTCCCGCTCCGCGTTGAACACCGTGAACGCCGGGTGCACGACCGGCCAGACCGCCGGGGCGCCCGACCCCGTAAGGCACATCCTGAACTCTTCGTGCCGGTTGACCACCGTGGCCAGCGCCCACACCTGCGCGATGTACGACTTGCGCGGCGACCGGCGCAGCGCCGCCGTGAACCCGGTGACGTCGACCTCCACCGTCATCGAGTACGTGCACGGCACGCGGTCCCGGTAGTGCGCGAAGTGCTGCGCGCGCGGCCAGGTGCGCAGGTCGATGGGGGCGGGAGCGGGGGCGTCCATCGGCTCATGATGGCAGCGCCGGGGCGCGGACCGTAACGAATTTCCGGCCGCGCCGACTGCGGGAAGCGCGCCTCAGGCGGCGGTGTGCTGCACGAACGCGGACCAGGCGCCGGGGGAGAGCGTGAGGGCGGGGACGGTGACGTCCTTGGAGTCACGCACGTGGACGGTGTGGGGGCAGGCGGCGACCTCTACGCAGTTTCCGCTGTCAGGGCCGCTGTAGCTGCTCTTGAACCACGTCAGGTCAGTGCTCATAGTCCTTCTACCATCTGCTTGATCAGCCCGCGTGACTCTTCAGGGTCAAGAGCCTGGGTTCGCAGCATGCCATACGTGGCGAACAAGTCTCCCAGGTGCGGCTGTTCGCCTACAAGGAAGTTCCGGCTCTGGACCTCCAGGTACGCCAGGCGCCGCCGGTCGTCGGTCTCCAGGAGGACGAATGGACCACTCAGGCCGACGTGTGTCTCGCGACGCGGCGACATCACTTGGATGTGCACATGCCGCAGCTGACTGACATCGAGAATGTGTTGGAGCTGTGCGCGGTGCACCTCTCGCCCGCCGATGGGGCGAGTAAGTGCGCTGACTTCCAGCACAAAGCTGATGTCCGGCAGCGGCGTGCGGGTCAACAGAGCCTGCCTCGCCAGGCGGGCTTCGACACGGCCTTCGATCACATCATCCTCGATGGGCGGGCAGGCTCCGTGGAACATGGCCCGCGCGTGAGCCTCAGTCTGGAGCAGACCGGGCATGACGTGGCACTCGTACTCGTACCTCATCGTTGCCTTGGCCTCTTCTTCGGCGAACGGCTCGAACCAAGTGGCCAGGTGACTGAACTGTAACTGGGTTGCCGTCTTGATCAGCGCACCGCGCGCGTCCAACACCGCGTCCGCCTTCGAGACGAAGTCCCCCTTCGGCGGGCGTTGCCCCCTTTCCACCATCGCCACCTGCGACTTGGAAAAGCCGATCCTGAGCCCCAATGCCTCCTGCGACAGCCCGGCCAGTTCGCGGTAGTGCCGCAACAACGCCCCGAACATCTCGGCTGTCCCGCCACCGGTACTACTGGAGTGCACAGCCCCACCTCCAAGTGCACAACAGTGCACAGACGCCTTGTGTCCCTGGTCACGGTACGTGCGGGCGTCGACGCTTTCCGTATGGAACCGAAAAATTCACCGGACCTGATGCCCTCGTGGATTCCTGCGAGCGGGCACGCCCTGCGGCACGCGGGGATTCACTTCGACGCCATCCGGGTCTCCGGGCTGCTGGGCGAGCAAGTGGCGTACGAGATCATGCAGTTCACGGACTTCCAGGCGGGCCCGATCATCCGGTCTCGGATCGGGGAGCGGAGCATGTACTTCCTCGTCCCGCCCGGCACGGCGAGTGCCCATCTGTGGCCGGCGGGGGTCGACGCGCTCGTACGGAAGGGGTCGGACTTCGTCGGAGTGCCCGCGCTGGACGGGCTGACGTACCCGCTGGACTGGCGTTCGCGGCCGACGGCGCAGGATCCGTTCGTGGAAACGGCACTGCTGTTCGAGCTGCTGATGAAGGTGGTTGAGGACGAGATTCCTGCTGTACGGTGACGGAGTCATTACGCTCCGTGCGCTTCAGCGCATGGGGCGGCCCCCGGGGGTGCTACCAACACCGGTCCGAGGGCCTTCACCCAACGATGGATGCAAGAGGTCCACCGAGAATGCTTTGGCATGCTATCTCGCCTTCCTACGGCTATGTGAAGGCGGCGCACGACATCGTGCGCAATCCGAAGCTCAGCAGTGACGCGAAGATCTTGATCACGTACGTGCAGGGACTGCCCGAGAGGTGTGCGGGCCTGGCGTTGAGTGACCATGCCAAGAGGCTGGGGATCAAGGGGCGGGCGTACCAGAAGGCCAAGGAGCAGTTGAAGAAATGCGGGTTCGTCCACGAGTGGCGCCGCCAGGGTGAGGGCGGGCTGTGGGTGACGGACCAGCTGTTCTCGAACGTACCGCTCACCGACCACGAGGCGCGGCGGCTGAGAGACGCAAACGCCCAGGTGGCACCGGGTGATCAGTATCCGACGGTCGGTGAACCGGGGACTCGGTCGGTCGGTGGTTACCAACCGGAGGTTGAAGAACGTGAGGAGAACTTCTCCCACCCACCCTCCGAAGCGCATGCGGCCGAACCAGCCGAACCGGACGAACCAGCCGGACCGGCCGACCCGGCGGAGCCCGTGGTGCGGGCCCCCGAAGTCGCGGAGGCGGAGCGCGTGTTGCTGTCGCTGCGGCACGCCAGCCCGCAACTGCACCTGGGCGTACGGGAGGCGCGGACCCTGTCCGGGGCGGCGGCCGACTGGTTGCGGCGCGGCGTGAAGGCGGCGGAGCTGCGGCTCGCGCTGGTGAGCGAACTGCCCGCGGACGGGGTGCGGTCGGCGTTCGGGTTCGTACGGCACCGGCTCGTACAGAAGCTGCCGGAGGAACCGGCGTACGCGCCTGCGGTACGGCCGCACGTGCCGTGCGCGGGGGGAGGGCCGGAGCATGTGTTCCGGCCCCGGGCGGACGAGACGGTGTGCCCGACGTGCGCACGGGCGGAGGCTTGGGAGGCGCACGAGGCGAGGTGGCCGCGGTCGCGGCCGGGAGAGGACTTCGAGGAGCCGGACCGGCTGCCCTGGCGGGAGCGGGTCGCGGCGGTCCTTGAGAAGGATGCCGGGGAACGGTGAGGCGTAAGGCTGTTCGCCGGTGTGGCGGTTCCGCCGTAGACGCGGTGGAACGAGCAGAGTGGGCGGCGGGGGCCTGGACGGACTGAGGAGGACCCGTGGTGGATGCCGTGGTGGAACTTTGGGACGGAGTAAGGGCGGTGCGTGACCCCGCGTGGTGCCGGGCGCAACTGATGGCGGCCGGGCGGACGTTGTTCGCGGTGTACGGCTACGCCCATACGTCGGTCGAGCATCTGTGCGCCGAGGCGCAGGTGGAAGTCAGGGAATTCCGCCGTGAGTTCGAGTCGCGCGAGGCGCTGCTCACCGACCTGTACGACCAGGTCGCGATGGCCGGTATGCAGGCGTCGCAGGCCGAGCTGGCGGCCGAGGGCATGGAGACCTGTCCGACGGAGGAGCGGGTCCACAGGCTGTTCGCCGCCTACGTCCGGGCCGTCACGCCCGACCCGCACGCGGCCAGGGTGGCGTTCGTGGAGGTGCTGGGCGTGAGTCCGGCGATGGACGAGCACCTCACGATGTGGCGCCAGGTGTGGACGGACTTCCTGGGCCACGAGGCGGAGCGCGCCCGAGGGCGTGGGCACGCGGTGGACGGGGACCTGGAGGTGGTCGTGAAGGTCCTGACCAGGTCCGTGGACGAGCTGCTCGCCCACCACGGCCGCCACCCGCGCCAGATGCCGCCGGACCTGCTGACCAGCGAGCTGACCAGGCTCTCGATGGCGATGATCGGCCCGGCGGACGGGTCGGTGGGCGCCACCGGGGCGGCCTCCGGGGCTTCCTGACGGGCCTCCGGGGTCTCCTCCGGTGTCCCTTCCGGTTGACAAGGCCGCTTGCCGGGTCGGCAAATGGAAGCATGGCAGAGAAGGAACGGAACGACGGCGGCAGCGACGGGCCCATGAAGGACGACGAACTGACGTCCGTCCTGACGGGCGTCGGCCCGCGCCTGCGGGCGCTGCGCACCGAGCGCGGGACGACGCTGACGCAGCTGAGCGAGACGACGGGGATCTCGCTCAGCACGCTCTCCCGCCTGGAGTCCGGGGGCCGCAAACCGACCCTCGAACTACTGCTCCCGCTCGCCAAGGCGTACGGGGTCCAGCTGGACGAACTGGTCGGCGCCCCGGACACGGGTGACCCCCGGGTCACCTTTCGGCCCTTCAAGCGCCACGGCATGACCTTCGTCCCGCTCACCCGCCACCTCAGCGGCGTGAACGCGTACAAGCAGGTCATGCCGGGCGCGACGGCCCCTCCGGGCCCGGTCGAACAACGGGTGCACGAGGGCTACGAGTGGCTGTACGTGCTCTCCGGCCGGCTCCGCCTGGTCCTGGGCGACCACGACCTGATCCTCACGGCGGGGGAGGCGGCCGAGTTCGACACCCACACCCCGCACTGGTGGGGCGCGGCGGGCCCGGACCCGGTGGAGTTCCTGAGCCTGTTCGGACCGCAGGGGGAACGCATGCACGTACGAGCGAAACCGAAACGAGGTACGGGGGGAACATGAGCGGCAACGAGGGTTCGACGGCCTGGTTCGAGGGGTTGCCGGAAGTCATCACACGGGCCGACTTCGGGTCCCTGGTGGGGCGTCCCCCACGCGGCGCCGAGCGGATGGCGGCACGGGGCCTCCTCGCCGCCCCCGCCTACCGCAACCGCGGCAAGCTGGTGTGGCACGAGGCGCCCGCCCTGGCCTGGTTCCGCTCCCTCCAGGAGCACGCGGTGATCGTGCCCGCGAACGCCCGGACCACGGCGGACCTGAAGGAGCACGGGGCGTACGTGTGCCAACTGGGCAGCGGCGCGCATGTGGGGCTCGCGCGCCCCAAGATGCTGGTCATGTACCAGCGGGGCGGCGCGGGCCTGGTCTTCGGGGTCGACGCGGTCGAGACGGTGAACCAGCAGATCGACGGAACCCGCCCCGCGAGCGCCCGCACCCGCGCCATCGTGCGCGACGGTGAACGGCAGGACACCTTCGGGACACGCTGGACGATCTTCCACATCCGCGAGGCCGGCACGATTGCCAACATCACGCCGAGCATCAAACAGGGCCGCTACCTCCGCCTGGACGACGTCCTGGACGCCCTGACGACGGGCCAACTGACGGTGCCTACGCAGGACGAGGCGTTCCCCAGCCGAATGTGAGGGGGCGCGGGGACGCGCCGGGGCGTGGAGCGGACGGGCGCCTCAAAAGGGCCCGTCATCCCTTGCCTTGCCTTGCCTGCGTAGCGTCGTTGAAGGGATCGCCCCAAGAGGGCCGCCGATCAGAGCGAAGCCATTGGCGAAGGCGGGCGGCAGAGCGACGGATCAAGGCAAGGACACGGAATTTCGGTCAGTCAGCCCAAGGTGCAGACCTGCCGGTGACGCCATCCCCCATCATCACCGTCGGCCCATCACTTGATGTCCTCTGCGGCGAGGGCGGTGGGAACGCCGTGGGCCCGCGCTGCGGTGTCCGTAGCACATTTCTCGCCTGCCGCAGCCTATCCCTGTTCTCGGGATCTGCCGATCGCACTCCCGAAACCTATCCCGAAAGTCACAGGAACAACAATATTGAAGGGGTTCGGCAGTGGGTTGGACGCGATGAAAACGCCGATGGTTACCATTCCTCCAATGGCCATTTTCCATCGATACCGGAGTGGAGCTCTAGCTCCCATTTGCATCCTTCCTCATTTGGTTCAACGTGCGTTCCAGTCGCCAAAGCGAGGATCGTATGCGTACAGAATTCCCCATTGGCTAGAACCCAAAGAATAGGATTTTGATGTTCTTTACAGCGAATACCGCTCCCATTATCACAGCGAATGCGGCAGGAAGCCTCAGGATGATGTCATTGTGATGGAAGGCCGAGAACACCTTATCCCCCAAGAAATCGGCGACCACCTCGGCGCAGCCTCGAACGTTAAGCGCCAGGAGGAATCCAATAATGGCGACAACTACCCCCCCGATGAGTTCTCCATAGTTCACAGAATGTGAGGTTCTAGCCGCAAGGATAATTTCGTACATTTTTACCTCCGCAGGCGCGCGGGCCAGTAGCCCGCGCGCCTCAAGTGATCGCCGAAGTTACCAGGTGAACAGGGGTATTATGCCATTGGCGTATGAGCTTTGTACGCCAAGTTCGACCCCGAGTCCGACTCCTACGGACAAGGAGGTGGCCGTGACGGGCTCTCCGCGACTGTTTGATACTACATTAACAGAATTCCCTGACCGATTTATGGCGTATTCATGACTGCCGGAGACTTCCACCCCTAGTCCAATGGATGCGTTAGCTCCGGTACTGTCTCCTCGCAGCTGATCGAAATCGTCAGCGTTGCTGCCATACATCTCGTACTGCACGCCAGTCCCGAATGACATGAACTCCGCGCCGTAGTTGCCAGACAGTCCATAGTCGGTCTTTCCGTCGGGGCGCTTAGTAGTGACC
The DNA here is from genome assembly GCF_000373645.1 of Streptomyces sp. ATexAB-D23. Taxonomy (GTDB): domain Bacteria; phylum Actinomycetota; class Actinomycetes; order Streptomycetales; family Streptomycetaceae; genus Streptomyces; species Streptomyces castrisilvae. The sequence goes on along the minus strand of NZ_KB892028.1, from coordinate 731 downwards.
AGACAGCCTTGAAGAGTCCCCCCGACTACGAATCCCGCCGAAAGGCTAATGCAACGCCCCGCAGAATCTCCCGCAGAATAGCTGTTCCACAACTTTTTCAAGTTCCCGACGGTCATCGCCGAGAGCGTCTCCTTGACGCCCATCTCGCGTCGCTCCTGGGCCACCTTTTCCTCGCGTGCGATGCGATCTTTTTCCGCCTGCTTCTTGGCGGCAGCAGCTTCCGCAGCATTGTAGTGATACACCTTGTAGGTGCTGGGATTCGCCCGGTATGCCTGGTAGCGGGGGTCGAACCAGGACTTGGGGGTGAAGTGCCAGACCCACTTGCCGCTCTTGTAGGTGTAGCCGGAGTTGCCGCCTCGGTCCTCGGACCAGCGGTCGTCGTTGTAGCTTGCGCCGCCGGCGGGGCCGTCGGGGCGGAGGCCGTCGGGGTCGGATTTGGTGAGGGGGTTGTTGTGGGCGTAGCTGTAGGCGTTCATTTGGGCGGGGTCATTGATGTCGATGACGGGGTCGACGCTGAGGAAGCGGCCGAGGGTGGGGTCGTATTCGCGGGCGCCGAGGTGGGTCAGGCCGGTTGGGTCGTTGGTTCCGCCGACGAAGCCGCGGTTGCCGAATGCTGTTGACTGTTCGGACCTGAGCTGACCGAAGGGGAGTTGCTTTCTTCGGGTGATAGCGAGGGTTCCGGCGGCGATGGCAGTCATCGCGGTGCCCTGGTGGTCGCTGATCAGGTAGGA
>NZ_KB892027.1 GCF_000373645.1 Streptomyces sp. ATexAB-D23 | reverse complement strand
CTGTCAGACTTCGGTCAGGTCGTACGTTCCCGTGCCGTCCTGTTTGCCGCTGGAGTACTGGCGGATGAACTCGCCGTCCGCGTAGCGGTCGTGGCCCATCATGGAGCCGGTGTACTTGTTCTGTACGCCGATCGACGAGCTGCCGGGTACGTCGCGGTAGATGTAGAAGCGCTGGAGGTCGTCCTCCGCGCAGGGGGCCGTCATCAGGGTCGCTTCTTCGGTGGCCGCGTTCTGGGCGGCGATGGTCGCGCAGCCGCCGTTGCCCCAGTTCCACAGGGTCGCTTCGAGGACACCGTTCTGCTCCGTCACGTCACACAGACGCCAGTTGTCCAGGTGGGCGCTGAAGATCGTCGAGGGGCGCAGGCGGACGCCGTCGGATTCCAGGAGCGGGGCACCCCAGGAGAGGGGTTTGCCGGGCACGGCGATCTTGTAGGTCTCGGGCCCGCAGTTGAGTGCGGCTCGCGCGGCGGGGACGGTGGTCCTGGGCTGCTCGGCGGAGGTGCCGCCGGTGGGGGCCGGGTGCTGCGCGGCGCGGTCCTGCTTCTGCTGTGCCGTCGGCGCCACCGCACCTGCGGGGTGCTCGGCCTTCGCGGCGGCCGAGCCGCAGTCCAGGAGGCTTTGCGCCTTGGCCATGATGCTGCCTGCGGGCACTGTGTCCTCGCAGCGCACCGCGCCTTCCTCCATCGTGGTGAACGTCGTGAAGCTACCGCTGCCGGATCCTTCGACCCACTTCAGTGCCCAGCTGCCGTCGTCCTGTTGGACGCGGTTGCAGTTGAGGCTTCCGTACGTGCCGGTGACCTTCTTGGTGCCCTTGTAGGCGCCGTAGTAGCCGGGCTGGTTGAAGTTCCACGTGACTGCGTTCGACTCGCTGCTGGTGGAGGTGTATTCGACCTTTACCTCCAGGCCCAGGGTCGCGCCGACCTGGCCGAGGGCCTCGGTGCCGTATGTGCCGTTGACACTGCCGTTGGCGCCGACGGAGACGGTGATGGTGGTCTGGGTGGTGGTGGTGACCGTCTGGGTGCCGGTCGTGCCCTCGGTGACGTACCAGCCCTTGAAGTGGGTGACCGTCGGCGTGACTTCGGTCGTTTTGATGTACGGGTGGCGGGTGCCGAGGTCGGCCGACGTACAGGCGTCGCCGAGTTCGGCCTGTGCGGTGGCGGCGGGCTCGGCGGGTGCGGCCGTGGCCGGTGAGACGGCAAGGCCCACGGTGGCTACAGCGGCCGAGGCCGCACAGGCCATGAGCGCGGTGCCTAGGCGGCCGACGGGACTTGTGGGGCGCATCGTTGCCCTTTCCCCCTGGTCGTGTGTGTTCGGTCAAGGGGTGAACGTAGTGGCCACGGGGGTGACGGAGGGAGCCCCGAACTGGCCAAAATGGACATAGAGGGGCTTATTCCGCCCCTGTCGCGCAGAAGGGTGAGGCACGCGGCACGCGGCGGACGCTTCAGGATGTGGGGGTGACTTCTTCGAGCAGTCGGCCGTGTGTTCCGGCCATCAGTCTGTCCAAGGTGATTGAGCGCGCGCCCGATCTGGTGCCGCTGTACGAGGCGGCGGGCAGCAGTGTCCGTGCGCACGGGCTGGAGGGCATGCGGGCCGCGGTGTATCTGGTGCTGGACCGCTCGGGTTCGATGCGGCCCTACTACCGGGACGGGACCATGCAGCGTCTGGCCGAGCAGGTGTTGTCGCTGTCGGCGCATCTTGATGACGACGGCATAGTGCCGGTGGTGTTCTTCTCCACGGACGTCGACGGGTCGACGGATCTGGTGCTGGGCCGGCATCGGGGGCTCGTCGACAAGTTGCACCAGAACCTCGGCCACATGGGCCGTACGAACTATCACTGGGCGATGGATGAGGTCATCGACCACTACCTGGCCTCCGGCAGCAGCGACCCCGCTCTGGTGATCTTTCAGACCGACGGCGGGCCGACCAGCAAGCTCGCTGCCGAGCGGTATCTCTGCAAAGCGGCTCGTCTTCCGTTGTTCTGGCAGTTCATCGGGTTCGGTGACCCCGATGCCAACGAGTTCGCGTTCCTGCGCAGGCTCGACACGCTCGCTGTTCCGGCCCGTCGCCCAGTCGACAACGCCGGCTTCTTCCACGCCGGCCGTGACCCGGGGGCCGTCGAGGACCATCAGCTCTTCGACCAGATGCTCCAGGAGTTCCCCCAGTGGGTGGCCGCTGCCCGCGCGGCACGTGTCGTGGGGCCCTGAGTCCTGCGGCGCGCCGTTCCTGTCGGGGAACTGCGGGTGGTGTTTGTGGCATCTCCTTCATGCAGTGGTGTTGTTCGGGCCGGCCGGGACGGCTCGGCGTGCGTTGCGGAGGGGTGGCCGGGGTGGACAGCGAGTCGGGGGCGCGGGCGGACCGTGCGGACGGCGTCGGTGGCGCGGCGGAGTCCGGCGGCGGTGCGGCGTCTGCGTACGGGTATGCCGGCGGTGGCGGCGACGAGCCGCGGGACGCGATACCGGAGGGGTGGGCGGATCGGTCCGCGTCTTCGGGGCAGGGGACCGAGCCGGGTCCTGAGGACGCCCCGCCGCGATCGGATCCGGACGAGGAGGACAAGGAGGAGCGCCGGCCCGGCCGTCGGCGGGCGGTGCTCCTCGTGGTGGCCGTGGTCGCCGCTTCGGTGTGCTTGGCCACGTGGGCGCTGCTGCCCGGCGGGGCGGCCGAGGACCGGGCCGCCCCTTCGGGCGGGGGGTCGCCGTCCGCTTCCCCTTCGGTGTGGAAGATGCCCCGGCCGGACCTGACCACGCCCGACCGGGTGCGCGGGCTGATCGCGGACGTCAAGCGCCGGACCGGGAGCACGAAGGCTGTTTCCTTCTCCGCGTCGGACGGTTTCGCCTGGGTCACCGTCCCCATCGCCGATGATCCCGAGCACTTCGAGAATCTCACCTATCAGAGCGGAAGGGGCTGGAGTTCCTTTGTGGGCTCCGGTGGCTCCGATGCGGCCGACAGCGTGCCGGTGGACCTCGCGGGTGTCGACTGGGACATGCTCGGTGAGCTGTACCGGAAGGTGGATGGGCAGCTCCGGTTCCCTTCGAGTCCTCGGCGCGAGCTGCGGGTGAAGGCGGGGCTCGTGGGGTGGAGGGGACATCCCGACACCCCGCCGCAGCTGTCCGTGGAACTGGACGACCACACGCAGATCGGCTGGGTCGAGGCACGGATCGACGGCACCATCACGGAGGTGCATGAGCCGGTGCGTTACGCGTTCCCCACGGCTGCGGGTGCCGGGTCCGCGGCGGGTGCCCGGGGCTGAACCGCCCGTACTCCCGCTGCTCGCGCCCCCGGCCGGGTGAGGGCGGGGGGCACGAGCGCGGCCACGGGTTTCAGGCCGTGTTGGATGCGGTGTCGGCGACCTCCGGTGTCACCGGTTCGGGGGTGGCCGGTGCGGGGGCGGGGCGGGGCTGCTTCTTGAGGGCGAGGCCGATGAAGGCGCCGGCGAGGGTCCCCGCGGCGGCGACCCAGCCTGCCGTGCGGAGTCCGCCGACCAGTCCGTGGGGGGTGGGGTTGTGGCCGGCGTGGGCGTTCGCCACCGCGACCAGGGCGGCCAGGCCGATGGCGCCGCCGATCTGACGGCAGGTGGAGGCGAGTGCGGCGGCGACGCCCTGCTGGGCCGGTTCGGCTCCCGAGGACGCCACCGCGACGAAGAGCGAGGGGAAGGCGAAGCCGCCGCCCGCGCCCCAGATCGCGATGCCCGGCAGCAGTGCCCAGTACGAGCCGTGTGTGGTCATGCCGGCGATGATCGCGGCCAGTCCGACGGCGGTGCCGACGGTGCCGAGGAAGAGTGTCGTGCGGACGCCGAGCCGTCCCAGCACCTTGGCGTTGAGCTTCATCGACACCGCCATGCAGATCACCGTCGGCGGGAGGAACGCGATGCCGGCGGCGAGGGCGCTGTAGTCGAGCGCCGTTTGCAGGTAGGTGGTGAGCAGGTAGTACGTGCCGCCCAGTGAGGCCTGGAAGATGATCATCGCGAGCATGGGGATGGTCAGGCCCCGGAGGCGGAACAGCTTCAGCGGTACCAGGGGGTCGGTGGAGCGCTTCTCGATGAGCACGAAGGCTGCCAGCAGCAGGGCGCCGAGTGCCAGGGCACCGGCGCCCTCGGTCGAGCCCCAGCCCTTGGCGGGGCCGCTGACGAGGCCGAATACCAGCAGGGTCGAGCCGATGGTGGCGACTACGGCGCCGAAGGCGTCGAAGCTGCGGCCGGTGCCGAGCGGGCGGTCGGGCGGGAGGATCCGCGTGGCGGCGAAGGCGGCGATCAGGGCGAGCGGGACGTTGACGAAGAAGACCCAGCTCCAGCCGAGGGCGCTGGTGAGGACGCCGCCGAGCAGCGAGCCCGCGGCCAGTCCCGCGCTGCCCATGGCGCCCCAGATGGAGGTGGCCCGGTTGCGTTCGGGGCCCGGGGCGAACGTCGTGAAGACGAGCATCAGCGTGGCCGGTGTCAGCAGTGCGCCGCCTACGCCCTGGAGCGCGCGGGCGGCCACCAGGAGCCCGGCGTCCGTGGCGAGTCCGCCGGTGAGGGAGGAGAACGCGTAGATGATCAGGCCGGTGACCAGCATGCGGCGCGGGCCGATCCGGTCGGCCGCCCGGCCTCCGAACAGGAGCAGTCCGCCGAGTGCGACCGCGTAGGCGCTGACGACCCATTGCAGTGACTGTTCGGAGAAGCCGAGTTGGCTGCCGATGTCCGGGAGGGTGCCGTCTACTTCCACTTCACCAACAAGGAGGCGGTGGCCGTCGCGGTCACCGCGGAGTTCTACACCCACCTGCCCACCATCGCCGAATCGGTCACGGCCAGGCGTCTCCCGCCGCTCCACGCGGTCGCCGAACTCCTCCTGCAGACGGCGGTGGCCCTTCGGGACAATCCGGTGATGCAGGCCGGTGCCCGGTTGCAGATCGAGCGGAACCTCGTCGACGCCGATATGCCGACGCCGTTCAGCGAGTTCACCCAGCTGATCTCCGAGCTGCTGGCACAGGCCCAGGAGGAGGGCACTCTGCGGCCCACCGCCAACATCACCTCCATGGCCCGGGTCGTTGTCGCCGCGTTCTTCGGCAGCCAGCACATCTCCTGGATCCAGCACAATCGCGAGGACCTCATGGACCGCGTCCAGGAGATCATCGACGTCACCCTTCCCCTTCACACATGATGTCCGCCCCCTTCCCGGCCTTCGGCGCCACACAAGGAGAGCCCCTGTCATGTCTGCCCTTACTCTCCCCGTCGTTCCCCTCGGCACCAAGGGCCCGTTGGTCGGCGCCCAGGGCCTGGGCTGCATGGGCTTCAGCGAGGCCTACGGGCCCGTCGCACCGGACCGGACGCGGGAAACGCTGCGGGCCGCACTCGACGTGGGCGTCACCATGTTCGACACCGCGGACCTGTACGGGGACGGCGGGAACGAGGTGCTGCTCGGCCCGTTCGTCCGCACCCACCGCGAACGGGTCTTCCTCGCCACGAAGTTCGGCATCGTGCGGGAGCCGGGCCGGCGCACCTGGAACCAGGTCCGCGGCGACCGCGCGTATGTACGCCAGTGCGTCGAGGCGAGCCTGAAGCGGCTCGGTATCGACACGATCGACCTGTACTACGCGCACCGCCGCGACCCGTCGGTCCCCTTGGAGGAGACCGTCGGTGCGATGGCGGAGCTCGTCCAGGAGGGCAAGGTCCGCCACCTGGGGCTCTCCGAGGTCACCGGTGCCGAACTGCGCGCGGCGCACGCCGTCCACCCGATCGCCGCGTTGCAGTCCGAGTGGTCGCTGTTCAGCCGCGATGTCGAGGCCTCGGCGGTCCCCACGGCCGCGGAACTCGGCGTGGCGTTCGTTGCGTACTCGCCGCTCGGGCGCGGCCTGCTCACCGGGGCGTTCTCCGATCCGAACGGACTGGCCCCGGGGGACGGCAGGTTGACGATGCCCCGGTTCGCCGACGAGCACGTTCGCGCCAATCACGCGCTCCTGGGGACCGTCCGTGAGATCGCCGCCGCTCACGCGGCGACCCCCGCACAGGTCGCGCTGGCCTGGCTGCACCAGCAGTCCGGCGTCCACGGCCTCACCGTCCTGCCCATCCCCGGCTCCCGCAGGTCCGCCCGGCTGAGGGAGAACGCCGCGGCGGCGGCCCTCACCCTGTCCGCGGCCGAACTCACCGCGCTCGAACCGCTGGCGGCGCGGGTGGCGGGTGCCCGTTACGCGGACATGAGCAGCACGGCGGCGGCCCGCGAGTGACCGACGGCCCCGGTCGGTGGCGTGCGGGGTTCCGGCCCCCGGCCGGGGCCCCGCCGCGGCGTCATGCGCTCCGGCCGGCCGGCGGGAGCGCCCCGAGGACCGCTGCGAGGCCCCCCGGGTCGTGACGTGCGATGTTGTGGCCGACGGGGATGTCGTGGACCTTCCAGCCCGCGCGGTGGCGCAGCCGTTCGGTCAGGTCCACGAATGGGCTGCCCGGCCAGGCTCCGCCGCTGACGAAGGTGCGGCCGACCGCGTGTGCGGGGTCGTTGCCCGGCCTGAACGACTGGAGGAAGCTCGCCAGTGGGTGGGGCCGCGCACGCGGGTCCGCTCCCTGGGGGACCGCGACCCAGCGGCCGTCCTCGCGGGCCCCGGCCATGAACAGGTGCCGGAACCGGTCGCTGGTCAGGGACCAGCACGAGTCGCCGTCCTCGGGGACGTAGGCGTCGATGAAGACGAGCTGGTCGATGCGGTCGCCGAGCCGGTCCGCGGCACCGGCGATCACCATTCCGCCGTAGCTGTGCCCGCACAGCGCGAGGGGCGTGTCACCGCCGCGGTCGATGATCCCGGCCACCTGGTCGATGTGGGTGTCGAGGTTGGGCGGCCGGTCCACGTCGAGCGGGCCGTCCGGCTCCAGCCCCGCCAGGGTCACCGCCTCGACCTGGTGACCGTCGCGGCGCAGCTCGGCCGCCACCGCGTCGAACGCCCATCCACCCTGCCAGCCACCTGGCACTATCACGAACTTCACCGCCCCATCGTAGGCGAACCACCACCCCGCGCGTCCGCCCCGTGACGGCACGTCACGATCGGTCCCGAGGGCGGTGGATACGCGCCCCGTCCTCGCGGCGGGCCGCCCTGTGGCGGTGGTGACGGGGCGCCCGGTCATACTGATGCGCGATAGGACAGGGCGGGCCGCAGGCGGCGCATGACGTACGGGGTGGACGGGTGGGTGTGCCGGAGCGCGTTGGCGCTTATGCCGTGGAGCGGGAGCTGGGGGCCGGCGGTATGGGCACGGTCTATCTGGCCCGCTCGCGCGGCGGGCGTCCGGTGGCCGTGAAGGTGGCGCGGCCGGAGCTCGCGACCGATCCGCATTTCCGGGCGCGTTTCCGCGCGGAGGTCGTGGCCGCCCGCCGGGTGGGCGGTTTCCATACGGCTCCGGTGGTGGACGCCGATCCCGAGGCGGAGTCCCCCTGGCTGGCCACGGCCTACATCCCCGGGCCCACGCTGTCCGCCCTCCTCGCCGCCGAAGGGCCGATGGACGAGAAGCGGCTGCGGCAGCTGGGGGCGGCGCTGGCCGAGGCGCTCGCGGCGATCCACGGCTGCGGTCTGGTGCACCGGGACCTCAAGCCCGGAAACATCATCATGGCCGCCGACGGCCCGAGGGTCCTGGACTTCGGCATCGCGCGGGCCATGGAGTCGACCCGCCTGACCTCCACCGGCATGGCCTTCGGGACCCCGGGGTTCCTGGCCCCCGAGCAGGCCATGGGCGAGGGGGTCACCGGGGCGGCCGACGTGTTCGCGCTCGGGGCCGTGCTGGTCGCCGCCGCCGGGGGCAGTGCCTTCGGCGGGGGTACGCCGATGGGGCTGATGTATCGCGCGGTGCACGAGCCGGCCGATCTGTCCTCGGTGCCGTCCGGTCTGCGGCCCGCGCTCCTCGCGTGCCTCGCCAAGGACCCCGCCGAGCGGCCCGGCCCGGAAGCGCTGCTGGACCTGTTCGCGCCGATTCCGGGCACGTACGCCCCGGTGGACGCCGTGCCGCCGTCCCCGGTGGATGCCGTGCCGCCGGCTCCGGTGGACGCGGTCCCCCCGTCCCTGCCGCCGACCGCTCTCGCGCCGCCGCCGTTCCCGCCGGCCTATCCCCCGGCCCATCCCGCGGCCGACCCGGCGCCCGGACCGGTGGACGACGTCGTCTTCACGGCGACGGACGCCACCGCGGCGGTCCTGATCGATGCCGATGGTGTCGCTTTCGAGTCGGACGTGCGGTACTTCCAGTTCGGCTGGGACCGGATCAGCTCGGTCGAATACGGGGCGGCGCCCCAGAAGTACCTCTGGGTGACCGTCCGCCTCCACGACGGCACCTTCCACCAGCAGGCGGTCCGGGCCCGCAGGGCGTCCTTGCTCCGCACGTGGCTGCAGGACCTTCCGCTGGTCATCGCCTGCTTCCGGTAGCCGGGCGCGGGAGGCGTGCCGCCGTTCACGCGGGGCTGTTCGTACGGCCCAGGCGCATGGCGGAGACGAGGAAGAAGACGCCGCCGAGGAACGCGTAGCCGGCCAGGGTCGTCAGCGAGGCGTCGCCCTTGCCCGCCTGGGCGATGAACGAGGTTCCGGCCAGGGTGGAGATGGCGCCGCTGGCGATCATCGGCCACTGTCCTCCCATACCGCGCCGCAGGATGCCGACGATCAGCTGGACGAGCCCCGCGGTGATGGCCCAGGCGCCCCAGACCCGCAGCACGGCGGGGATGCCGTGGCCGGCGGCGGCGACCAGGCCTGCGGCGGTGAGGGTGCTCAGCGCGACGTTGGCGTAGAGCCCCCGCACCGGCCCCCGGCCGGCCTTGGCGGACCTGATGTCCACGACCGCGCACCCGACGTCGAACAGGGGGTAGGCCACCAGCAGCGTGGTGCTCAGGGCGCCCAGGCCGTCCGCCGAGGTGAACAGCAGCGCGGCCCAGGCGAGGGCGAACGCGAAGCGCAGGAAGTACAGGGGCCGCAGCGTGCCGGACATGTTCGCGACGACCGGGGCGGGGGTGGCGGCCGGGGTGTTCGTACGAGTGCTCATGGCGGGCCTTTCGACGGGAGCGGGTGCCGCGAGGGGCGCTGGAATCGATGCGAGGGAGAACGTTCGGTCTCTCTCCCTTTCCATCTAAGGGAGCCCGCACCCCCCTGTCAAGACCGAACGTTCTCCCTCATCGGCTGTTACGGTGTCCCCATGAGCGCGCGCACACAGGCCGGGAGCACGTCGGAGGCTCGGTCCCGGCTGCTCGACACAGCGACCAGGATTTTCTACGCGGAGGGGATTCACTCCGTCGGCGTCGACCGGATCATCGCGGAGGCCCAGGTCACCCGCGCGACCCTGTACCGGCATTTCAAGGGGAAGGAGGAGCTGATCCTCTGCTACCTCCAGCAGGCCGACCAGGGCATCCGCGGGCAGGTCGCCGCCATCCGGGCCCAGGACCTCGCACCGGCCGACACCGTCCGGGCCGTCGGCCGGTCCATCGTGGAGGGCATCCGGTCCTCCGGGTTCCGCGGGTGCGCCTTCCTCAACGCGGCGGCCGAGTACCCCGACCCGGAACACCCCGTCCACCGAGCGGTCCTGGCCCACCGGCAGTGGTTCCTGGAAACCGTCACGGAACTGATGGCCGAGGCCGGCCGCACACCGGCCGACGCGGCGGGCCGCCACTTCGTCATGCTCCGGGACGGCGCGATGGCCGCAGGCTGCCTCTCCGACCCGGCGCTGGTCTCCGAGACGTTCCTGCACGGCGTCGACGGCATCCTGGACGCCGGCACGGGGCCGGCTCAGGGCTGACGGGCCGGGCGCGGTCAGCCGAGGATGAGCGGAAGCCTCGCCGCGAGTGCGCCCAGTTCCGCCGTCTGCGCGGCGGTCGGCGTACGCCGCCCCGTGCCGATCCGCAGCGCGTCGGCGTCCGGGAACGACGCGGGGAACGCGGCACCGGCGAGATCCTCCAGCGCGGTGCGCGCCACCGCCAGGGTCTCGGCGGGCGGCGCGGGGGCCGCCGGCAGATGCGCGACGAGATCGAGGTGGTGCAGGGTCCACTCGAGGACGTACGCCGACAGGTAGTCGCCGGCGGTGAGCACCTTGTCCTGGGTGGAGACCCGGGCGGCGGGGTCCGCGAGTGCGGCGGCCCGGCCCGCGGCCGAACCGACGTCGTCCAGGTGGAACTTGAGCCACCGCGGCTCGCCGTACGCCGCTGCGAGCCGGGGGATCAGCGCGTCGAGCGGGTCGTCACCGGCCGGGGGTTCGGCGAGGAGGTCCCAGTAGCCGGCCGCGTCGGCCGTGGGTTCCGCTTCGGCCGGGGTGACCAGGGTGATCAGGACGTCCTGGGCATCGATGACCAGGTGGCACACCAGATCCCGCACGAGCCAGCCCGCACAGCCCGAGGGCTGCGCGAAGTCCTCGTCCGGGAGACCGGCGACGGCGGCGAGCAGCGCCGCCCAGGAGCGTGAGAAGGGATGCACGTCCTCACGGTAGGGGACGAGGGTCCGTCCGGACGTGGATATGGCCGGCCCGCACCCTGACCCCGGTCCGGCTCGGGCCCGTTCACCGGGCCGCGCGGCCGGGCCAGGCCAGGTCGTCCACCGCGAGGAACGGTTCACCGGCCACGGTGGCGGGGGTGGATCCGGTGAACGCCATGACGTCGCGGTGCAGGTGGGACTGGTCGGCGTAGCCGGTGTCGGCGGCCACCCGGGCCGCGGCCTCGCCCGCGACCAGGCGGTGTGCGGCGTGGTCGAAGCGGACCAGTTTCGCGGCGCTCTTGGGCGGCAGGCCCAGCTGCGAGCGGAAGCGGGACCACAGGCGCTTGCGGCTCCATCCGACCTCGGCGGCGAGATCCTCGACCCGGACGAGGCCGTGGCCGGTGAGGGTGCGGTGCCAGGCCCAGGCGACCTCCGGGTCCACCGCCGGCCCCGCCGCGTACCGGCGGGTCAGCAGCGCGTCCGCCAGCGCGAAGCGGGCCTGCCAGCCGGGGAGTTCACCGATTCGCTCGCATATCCGGGACGCCTCGCGGCCCCACAGGTCGCCGAGCGGTACGACGGCGCCGTCGAGTTCGGCGGGCGAGGCGCCGAGCACCGCGCGGGCGATGACCGGCGAGAGGCGCACCTGTACGCACTCGACGTTCTCTCCGCGCACCCGGACCGCGCCCCCGGAACCGAGCCCGGGGCCCGCGACGAGGCTTCCGCGCTGCTGTGCCCCGGGGGCTGAGTCCAAAACCGGGGAACCGGCGCCGAATTCGAGGAGCAGGGTCACGTTCGGGTGGGGGACCATGCGCAGCGCGTCCAGGTCGTGCACGCGGAACCCGGCCATGGTGACTCCCGCCACCCGGCTGGGCCGTCGCGGGCAGGCGACGTCCCACTCGGCCGTTCCGTGCGTGAACGTGTGCACGTTTCCATGCTACGAGAACCACGAGGGCGCCGGGCGCCGGGAACATTCGTCCAATACCTCGTCGCGGGCGGCGGTGACAGTGGGTCCATGACTGCTTCCGAGACCTCTGTTTTCCCGTCGCCGGCGCCCGGCGACGGCGACATCCATGTGTGCCAGGACGGGCGGCGTGACGCCCCGGCGCTTCTGCTCATCCACGGGTCCGCGTCCTCGGCGCGCTCGTGGGACGCACTGGTTCCGTTGCTGGCCGGGGCCCATCACGTCGTACGGATCGATCTGCTCGGGCACGGCCGGTCGGCCAAACCGGACGACGGCCGTTACACGATCCCGGACCAGGCGCGCCGGGCCGGTGAGGTGCTGGACCGGCTCGGTGTCGGGCGGGCCGTGGTGGTGGGGCATTCCAGTGGCGGGGTGGCCGCCACCGCGCTCGCCGAGCAGCGGCCCGAGCTGGTGTCCGGCCTGGTCCTGATCAACACCGGGCCCGGCCTGGGCGCGTTCATCGCCCAGGGGTCCGGCGCGGCCGGGCCCTCGCAGTGGCCGCCGAGCGACGAGCAGCTGCGGCAGTTCGCGGGCACGGGCTTCAGCCGGCCGGGGTACCGGGTGCCGGACGCGCTGCTGGACGAGGTGCGCGCCATGACCTTCCATACGTTCACGGCGACGATGGCGGGCACCCGTGCGTATCTGGAGCAGCGGGCGTTGCCGGACCGGCTGGCGGTGCTCGGCGTGCCGTTGCTGGTCCTCTTCGGTGCGGACGACCGCCGATGGCGTTCCTCGTCCGCCGCCGACTACCGCGTCGTTCCGGGCGCGGAGGTGGAGCTGCTGCCGGGGCTGGGGCACTCCCCCATCCTTGAGGACCCGCCGCGGGTCGCCGCGCCCCTGCTCGCCTTCGCCGCGCGCCACGGCGTACGGGCCGGCTGAAAGGCGTCGAGCCGGCCGCGGGCGGTCGCGGAGGGGACCTCGTACGGCGCGGGGGGTGCGACAGATCCGCACGGCGCAGCCCGCTCGGGCAGGACCGGGCGGGCTGCGGAGGGGGACCCCCGGTCGTCGTGACCCGTGTGTCGTGGGTCCGAGGATGCCGTACGTCGGCATGAGCATCGCCACAGAGCCGCCGGAGCGCGGGTGGAGCGGCGGCGCGGGGACCGCTCCCGCCTTCGCCTCCATCCGGCGTCCTGGCAACATCGGCGGGCCCGCACGACCTTTTCGCACTCACTCCGACCTGCGACTAAGGCGAGACTCAAGCCGGTCCGGAGAATCCTTCGAGCGCTTTCTGCCAACGTCTTGGCAATGTCTTGCCAAGACGGAAGCCGCTGTCGAAGGAGCGCGCCAACGATGTCCCTCTCCTGTCTCATCGAACAGCAGGTCGCCGCACGCCCCGACGCGATCGCCGTTCACGCCCCCGGACACCCGGGTGACCAGGTCTCCCTGACCTACCGTGAGCTGAGCCGGGCGGCCGACCGGCTGGCCCGGACCCTCGTGGCGCGGGGCATCGGCCGGGGCGACCGGGTGGCGACGAGTCTGCGGCCCGGCCCCCGGCTCGTGACGGCGCTGCTGGCCGTCCTGCGGTCCGGGGCGGCGTACGTGGCGCTCGACCCGGCCGATCCGCTCGCGCACCGCCGGTTCGTCGTACGCGACAGCGCGGCCCGTGCCGTGCTGGCCGAGGCCGCGGACGCCTCCGACTACGCGGGGCTGCCGGCCGCCGTTCTCGGCCCGCGCCCGGCGGGCTCCGACAGCGGTGCGCCGGCCGGAGGCGGGGGCGTCCCGTGCTCCGGCGACGACCCTGCGTACGTCTGTTACGCCTCCGGGCCCGGTGACGGCCCGGCGGCCGGGGTCGTCGTACCGCATCGGGCGCTGGACGAACTGCTGCGGCCCGGGGCGGCGTTGCGGCCCGGCCGGGACGAGGTCGTCGCGCAGGCCGCGAGCCCCGCGTCCGCCGCGAGCGCGGCCGAGATCTGGCCGGCGCTGGCCGCGGGCGCCCGCCTGACCGTCCCGCCCCCGGCCGCCCGCGCCGCCCTGCCCGCGCCGGGGCCGGCGGCGGGCGCTTCGCGCGGGACGCCTCCGGGCACACCCGTCCAGGAGATCGTGCGGGACCTGTTCGCCGAGGTGCTGGGGCTGCCGCGCGGGCTGATCGGCGCCGACTGCGACTTCTTCGGCATGGGCGGGCACACGCCGGCGGCGGCCCGGCTGCTGGACCGGGTGCGCGAGACCCTGGGCAGCGGCCCGGCCGATCCGGCCGCGCTCCACGCCGCGCCGACCCCGGCCGCGCTGTCCGCGCTGCTGGGCGAGGCCCCCGCCACCGCGATCGGACCGGACCCGTCCGCGTCGGAGTCGGAAACGGGCGCGTCCGGTACGGAAAGCGTCGAGCTGGTGTTCCGGCTGCGCGGACCGCTGGACGTACGGACGCTGGACAGGGCGCTGACCGTCCTGGGCCGGCGGTACGGGGCGCTGCGCAACTCCCGTACCGGGAACGCCGGGACCAGACTGAGGTCCCTGGGACCGGACGACCACCGGCTGGAGCTGGCGCTGCCCGCCGCCGATGTGGATCTGTGGTCGCAGTTGCCGCTCGCGGCCGATCTGGCCTGCGTCTACCAGGAGTTGGCCGCCGGAGGCACCCCCTCGCCGGTCCGGGACATCGTGCGGTACGCGCCTCGTGCCCCGCATGGCGACCGGGCACCGACCCAGCTGCCCGGCAGCGGCTCCGCGGGCTTCGACACGGCCCCCGGCCGCCTGGACCTCGACCTGGACGAGGCCCTGCACGCGCGGCTCACCCGGTTCGCTGCCGCGCGGGGGGCCACGGTCTTCATGGTGGTGCACGCCGCGCTCACCGCCGTACTGCACCAGCTGGGCACGACCGGTGAGATCACCGTCGCCGCCCCGGTCCCGGCCCGCGACAACGTCACACTGCGGGGCGCGGTCGGCGCGTACGGGCGGGTGCTGGCGCTGACCGTGGACGCCTCGGGCGATCCGGCGTTCAGCGAGCTGGTGCGCCGGGTGCGCAAGCGGGACCTGGCGGCCTACCGCAGCGCCGACGCTCCTCTCGCGGGCGTGGGGGGCGTCGCTCTCGCCGTCCTCCAGGACACGACGGCCGGCCGGTTCGCCTCGGGTCCGCTCACGGTGCAGCCGGAACGCGCCGGTCTCGCCCTGCCGGCCACCGATGTCGGCTTCACCCTGACGGAGCGGCAGAGCGTTGAGGGCGCGCCGGCGGGCATCACCCTGACGACCACGTACCGGCGCAAGGCGGTCGGCGAGACGGTGGCCGCCACGCTGACGGGCCGGCTGGTCTCGCTGCTCGCGGCGGCCCTGGACCGTCCGGACGCGGTGCTGAGCGCGCTGGTGCCGGCCCGGCGGCCGGCGGACCGGGGCGGGGTGTGGGAGGCGGGCCGCCACGAGCTGCCCGCGACGACGGTGCCCGAGTTGTTCGCGGAGCGGGTGCGGTGCGCGCCGAAGGCCGTGGCGCTGTCGGGTGCGATCGGGTCGGGCGGGGTGAGCGGCGCGGATGACACGGACGGTGCCCCGCTCGGTTGCGACGGGTCCGGTGATCCGGGCGGGCCGGCCGTCCCGGTCATGGACTACGCGGAGCTGGACTCGCGCTCCGACCTGCTGGCGCACGCCCTGGTCGCCCATGGCGCGGGCCCCGGGGCCACGGTCGTGACCGCGCTGTCCTCGCCGACCGGGTTCGCGGTGGCCGTGCTCGCCATCGCGAAGACCGGGGCGGCGTGCGTGCCGGTCGATCCCGCGCAGCGGCTGCCCGGTTCGGTGCGGCCGGTGGCGGTGCTGCTGGACGAGACCGCCGACCTGCTGCTGGACCGGACACCGGGTGCGGCCCGCCTGGTGCGTGACGAGGCCGCCGATCTGCTGCCCGCCGACGGGAGGTGGCCGCTGCTGGACACGGACCGTACCCGCCCGCTGAGCACGGCCGACCCGGTGCTGTGGGCGGTCGGTGCGGCGGGGTCGCCGGGCGGGGGCGGTGCGACGGTGGTGGGCGGCGGACCGGTCGTCGCGGCGACGCTGGCCGAGCCGGTCGACGCCGCCTGGCTGGTACGCGGCTACCCGGACGCCGACGCCACGATCGGCCTGCTGGGCGCGCTGGTGCGGGGTGCCCGGGTGCACGTCCCGGACCGTTCCCTGCGGCACGCCGTACCGCAGGAGTTACTGCGCTGGCTGCGCGAGCGCGACGCCCGGATGCTGCTCGGCGGCAGTGACGAGGTGCTGGTGGCGCTGGTCGCGCTCGCCCGCGAGGAGCGGATGTCGCTGATCATCAGCGGCGGCTGGGCCGAGGGCCACCTGGTGGTCGAGCACCGGGGTACGGGAGCGGCCAGGCCCGCCCCGGGCTACCGGGCCTATGTCCTGGACGCCCGGCTGCGGCCGGTGGCCCCGGGCACGGTCGGTGCGCTGTACGTGGCGGGGGCGGGCGTGGCCCTCGGCTACGCCGGCTCCCCGGCCGCGACCGGTGAACGCTTCCTGCCCGACCCGTTCGCCGGCCCGTCCCGGGCCGGCGCCCGCATGTGGCGCACGGGCCGGGCGGCCCGGCTGGACGCGGACGGCAGCCTCATGGTCCTCGAAGGCCCGGCCCCCGACGACCCGTTCGCCGGTGCCCCGGTCACGTTCGTCGTCCTCTGCGACCCCTCGGGCCGCCGCGCCCTGTGGCCGGCGGCGGCCCCGGTGCCGGCGGGCTGGTCGAAGGTCCACGCGGAGAGCGGGTACGAGTTGTGCGTGGACCGGCTGGACGAGTTGCCGTGAGGGCGGGGGCGCGGCAGAGGCGGGCCGCGGCCCCGCCCCGGAGAACAGCGAGGGCACGGAGGCGAGGCGCCCCGGATATCGGGAGGACACCGGGCGGACCGGTCGGACACAATGCGGAAATGGCCGATCACGTTCGACATGCTCCCCGCCCGGACTTCCGCGAGAAGCCGTCGCTGAGCGGGGAACAGGTGCTGCTCCGGCCCGTCACGGTGGATGACGTGGCCGCGCTGATGCCGATGTTCCTGGACGCGGAGGCGTCACGGTTGACCGGCAGCCATCCCGACGGCGTGCTCGACGAGGGGCGGTTGCGTGCCTGGTACGGCAGCCGCGCGGAGCAGGACGACCGGCTGGACCTCGCGGTGGTCGAGCGGGTGACGGGCAACGTTGTCGGCGAGGTGGTCCTGAACGGCTGGGACCCGGGTAACGAGAGCTGCAACTTCCGCATCTTCCTGGTGCCCGGCAGCTACGGACGCGGTCTGGGGACGGAGGCGACCCGTCTGATCCTCGGGTACGGCTTCGAGTCGCTGGGGCTGCACCGCATCTCGCTGGAGGTCTACGCGTTCAATCCGCGGGCCCGCCGCGCCTACGAGAAGGCGGGGTTCGTCGCCGAGGGGGTGCTGCGTGACGCGCTGCTCTGGGAGGGCGAGCGGGTGGACGCGACGGTGATGTCGGTCCTGGCGCCGGAGTGGTTCCGGCACGGCGGACGTCCGTAGCCCCTCCGATGGCCGCCTGCGGTCCTTCTTTGGCTCACCGTCCCGGGAAGCGCGACGCCCTGCGCGGGCGCCGGCAGACCGTTCCGGCGAAGCGGGCCGACCGGCCGGGCAGCCCACGAGCACCGTCTGACACGCGCGGGCGTCCTCTAATCTGCTCCGCATGCCCGAAACCACCACGCCCGCGCCTCGCGACGACAGCCCGGAGGACTCCCTGCGGGAGCGCCTGCGACAGACGTTCGACGAGGACGCGGAGCTGTACGACCGGGCCAGGCCCGGGTACCCGCCGTCGCTCTACGACGACCTCGTGGAACTCGCCGGGGCCCGTCCCGGCAGCCGCGTACTGGAGTTGGGCTGCGGGACCGGCCAGGCCACGGTTCCCCTGGCCGGCCGGGGCTGCCGGATCACGGCGGTCGAGGCGGGAGCGAGCATGGCCGCGGTCGCCCGGCGCAACCTGGCGGGAGCTTCGGCCGTGGAGGTGGTGGCGGCCGAGTTCGAGAGCTGGCCGCTGCCGGCGGAGCCGTTCGACACGGTTCTCGCGGCGACGGCGTTCCACTGGATCGACCCGGCGACACGCGTGCCCAAGGCCGCCGACGCCCTGCGTCCCGGCGGGGCGCTCGCCGTGGTGCGTACCCAGCATGTGAGGGGCGGCACCGAGGAGTTCTTCGTCGAGGTCCAGCGCTGCTACGAACGCTTCGACCCGGGCACGAAGCCCGGGACGCGGCCGCCCGCCACCGCCGATGTCGACAACGCGGACCATGCCCGGGAGGTGGCGCGAAGCGGCCGCTTCGCGCCCACGGTCTTCCGCCGCTACGAGCAGGACCTCACGTACACCACCTCGGAGTATCTGGACGTGCTGCGGACCTACTCGGGCCACCGGGCCCTGCCGGAAGCCGCCCGGCACGGACTGCTGGCGTCCATCGCCGGCCTGATCGACGGGAGTTACGGCGGCCGGGTGACCAAGCGCTACCTCATCGAGCTGGGAGTCTCCCGCAGACGGTGAAGGGCCTACGGGACGAAGACGAGGCGTTCGTCGGTCCGGTGGTCGTTCCACGCCTCGGCGATACCGGACGGGGACACGGGACGGGCCCGGACGTCGAGGGCGCCCTCGGTCACCGCCTCGGCCAGCTCCGGGAGTTCGGCGAGGATGTCGCGGGGGGAGAGTGATCCGATGCCGCTGCCCACGATC
Source organism: Streptomyces sp. ATexAB-D23 (assembly GCF_000373645.1). Classification (GTDB taxonomy): domain Bacteria; phylum Actinomycetota; class Actinomycetes; order Streptomycetales; family Streptomycetaceae; genus Streptomyces; species Streptomyces castrisilvae. The sequence continues at coordinate 44,303 of NZ_KB892027.1, read as the reverse complement.
TGGAGCCGGGCCGCACGCAGCGCCGCCGAGGGCACCGGGGCCGACGCGCCCGCCATGGAGCCGATCTGCACCCAGGTCAGCGGCACCGAGCGGTCGGCGCGGGCGGTGAGGAGGGGGATCATGGCGTCCGCCGCGGGCTCGCCCCACACGAAGTCGAGGACGACGTCGGCGTCGGCGGCTGCGGCGATCGAGTCGAAGGTGAGGACGCGGTCCGCGCCGAGGCCGGTCAGCGGCTCCAGCCTGGCGGCGTCCCGCCCGGCGGCGAAGACCTCCGCCGCGCCGAACCGCTTGGCGATCTGGATGGCCATGCGTCCGGCGCTGCCGGTGGCGCCGAGGATGAGGACGCGCTGCCCCTTCTCGAAGACGATGCGGCGGCGCAGGGCGACCCAGGAGGACATGCCCGGGTTCATCGCGGCGGCGATCCGCACCGGGTCCGCGTTGTCGGGCAGGACGACGCTGCGGCGTACGTCGATCACGGTGCGTTCGGCGAAGGTGCCCAGGTCCGTGTCGTCCAGGGCCGCGTAGCGCAGGCGCCCCGAGGGGTCGCGTACGACGCCGTCGGCGCCGGGCACGATCGGGAAGACGCCGGAGGCCGAGTAGTGGGTGCCGTTGGCCTTGGAGCGGGTGAGGTGGTGCAGGCCCGCCGCGAGGACGTCCACGACCATCTCGTGCTCGCCCCGGGCCACGGGTTCGGGGTGCTCGCGGTAGGCGGGCGGGGTGCCGTACGCCGTGATGACTGCTGCGTGCATGAGAAACTCCCTGGTCGGACGGTTGGTTTGCATTACCAATCAATACCAGAGTTGTTTGTAATGCCAACAATGTCAAGTAGGGTGGTCGCCATGGCTCCCGATGACTCCACAGACGCCCTGCTGGACGCCCTGGGCCGCAGCGCCTTTCAGATCATGGGGGTGCTCACGCGGATCGGCGCCGAGCACGACCTCTCCCTCACCCAGCTGCGCGTGCTCGGCATCCTGCGCGACCGGCAGCCCCGCATGAGCGACCTGGCGACCTTTCTCGGCCTGGACAAGTCGACCCTGTCCGGCCTCATCGCCCGCGCCGAACGCCGGGGCCTGCTGGCCCGCGGTGCCAGCCCCGAGGACAAGCGCGCCGTGATCGTCCTGATCACCGACGCGGGACGCGAACTCACCGAGCGGCTGTACGCGGAGGCCCGGGACGCCATGGCCCCGGCCACCGACCGGCTCGAACCGCATCAACGCCGGCAGCTCGCGCAGCTCCTGGAGCCCGTCCTCACCCCGCCCCTGCCGCTCGCGCCCCGTCGCCTCGCCCACTGAGCGGACGGGGCCGCGGCGCCTGGCGCGGCTGCCGCGTCAGAGGGAGCCGGCGGCGGTACGGGCCGGGTGCCGGGGGCCGAGGAAGACCACGATGCCGGTGCCGTCGCCGGCGGGGTGAACGGCCTGGACCCAGCCCGCACGCCGGTAGAAGCCGATCGCGTCACGGGCCCGGCCGGAGGTCAGCAGCCAGCACCTGCCCCCGGGGGCGCCGGCGACCACCGCGTCCAGAAGGGCCGCGCCCACTCCCTGCCCGCGCGCCGCCGTGGCGAGGGCGAGCTCGTCGACTTCGAGGCTCCCGCACAGCCACCGCGCCGTACGGTCGGCCCCGAAGGCCGCCGCGACCTGCGCGTAGGAGCGGTCGGCGGGGAACGGCGCGGGCGTGGTCCAGGCGGTGGCCAGTCCGACCAGGCTGTCGCCCCGGAACGCACCGGCCGCCGTGAAGCCGTCCCGGGTGACGTCGCCGGTCAGCCGGCGGATGAACCCGTCGGCCGCCGAGGCGTCCTCGAACCAGGGCGGGCCCGCGAACGCCTCCGCGTACACCCGGCGCACGTCCCGCGGCCGGGCGAGGAGTTCGGCGCCGGTCAGGCGGCGTATCACCGCGCCGCTCATACGGCGGGCCTCCCGGGGTCGACGGCGGGGCGCGGGACGGCGGTGGCCGGTTCGGCGAGCGCGTGCATGGCACAGAACCTATCGCTCGGACAATTGTGCGCATGCCCTTTCGCGGCAGGCCGATGCGTCCGAACAGGTCCGGCAGGAGGGGCCGTTCAGCGCGGGGGCACCCAGTCCGGGACCCAGGTCCCTGCCGCGTCGTGGTCGGCCGTCGTCGCGGCGAGGTGGGTACGCAGGGCGGCCAGCGCGGGGTGGGGGTTGTCGCGGTGCCAGAGGAGCGAGTGCGGGTAGACCGGTGCCGGGCCGGTCACCGGGATGCGACGCAGGCCGTGGCCGGCGGGCCAGATGAGGCGGGAGTGCTCGCCCATGAAGGTGGCCAGGGCAGGGGTGTCCGCGATGGTGTCCAGGAGCGCGTCGGAGCCGAAGTTCGGGCCGGTCGCCTCGATGGTGAGGCCGAACTCGGCGACGAGGTCGTCGTAGTAGGCGCCCCACTCGGTGCCGGGGGCGATGCCGGGCATCCAGACGCGGTGGCCGACGAGGCCGGCGAGGGTGACCGAGGGGGCGTCCGCCAGGGCATGGGCGGGGCCGGTGAGGAGTTGGAGGGGTTCGTCCAGGACCCGTACGGACTCGATGCCGTCGGGCAGGGGGCGGCCGGGGGCCGCGACCGCGCGGAACGTCGCGTCGAGTTCGCCGGAGAGGAGAGCGGCGACGGCCGTGTCCATACTGACCAGCATCATCACGTCGAGGACGATCTCGGGATGCGCGCCGTGGAATCCGCGCATCAGGCTCGACTGCGCGGTGCGCGAGGCGATCACATCGACGCGCAGCGGGCGGCGGCCCGGGGATACGGACGCGCTCGCGCGCTCGGCCGCGCGCAGCAGTTCGCGGGCGTGGGGCAGGAACGCCCGGCCGTCGATGGTGAGCGCGGCGCCGCGCGGGGCGCGGGTGAACAGCCGGACGCCGAGGGTCTGCTCCAGCGCGGCGATCCGCTTGGAGACGGCCTGCTGGGTGACCGACAGGTCGGCGGCGGCTTTGTGGAACCCGCCCGCTTCCGTGACGGCGACGAAGGTTCGTACTGCTTGGAGGTCCACGGAGAGCGAGCTTAGTGAACAACCCCTGGTTGTGGGCAGCGGCCTCTTTGGTTGTTTGACCTGGTGTTCTTCTGAGCGATTAGCTCGCTCGGGTCAATTTCCGGTTGTCCGGGTGAGGTGTGGTGGGCGCAAGAGCGTTGGGCCGGGAGTTCGGCTGGCTGTGGGCGGCGTACGCGGCGAGCGCGTACGGGTCCGGGCTGGGGTTCGGGGCCCTGCCGCTGATCGCCGTCATGGTTTTGCACGCCGGGCCCGCCGAGGTGTCCGCGCTGTCCGCGGTGGGCCCGGCGGTGGGGGCGCTGATCGCGGTGCCGCTCGCGCCGTGGGTGGAGTTCCGGCGCAAGCGCCCGGTCATGATCGGGATGGACCTGGTCCGGTTCGCGGCCATGGCGTCGATCCCGGTGGCCTATGCCTTCGGCCGGCTCGGCTTCGTCCAGCTGCTGGTGATCTCGGCCGTGGTCGCCGCGGCGAAGATCGCGTTCGGCGCGGCCAGTGGCGCGTACCTCAAGGCCCTGGTCCGGCCGGAGGACCTGCTCGTCGCCAACGCGCGGTTCGAGTCCACGAACTGGAGTTCCATCGCGGTGGGGCCGCCGCTGGGCGGGGCGGCGATCGGTGTGTTCGGGCCGGTCACCACCGTCGTGGCCGACGCCCTCGGCTACCTCCTGTCCGCGCTGGGCGTCACCGCGATCCGCGGCGAGGAGGAAGCGCCGGAGCGGGCCGGCCGGAGTCCGGGCCGGGCGGGCGCGCTGCTCGACGGCTGGCGGCACATCATGAGCCATCCCGGCCTACGGTCCCTCTACCTCAACCAGATCCTCGTCGCGGGTCTGATCATGGCCACCGAACCGCTGCTCGCCGTGCTCCTGCTCCGCCAACTCGGCTTCCCGCCCTGGCAGTACGGGCTCGCCTTCGCCGCCCCCTGCCTCGGCGGACTCATCGGCTCCCGGCTGGCCCGCCGTGTCGTCGCCCGCTACGGCCGGGACCGGATCTTCCGGACCGTCGGCACGCTGCGCGCCGTCTGGCTGATCGGTCTGGCCTTCGTCCGCCCCGGCGTCGTCGGCCTCGTCACCGTGATGGCCGTCGAACTGGCCATCATCGTCAGCATGAGCCTGTACAGCCCGGTGCTCGCCACGTACCGCCTCGAACAGACTCCCGGGCCTCTCGTCGCCCGCACCCTGACGGCCTGGTCGATCGGGCAGCAGGCGTCCGTCGCCGTCCTCACCGCGCTGGCCGGACTGCTCGCCGGCGCCACCGGCCCGCGCACCGCGCTCATGGCCGCGGGCCTGCTCATCCTGGCCACTCCGCTCCTGCTCCCCCGGCAGGACCGGGCCTCGCGGCGCGAGCCGGAGGAGGTGTCGCCCAGCCCCTCATGACGGGGCGTGCCCGGCCCCGGCTCGGTGGGGGGGGGCGGGCCCCGCCCGTACGGGGCGGGCGTGGCGCCCGTCAGGCGATCCGGGCCTCGATGTGGTCCAGGTGGGCGGCGAGGATCTCCTCGAACGCGGCGCCGCGGTCCGCTCCGAGAGGGCGGACGTCGCGGGCGAAGTGGGCCAGGGCGGGGAAGCGTTCGGGGTCGGCGCCGAGCACCGCGACGCGGAACTGCTCCTGGCCCTGTTCGTACTCCGTGGGGGTGATGGTGCCGATGCCGCCCTCGGAGGCGAGCAGCGCGGCGAGGAGGATCACGAGGCGGTGGTAGCGCGCCGGGATCTCCTCGTCGGGCAGGCCGGACGCGCGCAATGCCTGCAACACCTCCTCCATGACCAGCCGGGCCCCGGTGCCGCCGGAGGCGTAGCGCCCCCACACGGCGGCGAGCTGGGGCTGCTCGCCGAACGCCTCGCGCAGGCGCAGGGCCAGGGCCATGACGCGCTGCCGCCAGTCGCCCTCGGGGCGGTAGCCGTCCATGGCGGCCAGCAGGACGCGGTCGGCGACCGCGCGCAGCAGTTCGGTCTTGTTGCGGAAGTGCCGGTAGAGGCTGGACGAGTCGGTCCCGAGCGCCGCGGCGAGCCTGCGCACGCTGAACGACTCGGCGTCGCCCGTGCGCAGCAGCTCCTCCGCCGTGTCCAGGATCTCCTCGGTCGACCATCGCCGTCGGCCAGTCATCGCGCCCCTCTCGTCCGGACTCACCCTAACTCATGCACTCGGTGTTGCACTCAGCCATGCACTCATTCATGCACTTGCCGTTGCACGCGGTGCGTGCATAATGAGGGCATTGCGCTGTCCGGTCATACGACACACCCGGCATGCCGCCGGGAGGGGAGAAGAACACATGAGCGAGACCACCGCCGCGGCGCGGCCGCCCGAGCCGGACTTCTCGGCGATCACGACCGAGGAACTGCTCGCCTACCGCGACGCGGAGAACCGCTTCCGGGCCTCCAGCGGGGCGCGGGCGTTCCTGGGAGAGCCGGACGCCGGCGCCGAGATCTCCTGGCAGACGGTCGAACTGCCGGGCCGCGACCTGCCCGTCCGGGTCCACCGCCCGGCCCCGGCGGGAGACGACGGCACCGAGGCCCGAACCGGCCCGCTGCCGCTCGTGGTCCATGTCCACGGAGGCAGCTTCGTGGGCACGGCGGTGCAGTGCGACTGGACCAACAGCCACCTCGCCGCCCGGCTGCCCGCCCTCGTCGTCTCCGTCGAGCACCGCCTCCTCGCTCCCGGCACCCCGCTGTCGGACGCCGCCGACGACGGCTGGGACGTGCTCCGGCACGTGGTGGCGCACGCGCAGGAGTGGGGCGTCGACCCCGCACGCGTGGCCGTGTTCGGCGAGAGCTGCGGCGCGCTGATCAGCGCGCTGACGGCCGTCCGGGCCCGGGAGGCGGGGCTGGAGCTCAGGGCACAGGTGCTGGTCAACCCGGCCGTCGATGTGACCGGGACGATGTTCGACTACCCCTCGGTCGCCGAGTACGCGTACAGCCCGACGCCGGTTCTGCCGCAGCTGGAGCTGTTCCAGCGGCTCGCCGTCCCGCCCGGGGCCGACGCCCGCGCGGTCTCGCCGCTGTACGCCGACGACCTGAGCGGGCTCGCCCCGGCGCTCGTGGTGGTGCCGACCCTGGACGCGGCGGCCGACCACGGCCGCCGCTACGCCGAGCGGCTGCACGAGGCGGGGACCTCGGTGCGGCTCTCCGAATACTCCGGAGCGCAGCACGCGTTCCTCACCCTGCCCGGCGTCGAACCGCAGGCGCACGCCGCTCAGGCGGAGATCCTCGCCTTCCTCCGTATGACGCTGGCGCAGTGACTCGGGAACCCACGAGAGAGGCACCCTGATGACCCGTCCACTCCCCGCACGAGGGCCGCTCGCAGCGATGTACGCGGGCCTCGCCCTCACCGTCCTCGCGACGATCGCCCCGTACGCCGACCGCGGCACCACCCACCTGCTGGCCGATCACATCCGCGCGGGCTACCCCGACTACTCCCAGGCACAGGTCGACTCGGCCGTCACCACCTACCTGGTCGTCTCGACCGTCATCGGGGTGCTCGGCATCCTGGCCTGGCTCACGACGGCCTGGACCGTCAAGGCGGGCAAACGGTGGGCCCCCGCCGTCGCGACCGCGGTCTTCGTGACCGGCGCCGCGACCGGACTGACCGGGCTGCTGATCAAGGACACCTCCGGCGCGACCGGCCTTCCGCCGGAGCTGGGCTGGGCCGGGCTGATCCCGTGCCTGGCGGGCGCTGTCGCGGTCACGCTGCTGTGGAGGAGAGCGCGCCCGGCGTGACGCCGGCCCCGCTCGGGCCGAACCGCGGGGCCGGCGGTGCGGCTCAGCCCAGCGGCAGATCGCGGTGGAAGACGACCATGGCCCGCCCGGGACCGTCGTAGTCGTCGACCACCGTCGCCTCGAAACCCAGGCTCCGGTGGAACGCGAGGGAGCCCGCGTTCCCGACCGACGTGATCGCCTTCAGCCGCAGTGCGCCGTGGCGGTGCGCGGCATCGGCGAACGCCTCGTACAGGCGACGTCCGAGGCCGGTGCCCCGGACGTCGTCCCGGGTGGCGATCAGGTGAACGTACCCGGTGCCGGCCGGGGTCACGAACCCGATGACGTACCCGTGAATGCCGTCCTCGCCCCGGGCGACGAGGCAGGTGTCACCGAACTCCCGCACCAGCGCCGCGAGATGCAGCGACCGCAGGTCGCGGGCTCCCCAGTAGCGGTGGTGGTCGGCGAGAACCTGGTGGAAGTCGGCCATGGCGGCCGGTGCGATGCGCGCGTGCGACACGGCCTAGTACCAGGGCCGGGCGTCCGGCGTCGGCAGGGGGCGCAGTCCGGGCCAGCGTTCGAGGAGGCGGTCGGCGAGGGCGGAGCTGAGGCGGCCGGTGGCGTGGAGGTGGTCGTGGTCGCGGGTCAGGCCGGCGACCACGCCCAGGCGGTGGACGAGTCGCTCGCGGGCGGACGTGTAGCCCCACTCGAAGTCCTCGGTGGGCACCCGGGCGAGCTGGTCAGCCGTCCCCCGGTGGGCCCGCTCGACCAGAGCGTCGCCCTGGATCAGCCAGCCCGCGCACGCGTCGGCGAGGTCACCCGGTACGTCCTTGCCGGTGAGGCCGCGCCAGGTGCTCCGGTAGATGTCCTCGACCTCGGCGAGCGGGACCGCGGGGACCGACATGGCGCACCAGCAGGTGGGGAAGCCGATGCGGAAGTAGGCGAGTTCGAGCAGGCCGTTGCCGAGCGAGGCTCGCTCGAAGTCGACGAAGCGGACGCCGTCCGGGGTGCGCAGGTCATTGCCGGGGCAGGGGTCGCCGTGCAGCAGCGCGTGGTGGCCGCTGGGGTCCAACCGTTCCAGGAGACCGGCGAGTTCGTCCGGAACGGTGGACGGTACGGGCACGTCGAGCGCCCTTGCCAGGGTGAGGAAGGACTCCGCGTCGGCGGCCGTGGGCCCCGACGCGGCCGGGAGCGCGCCCGCGTCGGCGGGCCCGGTCAGGGCGTGCAGCCGGGCGAGCGACTCGGCGTATCCGGGCATCCAGTCGGCCGTTTCGCCGAGGTCCTCCACGTATTCCAGGACCATCACCCGCGCGGACGGGTCCGTGCCGAGCAGCGCGGGGGCCACGGCGGGCCCGGTGGCCCGGCCGGCCAGGCTCAGCCCGGCGAGTTCGCGTGCGAAGCGCGTGTCCGCGTCGGCGCTCGCGTCCCCGTCGTCGGTGATCTGCTTGACGATCACCGCCGGGCGGTCGTCGGGCCGCACCCACCACACCCGTGACCGGGGGCTGCTGTCGAGCAGTTCGGCCTGGTCGGGGGTGCCTATGGCGGAGCGCAGGGCATCGTTCAACGGAACGTGGTTCAGCATGCCGAGGAGCGTAGTCGCGGACTTCGTCGAAGCGCTCGCCCCTTTTTCGGGCTCTCCGGGCGGTCAGGACGGGGCGGGCCCGTCGTCGGCCGCCGTGCGCCGGCGCCGGTAGTGGCGGGCCGCTCGGGCGCGGTTGCCGCAGGACGGCTTGCACCACTCCTGGCGACCGTGGCTCTTGACGAAGTAGCGCACGCAGCGCGGCGCGGTACAGGAGCGCAGCCGCGTGCTCTGCGGGCCGCTGAGGAAGTCGATGGCCGCTCGGGCCAGGGCCGCGACGAGCCGGACGTACGGGTCCTCTTCCGCGGTCAGCAGGCGGGCGGCGGGGGCTCGGCCGTCGGGCCAGTACAGCTGCGGGGCGACCGGTTCCCGCGCGGCAGCCGTGTTGAGGCGGTCCATCGCCCGGTCGGCGGGCATCAGCCGGTGGGCGTCCGCCGGGCTGGGGGGAGCGGGACTGACCAGGCGGGCGAACAGCGCTCGGACCGCCTGCCGGAGGTCGATAATCCCGAGCCGGAGGTCCTCGTCCGCCGTGAGCCCTCCGGCCGGAACGTGTCCGGCCAGCAGAGGCCCCTGCTTCCTGATCCAGTCCGTCGTCCCCCGGACCGTGGCGAGGTCGTCGGCGACACCGCCGTCTCCGTCATGGCGGATCGTGCTCGCCAGTTCCAGTGCCAGCCATCGCTCCACGGCGTCGTCCCCTTTCTCGCCCGGTCAGGTCGGCGACCACTTGATCACATCTCTCGCACACCCTATGGTCCCTAACGGTAAACGAAAAACTTCCGTTAGAAGTCGGCCCGGTGGCGACACCGGCCGGCACAGGGGGGCGGCCTGACTCCGCCTCAGGAGGAGACCTCGGAATGACACTGCTGCTGGCACACATCAGCGACCTGCACCTTGACGGCAGCGAGCGGGCGACCCTGCGCGCCACCCGCGTCATGGACCACGTACGAGCCCTCCCCCGCCCGGTCGACGCACTCCTGGTCACCGGGGACATCGCGGACCACGGCGAGGAGGCCGAGTACGAGGAGGCGGCTCGAATCCTGGCCGCCGACTTCCCCGTACTCATGTGCCCCGGGAACCACGACGCGCGACCGGCCTACCGCAAGGCCCTGCTCGGGGAGGCCCCCGGACCCGGCCCCGTCAACCGGGCCCACGACATCGGCGGCACCACCATCCTGATGTGCGACTCCACCATCCCGGGGCGTGACGAGGGGCGCCTCGACGCGGAGACGCTCGCCTGGATCGACAGCACGCTCACCGCACTTCCGCAGGGCCGGCCGGCGCTGATCGCCTTTCACCAGCCGCCGGTCGCGCTCCATCACCCGCTGCCCGACTCGTACATGCTCGAAGAGCCCGGACAGCTGGCCGGGCTGCTCGACGCGCACCCCCGGGTCGCCGCCGTCCTCACGGGCCACGCCCACACCGCTGCCGCCTCGACCTTCGCCGGGCGTCCCCTGATCGTCGGACCGGCCACCACCTGGACCCTGCGCATGCCCTGGGAGGGCGACGAGGCCGCGGACCGCGACCAGCCGCCCGGCCTCGCCTTCCACGTCCTGGACGACGACCGGCGCCTGACCACCCACTACCGCGTCGTGCTCTGAATCCCTCCCGCGCGTACGAACCGGAGGCACCGTGGTCCATCCCTACGCCGTCGCCGGGTTCCTGGTGGCGCTCCTCCCCCTGATCGCCACCCCCGGGGCCAGCCTGGCGCTGCTGGTCCAGCACGTCACCGACAGTGGCCGCCGCCAGGCGCTACCCGTCGTCCTCGGCACCGTCACCGGCCTGTACATCCACGCCGCCCTGGCCGTGGCCGGCCTCTCGGCCCTGGTCATGCGGTCCAGCGTGGCCTTCACCGCCGTCAAGGTCGTCGGCGCCGTCTACCTCATCGGTCTGGGCCTGTGGACGTGGCGTGGTGCCGGAGCGAACGCTCCCGCCCCCGCCCGGCGACGCCTGCCGAAGGGAGCGGACTCCGTCTTCACCCAGGCGCTGCTCGCCAACGTCCTCAACCCGAAGGCGGCGGCCATCTACCTGACCCTGGTCCCCCAGTTCATCGCGCCCCACCAGCCGTTCGGCGGCCAGATCCTCACCCTGGCCACCGCCCACGCCCTGCTGATCGCGCTCTGGCTCACCGCCTGGACCTTTCTGATCCTGCGCGCCTCGCACGCACTGCGCCGGCCCCGCTTCAAGCGAACCGCCGCCAGGGCCACGGCGGCGGTCCTCATCACCGTGGGCATCCGGAGCGCCGTGACGTAATGGGCCTGCGGGTCCCGGAGGAGCCCGGTAGAGTGCCGGCATGCATCTTTCGTCGTGTCTGAGCTGGTGGCGCTCCTCGTAGGAGCGGCCACCACTCACGCACGCAGACGGGCCGTTCGGACGGACGGCCCGTTTTCTGTGTCCCCTGGATCAGGGCCGTGCCGTCGTGACGGCGACATTCGACCCGCCAGGAGACACCGATGAACACCACCGCCCACCGGACCGCAGCCACCGAGGACCACACCGCCGCATGCGCCGACCCGCTCGGGGTGTCCGCGGCTCAGGACCGCGGTGCGCTGCTCGAAGAGCAGATCGCCAGGGACCCCGGGCGATTCCGGGTGCTGACCGGAGACCGCCCGACCGGGCGCCTGCATCTCGGCCACTACTTCGGCACGCTGCACAACCGGGTACGGCTCCAGAACCTCGGCGTGGAGATGTATGTGATCATCGCCGACTACCAGGTGCTGACCGACCGCGACGTCGCGGACAACCTGAGCGAGCACGTCGAGGATCTGGTCCTGGACTACCTGGCCATCGGCGTGGACCCGGCACGCAGCACGATCTTCACGCACAGCGCCGTCCCGGCACTCAACCAACTGCTGCTGCCCTTCCTCAGCCTGGTCTCCGTCGCCGAGCTCGAACGCAATCCCACCGTGAAGGACGAGATCGCCCACTCGCGGCAGTCCTCCGTGAGCGGCCTGATGTTCACCTACCCGGCTCACCAGGCCGCCGACATCCTCTTCTGCAAGGCCAACCTGGTGCCGGTCGGCAGGGACCAGCTCCCGCACCTGGAACTCACCCGGACCATCGCCCGCCGTTTCAACGACCGTTACGGCTCCGGCTCCGTCGTCCTCCCCCGGCCCGATGCCCTGCTGTCGAACGCGCCTCTCCTGCTCGGCACGGACGGCGCCAAGATGGGCAAGAGCCGCGGCAACGCCATCACGCTGGCCGCCGGTGCCGACGAGACCGCCCGCCTGATCAAGGGGGCCAGGACCGACTCCGAGCGCCATGTCTCCTACGATCCGGCCGGCCGCCCGGAGGTGTCCTCCCTGCTCCTCCTGGCGGCCCTGTGCCAGGACCGGACGCCCGAGGAGGTCGCCGCCGGCATCGGCTCCGCCGGGTCCGCCGCGCTCAAGAGGACCGTGACCGAGGCGGTCAACGAGTATCTGGCGCCCATCCGCTCCCGCCGGAAGGCGTACGCGGCCGACCGCGCCCACCTCCGCGCGATTCTGCGCGAGGGCAATGAGCGGGCCAACGCCGTTGCCGACCGCACGCTCGGCGAGGTGCGTGCCGCGATGAACAGCGACTACTGACCCGGCTCAGCTCCGCCCCGACACCCCCGTGAGCAGCGTGTCCAGCATGTCCGTCATCTCGGTCCGGGTGCGGGCGGCGCCGTAGACGTGGAAGTCGGGGCGGATCAGGGCGGCGGGTGCCCGGACCTCCTCGGTCAGCCAGGCGGTGTACGTGCCGTCGATGTCGACCTCGGGGGTCAGGTGGACGATCGAGCCGCCCAGTGCGGTCAGACGGTCCGCCAGCGCCGGGTCCACCAGGGTCCCCGGGTCCTCGGTGCTGAGCAGCACGAGGGTGTCGCCGCACAGTTCGCCGGCCTGCGGACGGTTGGTGCGGGCCTGGGGGACGATCCGGCTGTCCGCTCCGGTGAAGAGGCCGTCCGCGCCCGCGTGGAACAGGCCGTTCTTCAGCGCGTCGTCCCCGGGGCGGGCGAACGCCTCCGGGTCGCGGGACGGGGCGTCGTCCGAGCCGCGCACGGCGAGCAGGGCGCTGTCGCGGTAGCCGGCGACGGAGGGGTCGACCATGCCGATCAGCTGAGCGAGGTTCACCGACATGTCGATGGTCCGCTGGGCGTCGGGGCGGCGCTCCGCCTCGTACGAGTCGAGCAGGGTCTCACCGGCCGAACCGGCGAGGACCAGGTGGAGCTTCCACGCCAGGTTCGCCACGTCCCGGATGCCGGTGCACATGCCCTGGCCGGCGTGCGGGGGCATCACATGGGCGGCGTCGCCCGCGAGGAAGACCCGGCCGGGTCCCCCGGAGCGCCACTGGTCGGCGTTGCGGGCCAGGCAGGTGTAGGCGACATAGCGTTGCAGCGTCGCGTTGTCCCGGCTGACCCCGAAGTGGGTCAGCAGGCGCCAGGCGTTCTCGACCGTGTCGAAGTCCTCGAAGGACTGGCCGGGCAGCCGGATGAACTCCCAGCGGCTGTGCGAGGGTCCGGCCGAGAGGTCGACGCGGGGCTGCGCCGGGTCGGCGACCTGGATGTTCTGCGAGGGGAATTCCTCGGGGTCGTGCGGCATGACGTCGCAGGCCATCCAGTCGGCCGCGTAGTCGGAGGCCGAGACCGGGACGCCCAGGTGGTTGCGTACGAAGCTGTTGGCGCCGTCGCAGCCGACCAGCCAGCGGGCGGTCAGGACCTGCTCACCGGCCTCCCCCCGGACCGTCAGGTGGACGGAGTCGTCCTTCTCGGTCAGGTCGACGGCCTCGTAGCCGCGCAGCACGCGCAGGTCGCTCAGCTGGTCGCCGCGCCCGACAAGGGCGGACTCCAGGCCCGGCTGGTAGAACGAGGTCGCCTCCGGCCAGCGGTAGCGCTCGTCCTGGTTCAGCTCGAAGTGCATCAGCGTCTGGCCCTCGCCGTTGACCACGACGTAGTCCTTGGTCGGCTCGCTGACCGGGAAGAGCGCGTCGGCCACGCCGATCGTGCCGAGTATGCGGCCGGCGTGACGGTCGAAGGAGACCGCCCGGGGCAGGTTGTAGGGCTCCAGGTACTTCTCCACGACGGTGACCCGCCAGCCGTGCTGGGCCAGCAGGATCGACAGGACCTGCCCCACGGGGCCGTATCCGACTACAAGGACATCCGAGTCCGCTGCATCTTCAGTCACGGCCCGACCGTAAGCCGGCGCGGGGCGCGGCAGGCGGGGCTCCGCCCGGGACAGGGGCAAGCACCAGAATGCGCGGCTGCGGGTTGACGGGAGCGGGGCGGGTGCTCCCGGTGCCGGGGCGTCAGGGTCGTTGGTAGCGGCCGGCCATCGTGTGGAAGACCTTCTTGGGTTCCCAGCGGACGTCGTCGAGCATGCGGACCACGCCGTAGGAGGTGATGTCCAGCTCCCCGGGCTTGTCGTAGCCGGCGAACGAGAACCACAGCGCGGTGTCCACCCCCTCCTCCTCGAAGACCGTCAGCAGCTCGGTGAGGTAGCGGACCTGCTCGTCCTCGTCCGGTACGAGACCGCCCGGCGGCGGGGCCCAGGCCATGCCCCCGAGGTCGCCCGCGCCCCGGTAGGCGCAGGTGCCGTACTCGGTGACGGCGACGGGCTTGCCGTGGCGGAAGGACTCGCGCAGACGGGCGCGGAAGGTGTCCGCGTTGTCGGCGGCGCGGTAGGCGTCGGTGGCGACGAGGTCGAAGGGGGTCCAGTCGACCGACTCCCAGGGGCCGGAGGCGTAGGTGACCGGGCCGCCGAAGTGGGCGCGGACGGTGGCGACGGCTTCGGCGAGGAGTTCGTTGAGACGCGCCGAGACCCGGTCGAGCGTGGACCACCAGCCCGGGTCGGTGCCCAGGGTGTGGATGCGGTGGCCGAAGGTGTCGCCGGGGAAGAAGCCGCCGCAGAAGACGCTGATCTCGCACCCGGTCACGAACACCACCTCGGCACCGCCGCGCCGTACGGCTTCGGCGCGGCGGGCGCAGTCCGCGAAGTACGGCAGCAGCCGCTCGGCGGGCAGGTCGACCGGGAAGGGCGCGAACCAGACCTCCAGGCCGGCCTCGGCGGCGTACCGGGCGGCCGTGCTCAGCCGTCCGGGTTCGCGGCCCGAGACGCGTACGACGTCGCAGTGCAGTTCGCCGGCGATCACCGCCATCTCGCGCCGGACCGCCTCCGGGTGGAAGGTCTTCCGGGTGAACTGCTCTCCGGGAAGGAACCCGGTGTCGTAGTTGATGCCGCGTGCGCGCACGTCACTGCCCCTCGTCGGTCCATGGTCCCGTCACACGTACGGGCCCATGGTCCGGCACGTCGGGGGTGGTGCGCCGGGGTGAGCGCCTGCCGGGGGCGGACCGGCTCAGCCGAACCAGCCCGCCAGCGCGCGGCGCAGGCCGTCCCGGGCCTCGTCGGAGGTCTCGTCGGGGTCGGCCGCCCAGGCGACGTAGCCGTCGGGGCGGACGAGCAGCGCGGTCGCGGGCGGCTCGGGGCAGGTGGCGGCGACGATGTCGACCCGGTCCTTCCAGTCCGCCGCCTGGGCCGGGTACGGTTCGCCGCCGAGGTCGAGCAGGACCGGCCGGCCGGTCCGCATGAGTTCGGCGAGGCGTGCGGGGCCGCCACCGGTCTCCAGGGCGAGGTCCGGGGCGAAGTGGCCCGCGAGCGGGTGCGCCGAGGTCGTCGGGTAGCGGAGGTCGTCGCCGGACAGCAGGTCGGCGATGCGCCGGATGTTGTCCGTGGAGTACAGGAGTTCGCCGAACAGGTCGCGAAGCGCGGTGACTTCGGGCCCCGGGGTCATGAGCGCCGTCTGTGCCTGGGTGTGCATGAAGACGCGGAGGCCGGCCGCGTGCCGCTCGGTGTGGTAGCTGTCGAGCAGGCCGGGCGGCGCCCAGCCCTGGAGGTGTGCGGCCAGCTTCCAGCCGAGGTTGGCGGCGTCCTGGAGGCCGAGGTTCAGCCCGGGGCCGCCGACGGCGGAGTGGACGTGCGCGGCGTCCCCGGCGACGAACACCCGGCCACTGCGGTAGCGCTCCGCCAGCCGGGTGTTGCGGCCGACGAGGCGGCGCAGCATGTGCGGGCCGGACCCGGACGGCGCGGTCAGGGGCACGTCGGTGCCGAGGACGCGGCGCACGCTGTCCCGCATGTCCTCGATCGTCAGCGGCTGTTCGTCGCCCTCCGGCGGGGCGCCCCATTCGAGGGTGAGCAGGCGGTGGTTGCCGTCCGGGAGGGCGGCGAAGGCGAAGATGCCGTGCGGGGTGCGGTTGAAGGTGAACACCGGGCTCAGCCGGCCGTGTCCCGGCACCTCCAGCTCGCCGGTCTCCGGGTCCAGCATCGACGCGGGCAGGGTGGCGTACGCGGCGCGGGAGACCAGGTCGTGGCCGATCTCGCCGACGAAGTCGATGCCGGACCGTTTGCGGACGGTGCTCCGGCCGCCGTCGCAGCCGACGAGATGGCGGGCGTGCAGCTCGTAGGTGCCGTCCGCGTGGCGGACCTGGGCGGTCACCCGCTCCTCGTCCTGCCGCAGGTCGGTGAGTTCGTGGCCGGCCCGGATCTCCACGCCGAGTTCGTGGGCGCGTGCGCGCAGGACCTGCTCGATGCGCTGCTGGGTCGCCGGCAGGACCGTCATCGGGTTGGTCTCCAGCGCGGCCAGGTTCAGCGGGATGGCCCCGAAGAGGTAGCCCGGGACCGGCTGGGGCGCGTCGGCGACGCCGTCGAACCGCTCGTACAGGCCGCGGTGGTCGAGGAACCGGACCACCTGGCCGATCAGGCCGTTGGCTTTGATCTCCGGGCTGGGTTCGGGCAGCCGCTCCAGGACGACGGGCCGCACCCCCGCCATGCCCAGCTCACACGCCAGCAGCAGTCCCACGGGGCCGCCGCCGACGATGACGACATCGGCGGTCTCGGTCTCGGCAGCCATCATCGCTCTCCTCGAAGGGGGTGCTCCAGGGGCACGCACAAGGGCACACTAGGCACCCCGCCGAAGGCCTGGTCACGCTGCGCGGCCGCACTAGGGAATCCCCTATCAGGTCCCCGCCGATACTGCCGTCATGTCGGTGACAATGAGTACGGAAGAGTCGCGGTCGCTGACCGATGGCTGGTTGGCCCAGGATCTGGACGAGTGGACGCGGCGCGTGCTGCGGCGCCATTTCGACCCCGAACACGGCTCCCCCTACTGGCTCAAACGCCGTGCGGAGCTGGACTTCGATCCGCTCGCGCTCACCGGCTACGACGACCTGGCCGCGTTCGGCCACTTCGAACTCGCCGTCCTGCGGGACCTGGACCCGGCCGACCTCGTCCCCGGTGCCGTGGCCCGTCCACTGGCGGGCCGGGTCTGGGAGTCCGGCGGCACCACCGGCAGGCCCTCGCGGATCCTGTACACCGACGCCATGGAGGCGCACTGGGCCGCCTGGCGTCTCCACGGCTCACGGACGGCGGGGTTCCGTACCGGCGCCACCTGGATCGACGCCTGCCCCTCCGGGCCGCACATCGTCGGTGAGGAGGCGGACTACCTCGCCGACATGTGCGCGGCCACGGTGTACTCCATCGACCTCGACACCCGGTGGATCAAGCACCTCATCCGCAACGGGCGGCTGATCGAGATGGAGGAGTACGTCGATCACGTCGTCGAGCAGATCACGGACATCCTCGAAAGCACCCACGTCGACTACCTGCGCTCCACCCCGGCGACCGTGCACGCCCTGATCAACCGCCGCCCGGACCTGATGTCCGGCCTCTCGGGGGTCTATCTCGGCGGCACCCAGTTCACCGCCGACGCCTACCGCAGGTTCGCCGAGGCCATGCCCGGCGGCATCATCGCCACCACGTACGGCAACACCCTGGGCTGCGCCAACGGCGTCGAGTCGCCGGACGGGGGCGCCACCCTCCCGTACGTGCCGAACTTCCCGCAGATCACCATGGCCGTGGTCGACAAGACGGAGCCGGGCCGGGTCGTGGAGTACGGCGAGGTGGGCCGGGTGCGGCTGACCGTGCTGCACGAGGACCTGTTCCTGCCCAACATCCTCGAACGGGACCAGGCGGTCCGCTTCCGGACCTCCGGGGAGTGGCCGTGCGACGGCGTGGCCAACGTACAGCCGCTCCAGATCAGCTCCCAGACGCCCGAGGGCCTGTACTGAGCAGCCGTCCGACCATGGAACAGCGACCCGGAGAGGCTGACCAGCAGATGCTGCGCGCCGAGCTCATCAAGCCCGTCCACGAGCTGCTGGCGGCCCACGCCGAACGCCTCGGCTCCAAGGTCGCGTTCCGTGACGCGCGGCGGGACGTCAGCTACGCGGAACTCGACCTGCGCACCCGCCGTCTCGCCGGCCATCTGGCCCACCTGGGTCTGGGCCGTGGGCAGACCGTCGCGCTCCTGCTCGGCAACTGCCTGGAGATGGTGGAGAGTTACCTCGCCGTCGCACGGGCCGCCGCCGTGGGCGCGCCGTTCAACCCGCACGCCACCGACGACGAGCTCGGGCATCTGCTGAGCGACAGCGGGGCCGTGCTGCTGATCACCGACCCCACGCACCTGGAGCAGGTGCTGCGGCTGCGGGACGGGTATCCGCGGCTGCGGATCGTGGTGACCGGGGACGGGGCGGCGCCGCCGGGCGTCGAGCGGTTCGACGCCCTGGCCGGCGGCGAACCGCCGGTCCCGGCCCGGGACGACGCCGGCCTGGACGACGTCGCCTGGATGCTGTACACCTCCGGCACCACCGGCAAGCCCAAGGGGGTGCTCTCCACCCATCGGATGGCCCTGTGGGGCGTGGCCGCCTGCTACGCGCCCGTGCTCGGCCTGGAGGAGGCGGACCGGGTCCTGTGGCCGCTGCCGCTGGCGCACACGGTGGCCCACAATCTGTGCGTGCTCGGGGTGCTCGCCGTCGGCGCCACCGCGCACATCGTGGACGGTCTGGCGGCCGACGACATCGTCACCGCTCTGCGCGAGGACCGGACGACCTTCTTCTGTGCCGTACCCACGGTCTACCAGCAGTTGCTGGGCGCGGCCCGGGGGACCGGCCTGGGCGTTTCGCAGCTGCGCGTGGGCATGGTCGCCGGCGCCGCCTGCCCGGCCGGGCTGCACGAGGAGTTCGAAGAGGCCTTCGGGATACGGCTCCTGGACAGTTACGGCAGCACCGAGACGGGCGGCCCCATCGCGTCCAACTCCCCCGCCGGGCCCCGGGTCCCCGGCTCCTGCGGGCTGCCCGTCCCCGGCCTCACCCTCCATCTGCTCGAACCGACCACCGGCCGGGTGGTGGCGCCCGGCGCCGAGGGCGAGGTGTGGGTCGAGAGCCCGGCCGTGATGCTCGGCTACCACGGCCACCCCGAGGCCACCGCCGAGGTGCTGCGCGACGGCCGGTACCGCACCGGCGACCTGGCCCGCATCGACGGGGAGGGCTTCCTGACCATCACCGGCCGGGTCAAGGAACTGATCATCCGCGGCGGGGAGAACATCCACCCGGGCGAGGTGGAGGCGGCCATCTCCCCGCTGCCCGGGGTCGCCGAGGTGGCCGTGGCGGGCAGGCCGCACCCGCTGCTGGGCGAGGTCCCGGCCGCGTACGTGGTGGCGGGTCCCGGGGGTTTCGACGCCGAGGAGCTCATCGACGCCTGCCGTGCGCAGCTGTCCTACTACAAGGTCCCGCACGAGGTGTGGGAGGTGGACCGGCTCCCGCGCACCGCGCTGGGCAAGGTCATGCGGCCCGCCCTGGCCAAGGCGCCGGGGCGGCTGGTGCTGGCGCGCCCGGAGGAGGAGAGCGGTCCGCGGGAGGCGGGAGGAGAGGCCGGCCGGTGGGTGCGCCGGCTCACGGAGACGCCGGAGGACCGGCGCGACGAGGTGCTGCTCGGTCTGGTCCGGGACGAGGCCGGCGCCGTGCTCGGGCGGACGGCGGCCGCTTCGGCGGATGTCGCCTTCCGGGAGCTGGGGGTCGACTCGGTGCTGGCCGTGCGGCTGCGCGACCGGCTGGCCGCCGCCTGCGGTCTGCGCCTCCCGGCGACGCTGGTCTACGACTACCCGACACCGGCGGCCGTCGCCGCCCATCTCGGTGCGAGGCTCGCCGGCGGCACCGGCCCGTCGGACGCGCGGGACACGGCGGCCACGGGCGGGGACCCGGCGGACACCGCGATCGCCGTCGTCGGGATCGCCTGCCGCTTCCCGGGCGGGGTCACCTCGCCGGAGGAGCTGTGGCGGCTGGTGGCCGAGGAGGGGGACGCCGTCGGTCCCTACCCCGGCGACCGGGGCTGGGACCTGACCCGCCCCCTCGAAGGGGACACGGACAGCGGCCCCGGCTACGCCCGCACCGGGGGGTTCCTGGACGGCGCCGACCGCTTCGACCCCGCCTTCTTCGGCATCAGCCCCCGCGAGGCCCTGGCCATGGACCCGCAGCAGCGGCTGCTGCTGGAGTGCGCCTGGGAGGCGTGCGAACGCGCGGGCATCGCCCCGACCTCGCTGAAGGGCACCCGCACCGGCGTCTTCGCCGGGGCGATGGCCGGCGAATACGGGGCGCGGCTGCTGGGCCGCCCCGCCCCCGAGGGCCTGGAGGGCTATCTCGGCAACGGCAGCGCGGGCAGCGTCGCGTCGGGCCGGCTCGCGTACACGCTGGGGCTCGAAGGGCCCGCGATGACGGTGGACACGGCGTGCTCGTCGTCGCTGGTCGCGCTCCATCTCGCCGCGCGTTCGCTGCGGGCGGGCGAGTGCTCGATGGCCCTGGCCGGCGGGGTGACGGTGATGTCCACCCCCTCGCCGTTCATCGAGTTCGGCCGCCAGCAGGCGCTGTCGGTCAGCGGCCGGTGCCACCCGTTCTCGGCCGACGCCGACGGGACGACGTTCGGCGAGGGCGTGGGGCTGCTGCTGCTGGAACGGCTGTCGGACGCGCGGCGGGGCGGCCACCGGGTCTGGGCCGTGCTGAGGGGCTCCGCCGTGAACCAGGACGGCGCCTCCAACGGGCTGACCGCGCCGAGCGGTCCGGCGCAGCAGCGGGTGATCCGCCAGGCACTGGCCGACGCCCGGCTCTCGGCGGCGGATGTCGACGTGGTCGAGGCGCACGGTACGGGCACCACGCTCGGCGACCCGATCGAGGCGCAGGCGATCATCGCCACGTACGGGGAGGAACGCCCGGGGCACGAGCCCCTGTGGCTGGGCACGGTCAAGTCGAACATCGGGCACGCCCAGGCCGCGGCCGGGGTCGCGGGCGTCATCAAGATGGTGATGGCCATGCGCCACCGGGTACTGCCGAGGACGCTGCACGTGGACGAGGCCTCGCCGCTCGTGGACTGGTCGGCGGGTACGGTCGAGCTGCTGACGGAGGCCCGGCCGTGGCCCGCGACGGACGAACGGCCCCGGCGGGCCGGTGTGTCGGCGTTCGGCGCGAGCGGCACCAACGCGCACCTGATCCTGGAACAGGCGCCCGAGGAGCCCCTTGAGGACGATCCGGCCGGCCGGGTGGCCGGTCCGGGCGTGGTCCCGTGGGTGCTGTCGGCGCGGACCGAACCGGCACTGCGCGCGCAGGCGGCCGCCCTCGCGGCGCGAGCCGGTGCCGGCGGGGCCGACGCGGTGGATGTGGGCTGGTCGCTGACGGCCGGCCGGGCGCGGTTCGAGCACCGGGCCGTGGTGGTCGGGGACTTCGCCGCGGGACTTGAGGCGCTGGCCGCGGGCGAACGGGCGGACCACGTGGTCACCGCCGCGGTGGCGGACACGGCGGGCGGCGGCAGGCCGGTGTTCGTCTTCCCCGGGCAGGGCGCGCAGTGGGCGGGCATGGGCACGGCGCTGGCCGACGCGTCCCCGGTGTTCGCGGCGCGGCTGGCCGAGTGCGAGAGCGCGCTGTCGGAGTTCGTGGACTGGTCGCTGGCCGATGTGCTGCGCGGGGCGGACGGTGCGCCGCCGCTGGAGCGGGTCGACGTCGTGCAGCCCGCCTCGTTCGCCGTGATGGTGTCGCTGGCCGGGCTCTGGGGCTCCTTCGGGGTGGAGCCGGCCGCGGTGGTGGGCCACTCCCAGGGGGAGATCGCCGCCGCCTGCGTCGCCGGGGTGCTGTCCTTGCGGGACGCCGCCCGGGTGGTGTGCCTGCGCAGCAAGGCGATAGCGGAGCTGGCCGGGCCCGGAGCCATGGCGCTGGTGACGGCGCCGGTGGAGCGGGTGACGGGACTGCTGACCGGGGGCGTGTCGGTGGCGGCGGTCAACGGCCCCTCGCAGGTGGTGGTCTCGGGCGAGGTGCCCGCCGTTCAGGCGCTGCTGGCGCGGTGCGACCAGGAGGGCGTACGGGCCCGGCGGATCGCCGTCGACTACGCCTCGCACTCCCCCGCGATGGAGGTACTGGCCGAGCGGCTGACGGCCGACCTCGCCGGCATCGAGCCACGGGCGGGCCGGATACCGATGGTGTCCACGGTGACCGGGGAACCGGCCGAGCCGCTGACGATGGACGCCGGTTACTGGCTGCGGAACCTGTGCCGGCCGGTGCGGTTCGCCGACGCCGCGCGGACCCTGGCCGGGCAGGGGCACACCGCGTTCGTCGAGGTCTCCTCGCACCCGGTGCTGACGGCCGCTGTCGCCGACGTGGCCGAGGACGCGGCCGTGGTGACGGGTTCGCTGCGGCGGGACGACGGTGGGTGGGACCGCTTCCTGACGAGCGTCGGCGAAGCGTGGGTGCGGGGCGTGGGCGTGAAGTGGACGGCCGCCTTCGACGGCCTGCGCCCCCGGACCGTCGACCTGCCGACGTATCCCTTCCAGCGGCAACGGCACTGGCTCCAGGCCCCTGCCTCGTCCGGCGATCCCGCCGCGTGGGGCCAGCGTTCGGCCGCCCACCCCCTGCTCGGGGCCGTCGTGCCTCTCGCGGACGGCGACGGTGTCGTCCTGACCGGTGTGCTCTCGCCCCGGTCACAGACCTGGCTCGCCGACCACGTGGTGGGCGGGTCCGTCCTCTTCCCGGGCACCGGGTTCGTGGAGCTGGCGCTGCGCGCGGGCGACGAGGTCGGCATGGACGTCCTGGACGACCTCGTCATCGAGGCGCCGCTCGTGCTGCCGGAGTCCGAGAACGGCGAGGTGCGGGTCCAGGTACGCGTCGGGGAACCGGACGGGACCGGGCGCCGGCCGCTCGGTGTCCACGCCTGCGTGGCCGGGGCCGGCGACGCGGACGACGGCGACGACCCGTTGTGGACCAGGCACGCCACCGGCTTCCTCACCACGGGCCCGGCGGGCGACACCGCGACCGCAGGCCACGAGGACGAGCCGGCCTGGCCGCCCGCCGGCGCCGAACGCGTCGAACTGGACGGAATCTACGAGCGGCTGACGGACGACGGCCTCGGTTACGGCCCCGCGTTCCAGGGGCTGCGCGCCATGTGGCGGCGCGAGGACGAGGTGTACGCCGAGATCGCGCTGCCGGCCGAGGCGGGCCGCGACAAGGGCTTCGGAATCCACCCGGCGCTGCTGGACGCCAGTCTGCACCCGGACGTCATCGCCGCGAGCGGCGGGCAGCTGCGGCTCCCGTTCGCCTGGACCGGGGTACGGCTGCACCTGGCCGGGGCCACCGTCCTGCGGGTGCGGCTGCGCCGGGGCGCCGACGGCGACGTGACCCTCACCGCGACCGACGAGTCCGGCACCCCCGTGGTGACGGTCGGAGCGCTCAGGACCCGGCCGGCGCAGCCCCGGATCGCGCAGTCCGGCATCGCGCGCGACGCCCTGCTGCGGGTCGAGTGGAACCGTCTGCCCGCCCCGGACCGGAACGCGGACGGCCGCCGCTGGGCCGTGGTGGGGCGCGGGGTGTCCGCCGGGACCTACCCGGACGTGGCGGCGCTGGCCGCCGCGGTGGCCGGGGGCGACGCCATGCCGGACTACGTCCTGGCGCCGTGCACGCAGGCCCCGCGCCTCCCGCCGGCCGAGGCGGTGCGCAGGGCGACCGGCGAGGCGCTGCGGCTGATCCAGGAGTGGCTGGCCGAGGAGAGCCTGTCCTCGTCGCGGCTGGTGCTCGCCACCCGGGGCGCGGTGGTCGGTACCGGGGTCGGGAAGGTGACCGACCCGGTGCACGCCGCCGTGTGGGGTCTCGCCCGTTCGGCCCAGTCGGAGCACCCGGGGCGGATCGTGCTCGCCGACTTCGACCTCGCCTCCTCGCAGGAGGACTGGCGGATGCTGGCGGCGGCCATGGCGTCGGCGCCCGGTGAGGAGCAGTTCGCGCTGCGCGCGGGCGCCGTGCTGACGCCCCGCCTGGTCCGGGCGGCTGCCGGGGCCCCCGTCCCGCCGCCGCCCCCGCTCGACCCGGACGGCGTGGTCCTGATCACCGGCGGCACCGGGATGATCGGCCGGGTCGTCGCCCGGCATCTGGTCACCGAACACGGCGTCCGGCACGTGGTGCTGGCCGGCCGCCGCGGTGACGCGGGCGGCCTGCCGGAGGAACTCGCCGCCCGGGGCGCCGAGGTACGGGCCGTCGCCTGTGACGTGGCCGACCGCGCGTCCCTGGCCACGCTGCTGAAGGAGCTGGACCGTCCCCTGACCGCGGTGATCCACGCCGCCGGCGTCCTGGACGACGGCGTGATCACGTCGCTCACTCCCGAACGGCTCGCGGCGACGCTGCGGCCCAAGGCCGACGCCGTGGCGCACCTGGCCGACCTGGTCCGCGAACGGGGCGACGAGCTTGCCGCGTTCGTCACGTTCTCCTCCCTGGCCGGGGTCCTCGGCGGCTCCGGGCAGGGCAACTACGCGGCGGCCAACGCCTTCCTGGACGCCCTGATGCAGCAGCGGCGCGGCCAGGGCCTGCCGGGGGTCTCGGTGGCCTGGGGGCTGTGGGAGCAGCCGGACGCCGGCCAGGGGCTCGCGGCCGGTCTGGCCACGGCCGACCGCCGCAGGCTCGCCGCGGGCGCCGTGCGCCCGCTCTCCCCGGAGCAGGGCGCGGCGTTGTTCGACGCGGCTCTCGGCCTGGCCGGGGCGCACGACGACGCCGTGCTCGTGGCCGCGCGCTTCGACCGGGGCCGCCTGCGCGACACCCCGGCCACGCTGCTGCGGGGGCTGGCGCGCGGTCCCGCGCGGCGCGCCGCCTCGGCCGGGACGGACCGGGCGTCGCTGCGGCGGCGCCTGGCGGGCCGGCCGCCGGCCGAACAGCACGAGGTCCTGGTGGAGTTGGTGCGCCAGGAGGTCGCCTCCGTGCTGGGGTTCGCCGGACCCGGATCGGTCACCCCCTCCCAGTCGCTGGCCGAGGCCGGATTCGACTCCCTGACCGCCGTGGAGCTGCGCAACCGGCTGGGTGAGGCCACCGCGCTGCGGCTGCCCACCACCCTGGTCTTCGACCACCCCACGGCCACCGCACTCGCCGCCCACCTGGCCGGGCGGATCGCGGACGGCGGCGACGGCGGGGCCGCCACGGACGGGGCGGACACCGGGCCGGACGTCTTCGGTGCGCTGTTCCAGCAGGCCTGCGCGGACGGCCGCGGCGACGAGGCCTTCGCCTTCCTCCACGGCGCCGCCCTGCTCCGGCCCCGGGGCATCGCCCCGGTCGAGCCGGTGCGGCTCGGCTCGGGAGGTTCCGGGCCCGCGCTGGTGTGCATGAGCTCCCATGTGGCGCTGGGCGGTGCGCACGAATACGCCCGCATCGCCGCGTCGTTCCGTGGGCAGCACCCCGTATGGGCCGTGCCCAACCCCGGATTCGACCCGTCCGCTCCGCTGCCGCCGACCAGGCAGGCGCTGATCGAGGCCCAGGCGGAGCACGTACTGAAGTGCGCGGACGGGAAGCCGTTCGTCCTGGCCGGGTCCTCGTCCGGCGGGGTGATCGCCCACGCGGTGGCCGGTCTGCTGGAGGCGGCCGGCACTCCCCCGGCCGCGGTCGTCCTGCTGGACAGCTACGCTCCCGCCGCCCTGAACTCCTCGCCCGCGGCGGACGCGTTCCGCGACGCGCTGGTCGGGGGGCTCCACGAGCGGCAGAGCCCGTTCGCGCGGCTCGACTTCACCCGGCTGACGGCGATGAGCTGGTACGGGGAGCTGTTCGCGGGGTGGAGCGCGGAGCCGCTGGGTGTCCCGGTGCTGCTGGTACGGGCGTCGGAGCCGCTCGCCCCCTCGCTCGAAGGGGAGGACTGGCGGACGGTGTGGAAGACGGCGCACACCACCCTGGACGTGGCGGGCAGCCACTTCACCCTGATGGAGAACCACGCGGAGAGCACGGCCGGTGCGGTACGGGAATGGCTGGAGGCGGTGGCGGGGTAGGGCGGCGGGCGGACGCGGGGACGTCCTCCACACGTCGGGGCGTCGGCGGCTCAGGGCGTGCGCGGGGTGCGCGGGGTGCGCAGTAGCGTGCGGAGACCGGCGACGCGGGCCGGGACGCCGTCGGCCCCGTCCGGAGTCACGGGCGCTGCGGATTCCGGTGGCTGGTGCGCGGTGCGGCAGGGGCGGCAGAGGCCGTCCGGGAGGGCTTCGGCTGGGCCGGGGTGGCCGCACTCGGCGCACTCGACCTGGAGGCCGCGTACGGACGTGCCGTGGTGTGCCGGGGCGTCGGGCAGGCGGGGCGGCATCTTGTCGATGAGGCGGCGGCGCGCCAGGCCCAGGGGAAAGGCGACGCGCTCGGGAAGCCCGGAGGTGAGCGCCGATGTCAGGTGGTCGGCACCGACACCTCGTGCGAGCCAGGCGGCGGCGAGCGGTTCCAGGGCGGCGCAGTCGGCGGCGGAGAGCGCCAGGCGGGGTTCGCGGCGGCCGAGTTCGGCGAGTGCGAGGTAGGCGGCGGAGTACGTCGGGACGGGCTCGGGCTCGGGCTCGGGGACGGGGGCGGCGCCCGCGTCCGGCCGGTGTCCCGGCTTCGGGGGCGCGGGCGGCTTCGGGGGCGCGGGCGGTTCCGGGGGCGCGGGCGGTTCCGGGAGCGCGGGCGGCTTCGGGGCGGATCGCCGCGCGGTGCGCTGTGGGGGTACGTCGGCCGGCTCGGCGGAGGGGGCGGGGGCGGGTACCGGTGCCGGGGCGGGTACCGGTGCCGGGGCGGGTACCGGTGCCGGGGCGGCGGTGGCCTCACCCCTGAGTGCGGCGGTCCACCACTCGTTGTCGTGGGCGGTGCGGGACCAGTAGGTGTACGTCACCCAGCGGCACGTGCCTTCTGCTTCGACCCGGCACCGTACGCGGCGCAGATGCCCGGCCACGGCGAGCGCGCGCAGGGCGGTGCCGATGGCCATCTGGCCGTACA
The DNA here is from genome assembly GCF_000373645.1 of Streptomyces sp. ATexAB-D23. Lineage (GTDB taxonomy): Bacteria > Actinomycetota > Actinomycetes > Streptomycetales > Streptomycetaceae > Streptomyces > Streptomyces castrisilvae. Next base: position 17,988 of record NZ_KB892027.1, on the reverse strand, counting down.
GGGGCAGGTCCTTGGCCAGCGACTTGATGTCCATGGCGGCACCGTCGGGCAGGCGGTCGACGTAAGCCGCGACGTACCGCTCACGCTCGGGCAGGCAGTCGAAGGCGTCGGGGCGGGCGGGCTCCCGGCCGGGGAGGGACCGCTTGCCGTAGCCGGAGTGGGCCGTGCGGAACGGGCGGTGGGCTGCGGGCGAGGAGGGGGCGGGGCTAGAGTGCTTGGCAGCCATGAGATCGGTCTTTCTTTGGGTGTCGATCTTGGGTCAGGCCCCGGCCGGTGCTTCAACGCCGCGTCGGGGTCGTTTCGTTGTGCACCGTAGGCAGTCATGACTCTCCGCTGCAACTTACTCACTATTAGTCATATTTGCTGGTCGCTAGGGTGGGGAAGGGGGGGTGGGGGGTAAATTTCTCTATATCCACCCCGCATGAAGGGCCCGGATAAAAAAACACAGCTCGAATCTCGAAGCTCGAATCTCGAATGTCGAAGCCCGAGCGTCGGCCGGGGCGGCGTGTTCCAGGTTCGGAGCGTGATCAGGTCGCGGAGACGCCCAACTGGCGGACACCGCCGTCAGATCGGTATCAGCTCTTTGACATCCTCCCCGCCCTAAAGGACGGGGATTCCTGGCTCACGTTGGCTGGGGACCAGCGGTCCGCCAGCTCTTACACGATCAGCACCAGCCGGGTTGAGACCTGCCCGGACCAGCATCACGCGGGCGGAGTTCTTGTCCCTGGGGGACACGGCTCCGCACGCGGTGCAGGTGTAGGTACGTTCCGAAAGAGGTAGTGCGTGCTTGGTTCTCGCTCCGCACGACGCGCAGTCCATGGTGGTGTGCGCGGGATTGACGAGGCGGATGTCCCGCCCGTGCTTGCGGCCCATCTCGATCAGGGCCGTCTTGGTGGCGCCGATCGCCGCGTCAGCGGCTTTGCGGGCCATGGTTGTCCTGGCGAGGAACTTGGGCCGGAAGTCCTCGACGGCGATCACGTCGTGGTCTCGGACTACGGACTTGGCCCACTTGCGGGCGCTGTCCTGGCGTTGCCGGGCGACCTTCTTGTGTACCTTCGCGGCCTGCCGCTGGGCGTTGCGGTAGCCCTTGGATGCGGCCTGGCCCCGCGCGGGGCGGCGGCGGGCCATCATCCGCTGGTAGCGGGCCAGCCGCCGCGCCGCGCGCTTGCCGCGCTGGGCGTGGGGGAGGTCGTGGGCGTCGGATGTGGTGGTGGCGGTTTCCTTGACGCCCCAGTCCACGCCGAGCAGGGCGCCCGTCATCGGGAGAGGCCGGGCCTCGGTGGCGACGACGAACGACGCGTACCAGTGGCCCACGCTGTCCTGGTAGACCCGCACCGAGGTGGGCGCGGCAGGAAGGTCGCGGGACCAGACGACTGTCAGGACGATCCCGCCCGCGACGTGGAGGCGGCTGTCCTTCAGCCGGAACCCGCGCTGGGTGTAGTTCAGCGTGGGCAGCGCGTTCCGCTTCCGCTTGACGCGGGGCATCCCGGCGCGCTGCCGGAGCGGCAGTTCGGCCTTGATGTCCCTGAGCGCCTTGGCGCGGGACTTGGCGAAGTCGCGGATGGTCTGCTGCTGCGGCACCGAGGCACCCTCGCGCAGCCACGACATGGCAGTGCGGGCCTCGGTCAGCATCTTGTCGAGCTGCGCCGGACCACACGTCGTCTTCTCGGCGGCGTCGCGGTTCGCGGCATGGACCTTCCGGGACATGGCCACGCACTCGTTCCACACCCACCGGCAGCGCGCCCACTCGGCCATCAGGCCCGCGCAGGCGGTCGACGACACCCGAAGCCGGTAGGTGTACCGGGCGTTCCCGGCACCCTCCGAACTCTCACGTCGTGTCGTCATGGTGTCACTCTACTACTACCCAGCCACTCGATGACCATTACCCTGGGGTCATGGATGAAGAGAAGCGCATCACCCTCCGTCTGCCCGCAGACCTGCACTCGTGGCTGGTCACTCAGGCCAAGTCCGCCCGCAGATCCCTCAACTCCGAGATCGTCTACCGGCTGGAGGTCGAGCGCGACGCCGCCGTGGCAGACGCCGAATCACCCTGACGGCGATTCGGCTATTCCCGCCCTGCTCCGCAGGGGTCCGATTCCTCCCCGGCCCGAAGGCCGGGGCATCCTCGGAGGTTCCTGGTGATCGGGATCACAGGGCATGGGAGAATGCGCCAGGCAGAAGGGACGCTGCGTACCTTCGTCGATGACGCCGCCCCGCCTCGACCGTTTCCGCGATGCGCCCCACCCCGAGACTCGAAGTGGAGGTTCGAGACATGAGCGCTGAGGAGACCACCGGGCAGGTGAAACCTTCTCTGCTCCGACGTATCCGGAAGGCCCTCAACGAGTTCACTCCGCCGCCGGAACCGCGCCCGACTCCCAGTGAGAAGGAGTTCGCCGAGGGGCACCACGCGGTCGGAATCATCTATGCCGCCACCGAGGACCCCGGTCACGACGCACCCGGCCCCGAGACCCTCGTCATCAGCGCCGACATCCAGGGTCACGGCTTCATCCACCGGCATGTCCCCCGCCCGCTGGGGGCCGGCAGCGGCCACAAACTCGTCGGAAACAGCATCGAGTTCCGCCACACCACCTACGACCCGGACTACAGCAATGACATCTTCGTGACGCGATGGCCGCTGGAAGTCCAGGAAGCACTGAAGCCCATCCGGTACAAGGGCCCGGGAGCGGTCCGTGCGCGCATCTGGAACATCCTCTCGGGCTTTTGCTTCGTCATCGGGTGCGCCGGGGTCATGCTCACCCCGTTCCTGCTGTGTGATCTGATCTTCGGCTCGCTTGCCGGTCAGAGAGTGCTCGCCGACTTTCTCCCCGGGCTCCACCCCGCGATTGCCGTCGCCGTCAGCGTCGGGGCAAGTCCCTTGGGATTCTTCCTCTCTTCGGTTTGCGACGCCCGCCGCGATCGATCCGCAGAGAGCTCCGCCGGAAAGCCAGGCGCAAGAGTGAGGGGCGGCTGACGAGGTGATGTGGATGCCCCGGCCGGCGGCCCTCGTGAGCGCACGGTTCGTGACAGGGACAGCCCTCGCCAAGCGCCCCCCGCTCTACCGGCGGCGCAGGGGCACGCCGTGCTCGAAGACCGCGGCGACCGCCCTCGGGACCGCGTCCGGGTGGTCGACGCAGACCACGGGGAAGGGGAAGTACATCGCGTCCAGGCTGGGCGAGGGTCCCATGATCAGTCCCAGCCGGGCGCCCTGACGCTTCATCTCCTGGGTCAGGTGCACCAGGCTGATGGGCGAGACGGCGTTCTCGGTGAACATCTCGCGCACCTCCTCGGCGCGGGTGAGGACCTTCTCCTCCAGCGCCGAGCAGAGCGGCAGTTCGGGGTCGGTGAAGGGCATCGTCGCGATGTGCTCGCGGGTGGCCTCCTGGGACCGCTCGCGCAGCGGGCTGTGCTCCGCCACGTCGGTGCCCTCGGTGACGCTGACCAGGCCGCCGGTGTCGGCGCTGAGCTTCTCCAGCGCGTCCCGGTAGCCGCTGAGCATGGCGACCCGCACCCTGCGGTCCTTGTCCCAGCCGAAGTCGCAGCTCAGATAGACGCCCTCACGGCCCTCGCACAGGTGCGCCGGGTCGTCGTCCGGGCCCAGGTAGGCGGAGGCGAGGGCCTCCTCCCGCTGCGGCTCCGGCGACGCCGTCTCCGTCCCCGGCCGGAGCTCGCCACGCATCAGCAGGCCCATGAGTTCGCGGCGGTCGCAGGCTCCGGCGACGCAGGAGGCGGTCATCCCGCCCAGGCTCATGCCGCCGGCCAGGTGCGGGCGCAGCCCCTTCTCGACGAGCACGTCCTGGATGCCGAGCTGGGCGGCGGCCAGCCCGACGGGCACCGCGATCCGCCGGATCTCGTCGTCGTACTCCCCGTTCTGCCGCACCAGGCCCTCGACATCGAGCCCGGTCCACGCCGCGGCCTGGGCGAAGGACTCGCGCACTGCCGCGTACCGGTCGTAGAACTCGATGACCCCGCCGGGTTCGTAGCGGAACTGATTCGTACCGAAAATGGATGCCAGAGCCACGTGTGTCACCTCCATGACGTGGCAACGCTAGGGGAGGAAGTACCAGGATTCTTTCCAGAGTTGAGGCGGATATGATCGCGGGCATGCCTATGGGATACGTGGCGTCCACCGCACTCTTGACCTGGTGCACCTTCTTCGCCGTTGTGGCGCCGCGGCGGCCCCGGTTGCTGGCCACCCTGAGCTTCTGGTTCGGCATGGTCCTCAACGAGGTGCCCGTCATCGGCATTCTCGCCGTGCTGGCCTCCACGGCGCTGGCCGGGGCCCAGGGCGATCTGGACTCCACGGGCAGCAGGGTGACGGCCGTGATCGCCCTCGCCACCATCCCGTTCATGGCGGTGGCCGCCTGGCGTGGCCTGCGGGCGGGCGGGGTGGTCATGCGCGCCGTCGACGAGGGGCTGGGGGCCGGCTGGCGAAGCCACGTGTCCGCACCGCAGCGCCGCCCCTGGCCGCGCCTTCTGCTGCTGCGCCGCTGGACGCGGCACCTCGACGTGAAGCGGGTCGCCAACCTCAGCTACGGGGACGCGGGCCGCCGCAATCTGCTGGACGTCTACCACCGCCGCGACACCCCGCCGAACGGGCCGGTCCTGATCTACTTCCACGGCGGCGGGTTCACCAGCGGGGGCAAGAGCCGTGAGGCGCGGCCCCTGCTCTACCGCCTGGCCCAGCAGGGCTGGGTGTGCATCAGCGCCAACTACCGGCTGCGGCCCGAGACCGACTTCCCCGGCCACCAGATCGACGCGAAGAAGGCCATCGCCTGGGCCCGCGAGCACGCCTGCGAGTACGGCGCCGACGCTTCGAAGCTGTTCCTGGCGGGCAGCTCCGCCGGCTCCAACATGGCGGCCATGTGCGCGCTCACGCCGAACGACCCGGAGTACCAGCCCGGATTCGAGTCGGCCGACACCTCGGTCACCGCGGCGATCTGCCTCTACGGCTACTACGGCCACTTCTTCGGCACGGAACCCGACGTACCGCCCTCCGCGAACCAGCCGTACGCCTACCTCGGCCCCGCGGCGCCGCCGTTCTTCATCACGCACGGAACCAAGGACGCCCTGGCGTCCGTCGAGGGCGCCCGGTACTTCGTCGGCCGGCTGCGCGACGTCACCAGCAGCCCGGTGGTGTACGCGGAACTGCCCGGCGCACAGCACTCGTTCGACCTGTTCCACTCGGCGCGCACCGAGGCCGTCGTGGACGGTGTCGAAGGGTTCACCTCCTGGGTGCTGGCCACGTCGCACGACGCTGCCGATCCGGCGCCCCGTCAGGAACCCGAGGCACCGCCCGCGCATGAGGGCCTGTCGTCGTAATCCCTCCGTTCACACCCCCACAGCCGAAACGCCGAACCCTCCCTCCACCGGTCGAGCGAGGCTGCTACTAGGCGTTCACTCAGAAGGCCGGCCCGTGGGATCACTCCGCGCGTCGGGGCGTACATGCTGATCTGCGCCCGTAACAGGAGAGGGCGGCCACCACCGCCCCGATGTCCCGATTGGTGATCCCGCCTTGACGCCTCGCCGCGCCCACATCGCGATGATCGGTACGCCGTTCCTCGGTCATGTGATCCCGTCCTCCGAGGTGCTGGCCGAACTGGTGGCGCGCGGGCACCGGGTGACCGCCGCCAACGAGGAGGCCGTGGCGGGGCGGCTGAGCGGGACCGGTGCCGAGTTCGTCCCGGTCGTACGGCGCTTTCCGGACGACGGCGGGGCATGGGTACAGGACCCGGTCTCCACGCTGAACGTGCTCCTGGACTGCAACATGCAGACGTTGCCGCAACTGTGCGACGTGTACGACGAGGACCCCGCCGACCTGTACCTGTACGACACGGGCGCCTACGTCGGCCGGGCGCTGGCCGAGGCGCAGGGGCGGCCCAGTGCGCTGGTGACGCCGTGCGTGGTCGCCCTGAATCTGGACAACGAGGTGACGACGGAGGCGGAGACCGCCGAGCTGCCCGGGGCCGAGGCCTACGAGGCGCGCTTCACCGACTGGCTCGTGCGGAGCGGGGCCGCGACGACGGACGTGGACGAGTTCACCGGGCGGCGCCGGACCCTCGCGCTGATCTCGAAGGTGCTCCAGCCGCACGCCGAGCGGCTGGACCCGGACGAGGTCACGTTCACCGGCCCGTGTTTCCTCAGGCGTGAGAGCCAGGAAGGCGGCTGGAAGCGTCCGGAGCGGGCCGAGCGGGTGCTGCTGATCTCGCTGGGATCGTCGTTCACGCGGCAGCCGGAGTTCTACCGGCGGTGTCTCGCGGCGTTCGGCGGCCTGCCGGGCTGGCACGTCGTTCTCGGCATCGGCCCGGACGTGGACCCCGCCGAGCTCGGTACCGTGCCGGAGAACGTCGAAGTACACGCCTGGGCGCCGCAGCTGTCGGTGCTGGCGCAGGCGGACGCGTTCCTGACGCACGGCGGCGCGGGGAGCTGCGGGGAGGCCCTGTTCCACGGACTGCCCATGGTGGTGGTGCCGCAGGGCTCCGACCAGATCAGCACCGCCGAACTGCTGGTCGAGCGGGGAGTGGCCCGGCGTATCGACACCGAGGACGCCACTCCCGAGGCGTTGCGCGAGGCCGTGACCTCGCTGGTGGGCGACCCGCTGGTGAGGGGCCGGCTGGCGGCGCTGCGCGCCGAGGTGCGGTCCGAGGGCGGTGCGGCGCGGGCCGCCGACATCATCGAGGCGATGCTGGAGTGAGACCCGACTCCCGCCACCGGGGCCCGGCCGCCGGACCGGACGCGTTCCCCTTACCTGTCACCGCATCACTGTGAGGAGTTGGACATGAGCCACACCGCTCGAACCCAGGGTCTGCCGGAGCACACGGGGAGGCGGACGGTGGTGACCGGCGGCGCCGGTTTCGTCGGCTCCCATCTGTGCCGTGCGCTCCTCGCCGCCGGGGACAGCGTCGTCTGCCTCGACAACCTGAGCACCGGGCGGCTGCGGAACATCGGCGACCTGCTGGACAACCCCCGCTTCACGTTCCTCGACGCGGACGTCGTCGAGCCGTTCGCGATATCCGGCCGGGTCGATCTCGTCCTGCACCTGGCGTGCCCGGCCTCGCCCGTGGACTACTTCCGGATGCCGGTGGCAACGCTGCGGGCCGGCGGGCACGGGACGTACAACGCGCTGTCCCTGGCGCGCGACAAGGGCGCGAGGTTCGTCGTGACCTCCACGTCCGAGGTGTACGGCGATCCACTCGTCCATCCGCAGCGCGAGGACTACTGGGGCAACGTCAACCCGGTGGGGCCGCGGGCCTGTTACGACGAGTCGAAGCGGTTCTCGGAGGCGCTGACGGTGGCCTTCCGCGACGAGTACGGCGTCGATACCGGGATCGCCCGGCTCTTCAACTCCTACGGCCCCGACATGCGCGACGGCGACGGCCGGGTCGTGCCCACGTTCATCAAGCAGGCCCTGGCCGGCAAGCCGCTGACCGTCATGGGCGACGGTTCGCAGACCCGGTCGCTGTGCTACGTCACCGACACCGTGCGCGCCATCCTCGCCCTGGCCGGCAGCTACGAGACCTCGCCGGTCAACATCGGCAATCCGCACGAGATCACCATGCGGGAGCTGGCCGAGTACGTGATCACGCTGACCGGCAGCGCCTCCCCCGTCCGCTACGTCGAGGCGCACCCGGACGACCCGCAGCGCAGGCGGCCCGACATCGGCAGGGCGCGCCGGGTGCTGGGCTGGGAGCCCGAGGTGCGGCTGTTCGACGGGCTGAAGGAGACCATCGCCTCGTTCACCCCGGCCGGTGACCTGTCGGCCGTGTGACCCGCACGCGGACCCGCGAAACTCTGGGAGTTTCCCCCGATGCTCGGGGGGCGGCCGTCCCCGGTCCCCGGCGCGGGCCGAACCTGGACGAACTCCGGATCCTTTGACTCTCCCAGGAGTTCACCGTGCGCGTGCTGTTCGCAACCATCCCCGAGAAATCCCATCTGTTCTGCATGACGCCACTGGCGTGGGCCATGCGCGCCGCCGGCCACGAGGTCCGGGTCGCCAGCTGCAAGGAGCTGGCCGACGTCGTCGCCGCCACCGGAATGACGGCCGTGGCGACCGGCACCAACGACGGCATCAACGCGTCGATGCACGCCAACCGCGACGCGCAGGAGATGGCGGAGCTGATCAGCTGGAACGAGCTGGATCCGGCGAAGCTGACCTACGAGGCCGAGGCCTACCGCGCCCAGGTGGTCGCGTACGCGTGCGCCATGTTCAACGAGACGATGATCCCCGACATGGTGGAGTTCGCCCGGGTCTGGCGGCCCGACCTCGTGGTGTGGGACTCGCTGACGTACGCCGGTCCCATCGTCGCGGGCGTCGTCGGCGCCGCGCATGTGCGCTCGCTCTGCTTCGCGGACGTGTGGGTGAAGAAGCGCGAGATCCTGCGGGAGCTGGCCCTCGGGGTGCCGGCCGACGAGCGGAAGGACCCGCTCGCCGAGTGGCTGGGCGACCGCGCCGAGGAGTTCGGGGGCGCCTTCGGCGAGGAGCTGACGACCGGGCAGCTCACCCTGGACCCGCTGCCCGGCAGCCTGGGCATCGACACCGGCGCCCCGCGCACCCCCATCCGGTTCGTGCCGTACAACGGCCCGGCGGTCGTGCCCGACTGGCTGACCACCCCGCCCGAGCGGACCCGGGTCTGTATGACGCTCGGCGCCTCCAACACCGAGCGCCACGGCGGTGACTACGTGTCCAAGGGCGACATCCTCGGGCAGCTCGCCGAGCTGGACGCCGAGGTGGTGGCCGCGCTGCTGCCGTCGCAGATCCAGGAGCTGGGCACGCTGCCGGACAATGTGCGCGCCGTCTCCTCCGTACCGCTGCACGCCCTGCTGCCCAGCTGCTCCCTGCTGATCCACCACGGAGGCTTCGGCAGCTACGCCAACGCGCTCATGTACGGCGTCCCGCAGCTCACCGTCACCACCCCGCTGGCCGATCAGCTCTACCGGGGCGCCGGAATCGAGGAGCAGGGGGCGGGGCTGCTGCTCGGCACGGACCGGGCGACGCCCGATGCGGTGTACGAGCGGGCCGCGCGCATCCTGGCGGACGCCTCCTTCCAGCGGAACGCCACCCGGCTGCGCGAGGAGGCCGAGGCCCTGCCCTCGCCGGCCGAGGTGGTGCCCGTACTCGAAAGGCTCACCCGTGAACGGCGCCAGGAACCCTGGCAGTTCGAGGGCACGGCCGTCTCGCGGCTGGACGACATGTTCACCGCGCTCGTGGTGGAGCCCCGGGGCTAGGGCCTGTCCGGCGGATCTTCGCGGGACAGGCCCTAACGGGTCCAGGGGGGCGCCGCGACGGGCGCCCCACTGGCCCGGTCAGGCGTCCAGGTCGTCCAGGAACCGGAAGATCTCGTCGTCGCTCGCCCCGTCGAAGTCGGCGATGGCGGCGTCGTCCTCCTTGGGCGCGGCGGGCGCCTGGGCCGGGGGGATGACCGTTCCGGTCAGCCGGCCCAGCGCCGCCCGCAGCCGGGTCTCCAGCCGCTCGCGCAGCGGGTCGTCGCCCGCCAGGCCGGGAAGGGTCTCGGCCAGCTGTTCGAGCCCGCTCAGGAGCGGGGCGAGGGTGCGTTCCGCGTCGGACGGCAGGATCTCGTCGAGGTGCGCGGCGAGCGAGACCGGGGCCGGGTAGTCGAAGAGCACGGTCGCCGGCAGCCGCAGACCGGTCTCCTCGCTGAGCCGGTTGCGCAGTTCTACGGCGCTGAGCGAGTCGAAGCCCATGCCGAGGAAGCCCGCCTCCACGTCGACCAGTTCGGCGTCCGGGTAGGCCAGCACCACGGCCGCCTCCCGGCGCACCAGGTCGAGCAGGGCCCGCTTGCGCGCGGGGCCCGTCAGCGCGCCGAACCGGTCTCCCGGCGCGGCTTCCGCCGCCCCGGACCCGGCGCCCGGCCCGGCTCCCGGTGCCCCGGGGGCGGCGGCGACGGTCGGGCGGACCCGGCCGCGCACCAGGCCGCGCAGCATCGCGGGCACCTGGTCCGGCTGCCCGTCCTCGAAGACGCCGAGGGCCGTCCTGGCCGGTACGAGCACCGCGTCGGCGTGGCCCCGGGCCGCGTCGAACAGGGCGAGCGCCTCGGCGGTGGACATCGGTACGAGGCCGCTGCGGGCGAACCGCGCGAAGTCGGCGTCGCTCAGCTTGCCGGTCATGGTGCTCAGTTCGGCCCACGGCCCCCAGCACAGCGAGACCCCGGGCAGTCCCCGGGCCCTGCGGTGCGCCGCGAGGGCGTCGAGGAAGGCGTTCCCCGCCGCGTAGGCGGCCTGGCCGGCCCCGCCGAGTGTCGAGGCCAGTGAGGAGAACAGGACGAAGCCGGAGAGCCCGGCGTCCGCCGTCAGTTCGTGCAGGTTCAGCGCGGCGTCGACCTTGGGTGCGAGCACCCGGTCGACCTGGTGCGGGGTGAGCGCGGTGACCACCCCGTCGTCGACGACGCCCGCGACGTGCGCGACCCCGGTGAGCGGGTGCCCGGCGGGGATGCTGTCGAGCAGCTTCTGAAGGGCGGCGCGGTCCGCGGCGTCGCAGGCCTCGATCGTCACCTCGGCGCCCAGGGCGATGAGTTCGGCGCGCAGCTCGTCGGCCCCCGCGGCGTCCGGTCCGCTGCGGCTGATCAGCAGCAGGTGCCGTACGCCGTGCTCGGTGACCAGGTGCCGGGCGAGGAGCCGGCCGAGTGTGCCGGTGCCTCCGGTGATGAGTGTGGTGCCGGCCGGGTCCCAGCCCGCGGGCGTGCCCCCGGCGGGTACGCGGGCGAGCCGGGCGAGGCGCACCCCGCCGCCGCGCAGCACCAGCTGGGGTTCGTCCCCGGCGAGCGCCGCGGCCAGTGCGCCGCCCGTCGCCGGGTCGTGCGCGCCGGTTCCGTTCCCGGGGTCGAGGTCCAGGAGCGCGAACCGTCCCGGGTTCTCGGTGATGGCTGCCCTGACCAGTCCGTGGACGGTGGCGGCGGGCAGGTCGGCCGGTCCCTCGTGGGTGTCGGCCGCCACCGCGCCCCGGGTCACCAGGACCAGCCGCGATCCGGCGAACCGCTCGTCGGCGAGCCAGCCCTGGACCAGGGCGAGGGCCCAGTGGGCGGCGGCCCTCGCGGCCTCGGCCGGTTCTCCCGCGAAGGCGGGTGCGAAGGCGAGGACGCGCTCGGGGACGGGCGCCCCGGATTCGGCCAGGGCGTGCAGGGTCGGGTGGTCGTGGAGGGTGACGGCATCCAGGAGCGCGGCGGGTGTCCCGGGTGCGGCTTCGGCGCCGACCGTCGCCCAGGTGGCGTTGCGGGGTGCCGTTCCGGCCGGGACGGGCGTCCACTCGGTGCGCATCAGCGACTCGGTGCGCGGGCGGGGTGCCTGGGCCGCGGTCCTCGGGCGGAACGCCAGCGACTCGGCGTGCGCGACCGGGGTGCCGGCCGGGTCCCAGACCTGTACGGAGACCGTGTGCTCGGCCAGGTCTTCGAGCCTGACGCGCAGCTGACGGGCGCCCGCGGTGTGCAGGACGACGTTCTGCCAGGAGAACGGCATCACGCCCGCGTCGCCGATCGTGCCCACGGACACCGCCTGGAGCGCCGCGTCGAGCAGTGCCGGATGCAGTCCGAAGCCGGCGGTGTCGGCGGTGTCGGGCAGCGTCACCTCGGCGTAGACCTCGGGGCCGCGCCGCCAGGCGGCGGTGAGGCCCTGGAACACCGGGCCGTAGTCGCTGCCGTTCGCCGAGAGGCGCGGGTAGAGGCCGTCGAGGCCGATCGGTTCGGCGCCCTCGGGCGGCCAGACGGCGGGGGCGTCCGCGGGGGGCGCGGTGTCGGGGAGCAGGGTGCCCGTCGCGTGCTTGTGCCACTCGGCCGCGTCGTCGGCGCTGTCCGGCCGTGCGTACACGTCGAGGGTGCGGGCTCCGGCGGTGTCGGCGGCTCCGACCCGTATCTGCACCTGGGCCGCCGCGTCCTCGGGCAGCGCGAGCGGTGCGTGCAGGGTGAGTTCGCCGACCCGGCCGCAGCCGACCTGGTCGCCCGCCCGGACGGCGAGTTCGAGGTACGCGGTGCCGGGCAGCACCACCGTGCCGTCGATGACGTGGTCGGCCAGCCAGGGCAGCCGACGTGTGGAGAGCAGCGCGGTCAGGACCGCGCCGCCGCCGTCGGCGAGCTGGACGGCTCCGCCGAGCATCGGGTGCCCGGGGGCGTCCAGACCGGCCGCGCGTACGTCCGCAGCGGGGGCCGGGGCGTCGAGCCAGTAGGTCTGCCGCTGGAAGGGGTAGGTGGGCAGGTCGACAAGCGCGTCGCCGTCCGGCAGCAGGGCCGTCCAGTCGCAGGCGGCGCCGTGCACATGGAGTTCGGTGAGCGCGCCGAGGGCGGTCGCGGTTTCGTCGCGGTCGCGCCGCAGGGCCGCCGCCACCACGCCGGGGGTGTCGCCCATGCGGCTGTCGGCGGCCATCGCGGCGAGCACGGCGTCCGGCCCGATTTCGAGGAACCGGGTCACGCCCGCCGCCTCAAGGGTGCGGATTCCGTCGGCGAACCGGACGGCCTCGCGCAGCTGCGTCACCCAGTACTCGGCGGTGCACAGCTGCTCGGCCGTGGCCATGACACCCGTGACGTCGGACACCAGGGGAATGGCCGGCGGCGCCATCGGGATGTCCCGGAGGACCGCGGCGAACTCCTCCAGCATCCCGTCCATGTGGGGCGAGTGGAACGCGTGGCTGACCCGCAGGCGCGTGGTCTTGTGGCCGAGGCCCTTGAAGTGCGCGACCACCCGGTCGACTTCGGCGGTGTCCCCGGAGACGACGGTCGCGCGCGGCCCGTTGACCGCCGCCACGGCGATCCGGTCCGTACGGTCGGCGAGCAGCGGGCGCACCTCGTCCTCGGTGACCGCCAGGGCGGCCATCGCGCCACCGGCCGGCACCTGTCCCATCAGCCGGCCGCGGGCCACGACCAGGCGGCACGCGTCGGCCAGGGTGAAGACACCGGCGAGGTGGGCGGCGGTCAGTTCGCCGATGGAGTGCCCGATCAGGTGGTCGGGCACCACGCCCCAGGAGGCGTAGAGGCGGAACAGCGCGACCTCGACAGCGAACAGGGCGGGCTGGGTGTATTCGGTGCTGTCCAGCAGCTCCGCCTCCGGGCTGCCCGGCGCGGCGAACACGAGGTCGCGCAGCGGCCTGGGCAGGTGCAGGTCCACCTGGGCGCAGACCTCGTCGAAGGCGTCGGCGTACACCGGGTACGTCTCGTACAGCTCGCGGCCCATGCCGGGGCGCTGGGCGCCCTGCCCGGAGAACAGGAACGCGGTGCGGCCGCCGCTCGCGGTGCCGGCGGCCGAGGGTGCGTCGGTCCGGCCGTCCAGCCAGTCCCCGAGCCGGTCGCGGAGGGCGTCGCGGTCGGTGCCCCAGCACACCAGGCGGTGTTCGAAGCGGGAGCGGGCCGCGAGGCCGCGGCCGATCGCCGCCGCGTCGTGGCCGGGCTCCGTGTCGAGGGCGCCGAGCAGGTTGCGGACCTGGTCGGTGAGCGCGGCGGGGGTGCGGGCGGACAGGGCCCACGGCAGGGGACGCGGGGCGGCCCCGTCGGCCACCGCCGGGAGTGCGGGTGCGGTCTGCGGGCCCTCCTCCACGATGACGTGCACGTTCGTGCCGCTGATCCCGAACGAGGAGACGGCGGCGCGGCGCGGCCCGTGGTCGTCCGGCCAGGCCCGTTCGTCGGTCAGGAGCCGTACGGTTCCGGCGGACCAGTCGATGTGCGGGGTGGGCCGGTCGACGTGCAGGGTGCGCGGCATCGCGCCGTGCCGCATGGCGAGTACGGCCTTGATGACCCCGGCGATTCCGGAGGCGGCCTGGGTATGGCCGATGTTCGACTTCACCGAGCCCAGCCACAGCGGCCGGTCGGCGGGCCGGTCCTGTCCGTAGGTGGCGAGCAGCGCCTCCGCCTCGATGGGGTCGCCGAGCGCTGTGCCGGTGCCGTGCGCCTCCGCCAGGTCGACATCGGCGGCTTCGAGCCCCGCGTCGGCCAGTGCCTGGCGGATGACCCGCTGCTGGGCGAGGCCGTTGGGCGCGGTGAGTCCGTTGGACGCCCCGTCCTGGTTCATGGCGCTGCCGCGGACGACGGCGAGCACGCGGTGGCCGTTGCGGCGGGCCTCGGAGAGCCGTTCCACGAGGACCATGCCGACGCCCTCGGCCCAGCCCGCGCCGTCGGCCTCCGCGGAGAACGCCTTGCACCGGCCGTCCTCGGAGAGGGCGCCCTGCCGGCTGAACTCGATGAAGGTGTACAGCGTCGAGAGCAGGGTCACGCCGCCGGCGAGCGCCATCGTGCTCTCGCCGGAGCGCACGGACCGGGCGGCCAGGTGCAGGGCGACCAGCGAGGACGAGCAGGCGGTGTCCACGGTGACGGCGGGGCCTTCGAGCCCGAAGGTGTAGGCGACCCGGCCCGATGCCACGCTGGCCGCGCTGCCGGTGGCGAGCTGTCCCTCGAACTCGCCCGCCGACGCGGCGGCCCGGGGCCCGTAGTCCGTCTGGTTCGCCCCGACGAACACCGCGACCGGGCTGCCCTTCAGCGTCGCCGGGTCGATCCCGGCCCGCTCGAACGCCTCCCAGGAGGTTTCCAGGAGCAGCCGGTGCTGCGGGTCGATGGCCGGGGTCTGGCGCGGTGAGATCCCGAAGAACATGGGGTCGAACGCGCCGATGTCGTCGAGGAATCCGCCGCCGCGCGTGTAGTGCGTGCCGGGGTGGTCCGGGTCCGGGTGGTAGCTGCCCTCCAAGTCCCAGCCGCGGTCGTCGGGCAGACCGGTGACCGCGTCACGCCCCTCGGACAGCAGCTGCCAGAACTCCTCCGGCGTGCTCACACCGCCCGGGAAGCGGCAGCTCATCGAGACGATCGCCACCGGGTCGTCGTCCACCTCCCCGCCCCGCCCGGCGGCCACGGCGGGCGCGGGCTGCTGCGGGGACGCGGAGGTCTCGCCGTCCGTGCCGAACAGTTCGGAGAGCAGGTGCCGGGACAGCTGGTGGGCGGTGTTGTGGTCGAAGACGACGGTGACCGGCAGCCGCAGACCGGTGACCTTGTTGAGCCGGTTGCGCAGCTCGACGGCGGTCAGTGAGTCGAAGCCCATGTCGCGCAGGGCCCGGTCGGCATCGACGCCGTCCGCGTCCGGCAGGCCGAGTACCGCTGCCGCGTGGGCGCGCACCAGGTCCAGGAGCGCCTGCTCGCGCTCGGCCGGGGAGAGTCCGGCGAGTCCTGCCAGGAGGCCGGTGTCGTCCTGGGACTCGTCGGGCCGCGACGGCGCTGCCCGGCGGGCCTCCGGGAACTGTTCGAGTATCCGTCCGGTGCGGCCCGCCGTGCACGACGGCCCGAACACCCGCCAGTCGACGTCGGCGACGGCGAGGTAGCCGAGGTCGTGGTCGAGTGCCTGTTGCAGTCCGGAGATCGCCGTCTCCGGCGCCATCCCGGTCACTCCGTCGCGGCGCAGCGAGGCGCCGATGTCGCCGGAGGCGAGCCCGACCCGGTCCCAGGCGCCCCAGGCCACCGATGTGGCCGGGAGCCCTTCGGCGCGGCGGGCCGATGCCAGTGCGTCCAGGTAGGCGTTGGCCGCGGCGTAGCTGCCCTGTCCGGGCAGGCCGAGCGTTCCGGCCAGCGAGGAGAACAGGACGAACGCGTCGAGGCCGAGGCCCTTGGTCAGTTCGTGCAGGTGGTGTGCGGCCACCGTCTTGGGGCGCAGCACCGCTGCGGCCCGCTCCGGGTCGAGCGCGTCGAGCAGGCAGTCGTCGAGGACGGCCGCCGCGTGGACGACGGCGGTCAGCGGGTGTTCGGGGGCGATGCCGTCGAGCAGTTCCCGCAGCGCCGTACGGTCGGTGACGTCGCAGGCCGCTACGGTGACGCGGGCGCCGAGCCCGGTCAGGCGCCGCGTCAGCTCGGCGGCTCCGGGGGCCTGTTCGCCGCGCCTGCTGGTCAGCAGCAGGTGCTGGGCGCCGTTCGCCGCGAGCCAGGCCGCGACCTCGGCGCCGATGCCGCCGGTGCCGCCGGTGACCAGGACGGTTCCGGAGGGGCGCCAGTCGCGTACGGGGGTGTGGCCGGCCAGCTTCTTGCGCGCGAGCCGGCGCACGTAGAGCCCGCCGGTCCGTATCGCGAGCTGGTCCTCGCCGTCGGGGGCGCCGAGACCGCGCACCAGCCGTTCGCCGGCCCGCTCGTCCGCGTCGGCCGGCAGGTCGATCAGCCCGCCGAACCGCTGCGGGTACTCCAGGGCCGCGATCCGGCCCAGGCCCCACAGCAGGGCCTGCTCCGGTACGGGCGCCCGGTCGGAGCGCCCGACGCCGACCGCGCCCCGGGTGGCGATCCACAGCGGCGCCGCGATTCCGGCGTCGCCGAGTGCCTGGACGAGCAGCACCGCCCGGTCCAGGTCGTGCTGTCCGTGGCCCGCGTCCTCGTGGTCCGTGCGGTCGCGTAGGGCGAGCAGGGACAGGATGCCGGTGGCCTCCGCCGCGTTCCCACGCAGCCGCGCGGCCAGTGCGGCCCGGTCGTCGCCCTCGGCGATGTCGAGCACGGTGACGTCGGCGCCGTGCGCGGTGAGCGCCTGCCGGGCCCGCTCCTGCCAGGCGTGGCCGCCGGACGGGGTGAGCAGCAGCCAGCGGGAGCCGTCGATCCTCGGCGTCACGCCTTGGGCCAGGGGCTGCCACTCGACGTCGTAGCGCCAGGTGTCGAGTGCGGAGTCCTGGCGGCGCCGGCGGCGCCAGCCGGCGAGGGCGGGGAGCACCTGTTCCAGCGCGGCGGGGTCCTCGACTCCGAGTGTTCCGGCGACGGCGTGCGGGTCCTCGTTCTCGACGGCCGCCCAGAACTCGGCGTCGGCCGGGTCCTGCGCGCTCTCGCCGGGGCCGGTCCGCTCCAGGTCCTGCAACCAGTAGTGGTCGCCCTGGAACGCGTACGTCGGCAGGTCGACCGGCGCCGGGGGCGAGTCGGGGAAGGCGGCCGTCCAGTCGACGTCCACCCCACGGACCCACAGCTCGGCCGCACTGGCCAGGAACCGGTCCAGGCCGCCGTCGTCGCGTCGCAGCGAACCGGTGACCACGCTCTCGTCGGCCAGTTCCTCGACCGCGGCGGACAGCACCGGGTGCGAGGAGACCTCCACGAACACCCCGTACCCCTCGGCCGCCAACTTCTCGACCGCTTCGGCGAACCGCACCCGGGAACGCAGGTTCGTGAACCAGTAACCGCCGTCCATGACCGGGCCGTCGATGAACTCACCGGTCACCGTCGACAGCAACGGGATCTCACCGGTCCGGGGGGCGATGCCCGCGAGGGCATCGGCCAGTTCGGACCGCAGCACATCCATGGACGCCGAGTGGGAGGCGTAGTCCACCGCGATCCGCCGCGCCCGCAGCCCCAGCTCACGGCAGGCCGCGACCACTTCCTCCACCCCGTCGACCTCACCGGAGACGACCACCTGCGAGGGGCCGTTGACCGCCGCGACCGACACCCGGTCGCCCCACGGGGCGAGGATCTCCTCGACCCGGGCCACACCGGCTCCGACGGAGGCCATCGTGCCCGCACCGCTGGCCAGTTCCGCGATCGCGCGGCTGCGCAGGCAGGCGACGCGCAGCGCGTCCTTGAGGGACAGCACGCCCGCCACGTGGGCGGCGGCGATCTCGCCCTGCGAGTGCCCCACCACGGCGGACGGCACCACGCCGAACGACCGCCACACGGCCGCCAGGCCCACCATCACGACGAACGAAGCGGGCTGGACGACGTCGACGCGTTCCAGGGACGGCGCGTCCGCGCCGCCGCGCAGGACCTCGGTGACCGACCAGTCGACGAGCCCCGCCATCGCGGTCTCGCACTCGGCGACCACGCCCGCGAACACCGGGGACTCCTCCAGCATCCGGGCGCCCATCGACACCCACTGCGCCCCCTGGCCGGGGAACACGAACACCGGCCGGCCCACGGGCCCGGTCACCCCGGACACCACACCGGCCGACGGCTGGTCCGCCGCCAGCGCGCCGAGCCCGGCCGCGTACGAACCCAGCACCACGGCCCGGTGCTCGAACCGCGCACGCGTCGTCGCCAACGACCACCCCACCGACACCGGATC
>NZ_KB892026.1 GCF_000373645.1 Streptomyces sp. ATexAB-D23 | reverse complement strand
ATCGTCGACCGACATTCGGCACACCGCTCGAAGACCGTCCGGGCCTGGCTCGCCGACCACAAGGACCAGGTCGAGCTGCACTTCCTGCCCTCGTACTCACCCGAGCTGAACCCGGACGAGCTGGCCAACGCCGACCTCAAACGCAGCCTGCCCCACACCCACCGGGCCAGGAACCAGACCGAACTCGCCACCGAGACCCGCCGGTTCTTCCACCGCCGCCAACGCCAACCGCACATCGTGCGCGGATACTTCGGCGGCCGGCACGTCCGCTACATCATCGACGAGTGAACCCCATGAGTTTCTGATCAATAGGGTCCGTGGGTACCTCACGCAGGTCAGACGCCTTACCAGCAATGCAGGCATGTAAGGCACGTGCAGGAAGTGGTTCGGTCCAACCGCTTCCTGCACGCTCGTTCGGTGCGCGGATGCGCGTCCACGAAGCGTTTCGGCCGAAACGCTTTTCTCATCCCCAACGCACCCGGCGCCACCCACTCAGCTCCCTGGATCGGACTGTTGGCAGGGAGCCCCTGACTCCGCAGACGACGACGCCCGGCCCCGAGAGTTCGGGGCCGGGCGTCGTCGTCTGCGGGGTCGCCGAGGGCTAGCTTTCCGGGGCCTCGCCGCCGTAGTTGAAGACGACGGTGCCCGACACGTTCGCGATGTTGTGGCCGGACCCCGAATGCGTCTGCTCGGCCTGCTGTGACAGGGCGCGGGTCAGGTCTTGCACCTCGGGGATCGCCTCGGGGTAGCGGGCAAGGAACTCCGCGAGGTGCCGGGTGAGCGCAGCCTCGGTGTCGTTCGGCCATGACGCCATGGCCATGTCGAGGCTCATGTCGACGGCGCCCATGGCCTCGGCTTCCTCCATGCTGCGCAGCCGTTCGAGGTGTCCGTCGAGCAGGTCGAGCGCCTCGGCCTGCTCCTCGGGAGTTCCTCGGGAAAACGCCCGGCCCCACTTGGCCTTTGCGGCCGCCCAGGTGCCCCCGACGCCCAGGGTCAGGACCCCCGATGCAAGGCCGTTCGCGATGTCCATGAAAGCGCTCAAATGCTCCTCCTGGTCGGTGAGATGTCGCACGCTTCCATCATGCCGGACCGGGGTGCCGGCGGTGGGGTGTACGGCTCGATCTGCTTCCGGCCCGGCTTGGCCAGTCGCACGTTGCCGCGCCTTTGAGGCCAGAGGCCGACGGCAGGGACTTCTTTTCGGTCGGAAAGAAGTCGGAGGCCCAACGTCCCCAACGCGCCAGAAGAACCGTCTGATACCTGTGAGGAACGTGCGGGAAAGCGCTACGTGCCTCACATGCCTTCTCCGAACTAAGAAGTCGATCTTCCGGTTGTCGGCGACTCGACTCGGACGCTGTGCCCCCGATAGGCCGAGGGGGGTCCGGTACCCACGTACACCAGTGCAGCCCTGCCAAGTCTGCTTAAATCACTCGCATGACCCCAACTCTCGCCGTCGCGACAGATGTTGCGGTGGCCTCCGGTCCTTTCTGGTCCTCCGGGACGTTCTGGGCAGCTGCTGGCGTCGTCGTCGGTGCCGGCGTCGGAGCCGCTGGGGTGTATGCCACGCGCCGCGCTGCCTTTCCCAAGCGCCGCTTGGTGTACTCCTTCAGCTCCGACTCCCTGGTCCAGCGTCATCAGCGCAACGTCTCTGCCAACGTGCTGCACATCCGCCTTGGAGAGCGTGAGCTGCACAATCCGCGCCTGGTGAGCCTGCGCCTGGAGAACACCGGCCGCCGCGACATCTCCAGCGCCCAGTTCGACCAGGGCGATCCCTTGCGTATCGTCCTTGGCCTTCCAATTGTGGAGCTGGTCTCGATGGCGGCTGAGCCGCCAGGCGCCTTGGGCCTGATCCCCAGCGGCTGGGACGACCACGGAATGAGCATCCGCCCCGGCCGCCTGGGGGTAGGAGAGGCAATCACGTACACACTCCTGGTCGATGGAGACCCCAGCTTCTACCGGCTTACGCACACGCTGATCGACGTGAAGGTGAGAGAAAAGTTCGCTCCCAAGACCGACGGCTGAGCTCCCAGGACGCCATTGGGTGACTTCCGTAGGTGCCTGGCGACCCCTCATATGCCCTTTCTGATCTACCGTCAGAGAGGCCGTTTAGCGTCCGACTGCGGCGTGCTTAGTCCGTCTTGTTTAGGTTCTGGGCTTCCCGGACTGCTAGTTGCTTGATCGTCGGCATTCCGACGAATACCGGCGAGCTCTTCTGCCTCTCGGTGGCGTCAATCTGGCTGATCTTGTCGTGGGTTGCGGTGAGGCTGACGGTCAGTTGCTCGACGTCGCCCAGCCATCCTTCTCGTTCGGCTTCGGTGATCCTGGCGTGGAGGTTCTCGCGGATCTCCTCCAGACGGGGCCGTTCGTCCGGCCCCACGATCAGTACCGGGCATCGCACACAGGCGTGCTCGTGGACACAGCTACTTCCGTATGCTCGGCCGCACTGTCCCAGGGCCAGCTTGCGCCGCTCGAAGTGCCCGAGGAACTCCTGCCACTCCTCGTCGGTCACCGCCCGGTATTCCCCGGCGGGTCGTAGACCGCGGCGCCGGGCGATGAAGGCTCGGTGAGCCTCGATGGCATCTTCCGGGTAGATCGCGGCATACCCCATCGTGGTTCCAATGTGGTCGTGACCAGCAATAACCTGGGCGATGTGCGGCGGCAAGCCGTTGAGGATGGCGTCGGTGATGAAGATCCTGCGGAAGTCGTGCGGCTGGAAGGTCAACGGCTGTCCGTGGGCGTCGGTGATGCCGGTATCCACCAGCAGCGTGTTGAGTGACTGGCGGATCGTGGTGACGGAGATCGTCCTGTTCTCCCCGCCTACGGGCCACTGGTAGAGCAGCGGCATGGGTGGGTTCCAGACTTTCTCGTGCAGGTCATAGGACGGGATGCTCGGCACCCTGCCGTCATGCCCGCGAACACGGCTGATCACGGCGCTGAGAACGTCGGCGAGCTCAGGGCTGACCAGCAGGAGGCGCTCTTGGTCCGTCTTGGACGGCGCGATCTGCAGGAGCGGGATCACCTCTCCGGTGGTCGGCAGCTTGTAGCTGATGATGCTGTGGTGGCCGAGTTCCCTGAGCTCTTCGATGCGCATCCCGGTGTGCCGGAGGATTTCCACGGTCGCCCAGCCGTAGAAGGCCAGCTTCTCCTCCGTTCGGAAGTCGCGCCTCGCTCCTGTGGCGTCAACGACCGTTGAAGGTTTGCCGCCGGCTCGCTCGGTAGACCGGGGCAGGGTGAAGCCCTCGCCGAGCACCGTGATGGTGGATCCCAGGTCAGCTGCCTCCAATGCCTCCAGCCGCTCCTTGGCCTCGTTCAGCCGGCGGGCAGCTGCCTGTACCAGCGCGGGCAGGACCGGCAGCCTCTCTCGGGTGCGGGCATCAGATCTGGTGCGGACCTCCCGCTCGACGTTCTTGGCAGAGCAGTCGGCTTCTGTCACCGGGGCCGGAGCGGCCCACGGTCCCCAGCGCTCGGGCTCGTCCAGAGCCCACTCGGCGATGTCCAGGTAGAAGCCCCGCACCGCCGTCCTGATACTCAAGGCTGCGATGCGCGGCTCTGTTGTCGTGGCGACCGTGCCGTTCGGCATGCGGTACTTGACCGTCTTGACCGCGATCCGGGCCTTCCACGCGTCGCGCACCTCCGGGGCCAGGTGAAGGCTGTCGATCCCGGGGTGGTGCCGTTCCAGATCGGCCCAGAAGTAGCCGACCAGATTGCTCGACAGCTGCACCAACGTGACGTAGTCGATGGAGGGCTGTCGCTCGGTCAGGTAGCTGACGAGCAGGTCGTGGATCGGCTTGCACTTCACGTCGAAACGGTCGACGAGCTGGGCCGGGCTCACCTGTCCCGCACGTATCTCGATGCTCCGCAGGGTCTTGGGTGCGTCAGGGGGAAACTGGCCGCGGCTCTGAAGCAGGGCGTAGGCGAGTCGCGTGTGGCTCGTGGAGGTCCCCGTGGCCGCCAACAGCAGTTCGAGGACATCGCCGACCACGATGTCGTCGATGCCGCCGCCCTTCGCCGCGAGGATGCGGGCCACGGCCTTGAGCGCCTTCGATGTGCGCCGCGGGTCCGGCTGTCCGGGCATGCGTGCATCACGAAGTTCAGCAAATCCCCTGGGATCGCGGGCGGCTTCAATGGCTTCGCGCAGGTGAGGGGACAGGCTGCTGGCGAGCCACGGCATGCTGGGACGGATGACATCAGCGCAGACCAAGGCCAGCAGCCCGGACCCGAGCCCCGCCTTCTGCGGCCTCCTGCCGTGAACGATCCCCCAGGCAAGCGGGGCTTCGGTCCAGCCGACCGAGGTGGCGGAGCCCGGGCTGGCGTTCCAGCGTTGCTGCCAGGTCTTCCCCTCGAAGGTCTCCAGCCATCGCAGCAGCAGGCGCGCACCGACCATCCGCATCTGGTGGGTGGAGTCCTTGCCGTTCTTGAACGGCGGCCGCTCCAACCTGTGGAGAACCTCCTCGCGGGAGATCCGGGTAGTGGGCCAGTCGGTTCCCGGGCTACGTGGCAGAAACCTCTGCAGCTGGGCATCGATCTCGCTGCCGGCCAGGCTCTTCGCGGTCAGGGCCGACGGGGTGACGAGCGGGACGGTGGTAGTTGTCACTCAGGGCTCCCGCCGAAGAGGACGTCGAGGGAGTCCCGGTTGTAGGCCGGCGCGGGCGGGGCCGGAGGCGGGTTGTTACGCTTGTGCTCCTGGCGGGCGTGGTGCGCGAGCCCTGCTGAGATCACGTCGTCCCTGGTGGGCCGGTTGTAGATGTCCAGGGTGGACAGATGCTTATGGCCGAGGATGTGCTGAACGTAAACCGGCGGCATGTTCGGATCGTCGAGCATCAAGAACGTCGCAGTGTGCCGCAGGTCGTGAAGAGTCCAGTTGGCGCCCAGGAGCTCGTTGGCGCGGTTGAACATCATGCGCGCCGCGTCGTACCCCAACGGCCGCCAGGGGCGGCGCAGAGTCCACCACAGCGGCTGCGCGCGGCGGCGGGGGACGCCCTTGTTCCAGGATTCTTCCTGGTAGAGCCGCAGCCAGACGAATGCGTCGGGGGTGGCGGGCAGTTCCTGGTAGGCGCGCGTGCCCTTGCGGATCACGCCGATGGTCTGCTGGCCGACGACCGCATCGCCCTGCTTGGCCGTGAGCAGTTCCTCGGCGCGGGCGCCGGTGGCGACCCAGAAGGCCAGGAGGGCACGGTCACGGTGCGAGCGGAGACCCGCGAAGACCTCGGTGTACTTCTCGTCGGGGATGCGGCGCGGGATCCGCTTGGGGACCTTGGGCCGGTAGAGGCCGGTGCGCTGCTTGTTGTGTTCCTTCTCTGGGTTGTGGTGGGCGTTGGCTCGCGCCGAGCGCCGGCTGCGGACCAGGGGGAAGGGATTGACCAGCAGCGATCCGGTGTTGCGCTCCAGGTGGAAGTCGTAGAAGGTCCGCAGCACCGTCTCGCAATGCGCCCGGGTAGTGGGCGCGTACTTCTTGCCGACGGTGGGCTTGCCCGTCACTGGGTTCGGAGATCCCGGCGCCGGACTGTCATGCCGGGCCGGAGATATCTCAGCAGGGTCCTTGCCGCGGTGACGCCAGTGGACACGTACCGGCTTGTCCGCCAGCTTCATCCACAGCATGAAGTCCCGGGCATCCTCTCGAACCGCGCGGTCCCACTCGATGCCGAAAGCCCACAGGTAGCGCCACCAGCGCAGCAGATCCATCCCGTACGAGCGTGGCGTCAACGGCGAACTGTCCGCTGCCATCAGGTCTCTGAGGTACGTGGCGACAGGCTCGATCGGCCGTCCGAACGAGTCCAGCACCTGATACGGCTCCCAGGGGGCTCCCGTCTCCAGTAACTGGCCTAACTCAGGCAGCACAAAGTTCTTCAGATCCCTGCCGGGACGCTGTTCACCGGACATGCCGGGAAGCTAGCAGAAACCCAACTGACCTGCGAAAACACGTGAGTTAATTCGGTCAACGTGCCTGACGCGTTCTCGGCACCCTAGATAATCGAGGCTGTGATGCCCCGACGCTCGGACCAGCGCCGTGACCTGGGACTTTCCGCGTTCAGGATCTGCTGATTGCCCCTCTGGCCCGTATCTCGGCGGTACCCGGTTCTCGCCCGGACAGCCGGACGCGGGGCCGTCCGGTCAGCGGCGTGCGTCGCCGGGGGCGAGGAGGCTGGTCAGCTCGGAGATCGCTTCGTGGGAGGGCTTGAAGTAGCGGCGGACGTTCTCCGGCTTCTTGTGCCGGGACTTCGCCATCAGCATCAGCAGGGAGGCGCCCTGTACGCCGAGTTCGGTCAGCCCCGAGTGGCGGTACTCGTGCAGGTCCCAGCCGGTCCCCGGTCCGTGCACGGCGGTGTGCTCGTCAAGGAGGGCGCGGGCCTGGCCGTAGGAGAGGCGGGCCAGGCCGGTGTCCGGGCACACGTCGCGCGGTGCGAGGACCTTCCCCGGGCCGGGGCGGCGGTGGGTGACGAACACCGGGCCCCGGGTGCGGCCCTTGAGCAGCCGGGGCAGGAGCCGGGCGGTGCCGGCGTCCCAGTAGATGGTCTCCAGCACGAAGTCCTCCCGTGCCTGCCCGCGCCGGCGGGCCTTGCTCCGGGCGCCCTTGGCCTTGACCGGGCAGCGGCGGGCGGCGAGGTCCAGGTCCTCGATGTTCACGCCGAGGATCTCCTCCGCGCGGGCGCAGGTCTCGTAGAGCATCCGCCACAGCGTCTTCTCCCGCAGGTGGATCTCACGGCGGGCGATGAGCCGGTCCACGGCCATCTTCGAGCGGGCCGGGGTCTCGGAGTCCGGCACGGCCAGCCGCTTCGTCCAGGCCGGGACCGCCGGACTGTCGTAGCCGTACTCCGCGCACCAGCCCAGCCAGGACAGCACCGCCGCCCGGCGGGCGTTCCAGGTGTTGACCGCCGCCGTGCCCCACAGCAGTTCCAGGGCCTCGCCGATCTCGTCGTCCGCGACCGACCCGAGCGGGCGGGCCTCCCCGATCCGCTCGGCGGTCTTGCCGACCCCGACACCGTAGCTGCGGACGGTGTTCGGGTTGCGGAGCGAGTCGAGGAAGGCGTCGGCCGCCGCCCGGACGGTCAACGCCTTCCCGGCCGGCAGTCGCACGACGGTGGGCACCGCTTCCCCCTTGCCACGGATAACAGGGCCGCTTCACGTACGGCCCGGAGAACGTCACCGCAGGTGACGAACCAAGCTCCCGCAGATAATAGGGCGTTATCCGTGGAACAACTTCACACCCGCCCCGCGACCAACACCCCGCCGACCGCCCACCAGGGACGACGGACGCTTAGCGCCGGTTTCCGTTCCGATGTTCCTCGACCCCCATGACCTCACCGGTGCCCTCGTCCGTGTGCGGGGCGGGTCAGCCATCGACCTTGCTGTCTGTGCCGGTGAAGCGAAGCTGACGGGCCATGACGCTCTCCGTTCCAGGGGATGTGATCCAACAGCATGGCCGGGTCCTTGCTTCGGCACCACGGGGTCAGGACGGGCCGAGGAGAAAAGGCCGGCAATGTTCATGAGCCGCCGAGCAAGTTCGAGAAATCAGCGTACCGTCCACCAACCCGCCCGTTCTGGCCTCCCGTTCATGGCGATCAAGGAACAAGAAGGCATCGACCCCTTCGTGGCGATGAAGACCCTCGGAGCGGCGCTGGCCGAGGCGGGGATCACCCTGCCCTCGCTCGGGGTCGATACAGCGTCCCCCGCGCTGGGGCTCGTGGAGCTGGGTCGGGTGCGCGCGGACGTGGCCGTCCTGCTGGCCGACGCACTCCGAAGCGGGGGTCGAGGGTGACCGGACACGAGCAGCCACCGACGACCCTCAGCCACGGCAGCCTGCCCTACCCACGCGGAACCCTCGTGGTGGACACGATCTCGGCGCGCACAGGGCTACTGATGGGCGTCCTCGAAAAACGCCTCAAACAGAACGGCAAGTTGATCAGGAGCCAAGCGTTCATGGTGCCGCCGGGCGGAGGCACCGAGTGGGACGTGCCGCTGGAGCGCATTACGCGGCTGACCGAGTAGTCCACTCGGTTCAGCAGCGCGAGGGTCAGCTCACCCAAGACATTCAGGCTCCAACCCACTCAGCCGCCGCACTGCCGCAGCATCATCTCCTTGTCCGCGCTCGTCACCGGCAGTTCGTACTTCAGCGAGACCTGGGCGAAGCGCAGCGCGTACGCGCACCGCACCGGCTTGTACGGCGGGAGCCAGGTCGCGGGGCCCGAGTCGCGCTTGGCGTTGTTGGCCGGGCCGTCCACCGGGATGAGGTTGAGGGGGTCGTTGGCGATCTGCTGCCGCTTGGCCTCGTTCCAGTGGGCGGCGCCCATCTGCCAGTCGTACGACAGCGGCATGACGTGGTCGATCTGCACCTTGGTGGCTTCCTGCTTGCGCCACTCGATGGTCTTGCCGGTGTACGGGTCCTTGAGGGTCATGGAGACGACCACGCAGTCCGAGCCGGAGCGGAGTTCGATGTCCTTGCCGTCGCGGGCGAGCAGGTCGTTGCGGGTGTCGCAGCCGTTGCGGGACAGGGGTATGCCGTCCACCGAGTCCTTCCACGCGTACCCGAACTTGTCGCGCTTGTAACCCGTCTTGGGGCCCCGGCCCTTGGTCGCGACCTTCTCGATGATCTTGCGGGCCGCCGCCCGGTCCGCGTCCGAGGTGAGGGGCGCGAGGCCCGGTTTCGTACCGTCGGCGTTCGTCAGCGGGCTGGCGCCGAAACCGGTGACGGACTGACCGCCGCCGTCGGCGGCGCCGCCGGAGCGGTCGGCGCCCGAAGTGACCTGCTCGGGGTCACAACCGCTCAGGGCCAGCGTGGCCGTCACGGCCAGGGCGGGCACCATCATCCGAGACACGCGCAGGGATATCACTCGTAAGCCGTCCTGACGGGGAGAAAGCCGAACCGACCCGGGAATCCTACGGATGTCTTCCCCGTCCGGGGCGGTTCCAGGCCGCCGACCGCCTCCTGTGCGGCCCGGATCACACCTTTCCGATGCCGAGCGTCGTCTCCGAGGGCAGCAGCCCGGATCCGATCGCCGCCACCCACAGCGGCCCGAGCAGCGCGACGAGCCGCTCCCGCTCCGCCTCCCCGAGCACCCGCCACGGGTCGGCCGCCGCCTCATCGGTGCGGCGCTCGACCTCGGCCCGCAGGGCGCGGCCGGCCTCGGTCGCCGTACCGTCCCCCGCCACCAGCCCCCGCTTCTCCAGCCGCTGGAGCGCGTCCCGCCACTCCTCCTCGCTCCATCCCCGGCTGGCGAACACCTCGGGGCGGGCGGCGCCGATCGCCGCGAAGGACACCAGTGACTCGACCGGGTCGAGCCCGGCGTGCACGAGCGCGGCAAGGTGACCGTCGCCCCGGTGTTCGCGCAGGACGGTCGCCGCGTGCCAGAGGGCGAGGTGGGGTTCGTCCGGCCACGGGAGCGCGGCGTTGGCCGCGGCGAGCGGCCGGTCCGCCGTGTCGGCGGCCTCCGCGACCCGCCGCAGCAGCGCGGCGGCCTCGGCGGTACCAGGCGCGGCGGCCTCCTCGCCCAGCAGCGTGCGGTACGCGCGGTCGACGGCACGCCCGCGGGCGGCGAGCACCGTCCCCGGCGAGGCCACGGACCAGATTCCCGGGACGTGGCCGCCCACCATGCGCGGGCTGAAGCTGAAGAAGGTCTCCCCGACCCGCCCCGCGCCGGCCTCCCCGAGCGGCGCCGCCCGCCAGGCGAAATAGCTCGGCCAGCGCTCGTCGACGGCGTACCCGAGGGCCGCGGCCTCCTCGAAGGCCTCCGGGGCGTAGTAGAGAACAGCGTGCAGGGGCTCCAGCAGGTGCCACATCTGCCGTACGCGACCCAACTCCTCGGACATGGCTCCGCCTTCCGCGACGCATGGAACATCTAGTCACTGCCAAGATTGAGTCTCCAGAGTGCGCCCCCGCGGCAAACTTGTCAATGACTAGATGGCGCGTACCCTGCTGTTCATGACCAGCGACCGCGCCTACCACCACGGCGACCTGCGGCGGGCCGTCCTCACCGCCGCCCTCGACGTCATCCGCACCGAGGGTCCCGCCGCGCTGAGCCTGCGCGACCTGGCCCGCCGGGCCGGCGTCTCGCACGCCGCTCCCGCCCACCACTTCAAGGACCGCACGGGCCTGCTCACCGCCATCGCCGCCGAGGGCTACGACCTCTTCGCCGACGCCCTGGCCGCCGCCCCCGACCTGCGCGAACGAGGCGTGCGCTACGTACGCTTCGCCGCCGAGCACCCGGCCCACTTCCAGGTGATGTTCCAGCCGGACCTCTGCCGCGACGACGACCCGGACCTCCTGGCCGCGAAAGCCCGCGCCACGGCCGAACTCCGCGCGGGCGTCGCCACCCTGGCCCCCACCGACACCCCCCGCCTGACCGGCGTGGCCGCCTGGTCCCTCGCCCACGGCTTCGCCACCCTGCTCCTCAGCGGCAACCTGGACGCCGCGGTGGGCGACCGCGACCCGGAGGAGGTGTTCCGGTCACTGACGGGGCTGCTGTTCACACCGGACGGGGGGTAGGGCCGGGGCGCCCCGGGCACGTGGGCCTACTCGGCCGTGAACTCGTACCGCACCTCGTACAGATGCCCCGCCTTCACCATGACGGTTGCCTCGATGGGCAGCTCGTCGTCGCTGTAGACGACGCGCAGTGTACGCAGCACCGGCAGCCCTCCGGGCAGGCGCAGCGCCTGGTACTGATCCTGAGTGGGGACTCGGGCGGACACCCGGTCAACGCTGAGCCGGGGTGGATACCCCAGCTCCGCGAGCAGGGTCGGAGTACCGCCCGGGATCCTGCGGCGTACGGCCATCGCCGTACCGCTGACGATGGCCAACGGGTAGTACGAAGCCACGAGTTCGGCGGGCTCGTCGTCGATCACGAGCAGTTGGCGCCGCAGGAGCGCGAGCCCGCCCGCCGGGAGCCGCAGTGCCTCCACGACATCTGCGGGTGGCCGGGTCTCGGCCACTTCGAGCAGTGTGCTGCGGGTGCGGGAGGCGTCCTTGGCCGTTTCGGCCAGCCAGCGGTACGGTTCCCCCGCGCCCACCTGAGCCATGAACGACGCCGGGCGGACGGTGCGCTGGCGATGCTCGCGGACGGTCACCGAGGCCCCCGCCCTGCCGATCACCAGCTCCTCGTCCTTGAGTAGCCGCACCGCCTTCTGGATCGTTGCGTTCGAGGCATCGAACCTTTCCTTGAGGTGAGCGGTGGAGGGCAGGTTCGTACCGGGCGCGAGGTCTCCGCCCATGATCTGGTCCCTGAGATCCGCCGCGATCCGCTCGTGCAGCGAACGGCGGTCGACGGCGGCGGCTTCGGGTCTGGTCACGGTCACGGTCATCCGATCCTGATCTCGTAGCGCAGTTTCTGACGCCGTGGGGGCATGGCCATGACGTCGACCTGAATGGGCCGGTCCGCTCCGTCCAGGGTGAGGCGCGTCAGTTGCAGCACGGGGTCCCCCTCCACCATCCCCAGCCGCTCACACTCGGCCCCGGTCGCCCGCCGTGCGGTCACCTCTTCGCGTACGCGCACGCCGACATGCCCCAGCTCCGCCAAGAGTCTGACCGCTCCACCAGGGATCTTGGCCGTGTCGGCGAGCCTGGTGCCACCCGCGATGCCCAGCGGGTAGTACGTGTCCGTCAACTCACACGGTTCGCCGTCGAGGTACATGATCCTGCGCCGGACGACAACGCTCCCCCCGGCCGCCACTCCGAGCAGTTCCGCGACCGCTTCCGGGGCCTCCACCTCACCCGCCCGGACGATGGACTGGCTCCCCCGGCGTCCTCCGGCGGCGGCCTCAGCCGCCCAGGTGTCCCCCGGAGCACCGGAGGGCGCGGCGAGGTAGGGCGTCGACGTACTGACCCATTCGTTACCACCCATGCCCTTCTCCTCCGCAGCCCGCACCGACACGACACGACACGACACCCAGCGTGCCTCATGTCCCGGCAGGAGGCCCAGCCGCACCCCTCTGACATCCTGCCACCTTGCTACCTTTCGCGAATAGCAGCACGTTCGTCGCCACGCCACAACCCGCAAGCAAGGCGGTGAACCACCGTGTCCCTGGTGCAGCAACGACGCTTCACCCGCAGGCGCACTTCTGTCGGTGCCTCACGCGACTTCGTCTCCAGCGTCCTCACCGAGTGGCGGCTCCACACCTTGATCGAGGACATAAGGCTGTGCGTGTCGGAACTCGCCACCAACGCATTGCCGCACGGCGTGCCGCCCGGTCGGGAGTTCAGCGTCGGTCTCTACCGCGCCGAGGACCTGGTGCGGCTGGAGGTCCGCGACAGCGGGCCGGGTCAGCCACACGTCCAGCAGGCCGCTGACGACGCCTGCTCCGGACGCGGACTGCACCTCGCGCGGGAACTCGCCGACGACTTCGGCGTAGACGACCATGTCGTCGGTAAGACCGTGTGGCTGATCTTCAAGACCTCGCCCACCACCGCGCCACTTCCCTGACGCGGCCCGCGCCTCAGCCCGCCACCGGTCGCTCCTCCGGCATCTCGTCCGCCTCCCCCGCCCCGAACGTCCCCGCGTCCACCCCGTCCAGCGACCGGATGCGCGGGATCGGGGAGGGCAGGAGCCAGAGCAGGGACAGGCAGCCGCCCGCCGCTGCGATCAGGAGGGTGGGGCGCAGGCCCAGGAGGGTGGCGAGGGCACCGCCGGCCACGGCGCCCACGGGGCGTACCCCGTAATTGACCGTGCCGAACGCGCCCGCGACGCGGCTGCGCAGGTGGTCCGGGATCACCGCCGCCTGGAGGGAGTTGAGGTTGATGTCGAACAGCATGACGCCGAAGCCCGAGAGGAACTCCGAGCCGGCCAGCGCGGCCGCGCGGAGCCAGAGCGGGCCGCCCGCGAGGGCGGCGAGGGCGATCGGGGCGGGGAAGAGGACCGCGCCCACGAGGACGCCCCGGCCGATCCCGATCCGGCGGGAGATGCGCGGCGCGCACACCGCGCCGAGCAGGGCGCCGGTCGCCCCGATTCCCAGGGCGAGGCCGATCGCGCCGGCGGACAGGCCGAGGCCGCGCGTGGCGAACAGGACCACCAGGCCGCTGCCCGCGACGAACGTGAAGAAGTTGACCGTCGTCGCGCAGCCGAGGGAGGCCCGCAGCACCGGGTGGCGCACCACGAACGCCAGGCCCTCGCGGGCGCGTCGCAGCAGCGGGGGCGCCGCCTCGCCGGTCGTGGGCGCCTCCTCCTGGACCGGGATGCGGCCGATCAGCACCGCCGAGACCAGGAACGTCAGCGCGTCCACCACGATCGCGACGGGTGCCGTCAGCGCCTGGATCAGCGCGCCGCCGATCGCGGGTCCCGCCACGTAGGAGGCCGAACGGCTGGTGCTGATCTTGCTGTTCGCGTCCACGTAGGACGTCCTCGGCACGATCCGGACGAAGAACGGCGGGTACGCGGTGTTGAACAGCACCTCGCCGGCGCCCGCCAGGACCGCCACGAGGTACAGCTGCGGCAGTGTCACCGTCCCGAGGACGTACGCCACCGGCAGGCTCAGCAGCACCGCCGCGCGCAGGACGTCGGCGAGCACCATCAGGCGGCGTTTGCGCGGGCGTTGGTCCACCCACGCGCCCAGGAAGATCCCGAGCAGGTTGGGCGCCCAGATCAGGGCGGTCAGCCACGCCACCTGGTTGGCCGAGGCTCCCAGGGCGCTGACCGCGATCAGCGGCAGGGCCAGTTCCGTGATCCGGTCACCGAACTGCGAGACCGTGTTCCCGGCCCAGAAGCGGGTGAAACGCCGGTCCCCCCAGAGTGGCAGCGCCCTCGCGGGCGGGGATATGCCGGGCGGTTGCGGGGAAGACTCCGGCGGCTGCTCCGCGCCGGCGCTCACGACGTCCGCCCCGGAGTCGCCCCCGGCGTCGGCCCCGGCTCGCGCTCCCCGCCTCCGCCGTCCCCGCCTCCACCACCGCCGTGTCCGCCTCCCCCGTCTCCGCCGTCCCCGCCTCCGTCGGCCCCGTCCCCGCCCAATCCGCCGTCTCCGCCCTCGCCGTCCGGCAGGACGTACCGCAGCATCACCACGCCCCGGCTCCCCTCGGGCCGATCGGCCGGGTCACGGGTGACGTACGGGGCGAGCACGCGCTCGATGCCCTCGTGGATCGCGGCGAGTTCCTCCGCGGTCACCGTGACCCGGGTGTTGGCCAGGCCGGCGGCCTCGCGCCACGTCGGGTCGAGGCCGGGCTCGGTCTCGGCGGCCCAGCGGGCCGGGAGGTCCCCGTAGCGCAGGAACATCTGGCGGGAGAGTTCCCGCGCGGCGGACAGGCTCTCGGTGTCCGCCGGATCCTGGGACGCCTCGAAGCGGAAGCCTCGGGCGGCCGCCTCCCAGCGCCGGCTGCGGCGGTCGGGGCCGGGCTCGCTGTCGCGGACCAGGCCGAACGTCGCGAGGTGGCGCAGATGCCAGCTGGTCACCGACGGGGTCGCCCCCACGTACGGTGCCAGCTCGGTCGCGGTCGCCGGTCCGTCGCGGCCCAGCCGTTCGAGGATCGCGAGGCGCACCGGGTGCGCCAGGGCCCGCATCGCCTGCGGGTCGGTGATTTCGAGGTCGCCCATGCGGTTGCTGGAGTCCATGACGTGAGAGTGTCCTCTCACATATTGTGAGAGTCAACTCTCACAACTGGACTCCAGCAGACAGGCCGGGGCTTACGACCCCAGGATCGTCGTCAGGAACTCCCCCGTCCACGCCAGGAGTTCACGCCCCACGACCGGCTTGCCGCCGATCTTGCCCGTCGTCGGGCGGGGGACCAGGATCTGGTGGAGGGCCGGCTTGATGACCGTCTTGGGGTACAGACGCTTGAGCCGCAGCTCCTGCGACTCGCGCAGCTCCACCGGCGCGAACCGGATGTTCGGACCCTGGAGCACGATGTCGCCGACCCCGCAGGCGCGGGCCAGCATCCGCAGCCCGGCCACCAGGAGCAGGTTCTCGACCGGCTCCGGAAGCTTGCCGTAGCGGTCGGTCAGCTCCTCGCGGACCGCCTTGATGTCGTCCTCCGAGGAGGCCGAGGCGATGGCCCGGTACGCCTGGAGACGCAGCCGCTCACCGGGGGCGTAGTCGTGCGGGACGTGCGCGTCGACCGGGAGCTCGATCTTGACCTCCAGCGGCGGCTCCTCCTCCACGCCGCCCTCCAGGGACGCCCGGTAGTCCGCGACCGCCTCGCCCACCATGCGTACGTACAGGTCGAAGCCGACGCCCGCGATGTGGCCGGACTGCTCGCCGCCCAGCAGGTTGCCCGCGCCGCGGATCTCCAGGTCCTTCATGGCCACGTACATGCCCGCGCCCATCTCGGTGTGCTGGGCGATCGTGGCCAGGCGCTCGTGGGCGGTCTCGGTGAGCGGCTTCTCCGGGGGGTAGAGGAAGTAGGCGTAGCCGCGGTCGCGGCCGCGGCCGACGCGGCCGCGCAGCTGGTGGAGCTGGGAGAGGCCGAAGTTGTCGCCGCGCTCCACGATCAGGGTGTTGGCGTTGGAGATGTCGATGCCGGATTCCACGATCGTCGTGGAGACCAGCACGTCGAACTTCTTCTCCCAGAAGTCCACCACTACCTGCTCCAGGGCCTGTTCGGACATCTGGCCGTGGGCCGTCGCGATCCGGGCCTCCGGGACGATCTCGCGGAGGCGGGCGGCGGCGCGGTCGATCGACTCGACCCGGTTGTGGATGTAGAACGCCTGGCCCTCGCGCAGCAGTTCACGCCGGATGGCGGCGCCGATCTGCTTCTCCTCGTACGGGCCGACGAAGGTGAGGACCGGGTGGCGCTCCTCCGGCGGGGTGGTGATCGTCGACATCTCGCGGATGCCGGTCACCGCCATTTCGAGCGTACGGGGGATGGGCGTCGCGGACATGGTCAGGACGTCCACGTTGGCACGGAGCTTCTTCAGCTGCTCCTTGTGCTCGACGCCGAAACGCTGCTCCTCGTCCACGATGACCAGGCCCAGGTCCTTGAACTTCGTCTCCGAGGAGAAGAGCCGGTGGGTGCCGATGACCAGGTCGACCGAGCCCTCCCGGAGCCCTTCGAGGGTCGACTTGGACTCGGACTCCGACTGGAAGCGGCTCAGCGCGCGTACGTTGACGGGGAACTGGGAATAGCGCTCGGTGAACGTGCCGTAGTGCTGCTGGACCAGGAGCGTGGTGGGGACGAGGACGGCGACCTGCTTCCCGTCCTGGACCGCCTTGAACGCCGCCCGGACCGCGATCTCCGTCTTGCCGTAGCCGACGTCTCCGCAGATCAGCCGGTCCATCGGGACCGACTTCTCCATGTCCTCCTTGACCTCGGCGATCGTCGTGAGCTGGTCGGGCGTCTCCGCGTACGGGAAGGCGTCCTCCAGCTCGCGCTGCCAGGGCGTGTCCGGGGCGAAGGTGTGGCCGGGGGCCGCCATCCGGGCCGAGTACAGCTTGATCAGGTCGGCGGCGATCTCCTTGACGGCCTTCTTGGCGCGCGCCTTCGTCTTGGTCCAGTCCGCGCCACCGAGCCGGTGCAGGGTCGGGGCCTCGCCTCCGACGTACTTGGTGACCTGCTCCAGCTGGTCGGTGGGGATGTACAGCCGGTCGCCGGGCTGACCGCGCTTGGCGGGGGCGTATTCGACGAGCAGGTATTCGCGGGTGGCGCCCTGGACCGTGCGCTGCACCATCTCGATGTAGCGGCCCACGCCGTGCTGCTCGTGGACGATGTAGTCGCCCGCCTCCAGCGTCAGCGGGTCGATGGTCTTGCGGCGCCGGACCGGCATCCGGCCCAGGTCCTTGGTGGCGGTGCGCTGTCCGGTGAGGTCGGTCTCGGTGAGGACGGCGAGCTTCAGTCCGGCGTGGACGAAGCCGTGGTCGATGGCCCCGCAGGAGACGTGCACGACGGACGGGGAGATCTCGCCCAGGTCCGGGTCGAGCCGGGCCGCGATCCCCTCGCCGCCCAGCATCTCGACGGTACGGGAGGCGAGCCCCTGGCCCTCGGTGACGTACACCGTGCGCCAGCCGTCGGCCAGCCGCCCCTTGGTGTCGGCGAAGGCCCGCGCGGTGTCCCCCCGGTACGCCTCGGGGGCCTGCATCCCGAGCGACAGCGTGTCCGCGTCCAGCTCGGCGTCGGCGGCGAACGGGGAGATCGACCACCACATCATGTCCAGCTCACGGGCCCGGTCGCGGACGTCCGCGATGCCGCGCAGCGAGGCCGCGCCGACGTCGACCGGGGCCTCGCCGCCGCCCGCCGACGCCGCCCAGGACGCCTGGAGGAACTCCTGGCTCGTCGCGACCAGGTCCGCGGCCCGGGTACGGACCCGCTCCGGGTCGCACACCACGGCCATCGAGCCCTCGGGCAGCACGTCGAGCAGCAGCTCCATGTCGTCCACGAGGACCGGGGCCAGGGACTCCATGCCCTCGACCGCGATGCCCTGGGCGATCTTGTCGAGGAGTTCGCCCAGCTCGGGGTGGGCCTCGGCGAGCGCGGCGGCCCGCTCGCGCACCTGGTCGGTCAGCAGCAGCTCACGGCAGGGCGGCGCCCACAGACCGTGCTCGGCGACTTCGAGCGACCGCTGGTCGGCGATCTTGAAGTAGCGGATCTCCTCGACGTCGTCGCCCCAGAACTCCACCCGCAGCGGGTGCTCCTCGGTCGGCGGGAACACATCCAGGATGCCGCCGCGCACGGCGAACTCGCCGCGCTTCTCGACCAGTTCGACCCTGGCGTACGCGGCTGCCGCCAGCGCCTCGACGATCTCGCCGAGGTCGGCGTTCTGCCCGGTCCGCAGCGATACGGGCTCCAGGTCGGCGAGCCCCTTGACCTGCGGCTGGAGCACCGAACGGATGGGCGCGACGACGACCGAGACGGGCCCGGTCTCCGGGTCGTCGGCCCGGGGATGCGCCAGGCGCCGCAGCACGGCCAGCCGGCGGCCCACGGTGTCGGAGCGGGGCGAGAGGCGCTCGTGCGGCAGGGTCTCCCAGGACGGGAACTCCGCGATCGTGTCCGGCGGCAGCATGGTGCGCAGCGCGGCGGCCAGGTCCTCCGCCTCCCGCCCGGTCGCGGTGACGGCGAGCACGGTCCTGCCGGTGTCCCGGGCCAGCGCGGCCACGGTGAAGGGCCGCGCGGCCGGCGGGCCCACCAGGTCGATGTGCATCCGGTGGCCGTCACCGGCGGCCTTCACCGCTTCGTCGAGCGCCGGATCACGTACGACGACATCCAGCAGACCGTGCAGGCTCATGAAGGGCTTCCGTCCGGGTGAGAAAAGTGGGCTCCGACAGCCGGCTGCCGCCAGGGCACGCTGCCCCGGGGGCAACGCGAAGGGCCCGACGCGTAGCACGAGCCGGGGTTCCAAGCGTACGACTCCGGACCGACAGCCGCTTGCGCGACAGGGGCGCCGCCCGCCCCGGACGTGCGCACGCGCCCCGGCCCCGGACGGCTCACCGGCCCGCACGCGATCCGGCCCCGGCGCGTTCGGAGGAACGCGCCGGGGCCGGGTTCGTCAGTCTGCGGGCGCCCGCCTCACCCGTCCGTGGCGATCGCGTTCAGCACGTTCATCCGGCCGGCCCGGAAGGCCGGGACCAGGGCGGCGAACAGGCCGACGAAGGCGGAGGCGACGAACACCGTGATGATGGTCGGCCACGGGATCTCCAGGACCCCCAGGCCCTCCAGGGCCAGCAGCTTCTGGGCCGAGGTGCCCCAGCCCATGCCCAGGCCGAGGCCGAGCAGGGCGCCGAACAGGGCGATGACCACGGACTCCAGCCGGATCATCCGGCGCAGCTGGCGGCGGGAGAGGCCGATGGCACGCATCAGGCCGATCTCACGGGTCCGCTCGACGACCGAGAGGGCCAGGGTGTTCACCACTCCGAGGACCGCGACGATGATCGCCAGGGCGAGCAGGCCGTACACGACGTTCAGGAGCTGGCCGATCTGGTCCTTCAGGTCCTGCTTGAAGTCGGCCTGGTTCTGCACCTTGTACTGCGGGTACTTCGCGATGGAGCTCTTGAGCGCGGCGTAGGCCGCCTTCTCCTCGCCGTCCTTCGCCTTGGCGAACATGATCATGTTCTGCGGCATCTTGTCGGCGGGCACGTACCGCTGGGCGGTCGCCATGCCGATGTACATCGCGCCCTGGTCCAGGCTCGTGTCGTCCGAGGTGATCGCGGCGACCTTCAGCTTCGCCTCGTCGCCCGACTTGAACGCGACGGTGATCGTGTCACCGGTCTTGATGTGGTGCGCCTCGGCGTAGTCGCTGCCGACCGACATGGCGTCCTTGCCGTACGCCTTCTCCAGGTCACCGGAGAGGACCTCGCGCCGCACGTCCTGCCGATAGGTCGGGTCGGCCGCCGTGAGGTGCTCGTCCTGGGACTTGCCGTCGGGGCCGGTGACCTTGGCGGAGACGACCTTGTAGTGCGTGAGGTGGTCGATGCCGGGTGCCTCGGCCAGCGCCTCGGCGGCCTGCGGGACGATGAGCTGGCCGTTGGACGACTGGACGATGAAGTCCGCGCCGACCGACTTGTCCAGCTCGTCGGTGGCCGAGGCGACCATGGAGGAGCCGACCACGGACAGGCAGGCCACCAGGGCCAGGCCGATCATCAGGGCCGCGCCGGTCGCGCCGGTGCGGCGCGGGTTGCGCAGCGCGTTGCGCTCGGCCAGCCGGCCGACGGGGCCGAAGAACCGCAGGAGTACGGCGCTGAGGGCCCGTACGACGACCCCGGCGAGCAGCGGGCCGATGATGATGAAGCCGATGAGGCTGAGGACCACGCCGAGGCCCAGGAAGCCGGAGCCGTCGCTCGCCTTGTCGACCTGCGTCGTCCACCACAGGCACACGGCGCCGATGCCGGTGACGACCAGGCCGATACCGGCCCTGACCCATCCGGACCTGGCGTCGGCCGGGGTTCCGGCGTCGCGCAGGGCGGCCATGGGCGAGACCTTGCCGGCCCGGCGGGCGGGGATGTAGGCGGCGAGGACGGTGACGATGATGCCGAGCGCGAGGCCGGTCACCGGAGTCGTCCAGGCGATGGTGAGGTCGTCGGTGGACAGCTCCATGCCGACGGCGCCCATGACCTTCATCAGGCCGACGGCGAGCCCGATCCCGGCGCCGACGCCGAGGATCGATCCGAAGACGCCCAGGAGCACCGCTTCCAGCAGCACCGACCGGTTGACCTGCTCACGACTGGAGCCGATGGCCCGCATCAGGCCGATCTCACGGGTCCGCTGGGCGACCAGCATGGAGAAGGTGTTGACGATGAGGAAGATGCCGACGAGGAAGGCGATCCCTGCGAAGCCGAGCATGGCGTACTTCATGACGTCGAGGAACGACCCCATGGAGTCCTTGTTCTCGGCGGCCGACTCCTCCTGCGTGAGGATCTTGTACGCGGCCGAGCCGGCGAGCTCCTCGGCCACGTTCTGCTTCAACCGGACGTCGCCGAAGCCCGGTTCGGCGGTGATGGAGATGTGCGAGAAGACATCGGGGGCGCCGAGGAGGTAACGCTGGGCGGTGGCGGTGTCGAGGTAGACGACGGCCGCACCGGGGTTGGTCACCTTGAAGGCGGCGATGCCGCTGATCTTGCCCGTGACGTCGCCGTTGGCCGCGATGGTGCGCAGCTCGTCGCCGATCTTCAGATCGTGCTTCTCGGCGGTGTCGGCGTCCACCATGACCTCGGTGGGGCCGCGCGGGGCGTGGCCGGAGGTGATCTCCATGGACCGCAGTTCGTTCTGCGTCCAGTTGCCCGCGAGGGTCGGGGCGCCGGTGTCGGAGCCCATGTTCTTGTTGTGGCTGTCGACGACGGTGACGGCGGCGGTGGAGATTCCGCCCTCCGCCAACTTCACCCCGTCCACCTTGTCGAGCCGGCCGAGGAGGGAGGCGGGCACCGATTCCGGCTTGCCGTTCTCCGGGATGTCGTCGACCTTGGCCTTCTTGGGGCTGACGGTGACATTGGCGGAGGTGGCGGCGAAGAGCTTGTCGAACGTGGTGTTCATCGTGTCGGTGAAGACGAGCGTGCCGCAGACGAACGCCACCGACAGCAGGACCGCGACGGCGGAGAGCGCCATGCGTCCCTTGTGCGCGAAGAAGTTGCGCATCGAGGTCTTCCACACGGTCATGAGGTCCGCCCGCGCGCGTCGAAGTCCTTCATGCGGTCCAGCACCTGGTCGGCGGTGGGGTTGTGCATCTCGTCCACGATGCGGCCGTCCGCGAGGTAGAGCACCCGGTCCGCGTAGGAGGCGGCGACCGGGTCGTGGGTGACCATGACGATGGTCTGGCCCAGCTCGTCCACGGACCTGCGCAGGAAGCTCAGCACCTCGGCACCGGCCCGCGAGTCCAGGTTCCCGGTCGGCTCGTCACCGAAGATGATCTCCGGCTGGGCGGCCAGGGCCCGTGCCACCGCGACGCGCTGCTGCTGCCCGCCGGACAGCTGGGTCGGGCGGTGCTTGAGCCGGCCCGCCAGGCCCACGGTCTCCACGACCTGGTCCAGCCACGCGGCGTCGGGCTTGCGGCCCGCGATGTCCATCGGCAGCGTGATGTTCTCCAGGGCGTTGAGCGTCGGCAGGAGGTTGAACGCCTGGAAGATGAACCCGATGCGGTCGCGGCGCAGCTGGGTGAGCTTCTTGTCCTTGAGGCCGGTGATCTCGGTCTCGGCCAGGTGGATCTGACCGGACGTCACGGTGTCCAGACCGGCCAGGCAGTGCATCAGCGTCGACTTGCCGGAGCCGGACGGGCCCATGATCGCGGTGAACTGGCCCTTGGCGATGTCGACGTCGACGTGGTCCAGGGCGACGACCCGGGTCTCGCCCGTCCCGTACGCCTTGACGACCTGCCGAGCCCGCGCAGCCACGGCCGTACGCCCTCCAGTGCCCCCGTGCCTGGGAATGGTTACAGCCGTTGTCACGGTTTATCTCCTATGTCGGTCGGCGCCGGTTCGTCGCCGTCTGGTGTGAAGTCTGCTGGCTGGAGGGGGTCCGGCGCGCTGGTGCCCGGCGCAGTCTTCCGGTGGGGTTTTCCCCACCTCGCCCCCTGCGGTCCGCCCCTCCGCGGTACGACTAACACGCTACGGAACGGGGTGGCGTGGGCACGTCCTCCGGCGGGACGAACGGCCCCTGGGCCGGAGTAAGGAGCTACCCCTAGGGGGCTGGGCCCCCGGGTGGACGGGTATCTCAGGGACTGCACCCAAGGGCCCACACCGCTGGGTGGGGACGGGCGCTCGAAGCGGGCGGTACGCGCAGGCGTTACGGGGTGACCACGAAGGCCCCCGCTACCGGCGTCCCGCCCTGGGGGCCAGGGCCGCGCGCAGGGCCGGGACGAGGGCGGCGCGGGTCTCGGCCGGGGTGAGGGCGGAGGGGGTGGGGAGCGGGTTGAGGTAGCGGGTGTAGATGATCCCGCCGAGTACGGTCACCACGGCGGTGGCACGGGCGGTCGCGTCCCGGCCGCCGAGAAATTCAACGAGCCGCCCCAGCAGCTCCTGTTCCAGGTACTCGCGGATCACTTCGGCGGCCGTCTCGCCCCGGGCGGTGAGCCGGCGGAAGTCGGCGTCCTCCCACAGGCCCGTCACCGCGTCGATCAGCCGCGCGGGCAGGGTCGCCGGATCGCCGCTCAGCACCTCGTCCACCGTCAGCGCGCCGGCGCACTGGAACTGCATCACCTCGGCGAACAGGCCCTTCTTGGACCCGAAGTGGTACGAGATCAGGGCGGCGTCCACACCGGCCGCACCGGCCACGGCGCGCAGCGTCGTGGCCCGGTAGCCGCGCTCCAGGAACAGCGCACGCGCCGCGACGACGACCGATTCCCGGGTCGGCGGGTTGCCCCGGGGGCGCCCCCGGGGCCTGGCGGCGACGGCCTGGGCGTTATTCATCACCGTTGAGCGTGCGTGGCGTGATCCGCAGAGTCAAGGGCGTTCCGGCCGCCCCACGAAGGAAGCACCCACACCATGCGCATCGCAGTCTTCGGCGCCAATGGCCCGACCGGCCGCCACCTCACCGACCAGGCCCTGGCCGCCGGCCACGAGGTCGTCGCCGTGACCCGCCGGCCCGGCTCCCTGCCCGCCCGCCCCGGACTCACCGCGGCCGTCGCCGACGCCACCGACCCGCAGGCCGTCGACGCCGCGGTCGAGGGAACGGACGCGGTCCTCTCCGCGCTCGGCGCCCGCTTCAGCAAGCAGCCGATCACCCTGTACTCGCAGAGCGCCACGGCCATCACCGGGGCCATGGCCCACCACGGCGTCCGCCGGCTGCTCGTCATCAGCTCCAGCATCGCCGACCCCGGCTGGCGCCCCACCGGGGCGCACTTCTTCAACCATGTGCTCGACCCGCTGGTGAACCGGCGCCTGGGCCGCACCCTCCACGCGGACATGGGCCGTATGGAGGGCATCGTCCGCCGCACCGCTCTCGACTGGACCCTGGTACGGCCGTCGGGCCTCTTCGAACACCCGGCCGTCACCGACTACCGCACCGCCCCGTCGAGCGCCGACGGCGTCTTCACGGCCCGCTCCGACCTCGCCGCGAGCATGCTGCGCGAACTGGAGGAGCGGCGCCACGTCCGTACGGCCATGGGTGTGATCACGACCGCCGTGAAGCCGAACATCGCCAAGCTCATCTGGAACGAGGGCGTGAAGAAGAAGTGAGCCGGTACCTGCCCCGGCTCGCGCCCACCGCGAGCGGCTTCCTCACCCTCCCCCGTACCGCCACCCTCACCACGCTGCGCCCCGACGGCTCCCCGCACGTGGCTCCCGTCCGCTTCACCTTCGACGCGGCCACGGGCCTGGCCCGGGTGACCACCAGGGCCGGCGCCCGCAAGGCGCGCAATGTGTCGGCGGGCGGTCCGGCGGCCCGGGTCGCGCTCTGCCAGGCCGACGGCTTCCGCTGGATCACCCTCGAAGGCCGGGCCTCGGTGGCCGGCGATCCCGTACGCCTGGCGGAGGCCGTGCGCCGTTACGCCGCCCGCTACGGGGCTGCCCCGCCCGACCCGCCGGACCTGGCCGTCATCGAGATCGCCGTCGACCGCGTCCTGAGCCTCAACGTCTGAGCCCGCACCGCCCTCCCTCTTCGTGAAAGCGACGTGACCCCGCCATGCCCACCGTTCCCGTCCTCGGCTCCACCGTCCACTACCGCGAGTCCGGCGACCCGGACGGCCTGCCGTTCGTCTTCCTCCACGGCAATCCGACCTCCTCCTACCTGTGGCGCGACGTCCTGCCCGGGGTGGCCGCGCCCGGCCGGCGTCTGCTGGCCCCCGACCTCATCGGCATGGGCGAGTCCGGCCGGCCCGGCATCGCGTACACCTTCGACGACCACGCCCGCCATCTCGACGCCTGGTTCGACGCGCTCGGCCTGACCGAGGCCGTCCTCGTCGGCCACGACTGGGGCGGCGCGCTCGCCTTCGACCGCGCCGCCCGGCTCCCGCACACCGTCCGCGCCGTCGCCTTCACCGAGACGATCGTGAAACCGCTGTACGGTGACGAATTCCCCGATGCCGGAAGGCAGTTGTTCACGCTGCTGCGCACCCCGGAGGTGGGCGAGAAGATGGTCCTGGAGGATTCGCTGTTCATCGAGGGGCTCCAGGACACCCTGGCCACCCCGCTCGACCCCGCCGCCCTCGACGCCTACCGGCGGCCCTTCCCCACCCCGGACAGCCGCCGGCCCGTTCTGGCGTGGACGCGCATGATGCCGCTGGACGGGGAGCCCGCCGATGTCGTGGCCCGGATCGAGCGCTACGACGCCTGGCTGTCGTCCAGCCCCGAAGTCCCCAAGCTCCTGGCCGCGTTCGAGCCGGGGCCCGGCGCCATGACCGACCGGGCAGCGGTGGCCTGGTGCGAGGCGAACATCGCGGGCCTGGAGGTCTCCCGGCACGGCGTCGCCGGGCACCACACCCCGGAGGACCGCCCCGAGGAGCTGGCGTCGGCCATCGGCGACTGGGCGGACCGCCACGGGCTCGGGCGCCCGCC
Source organism: Streptomyces sp. ATexAB-D23 (assembly GCF_000373645.1). GTDB lineage: Bacteria > Actinomycetota > Actinomycetes > Streptomycetales > Streptomycetaceae > Streptomyces > Streptomyces castrisilvae. The sequence continues at coordinate 44,864 of NZ_KB892026.1, read as the reverse complement.
GGTCACCGGCTGAGACGGTCCGCCGCCTCGTCCAGGAGCGCCGACTCGGCTTCGTCCAGGTCGAGTTCGGCCGCCCGCGCCGAGTCCTGGACGGATGCCGGGCGGCTGGCTCCCGGCACGGGCACCATCGCCGGGGACCGGGCCAGCAGCCAGGCCAGGGCGACCTGCTGGGGGCTGACACCGCGCTCGGCGGCGACGCGGTGGAAGGCGGTGCCCTCGGAGGCCGGCCCCGACGGGCCGTCGAGCGCGCTGCGCGAGATTCCGCCGAGCGGACTCCACGGCAGGAAGGCGAGGCCCGAGCGTTCGCTCAGCCTCAGCTCCGCCTCGCTCCCGCGCACGGCGGGCGAGTACTGGTTCTGCACGGAGACCAGGGCGTCGCCTAGGACGGCCCCGGCCGCACGGATCTGCCCGCTGGTCACGTTGGAGATCCCGGCGGCGCGGATCGTGCCGGCGTCGAGCAGCTCGCGCAGCGCGCCGACGGAGTCCGCCCACGGCACCCCGGGGTCCGGCTTGTGCAGCTGGTAGAGGCCGATGGCTTCGACGCCCAGGCGCCCGGCGGACTCCTCGGCGGCCCGCCTCAGGTGCTCGGGGGTGCCGGTGACGGTCCAGCTGCCGTCGCCGGGCCGCCCGCGCCCGCCCTTGGTGGCGACCAGCACGCCGGAGGTGTCACCGCCGTAGCTCCGCAGCGCGCGGGCGACGAGGCGTTCGTTGTGGCCCCTCTCGCCCGCGTACCAGTGGTAGCTGTCGGCGGTGTCGATGAGGGTGATGCCCGCGTCGAGCGCGGCGTGGACGGTGGCCATGGCCCGCCGCTCGCCGGGGCGTCCTTCGATGGAGAGCGGCATGGCCCCCAGGCCGATGGCACTGACCTTCAGCTCTCCGATGGTGCGGTAACGCATGGGCGTACTCCTCAGGAGGCGACGGCGGCGGACGCGGCGACCGCCTCGGCGACGGCGGCGGGCAGCCAGTCGGCGGTACGGGAGAAGACGAAAACCCAGCTCCTTCGCCCGGCGGTTGCTCATGGCGTAGAACCGGTCGAAGGAGAACGGGCCCGCCGGCTCCCCCGGGGCGACGGTCCGGTGCACGGGCCGGCCGCCGCTCGCCGCCGCGACGACGGCGGTCAGGCCGGTCACGTCGAGCAGACCGTCGGAGCAGGCGTTCAGCGGGCCGGTGAAGCCGGTGCCCGTGGCGGCCCACCGCAACAGGTCGGCCAGCTCCGCGTAGTGGATGAAGACGCTGGGCTGCTCCTCGCGGTGTACGGCGATCTCCTCGCCCCGGCCGACGCGCTCCACGTAGTGCGCGAGGCGGCCGGTGAACTCCTGGGCGCCGCCGCCGAGTACGTGGGCGCTGCGTACGGAGGCGAAGGCGAAGGGGCCCTCCCGGGTGAACACCGCCTCGGCCTGCCGCTTGCCCTCGGCGTAGTGGTCCTCCAGATAGGCCGCGTCGTGCCAGGGCAGGTCCAGCCGCACCCGCCGGCCGGCCGGGTCCACGCGCTCCTCCGCCACGGGGACGCCGGGGGTGGCGGGCGCCGGCGCGGCCGTCGCCGGATCGTAGACCTCGATGGTGGAGGTCATGACGTACCGCGCGGCGCGGTCCCGGAAGACGCGCACGGCGGTCGCGGCCTGGACCGGGGTGTAGCAGACCTGGTCGACGACCACGTCGAAGGTGCGCCCGCCGAGCGCGGCGGCGAGGGCGGCCTCGTCGTCGCGGTCCACGACGAGGTGCTCGGCGCCCGGGGGCGGCGGGGCGGAGCCGCGGTTGACGACCGTGACCCGGTGCCCGGCCTCCAGCGACCGTTGGACCAGGAGCTTCCCGAAGTACCGGCTTCCGCCGATGACACAGATCCTTTGCATGCCTCCATCCTGGAGACGTACCGTCAGCAGCAGAAGTACCGGCCCACTGAACCCGTATGAAGGAAAACTGTTGATCGATGTGCAACGGCTCCGCGTGCTGCGGGCCGTGGCCGAGCACGGCAGCTTCAACCGGGCGGCCGCCGCCCTGCGGCTCACGCCGTCGGCCGTCTCCCAGCAGGTGGCCGCCCTGGAGCGCGGACTCGGCGCCCAGGTCGTCGTGCGCAGCACGCGCGGGGTCACCCTGACCCCGGCGGGCCGGATCATGGTCGGCGCCGCCGAGTCGGTCGCCGCCGAACTCGCCCACGCGCAGCGGCAGGTCGGTGAACTCGCCACGGGCCGGACCCAGCTCACCGTCGCCACGTTCACCAGCGGGGGCAGGCTGCTGCTCCCCGGCGCCCTCGCCGAGCTGACGGCGGCCCACCCGGGCACGGTCGTCCACATCCGGGAGTACGAGCCCGAGGACAGCCTGCCGCTGGTCCGCCAGGGTGCCGTGGACCTCGCGCTCGCCTACCACTTCGACGGCCCGCTGCCCGGCCGGCCGGGGCCGGGGCACGCTCCGGAGTGGACCGCGCTCATGGACGACCCCCTCGGCGTCGTCCTGCCCCGGGACCACCGCCTGGCCGCCCGGGACTCCCTCGACCTCGCCGAACTGGCCGGTGAACCCTGGGTGCTCGGCTGCCTCAAGACGGAGGCGTACCTGCGCCGTTACGCACGGCGGGCCGGGTTCGCCCCGGACATCCGGGGCACGACGACCGACTACTTCTTCGCCCGCTCGCTCGTCGCCGCGGGCCTGGGCGTCTCGCTGATCCCGTCCGTCGCGCTGACCCCGGAGATCCCCGGCCTGCGCACCGTCCCGGTCGGCCGTCCGGCCCCGGCACGGCACATCGGCGCCGCGACCCTCGGCCATCCCCGCGCCCGCCTCCAGGTCACCGCCCTGATCCGGGCGCTGCTAAGACAGGCGGCGGCATGGCGGGAGCGGCCTGCCGGCTGACAGACCGCTCCCGGTTCACCTGGTTCGTACTGCTCAGCCCTTGGCCGCCGCCACCTCCGGGGCGGCGGGGGTGGCGGACTTGTCGCCGCCCGTGAGAGCGGTGCGCACGGCCGGGATGAACGCCGAGATCGCGACCGCGACCAGGGCGACGCCGCAGCCGAAGATGAGGCCCATGCGGAATCCTGCCTCGGAGGTGATCGTGAAGCCGCCCGCCTCGGTGGTCATCTGGGCGAGGATCGCACCGATCACGGCGGCGCCGATCGAGGTGCCGAGGGCGCGCATGAGGGTGTTGAAGCCGTTGGCCGCGGCCGTCTCGGAGGCCGGGACCGCGCTCATGATGAGGGCGGGCATCGCACCGTAGGCGAGGCCGACGCCGCTGCTGCTGACCATGAGGAACAGCATCAGGCCCCAGGCGGAGCCCATCAGCAGGATGCCGAGGCCGTAGGCGGCGGCGATGACCAGGACACCCGAGATCAGCGTGAACTTCGGGCCGCGGGCGTCGGTGAGCTTCCCGCCGAGCGGGGAGACGAGCATCATCATGATGCCGCCGGGGGCCATCCACAGACCGGCCTGGAGCATCGACTGGCCGAGCCCGTAGCCGGTCGCCTCGGGGAACTGGAGCAGCTGGGGCACGATCAGCATCCCGGCGTACATGCCGAAGCCGACGAAGAGCGACGCGACGTTGGTGATGAGCACCCGGGGGCGGGCGGTGGTGCGCAGGTCGACCAGCGGGTCGGTGGTGCGCAGCTCCCAGAAGCCCCAGGCCAGCAGCACCACGACGGCGGCGACGAACAGGCCGATCGTGGTGGCCGAGGTCCAGCCCCACTCGGAGCCCTTGGAGACGCCGAGGAGCAGGCAGACCAGGCCGACGGCCAGACCGAGGGCACCGGGCACGTCGAAGCGCTGCCCCTTGGCGCCGGCCGGAACGTCCGGGATCAGGAACCAGACCAGGGCGAAGATGATGACGGCCAGCACGGCCGAACCCCAGAACAGCACCCGCCAGTTCGCGTACTGGGCGACCGCCGAGGCGATCGGCAGGCCGAGGGCGCCGCCGATGCCGAGGGAGGCGCTGACCAGGGCGATGGAGGAGCTCATCTTCTCCTTCGGCACCACGTCACGCAGCAGGGCGATGCCGAGCGGCACCATGCCCATGCCCATGCCCTGGAGACCACGCCCGATGATCATGGGGACCACGGTGGAGGAAAGCGCGCAGACGACCGAGCCGACGATCAGCGGGACCGCACAGGCGAGCAGCATGCGGCGCTTGCCGAGCAGGTCGCCCAGGCGGCCGGAGACCGGCACGCAGACCGCGGAGACCAGCAGGGTGACGGTGATCACCCAGGCGGCGTTGGAGGACGTGGTGTTCAGCAGCTTGGGCAGCTCGGCGATGAGCGGCGTGACCAGGGTCTGCATGACCGCTGCCACGGTGCCGGCGAAGGCCAGCGTGGCGACGACACCACCTGACCTCGCTGTCGGCTGGGGGGCTTCCATGAGGTGGGACTCCTTGAAGGGCTGTGGTCCCGCCTACCGGGACAGCGACATGCATCGTACATGCCTAATGTGTCATACACCTTATGTGTGCCGTACACACTCGTGCGAGAATGGCACCGCCGCCCGGAACCCGACGTTCCACCGACCCGGCGCAGAAGTCAGGAGGCCGCAGAGATGACCAGGCCCACAGAAGAGGTGGAGTACGAGCAGATGCTGCTCGGCCGCCACAGCCTCGCCGACCACCGGGGCGGGCGGCACAAGTACGCCCTCATGGACCGCAGCGCGTACATCCTGCTGAGCCGCCTCCGCGTCCAGGGCCCCATGTCCAACGGCGAACTCAGCGACGCCTTCGGCCTCGACGCCTCCACCCTCAACCGCCAGACCGCCGCCGTGACCCGGGCCGGACTCGCCGAACGCATCGCCGACCCCGACGGCGGCATGGCCCGCAAATTCCGCATCACCGACGCGGGCACCGAACTCCTCGACGCCGAGCGCGAACGCGTCGTCCACTCCCTGGACCAGGTCATGCACGACTGGCCGGACGACGACATCGCCGCCTTCGCCGGCTACCTCAAACGCTTCAACACCAGCATCGAAGAACTCTCCAAGCGCCCCTGGCCCCGTCCCTGAGCCCCCGGGCCCCCCGCCGGGAGACCGTCAGTCCCGCCCCGGGGACACCCGGCCGGTGAGCGCCGCGAGCGAACTGCGCACATGCGCCATGTGCGCCTGGACCTCCTCACGGCCCTCCTCGTGCTCCCGCAGAATCCGCTCGGTCTCCCGCACCACCCGCTCCTCACGCATCCGCGCCCCCGAGATCAGCTCGGCCGCCCGCGCCTCGGCGTCCTCCTGACCGTGCCGCGCGGCCTCCTCGGCCTCCGCACGCGCCCGCCGCGCCTCGTCGAGCCCAGCCCGCGCGCGCTCCAGCAGCTCCGCGTGGGCCGCCTCCAGCGCCGACTCCGCGTCCGTCAGCTCCGCCCCCGCAGCCGCCCACCGCTCCGCGTGCTCCTGCTCCTGATGGGCCAGCACACTCTCCGTACGGCTGCGGGTCGCCGCCATCGCGGCCTCCGCCTCCTCACGCAGCCCGGCCGCCTCGATCCGGGCCGCCTCCAGCGCCTCCCCCGCCGCACCCTCCGCGGCGGCCACCACCTCATCGGCCCGGCCCACCGCCGCCGCCCGCACCGCCTCCGCGTCCGCGCGCGCCGACTCACGCAGCGCCCGCGCCGCCGCGTCCGCCGCGTCCCACAACGCCTGCGCCTCCTCCTGCGCGGCGCCCCGCACCGACTCCGCCTCCTCGTCGGCCAGCGCCAGAATCCGCTGCGCCCGCTCCCCCAGCGACGCGTAGTCCTGCGGCGCCAGCCGGGCGACGGCCTCGTCCAGCCGGGCCGACTCGGCCTCCAGCCGCTCCGCCAGCTCCGTCAGCCGCGCCACCCCCGCCACGGCCTCGTCCCGCTCCGCGGACAGCGCGGCCACCGCACGGTCCACCTGCTCCGGGCGGTACCCACGACCCCGTACGCCGACGAAGCCGTGCGCGGACACCGGTGCAGAACTCATCCTTGACGCCTCTTTCCGATCTTCCCGACTCCGGGGGCGGACCATCGAGCAATACGTCAAGGATGCGGCAATTGGTCAAGAAGTCTGAATCGATGGAGTGCTTTCCGGACGGAAGCGACCGGCATCACACGCGCCGAGGAACGGCGTCGGACACGGCAAAGGCGTGGTGCCCGGCCCCCCGAAGAGGACCGGGCACCACGCCCTTCGCACGCAACGGTCAGATCAGCCCGTCCCACATCTGCTCCAGCAGCACCGACCACCAGCTCTCCGGCGACGCCAGCGCCGCCGCGTCCAGCGCCACCAACTGCGCCTGGAAGTCCACCGTCCAGCGGCCCGCCTGCTCCGGATTCAGGCCGTAGCGCAGCCGCCACATCCGGCCCAGCAACGCCATGCAGCGGGCGAACTCCGGCAGCCCCGTGTTCACGAACTGCGGCGCGACCGGCGCACCACCGGGACCCGCCTCCACCGGCACCGCCACGATGTGCGCCGTGCCGTACTGCACACAGATCGCCCGGCCGAAGTCCGAACCCATCACCAGGTACGAGCCCGCGTCCGACGCCGGCTGCACCTGCCGCTGCGCGGCCAGCTCCGCCAGCGTCGGCACCACCGGCTGACCCGGCTGCGCCCAGAAGAACGGCCCGAAGTCGGCGGGCAGACCCGCCCACACCAGCGTCCGCGCCACGACCTCCGGCACCCCCTGCCGGGACACCGCACGCTGATCGAAACGCAGCACACCCTGCGGACCGAACGTCTGCAGCATCTCCTCCGCGATCGCCTCCGGCGGCAGCGGAGGCGCCGGCTGCATCTGCGGCAGCGGCGCCCGCACCGGGGCCGGCCGCGCGGGACCGTCCGCCACCTGGTGCAACTCGCCCTGGTGCGTCAGCAGATGCTGCATTCCCTGCTGCCGGCTGGCGTGATCCGTGCCGTACGGGGCGACGGACGTGATCCGTACCTGCGGCCAGGTCTCCCGGATCATCCGCGCGCAGTAACCACCGGGCAGCTCACACGACTCCAGCTCCGTGTGCAGCTCGATGACCTGCTGCGGCGGCACGTTCATCGCCCGCAGCTCGTGCAGCATCTGCCACTCCGGGTGCGGCGTACCCGGCGCCGAGCGGCGGATCAGCTGCTGCTCGCTGCCGTCCGGCGCCCGGAAGCGCAGTACGGCCTGATAGCCCGGACCGACGGTCGGCTGACCGGCCGGCGCCTGCGGATAGCCGTACGCCGCCGGCGGCGGGGTGTGCCCGGCCGGCGCGCCCATCGGCGCACCGGGCGGACCGGGCGGACCCGGCGGCTGCGGCGCGCCCGGACCCACCTGCCCGGGACCGGCGAGCATCGTCGCCGCGTGGTGCACCCCGCCCCCGGCGGGCGGCGGCGTCGCACCCGGCGGCGGGGGCGGCGGCTGCGGCGCACCGGGCGGACCGGGAGGGCCGGGCGGACCGGGCGGCTGCGGCGCGCCGGGAACACCCGGCGGACCGGGCGGCGGCGGGGCCTGCGGGCCGACCGCGCCCGGCTCGGCGAACATCGTGGCCGCCTGGTGCACCCCGCCGTCGGACGGAGGCGGCGGCGTGGCACCGGGCGGGCCCAGCTGCGAGACCAGCTGCGTCGGTACGTACCCGCCCGCCGGGGCACCGGGCGTGCCCGGACCCGACGGCGGCGGCACCGGGGCACCCGGCCGGGCCCCCGGAGCGCCCGGAGCTCCGGGCGGCGGCGGAGGCGTACCCCCGCGCGGCTTGCGCGGCGCCACGGGCGCCTTGCTCGTGGCGGCGTCGGCGATGTCCCCGGCACCGGGGACGCCGGGCCGGCCCGGCGGCGAGGGCTGCGGGCCCGGGGCGGGCGGCGGGGGCGGACCGGGCACGCCCGTCCCCGGAGCCGGCGGGCCGGGCACGGGCGGCGCGGGATCGGCCGGGCGGCGCGGGGCCATCCCCGGCGCGATGGCCGTCTTCGGAAGCTGGCTGCCGCCCGACATCAGCGCCGTCGGAGCGTCCGCCGGTACGACCGGGGGCGGCTCCTCCTCGTCGTCGGCGCCCGAGAGCGGCGGCGCGAACACCGTCGCCGGCAGCCCCACCTCCGCGTCGTCCGTGTTCGCGTTCGTATCGGTGCCCGCCCACGGCGTGGCCCCGACCGGAGACTGGAGCGACGACGCCGGAACGCCGTCCGACGCGGTCGGCTCGTACGCGACGGAACCGCCCTGCGACGGCGACGAGGGCTCCGACGGCGCCGGAATCGGAGACGGGGAGGGGATCGGGGAAGGCGCGGGCGGCGGGGTGTCCGCCACCGCCTCCGCACGGTCCGCGCTCTCCGCCCGCCGGTCCGGGATACCCAGCTTGTCCGCCGCGTCCTGGAGCCACTCCGGCGGGCTCAACAGGAACGACGTCTGATTCAGATCCACCCGCTCCGGCGGCGCCGGGGCATCCGGAGCCGCCTCCTGCGCCCCGTACTCCTCCTCGTACCGCCGGATCACCTCACCGACCGGCAGCCCCGGCCACAGCGTCGCCTCACCGCTGTCCCGCGCGATCACCAGCCGCTGCCGGCCCCCGTCCGAGACCGGACCGTCCACACGGTCCTCGGCCCACACCACGAAGCCCAGCTCGAACTCACGCACCCGCACCTCACGGTGCTGGTACGCCGGAACGTCACCGTTGACCCACTCGTCCGCCCGCTCCTGCGCCTGTGCGAAGGTCACCATCGCGCTCACCCCTCCACCGGGACGGCCTGCGCGAAGCCACCGTCCACCATCAGGTTCGCCACCGTCTCCAGCTCCGGCGGATTACCCGCGAGACGCTGGAGGAACGCGTCGAAGTCGTCACCGCACGGCAGCAGCAGCCGCTCCACCCGCTCCTGCACCGTCCAGCCGTCCTGGTCCCGGGCATCGTCGTACGCGCAGAACCACACCGAACCGAGACCCTCGCCCCGCACCTTCACCGCGAGCAGACCCCCCTGGACGAACGCGACGCCCAGGTAGTCCTTCGTCAGGTGGTCCCGCAGACACTTGTTGACGTACACCAGATCGTTCACGGCGGCCTCCTCGCGCACCGTGAAGAACGGCTGGTCGATCAGGAGACCCAGCTCCGCGTCGAGCGCCGCGCCCACCGGGGCCGAACCGCCCGCCGCCTTCAGGAACGAACGGTAGGCACCCGGCAGCCGGTAGCCGAGATCCTCCTCGACGCCCAGGATCTGCTGCTCGCTCACCGCCACGGCCCCCTTGGGAAGCCGGAAGTGGGCGGGCCGCGTCTCCTGCAACGGGCGCGTCCCCCGCTTGTTCTGGTCGACCTGAGTCGACGCGAGCCCGCCGTGGTGGCGCAGCAGCGCCTTCACCTCGACCGGGACCAGCTCCATCCGGCGGCCCCCCGGCACGTGGTGCCAGGTCCAGCCGTGCGGCGTCGCCACCGACGGGATCGTGTCCCACAGCTCGTGACCGGCCGCCGCCATCGCGGCGTTCGCCGACACGTAGTCCGTGAGCCGCAGCTCGTCCACACCGAAACCCTGCGGGGGCTCCGCGATCTCCGCCGCGGCGCGCGCGTACGGCGCGAAATCCGGACAGCCGTTCCCGTCCATACGCACCCCTCTGGGGTGACGGGACGCCCGGACCGGGTCCGGGAAGTGCACGAGCTGCCCGGCATAGGCCGCGTTCGGTGGCGCGGCTTGCTGCCCGAGCCGACCTGTCGTCATGGCGGTTGCCCCCTGCTGCGTCTGGCTGATGAGGACCGACCCAGGGGGTGGTCCAGGCACAGCCTAAGCGGTGACACCCGAACGGGGACCGGCCCCGCCACCCCCGCACGCCATCCGTCACCAACCGTCACAACCGCGTGACGGACGAGCGACGAACGGGCCACCGCCGCGCGACACGCAGACACGTTTCACCGACCCAGCTTTCACAGGACCCGACACATTTGGCAGGCTGTCACCCGCATACACGGGGGGCGTGCACAAAGGCAGCAGCCGCTGCGGGCACGGGAGGGACACAGCACCATGCACACCGCACACTCTGCACACACCGTCACGACCGGGGACCCACGACTCAGCTGGAGCAGCACCGAAACGGGCGCCGCGCCCCGCCTCGCGCAGCGCCGCGACGGCATCCTGCCCGCCGTGGCCGCCGCCCTGTCCGTACGCGGCGAAACCCTCACCTGCACCGCGGGCAAGGGCGACCAGCCACCCGTCCTGCACCACCTGGTGCAGGACTTCCTCGACACCCTCCCCAGCGACCGGCGCGAACGGTTCACCGGCCGCTGCCCCGAGGCCATACTGCTCTCCCGGCACCTCACCGCGGCCGAGAGCGGGCGCTCCAAGCGCGCCCAGCGCAAGCCCCTCACCAACGGCGAGGCACGCCGTGCCCTCAAGCACGCCCGCCTCACCGCCCGCCGCATCCGCGAGGACGGCGACCCGCTGCACGGCAGCTATGCCGCGCCCTGCCGCTCCTGCGCCGTCATGCTCGCCCACTTCGGCGTCCGGCCCGTCGACCTCACCGCGACCGGCGCGGCCACCTCCGCAGAGAAGAGCTGACCGCGCCCATGCACGATCGCACCGACCTTCCCGCACAGGCCGGGCCCGCGACCCGCGACCGCCAGGCCGCCACCCGCTTCCCCGCCGCCGTCGACGCCGCCCTGCGCGCCGCCGGCTGGCAGCCCGGCCGCTGGGACATCCGCCAGGCCGAGGAATGGGCCGACGCCCTGCGCTCGCACGCCTCCCCGGCCGGCCACCAGCACGCCGTCTTCCCCGCCGCCGTCGAGGCCTGGGCCGAATTCGGCGGCCTGCACATCACCGCCACCGCGCCCGGCCGCCAGATCGCGCCCCCGGCCGTCCGCATCGACCCACTGCGCGGACTCCACCTGGCCCGCACCCTCGGGGACCTCGGCCGGGCCCTGGAGACCGAGGTCGCGCCGCTGGGCGAGGAGGGGGAGAACCAGGCGGTCCTCGCGATCGACCAGACCGGCCGGGTCTACAGCGTCGACCACACCGGCGACTGGTACCTCGGCCCGGACATCGACGCGGCCCTCGCGACCCTGGTCGGCGGCGTCCAGCCGGAACGCCTCGTCTCGGGCTGAGGGGGCGCCGGAGGCGCCGGGTCCTCGGGGTCCGGCGCACGCCCGGCGCACGGTCACCACCGCGAGGGTTCCGTCCTCGAACGCCGGACGGGCTGGACACACCCGGGCCCACGCCCGGTGCCCGGACACCACCACCACGGTTCCGTCCTCAAACGCCGGACGGGCCGGGAAGGGCGCCGTCGCCGTCCTCAGACCCCGGGGGGGGCGGGAACGTGCCGCCGTCCTCTCACGCCGGGTGGGCCGGCCATGCCGTCGCCGTCGTCAGACGCCGGACGGGCCGTGGGGGGTGCCGTCGCCGTCGTCAGACGCCGGACGGGCCGTGGGGGGTGCCGTCGCCGTCCTCAGACGCCGGACGGGCCGGGGGTGTCCTCGCTCTCGGCGTCCGGCAGCACCGCCGACACCCGGAAGCCGCCCGTGTCCGTCGGGCCCGAGACGAAGACGCCGCCCAGGCCGAGCACCCGCTCCCGCATCCCGACCAGGCCGTTGCCCCCGCTGGGAAGCCCCGCGTCGGCCGTCGCCGCGTCCGACGGGCCGTTCTCCACCTGCATCGCGACCTCGGCGCCCCGGTGCGCCAGCCGCACCCACGTCTTGGCACCCGCCGCGTGCTTGTGCACGTTGGTCAGGGCCTCCTGCACCACGCGGTACGCCGTCTGCTCGACCTCGGGCGCGTAGGCACGCGTGGCGCCCTCCACCGACAGCTCCACCGTCATGCCGGCGGCGCGCGACTGGCCGACCAGCGCCTCGACCTCGTCCAGCCGCGGCCCGTCCTCCGGCACCGCCGGCGCCGCCCGGCCCACCGAGGCCAGCGGTACCTGGGCCACCCGGGCAACCGCCGGCTCGCCCGCCCGCAGCACGCCCAGCATCTCGCGCAGCTCCGTCAGCGCCTGGCGTCCCATGTCACCCACCAGGGCGGCGTTGCGCACCGCCTTCGCCGGGTCCTTCGGCGCGACCGCCTGAAGGGCCGCGGCGTGCACCACCATCAGGCTCACCCGGTGGGCCACCACGTCGTGCATCTCGCGGGCGATCCTGGTCCGCTCCTCCGTACGCGCCCACTCCGCCCGTTCCTCGGCCCGGTCCGCGAGCAGCGACAGCTCCCGCTCCAGCGAGTCGGCCCGCTCCCGCAGGCTCTCCATCAGCCGCCTGCGTGCCCCTATATAGAGGCCGAACAGCACGGGCGGCGCGGTCAGCCCGACGGCCATGAAGAGGGACAGCATGGGGACGTACCAGTCGCCGGGCCCGAAGTCGGCGTTCTCGTCGACGCCCTGCCGCAGCCGTACGTACGTCACGATGAACGTTCCCACCAGGGACATGCTCATCAGCACCGCGGTGATCCGCCGGGGCACCTCGGACGCGGCCAGCGTGTACAGGCCGACCAGCCCCATCAGGAAGCCCATCTCGGCCGGTGTCGTCGCGATCGACACCAGCACCACCGCGATCGGCCACCGCCTGCGCACCAGCAGCACGGCCCCCGCGATCAGCCCGAACAGCACTCCGAAGGGCACCGGCAGCCCGGTGTCCCACGCGAAGTCCACCCCTTCCAGCCCGCATTCCAGCGCCGAGACCAGCGCGAGCCCCACGTCCAGCGCGACACTCCGTCGCCGTTCCCACCACCAGTAGCCACGGGTGGTCGGTCCCGCCGCTTCCCGGTCTTCCCCCGTTGCGGTCATGGCATCCAGCCTACGGGCGGCCGCATCTCATTTTCGGGGGACCTGCGCAGCACGCCGTACGTTCGACCGGGGGCCAAACGATGAACAACCGCTCGAAACAACGAATCGACTGCCCATTCGACCTGGACGTCCGACCGGCACGTACACATCCACGAGTCGGCCGATGTCCCGAAGGCGGAGCGATTCCGGAGGGCGGAAGCAGGCCCGTCAGGCTCGTTCGGCAGGACCACACTCAAGAGGCACAATCCCAGTACCAACCGCAAGGACACCGGCGAGGGTTACCACGGCTGTCTGGTGATCCGCGTGAACAAAAGTGCTGAGCTGTACCGTCGCATCGAGGGCTGGTGGTGCGGCATAGTAGGTGCTGCAGAACGAGCCGATCAAGAAAATCGGACATAGCGGTAAAACGATCCCGGGTCGTCTAATGGCAGGACAAATGGTTTTGGTCCATTGAATGAGGGTTCGATTCCTTCCCCGGGAGCTCTCCATCACGGGCCCCGACCCAACCGGTCGGGGCCCGCGCCCATGTCCGGCCACACACCCCCCGGTATCCTGCGGATGTCCACCACCCGAAGCCGAAGGGCCTATCCGTGAGCTCCGTACGCCCGGCAGCCGTCGTCGTCCTCGCAGCGGGTGAGGGCACCCGCATGAAGTCGAAGACACCCAAGGTTCTGCACGAGATCTCCGGGCGTTCGCTCGTCGGTCATGTCGTCGCCGCCTCCCGCGAGCTGGACCCGCTCCACCTCGTCGTCGTCGTGGGCCACGCCAGTGAGCAGGTCACCGCGCACCTCACCGCCGCGGACGCCCAGGTTCGCACCGCCTACCAGGCCGAGCAGAAGGGCACCGGCAACGCGGTGCGGGTCGCGCTCGACGAGCTGGGCGGGGCCGTCGAGGGCACCGTGATCGTGGTGTGCGGGGACACCCCGCTGCTGTCCGGCGAGACGCTCGCCGCGCTCGCCGCGACGCACACCGCCGACGGCAACGCCGTCACCGTGCTCAGCGCCGAGGTCCCCGACTCCACCGGGTACGGGCGGATCGTCCGCGACCCGGCGACCGGCGCGGTGACCGAGATCGTGGAGCACAAGGACGCCGACGACGAGCAGCGGGCGATCCGGGAGATCAACTCCGGGGTGTTCGCGTTCGACGGGCAGCTGCTCTCGGACGCGCTCGGCAAGGTGCGGACGGACAACAGCCAGGGCGAGGAGTACCTCACCGACGTGCTGTCCATCCTGCGCGAGGCCGGGCACCGGGTCGGCGCCTCGGTGGCGGACGACCACCGGGAGATCCTGGGCATCAACAACCGGGTACAGCTCGCGGAGGCCCGCCGGCTGCTGAACCAGCGGCTCCTGGAGCGGGCGATGACGGCCGGGGTGACCGTGGTCGACCCGGCGTCCACGCTGATCGACGTGACCGTGACGTACGAGCGCGACGCGCTCGTGCACCCGGGGACGCAGCTGCTGGGGACCACGCACCTCGCCCAGGACACCGAGGTGGGCCCGAACTCGCGGCTGACGGACACCGTCGTGCACGCGGGCGCGCGGGTGGACAACACGGTCGCGGAGGGCGCCGAGGTGGGCCCCGGCGCGCTGGTGGGTCCGTACGCCTATCTGCGCAAGGGCACGAAGCTCGGCCCGAAGGCCAAGGCCGGTACGTACGTGGAGATGAAGAACGCCACGATCGGGGAAGGGACCAAGGTCCCGCACCTGTCGTACGTGGGGGACGCGACCATCGGCGACCACACCAACATCGGTGCGGCGAGCGTCTTCGTGAACTACGACGGGGTGGCCAAGCACCACACGACGATCGGCTCGCACTGCCGCACCGGGTCGGACAATATGTTTGTGGCGCCTGTCACGGTCGGGGACGGCGTCTACACCGCGGCCGGCTCGGTCATCACCAAGGACGTGCCGTCCGGTTCGCTGGCCGTCGCCCGGGGCCAGCAAAGGAATATCGAGGGCTGGGTGGCGCGCAAGCGTCCGGGAAGCGCCGCCGCGCAGGCGGCTCAGGCGGCGGTCGAGGAGTCCGGCAGCGAAAGCTGACCGGAAACAGGCGCGTCGCGCACGGCGTACCGTGATAGATGCTCACCCCATTTCGGCTGGCTCGTTGCACATCGGGACATCTGCGTGCAGCGCCAGGAACACGTCTGAGGAGACTGTGCTGTGACCGGGATCAAGACGACCGGCGAGAAGAAACTGATGCTCTTCTCCGGCCGCGCCCACCCCGAGCTGGCCGAGGAGGTCGCGCACCAGCTGGGTGTGGGCCTCGTGCCGACGAAGGCCTTCGATTTCGCCAACGGTGAGATCTACGTCCGCTTCCAGGAGTCGGCACGTGGCGCGGACTGCTTCCTGATCCAGAGCCACACGGCTCCGATCAACAAGTGGATCATGGAGCAGCTGATCATGCTGGACGCGCTGAAGCGCGCTTCGGCCCGTTCGATCACGGTGATCGTGCCGTTCTACGGCTACGCCCGCCAGGACAAGAAGCACCGTGGCCGCGAGCCGATCTCGGCCCGTCTGGTCGCGGACCTGATGAAGACGGCGGGTGCCGACCGCATCCTCACCGTCGACCTGCACACCGACCAGATCCAGGGCTTCTTCGACGGCCCGGTCGACCACCTGTTCGCGCTGCCGATCCTGGCGGACTACGTGGGCGCGAAGGTCGACCGTTCCAAGCTGACGATCGTTTCGCCGGACGCCGGCCGGGTACGGGTCGCCGACCGCTGGTGCGACCGGCTGGACGCCCCGCTGGCGATCGTGCACAAGCGCCGGGACAAGGACGTCGCCAACCAGGTGACCGTCCACGAGGTCGTCGGCAACGTGAAGGGCCGGGTCTGTGTCCTGGTCGACGACATGATCGACACGGGCGGCACGATCTGCGCCGCCGCCGACGCCCTGTTCGCGCACGGCGCCGAGGACGTCATAGTGACGGCGACGCACGGCGTCCTTTCGGGTCCCGCGGCCGACCGGCTGAAGAACTCCAAGGTCAGCGAGTTCGTGTTCACGGACACCCTGCCGACGCCGGGCGAGCTGGAGCTCGACAAGATCAAGGTGCTGTCGATCGCGCCGACGATCGCCCGCGCGGTGCGCGAGGTCTTCGAGGACGGCTCGGTCACGAGCCTGTTCGAGGAGCAGTAGACCAGCAGGAGCAGCAGAATCAGCAGGAACGATAGGACCTGCGGGAACAGCGGGCAGCGGGTGGCTCCGGTCGCCCACTGATCCACTTTGGGGTGCGGCCTCCCCGCCGGGTAGACTCATCGAGTTGCTCGGCGAGGGAGGCCGTACTCATAGGTACGGCGATCCGTTATCGGCGCGCTCTTCGTAGCAGGCCTGTCGTGGGCCGGGTGACCATCCGCAGTTTCGTCACCTTACGAGGAGTGCCGTCATGGCCGAGATCAAGCTCAACGCCGAGGTCCGTACCGAGTTCGGCAAGGGCGCCGCCCGTCGTGCGCGTCGCGCCAACCTGGTCCCCGCGGTCGTCTACGGCCACGGTGCCGAGTCCGTCCACATCACGCTTCCGGGCCACGAGCTCCAGCTCGCGCTGCGTACCGCCAACGTCCTGATCGGTCTGGAGATCGACGGCAAGGACGCCCTGGTCATCCCGAAGGCCGTCCAGCGCAACCCGCTCAAGGGCGACATCGAGCACGTCGACCTGCTGACCGTGAAGCGCGGCGAGAAGGTCAACGTCGAGATCGCGGTGCACGCCGAGGGCGACCTGGCCCCGGGCGGCAACCTGCTGGAGTACGTGATGAACACGCTGCTCGTCGAGGCCGAGGCCACCCACATCCCCGAGTCCGTCACGGTCTCCGTGCAGGGCCTGGACGCCGGTGCGTCGATCCTCGCCAAGGACATCCCGCTGCCGGAGGGTTCGGTGCTCGCCGAGGCCGACCCGGAGGCGGTCGTTCTCGCGGTCGTCGCCGCTCAGGTCGAGGAAGCCCCCGCGGAGGACTCCGCCGAGGAGGCCTGAGCCTCACACCTGCTTGACTGACGGGGCGGTGGTCTCCTTCCGGAGTCCGCCGCCCCGTTTTCCTGTCCGCGACCGCCGTACGTGTACGAACGAGGAGACTTCGCGCGATGTCCGACGCCACCGACCCCTGGCTGATCGTGGGGCTGGGCAATCCCGGCCCCGAGTACGCGGCGAACCGGCACAACGTCGGTTTCATGGTCGCCGACCTGCTCGCCGAGCGGATCGGCGGGAAGTTCAAGCGGGCCCCGAAGGCGCAGGCGCAGGTGCTGGAGGGGCGGATCGGTCCGCCGGGTCCGCTGAGCCGGCGGGTGGTGGTCGCGAAGCCGATGTCGTACATGAATCTGTCCGGGGGGCCGGTCACGGCGCTGCGGGACTTCTACAAGGTGCCGCTGGACCGTGTGGTGGCGGTCCATGACGAATTGGACATCGATTACGGGACGCTGCGGCTGAAGCTGGGCGGCGGCGACAACGGGCACAACGGGCTGAAGTCGATGACGAAGTCGATGGGCCCCGGCTACCACCGCGTCCGGTTCGGGATCGGCCGGCCGCCGGGGCGGATGCAGGTGGCCGATTTCGTGCTGAAGGACTTCTCGTCCGCCGAGCGCAAGGATCTCGCCTACGAGGTGGACCGGGCGGCCGACGCGGTGGAGTGTCTGCTGGCGGAGGGTCTGGAGCGCGCGCAGTCGGCGTACAACACGTGAGCGGCGCGAAGCGGCGTGCGCTGGGTTACGGCCGTGCCGCGGCGGTCGGCTGTGTCGTCCTGGTGCTGCTGGTGGCGGGTGTGCTGGCGTCGTGGGACGCGGCGCACCACATCGTGCTGGCCAAGGGCCGCGAGCACGGGACGATGACGGTGACGGGGTGCGGCAGCGAGGTCTGTACGGGGCCGTACGCGCCGTCGGACGGGGCCGGGGCGCGGTCCCGGGTGTCGGTGGAGAAGTCGGTGGCGGCCCGCAAGGGGGACCGTTTCGCCGTGGTGGTGAAGCCGGGCACGGACGAGGTGGTGCGGACCGGGGCGGCGGGCTTCTTCCATGCGTGGGTGCCGCTGGGCGGGGCGCTCGTGCTGGCGGCGCTGGTGATCGGCGGGGGTCTGCGGCTGACGCGGACGGCGTGGGGTGCCGGGATCGCGGGCGGGGCGCTGCTGATGGCGGCGTTCATCGCCCTGTGAGGCGCTGAGCGCGCCCCGCCCGCGGTCCGTGCCGGGTCAGCCGGTGTTGCGCAGGCCCGCGGCGACGCCGTTGACGGTGAGCAGCAGGGCGCGGGCGAGCAGCGGGTCGGCTTCCTCGCCGCGTTCGACGGCCTGGCGCTGGCGGGCCAGCAGGGACACCTGGAGGTAGGAGATCGGGTCCAGGTAGGCGTCCCGGATGGCGAAGGTCTGCTGGAGCGCCGGGCTGGTGCCGAGCAGTTCGGTGGAGCCGGTGACCTTGAGGACTTCCTGCACGGTGAGGGCGTGCTCGGCCTCGATCGCGTCGAAGACGTGCTTCAGCTCGTCGGGGACGAGGGTGTCGACGTAGTGCCGGGCGATGCGCAGGTCGGTCTTGGCCAGGGTCATCTCCACGTTGGAGAGGAAGTTGCGGAAGAAGTGCCAGTGCTCGTGCATCTCTTCCAGGACCGTGTCCAGGCCGGCTTCGCGCAGGGCCTTGAGGCCGGAGCCGACGCCGAACCAGCCGGGCACGATCTGCCGGGACTGGGTCCAGCCGAAGACCCACGGGATGGCGCGCAGGCCGTCGAGCGAGACGCCGGAGCCGGGGCGGCGGGAGGGCCGTGAGCCCAGGTGCAGGTCGGCGAGCTGGTCGACGGGGGTGGAGGCGAGGAAGTAGGACGGCAGGTCCGGGTCCTCGACGAGCTTGCGGTAGGCGGCGTGGGCGGCGTCGGAGACGGTGTCCATGGCCGCGTCCCAGCGGGCGAGGGCCTCGTCGGACTGGCGGGGCGCGGTGTGCAGGGCGGATGCCTGGAGGGTGGCCGCGACGGTCAGTTCGAGGTTCTCGCGGGCGAGGGCGGGGATGAGGTACTTGTCGGAGATGACCTCGCCCTGCTCGGTGACCTTGATCTCGCCCTCCAGGGTGCCCCAGGGCTGAGCGAGGATCGCGTCGTGCGAGGGGCCGCCGCCGCGGCCGACGGTGCCGCCGCGGCCGTGGAAGAGGCGCAGGCGTACGCCGTAGCGGTGGGCGACGTCGCGCAGCCGGCGCTGGGCGCGGTGGATCTCCCACTGGGAGGTGGTGATGCCGCCGAACTTGGAGGAGTCGGAGTAGCCGAGCATGACCTCCTGGACGTCGCCGCGCAGGGAGACGAGGCGGCGGTAGGAGGGGTCGGCGAGCATCTCGTCGAGGATGACGTCGGCGGCGCGCAGCTCGTCGGTGGTCTCCAGGAGGGGGACGATGCCGATCTCGGCCCAGCCGGCGTGGAGGTCGATGAGGCCGGCCTCGCGGGCGAGGACGGCGGCGGCGAAGACGTCGTCGGCGCCCTGGCACATCGAGATGATGTAGGACTCGATGACCTCGGGGCCGAAGCGCTGGAAGGCTTCCTTGATGGTGTGGAAGACGCCGAGGGTCTTCTCGCCGGCGGCGTCGAGGGGGGCCGGGGTGGGGGCGAGGGGGCGGCGGGAGCGCAGTTCCTTGGCGAGGAGCTTCTGCCGGTAGTCGCGGGGCATGTCGGCGTAGCGCCAGGATTCCTCGCCGAGCCGGTCGAAGAGCTGGCCGAGGGCGTGGTGGTGGGCGTCGGCGTGTTCGCGGACGTCCATGGTGGCGAGCTGGAGGCCGAAGGCGGCGAGGGTGCGGATGGTGCGGTCCATGCGGCCGTCGGCGACGATGCCGCCGCGGTGCCGGCGCAGGGAGTCCTGGACCAGGACGAGGTCGGCGATGAGTTCGGCGGTGCCGAGGTAGTCGCAGCCGGGGCGGTGGGGGCGGCCGGTGGCGAGGCGTTCGCGGGTGTTGACGAGCTTCTGGCGGATGCAGGTCGCCTTGAGGCGGTAGGGCTCCTCGGCGTTCAGCCGCTTGTAGCGGGGGCTGATCTCGGGGAGGAGTTCGAGGTCGGTCTGCAGGGAGGCGAGGAGTTCGTCGGTGGCGCCGGTGTAGCGGATGGAGTTGGAGAGCAGTCCGCGCAGCTGGTCGACCAGTTCGAGGGCGTCGGTGATGCCGTGCTCGTGCTGGAGGATCAGGACGTCCCAGGTGACGGCGGGGGTCACGTTGGGGTTGCCGTCGCGGTCGCCGCCGATCCAGGTGCCGAAGGTGAGGGGGCGGGTGCCGGCGGGGAGTTCGACGCCGACGCGTTCGAGTTCGGCGGCGAGGTCCTCCAGGACGTCGCCGACGGCGTTGGCGTGCAGCTCGTCCAGGTAGTAGATGGCGTTGCGGGCCTCGTCGGCGGGCTCGGGGCGCACGACGCGCAGCTCGTCGGTCTGCCAGATGAGGTCGATGTTCTCGGCGAGTCTGAGGTCCTGGCGGCGGCGGTCGGCCTCGATGACGGGGGTGTCGAGGAGGGCGGCGATGCGGCGGAGCTTGTTGAGGACGGAGCGCCGGGCGGCCTCGGTGGGGTGCGCGGTGAAGACGGGGCGCACGTTGAGGTTCTTGACGGTGGCGCGCAGGTGCTCCGGGTCGGCGTCCTTGAGGCGGTCGGCGGTGCGGGCGAGGAGGCCGCCCTCGGCCGCGCGGCGGTCGCGCATCTCGTGGGCGCGGTGGACCTGCTCGGTGACGTTGGCGAGGTGGAAGTAGGTGGAGAAGGCGCGGACGAGCTGGGCCGCGGTCTCCAGGTCCGTGTCGCCGAGGAGCTCGGCCGCGGCCTCGCCGTCGGTGCGGGTCAGGGCGCGGACGCGCTCGACGAGGTCGAGGAGTTCCGGGCCCTCCTGGCGTACGAGGGTCTCGCCCAGGAGGTCGCCGAGGCGTCGGATGTCGGCGCGCAGCTCGGGGCTGGCGGCGGGGGTCTGGTCGGCACTGCTCACAGTGTGCGGCTCCTTGCAGTGGTTGTGCACGGGACCCGGGGACCGCGGTCGGCGGATGCCGACGCCACCCCGGAAAGCAGGGTGCGGACCGCGCTGTCCGACCTCTCCAGGATAGGTGTCCGTGCTCTGGGTGCTGTTCGCGCCCCGGAAGGTGTCCTCGGTTCGTGACGTGTCCGGCCGGGGTACGCGGAGTGTGTCTACCCGGTATTCGTCCGTCCGTGCGTGGTGTTTCGTCCTCTCGTGGGCGGGCCTTCGCGCTGCCATACTTACGAAGCCGTAGGTTACGGATGCGTAACCCTGGCTGTCCGACCCGCTCTCACCCTCAGGGGACTCCCCATGAAGACCAGCCCCGAAGTGATCGAGGCCGCTCCGGCGGCCGGTGACCAATCCCTTCCCTCCGCCACGCTCGGCGGGGACAACAAGCGGTCGATCGAGCAGATCGCGCTCCTGCTGTTCATCGTCGTGCCGTTCGTGGCGCTGGTCGCGGCGGTGCCGCTGGCCTGGGGCCGCGGTGTGAGCTGGCTCGATCTGGGCCTGATGGTGGCGATGTACTTCATCGGCTGCCACGGCATCACGATCGGCTTCCACCGGTACTTCACGCATGGTTCGTTCAAGGCGAAGCGTCCGCTCCGCATCGCCCTGGCCGTGGCCGGTTCGCTGGCGGTCGAAGGTCCGCTGGTGCGCTGGGTGGCCGATCACCGCAAGCACCACCGGTTCTCGGACGCGGAGGGCGATCCGCACTCGCCGTGGCGTTTCGGTGAGTCGCTGCCGGCGCTGATGAAGGGCCTGTGGTGGGCCCACATCGCGTGGATGTTCGATGAGGAGCGGACCCCGCAGCAGAAGTACGCGCCGGACCTCATCAAGGACCCGGCGATCCGCGGCATCTCGCGCCACTTCCTGACGTTCACGATCATCTCGCTGGCGATCCCCCCGCTGATCGGCGGTCTGGTGACGATGTCGTGGTGGGGTGCGGCGACGGCGTTCTTCTGGGGCTCCCTGGTACGGGTGGCCCTGCTGCACCACGTGACGTGGTCGATCAACTCGATCTGCCACGCGGTCGGCAAGCGCCCCTTCAAGTCCCGTGACAAGTCCGGCAACGTGTGGTGGCTCGCGGTCCTGTCGTGCGGCGAGTCCTGGCACAACCTGCACCACGCGGACCCGACCAGCGCCCGGCACGGGGTGATGCGCGGTCAGATCGATTCGAGCGCCCGGCTGATCCGGTGGTTCGAGCAGGCCGGCTGGGCGTACGACGTGCGCTGGCCCGACTCCGCCCGTATCGAGTCCCGGCGCGACCGCGCGGCGGCCGACCCGGCATGATGGACGACGTGGCGACCGACTCCAGCGCAAGCAGCGAGAACACCCGTGCACCTTCCACACGACGGGCCCGCCGGGTCCGGATGACCGGGAAGGAACGCCGGGAGCAGCTGCTGGACATCGGTCGCACCTTGTTCGCCGACAAGGGCTTCGAGGGCACGTCGGTGGAGGAGATCGCCGCCCGCGCGGGGGTCTCGAAGCCGGTCGTCTACGAGCACTTCGGCGGCAAGGAGGGGCTGTACGCGGTCGTGGTGGACCGGGAGATGCGCCAGCTCCTGGACATGGTGACCGGTGCGCTGACCGCGGGGCATCCGCGTGAGCTGCTGGAGCAGGCGGCGTTCGCGCTGCTGGACTACATCGAGACGTACACGGACGGTTTCCGCATCCTGGTCCGTGACTCGCCGGTCGCCCAGTCCACGGGCACGTTCGCCTCCCTGATCAGTGATATCGCGACCCAGGTGGAGGACATCCTCGGGCTGGAGTTCAAGGCCCGCGGCTTCGACGCGAAGCTGGCACCGCTGTACGCGCAGGCGCTGGTGGGCATGGTGGCGCTGACGGGGCAGTGGTGGGTGAACGCGCGCAAGCCGAAGAAGGCGGAGGTCGCCGCCCATCTGGTGAACCTGGCCTGGCACGGCCTGGAGAACCTGGAGTCGAAGCCGCGGCTGATCGGCCACCGCAAGAGCTGAACGGCCGGTGGGGCCGGGGGCGGTATGTGGCCGAGCCGCAATGTTGATCCCCGGCAAAACCACTTCAGTTGCGCTGTACACAGTTGTAGAGTCTGTGAATATCCCGGGAATGGTTCTTCACCGCTGCATGTCATGCACCCGTGAAGGCTATTCACCCGGTTCCACCACTTACCCCTGGGGGGGCTTTGTCTTCTGTGGAACCCGGCCGCTCTGTTCCGCGCCCGAAGCGCGCGCGGCGGCTCGCGGCCTGCACCGCACTCGTTCTCTCCGCCGGCATGCTGCTGGCGGCCCCGGCCTCGGCCGATGACTCGGCGCCCGTACCTCGCGGCGCCACCCCGCAGTTCACCCCGGAGTCCGGCGGTCAGCCGACGCTGACGCTGCCCAAGCGCACCGCGAAGAAGAAGTCCGGTGCCTCGCGTGCGCCGGGCGCCGCGTCGGCGGCCGCCGTTGCGGCCAAGCCGCTGAGCGACCTCGACGGCGACGGCTACAGCGACACGCTGTACCGGGGGCTCGACGGCAACCTCTACGCCATCACGGACGCGTCGGGCTCGCACCCGTACCAGATCAACAGCGACGACCAGTTCGAGACGCCCAAGGACATCATCACGCCGGGCGACCTCGACGGCGGCGGCATGTCCGAGGTCCTGACGCTCTCGGCGGCGGGCAAGCTCTCGCTCTACCAGAGCTGGGGCGCCGACAGCACGGGTTACGTCACCTGGTCGGGCAACGGCTGGCAGAAGTACAACAAGGTCGTCTCCCCCGGCGACCTGAACGGCGACGGCCGCGGCGACCTGATCGCTCGGACGCCCTCCGGTGACATCTACGTCTACATCTCCACCGGCAAGGTCGACAGCGCGCCCTTCAAGGCCGGCGTCAAGGTGGGCTACGGCTGGAACGTCTACGACCAGATCGTGGGCACCAACGACGTCAACGGCGATGGGCTCGGCGACGTCATCGCCCGTACGACCGGCGGCGACCTGTACTTCTACGCGGGCACCGGCGACCCGGCGAAGCCGTTCAAGGCGCGCGTCAAGGTCGGCTACGGCTACGACATCTACAACCAGCTCATCGGTGTCGACGACATCGACGGCGACGGGCTCGGCGACCTCCTCGCCCGCAAGCCCGGCGGCGACGTCTTCACCTACCTGTCCACCGGAAACGGCACCTTCGAGCCGCGCGTGGCCTCCGGCAGCGGATGGAACGCGGCGGCGCTGTTCGTCGGCGCGGGCGGCAACCCGGACTTCGGCAAGCACGAGCTGGAGGGCCGCACCAAGGGCGGCAGCCTCTACTGGTACCAGGCCCGGAACAACGGGCAGTTCTTCCCCCGCCAGCTGGACAGCTCGGACACCGGCTGGAACCAGGTGAGCCTGTCGCTCGCCTCCTCGCTGGACAACGACGGCTGGGGCGACCTCGTCCAGCAGTACCAGGGCCAGCTCTACGTCGGCGCCGAGTACATCGGGTCCGGCTGGCAGGTCTACAACAGCCTGACCGGTCCCGGCGACCTGAGCGGCGACGGCAAGGGCGACCTGCTGGCCCGCGACACCAAGGGCGACCTGTACCTGTACAAGGGCAACGGCCTGGGCACCAAGTTCGCCACCAAGGTCAAGGTCGGCTACGGCTACCAGGCGTACACCAAGATCGTCGGCGCCGGGGACCTCAGCGGCGACGGCATCGCGGACGTCGTGGCCATCGCCAAGGACGGCACGCTCTACCTGTACAAGGGCACGGGCGACGCCGCGAAGCCGCTCTCGGCCCGCGTCAAGATCGGCACCGGCTACAACATCTACAAGCAGTTCGCCGCTCCGGGCGACATGGACGGCGACGGCAGGGCCGACCTGATCGGCGTCGACGGCAAGGGCGACGTGTACCGCTACACGTCCACCGGCACCGGCCAGCTCACCAAGCGCGTCAAGATCGGCTACGGCTGGGACACCTACAACGGCCTGTACTGACCGGCCCGCGTGAACCCCGGCGCCCCGTCCCCACTCGCTCGTGGGGGCGGGGCGCTGCCGTGTCCCGGCGGGCTCAGCCGGTCACCGGCTCCAGGAACTCCAGCCGGTTGCCGACCGGGTCGTGGCTGTAGAAACGGCGGTGGCCCGGCAGGTTCCCGTCCCAGACCACTTCGGCGCCGCGCTCGGTCAGCCGGGCCGCGTACGCCTCGATACCCGTGACCCGCAGCCCCGGGTGGGCCTTGCGGGCCGGGCGGAAGTCGGTCTCGATGCCCAGGTGCAGCTGGACCGGGCCGGCCGCGAACCAGCAGCCGCCCCGCGCGGCCAGCACGGGCGGCTTGGCGATCTCGGTCATGCCGAGCACATCGGTGTAGTACGCGCGCAGGGCGTCCTCGCTGCCCTCGGGGGCGGCGAGCTGGACGTGGTCGAGGGCGGTGATCATCACTTCTCCCGATGGGCGACGGCGAAGATGCGGCGGAAGGGGAAGACCGTGCCGTGCGGGCCACGGGGGTAGGCCGTGCGCAGCAGGTCGCGGTAGTCGGCGAGGAAGGCGTCCCGGGCCTCCTCGTCGTCGGCGAGCGCGGTCAGGACGGGGCGCAGGCCGGTGCCCTTCACCCAGTCCAGGACGGGGTCCTCGCCGGTCAGCAGGTGGAGGTAGGTGGTCTCCCAGACGTCGGCGGTGACGCCGGGGCCCGTCAGCAGGTCCAGGTAGCCGGCCGGGCTCAGTACGGCGTCGGCGTGGCGGAGCCGGCCGCCCAGGCGGGAGCGCCAGCGCGGGGACTCGGCGAGTTCGCGCATCAGGGCGTGGCTGGGCCGGTCGAAGTTGCCGGGGACCTGGAGGGCGAGGGTGCCGCCGGGGAGCAGGGCGTCCAGCCAGCCCGGGAGGAGGCCGGCGTGGCCGGGAATCCACTGGAGCAGGGCGTTGGAGATGATCAGACCGTACGGCTCGGAGGGCGTCCAGGTGGCGGCGTCGGCCTCGGCGAAGTCCAGCAGCTCCGTGGCGTGGGCGCGGGCGCGCTCCAGCATCTGCGGGGAGTTGTCGTAGCCGGTGATGCGGGCGTGCGGCCAGCGCGCGGCGAGCAGGGCGGTGACGTTGCCGGCGCCGCAGCCGAGGTCGGCGATGCGCGCGCGGCTGCCGGGCGGGTCGGGGACGCGGGCCAGCAGGTCGTAAAAGGGGCGGGTGCGGTGGTCCGCGTGGCGCAGGTACTGCTGCGGATCCCAGACGGGTGCGGTCATGGAGTTCAGGATCATCCACAACTATCTTGATGTCAAGACACTTGAATTCAAGAGACTTCATGTCGACAGACCCTCTACACTGATCCACATGGAGGACGAGGTTGACCGACTGGTCGCTGCATGGCGCCGCGAGCGCCCCGACCTCGACGTGGAACCACTGGAGGTCCTCAGCCGCGTCTCCCGCCTGGCCCGCCACCTCGACCGGGCCCGCAGGATCGCCTTCGCCGAGCACCAGCTGGAGCCGTGGGAATTCGACGTCCTCACGTCGCTGCGCCGCGCCGGCGCCCCCTACCAGCTCTCCCCCGGCCAGCTGCTCACCCAGACGCTGGTCACCTCGGGCACGATGACCAACCGCATCGACCGCCTCACCAAGAAGAACCTCGTCGAGCGGCTCCCCGACCCCAGCGACCGGCGCGGGGTCCTGGTCCGGCTCACCCCCGAGGGCCGCGACAAGGCCGACCAGTCGCTGGCCGGGCTGCTGGCCCAGGAGCGCGCCATCCTCGGCGAGCTCTCGCACCAGCAGCGTTCCGAACTGGCCGGACTGCTACGCCAGTTGACTGCCCCGTTCGACAACATCCCCGGGTAGCGCCGGGTCCTGAAGATCGGCCGGGCCGACCCCGGCGCGTCTGGCCAGCGCCACGGCCGCCAGCGTCGAGTGCACGCCCAGCTTCCCCAGGACGTTCTGCATGTGCGTGCGCACGGTGTGCGGGGAGAGGAAGAGACGTTCCGCGACCGCCTTGCGGCCCAGGCCCGCGACCATGCACCGCAGCACCTCCCGCTCGCGCGGGGTCAGCGACTCGACCAGCTCCTCGCTCTCGGTGCGGTGCTTGCGCCCGGCCAGCAGCTCCCGCAGCACCCCGGTGAGCAGGGCGGCGGGCAGATGGGTCTCGTCGCGCAGCACCCCCCTGATCACCGCCAGCAGCCGTTGCAGCGAGCTGTCCTTGGCGACCCAGCCGCAGGCCCCGGCCTGGAGGGCGAGCGCGGCCCGGCCCGGGTCGTCCTTCTCGGCGAGCACCACCGTACGGACCGAGGGACGGGCCGCGCGGACCGCGCCGACCAGGGAGATCCCGTCGACCGGGGCCGGCTGTCCGGCGCGCGGGGCGGGCACCGGGACCGGGCCCGCGCCGTCTCGCCCCGCCGGGGCCAGGTTGCCCAGTTCCGCGTCGACCAGCAGGACGTCGTAACCGCGCCCCTCCGCCGCCGCGCGCTCCAGACAGCGCAGCGCGGCCGGGCCGCTGCCCGCCGCCGCCACCTCGACGTCCGGCTCGGCCGCGAGCGCGGCGGCGAGCGATTCGGCGAAGATCCGGTGGTCGTCCACCACGAGAACCCGGATACGGGCCACAGGCACCCCCATGCTGTGTGTTCTGGGGCGCCCCGAAGCGTGCGTCCCCCCGACGGGGCCGGACCGGCACCCGTGGCGCCCGGCTGTCTCGTACCCCTGCATACGGCACCGGCCCCCACCGGCGCTGTGCATCAGCGTACGGGCGGCGGACCGGGCCGGAAGGGGGATTGGCGGAAGTTGTCCGGGGGCGCCCCCTAGGGTGAGGCGCATGTTTCGTCTTGAGACAGAAGTGGACAAGGAGCGGCGTGCGCTGCTGAACAGGCGGCTGCGGGACGAGAACACCGCGCGCTCACCCCGGATCAGCGCCCTGCGCGCCACGCCCGACGCGCGCGAAGTGCCGCTGGAGGTCTGGGCGTTGGACGCCGACGGCCGGGTCGCGGCGGGGCTGACCGGGCGGACCTGGGCACACTGGCTCCATGTCGATCTGCTCTGGGTCGACGCCCCGCACCGGGGCTCCGGCCTCGGCTCGCGGCTGCTCGCCGAGGCGGAACGGGTGGCGCGGGCGGACCGGTCGTGCACCCGCTCCCGGGTGGAGACCTGGGATTTCCAGGCCCCCGGCTTCTACCGGAAGCGGGGCTACGAGGTGCGCGGGCAGGTGGACGACTACCCGCCGGGCATCACGGAGTTCACCCTCACGAAGGAACTCGGCTGACGCGTTCCGGCCCGTTCAGACGAGCCGGCGAGCGCCTGCCGACGGCACCGCGGGGAAGACGCCCGGCGTCCCGTAACCGGCCGAAGTGAACGCCTCCAGCACGGACTTGGTGACCTCGTCCGCCCGCTCCTCCTCGACCAGCACGATCGCGGAGCCGCCGAAGCCGCCCCCGGTCATCCGCGCGCCGAGCGCCCCGGCCGCGTTCGCGGTGTCGACCACGAGGTCCAGCTCCGCGCAGGAGACCCGCAGGTCGTCGCGGAGCGAGCGGTGCCCCGCCGTGAGGACCGGTCCCGCCGCCCGCACCTCGCCGGCGTCGAGCAGCGCGATGACCCGCTCGACGCGCTGGTTGTCGCCGACCACATGGCGGACGTAGCGCACGACGGACTCGTCCGCACCGGCCTCGGCCAGCCGGTCCAGGGCGGCGCCCAGCTCCTCGTACGGCAGCTCGCGCAGGGTGCGTATGCCGAGCAGGCGCGCGCCCTCCTCGCAGCCGGTCCTGCGCTCCGCGTACGCCCCGTCGCCCAGCGCGTGCTTGACGCGGGTGTCCACGACCAGGAGCCGCAGGCCGTGCGCGGACAGGTCGAAGGGGACCTGGCGCCGGCCGAGGTCGCGGGTGTCCAGGTGCAGGGCGTGGCCCTCGGTGCAGCAGGCGGACGCCATCTGGTCCATGACCCCGCAGGGCACTCCGACGAAGGCGTTCTCCGCGCGCTGGGCGATGACCGCCAGATCGGCGGGGGCGAGCCCGAGCCCGAAGAGGTCGTTCAGGGCGAGCCCGGTGACCACTTCGAGGGCGGCGGACGAGGAGAGCCCGGCACCGGTCGGGACGGTGGAGGTCAGCTGGATGTCGGCGCCGGTGACCGGGTGGCCGGCCTCGCGCAGGGCCCAGACCACCCCGGCGGGGTAGGCCGCCCAGCCGTGGCCCTCGTTCGGGGTCAGCTCGTCCACGCGGAGCCGGACGACACCGCCGGGCACATCGGTGGAGTGCAGCCGCAGTTCGCCGTCGGTGCGGCGGGCGACGGCGGCGCGCGCGGTGTGCGGGAGGGCGAGCGGCATGACGAAGCCGTCGTTGAAGTCGGTGTACTCACCGATCAGGTTGACCCGGCCGGGTGCGGCCCAGATCCCCTCGGGCGCACCCCCGTACAGCTCGGTGAAGGAGGCGGTCAGCTCGGCGTCGTCGGTCATGGTGCGGTGGGTTCCTCTCGGCGGGCGAACGTCCAGGCGTCGGAGACGATTCCGGCCAGGTCGGCGCGGGACGGCTGCCAGCCGAGGCGCTCCCTGGCGGTGGCGGCGGAGGCGACGAGGACGGCCGGGTCGCCGGCGCGGCGCGGGGCCGCGGCCTCGGGGACGGGGTGGCCGGTGACCTCGCGGACCGTCTCGATGACCTCGCGGACCGAGAAGCCGTTGCCGTTGCCGAGGTTGCAGATCAGGTGCTCGCCCGCGGTGGCGGCGTCCAGGGCGAGCAGGTGGGCGTCGGCGAGGTCGGCGACGTGGATGTAGTCGCGGACGCAGGTGCCGTCCGGGGTGAGGTAGTCGTCGCCGTAGACGGAGATCGACTCGCGCTGTCCGAGGGCGACCTGGAGGACCAGCGGGATGAGGTGGGACTCGGGGCTGTGCCGCTCGCCGCAGCTGCCGTAGGCCCCCGCCACGTTGAAGTAGCGCAGCGAGACCGCGGCCAGGCCGTGGGCCGCCGCCTCCCCGGTGATCATGTGGTCGACGGCGAGCTTGGTCGCGCCGTAGGGGCTGGTCGGGGCGGTGGGGTCGGTCTCCGTGATGGGGCTGGAGACCGGCTCGCCGTAGGTCGCGGCGGTGGAGGAGAAGACCAGGGTGCGCACCCCGGCGTCGCGCATCGCGGCGAGCAGGGCGGTGGAGCCGCCGACGTTGTTGACCCAGTACTTCTCGGGGTCGGTGACGGACTCGCCGACCTGGGAGTACGCGGCGAAGTGCAGCACCCCGTCGTAGGAGGCGTCGAGCCACTTCGCGGCGTCCTGGACGCGCCCCTCGATGAAGTCGGCGCCGGCCGGGACGCCCGCGCGGAAGCCGGTGGAGAGGTCGTCCAGGACGGTGACGGCGTGGCCGGCCTCCAGCAGGTGCTGGGCCACGACGCTGCCGACGTATCCGGCACCGCCGGTCACCAGGTACTTCCTCGGGGACTTGCTCACTGGCTCGCTACCTCTCGCAGTCGCTGGGCCGCGGTCTCCGGCGGCACGTCGTTGATGAACACGCTCATGCCGGATTCGGAACCCGCGAGGAACTTCAGCTTGCCGGAGGTCCGTCGGATGGTGAAAAGCTCCAGATGCAGCCCGAAGTCCTCACGGTCCGGGATCCCGAACGGCGCCTGGTGCCAGGCGGAGATGTAGGGGGTCGGCGGCTCCCCGGGTCCGAAGATCCGGTCGAATCGCCTCAAGAGTTCCAGATAGACCTGTGGGAACTCCGTGCGCGCCCCCTCGTCAAGACCCCGCAGGTCGGGGACGCGGCGGCGGGGGTGCAGATGGACCTCGTACGGCCAGTGCGCCACGTACGGCACGAAGGCGATCCAGTGCTCGGTGGCGAGCACGATCCGGGCGCCGTCGGCCTCCTCGCGGGCGATCACGTCGTCGAAGAGGTTGCCGCCGGTCTTCGCGTGGTGGGCGGCCATGGAACGCAGCATCAGCTCGGTGCGCGGGGTGACGAAGGGGTAGCCGTAGATCTGGCCGTGCGGGTGGCCGAGGGTGACGCCGATCTCGGCGCCCCGGTTCTCGAAGCAGAACACCTGCTCGACCTGCGGCAGCCCGGCGAACTCGGCGGTGCGGTCGGTCCACGCCTCCAGGACGAGCCCGGCCTGCTCCTCGGTGAGGTCGGCGAAGGACGCGTCGTGGTCGGAGGTGAAGCAGACGACCTCGCAGCGGCCGGAGTCGCCGGCCAGGGAGGGGAAGCGGTTCTCGAAGACGGCGACGTCGTAGTCCGCCTCCGGGATCTCGCTCTGCCGCCCCTCGCGCGAGGGGCAGAGCGGGCACTCGTCGGCCGGCGGGTGGTAGATGCGGCCCTGGCGGTGCGAGGCGATGGCGACGCTGTCGCCGAGCAGTGGGTCGCGGCGGATCTCGGACGAGGTCGAGACGGCGTCGAGGGGACGCGTGTCGGCCGCCTCGCGCACGACGTCGTCGCGGCTGTCGTAGTAGATCAGCCCCCGGCCGTCGGCGAGCGTCGTAACCGTCTTCTTCACCAGACTCCTCCCACCAAACATAAGCGAACACAATGAACCACAAGTCAACAGATGCGTCAATGAGTCGACGGCGGCACACGCGAGGGCGCCGAGTGGCGGATCTCAGCGGTGTGGAGCCCGGGATTCAGGCAATACGATCACAAACAAACAAAGAACCTCTTGGGAAGTGTTCACTTTCCGAACATAAGGGCGTAGTTTCCTTCGGGTTCAGTTCGCGAAACGAAGCGAGACTCCCCCCATGCAATACCTGGCAGCAGGGCTCCGACTCCCCACGAACGGGCTCGACTACACGATCCTGGCGATCTACTTCGCCGTCGTACTCGGCATCGGCTTCGCCGCTCGGGCGAGCGTCAGGACCAGCCTCGACTTCTTCCTCTCCGGACGGTCACTGCCCGCCTGGGTGACCGGTCTGGCCTTCGTCGCGGCGAATCTCGGTGCCACCGAGATCCTCGGCATGGCGGCGACAGGCGCGCAGTACGGCGTCGCGGTGGTGCACTGGTACTGGATCGGCGCCATCCCGGCCATGGTCTTCCTCGGCCTCGTGATGATGCCGTTCTACTACCGCTCGAAGGTGCGCTCCGTACCGGAGTTCCTGCTCCAGCGCTTCGACAGGTCGGCGCACCTGCTGAGCTCCATACTCTTCGCCTTCGCGGCGATCCTGATCGCGGGCGTCAACCTGTACGCCCTGTCGATCGTCGTGGAGGCGCTCCTCGGCTGGCCGCAGTGGGTCGCGATCGTCGTCGCCGGCTTCTTCGTGCTGGCGTACATCACGGTCGGCGGGCTCTCGTCGGCGATCTACAACGAGGTGCTCCAGTTCTTCGTCATCCTCGCCGCGCTGATCCCGCTGACCGTGCTCGGTCTCAAGCGTGTCGGCGGCTGGGACGGGCTGAGCGACTCGCTCTCGTCGAGCCACGGCGAGAACTTCATGACCGCGTGGGGCGGCACCGGCATCGGTGACGCCAACCCCCTCGGCGCCAACTGGCTGACGATCATCCTGGGTCTCGGCTTCGTGCTCTCGTTCGGCTACTGGACGACGAACTTCGCCGAGGTGCAGCGCGCCCTGTCCGCGAAGAACCTCTCGGCCGCCCGGCGCACCCCGCTGATCGCCGCGTTCCCGAAGATGTTCATCGTCTTCCTCGTGATGATCCCGGGTCTGGTCGCCGCGGTGATCGTGCCGAACATCGGCGCGGCCGGATCGGGCACCACCTACAACGACGCGATCCCGCTGCTGATGCGGGAGCTGCTGCCCAACGGCGTGCTCGGCATCGCGGTGACCGGTCTGCTGGCCGCGTTCATGGCCGGCATGGCGGCCAACGTCTCCTCGTTCAACACCGTGTTCACCACGGACATCTGGGCGCGGTACGTGAAGAAGGACCAGCCGGACGCGTACTACCTGCGCTTCGGCCGGCTGATCACGGCGATCGGGGTGCTGGCCTCCATCGGCACGGCGTTCATCGCCGCCAGCTTCTCCAACATCATGAGCTACCTCCAGACGCTCTTCTCGTTCTTCAACGTCCCGATGTTCGTCGTGTTCATCATCGGCATGTTCTGGAAGCGCGCCTCGATGAAGTCCGGTGTCTGGGGGCTGGTCGCGGGCACCACCGCCGCGATGGTCAACTACTTCGTCATCTACAAGCAGGGTGTCATCGACATCCCGAGCGACCAGGGCGCCAACTTCGTCTCCGCGATCGTCGGCTTCGTCGCCGGCGCGGTCGTCATGATCGCGGTCACGCTCTTCACCGCTCCCAAGCCCGAGGCCGAACTCGCCGGCCTCGTCTACGGAACCGAGTCCCCGGACGCCGCCGAGGTGCCCGAGGAGGGCGACAGCGCCTGGTACCGCAGGCCCGCGCTGCTGGGCTGGGGAGCCATCGTGCTCGCCGCCCTGTGCTACGTCCCCTACTCGTTCTGATCGGAGCAACCCACCATGTCCGACCTGCGCAAGGAAGTCTCCGAACTGGAGCAGAAGTCCGCCACGGCGGCCCGCCTCTTCGACATCCGGCGGATCATCGGCGGCCTCTTCGTGGTCTACGGGATCATCGTGACGATCGCCGGGATCAGCCCGTCCGACGAGGACCTGAAGAAGGCCGAGGGCGTCCACATCAACCTCTGGACCGGCCTCGCCATGCTGGCGCTCGGGCTGTTCTTCCTGGTCTGGCTGAAACTGCGCCCGGCCCAGGCGCC
This sequence comes from Streptomyces sp. ATexAB-D23, assembly GCF_000373645.1. Taxonomy (GTDB): domain Bacteria; phylum Actinomycetota; class Actinomycetes; order Streptomycetales; family Streptomycetaceae; genus Streptomyces; species Streptomyces castrisilvae. The sequence continues at coordinate 11,816 of NZ_KB892026.1, read as the reverse complement.
GGCACCCGTGCCTGAGGACACGCCTGAGGACACGCCGGAGGGCTGAGCCACCACCGCGCGGCAGGGGCCGGGCACCGTCACCCGACGGTGCCCGGCCCCTGCCGCGCGCCCGCCGCCCGGTCCAGCAGGCCGGTGCGGGCGGCCAGCGCGGCGGCCTCCAGGCGGGAGCCGACGCCGAGTTTCATCAGGACGCGCTGCACATGCGTACGGGCGGTGCTCGGCGCGATCCGCATGCCGGCCGCGATCAGCCGGGTGTCCTCGCCCTCGGCGACCCGGACCAGGACCTCGACCTCGCGCGGGGTGAGCAGCCGCAGCAGCCGCCGGCCCTCGTCGTCGGGCTGGCTCACCGGGTCGAGCAGCTCCGCGAAGGCGCTCTGGAGGAGGCCGGGCGCGATGGCCGCCTCGCCCGCGCGGGCCTTGACCATGGCGCGCTCGACACCCTCGATGCGCTCGTCGTGCCGGACGTAACCGGCGGCGCCTGCCGCGAACGCCGCGGCGATCCCGCGCGGGCTGGGCACCGGGCCGAGGACCACCACCGCGGTCTGCGGGCGCTCGCGCCTGATCCGGACGACGGGGTCGAAGGTGCCGGGCACGGCGGGGGCGGCCGTGCCGAACAGGCAGACCTCGGGGGCCCGGCCGACCACCAGGTCCGCCGCGCCCGAGGTGGGGGCGGCCGCGGCCAGCACGCGGTGGCCGCGCAGCTTCAGCGCCGAGGCCAGCGCCTCGGCCAGCAGGCGGTGGTCGTCGACCACCATGAGCCGGACACTCATCGAACTGTCCCCCCGTACACCGACACCAGGCCCCCCGGCCTGCCAGGGCCTGCAAGTTACACGCCCGGGTACGGGTGTGGGGGTGGAACCGGCCGGTTCCACCCCCACACCCGTGAATCGGGGTCAGCTGGTGTGGAAGGACACCACCAGGTACTCCTTGCCGAACGAACTCTTGCGGGGTTCGCTGACCATCGTCTCGGAGATGTACAGCCTGCCCTCCGCGTACAGGTACTCGGCGTAGTTCGGGGAGAAGCTCGTCTCCGCGTCCCGGACGGCCTCGTCACCCGGGTTCCGCATCAGGACCGTCTCCTTGAAGGTGCTGCCGTCGATCGAGACGACCTCGCCGCCCGCGTTGTACGGAGGTTCCTTGTACGCGATGATGTTGTTGCCGTCCATGCGCAGCGGGAAGACCGTGAAGCGCTCGCCCGCGTCGGCCCGGTCGCCGGTCTGCTTGCCGGTGGTGAGGTCGAAGGAGACGATCTCGTTGGTCCGGCCGTAGTCCTCGCCCGCCCCGTCGTGCTCCTCGGTCGGCAGGTAGAGCCGGTTGTTGCCGACGGCGAGGTGCTGGCAGCTCTCGACCTTGGTGGAGCGGCAGTTGGCCGCGTACTTCTCCGCGTCGGCGGGGATACGGGTGATCAGCTTGCCGGTGGCCGCGTCGATCGAGAAGAAGTCCGAGATGCCGCTGCCGTCCCCGGCGGTGTCGCCGACGTCGGCGGCGACCACGAGGGGCTTGGTCGAGACGATGCTCGCGTATTCGACGCCGGCCGGCATCTTGTACGAGGAGAGCGGGGCGCCCGTGGTCGGGTTCAGCGCCTGGATGACGAGCTGCGGGTCGTCGTACTTACCGCACTTGCGGACCACGGCGAGGGCCTCGCCGCCGCCGTACCCATTGTCGTAGCAGCCGTCGGTGCTGACCTTGGGCTTCCAGCGCTCGGCGCCGGTGTTCAGGTCGAAGGCGGCGCCGCCGTCCAGTCCGCCGGCGGCGACGGTGGTGCCGCTGAGGGTGACCTCGTCGAACCGGACGGGGCGGTCACCGCTGCTGGAGGCGGTCACCGACTTGCTCCACATGAGCTTGCCCGTGGCCAGGTCGAGGGCGCCGACCTGGTTGCAGCTGGCGTACTTGGTGGTCTTGGTGCGCTTGGCCTCCTCGAAGGCGATGGCGGTCTTGAAGTCCTTGGTGATGTGCTTGGTCGCGGCGCACACCTGGCCGTCGAGCGGGATCGACCAGAGCTTGGTGCCCTTGTCCCGGTCGTAGCCGACGATCTCGTTGATGCCCGACTTCACGTACGCCTTGTCGGTCATCCAGGAGCCGGAGACGGTGGTGACGGAGGCGACCTTGGGATGGGGCAGCTGGAAGCCGACGGCGGAGGTGACGTTCGCCGGGGCCTTCTCCTTGCTGGCGCCGCCGCCGGTGCCGTTCTCGTCCGCTCCGTCCGAGCCCTCCGAGCCGTCCTTGTCCCCCTTGCCGCCCTTGCCCTCGCCCGTGGTGCCGGAGGAGGAGCCGGCCTCGTCCTTCTTGTCGCCGTCCCCGCCGCTGGAGGCGTACCAGACGCCGCCGCCGACGATCAGTGCCACGGCGACCACGGCGGCGACGATGATCTGCGCCTGCGTGGAGAACTTCTTCGGTCCGTTGCCGCCCGGCTGGGGCGACGGGTAGGCCGGCTGCATCGGGGCGGTCGGGTAGCCGTGGGCCTGCTGGCCCGGGTAGCCGTACGCCGCCTGCGTCGGGTAGTCGTGGCTCTGCGGCTGCCCCTGCGGGAAGCCGTAGCCGGGCTGCTGGGGCGGCGGCGCCTGCGGGTAGCCGTAGCCCGGCTGCTGCTGGGGCGGGCCGGGGGGCGGCGGGGAGCCGTAGCCGCCGGGGGGCGGGGTGGCCGGGGGCGGGGTCGCCGGGGGCGGCGGGGTGTTCGGCTGCTTGCCGAACGGGTCGGCGGGCGGCGGGGTCGGAGCACCGAAACCGCCCGGCGGCGGGTCCTGCGGGGCGCCGAAGCCGCCGGGCGGGGGGTCCTGCGGAGCGCCGAAGCCGCCCGGGGGCGGGCCCTGGGGCGGTTCGTTGGGCGGCTGCTGGGGCGGCTGTGTCATGGCGTTGCGTACCTCGGAGAAAAAGGGGGTCGGTCGGTGGGCCGGAACCGGCCGCGGGCGGGGCTGCTGCCGCCCGCGGCCGGCGATGTCTCAGATGCCGCGGTGAGCCGTCACTTGCCGAAGGCCATCATGGTCTTCGTCTCCAGCTCTTCCTTGTCGTTGCTCGCGCTGACCCGTCCGCTCGCCACGAACGAACGGCCGTCCGCGTAGAGGATCTTCTCGTTGTAGAACGAGCTCTCGATCGACGAGGTCGAGTCCGGGTGCTGGAGCACCATCTGCGGGCTGCCGCCGGACGGGGACAGGGTGGCGATGCCGCCGCCCTTGCCGTAGGCCGCGTTCACGTAGAGCAGGACGTTGCCGCTCTCCATGCCCAAGGGCTTCACGGTCTGCCCGGCGGGGGCCTTCGCCTTCCACTTCGGCTTGCCGGTGTTCAGGTTGAAGGCGACGACCTGATTGGTGCGGGCGGAGCCGCTGGTGTCGTCCTGCGTGGCCATGTAGAACGTGTTGGCGTCGGCCGCGACGCCCGTGCAGCCGTCGAGGCGCTTGCCGAAGATGGTGAAGGCGCCACCGCAGTCCGGGGCGAACTTGTCGCCCTTGTCACCGACCAGCTGGGAGCGGAGCGTGCCGTTCTCGCGCAGGGCGAGGATGCTCCACTTCTTGTCGTCGCTGCTGCTGCCCTTGGTGAGCGACACGATGAGCGGGCTCACCGAGTAGACCTTGTCGACCTCCCAGCCACGGGCGGGCTTGTAGGTCCACTTGGGCTTTCCGGTGCTGGGGTCGACCTCTTCGATCTCGTGCTGCGGGTTCTTGACGTCGTCGGTGCGGCAGCTGGTCGCGGCGATGAGCTTGGTGCCGCCGGCGAAGGCGAACGGCTGGCAGTTGCCGCTCCGCTTGCCGAACAGCTCCTTGCCGTCGCTGACCCGGAAGGCGTTGGAGCCTCCGGTGCGGCCCGCCGTCACGGTGTCACCGCTGATGGCCATCGAGAGGTCCGACATCATGTCGAAGAGCCCGCTCTTCTTGACCTCCTTCTTCCACCCCGCCTTCCCCGTGTTGAGGTCGATCAGCTGGAGCATGGAGCAGTCGGCCTTGTCGGTGGTGCCGTTCTTGATCGCGATGACGATCTTGCCGTCCGTGGTGGTCTGCTGGGGCGCGGAGCAGATGTCCGCGGGCAGCTTCAGCGTCCACTTCTGCGTGCCGTCGGCCACCGCGTACGCCGACATCGTGCGGTACATGCCCTTGACGACGGTGTCGCCGACGAGCCACGGCCCGTACACGTCCGCGCCGTTGCGCGGCAGGTCGACGTCGTTCTTCTGGAGCCAGAGGACCTTCGCCTCGCCGTCCTTGCGGCCGCTGTTGAGGTCGTCGTCCTCCCGCCCGGTGCCGTTGCCGTCGCCCTTGTCCACGGAGGGCGAGACGGACGGCTTCTGGACCTCTTCGCTCTGCTTCGCGACGGGCTTGTCATCATCGTCGTCGTCGCCCCCGCTCGTCGCGAAGTACACCCCGCCGCCGATGACCAGGAGCGCGGCGACCGCGGCACCGATGATCATGGCGGGCTTGCGCTTGGACGGACCACCGCCCGGACCCCCGGGGCCGGGCGGCACGGGGGCGCCGGAGTACTGCTGCTGCGGGAAGCCGTAACCGGGCTGCGGCTGCTGACCGTACGGCCCCGGCTGCTGCGGCTGACCGTAGGGACCGGGCTGCTGCTGGGGCTGGCCGTAGGGACCGGGCTGCTGGGGCTGACCGTACGGCCCCGGCTGCTGGGGCTGCCCGTACGGGCCGGGCTGCTGCGGGTAGCCGTAGCCCGGCTGCGCGGGCGGCGGGGTCGGCGGCGCGGCCGGGGGCTGGGGCGGCTGGGCGGGCGGCGGCGGCGTCTGCGGCGGGCCCTGGGGCGGCTGCGGTACCCCGTGCGGCGGCTCCTGCGGAGCGCCGAAGCCTCCCTGCGGCGGTTGCTGTCCGGGCGGCTGGGTCATCAGCGCGTCCCCCTTCGTGCGGTCCGGTGCCCGTTCCGGACTCCCCCGCGATCCCGCCGGGGCTCCGCGGGTCGGTCAAGACCCCCCGGATCACGGCGAAATGGAGCGAATCGGGCATGGATCCCGCAGTGTTACGTCAGTCGAGCGGGACTTCTTTGTACCACCCGCCCCAGCACCGCTCCCGGTTCGGTCCGCCCCTGTTCCCAAGGGAGGACCGGGCCGTGATACCGCCGTGATGCTCCGGACCGTCAGTTCCCGAAGACCACCATGGACCGCGCGTCCACCTCTTCGTCTCCGCTGATGCCGCTGAGCCTCGTCTGCATCAGGAGGGAGCGCCCGCCCACGTACGCGACGCGTGGCCCGGCGAAGCCGAGTTCCATGTCGGCGCCCGACGCCGGATGCCGCAGCACCATCTGCGGGGTGCCGCCGGTGGACGGGAGGGAGGCGATGCCGCCGCCCTTCTTCAGGGTCGGGTTGACGTACATCAGCAGCTTGCCGTTCTCGACCCGCAGCGGCGTGGCCGTCTGCCCCTCCGGCGACTTCGCCGACCAGCGGTACTTGCCGGTCGTCAGGTCGAAGGCGACGATCTCGTTGTCGCGTTCGGTGCCCGTCCTGGTGGCCATGTAGAACGTGTTCGCGTCGGCGGCCACGCCCATGCAGTTGTCCAGGTTCTTGCTGAGCGCCATCAGTTCGTCGTCGCATCTGGGCGCGTACTCGCCCGGACCGCCGGAGAGCTGGGTGCGGTAGCTGCCGTCGTCGTTGAGCACCAGGATGCCCCACTTGTCCGGCTGCTTCAGCGAGACGACGAGCGGGCTGACGGAGTAGAACTGCGCGACCTCCCAGTCCTTCTTGAGCTTGTACGTCCACAGGACCTTGCCGGTGGCGGGGTCGATCCGCTGCACCTGCTGGTCCTTGTAGTCGTCGTCGGCGGTGTGGCAGCTCGTCGCGGCGATGGCCACGGGCCCGCTGGCGAAGCCGAACGGCTGGCACGCGCCGGACCGTTCGCCGAAGAGCTGCTCGCCGTCACTGACCCGGAACCCCTCGGACCTGCTGGTGCGGCCCACGGTGACCGTGCCGCCGTTGACCGACATCGCGAGGTCGGAGAGCCCGTCCCAGATGCCCTTGCGTACGAATGTCTTCCGCCAGCCGGCCTTGCCCGTCCTGAGGTCGATCATCTGCAACGTGTTGCACTCGGCGCCTTCCGAGGTGTCGTGCCTGATCGCGAGGACGATCTTGCCGTCGTCGGTGGGCAGCGAGGGCGCGGAGCACATCCGGGTGGGGAGCCGGACGCTCCACTGGAGGGTGCCGTCGGAGACCGAGTAGCCCGAGACCGTGTAGAACATGGCCTTCGCGACGGTGTCCCCCGCGAACCAGGGTCCGTACACGTCCTCGCCGTTGGCCGGCAGGTCGACGCCGCCCTTCTGGAGCCAGAGGACCTTCGCCTCACCGGACTTGACGCCCGCGTTGATGGTCCGGGCCTCGTCCTCCGGGCTGACCACGGGCTCCCCCGTGGCCTTGCTCCCCGTCGGCGAGGGCGAGACGGTGGGCGAGGCGGAGTGGGTCGGGCCCGCCACGGGCTTGTCGTCGTCGCCGTCCCCGCCGACGGCGAACCATATTCCGGCGCCGGCCACGAGCGCCACGGCGACCGCGACCCCCACGGCCTTCGCGGCCCGGCCGCGGAACCAGCCGCCCCCGCCCTGCGGCCCGGCCGGCGGCGGTGCGCCGTACTGCTGGGTCGGCATCCGGTGCACGGGGAGCTGCCCGGGACCGGGCTGCGGGTGGCCGTGGCCCTGGGGCGGGTAGCCGTAGCCGGGCTGGGTGGGCGGCTGCGGGGGCTGCTGCCCGTACGGGCCGGGCTGGGGCGGGTAGCCGTATCCCGGCCGGGGCTGGGCCGGCGGCTGTCCGTACGGGCCTGAGGGCTGCGGCGGCTGTCCGTACGGGCCTGAGGGCTGCGGCGGCTGTCCGTACGGGCCGGGCCGGCCGGGTGCGTCGTACGGTCCGGCCGGCTGCGGATAGGCGCCGGATCCGGACGATCCGGTGCCGGTCCCCGTACCGGTCTGCGGGTCGTACGGTGCTCCGAACCCGCCCTGCGGCGGCTGCTGTCCGGGCGGCTGGCTCATCGGCCCGTCCCCCTGTTCCGTTGTCACCTGTGAAGCGGCACGGTCGTCCCCCGCACCGGGCAAGGCTTCTTTCTACCACCCGCTTCACAAGCCCCGGCAGTCACACCTGTCGCAGCTCGGTTGCGACAGCGAACCGGCCGACGGTCAGGCGTCCTCGGCGAGTTCGAGCCAGCGCATCTCCAGCACATCGCGTTCCGCGACCAGTTCGCGCAGCTCGGCGTCCAGCTTCGCGACCTTCTCGAAGTCGGTGGCGTGCTCGGCGATCTGGGCGTGCAGGGTCGTCTCGCGGGTCGACATCTTGTCGAGCTGCCGCTCGACCTTCTGCAACTCCTTCTTGGCCGCGCGGGCCGCCTGCGCGGAGACCGCGGGCGCCGGGGCCCCGGCCGTCTGCGCGCGGGGGGCGGCAGGCGTGGCGGGCGTCGCGGTCTCGGCCTGGCGCTGCCTGCGCTCCAGGTACTCGTCGATGCCGCGCGGCAGCATCCGCAGCGACCTGTCGCCGAGCAGGGCCATCACACGGTCCGTGGTGCGCTCGATGAAGAACCGGTCGTGGGAGATCACGATCATGGAGCCCGGCCAGCCGTCGAGCAGGTCCTCCAGCTGGGTCAGGGTCTCGATGTCGAGGTCGTTGGTCGGCTCGTCGAGGAACAGGACGTTGGGCTCGTCCATCAGCAGGCGCAGGATCTGGAGCCGGCGCCGCTCACCACCGGAGAGGTCACCGACCGGCGTCCACTGCTTCTCCTTGGTGAAGCCGAACTTCTCGCAGAGCTGCCCGGCGGTCATCTCACGCCCCTTGCCGAGGTCCACCCGGTCACGGACCTGCTGGACCGCCTCCAGCACCCGCAGGTTCGGCTTCAGCTCGTGGACCTCCTGGGAGAGGTAGGCGAGCCTGACGGTCTTGCCAACGACGATCCTCCCGGCGGCGGGCTGCTCCTCGCCCTGGGTACGGGCCGCCTCCGCGAGCGCCCGCAGGAGCGAGGTCTTGCCCGCGCCGTTCACCCCGACCAGGCCGATCCGGTCGCCGGGGCCGAGCTGCCAGGTGAGGTGCGTGAGCAGGGTCTTGGGGCCCGCCTGGACGGTCACGTCCTCCAGCTCGAAGACCGTCTTGCCGAGCCGGGCGTTGGCGAACTTCATCAGCTCGCTGGTGTCGCGCGGCGGCGGCACGTCGGCGATCAGCTCGTTGGCGGCCTCGATGCGGTAGCGCGGCTTGGAGGTACGGGCGGGGGCGCCGCGCCGCAGCCAGGCCAGCTCCTTGCGCATCAGGTTCTGCCGCTTGGTCTCCTCGGTCGCGGCGATCCGCTCCCGCTCGGCGCGGGCGAACACGTAGTCGCTGTAGCCGCCCTCGTACTCGTGGACCGTGCCCCGCTGGACGTCCCACATGCGGGTGCAGACCTGGTCCAGGAACCAGCGGTCGTGGGTGACGCAGACCAGGGCCGAGCGACGGGCCCGCAGATGGCCGGCGAGCCAGGAGATGCCCTCGACGTCCAGGTGGTTGGTCGGCTCGTCGAGGACGATCAGGTCCTGCTCGGCGATCAAAAGCTTGGCGAGGGCGATCCGGCGGCGCTCACCGCCGGAGAGCGGGGCGATGACGGTGTCCAGGCCGTGCTCGAAGCCGGGCAGGTCGAGCCCGCCGAAGAGGCCGGTGAGCACGTCGCGGATCTTGGCGCTGCCCGCCCACTCGTGGTCGGCGAGGTCCCCGATGACCTCGTGGCGGACCGTGGCCTCCGGGTCGAGGGAGTCGTGCTGGGTCAGCACGCCGAGACGCAGCCCGCCGTTGTGGGTGACGCGGCCGCTGTCCGCCTCCTCCAGCCTGGCCAGCATCCGGATCAGGGTCGTCTTGCCGTCGCCGTTGCGGCCGACGACACCGATCCGGTCGCCCTCGGAGACGCCGAGGGACACACCGTCGAGCAGGGCACGGGTGCCGTACACCTTGCTGACCTGCTCGACATTGACGAGGTTGACGGCCACGAACGCTCCAGCATTGAGGAAAACTCCGGCCTTCAGCGTAGTCGCCACGGCGCGGGCCTCCGCACGAGCGCCCGCCCGGCCCGGTGTACGTTGCGCGCAAACGATCAAGGGGTGGGGATGTTCATGACGCGTCGTACCGTTCGCGGGCTGGTGCCCGCACTGCTGGCCGCGGCCGCGCTGACCGGCTGCTCGTCCGATCCGGACACCGACGGCGGAGCGAAGGCGGAGAAGTCCGCCGGGGCGCCGGCCGTGAAGACGGCGGCCAGGGGCGGCACCGTCGGAGGCCCCGGTTCCGGCTGCGAGCTGCCGGTGACGTTCGACCTGGCGGAGCTGTGGAAGGCGAAGGCCGTCACCCCGGTCGAGCCGGACTCGGTCTTCGCCGGGCTGGCCAACCAGGGCCCGGTCACCATGGTCTGCGAGATCGACGCCAAACCGGCCGGCTATCTCGGATTCCTCCGGGTCTGGCAGGGGAAGAGCGAGGACGCCTCGCCCCGCGAAACGCTGGAGGGCTTCGTCGGGGCCGAGAAGAACGCCTCGAAGATCAGTTACACGAAGGCCACGGCCGGGAAGACGACCGCGGCCGAGGTGTCCTACACCCTCTACAGCAAGCTCGTGGAGGAGTCCCGCCCCGCCCGCGCCTTCGCCGTCGCCACACCCGAAGGGCCGGTCGTCGTCCAGCTGGGCGGATTCGACGCCTACGAGCACAAGGGCATGCTGCCGGCGTACGAACTGGCGAAGCGGACGCTACGGGTGGGCTGACCGCCTACAGGACCGTCGCGCCCGGGGCCGGGGACGCCGCCGTGCGGGCGGTGCGGCAGGTGCCCGACGCGGTCAGCGCGGCCGCCACCTCGCGGGCCGTCGCCGCGTCCTCGGTGAGGAACGCGGTGGTCGGCCCCGAGCCGGAGACCAGCGCGGCCAGGGCACCCGCCTCGGTGCCCGCGGCCAGGGTGTCCGCCAGCGACGGGCGCAGCGACAGGGCGGGGGCCTGGAGGTCGTTGCTCAGGGCGCCGGCCAGGGCCTTCGCGTCGCCGGTCCGCAGCGCGTCCAGGAGGGCGTCCGAGGCCACGGGCCCGGGGACGCGGGTCCCGGCCGTCAGCCGGTCGAACTCGCGGTAGACCGCGGGCGTGGACAGCCCGCCGTCGGCGACCGCGAACACCCAGTGGAACGCGCCGCCCACCTCGACCGGGCTCAGCCGCTCCCCCCGCCCGGTGCCGAGGGCGGCGCCGCCGACGAGGCTGAACGGCACGTCGCTGCCCAGCTCGGCGCAGAGCCCGAGCAGCTCGTCCCGGCTCGCGCCGGTCCCCCACAGCGCGTCGCAGGCCAGCAGGGCGCCGGCCCCGTCCGCGCTGCCGCCCGCCATGCCGCCCGCGACGGGAATGTCCTTGTCGATGTGGATGTGCACGTCCGGCGCGATGCCGTGGAGCGCTGCGAGGGCCGTCGCCGCACGCGCGGCCAGGTTCGACGCGTCCAGCGGGACCTGCGCCGCGTCCGGCCCCGAGCAGGTGATCCGCAGCGATTCGGCGGGCGCCACGGTGACCTCGTCGTACAGGCCGACGGCGAGGAAGACGTTCGCCAGGTCGTGGAAGCCGTCCGGGCGCGCGGCACCGACCGCGAGCTGGACGTTGACCTTGGCGGGGACCCGTACGGTGACACTCATCCCGCGCTCCCGGGCTTGTTCTCGGCGACGGCGGCGAATTCCTCGACCGTCAGCGACTCGCCGCGCGCCTGCGGCGAGATGCCCGCGGCGAGCAGGGCGGCCTCGGCGGCCGGTGCGGAGCCGGCCCAGCCGGCCAGGGCCGCGCGCAGCGTCTTGCGGCGCTGGGCGAACGCCGCGTCCACGACCGCGAAGACCTCCGCCTTGCTCGCGGTCGTCGCCACGGGTTCGGTGCGGCGCACCAGCGAGACGAGCCCGGAGTCGACGTTGGGCGCGGGCCAGAAGACCTTGCGGCCGATGGAGCCGGCGCGCTTGACGTCCGTGTACCAGCTCGCCTTCACCGACGGCACGCCGTACACCTTGTTCCCCGGCCGCGCGGCCAGCCGGTCGGCGACCTCCGCCTGCACCATGACGAGCGTCCGCTCGATGCTCGGGAAGCGGTCAAGCACGGTGAGCAGGACGGGCACGGCGACGTTGTACGGGAGGTTGGCGACGAGCGCGGTGGGCGGCGGGCCCGGCAGCTCCCGTACGAGCATCGCGTCCGAGTGCACCAGCGCGAACCGGTCGGCGCGGTCGGGCATCCGGGCGGCGACGGTGGCCGGCAGGGCGGCCGCGAGCACGTCGTCGATCTCGACGGCGACGACGCGGTCGGCGGCCTCCAGCAGCGCGAGGGTCAGCGAGCCGAGCCCCGGCCCGACCTCGACCACCACGTCGTCCGGCCGCACCTCCGCCGTCCGCACGATCCTGCGGACCGTGTTGGCGTCGATGACGAAGTTCTGGCCGCGCTGCTTGGTGGGACGTACGCCCAGGGTCGCGGCCAGCTCACGGATGTCTGCGGGGCCCAGGAGGGCGTCGGGCTCTGTGCTCACGTACTCAGCGTACGGCCCTCCGGGCGGGGCCCTGCGCCGTTGCTTGCCCCGTCCCGGGCCGATCGGTTCCGTCCTCAATCGCCGGACCGGCTTGAATGCGGCGCCGGCCTCCACGGGCTTGCCCCGGTCCGGGGCGGAGGGTTCCGTCCTCAATCGCCGGACCGGCTTGGGTGGGGCGCCGGCCCCCACGGGTTTGCCCCGGTCCGGGGCGGAGGGTTCCGTCCTCAATCGCCGGACCGGCTTGGGTGGGGCGTCGACCCCCGCGGGTTTACCCCGGTCCCAACCGAAGGGTTCCGTCCTCAATCGCCGGACGGGCTCAAAAGCACGCCTGCGCGCCGTGGGTGGGGTCCGGGGTCCCTCCGGGGCGTCTCCTCAAACGACGAACGTTC
>NZ_KB892025.1 GCF_000373645.1 Streptomyces sp. ATexAB-D23 | reverse complement strand
ATATGGTCAAGGACCGCCTGCCGCACGGCGGCCTGTTCGGCCTCGGACAGCACCTGGTGCTCGCCTGTGCGGCGGCCTCGCGGCCGGGACAGCAGCGCGTCCCGGCCACCCGCCTGCCACCTCGCCCACCAGTTGTCCACGGCCCTGACCGACACCTTGAACAAGCCCGCGACCTCCGACCTGTCCCGACCCTCCACCAGCGCGGACACCGCCAGTAGCCGCACAGCCTCCTGTGCGTCCGGCGACCACGTCCGCGCGTCCCCCACCAGATCACGCACACACAGTCAACGAGCCTGAACCCAAAGCGTTCCGGATCAATAGCACCCCGGTCGGCGATCGGTCTCAACTGACGCCTCATCAGGAAAGTCAGCATTAAGTCAGCATCCGTCCTGGCAGACGCGGAAACACGCTGGCACAGATGAGATAGCGCCGCCCAGCCCCAAGCGCCGTCCAGAGCGGTCTCGGCCTTGCTTGCACGCCTACCCCCACACGGCTCACCTCCGAAAAGGAAGCCACACTCCGCGCAGGCGAAGATCCGCAGATCAGCGCACGCGTCCACGAGGTTTCAGCGCCACGTCCGGCAGCACCGGAGCCGGGATCGGCGGGCCGTCATAGCCGTGTACGGTGCCGAACCGATCACCGTTCGTCCAGTCCTCCCGAGCCCGCGCGATCTCGTCCTGGGTTCGGCCCACGAAATTCCACCACATGATCAGCTCCTCCTCGAAGGGCTCGCCGCCCAGGAGCATCACGGCGGCGTCGGACTCGGCGCGCAGCGGGAGTTCCGTGCGGCCGCAGCCGAGGTAGAGCATCGAGCCGGGCAGCACCGGGACGCCGTCGACCTCGGTCTCGCCGGACATCGACAGCACGGCGTACTCGAAGTCGGGGTCCAAAGGCAGACGGGCCTCGGTGCCCCGGTTCAGAGTGAGGTCGGCGCCGACGATGGGGGTGTAGGCCGTGCCGGGCGAGACGGCGCCGTCCAGTTCGCCGAGGATGACGGTGGCCGTGAGGCCCGGGGCGGTGACGGTGGGCAGGTCGCTGTGGTGCTGGAAGTGCGGCTCGACCGAGCGGTGCGCGTCGGGCAGCGCCACCCAGAGCTGGGCGCCGTGCAGCAGAGCGGCGTGCCGCTTGGGGCTCTCCTCGGAGTGGCTGATCGCCCGGCCGGAGGTCATCAGGCCGAGTTCGCGCGGGCGCACCGTCTGGAGGCTGCCGAGGCTGTCGCGGTGCAGGACCTCGCCCTCGTGCAGCCAGCTGACGGTCTGAAGGCCCATGTGGGGGTGGGGCGGCACCTGCATGCCGGGTTCGTCGGCGATGTCGTCGGGGCCGTAGTGGTCGACGAAGGCCCAGGCCCCGACCATGCGGCGTCCCAGGTTGGGCAGCAGTCTGCGGACCTCGGTGGACTCGCCGAGGCGCACATGGCGCGGGGCGAGGAGTTCACGTACCGGTTCGGCGACGACGAAGCCCCGTCCTCCGCAGACGGAGGGGACGGCCTGGCGATCGAGATTGCTCATGGCCCTCAACCTATTCCGCCGCGGGTGGGAGCGGGTGATACCCACGCCGAAGAAGTAGTGGAATGTTCAACGACCTACGGGTGTTGTGTGGACCGTACCGAGCTCCTGCGGGAACCGCCCGCGAGGCCGGCCCGCGACCGCTCGACCGAGGAGGGCACATGAGCGACAGCTACTACGAGTTCGGCACCGCCGCCGAGCGCTGGGAGCGTGCGGGGTTCTTCTTCGACGCGAAGGAGTACGTGACAGCCGCCCGCATCCTGGGCGGCCTCGTCGAAGAGGTTCCGGAGCAGGTCGCGCCCCGGCTGCTGCTGGCGCGGGCCTACTACCACTCCGCACGCCTCGCGCGGGCCGAGACGGAGCTGCGGGCGGTGCTGGAGCGCGACCCCGTGGAGCACTACGCGCGGCTGATGCTCGGCCGCACGCTGGAGCGGCAGGGGCGCCAGGCCGAGGCGGACACGCAGTTGCGGCTGGCCGCCGCGCTGTCCGGGGACTTCGGACCGGGCGGGGACGCGTAGTCGCAGATAACGGTGATCATGGGCTACGGCTCCAGACACGTGGCCGCGGGTATCCCGGCCACTCGCCCGGACGCGTAGTCCTCATGGGCGCGATCATGGCCGGGACCCGTAGTCGCCCGCAGCGGCCGCTATATTCGCGTGCTCGGTCCCAACCGCCCGTGATAGTCCACATGACCATGGACGACGATCTCGTAACCCCCCGTCTGCTGTTGCACGCGATGAGCGTCACCGACGCCGAACACGTGGTCGCCGGTAGCGCTCCCGCAGGCGTGCGCTGGGCCCTCGGCTACCCCTCTCCCGGTGACAAGGGGGCAGCCATGCGTTTCCTCACCACGTGCGAGGGGATCGGCGACCCCAGCCCGTTCGGCCTGTACGAGATACGGCTGCGCGAGGACGGTGCGATCATCGGCGGGGTCGGGTTCCACCGGGCGCCGGACGAGCGGGGAAGCGTCACCATCGGCTACGGGCTCGTGGAGTCGGCGCGCGGCAAGGGGTACGCCTCCGAGGCGCTCCGGGCGCTGCTCCGGTTCGCCCGGGACCAGGGTGTCTCCCAGGTGCTCGGGGACGCCGACGCCGACAACATCGCTTCTCAGCACGTCATGACGGCCGCAGGCATGCGCCTGGTGGCCGAGGACGCGTCGGTGAAGTACTACCTCATCGACTGGGGTGACGACGACGGGGAAGAGTGAACGGGCGGAGCCCGCCGGACCGGTCCGGCGGGCTCCGCCCGTCGCGCGTATGAGTAACGGCAGAGGGGTGAGGGTCATCCCACAGCCGTGGCCGCCCGGCCACGGGCGCCGGGAAGCGCCTCGGCCCTCGGCGCCAGCAGCCGTTCGGTGAGGTGGCCGAAGAGGAGGCCGAACGTGGTCCAGAGCGTGACCTGTACCGCGAGGGTGGCCAGCCGGAACTGCCACAGCAGCGTGGCCGGGAAGTCCGCGCCGACCTCGTTGAACGACGGCAGGAACACATAGGCGAGGGCGATCAGCAGCACATAGCCGGCCGCCGCCACGACCGTCGCGTTCCAGTTGCCCAGGCGGGGCGCGAGCCGCTTGCCGATGATGACGGCGGCCACGGCGAGCAGCACACTGAGGGCGACCATGAGGAAGAACAGCGCGGTGCGTTTGCCGATGGTGTCGGGGTTGCCGACGGCCGGCGGGTTGGCCGGGTACTTCAGGAACGGCACGATGTACACGCTCAGCAGGGCCGCACCCGCGATCAGCGCGGCCGTGGCCCGCGGGCCGAACCGGCCCATCCGGCCCAGGGCGTAGCAGAAGACGAGCGCGGCGATACCGCCGATGGCCACGCCGAACACGAGTACACCGGTGGCCAGGCCGGCGGTGGACTGCATGCTCCGGCTGACGAGTTCCTCGGCGGCGCCGTGGTCGTGGCCGTGGCCACTGTGGGCGGCCTCTTCGAGCGCGATGGCGGCGTCCACGCGGGACTCACCGAGGAAGTACGCGACGAGCATCGCGAGCGCACCCGCGACCAGTCCGGCCAGCATGCCGCGGACCAGCAGGGCTCTGACAGATATGGAGTTCATGAGGGATTCCCCTGGATCAGCAGGCAGGTCAGTGGCAGGGGAAACCGAGGAGGTGGCGGCCGTCGTGGACCCATTCGTGCACGCCCTCGCCGGAGATGACGGCCGTGGCGCCCTGCTCGGCGCCGACGAAGTAGAGCAGGACCAGCATGAGAATGCCGAAGAAGACCGCCCAAGGGGCAAGGGCCTTCAGGGAGATGGGGGTGATGGCGGATGCGCCGGTGGCGGGGGCAGCAGTCTGCGCCATGGCAGAACCTCCTGTGGGAACACGCGTCCCGATCGTGGTGCCTGAGACGAAGGTGCTGGGTCTGACTTCCCGCGGGCGTGCGGGTACACAGTGGCGCGACCGTGCCGGATTCTCACCGGACTTCCGTCACACCCTCGTCATGTCGCCGAGACCATACCCCCTGGACACAGAGGTCCGCCATGGCCCGTCCGGACCGCTCGACGGCCCCGGATGCCATGGTGTGCTTGGCCATGTGGCCACTGTTCGGGGAGTTGAGGGCGGGTATGACGGTACGGGTGATGTTGATCTCACCGGCGATGAACGCGGCGATGCGCGAGGCCCGGTTCGCCGGTGACTCCGCGCTCGACGCCTCCGGCGTCCGGGCGGCGCGGCTCGCGGCCCCTCAGGTGCCCGCCGCGGGCCGCGCCGTGCACGGGCCGTCCGAGCGGTGCGCCCTGACCGCCGAGGCCCTCGGGCTCCGGTCCGACGGCGAACCCGCCCTGGTCGAATGGGCGTTGGGGCGGTGGACGGGTGCCCGGCTGGACGAGGTGAGTACGCGCGAGCCGGAAGCGGTGGCGGCCTGGCTGGCGGACCCCGCCGCCACCCCGCACGGCGGCGAGTCATTGCTCGGCCTGTGCGCCAGAGCGGGCGCCTGGCTCGACTCACTGCACGACGGCGGCGGGAGCGAGGACGGAGACGGGGGCGGGGGCGGGGACGATCGGGTGCTGGCCGTCGCCGAGCCGTCCCTGGTGCGGGCGGCGCTGGTCCACGCGCTGGCACTGCCGCCCCAGGCGTTCTGGCGGCTCGACGTCGCCCCGTTGACCCTGACGGAACTCAGCGGGCGCTCGGGGCGGTGGAACCTGCGCTGCGGCCGGCCGCTCGCACCGGAGCGGGCCGGCTGACGCACGACATGTCACGCGGCTCGTCAGCCCCGATAGGTCTCCAGCAGCCGGAGCCAGACCTCGCTGATCGTCGGGTACGCCGGCACCGCGTGCCAGAGCCGGGCGATGGGGATCTCGCCCACGACGGCCGTCGTCGCCGAGTGGAGGAGTTCACCGATGCCGGGGCCGACGAACGTGACGCCCAGCAGGACTTCGCGGTCGAGGTCCACGATCATGCGGGCGCGGCCCCGGTAGCCGTCCGCGTAGAGCCCGGCCCCGGCCACGGACCCGAGGTCGAAGTCGACGGCACGGACCCGGTGGCCGGCCTGTTCCGCCTCGGCCAGGGTGAGGCCCACCGAGGCGGCCTCGGGGTCGGTGAAGACGACCTGCGGCACGGCCGCGTGGTCGGCGGTCGCCGCGTGGGCGCCCCAGCGGCCGGTGTCCAGCGGCGTCCCCTGGGCGCGGGCGGCGATCGCGGCGCCCGCGATGCGTGCCTGGTACTTGCCCTGGTGGGTCAAAAGCGCCCGGTGGTTCACGTCGCCGACCGCGTAGAGCCAGTCCGTGTCCTCGACCAGGCAGCTGTCGTCCACGGTGAGCCACGAGCCGGGTTCCAGGCCGACCGTCTCCAGGCCGAGGTCGTCGGTGCGCGGGGCTCGGCCGGTGGCGAAGAGGACCTCGTCGGCCTCGATGCTCCCGCCGTTGTCGAGTCCCACCGTGACCGGCCCGTCCGGGCCCGCACGGCGGACGGAGGTGGCCGACACGCCCGTACGGATGTCGGCGCCGGCCTCGGTCAGCGCCTCCGCGACCAGCTCGCCCGCGAATGGCTCCATCCGGGGGAGCAGTCCCCCGCCGCGCACCAGCATGGTGACCTCGGAGCCGAGGGCGGCCCAGACCGTGGCCATCTCCACGCCGACGACTCCCCCGCCGACGACGACGAGCCGGCCGGGCACCGCCTTGGCGCTCGTCGCCTCACGGCTGGTCCAGGGGCGGGCGTCCTCGACCCCGGGCAGGCCGGGGACCACGGCCCGGGTGCCCGCGCAGACGGCGACGGCGTGCCGGGCGGTGAGGCGGTGTTCCGTGCCGTCGGGCGCGGTGACGGTGACCTCCTTGGGCCCGGTCAGCCGGCCGTGTCCGCGGAAGACGGCGGCCCCGATCCCGTCGAGCCAGGCGACCTGGCCGTCGTCCTTCCAGTGCGAGGCGTAGTCGTCGCGGTGGGCGAGGACGGCGGCGGAGTCGAGCGGCCCCTGCACGGCGCCGCTCAGGCCGGGGACGCGGCGGGCGTCCGCTCGGGCGACGACCGGGCGCAGCAGGGCCTTGCTGGGCATGCAGGCCCAGTAGGAGCACTCGCCACCGATCAGCTCGGACTCGACGACGGCGGCGCTCAGCCCGGCTGCCCGCGCCCGGTCCGCCACGTTCTCACCCACCGGACCCGCACCGATGACCACGACGTCGTACACGGCAGGCTCCGCAGCATGTGTCATGCGTCCATTCTGTCCGGGGGTGTGGGTCGCGGCCACATGGGCAGGCGGAATAGCGCGAGTCCGGGCACCGTTGTCCGGGACACGTCTCATACGGGCAGAGGAAGAGGTAGCAACGCATGAGCACCGTAGAGCTCACCAAGGAAAACTTCGACCAGGTCGTCAGCGACAACGAGTTCGTCCTGATCGACTTCTGGGCTTCCTGGTGCGGCCCGTGCCGGCAGTTCGCCCCGGTCTACGACGCGGCGTCCGAGCGCCATACGGACCTGGTCTTCGCCAAGGTGGACACCGAGGCCCAGCAGGAGCTGGCCGCGGCCTTCGAGATCCGTTCGATCCCCACGCTCATGATCGTCCGGGACAACGTGGCGGTCTTCTCCCAGCCCGGTGCGCTGCCGGAGGCGTCACTCGAGGACGTCATCGGCCAGGCCCGGAAGCTGGACATGGACGAGGTCCGCAAGTCCATCGAAGCCGAGCAGAAGGCGCAGCAGGAGGGGCAGCAGTAGCCGCCGCCCCTTCCGGCGTCGCGGGTACCGGCCGGTGAACCGGTCGGTACCGCTCGTGCTCTCGGCCGGTTCCGGTCGTGGGCCGGGGCGGGCCGGTCGGCGGACGAGGGGCGGGTGGCCTCAGCCGTCCGTTTCACGCTGGGTGCGGTCGCGTTCCGCGATGCGCGCCGAGAGCCCGTAGGCGAGTTCCGAACCGTCGATGAGCAGGCCTTCCACCGACTGCGTCCTCGGGTCGATGTCCGCGACCATGCCCTCGCCCGCGTAGCGCGGGTAGCCGGTCTCGCCCGTCTCGCCGGTTGCGGTCACGACGGCGGAGCGGATGGCGGCGCCGGGGCCCCCGCCGTCGGAGCCCTTGGCCGCCGCGCCCCGGACGCTGGAGCCGGTGGCGTCGCCCCCGGCTCCCTCGGTCCCGGGGGCCTTGTCGTCGGTGAACTCGGGGACGATGAGGATTTCGTAGCTCTGCGGATGGCTCATGCCATGACGCTAAGGGCTGTCCCGCGATTACTGGTGGATCAGCGCGCGGCGTCGGATGCGGCGCACTCAAGGCGCAGGGTCGCCCGCGCACAGTGCCGCGCGGGCGCACGCGCTCAGCTGGATTCCCGCCGCACCGGCCGCGCCCGCAGCAGGTCGTGGCGCTCGGGCGGGGTCCTCGGATGCCGTACCAGGCGGTCCACCAGGTCCGCCAGCGGCTGCGCCGTCGCCAGTTCCATCCGCACGCTGCTGAGCCGGGGCCGCAGCAGCCGCCCGAGCATGGAGTCGTCGGCGCCCACCACGGCGGCGTCGGCCGGCACCCGGACCCCCACGTCCTGCAACGCCCGCATCAGGAGCATCGCGTAGGTGTCGTCGTACGCGAACACGGCGTCCAGGCCGAGTTCGGGCCACCTGGCGGCCAGCGTCGCCGCCGATTCCTCGTCGTAGCGCAGCGAAAGCGCCTCGATCCGGCCGCCCCCGGTCATCGCCGCCGCGCGGGCTCCGGCCAGGCGTGGAGCGGCGAACACGGCGGCGCCCGGGTCGTCGGGCATCACCACGCCGATGCGGCGCCGCCCGCACTCCAGCAGATGGCGAACCGCGCAGCCGCCGACCTCACGCTGATCCATGATCAGGGCGTGGGCGCCCTCGACCGGCTGGGGTCCCAGGGTGATGACGGCCTTGGCTCCGGAGCGCCGGAGCACGGCTATGCCCTGCGGGGCGAGGGGGACGGATCCCGGCACGATGACGGCGGCCGGGCGGAGTTCGGCCCAGGCGCGGGCCGCGTCGTCGGCGCCGAGCCCGAGGGAGCCGTACTGGACGACCGTGTAGTCCAGGTGCCGCAGCCCCGCCTCCAGTTCGTGCAGGAAGCGCAGATGCAGGGGCCCGGTGGGCATGTTGCCGGTGGGCAGCAGCACCATGCGGGAGTGGCCCGCGCGCAGGGTCCTGGCCGCCGCGTGGGGTACGTAGCCGAGTTCGTCGGCGGCCTCCCGTACCCGGCGGCGGGTCGGCTCGCTGATCCGCACGTGCGCGTTGTTGTTGAGGACGTAGGAGACGGTGGCCCGGGAGACGCCGGCCAGTCGCGCCACATCGGCGCTGGTCGGTACGGGGCCTTCGGTGGGCTGCTCGGATAACTGACTCATGGCAGCGGGCAGTCTCGCAGACCTGGAGATCTCCGGGCGCCATGGCCCCGTGCCCGCCCCGCTCCGCACGGACGGCGGGCCAGGTTCTACGGTGTTGCGATGACGATCCAGCACCGCACCGACAGCCATGACGATCCGGCCGCCTTTCCCGGCCGCTCGGGTTCCACCGCCACCGCGGAGGCCGAGCCCCGCGATGTGGGCCCGGTCCGCACCTCCTACGCCCCCGACCGGGACGGCAACCCCGATCCCGGGGAGATCGTCTGGACCTGGGTGCCCTTCGAGGAGAACGACGGGCGTGGCAAGGACCGTCCGGTGCTGGTGGTGGCGCGGGAGGCGGCGGGCACGCTGCTGGCCGTGCAGCTGTCCAGCAAGCAGCACGACCGGGACCGCGAGTGGGTGGCGCTGGGCGCCGGCCCCTGGGACAGCTCGGGGCGCCAGTCGTGGGTGGACCTGGACCGGGTGCTGCGGGTGCACGAGGACGGGATGCGGCGCGAGGCGTGCGCCCTGGACCGGGACAGGTTCGACCTGGTCGTCGGGCGGCTGAGGGAGCGCTACGGCTGGTCGTGACGGTGGTGACCCTCACCCTGGACGTCAGGGTGAGGGTTCACACCACTGGGCGAAGACGCGCTCGAACGCGGTCTTCGTCGGTGAGGTGTCGTCGCGGCCGAGGATGCCGAAGACGATCTGCTCGAAGTGGCCCGCGAACCGGCCCTCCCCGGTGAGCAGCGCGCGGAACGCGCCGGCCACCTCGGCGGGGTCGTTGCGGAAGACGCCGCACCCCCAGGCGCCCAGGACCAGCCGGCGGTAGCCGCGTACGGCCGCGACCTCCAGCACCCGCTCCGCGCGGGCGGCGAGCGCAGCGGGGACGCGGTGCGCCTCCTGCGGGGTCCGGGCGCGGATCACTCCGGCGTTGGGCGCGGGCGAGGTCAGGAAGCCCGCCGCGTACGGGGTGTCGAGCAGCCGGCCGCGGTCGTCGCGGAAGACGGGCACGCCCGGTGAGTGGATGACCCGGTCGGTGTAGAACGCGCTGCGTTCGGCGCGGTGGTGGGCGTAGTACTCGGGGGCCCGCAGCAGCGTGGCGTACAGGGCGGAGGCCCGGCACAGGGCTTCCTCCTGCGCCTGGGCGCCGTTGAGGTAGCCGCCGCCGGGGTTGCGGGCGGACGCGTAGTTCAGGACAGCCACCTTGCCGGGCCGCTCGGTGGTCATCCGGGCGGCCGCCCGCAGGCTGCTCTCACCCGTGACCTCGATGGCCGGGCTCCGGTCGCGGTCGAGCACGGCGACGGGCACCGGCTCCGGGCCGTACAGACGGGTGCCCGAAAGGGCGGCGGTCAGGGCACGTTCGATGCTGACGTCACGGCCCTGCGCGGTGCGGTAGGAACCCGCCCGGACGATGGCTTCGGTCTCCCGCGCGATGCCGCGCAGCCGGGCGCTCACGACCTCTCCCCCTTAAGGTGCATACGGGGCATGGTCGACGCCCCGCCCCAGGAGACGCAACCGAATATTCGGCGCACAGGGCACTCTTGTGCGATCCCTTTACAGGGTTTTGGGTAGGACGGACGCACCGGAAGAAGGAGGCCCGGCATGTCATCCGACACACCCAGCGGCCACGGTCCGCCCGCTCCGGCCCCGCCCATCGGCGAGGGCGAGGCGGAGGATTTACTGCGCGGCATCTGCTTCAAGACGGGACCGCCGCGCACCGTGGGAGTCGAACTCGAATGGCTTCTGCACGATCGTGAACACCCACACCGCCCCGTCCCGCCCCACCTGCTGGAGGCGGCCGCAACGGCCGTCCGGGCGCTGCCCCTGAGTGCGGCGCTCACCTTCGAACCCGGCGGACAGCTGGAGCTCAGCTCGCGCCCCGCCGCTTCCCTGATGGCGTGTGTCGACGACACCGCCGCCGATCTCGTCGCCGTACGGGCCGCCCTCGCCCGGCTGGGTCTCGCCCCCGCCGGTCTGGGCGTCGATCCGTGGCACACACCGCGCCGGGTCCTGCGCGAGCCCCGGTACGAGGCCATGGAGAGCGCGTTCGACCGGCGGGGGCCGGCCGGCCGCGCCATGATGTGCACCACCGCCTCGGTCCAGGTCTGCCTGGACGCCGGGGAGGAGGAGCCGGGGCCGCTCGGGTACGCGCGGCGCTGGCAGCTGGCCCATGTGCTGGGCGCGGTGCTGGTGGCGGCCTTCGCCAACTCGCCGTTCCAGCGGGGCGCGCCGACACCCTGGCGCTCGACGCGCCAGTCCCTGTGGGCCGACCTGGACGCGTCACGGACGCTGGCGCCTTCCGGCGCGTTGCCGCCGCGCGACGCCTGGACCGCGCATGTCCTGGACACGCCGGTGCTGTGTGTCCGGGGCGAGGGTCCGTGGGCCGTGCCGGAGGGGCTCGCCTTCCGGGACTGGATCCGCTCGGGGCTGCCCGGACGCCGCCCGGACCGGGGTGACCTCGACTACCACATCACCACGCTGTTCCCGCCGGTCCGGCCGCGCGGGCACCTGGAGCTGCGCATGATCGACGCGCAGCCCGGTGACGACGGCTGGATCGTGCCGCTCGCCGTCACGACCGCCCTGTTCGACGACCCCGAGGCCGCCGAGACCGTCTACCGCGCCGTGAAGCCGCTGGCCGAGACCGCGGGTGCCTCGGCCGCCCCGCGCAATCCGCTCTGGACGGCCGCCGCCCGCGACGGGCTGACCGATCCGGAGCTGCGCCAGGCGGCTGCCGTCTGCTTCGCGCTCGCCCTGGAGGCGCTGCCCAGGATCGGCGCGTCCCGGGCGGTGGTGGACGCCGTGGCCGGCTTCCACGACCGCTACGTCGCCCGTGGCAGATGCCCGGCCGACGATCTGCGCGACCTGCTCACCGCGGGCCCGGCCCACCGCCCGGACCATCCGAAGGGGACCCTGTCATGACCGAATCCCCCGCTCCCCCGCACACCGGGGACGCCGAGGCGCTGCGCGAGCGGGCTCTCGCCGCGCTGCTCACCGCCCGGAAGCGCACCACGCTCCTCACCGACAGCGTGGACGACCACGAACTGACCGCTCAGCACTCGCCGTTGATGTCCCCGCTGGTGTGGGACCTCGCGCACATCGGCAATCAGGAAGAGCTGTGGCTGCTGCGCGGCGTCGCGGGCCGGGAGGCGATGCGCCCGGAGATCGACGGCCTGTACGACGCCTTCGAGCACCCGCGTGCCACCCGTCCCTCGCTCCCGCTGCTGGCGCCGTCCGAGGCCCGTTCGTACGCGTCGGAGGTACGCGGCAGGGCGCTGGACGTCCTCGAATCCGCTCCGCTCGACGGGGGCGCCGCCCTGGTGCGGTCCGCCTTCGCCTTCGGGATGATCGCCCAGCACGAACAGCAGCACGACGAAACGATGCTGATCACCCATCAGCTGCGTTCGGGGCCGGTGGCGCTGACGGCGCCCGAGCCGCCGCGCCCGGTGGACGCCCCGGCACTGCCCGCCGAAGTGCTGGTGCCCGGGGGCCCGTTCACCATGGGTACGTCGACCGAACCGTGGGCGCTCGACAACGAGCGCCCCGCGCACCGCCGGGAGGTCCCCGGCTTCCACATCGACACCGCCCCGGTGACCTGCGGCGCCTACCGGGCGTTCATCGAGGACGGCGGATACGGCGAGCGGCGCTGGTGGGCGCCCGAGGGCTGGGCGATGGTCCGCGAACACCAGCTGGAGGCCCCGCTGTTCTGGCACCGGGAGGCCGGGCAGTGGCTGCGCCGCCGCTTCGGGGTGACCGAGCCGGTGCCGGACGACGAGCCGGTCCTGCACGTGAGCTGGTACGAGGCCGACGCGTACGCGCGCTGGGCGGGCCGCCGCCTGCCCACGGAGGCGGAGTGGGAGAAGGCGGCCCGGCACGACCCCGCTTCCGGTCGCTCCCGCCGCTATCCGTGGGGTGACGAGGACCCTGCCCCGGTCCACGCCAATCTCGGTCAGCGCCATCTGCGGCCGGCGCCCGCGGGGGCGTATCCGGCCGGGCGGGCTCCGTGCGGGGCGGGGCAGCTGATCGGTGACGTGTGGGAGTGGACGGCGAGCGATTTCCTGCCCTATCCGGGGTTCGCGCCGTTCCCGTACCGCGAGTACTCGGAGGTGTTCTTCGGCCCCGGGCACAAGGTGCTGCGGGGCGGCTCGTTCGCGGTGGACGCGGTGGCCTGCCGGGGTACGTTCCGCAACTGGGACCTGCCGGTCAGGCGGCAGATCTTCTCCGGTTTCCGCACCGCGAGGGATCTCTGATGTGCCGTCATATCGCCTACCTGGGGCGGCCGGTGGCCCTGGGCGAGGTGCTGACGCGGCCGGCGCACTGCCTGGTGCGGCAGTCCTGGGCACCGCGCCGGCAACGGTACGGGACGGTCAACGCCGACGGCTTCGGGGTCGGCTGGTACGCGGACGGCGACCCCGTACCCGGCCGGTACCGCCGCCGGGGACCCGTGTGGGGCGACCAGACCTTCGCCGATCTGGCCCGGGTGGTCCGCAGCCACGCCCTGCTCGCCGCGGTGCGGGACGCGACCGCGGCGGACCCGGACGGTGAGGCGGCGGCCGCGCCGTTCACCGCGGGCGACGTGCTGTTCAGCCACAACGGGGCGCTGAAGGACTGGCCCGGCTCGGTGGCGGCCCTGGCGGCCACCCTGCCCCCGGCCGAGCTGCTGCGGCTCACCGCCCGCAGCGACTCCGCGCTGGTGTGGGCCCTGGTGCGGCACCGGATCGCGGCGGGCGACGCGCTCCCCCAGGCCGTGGCGGACACCGTCCTGGAGGTCGCGGAGGCCGCTCCCGGCTCCCGGCTCAACCTGCTGCTCACCGACGGCCGCACCATCGTGGCGACCGCCTGGGGCGACACCCTGTGGCATCTGTGCGAGCCCGGCCGGCACACGGTCGTCGCCTCGGAGCCGTACGACGACGATCCGCGCTGGTGCGAGGTCCCCGACCGCACCCTGCTGACCGCGACCAGTGCCGATGTCCTGCTCACCCCCCTGAAGGAGCCCCACGCGTGAGTCCCTTCCTGCTGACCCGCACCCTGCCGGTGGACGCGACGGACGCGGCGCTGCGCGCCGATGTGCTGCACGGCCTGACCCGGCAACCGAAGACACTGCCGCCCAAGTGGTTCTACGACGCCCGGGGCAGCGAGCTGTTCGAGGAGATCACCCGGCTCCCCGAGTACTACCCGACGCGTGCCGAGCGGGAGATCCTGAGCGGCCGGGCCACCGAGATCGCCGCCGCGTCCGGGGCCCGCACCCTGGTCGAGCTGGGTTCGGGCTCCTCGGAGAAGACCCGGTTCCTGCTGGACGCGCTGCCCGGCCTGGACACCTACGTGCCGGTCGACGTCAGTGAGAGCGCGCTGCGCGGCGCCGCGGACGCCCTGCTGGCCGAGCGGCCGCAGTTGTCGGTGCACGCGCTGATCGCCGACTTCACCGCCGGGCTCTCGCTGCCCGACACCCCCGGGCCCCGGCTGGTGGCGTTCCTGGGCGGCACGCTCGGCAATCTGCTGCCCGGGGAGCGGGCGGTGTTCCTGGAGTCGGTGCGCTCGCTGCTGGCGCCCGGTGACGCGCTGCTCCTCGGCACGGATCTCGTGAAGGACGAGGAGGTGCTGGTGGCGGCGTACGACGACGCGGCGGGGGTGACCGCCGCGTTCAACCGCAACGTGCTGTCGGTCGTCGACCGGGAGCTGGGGGCGGACTTCTCGCCGGACGACTTCGAGCATGTGGCCCGGTGGAATCCGCGCGAGGAGTGGATCGAGATGCGGCTGCGGGCCCGCCGGGCGCTGACCGTGAAGATCCCGCAGCTGGATCTGGTGGTGCCGTTCGACGCGGGTGAGGAGCTGCGCACGGAGGTGTCCGCGAAGTTCCGTGAGGACGGTGTGCGTCGTGAGCTGGCCGGTGCGGGGCTGCGGCTGACCCACTGGTGGACGGATTGCGGGGACAGGTTCGCGCTGTCGCTGGCGACGGTGGACTGAGCGTGGCGGGTGCGGGGCGGGACCGGTCGTCCGCTCGGTCCCGCCCCGCGCCGTCGGCCGGTCCGCCCGGCCCGGTCAGCTGCCGATGAGCAGTGAGGTGATCTTCTCGGAGGCGGTCTTCGCCTCGGTCCGCGGGTCCCCGCCCTGGAGTACCGCTGTCATGTAGGGCTTGATCGGGTTGTCGGCCTCGACCGCCGCCCACTGCGAGGAGTTCGGGGTCGCGTGGCCCTGCGTGGCGCCCTCGGCCATCGCGGCGGTGCTCTCCTCGCCCTCGATGACATGGGCGAGGGAGGGCTTGTTGGGCACGTAGCTCATGGTCTTCGCCAGCTCCTCCTGCCACTTGGCGCCGGCCAGCGCCTTGATCACCTCGTACCCCGCGCTGCGCTGGTCGGCCTTCTGCGGGACGATCAGGTCGGAGCCGCCGGTGAACACCGAGCCGGGCGCCTTCGCGGTCTTGCCCGGAATGGGGAAGTAGCCCAGCTTGCCCTTGAGTTCGGGGTTCGTCTTCTCGATCAGCGTCGCGGTACTGGGGGTTGAGATGATCTGGGCGACATTCCCCTCGGCGAACACATCCGCCTGCGGGGGCTTTTCCTCATCGGCGTCCTTGGGGCCCTCTCCCAGCGCCTGGAGCTGCGAATAGAACTGCATGCCCCTGAGCGCGGCGGGGGTGTCGAGGGCGCCCTGCCAGTCGCCTTCCTCGTCGGAGGCGAGTTGCCCGCCCTCGTCCCAGATGAACCCGGCCAGCACATACCAGTTCTGCCCCGGCAGATACATGCCCTGGTTTCCGTCGTGGTTGAGTTTTTCGCTGTCCTCGATCCACTCGGCGCGCGTCTTCGGCGGGTTCTTGATGCCCGCGTCCTCGAAGAGGTCCTTGTTGTAGATGACCACGCGGTTGGCCGCGTACCACGGGATTCCGTACTGGACGCCGCCGATGCTCCCCGGCTCGGCGAGACCGGGCAGCCAGTCCTCGCTTCCCAGGTCACGCATGGATTCCAGGGTCAGGTCGCGCAGGTTGCCGCTCGCGGCGTACTGGGCGACCTGGGTGTTGCCGACCTCGATGACATCGGGCGTGTCCTTTCCGCCCAGCGCCTCAAGAACCTTCGGGCCGATGCCGCCCCATTCCTGGATCTTGAATTCCAGCTCGACCGATGAGTGCTCGTCCTCGTACGACTTCTTGAAGCGGTCCAGGAAGTCGGCGGTCACACTGTCCTTCATCAGCCAGATCGTCACCTTCTTGCTGCCGGAGCCGCCCGATCCCGGGATCATGCCGCACCCGCCCAGCGCAACAGTGGAAATCAGGGCAACAGCTCCGACGAGCATGCGGTTTTTCACGGAGTCACCTTCTGCGGAACGGCAGGACGAAATTGCGGACCCGGTGTGGGGGACTGCGGGCTGCGCTCGCACGGGCGTGGCTGGATTTTGGTATGGACCAATACTTTGGTCAAGGGCCGTTCCGGACATGCGGGACCTCCGCGACCCCTCGCGAACCGGGCCGAGGTAGGGCACCTTGGTAAGGGCGAGAGGAGACATTCCATGTCAAACCACACGTATCGCGTCACTGAAATCGTAGGAACCTCCCAGGAGGGCGTGGACGAGGCCATCCGCAACGGCGTCGCAAGAGCCTCGGAAACGTTGCACAATCTCGACTGGTTCGAGATCACTCAGGTGCGCGGACAGATCGAGGATGGCCGAATCGCGCACTACCAGGTCGGCCTGAAGGTGGGCTTCCGCCTCGACGACCCGCAGTGACGCGAGCGGGGCGCGCACGGCGACCGGGTGGGTGCGGCGCATTTGGCCGGATCAGGTACGCCCCTCGCGCTCCTGCGCGTCCTTCAGCGCGGGTGAGGCCGGCGTCCACCGGGCGCGCACCACGGGGATCCCGGCCAGTTCGGCGGCGTCGCAGACCAGCTCGTCGTCGTCGACCAGCATCCGCACCGTACGGTCGCGGCCGAGCCGCTGAAGGATCTCCAGCTTGGTCCGCCGGGCCGGCCGGCGGTCGTCGTTGCGCCGCATGTGCAGCCGCCCCTCGGGCAACCCCTGCCGCGCCAGCCAGGCGACGGTGTCCTTGCGGCACCGCTCGGGCCGCCCGGTGAGGTAGACGACCTCGCACTCCCGCGCGCTGCTCAGCGCCAGCCGTACGCCTTCGGCCAGCGGCGGGTCGTCCACCGCGGCGGCGAAGAAACCGGCCCAGTCCCGGCGGCGGCCCTCCAGATAGTGCTGGCGGTGGGCGGTGTCGGCGAGCGTACCGTCGAGATCGAATACGGCCAGCGGCCGGGCGTCGTTTCGCATACGGCCAGCAAACCAAGGGCACGCGGTGCCCGGCGAACCGGCGCGGCACCGGCCGGCACGGACAGTTCGACACCGAGCGTACGGAGACCCCCTCCCCCATGCCATCCCCTCACGATCCGTACGTCCGGGTCCGCGGCGCCCGCGAGCACAACCTGCGCGATGTCGACGTCGACATTCCGCGCGACACCCTCGCCGTCTTCACCGGCGTCTCCGGTTCCGGCAAGTCCTCGCTCGCCTTCGGGACGATCTACGCGGAGGCCCAGCGCCGCTACTTCGAGTCCGTCGCCCCGTACGCCAGGCGGCTGATCCACCAGGTCGGCGCCCCCGCGGTCGGCGAGATCACCGGGCTGCCGCCCGCCGTCTCGCTGGAGCAGCGCAGGTCGGCGCCCGGCGCCCGGTCCTCCGTGGGTACGGTGACGACGCTGTCCAACTCGCTGCGGATGCTGTTCTCCCGGGCCGGGGACTATCCGAGGGGCGCGGAGCGGCTGGACTCGGACGCGTTCTCCCCGAACACCGCCGCCGGCGCCTGCCCCGAATGCCACGGCCTGGGACGGGTCCACCGCACCAGCGAGGAGCTGCTGGTCCCGGACCCGGACCTGTCGATCCGGGACGGGGCGATCGCCGCCTGGCCGGGCGCCTGGCAGGGCAAGAACCTGCGCGATGTGCTGAACGCCCTCGGTCACGACGTGGACCGGCCGTGGCGCGCGCTCGATCCGGCCGACCGGGAGTGGATCCTGTTCACCGACGAGCAGCCGGTGGTGACCGTGCATCCGGTGCGCGAGGCGGGCCGCATCCAACGCCCCTACCAGGGCACGTACATGAGCGCGCGCCGCTATGTGATGCACACCTTCGCCGATTCCAGGAGCGCCACCCTGCGGGCGAAGGCCGAGCGCTTCCTGACCAGCGAGCCCTGTCCGGCCTGCGGGGGCAGCCGACTGCGGCCGGAGGCCCTGGCGGTGACTTTCGCGGGCCGTACGATCGCGCAGCTGGCGGGCCTCGCGCTCACCGAACTCGCCGGTGTGCTCACGGCGGCGGGCGGCGGCGAGACCGCCCGGGTGCTGACGGCGGATCTGCTGGCCCGGATCGGGACGGTCACCGAGCTCGGGCTCGGCTACCTGAGCCTGGACCGCACGGCGCCCACGCTCTCCTCCGGCGAGCTCCAGCGGCTGCGGCTCGCGACCCAGCTGCGGTCGGGCCTCTTCGGTGTGGTGTACGTCCTGGACGAGCCGTCCGCGGGCCTGCACCCGGCGGACACCGAGGCGCTGCTCGCGGTGCTGGGCCGGCTGAAGGAGGCCGGCAACACGGTCTTCGTGGTGGAGCACCAGATGGACGTGGTGCGGCGGGCGGACTGGCTGGTGGATGTGGGCCCGCTGGCCGGTGAGCACGGCGGCCGGGTGCTGCACAGCGGGCCGCCGGCCGGGCTCGCCGACGTCGCGGAGTCCGCGACCCGGCGCTTCCTCTTCGACGACAGCCCCGCCCCGGCACGTGAGGTGCGCGCCCCCTCGGGGTGGCTGCGGCTGCACGGGGTGGATCGGCACAACGTGCGCGGGGTGGACGCGGCTTTCCCGCTCGGGGTGTTCACGGCGGTCACCGGGGTGTCCGGGTCCGGCAAGTCGACGCTGGTGGGGCAGGTGCCGGCGGGCGCGGCGGCCGGCCGGCGGGCCGCCGGAGCCGAGGAGTCCGAGCCGGAGCAGCCGGTGACGGGGTGCGTCCGGGCGGAGGGGCTGGAGGCGGTGGACCGGCTGGTCCAGGTCGACCAGCGGCCGATCGGCCGTACGCCGCGGTCCAACCTGGCCACGTACACCGGGCTCTTCGACGTGGTGCGCAAGCTGTTCGCGCAGACGCCCCTGGCCCGGGAGCGCGGCTACCGGGCCGGCCGGTTCTCGTTCAACGTGCCCGGCGGGCGGTGCGAGACGTGCCAGGGCGAGGGGTTCGTCTCGGTGGAGCTGCTGTTCCTGCCGAGTACGTACGCGCCCTGCCCGGACTGTCACGGCGCGCGCTACAACCCCGCCACGCTCGACGTCACGCTGCGGGGGCTGGACATCGCCTCCGTGCTCGATCTGACGGTGGAGGCGGCGGCGGACTTCCTCGCGGACACCCCGGCCGCCGCGCGCAGCCTGGGGACGCTGCTGGACGTGGGGCTCGGCTATCTGCGGCTCGGGCAGCCCGCGACGGAGCTGTCCGGCGGCGAGGCGCAGCGGATCAAGCTGGCGGCCGAGCTTCAGCGGGCCCGCCGGGGCCACACGCTGTATCTGCTGGACGAACCGACGACGGGGCTGCATCCGGCCGATGTCGAGGTGCTGATGCGGCAGTTGCACGGGCTGGTCGACTCGGGCGGCACCGTGGTGGTCGTGGAACACGACATGGCCGTGGTCGCGGGCGCCGACTGGGTGATCGACCTCGGGCCGGGTGGCGGCGACCGGGGCGGCCGGATCGTGGCGGCGGGTCCTCCGGTGGAGGTGGCACGGTCCGAGGAGAGTCGCACGGCCCCGTACCTGCGCGCCGCTCTCTCTCTGGGCTGATCGCCCAATCCTCACCAACTCCCCTATTTGCCGCATGAGTTGTCGGCTCCGGCAAGCGGCTGGGCATGAAACAGTAAAGAACGTTGACAGTTATCTGGTCCAGACCAATCATGGGCATGCCTCACGGCAATCCGCCCGTTGTCCCACCCCGCTGGGAGCTGCCCCATGAGACGTCCAAGAACACTCGGCGCCGTCCTGAGCGCCTTGGCCACCACCGTCGCGTCCGCAGGTCTGATCCTCGGATCGGGCGCCGGCGCGCAGGCCGCCACCACCGCCGCCACTCCCCTGCCCGCGCACGTCTTCGCGCCGTACTTCGAGGCGTGGAACGGGGACAGCCCGGCCGCGCTCTCGCAGGCGTCCGGTGCCAAGTACCTGACCATGGCCTTCATCCAGACGGACAACCGTGGTTCCTGCACGCCGTACTGGAACGGTGATGCGAGCACGCCGATCACCCAGTCCGAGTTCGGCGCCGACTTCGCCACCATCCGCTCGCGCGGTGGCGATGTGATCCCGTCGTTCGGCGGCTACACCGCCGACAACACCGGCACCGAGATCGCCGACAGCTGCACGAACGTCGACTCGATCGCCGCTGCCTACGAGAAGGTCATCTCGACCTACGACGTGTCCCGCCTCGACATGGACATCGAGGACAACTCGCTGGACAACAGCGCCGGGATCGACCGCCGCAACAAGGCGATCAAGAAGGTCCAGGACTGGGCCGCCGCCGAGGGGCGCCCGCTGCAGATCTCGTACACCCTGCCCACCACCACCCGGGGCCTCGCCGAGAGCGGGCTCGCGGTGCTGAGGAACGCGGTCTCCAACGGGGCGAAGGTCGACGTCGTGAACCTCATGACGTTCGACTACTACGACGGCGCCTCGCACGACATGGCCCAGGACACCCAGACGGCCATCACCGGCCTGAAGGGCCAGCTGGCCTCGCTGTACCCGTCGAAGACCGAGGCCCAGCTGTGGGGCATGACGGGGATCATCGAGATGCCCGGCATCGACGACTACGGACCGGCCGAGACCTTCACCACGGCCAACGCGCCCACCGTCTACGACTGGGCCGTCTCCAAGGGCGTCGGCACCCTGTCGTTCTGGGCGCTCCAGCGCGACAACGGCGGCTGCCCCGGTACCGGCGGGAGCGACACCTGCTCGGGCATCGCGCAGGACACCTGGTACTTCAGCCACACCTTCGCCCCGTTCACGAGCGGCGGCAGCGGTCCCGTGACCGACGACTACTCGGTGACCGTCACCCCCTCCTCGGCGACGGTCGAGCCGGGCAAGTCGGTCACCGCGACCGTGAAGACCGCGGTGACCTCCGGCGCCGCCAAGACGGTCGCGCTGACCACGAGCGGCGCCCCGGCCGGGGTGACCGCAACGCTCAGCCCGACCTCGGTCACGGCCGGCGGCTCCTCGACTCTGACGCTCAGCGCCTCGGCGTCGGCCGCCCCGGGCACGTACACCGTGACGGTGACCGGCACCGCCGGCACGCTCAGCCACTCGGCGGCGTTCACCCTGACGGTGCCCGGACCGGGCGGCGGCACGGGATCGCTGGTCAACGGCGACTTCGAGACGGGTTCGCTGGGCCCCTGGACCTGTGAGTCCGGTGGCTCGGTCGTCTCCACGCCGGTCCACGGCGGTACGCACGCGCTGTCCGTCGCTGCCACCTCCTCGCAGACCGGCGAGTGCGCCCAGACGCTCACCCTCGCCCCCAACACCACGTACGCGCTTCAGGGTTACGTGCAGGGGAACTACGCCTACCTCGGCGTCCGGGGCGGCGCGACGGCGAGCACCTGGGGTCAGTCGAGCGGCTACACCAAGCAGTCGGTGTCCTTCACCACGGGGGCGAGCGGCTCGGTGACGGTCTACGTGCACGGCTGGTACGGCCAGGGCACGGTCTACGCCGACGACCTCTCCGTCACGCAGTCCTGAGCCGGGACACGTACGGGCCTTCCGGCCCCGGAGGCGGGCGGCCTCCGGGGCCGGAAGGCGGTGGCCGGCTCAGCGGCGCGCCTTGCGGGTGGCCCGCAGCCACTCCTTGTTCATGGCCGAGATCGACGGCAGCGGGATGCCCTTCGGGCAGGCGGTGGCGCACTCGCCGGTCAGCGTGCAGCCGCCGAATCCCTCACTGTCCATCTGCTCCACCATGTCCAGCACCCGGGTCTCCCGCTCGGGGGCGCCCTGCGGCAGCACGTTCAGATGGTTGACCTTCGCCGAGGTGAAGAGCATCGCCGAGCCGTTGGGGCAGGCCGCGACACAGGCGCCGCAGCCGATGCACTCGGCGTGCTCGAAGGCGAAGTCGGCGTCCGGCTTGGGCACGGGCGTGGCGTGCGCGTCGGGAGCCGTACCGGTCGGGGCGGAGATGTAGCCGCCGGCCTGGATGATCCGGTCGAGGGACGACCGGTCCACGACCAGGTCCTTGACGACGGGGAAGGCCGAGGCGCGCCAGGGCTCGACGTCGATGGTGTCGCCGTCCTGGAAGGCGCGCATGTGGAGCTGGCAGGTGGTCGTGCCTCCCCCAGCTCCCGAACCCGCTTGAGCAGGGGAGACCCCATTCGGGCCGTGGGCATCGCCGTTGATGACGAGGCTGCACGCGCCGCAGATGCCCTCGCGGCAGTCGTGGTCGAAGGCGACGGGATCGTCACCGGCGAGGATCAGCTCCTCGTTGAGGGTGTCGAGCATCTCCAGGAACGACATGTCCTGCGAGATTCCGTCCACCTGGTACGTGGACATGGCTCCGGATGCGTCGGCGTTCTTCTGGCGCCAGACGCGCAGGGTGAGCTTCATGCGTAGCTCCGCTGGGTGGGGTGGACGTACTCGAAGACGAGGTCTTCCTTGTGCAGGACGGGGGCGTCGCCGGTGCCGGTGAACTCCCAGGCGGCGCCGTAGGAGAACTCCTCGTCGCGGCGGGCGGCCTCGCCGTCCGGGGTCTGGGACTCCTCGCGGAAGTGGCCGCCGCAGGACTCGGCGCGGTGCAGGGCGTCGAGGCACATGAGCTCGGCGAGCTCCAGGTAGTCGACGACGCGGTTGGCCTTCTCCAGCGACTGGTTGAACTCGTCGCCGCTGCCGGGGACCTTGATCCGGCGCCAGAACTCCTCGCGGATCAGCGGGATGCGCGCGAGTGCGGTGCGCAGCCCCTCCTCGGTGCGGGCCATCCCGCAGTACTCCCACATGAGTTCGCCGATCTCCCGGTGGAAGGAGTCGGGTGTGCGGTCGCCGCCCACGGCGAGGAGCAGACTGAGCCGGTCCTCGGTCTCGGCGACGGCCTCCTGGACGGCGGGGTGGGAGGCGTCGACCTCCTCCTGCCGCGGGTTGCGGGCGAGGTAGTCGTTGATGGTGGAGGGCAGGACGAAGTAGCCGTCGGCGAGGCCCTGCATCAGCGCGGACGCTCCGAGCCGGTTGGCTCCGTGGTCGGAGAAGTTGGCCTCGCCGATCGCGAACAGGCCCGGAATGGTGGTCTGAAGGTCGTAGTCGACCCAGAGCCCGCCCATCGTGTAGTGCACGGCGGGGTAGATCCGCATCGGCGTCTCGTACGGGTTCTCCGCGGTGATCCGCGCGTACATGTCGAAGAGGTTGCCGTACTTCTCCTCGACCTTCGCCCGGCCCATCCGCCCGATGGCCTCGGCGAAGTCCAGGTAGACGCCCTGGCCGCCGGGCCCGACGCCGCGCCCCTCGTCGCAGACGTTCTTCGCGGCGCGGGAGGCGATGTCGCGGGGCACCAGGTTGCCGAAGGCGGGGTACTGGCGCTCCAGGTAGTAGTCGCGCTCGTCCTCGGGGATCTCGTTGGCCGGGCGGGTGTCGCCCCTGGTCTTCGGCACCCAGATGCGGCCGTCGTTGCGCAGCGATTCGCTCATCAGGGTCAGCTTGGACTGGTGGTCGCCGGTGCGCGGGATGCAGGTGGGGTGGATCTGGGTGAAGCAGGGGTTCGCGAAGTAGGCGCCGCGCCGGTGGGCCCGCCAGATGGCGGTGGCGTTGGAGTTCATCGCGTTGGTCGACAGGTAGAAGACGTTTCCGTAGCCGCCGCTGGCCAGGACGACGGCGTCGGCGAAGTAGGTGTCGGTCTTCCCGGTGACGAGGTCGCGGGCGACGATGCCGCGGGCCCTTCCGCCGACGACGATCAGGTCGAGCATCTCGGTACGGGGGTGCAGCTCGACGTTGCCG
The DNA here is from genome assembly GCF_000373645.1 of Streptomyces sp. ATexAB-D23. Classification (GTDB taxonomy): domain Bacteria; phylum Actinomycetota; class Actinomycetes; order Streptomycetales; family Streptomycetaceae; genus Streptomyces; species Streptomyces castrisilvae. Next base: position 59,644 of record NZ_KB892025.1, on the reverse strand, counting down.
GCGGCGATCTGCCGGGAGAGCGCCTGGTAGGCGCCGAGGAGCAGTTGCTGCCCGGTCTGGCCGCGGGCGTAGAAGGTGCGGGAGACCTGGACCCCGCCGAAGGAACGGTTGTCGAGGAGGCCGCCGTACTCGCGGGCGAAGGGGACCCCCTGCGCCACGCACTGGTCGATGATCTCGACGGAGATCTGCGCGAGCCGGTGCACGTTGGACTCGCGGGCGCGGAAGTCGCCGCCCTTGACGGTGTCGTAGAAGAGCCGGTGGACCGAGTCGCCGTCGTTGCGGTAGTTCTTGGCCGCGTTGATGCCGCCCTGGGCGGCGACCGAGTGGGCCCGGCGGGGCGAGTCCTGGAAGCAGAACTGGACGACGTGGTAGCCCTGTTCGGCCAGGGTGGCGCCGGCCGAGCCGCCCGCGAGGCCGGTGCCGACGACGATGACGGTGTGCTTGCGGCGGTTGGCGGGGTTGACCAGCCTGGCCTGGAAGCGCCGGGTGTCCCAGCGTTCGGCGACGGGGCCCTCGGGGGCCTTGGTGTCGGCGACGGGTTCGCCGGTCGTGTAGTGCGTGTAGTCGTTCATGTCAGCTCACCACTCCGGTCATGACGGCGACGGGTACGGAGATGAAGCCCACCGTCAGCACCAGCGCGAGGACTCCTGCGAGGGTCTTCAGGACGCGGTCGCGGCTCGCGCGGCCGGCGCCGAGGGTCTGCGCGGCGCTCCAGAACCCGTGCTGGACGTGGAGTCCGAGGGCGAGCATCGCGACGATGTAGATGACGTTGCCGTACCAGGTGGAGAAGGTGTCGATGACGTTCTGGTACGGGTGGCCGGACTGGAATCCGCCGGAGTGCACGGTGCCGGTGGTGAGGTCCAGGACGTGCCAGACGATGAACAGGCCCAGGATGACGCCGCCGTAGCGCATGGTGCGGGTGGCGTAGCTCGCGCGCGCCCTCTTGTGCACGTAGCGGCTGGGCCGCGCCCTGAGGTCGCGCCGGCTGAGCTGGTACGCGGATACGGCGTGCAGCACCACGGCCGCGACGAGCACCACGCGCACGATCCACAGCGCCCACTCGTGGTGCAGGAACGGCTCGCCCATCACCCGCAGCCAGTGCGCGTAGCCGTTGAACTCGTCGGCCCCGAAGAAGATCTTCAGGTTGCCGATCATGTGGACGACCAGGTAGAGGAGCATGACCAGACCGCTCACGGCCATGATCGCCTTCTTGCCGACGGTCGAGACCCAGAGCGTGCGCGTCATGGACGGTCGTCGGTCCGTCCGGGTTGCCAATGCCATGGACACGACGCTAGGGCCGAATGGCCCGATCGGTCCAAGACATGGAATGCCTCATCTCCATAGGCTTTACCTATGTGAGGCGGTAGCGTGGGGTGATGCAGTTCCAGCAGCTGACCTATTTCGTGGCCGTCGCCGAGGCCCGGCACTTCACCCGCGCCGCCGAGGAGGTGCACGTCTCGCAGCCCTCGCTCTCCCAGCAGATCAGGGCCCTGGAGAACGAGCTGGGCGCCGAGCTGTTCAGCCGGGCGCGCGGGAACATCACGCTGACGGACGCGGGCGAGGCCCTGCTGCCGCTCGCCCGGCGCATCCTGGCCGACGCCGACACCGCACGGCACGAGGTCCAGGAGCTGGCCCAGCTGCGTCGCGGCCGGGTCAGGCTGGGCGCGACGCCCAGCGTGTGCACGGGGCTGCTGCCCGAGGTGCTGCGCGCCTTCCACGACCTGCATCCCGGCATCCGGCTGCTGCTGGAGGAGGGCGGCTCGCACGACCTGGTACGGGAGCTGGCGCGCGGGGCGCTCGACCTGGCGCTGGTCGTACTGCCGCTGCCGGCCGCCTCACCCGCGCTGACCACGGTCGAGGTGCTCCAGGAGGACCTGGTGGTCGTCTCGTCGGCGCACCGCCCCCGGCCCGGGAAGGGCGGCCGGGTCCGGATCGCGGACCTCCAGGGCGAGCCGCTCGTGATGTTCCGGCACGGCTACGACCTGCGGGAGCTGACGGTGGCCGCCTGCCGGGCCGAGGGCTTCGAGCCCTCGTTCACGGTGGAGGGCGGCGAGATGGACGCGGTACTCGGCTTCGTCCGCGCGGGCCTGGGAATCGCGGTCGTCCCGAGCATGGTCGCCACCCGGGCGGGCGTCGGCCTGCGCACGACACCGCTGGCCCGGCCGGGGCTGCGCCGCACCATCGCGCTGGCGCACCGCAGTGACGTGGCCCCGCCGCGCGCCGCCCGGGAACTGCAACGGGTCCTGCTGGCCGGACGGGCGGACACGGCCTCTTCGTAGGCCGTGCCCGCCGGGCTCACACCGCGTCGGCCAGCAGCAGCGAGTGGATGCGGTCCGGGGCCCCCGGGCGCGCGTAGTACCAGCCCTGGGCGGTGTCGCAGCCCAGCTGCCGCAGCTGCTCGGCCTGTGCGCCGGTCTCGACGCCCTCCACCGTGACGGCCAGGTCGAGGCTGTGCGCGAGCGACACGATCCCCTCGACGATCTTCAGGTCCACCGGGTCCGCCGGGTGGTGCTGCATGCCCTGGGTGAAGGAGCGGTCCAGCTTCAGCACACTCACCGGAAGCCGCCGCAGGTTCGCGAGGTTGGAGTATCCGGTGCCGAAGTCGTCGAGCGCGATGTCGACGCCCATCTCGGCCAGCTGGCGCAGCGGCTTCAGCAGGTCCTCGTCGGCGCCGATGAGCGCCGACTCGGTGACCTCCAGGCAGAGCGCGCCCGCTTCCAGGCCCGAGCGTTCCAGGACGTCGATGGTCTCCGCGACCAGCTGCGGGTGGTGCAGCTGGGCCGGTGAGAGGTTGACGTTGATGCGCAGCGGACCGCCGTCGGTGCGCCGCTCCTGCCAGAAGTTGGCCTGCCGGACCGACTCCTCCAGTACCCAGCGGCCGAGCGGCACGATCAGCCCGGTGTGCTCGGCGAGCGCGATGAACCGGTCGGGCCCCAGCACCCCGTGCTGCGGGTGGCACCACCGCACCAGCGCCTCCGCGCCGTGCACCGTACCGTCGCCGAGGTGCACCAGCGGCTGGTACTCGATGAAGAACTCGCCGCGTTCCAGGGCGGCCGGCAGGGCCGTCGTCAGGCCGTGCCGGGTGATGGCGCGGGCATCGGCCTCGGAGTCGGCCAGCTCGAAGCGGTTGCCGCCGGCCGACTTGGCCCGGTACATGGTGATGTCGGCGCTGCGCAGCACTTCCGCGGCGCTGCGTTCGCCCGCGGGTCCCTCGACGACGCCGATCGACCCGCGGACGGTCAGTTCGCGCCCGTCGAGCCGGATCGGGGTGGCGAGCACGCCGAGGATCCGGCAGGCGAGTTCGTCGACCTCGGCCGGTGAGTCGAAGTTCGTCGTCAGCGCCACGAACTCGTCGCCGCCGAGCCTGGCCACCATCTCGCCCGGGGCCGTGGCGCAGCTCTGGAGCCGGTCCGCGACCTCGACCAGCAGCCGGTCGCCGGCGGCGTGGCCGAGGCTGTCGTTGATCGCCTTGAAGCCGTCCAGGTCGAGGTAGCAGAGGCCGAAGCGGCTGCCGTCACCCGCTGAGAGCGCTTTCTCCAAGCGCTCGAAGAAGAGGGTCCTGTTGGGCAGCCCGGTGAGCGCGTCGTGGGTGGCCTCGTAGCGCAGCCGCAGGTTGAGCAGCCTGCGCTCGGTGGTGTCCTCCAGCAGGGCCAGCTGGTATTCGGGCCGGCCCTCGGAGTCGCGCAGCAGAGACACCGTCAGGTTGGTCCACAGGACGGTGCCGTCGTTGCGGTAGTACGGCTTCTCAACCCGGTAGTGCTCGCGCTCCCCGCGTACCAGCTCGTTGTAGAACCTCCACACGTGCGGGGAGTCCTCGGGGTGGACCCACTCGTTGACGCGGTGGCTGAGGACGTGGTTCTCCAGGCCGCCGAACATCCGGGTGAGGGTGTCGTTGACCTCCAGGACGTTGCCGTCGAGGTCGGCGATCCCGATACCGATGGCCGCGTCCTTGAAGACGGCCCGGAAGCGTGCCTCGGTGGCGTGCAGGGCCTGTTCGGCGTCGGTGCGGGCGGTGAGTGCCGAGCGGGCGATGGCCTCCTGCTCGGCCAGGGTCCGCTCGCGCAGGGCCTGGGTGAAGCCGGCCGCGACCGCGTGCTGGATGCGCGCGCAGCGTGAGCGGCTGTCCTCGGTGGTCAGGGGCGACGGCCCGTTGCTGCCGCAGTACAGCACCAGGTAGGAGTCGACGACGCCGAGCGTGGAGCTGAGGGCGTCCGGATCCGTGCAGTGTGCCGCGACGAGCGCGCCGCCCACCTGGTTCGCCGCGGCCGCGTCGAACGGGCGGGCGTGCAGGGTGTCGCTGAGCGTGCGGGCGAGCGGCAGCAGGTGCCGCTCGAATTCCGGCCGGGTCAGCGAGGTGGCCGTCGACGGGAAGATGGCCCGGCTCCAGATGGTGGCGAACCTGCGGAGCCGGTCCTCGGGGCCGTCGGGTTCCGCGTCCGGTCCTCCGGACGGCTGGGCGGGAGTACTCACGCCTTGCGTCCCACTCCCGCGATGCCCGAGAAGGCGTACGGGTCCTCGTTCTCGGGCGCCGTGGAGTTGTCGGGGCGCCATTCCGGCATCGCGACGAGGCCGGGCTCGACCAGTTCGTAGCCGTCGAAGAAGCGGCCGATCTCCTCGCGCGTACGCATGACGAGCGGATTGCGGATGTTCCGGTAGACCCCGACCGTGCCGCCGGCTTCCTCACGTGTCAGCGGAATGCCTTCGTAGGCGGCGTGGGTGACGACCAGGAGGCTGCCGGGGGCGAGCATGTCGCGGAGCGCGGCGACGGCGGACCGCGGGTCGTCGGCGTCCTCTATGAAGTGGAGGACGGCCACGAGCAACAGCGCCACCGGGCGGTCGAAGTCGAGCAGTTTGCCGACTTCGGGGTGTTCAAGGATCTCGGCCGGCCTGCGCAGGTCGGCGGCGGCGATCACCGCGCCGTCATTGCCCTCCAGGACGGCCTGGCTGTGCGCGACGGCGACCGGGTCGTGGTCGACATAGGCGACCTTGGCCGCGGGGTCGATCCCCTGGGCGACCTCGTGGACATTGCCGAAGGTGGGTATCCCGGAACCGATGTCGAGGAACTGGTCGATGCCCTCGCCCAGCGCGTAGCGCACCGCGCGGCGCATAAAGGCCCGGTTCGCCTGCATGGCCTTGGGAAGTCCCGGCATGAACTCCATGGCCTTGCGGGCCGCTTCCCGGTCCACCTCGAAATTGTGCGAGCCGCCCAGATAGAAGTCATACATTCGGGACACGCTCGGCACCGAAATGTCAATGCCTTGCGGTGCCCAGGCGGGACGCTCCATCGATGTCTCCAACAAGTCGCCACGGCGATCCGGCCATGTCCATGGTCAGTGTTGACCAGAGGTTACTGATCGACCGCCAAGAGAGCGAGCCGAAACGGAAATTAGCCGTCCGTTATTGGTCACACTCCCGTGGCATGTGCAACCGGTCCGTCGCTGCCAGTTACATTCGACGAACGGGAAGGGCCAAATAGTTCACTCCCGGACTACTTCGACGCTACGGCGAAATCGGACTCGGTCGAGCCCCGGCCCCATGTGCCGCCACCCGCTTGGCCGTTGGTGTCTCCAGGCCCGATGTCCGGAAAGCGGGCACGGGGGTTGCGGCGACCGGTCACCTTCCGCCCCCGCCCCTCCCGGCCGTTCGGCGGCGGCGAATGCTCGCGACCGGTGACGTCTCCTTTGCGGCCATTGCCGGAGGCAGGGTCGACAATCGGCCATTTCCAGAGAGAGATGGCACCGCGCCCCCTCCCAATTCGCTGCGGCCAAGGGCCCGGCACCGCCCGATCCTTCGGCCGACGCCTCCGAGAGCACTTCCCGGGCCGCAAACCCCCAACGCCCCAGGTCCCCTCCATCAGGCGAATCCGGAAGCCGTCCGGCGTGCCGTCGCACGGCCCGGAACATGCTCCCCGTCGTGTACGGATCACTCTTCTGGCGGCTGACAGCGGCGGTCGCACTCATCTGGCTGCTGACCGCCCCCGCCCCGGCGATCGCCGACAGCTGCGCGTACGCGTCCATCGGGGACGACGGCGGCGGCACGGCCGTGGCCATCAGCGGTGACGGCAACTGCTTCGCCGGGCCGGAGCCCGAGCCCACTCCGACGCCCACACCGAAACCGGCCCCACCTCCCCCGCCACCGCCCCCGGTGCCGTCTCCGCCGCCACCTCCACCTCCACCTCCGCCTCCGCCGCCCGAGCCGGAACCCGAACCGGCACCCCCTCCGCCGCCGCCCCCGCCCCCACCCGCGCCCCGGCCCTCCCCTTCGCGCTCGCCGTCCCCCTCACCGTCCGTGCGACCGCCGTCCCCCGCCCCCGTGGCACTCCCCTCCTACCGCCGCCCGGTACGCAAGGCACCGGAGCGCCACACCTCCCTGGTCACGCTCACCTTGATGATCACAGCCCCCGCGGTGTTCGCCGTCGCCGTGCTGCGGCCTCGCTCCCGATGACCCCCGGAGACGCTCATGTCGGAATGGCTCGTCCTCACCATCGCCCTGGTCGCGGCCACCGCCGTCGTCCTGACCATCGCCCTCCTCAACAACCGCCGGCTTCCCGAGGACGACGACCCGTCCCAGACCCCCGATGTCATCGAGTACATGACGATGATGATCGGCGTGGTCTACGCGATCGTGCTGGGTCTCGCCATCGCCGGTGTCTGGGAAGGCCGCAGCGCGGCACAGGAATACGTACGCCAGGAGGCACAGGCCCTGCACGAGGTCAGCGCGCGCTCGTCCGTCTATCCGCAGGAGGTGCGCACCCGCATCCGGGCCGACGTGGACGCCTACGTCAGCTATGTGCTGCACGACGAGTGGCGCACCATGACCGAGCAGGGGAAGCTCAGCGACCGCGGCACCGAACTGCTGGACCGGGTCCGCGCCGACGTGACGGACTACCGGCCGAAGACCGACCACGAGGGAGAGGCCTACCAGCCGCTGGTCGACCAGGTGGCCGCCGCCGACGACGCCCGCAGCTCCCGGGGCCAGAGCGCCGGCGCCACGATGCCGGGTGTCGTGTGGTTCGGTCTGATCATCGGGGCCCTGGTGACCGTGGGACTGATCTTCACGCTCCAGATCCGCCGGACGTTCCGTGAGCTCCTGCTGGCGGGCCTCTTCAGCGTGCTGATCGCGTTCCTCCTCTTCCTGATCTGGGACTTCGACTCGCCCTTCGGGCGGGGCTTCTCGGCCACCACCGCACCCTTCGTCGATCTGTTCCCCGGGGCCGCCGGCGGGTAGCGGAGTTCCCTCCGGGCGGGTCCGCCGCCCGGGGGACAGCGGTGCCCCATTCGCCGGACCCCGATCGCGGGCGAAATGCACCACTTCTAGCGTGGGCCGCGTTCGAGGTGCATTTCTGACACTTTGTGGAAATCCGTTCCGCAGCTGCTCCTCGGGGACCCGGAGGATTCACCATGCGCGCAATACGTGTCGCCCCGCTCGCTCTGCTCGGTGCCGCGGCGCTCGCCCTGACCGCCCCGGCCGTCGGCGCGTACGCCGCGACGGCGGGCGGGCCGTCGGGCGGCGGGAACGGATACACCGTCACACCGTCGGTGGTCGCGCCGGGCGGCAAGGTCACCCTGGCGGCCAGGGGCTGCTCGACCACGGCCACGGCCTCCTCGGGGGTGTTCGACACCGTCACCATCCCGGTGAACGGCAGCGCGTCGGCCACCGTCGACTGGGACGCCAAGCCGGGCGCCGCCTACGAGGTGACGTTCATCTGCAACACCTCGCCCAGTTCCACGGCCAAGGTGAACCTCACGGTCAGCGCGGCCACGAGCACGCCCACCACGAGCTCGACCAGCACCGCGGCTGCCTCGGCCTCACCGGCCGGAGTGCAGGGCGGGCTCGGCGGCAGCATCGACAGCGTGAACTCCGGTGAGATCGTCGCCGGCACCGCGCTGGCCGTGGCCGCCGGGGCCGGTGTCGTGTTCTTCGTGCGACGGCGCAGGGAGAGCCGCTCGCACTGACGGGTGCGAGCGATGGGGAACGAGAGTCGCCCCGGGTCCTGTCACAGGACTCGGGGCGACTTCGGTTATCGGTCCGGCGGGGACGTCCTCGCGGTCAGACCGCCCCATGGCCCGTCCTGCGACGGCGCATGAGGTACATGCCGCCGCCGAGCGCGGCCGAGGCGACCAGGCCCGCTCCGACACCCATCTCGGCCGGGGTCGCGGCCATCGAGCCGCCGAGGCCGCCCTGCGCGCCACGGCTGTCGAGCACGGTGAAGCGGTGGCCGGCCGTCCGGTCGGTGCCGTCGCACCGCACGGTCAGGTTGTACGAGCCGGGCGTCGCGTCGTTGAGGATGCGGACCCGGGCGTGGCCGACCCGGCCGGCGGAGAGCCGCGTGGTCCGGAACGCGTTGGACGAGACGCTGCCGCCCCGGCCGCAGCCCTCGGCGCTGACCTGCATGGCCGCGCCCTGGTGCACGCGCTCGGGGTCGACGGTCACGTTGTTCGGGCCGTTGTTGCGCCCGTTGTTGTTGCCGTTGTTGTTCCCGTTTCCGTTCCCGTTGTTGTTGCCGTTGTTGTTCCCGTTCCCATTGCCGTTGTTGTTGCCGTTGTTCCAGCCGCCCTGGTCGTTCCAGTCGTTCTGGTTGTTGCCGTTGTTCTGGTTGTTCCCGACATCTCCACCGGCGGCCGCCATCGGGGCACCGAGCCCGAGAGCGGCGACGGCGGTCGCGGCGACAACGAGAGCGCGTGTAGCACGCATCGTTCGAACCTCCACCGGGAAGCGCCCCGGGGCTCTGTGCGCCCGGGATGGATCGACGAGAACGCCTCCCATGACGAACCCTCACCAGATCCTTGATCCACCGCATGTCGGCACTACTCCACACCAGCGATCCGACACGCCGGGCACGCACGCCGGAAACTGATGGATGCGCAGGTCACAGACCGTCAGAACTTTTATCCGCGCGCTACTCCGATAAGCATCCGGGTGCGTCGCCGCCACCCGTTCGCCCTTCTCTGATCGCCGCCCGGCCGCACCGCGCCTAGCGTTCTGCTCGTCGCGACGAAGGGATGACCATGGGCCGGGACAACTGGCGACCCGAACGGATCAGATACTCGCCCTGGGGCGCGCTCGCCCTGGCGATGCTCACCGGTCTGGCACTGATGCGCAACGGTGCCGACCTCTCCCCCGGCCCCCCGCAGCCGGTCGCCGCCGCCTCCGTCGGCCAGCAGAAGAGCGCCCCCGCGGCCCCGGTGGCGGGCCCGTCGGTCAAGCCCCTGGCGTACGCGCCCGTCGCCCGCGTGGCCATCCCGGCCATCCAGGTCGACGCGCCGGTCATCGATGTGAACCTCGATCCGGACGGCTGGATCGAGACGCCGCCGCCGGAGGACCCCAACCTGGCGGGCTGGTACCAGAACGGCATCGCCCCCGGGCAGCTCGGCACCTCCGTCGTCGTCGGCCACGTCGACAACAAGGCGGGGCCCGCCGTCTTCTACGGCCTCGGCTCGCTGAAGAAGGGCGACCGCGTCGAGATCGAGCGCAGCGACGACCGCGTGGCGGTCTTCGAGGTCTACGGCGTCGAGGTCTACGACAAGAACGACTTCCCCGGCGCCCGCGTCTACGGCGACACCGGACAGGCGGAGCTGCGGGTCATCACCTGCGGCGGCGGATACACCAAGGCCAACGGCTACGACGGCAACGTCGTGGTCTTCGCCCGTCTGGTGGAGACCCGCTGAACCCCCGATCCGCCGACTGCGCCGAACGAGCTGTCAGCGGCGGTGCGGCACAGTGAGCCGGTATCCGTCGGCCAGCAGCTCGGGCAGATACCGGCCCAGCGCCGCCACGCTCTGCGAGCGGTTGCCGCCCGCGTCGTGGGAGAGCACCACAACGCCGGGGCCCGCCCCCTGCGTCACCCGGCGCACGATGCTGTCGGTGCCGGGTACGGTCCAGTCGAGGGTGTCCACGGTCCAGGCCATCGGCTCCATGCCCATCGCGGCGCCGATCTCGAAGGAGTTGCGGTTCCAGGCACCGTAGGGCGCCCGGTACCAGAGCGGCGCGGCGCCGGTGACCTTCTCGATCACGTCGCTGGTGCGGCCCAGCTCGTCGGTGATGCCCGCCCGGGAGAGCTTGGTGACCAGGGGGTGCGTCCACGAGTGGTTGCCCACGGTGTGCCCCTCGTCGGCGATCCGGCGGACGAGGTCCCGGTTGTCGTTCGCCATCTCGCCGCACAGGAAGAACATCGCCCGGACGTCGTGCTCGCGCAGCGTGTCCAGGATGTGCGGGGTGTAGAGCGGATCGGGACCGTCGTCGAAGGTCAGCACCATCGCGTGGCCGATGTCGGTCAGCTTCTCGAACGGCCGGGTGCGCACCGGCGGCGCCGCCGGGCGGTAGCGGGGCGGCGTGTGTCCCGTCATGGGGCGCAGTTTATAGGCGAGCGGTCCGGTCCTGAGGGCGGCGGGCTGCGGTCCCGCCGCCCCCGCGGCCTTCGGCGCGGGCCGTGGCGGTGAGCCGACGGGGTCCGCGGCGACGAGGCGCACGGCGGTGGCGGCGCCCAGGCCGGCGGCCAGCCGCAGGAGCGTTCTGCGCAGGGGCAGCCTGTGATCACTCTTCATGCCCCACTGCTCGCACGTCTGCTCGGCCGCGGGCTTCAGCGACACCGCCTGCCGGGGGTTTTGCACCCGGATGGAGGGAGTACGTCCGCGCACGTGGCTGCGGGGGCGTGGCCTCCGGGAGGCCGGGGCGGGGGCGCGGGGGCGAGCCGATAGCCTCACTGCCGTGACAGCTCAGCAGCCCCACCAGTTCGAACGTGGCACAGACGGTCCCAAGGTGATCGTCGCGGGCCTCGACGGTTCGGAGTCCTCGATGCGTGCCGCGGCCTACGCCGCCGGGCTCGCCCGCCGCCAGGGGGCCAAGCTCGCCCTGGTGTACGTCCAGCCGGTGCTGCCCGCGGGCGCCGCGCTCGGGGCTCCGGTCGGTGACGCGACGGGGGAGGTCGCCGAGGGGCTGGTGAGCGAGATCCGCGCGGCGACGGAGCGGCTGAAGGACATATGGGACGTGCGCTGGGAGTTCCACACCTTCCGCGGTGACCCGTACAACGGTCTGGTGACGGCCGCCGACGAACTCAAGGCGGACGCCGTCGTGGTGGGCGCCTCGGAGTCGGCGGGCCACCGCTTCATCGGCTCGGTCGCCGTCCGTCTGGTGAAGGCGGGCCGCTGGCCGGTCACCGTGGTCCCGTAACACCCCGTCCGGCAGCCGCCCGACCGCTCACCGCACCATTCGCCGCTCTGTGCGACCGCTCGTCGCACGGGGCGGTGTTTGTCCTGTCCCTCGTGGCCTGAATGCGTTCGTATACGCCAGTCAGCAGCGAGGCGGCAGGGCCTTGGCGGAAAGGGCGTTCACCATGACCACGACGACGACGACCGATGAGCGGGCCCTCGCGGAGCTCCAGCGTGAACACGGACCCGCCCTGTTCCACTTTCTGCTCGGCCTGACCTTCGGCGACCGGCAGCGGGCCGAGGACCTCCTCCAGGAGACGCTGGTGCGGGCCTGGCAGCACCCGGAGGCCTTCGACGGGCCGTACGAGTCGATGCGGCCCTGGCTGTTCACCGTCGGGCGCCGGCTGGCGATCGACGCCCGCCGCTCGCGGCTGGCCCGGCCCGCCGAGGTCAGTGACGTGGTCCTGGAGTGCGCCCCGGCGGGGACCGACACCGCAGAGTCCGCGGTCGCCGCGCTCGACGTGCGCGAAGCCGTACGCGCCCTGAGCCCGGAGCACCGGTCGGTGCTCGTGCAGATCTACTTCCGCGGGCTGAGCGTGGGCGAGACGGCCCAGGTGCTCGGGATACCGGCGGGCACGGTCAAGTCCCGTTCGTACTACGCGCTGCGGCTGCTTTCCCGTAATCTGCCCGGTTACTCCAGCAGATCCTCCTCCCGCACCAGTGCCAGCAGCTGCGCCGCCTCCGCGACCGCCGCGTAGTCGGCGGCGCAACGGTCGCAGCGGCTCAGGTGACGGGCGACCGTGCGGGCCTCGGCGGCGGGCAGCGCGTCCAGGACGTAGGCGCCGAGCAACTGCCTCATGTGCGGTCCCTCCCCGGGGTCGGCGGTCATCGCAACCTCATGTCTGTGACGGATCGGGTCCGGCGGATCCTGCCCTTCTGGCCACGCGGGCCGCGCTCCCCCGGTTCAATGCTGCGTGGGGAACCGGCCGGGGGCCCGCGGCCGCACGGTCCCCGCACCCGGTGCCGAGAAAAGGAAATGAGGCGATTCGGGATGCGCCCGGAACGTCATGAGGGGTCCGGCGGGGGCGAACTGCCGGTCCCGATGGCCTGGATGTACGCCGAGTACCTCGCCGACGAGCTGCTGCTGACCGGTGACCTGATGGAGCCGGCGACGCTGGAGTACCGGGCAGGGCGCGACGCGCTCGCGCTGACCATCTTCCTCCTGGACAGCGCGGTGGCCGAGGCCCTGCCCGCGGCCCGGGTGGACGAGCTGCGCCTGCTCACCGCGTACGGGCCGCCGTGGCGCCGGTGGGTGTGCGACCGGCTCGGTGCTCACGCGCCCGGATGCTCGGACGCCGATCTGGCGCTTGCGCGGGCGGCCTGGCGGTGGCTGGAGGAGACCGAGCTGCTGGCCGCCGACCTGGAGGCCATCGGCCCGCTGCCCTGGGAGGAGGACGACGGCGCGGACCCGGTCGCCGAGGACGCCGCCCAGGTGTGGACCCCGGCGTGGCAGCTGGGCCTGCCGCTGGGGCATCTGGCGGTCCACCTGTACTGAGAGGCCGGCCGGAGTGGCGGGCGGTCAGGAACCGTGCACGCCCGCGCGGTACTTCGGCAGCCGTACGGTGATCCGCATCCCGGCGCCGATGCCCGTCTCGATGACGAGGCCGTAGTCGTCCCCGTACACCTGGCGCAGCCGTTCGTCCACGTTGAGCAGGCCGATGCCGGTGGATCTGCCGCCCTCGCCGCGCAGGATGTGGCGCAGCCGCTGGGGGTCCATGCCGGTGCCGTCGTCCTCGATGACGACCTCGGCCTCGGAGCCGGCGTCCAGGGCGCTGATGGTGATGCGGCTGGAGGTGACGGCGCCTTCGAGGCCGTGTTTGACGGCGTTCTCGACGAGCGGCTGGAGGCAGAGGAAGGGCAGGGCGACGGGCAGTACCTCGGGGGCGACCTGGAGGGTGACGGAGAGCCGTTCGCCGAAGCGGGCCCGGACCAGGGCGAGGTACTGGTCGATGGAGTGAAGTTCGTCGGCGAGGGTGGTGAAGTCACCATGGCTGCGGAACGAGTAGCGGGTGAAGTCTGCGAATTCCAGGAGCAGTTCGCGGGCCTGTTCCGGGTCGGTGCGGACGAAGGAGGCGATGGCGGCCAGGGAGTTGAAGATGAAGTGCGGGGAGATCTGCGCGCGCAGGGCCCTGATCTCCGCCTCGATGAGCTGGGTGCGCGAGCGGTCGAGTTCGGCGAGTTCCAGCTGGACGCACACCCAGCGGGCGACCTCGCCGGCCGCCCTGGCCAGGACGGCGGACTCGCGCGGGGCGTAGGCGACGAGGGTGCCGAGCACTCGGTGGTCGACGGTGAGGGGCACGGCGACGGCCCACTTCAGCGGGCAGTCCAGGTCCTCGCAGTCGCTGCGGAAGGCGGTGTCGCGGCCGGTCTCCAGGACGCCCGCGACCTGTTCCATGACGTGCCGCCCGTGGTGGTCGCCCTCGCCGTGCCAGACCAGGACCCGGTCGCGGTCGGTGAGGCACAGGGCGTCGGTGCCCAGCAGGGAGCGCAGCCTGCGGGCGGACCTGCGGGCGCTGTCCTCGGTGAGCCCGGCGCGCAGCGGGGGTGCGGCCAGGGAGGCGGTGTGCAGCGTCTCGAAGGTGGCGTGCTCCACGGGTGTGCCCACGTCGCTGGTGCGCACGGGTCTGGCGGTGCGCCGGCCGATCAGGAGGCCGCCGCCGAACAGGAGCAGGGCGAGCAGGACGATGACGGCGTATCCGGCCCCGGTCACCGGTGCCTCCCGGTGGTGAGCGCCTCGGGCAGGTGGAAGCGGGTCATGGCGGCGTTGGTGCCGGGGGGTATGCGGCCCGGGGTGGCGAGCGAGACCAGGATCATGGCGAGGAACCCGACGGGCACGGACCAGACCGCGGGCCAGGCGAGCAGGGCGTGCGGCCAGCCGGGCGGGCGCACCGCGCCGCTGACCGTGATGGCGACGGACAGCAGCGCGGAGCCACCGCCCAGCAGCAGGCCGGCGACGGCTCCCGGCGGGGTGAGCCGGCGCCACCAGATGCCGAGGACCAGCAGTGGGCAGAAGGAGGACGCGGAGACGGCGAAGGCCATGCCCACGGAGTCGGCGACGGGGACCCGGCTGACCATCAGCGAGCCGGCCAGCGGGACGGAGATGGCGAGGACGGTGGACAGCCGGAAGTGCCGTACCCCGCGCGAGGGCAGCACGTCCTGGGTGATGACCCCGGCGACGGCCATGGTCAGTCCGGACGCGGTGGACAGGAACGCGGCGAAGGCGCCGCCGGCGACGAGCGCGCCGAGCAGGTCGCCGCCGAGGCCGCCGATGACCCGGCCCGGCAGCAGCAGCACGGCGGCGTCGGCGTCGCCGCCGTGGATGAGCTCGGGGGCGTACAGCCGGCCGAGCGCGCCGTAGACGGGCGGCAGGAGGTAGAAGACGCCGATCAGTGCGAGGACGGCGACGGTGGTGCGGCGGGCGTCGCGGCCGTTGGGGCTGGTGTAGAAGCGGACGACGACGTGCGGCAGGCCCATGGTGCCGAGGAAGGTGGCGACGATGAGGCCGTAGGTGGCGTACAGCGGGTGGTCGGCGCGGAAGGCGGAGAGGTGCTCGTCGAAGGTGATGCGGGGCTGCCCGTCACCCTGCCAGGCCAGGACCAGGAAGATCGCCGGGACGAGGAGTGCGGTCAGCTTCAGCCAGTACTGGAAGACCTGCACGAAGGTGATCGAGCGCATGCCTCCGGCGGCGACGGCGAGGACGACCACGGAGGCCACCAGCACGTCGCCGAGCCAGCCGGGCGCCCCGGTGAGGATCTTGAGGGTGAGGCCGGCGCCCTGGAGCTGGGGGACGAGGTAGAGCCAGCCGGCGCCGACGACGAGCACGCTGACGAGTCTGCGTACGTGCAGGGACTCAAGGCGTCCTTCGGCGAAGTCGGGGAGGGTGTACGCCCCCGAGCGGCGCAGCGGGGCCGCGACGAAGACCAGCAGCACCAGGTAGCCGGCGGTGTAGCCGACCGGGTACCACAGCATGTCGGGCCCGTGGACGAGGACGAGCCCGGCGATGCCGAGGAAGGAGGCGGCGGAGAGGTATTCGCCGCTGATGGCGGCGGCGTTGAGCCGGGGGCGCACGGTGCGCGAGGCGACGTAGAAGTCGGAGGTGGTGCGGGAGATCCGCAGCCCGAATCCGCCGACGAGGACGGTGGCCAGGACGACGACGGCGACGGCCGTCACCGCGTACGTGCGGCTCACGGGGCGGGGCGGCCTTCCACGAGCCGGGCGAAGTCGCTCTCGTTGCGTTCGGCCCGGCGCACGTACCACCAGGCGAGCAGGGTGAGCGGTGGGTAGGCGGCGAAGCCGAGGACGGCCCAGACGACGGCGGAGCTGTGCAGGGCCTCGAAGACGAGGGGCAGGGTGCCGACGACGGCGGCGAGCACGGCGAAGGCGGTGAGCCCGGCCCGCAGCTGCCCGCGCATCAGCGAGCGCACGTACGCGCCGCCGAGTGCGGTCTGCTCGTCGATCTCCGACTGGGTGCGGTAGCGCGGCAGCGGGCGGACCCGCCGGGGCTCCCCCGTCACCACTTCGCGCCGGGGTGTGGGCTCTGCGGACATGGGGCCGGAGTGTAGGCGGCACCCGGCCCCGCTGGGAAGGGGTTTCGGGCCCGGTCGGCGCTGGTCAGCGGCCGGTGCGGCGCATCAGCAGATCGCGCAGCGCGCGGGTGTGGCGGCGGCTGACGGCCAGCTCCGCGGTGCCGATGCGCACGCTCATGCTGCCGGCGTCCAGGCGCAGTTCGTCGATCCTGTCGAGCGCCACGAGGTGGCGGCGGTGGATGCGGACGAAGCCGCGGGCGCGCCAGCGCTCCTCCAGGGTGGTCAGGGGGACGCGCACGAGGTGGCTGCCGGTGTCGGTGTGCAGCCGGGCGTAGTCGCCCTGGGCCTCGGCGTAGGCGATGTCGTCGATGGGCACGAAGCGGATGACGCCGCCCAGTTCGACGGGGATCTGGTCGTGGGCGGTGTCGTGGACGGGCGCGGTACGGTCGCCGACCTGTTCGGCCACGCGCCGCACGGCCTCGGCGAGCCGTTCGCGGCGGACGGGCTTGAGTACGTAGTCGACGGCCTTGAGGTCGAAGGCGTGGACGGCGAAGCCCTCGTGGGCGGTGACGAAGACGATGCGCGGGGGCGCGGCGAAGCCGGCCAGCAGCTGGGCGACGTCGAGTCCGGTCAGGCCCGCCATGTGGATGTCGAGGAAGACGACGTCGATGGCGGACGGGTCGTCGGGCCCGGCGTCGACGGCGGCGCCGATGCGGCGCAGCGCCTCGGTGGCGCCGGTGGCTCCTTCGGCGCTGCGGATGCGGGGGTCGGCGCGCAGGAGGTAGAGGAGTTCCTCCAGTGCGGGTTCTTCGTCGTCGACGGCGAGTACGCGGAGCATGGGCGGGAGTGTAGGGCCTGCTCCCGACGTATGGGCGGTGCTACTTGAGCAGTCTGGACAGGCGGCGGTCCGCGAGGGGTTTCCCGCCGGTCTGGCAGGTCGGGCAGTACTGGAGCGAGGAGTCGCTGAAGGACACCTCGCGGATGGTGTCCCCGCAGACCGGGCAGGGCCGGCCGGTGCGCCCGTGGACGCGCATCGCGCTCTTCTTCTCGGCCTTGAGACGGCCGGCCTCCACCCCGCCGGAGCGGGCGACGGCATCCTCCAGTGTGGTGCGCAGGGCCGTGTACAGCCGGGTGATCTCCTCGTCGGTGAGGCGGGCGGTGAGCTTGAACGGCGACATCTTCGCGACGTGCAGGATCTCGTCGCTGTAGGCGTTGCCGATGCCGGCGATGAGCGACTGGTCGCGCAGGGCGCCCTTGATCTGGCGGCGTTCCCCTTCGAGCAGTGCGGCGAACGCGTCCCGGTCGAAGGAGGGCACGAGCGGGTCGGGCCCGAGCCGGGCGATTCCGGGCACATCGGCGGGGTCGCGCACGAGGTGGACGGCGAGGCGTTTGGTGGTGCCGGCCTCGGTCAGGTCGAAGCCGTCGCCGCCGGTCAGGACGGTGCGCAGGGCGAGCGGGCCCTTGCCGGGGCGGGGCGGGGTCTCGGGGAAGCCTTCCTTCCAGCGGAGCCAGCCGGCACGGGCGAGGTGGGTGATCAGATGCAGCGGGCCGACGCCGATGTCGAGGAACTTGCCGTGCCGCGTCACGTCCGTGACCGTGCCGCCGTGCAGCGCGGTGAGGGGCGGGTCGTACGTCTTCAGGACGCTGATGGCGAGCGGGAGGACGCGGTCGATCTCCCTGCCGACGAGATGGTCGTCGAGGAAGAGCCGCAGGGCTTCGACTTCCGGCAGTTCGGGCATGGTTCCAGCCTGCCGCAGCCGCGCCCCGGGCGCCTATCGGAGGCCGTACACCCGCTCGGCGGTGGTGGCGAGCACGGCGTCGCGCTCATGGTCGCCCAGTTCCCCGATCAGGGTGCGGGCGGTGTCCAGGACCTCGGCGTAGGTCGCGGCGAGCCGGCACACCGGCCAGTCGGAGCCGAACATGAGGCGGTCGGGGCCGAAGGCGTCGATGACGGTCCGGGCGTACGGGCGCAGGTCCGCCGCGCTCCAGGTGCGCCAGTCGGCCTCGGTGACGAGTCCGGAGAGTTTGCAGACGGTGTTGGGGAGCGCGGCGAACGCCCCGAGGTCGTCGGCCCAGGGGTGGGTGCGGCCCGCGGCGACGGGCGGTTTGCCCGCGTGGTCGAGGACGAGGACGAGTCCGGGCAGCAGGGCGGCCGCCCGGGTGGCGGCGGGCAGCTGGTGCGGGAGGACCACCAGGTCGTAGACGAGCCCGGCGTCGGCCACGGCGGCCAGCCCGCGCAGCACGTCGGGCCGCAGCAGCCAGTCGGGGTCGGGTTCGCCCTGGACCTGGTGGCGCAGGCCGACGAGCCGGTCGCCGCCCGGGAGTTCGCGCAGGGCGGCCAGGGTGTCGGCGATGTCCGGGGCGGTGAGGTCGCTCCAGCCGACGACACCGGCCACCAGGTCGCTGCCGTCGGCGAGCGCCAGGAATTCGGGGGTCTCATCGGCCACCGTGACGGTCTGGACCAGCACCGTCGCGCAGACCCCCGCCGTCCGGGCCTCCGGCTCCAGGTCGGCGAGGGTGAAGTCGCGGCGCAGGGGCGCGAGGTCCTCGCCCGTGATCCAGTCCTGGTCGCGTACCGCGAGGTCCCACACATGGTGGTGGGCGTCGACGACGCGCGGACGGGCGGTCATCTCACAGCTCCCAGACGACGGGGAGGCCCGCTTCGGCGCCGTCGGCGGAGTAGTCGTGCGCGACGTCCAGGAGCCCGTCCATCCTGGCCTGCCAGGCGACGTTGACGGGCAGGTGCTCCAGTTCAGCGAGGAGGCGGGCGTAGTCGTCGCACTCGATGAGGTGGAACAGGTCGGTGCCGCTGCGCCAGATCGTCCAGGAGCCGGCGCCCGCGGCCCGGATCGCGCGGGTCAGCTCGGGCGGCACCTCGCGGTGCGCGGCCTCGTACGCGGCGACGCGGTCGGCGCGGACCTCGGTGTGCAGGGCTATACGCATGTCAGTGTCCGTTCCCGGGCAGCAGGCCCTGGTCGCGCAGGTCGTCCCAGAGTTCGTCGGGGATCTCCCGGTTCAGCTGTGCGGCGGCGTCGCGCACCTCGTCCGGGGAGCGGGTGCCGACGAGCACCCCGGCGACGGCCGGGTGGGTGAGCGGGTAGTGCAGGGCGGCGGCGCGCAGGGGCACGCCGTGCGCCTCGGTGACGCTCTTCAGGTGCAGGGCCCGGTCCAGCAGGTCGAGCGGGGCGGTGGTGTAGTCGTAGGTCGCGCCGGGGCGGGGGTCGGCGAGGAGACCGGAGTTGAACACCCCGCCGACGACGACGCTGCGGCCGCGTGCGGCGGCGGCGGGGAGCAGGTCGGTGAGCGCGGACTGGTCGAGGAGGGTGTGGCGGCCCGCGCAGAGGACCACGTCGACATCAGTGTCCAGGACGAAGCGGGTGAGCATCGCGGTCTGGTTCATGCCGGCGCCGATCGCCCCGACGACCCCTTCCGCGCGCAGCCGCTCCAGTTCCGGGTACGCCTCGTGGAAGGCGGCTTCCGGGTGGTCGTCGGGGTCGTGGAGGTAGGCGACGTCGATGCGGTCGAGGCCGAGGCGTTCGAGGCTGTCCTCGATGCTGCGGCGGACCCCGGCGGCGCTGAAGTCCCAGCGGCGGCGGTGCGTGGCGCGTACGGCGAAGCCCTCGGAGAGCCCTTCGGGGGCGGCTTCCCCGGCGGGCAGCGGGTCGAGCACGCGGCCGACCTTGGTGGAGAGGGCGTAGGCGTCGCGCGGGCGGCGTCGCAGGGCTTCGCCCAGACGCCGTTCGGAGAGGCCGAGCCCGTAGTGCGGCGCGGTGTCGAAGTAGCGGATGCCCGCGTCCCAGGCGGCGTCGACGGCCGCCGCGGCACGCTCCGGCTCCACCGCGCTGAAGAGGTTGCCGATGGCGGCCGCGCCGAAGGAGAGCGCGGTGACTTCGACCGTGCTGTTTCCCAGCCTGTTGCGCTGCATTCCCTCGCCGCCCTGCCCGATGATCGCTGCCACACAGCGAATATTCATCGGATCACTTGGGCGCGTCAACACCCCTGCAACGATCAAATACCGCGACAGGGCGGTGATCTGTCCGACCTATGGCCGCGATCACTGCCTCTCCCCCACCACCGAGAGGAGTACGGCCGCCTCCTGTTCGACGCACCGCGCCAGCCGCTCCAGATCCGGGAGCGCCTTGCCGTCGGCGACCAGACCGATGTGCACGCGCGAGCCGTACGTGGTCAGCGCGACGGCCATGGACTGCCCCCGGGCCAGTGGGGCCATCGGGTAGAGGGCGCTCAGGGGGCAGCCGGCCAGCGAGAGCCGCGAGCGCGGCAGAGGCACGCTGGTGACCAGGACGTCGAAGAGCATCCGGGCCGCGTTCCCGGCGAGCGGGGCGCCGAAACGGTGGGCCAGCGAGGGAAGCTGATCGGCCAGTACGGCGACCGCTCCGGCTCCCCGCAGCGGTCCGGCCGCCTTGTTGCGGTCCATCGCCTCGCGCACCGCCCGCAGCCGCTCCCGGGGATCACCCTCGGAGACGGGGAGGCCGAGGAGGTAGGCGGAGAGGCGGTTGCCGGTCGCGGCGGCCGCACCGCCGGGCCTGCGGCGGGAGACGGGGACCAGGGCGCGCGGATCGTCACCGGGCAGGGACTCGCCGCGCTCCAGCATCCAGCGGCGCAGCCCGCCCGCCACGACCGTGAGCAGAACGTCGTTGCCCGTACCGCCGGAGACCCGGCGGATGCGCCGCACGGTTTCGAGGCCGAGGTCGGCCGTGGCCAGCCGCCGGGTCCCGCTGGAGCCCGCCCTGAGCGCCGGTGCGCCGCGCGGGTCGAGGCGGCCCGCCCGTACCAGTGACGCCCCGACGCCGAAGGCCCGGCCGAGGTCCTCGATCCGGCCCAGGGCGAGCCCGGCGACCTGGCGCGGGCCCGGCATCCAGGAGCGGGGCGGCACGGGCCGCGGCCGGGCGGACGGGGCGGCGGACCGGGGGCGGGCGGTGGCCGAGGCGATCTCGTCGAAGATCCCGGCCCCGATGGCGACCGCCCGCATGCCGTCGGCCAGGGCGTGGTGGAGCTTGACGAGTACGGCGAAGGGGCCGTCGGCGGGGCCGTCGATGAGGTACATCTCCCAGGGCGGCAGCCCCCGCCGCAGCGGCCGCTCCATCAGCTCGCCCGCCAGCCGGGTAGCCGCGGCCATGAAGCCCCCGTCGCGGGGAGCCGCCTCCTCCGCGGGCAGCCGCACCCGGGTGAGATGGCGGTCCACATCGAAGTCCTTGTCGGCGAACCAGGCCGCGCCGCCGACGGGCAGCAGCACGTCGCGCACCCGCATGCGCAGCCGGGGAATCGCCGAGGCCCTGGCGCCGAGCAGCCCGAGGAGCGCGTCGGGGCCGGGGGCGCCGCCCGGGGGCGGGGAGAACACGGCGAGCGCGCCGAGGTGCATGGGGTGGGCGGCGGACTCAAGGTGCCAGAAAGCCAGGTCGAGGGGTGCCAGCAGCTCAGTGCCCAACGGGTCCTCATGTCATCGAAGACGGAGACCGACCACGACCAGTCAATCCCTCGCGGTACATTACGGTCAAGTACGGTCATGTTACTTTGCGTTACATCTCTGTTCCGCTCAAATCGTGCTCCGTTCGGGCGACGCGCGGGTCCGGTCAGCCGCGTGGCGGAATGACGAACTCGCACCAGACGCACTTGCCGGTCCCCCGCGACTCGACTCCCCAGGCGTCCGCCAGCTGGTCGACCAGCATCAGTCCGCGCCCGGAGACCCCCGACTCACCGGCGTCCCGGCGGCGCGGCAGCGCGCTCGACCGGTCCTCGACGTCGACCCGCAGCCGCCGCTCGGGGCCCGTGAGCACCCGGATGGTGACGATCGCGCCGCCGTCGGTGTGCATCAGGGCGTTGGTGATCAGCTCGTCGGCGGCCAGCTCGATCTCGTCGGCCCGGTCCTTCGCCCCCCAGGCCCGCACCGCCGCGCGGATCATGTGGCGGGCCGAGCTGAGCGCCTCCGGGTCGTTC
Source organism: Streptomyces sp. ATexAB-D23 (assembly GCF_000373645.1). GTDB lineage: Bacteria > Actinomycetota > Actinomycetes > Streptomycetales > Streptomycetaceae > Streptomyces > Streptomyces castrisilvae. The sequence continues at coordinate 37,956 of NZ_KB892025.1, read as the reverse complement.
TGTGCGACGTGCTGCTGGAGCCGCCCGCCCGGCTGCGGGGCCTGTACGGCCTTCCGGCGCAGGAGCAGGATCGCCACGTCGTCCTCGCCGCCGTGCTCGTCCACCGATGTGCAGAGCCGGTCGGCCAGCTGTTGGAGGTCCCGCGGGCCGCTCCTGATCAGTTCGGTGAGCCGCTGCGTACCCTCGTCCAGATCGGAGCCGGGCAGCTCCACCAGGCCGTCGGTGAACAGCACCATGGTCTGCCCCGGGTCCAGCTCGACCGTGCCGACCGGGTATTCGAGCCGCCCGAACTCGGCGGAGAGCCCCAGCGGCAGCCCGCCCTCCGACGGCACCCTGCGGCAGCTGCCGTCGGTGTCGCGCAGCAGCGGGTCCACATGGCCGGCCCGGACCAGCTGGACCACCCCGGTGGTCAGGTCGGTCTCGGCGTAGGTGCAGGTCGCGAAGCGGTCGGTGTCGAGTTCGTGCAGGAAGACGGAGGCCCGCGCCATGACCGTGGCGGGGCTGTGCCCCTCGGCGGCGTACGCCCGCAGCACGATGCGCAGCTGCCCCATCACGGCGGCCGCGTGCGTGTCATGGCCCTGGACGTCGCCGATGACGGCGCCGACCCGGCCACCGGGCAGCGGGATGACGTCGTACCAGTCGCCGCCGATGTCCCGGCCCAGCCGGGCCGAGCGGTAGCGCACGGCGATCTGGGCGCCCGGCACATCGGGAATCCGGCGCGGCAGCATGGCCTGCTGGAGCCCCTCGGCGAGGTCGTGCTCCTGTTCGTAGAGCATGGCGCGCTGGAGGCTCTGGGCGATGGAGCTGCCGAGGGCGAGCAGGAGGTTGCGTTCGTCGGCGCTGAAGCCGTCCTTGTCGCTGTAGAGCAGGCCGAGCGCGCCGATGGGGCGGGCCTGGGCGATCAGCGGCAGATAGGCGGCAGAGGTGATGCCGAGGTGGCTGATGTGGGGCCACAGGCCGGGGTAGGCGGCGGCGAAGTCGTCGGCCGACTCGATGAATCGGGGGCCGAGCGTGCGGACGACCTCGCTCATCGGGTACTGCTCGTCCGTGCGGGTGTAGCGCGTCCCCGGGACGAACGAACCCTCGGGCCCGTCGGCCACCAGGTGGATGCGGCCGGCCTCGATCAGCCCCATGACCAGGCTGGTCGCGCCGAGCAGGGCGAGCCCCTCGGAGTTCTTCAGGACCTCGATGACGTCCTTGACCGTACGGGCGTGGGCCAGCGCCGCCGTGGTGGCGTCCACGAGGCTGGTCCGGTGACGCAGCCCCTCGTCCAGTTCGCGGCGGGCGGTGGATTCGGCGAGCTCCTGGGTGGCGTCCCTGACGATGCCGATGATCCGGCGCGGCCGTCCGGTGCCGTCGCGCCGCACGAAGCCCTGGGTGTGCGTCCAGCGCAGCGTCCCGTCGCGCCGCTGCACGCGGAAGTAGGCGCCGTAGTTGCTCCGGCCGCTCTTGAGCGCCTGCGACACCATGGAGTCCAGCCGGACCGCCTCGTCCGGCGGCACCCGCCGCCCGAGCGACTCCGGCCGGTTGTCGTACTCGTCGTCCCTCAGGTCGAACACGTCGAGGGCATAGCGGTCCATGTGCATGAGGCCACTGTCGAGATCCCAGTCGAAGCTGCCCATTCGGTTCAGGGCGAGGCTGAGATCCGGGTGGGCGGGCCAGTCGTCCGGGAGTGACAGGGCACCCGCGACCCGATCATCCATGTGCGTCACTCTGCCACCATTTGTCCGAATCTTCGACCGAGCCGTCCACCTGGTGAATGTGCAATGGAACACATTTACGGAAGGTCCGGAAGGGCCGGTTTCCACGGAATTGCAGCATCGGCCGACCGGGACGGAGGCCGGATACCGCCTGGTAACACGGCACCCGCCCCGAAACCGGGCCGAAGCAGCGGCTAACGTGTCCGGCGGGGGTCGACTAAGCCTTGCCTTACCAACCCGGCCCCGCTTCTGCTCATCCGTTCGAAGGAACAGCTCGCCATGACACGCCCCGTCCGCGTCGCCATCGTCGGAGCCGGTCCCGCCGGCATCTACGCAGCGGACGCGCTGCTCAAATCCGACGCCGCCGCCGACCCGGGCGTCTCCATCGACCTGTTCGAGCGGATGCCCGCGCCCTTCGGCCTGATCCGCTACGGCGTGGCCCCCGACCACCCGCGCATCAAGGGCATCGTGCAGGCGCTGCACCAGGTGCTGGACAAGCCGCAGCTGCGGCTCTTCGGCAACGTCGACTACCCGAACGACCTGGGCCTCGACGAGCTGCGGACCTTCTACGACGCGGTGATCTTCTCGACCGGCGCCGACGCGGACCGCGCCCTGGACATCCCGGGCAACGAACTGGACGGTTCCTACGGGGCCGCCGACTTCGTCTCCTGGTACGACGGTCACCCGGACGTGCCGCGCACCTGGCCGCTGGAGGCCGAGAAGGTCGCCGTGCTGGGCGTCGGCAACGTCGCCCTGGACGTGGCCCGCATCCTGGCCAAGACGGCCGACGAGCTGCTGCCCACGGAGATCCCCGCCAACGTCTACGACGGCCTCAAGGCGAACAAGGCCCTGGAGGTGCACGTCTTCGGGCGGCGCGGCCCGGCGCAGGCCAAGTTCAGCCCGATGGAGCTGCGGGAGCTGGACCACTCGCCGAACATCGAGGTCATCGTCAACCCCGAGGACATCGACTACGACGCGGGTTCGATCGAGACCCGGCGCGGGAACAAGCAGGCCAACATGGTCGCCTCCACGCTGGAGAACTGGGCGATCCGCGATGTCGGCGACCGTCCGCACAAGCTGTTCCTGCACTTCTTCGAGTCCCCGGTGGAAATCCTCGGCGAGGACGGCCGCGTCGTCGGCCTGCGCACCGAGCGCACCGAGCTGGACGGCACCGGCAATGTGCGGGGCACCGGCACCTTCCACGACTGGGACGTGCGGAGCGTCTACCGGGCGGTGGGCTACTACTCGCAGGAGCTGCCGAAGCTGCCCTTCGACGTCGCGTCCGGCACCGTGCCGCACGCCGCGGGCCGGGTGCTGGCGGGCGGGGAGCCGATGGAGTCGGTGTACGTCACCGGCTGGATCAAGCGGGGACCGATCGGCCTGATCGGCCACACCAAGGGCGATGCCAACGAGACGGTCGCCTGCCTGCTGGAGGACCACGCCGCGGGCCGGCTGCCCGCCCCGGCGCAGCCCGAGCCGGACGCGGTCACCGACTTCCTCCAGGCGCGCGGCATCCGCTACACCACCCGCGAGGGCTGGTACCGCCTGGACGCGCACGAGCGGGCCCTGGGCGCGGAGCAGGACCGCGAGCGGATCAAGGTCGTGGAGCGCGAGGCCATGCTGGACGCCTCGGAGGCCGGCAGCTGACACGTACGGCGAGGGCCCCGCACGACCCGGTCCGGGTCGTGCGGGGCCCTCGCCGCAGGCGGGGCGGGCGTCAGCGTCCCTGGAGCGCCTTCACGTTGTCGCCGAAGGTCCAGTTCTTGGAACCGTCCCAGTTCAGCGACCAGGTCATCAGCCCCTTGAGGCTGTCGCCGTAGTGGTTCCAGGCCTGCGAGACGAGGCCGGGCGCCATGTAGCCGCCGCCGGCGCCCGCCTGGGCGGGCAGTCCGGGGACCTGCTTGTCGTAGGGGACCCTGATCGTGGTGCCCTGGATGACGAGTCCCTTGTCCAGACAGTCCGTCTGCGCGGTGAAGCCCTCCACGGTGCCGGCGGAGTAGGAGTCGCCGGAGCAGCCGTACATGCTGCCGTTGTAGTACTGCATGTTCAGCCACCAGAGCCGGCCGTTGTCCGCGTACTTCTTCACGATGGGCAGGTAGGCGCCCCAGATCGAGCCGTAGACGACGCTGCCGCCCGTGACGTACGCCGTCTCGGGCGCCATCGTCAGGCCGAAGTTGGACGGCATCCGCGCGAGCACACCGTCGATGATGCGGATCAGGTTGGACTGCGAGGGGGACAACTGGTTGATGTCGCCCGTGCCGCTGAGACCGGTCTCGATGTCGATGTCGATGCCGTCGAAGTTGTACTTCTTCAGGATCGGCACCACCGTGTCGACGAAGCGGTCGGCGACGGCGCTGGAGCTGAGGTCGATGCCCGCGGTGGCACCGCCGATCGACATCAGGGTGGTGAGCCCGGACGCCTTCGCCTCGCACATCTCGGCCGGGGTCGGGACCTTGACGGTCGAGTCCATCCCGTCCTCCCACTGGACGGTGCCGTCCGAGAGGATGACCGGGAAGGCCGCGTTGATCACGTTGTAGCCGTGCTCCGTGATGCGGCTGTCGGTGACCGGGATCCAGCCCAGCGGCGGGTGCACCCCGTTGGACGCGCCGTCCCAGTTCTCCCAGTACCCCTGGAGCACCTTGCCCGCGGGCTTCGACTTGACCGCGCAGGTGTCCTCCTGCGCCACGGTGCCCGGCTTGGCCGCGACGAGCATCGGTACGATGCACGCCGCCGCGAGGCCGACCCCCAGCAGACGTGATGTGCGACCGAACATGGCGCTACCTCTTCCTGGTTTGGCATGCCCCTGACAACACGCAACCGGATCGTGAACGCCGCCCAACGTAAAGTGGTCCAGACCTTCCGTCAATAGGTCTGGACCAAAGTGGGGCCGCTGGGCTCATGGGGAGGCGTGTGCGTCACGGGCCCGCTCGCGCACGTGGTCCGGGTAGCGCTCGGTGAACCGGACGGCGAGGACCAGCAGGACGACGGGGATGATCCAGTTGTACCAGTCGGCGCCGGACGAGGTGTGCAGTGCCAGGAGACCCAGCAGGGCCGTGACGGCGAAGACCGCGCCCCAGAGCAGCGTCAGCACCCTGTTGACATGGCGGAAGACGGGCGAGCCCCACACCTCGCGGGGCGTGGACTGGCGGGCGTACTGCTCCGTGAACGGGACGAAGGCCAGCGAGCCGAGCGCCACCACCGCGATCACGCCGCTGGACAGGACCTGGGCGTATCTCTCCACCCAGTACATGTCGTGCCGGTCCAGGAACAGTGCCAGGACGCTGAGGACCGCGAAGAAGACGATCCCGGTGACTTCCAGGACCTTGAAGGAACCCCGGCGCATGTCCGGGAGGTTGAGGACCACGGCGGCCACCAGGGCGGCCAGCGCGGCGTACTCCCAGGTGCTGGGAGAGGCGATGACGATGAAGAGGATCCACGGGGCGAACGCGAAGAACAGATTCCCGGTCCGCCGTCCCGGACGGGCTTGATTCACCGGACACCTCCGGGGGTGCGGCCCGCGCGGCGACCTGCCGCGTCTTCCATGGTGGGCCCGTGGCCGGGCCGCCGCATCCCGCGCGGACGGCGCCCGTTCCGCGTTGCGACGCGTCGGGGCCGGGGATTCAATTGAGGGTCAGCCCGGCCGCAGCCGGGCGCGTACAGCCCCCGGCGAGGGAGGCCCGCCATGGCCGCACATGCCGCACACCCCTTCGACCCGAGCCGCGTCGTCCATCTCTCCGGCCGCTTCGCCCCGGTCACCGAGGAGGTCGACGAGGCGGACCTCCGGGTGACGGGCTCGCTGCCGGACGAACTGGACGGGGTCTTCCTGCGCAACGGCCCCAACCCCCGCTTCACCCCGATCGGTTCGTACCTCTACCCCATCGACGGGGACGGCATGCTGCACGGGGTGTGGATCTCCGGCGGCCGGGCCCGCTACCGCAACCGGTTCGTGCGGACCCCGGCCGTGATCGCCGAGGAACGGGCCGGGCGGGCGCTGTGGGGCGGGATCGAGTCGATGATCCTGCCCCGGGAACCCGACGTCGGACCGGAGCTGGCCGGCACCTTTCGCGACATGCCCGACATCAACGTGGTGCGCCACGCGGGACGGCTGCTGGCCCTCGCCGAGTCCGACTGCCCGTTCCTGATGACACCGGAGCTGGAGACCGCGGGGAAGGAGACGTTCGGCGGGGCGCTGCCGGCCGGGATCACCGCGCATCCGAAGACCGACCCGGTCACCGGCGAGATGCTCGTCTTCTGCTACGGCCTGGAGCCGCCTCACCTCACCTGGTCCGCGATCGGCCGCACCGGTGACGTGGTGCGCGGCCCGACCACGATCGACGGGGTGGACGAACCGATGATGATCCACGACATGGCGCTGACACCGCGCTTCCTGGTGATCGTGCTGGCGCCCGTGTTCTTCGACATCGACGCGGCCATGCACGGCGGCTCCATGATCGACTGGCGGCCCGAGCGCGGCACCCGGGTCGCTCTGGTCCCCCGCGACGGCGGCCCGGTGCGCTGGGCGTCCGACGACGCCTTCTGGCTGTGGCACACGGTCAACGCCTTCGACACCGAGCCCGACGGCGGGAACGTGGTGCTCGACTACGTGCAGTGGACGCGCCTGGCCATGGGCGCACCCGACGAAGGCGGCCGGCCCAACCACGCGGGCCTGGTGCGCGCGGTCATCGACCCCGAGGCGGGCACCATGCGCCGCACCGTGCTGGACGACGCCAGGATGGAGCTCCCCCGCACCGACGACCGGCTGATCGGCCGGCGCCACCGCCAGTTGGCCGTGGCCGCGGATTCGGGCAACCCGGACCTGTTGCCGGGCGAGTTCGACGAACTGCGCTGGTACGACGGCGGCGATCCCTCGGGCCGGCATCTCGCGTGGCGGGCCGGGAACCTGTCGGTGGGCGAGCCGGTCTTCGCCCCCGTCCCGGGCACCGGCCCCGGGGCGGGCGGCTACTGGATGACGTACGCCACCGACCGGACCGACGCGAGCAGCTGGCTGCTCGTCATCCCCTCCGAGGACCCGACGGCGGGCCCGGTGGCCCGGGTGCGCATCCCGGTGCGGGTCCCGCTGGGCCTCCACGGGAACTGGCTGCCCACCGAGGAGTGAGCCCGCCGCCCTCACCGCCGCCGCGCCGCGCCGCCGTCCACCGGCCGCTCGTGCCGGGGCAGCTGGATGGACGTCTGCGGCTCGCCGGTCATGGACGGCACGGGATCGCGCGGCGGCTCGTCCGGCTCGGGCTCATCGGACCGGGGCTCATCCGGCTGGGGCTCGGTGGGAGCCCCGGTGGGCGTGGGGCAGTTCGTCTCCCCCGGCGATCTGGCGGGTACGCCGGCGGCGCCCGCCGGCTCGCCGGGCGGCGTCGGCCCGGCGGACGGCGGGCAGTCGCCGGGCGGCCGGGAGCGGGACGGCGTCGGCTCCGCCGGCTCCTCGGGCCGCTCGGACCTCTTCGGCGGCCGGGGTTCCTTCGTACCGGTGGGCGGCAGTTCGGGGAGCGTGCCCGTGATGTCCGTGCCGGGGCCGTAGGGCGGCGGCACCGCGGGGGCCCGGTCCCCGGCACCCCCGTCGCCCGAGGGCCGCGCGATCCACGTCCGGTGCTCCACATCGACGATCACCAGCTCGGTCACGGGCCGGGCGGCGGGCTCGATCACCACCGTTCGCGCCGGATCGAACCCCGCCCAGCGCTCCCCCTTGCCGGCCGCGGCGCCCGCCGCCGCCCCGCCCGGCGGGTCCAGGGGGTTGCCGCACGCGCAGCGGACGCGCGGGAGGCCGCGGCCGTCGACCATGACCGCGGTGCCCGCCTGGAGCACGGACCGGAACGCGGTGACCGAGCCCGCGCGGTAACCATGGCCGGTGACCAGGGTGTCGGCGCGCAGCAGGACGGGGGTCAGGGCGCGCAGGAAGGCGGGGACCCGGGCGGGGCCGACGGACACGGTGCGCGCGAAGGCCGCTTCCCTGGCCGGGTCCGCGGCGAGCATGCGGATCTGGGTCTCGACGTCGCAGGACGGGACGGCGCGCGTTCCGCCGTAGAGGCCGGGCGTCGATCCGGTGCGGGTGAGCGGCTTCCCGCCGCCGGGCGGTGCCGGGGAGCGGCTGTCGGGGTGCGTGCCCGGCGCCGCAACGGGCGCGGCGGCCGAGGAGCCGGTGAACGGGGACGGGCCGGTGTCGGCGGCTGCCTGGAGCAGGACGTCCTCGGCGGTCGTGCTCGCGGGCCGTGAGGTCTCCTGTGCGCAGCCCGCGGCGAGGAGGAGGCCGGCGGAGAGAAGGGCGGGCGCGGTGCGTCGCAGACGTATGCGTGAGTGCACGAAGAGGTCTCCTGCCTGGTCACCGGTCTCCCGGTCGCTCCCCTCATGTCTGCCGCACTTCCCGGCCCGCCGCAAACGGACGGCGCCCGGAGCCTGTACGGCGCGCGGGGGGTGGCGGCCCGATACTGGTAGCGATGGAGTGGTTCACAGCAGACGGGTACTGGCTCGGCCGGCTGGTCTTTCAGAAGGCCCTCGCCGTCGTCTATCTGGCCGCGTTCCTCAGCGCGGCGCTCCAGTTCCGGGCGCTGATCGGTGAACGTGGCATGCTGCCCGCCCCGGAGGTCCTGCGGCGCACCGACTGGCGCGGCGCGCCCGGCCTCTTCCGCCTCCACTACTCCGACCGCTTCTTCGCCGTGGTCGCCTGGACCGGCTGCGCGGTCGCCGTCGCGCTGATCGTGGGCGTGGACAACCGGGTGCCGCTGGGTGCCGCGATGGCGCTCTGGGCCCTGCCGTGGCTGCTGTATCTGTCGATCGTGCAGGTCGGCGGCGTCTGGTACGGCTTCGGCTGGGAGTCGCTGCTCCTGGAAACGGGCTTCCTCGCCGTCTTCCTGGGCAACGCGGACACGGCGCCACCGGTGCTCGTGCTGTGGCTGCTGCGGTGGGTGCTGTTCCGGCTGGAGTTCGGCGCCGGGCTCATCAAGTGGCGCGGCGACGCCTGCTGGCGGAATCTGACGTGCCTGTACTTCCATCACGAGACCCAGCCGATGCCGGGGCCCCTGAGCTGGTTCTTCCACCGTCTCCCCCGGCCCGTGCACCGGGCGGAGGCGGCGGCCAACCATGTGACCCAGCTGCTCGTCCCGTTCCTGCTCCTCACCCCGCAGCCGGTGGCGAGCGTGGCGGCCGGGCTGATGATCGTCACGCAGTTGTGGCTGGTGCTCTCGGGGAACTTCGCCTGGCTGAACTGGCTGACCATCACGCTCGCCCTGCCGGTCATCGACTGGTCGCCGCTGACCGAGCCGCCCGCCCAGCGGGGTGCGCCCCTCTGGTACGAGGTCGTGGTGATCGCGGTGACCGTGCTGATCCTCGCCCTCAGCTACCACCCGGCCCGCAATCTGGTCTCCCGCCGTCAGGTGATGAACCGGTCCTTCGACCCGTTGCACCTGGTCAACACGTACGGCGCGTTCGGCAGCGTCAGCCGGGTCCGGCTGGAGGTGGTGGTCGAGGGCACCGACGACGCGGTGGTGCACCCGGGCACGGTGTGGAAGGAGTACGGCTTTTGGGGCAAGCCGGGCGACCCGCGCAGACTGCCGCGCCAGTTCGCCCCGTACCATCTGCGGCTGGACTGGCTGATGTGGTTCGCGGCTCTGTCGCCCGCGTACGCCCGTGCCTGGTTCGGCCCGTTCGTGGAGCGGCTGCTGGAGAACGACCGGGACACGCTGCGGCTGCTCCGGCACAACCCGTTCCCCGGCGCCCCGCCGGCCCAGGTGCGGGCCAGGGTCTTCCGCTACCGGTTCACCACGTGGCGCGAGCTGCGGGCCACCGGCTGCTGGTGGCACCGCACCTTCGTCCGCGACTTCCTGCGCCCGACCAGGAGGTAGTGGGGCTCGTCAGCGGTCCTCGCGGGCGCGCAACAGGCGGCTGATCTGCTTGACCAGCTCGTCGTCGCTCGCCACCCGCTTGCCGGAGACCAGCGCGCCGAGGCGCTCGGCGGTCTGGAAGTCGTAGGCCCGCTCCGCCTCCGCGCCAGGAACGTTCCCGTACTCCTCCTTGGCCCGGAAGCCGACGGTCAGGTCGACCACCTTGGCGATGATCCAGGTGAGGATGAACGAGAAGGCGATCATCGAGACGATCGCGACGAGCTGCTTGCCGAGCAGGCCCCAGCCGCCGCCGTAGAAGAGGCCCTCCTTGCCGCTGACGCGCGCGGTGGCGAAGAGGCCGACCATGATCAGGCCGACCAGCCCGCCGACTCCGTGCACCCCGACCACGTCGAGCGTGTCGTCCACGCCGAACCGGAACTTCAGCGTGATCGCGAAGGCGCACACCGCGCCGACGACGAGACCGGTGATCACCGCGCCGAGCGTGTTGATCTCACCGCACGCCGGGGTGATGGCGACCATGCCCGCGACGGCGGACGAGACGACGCCCATGGTGGTGACCCGCCCGGTGCGCCACTTCTCGACCAGCGGCCAGGTCACCATGGCACCCGCGGCCCCGAGCTGGGTGTTGATGAACGCGGCGGCGGCCGTGCCCTGGTCGGTCAGCGCGGAGCCCGAGTTGAAGCCGAACCAGCCGAACCACAGCAGCCCGACGCCGACGACCACGAGCGGGATGTTGTTGGGGCGCTCCTCGCGGCGGGCGAAGTCGCGCGGTGCCCGTAGCACGAGGGCGACGGCGAGTCCGGCGACCCCTGAGTTGAGCTCCACCGGCAGGCCGCCGGCGAAGTCCAGGGCGCCGAGGTGCTTCACGATCCAGCCGTCCTTGTCGAACACCCAGTGCGCGGCGGGGATGTAGACGATCAGCAGCCACAGCACGACGAAGACGAGCCAGCCCCGCATCGTGGCGCGGTCGGCGATCGAACCGCTGATCAGCGCCACGGTGATGATGGCGAAGCCCATCTGGAAGGTGCTGTAGATGTACGTGGGGATGGCGCCGCTCAGCGTGTTCAGCTGGATGCCCTTCATGAACACGTGGTCGAGGTTCCCGATGAGCCCGGCCCCTCCCACATCGGGCCCGAACGCCAGGGTGTATCCGATGACCCACCAGAGCAGCGTGCCGAAGGCGAGCGCGGCGAAGCTCATCTTGATCATCATGAGCACGTGCCGGGTGCGCACCATGCCGCCGTAGAAGAACGCCAGGCCGGGCGTCATGAGCAGGACCATGGCGGTGGCGGCGAGCAGCCAGGCGGTGTCCCCGGAGTCGTACGCGGCCGGCATGGGCGCGGGAGCGGTGATCATCGGCGGTCCCTCGTGTGGGGGTGGTGGGCGGGAGGTCTACGGTTTGCGCAGGTCCGGCGCCGGATGGCCGGTGAGCTGCCGGCGTACGGCATGCCAGGCGGCCCGGTGCGCCTCGGCGACCCGGATCGGGCTGTCGTCGATGAGCCGCACCCAGGCGCCGCAGTCCCGGGGCAGCACGCTGACCCCGTACAGGACGCCGAGGGGGGCGAGCGCCTCGTGCAGGGTGTCGGCCAGGCCGGAGGCCGGCACGCGGTCGGTGACGACGAAGAGCGAGGCGACGTGGTCGTGCCCCGCGAACACCCCGGGCCCGAGGACGCCCTGACCGGCCGTGCCGGGGGCCAGGCGCAGGGTGTCGACGGCGAGGAGGGTGCCGTCGGGCCTGCTGATGCGCAGGTCCGTCGCGAGTGTCCGGTAGACATGGCGTTCGCCCCGGGCGAGCCGGCCGGCGGTGAGGGTGTCGCCGACGAGGACCGTGGCGCCGGGTGCGACGGTGACCTCGGTGCGCTGGTAGAAGCGCGCGTCCTCGAACGGGATCAGTGGGTCGGGCAGGTACTCGACGTAGCTGCCGGCCTCTGCCGTCAGGTGCACGCGCTGGCTCGCGTAGTCGTGCTCCATCTTGAAGACCTTGGTGGCGGCCTGGGTGGTCAGGTGGACCTGGGTGTCCGGGCCGCAGTGGAAGTCCATCCGGTAGCGGTCGGCCTGGGCGATGCCGCCGCCGGTCGCCATCAGGTAGACGTAGCTCATGCCGGGCAGCGCGGGGTCGATCCACAGCGGCCGCATGATCTGCAGGGGTGTCTTCTGGTAGCGCCCGACGAGTTCGGTGCGCTCGCCCCGCACGGCGAAGGCGAGGTCGAGGATGCCGACCTTGGCCGGCGATCCGGGGGCCAGCGTGTCCGGGACGGAGGCCAGGGCCGCGACGTCCGGGGGCACGCGGACCGCGGTGTAGTACTCCTCGGCGAGCCGGCCGGCCGTCGGCCGCTGCGGGGCGAGCGGCATGTCAGATCAGCACCTTGCGGCGCGATTCGAGGTAGCCGGCGATCTCGTCGACGCCGATGCCGGTCAGGCAGTCGGTGAGGACGACGGGGCCCTCTCCCCTGACCCGGTGGGCGTCGGACTCCATGATGCCGATGTCCGTGCGCACGTACTTCGCGATGTCGATCTTGTTGATGACGAGGAGGTCGGATTCGGTGATGCCGGGGCCGCGCTTGCGGGGCATCTTCTCGCCCTCGGCGGTGTCCAGCACGAAGAGGAACAGGTCGACCAGGGCCGGGCTGAACGTCAGGGTGAGGTTGTCGCCGCCGGACTCGTACAGCAGGGTGTCGACGTCCGGGAAGCGTTCCAGCATCTCGGCGCCGGCCGCCAGGTTCATCGTGGGGTCGTCGCGCACGGCGGTGTGCGGGCAGGCGCCCGTCTCGACGCCGACGACGCGCTCGGGTTCGAGGACGCCGGCCAGCGTGCGGCGGACGTGCTGGGCGTCCTCCTGGGTGTAGATGTCGTTGGTGATGACGGCGGGGCGGTGGCCTCGTTCGATCAGTACGGGTACCAGCGCCTCGATGAGCGCGGTCTTGCCGGAACCGACGGGTCCGCCGATGCCGACCCGCAGTACGTTGTCGTCCATGGTGCTCCCTGGTGTGGCGGGGGTGTGTGGGTGTTCAGCTGGCGAAGAGCCGGGCCTCGGCGCGTTCGTGACGGCCCGACATGACGTCCGACGCGAAGACGGTGGCGCCGACGTCGTCGAGTTCCCTGCGCAGTGCCGCGTCGACGGTCGTCTCGATGACCGGCGCCGCTCCTCTGATCAGGGTCTGCGCCGTGCGGTGGTCGGTCAGCCGCAGCCGCAGGGCGGCGCCCGCGAAGCTGACACAGAACGCGAACAGGTCGGCGGCGACGGCCTGGCGGACCGGGACGCCGGTCGCCGCGTAGACGACCCCGGCCGCCACCGCCTGGGTGCCGGGGGCCTCGCGGCGTACGACCCGGCCGAAGTAGTCGCCGATCTCCGGGCGGCCGAAGACCTCCTGGCCGAGGTCCAGGAGCTGGCGCCCGGTCCGGGTGGCGGCCTGGCGCATCTCCCGGCCCAGCTTCGTGGCGAACAGGTGCTCGTCGATCCTGACGACGGTCTCCGGGTCGCCCGCCGCGGTCGCCCGGTGCGCGAGGGCGAGTGCGGTGGCGTCGGCGGGGCCGACGCCGTGCAGCAGCAGGTCCTGGAGCAGCGGCGGCAGGCTCGCGGCGTCCACGGCGCCCGCCTGGGCGAAGCCCTCCAGGCTGTGCGAGAGCGTGTAGAAGCCGCTCGGGAACGCGGAGTCGGTGAGCTGGAGGCTGACCAGCAGCGGTCCCAGGCCCACGGCGGCCGCGGTCCGCGCCGGGCCGGGTTCGCCCGCGATGTCGCCCTCCTTGCGGTACATCGGCCCTAGACCAGGAAGTAGAGGTGGTTGAGGGGCAGCGTCTCGGCCGGGTCGATGGTGGCGACCTTGCCGTTCAGCGTCACCTTGAACGTCTCCGGGTCGACCTGGACGTCCGGCAGGACGTCGTTGCGGACCATGTTGTGCTTGCCGATGGTGCGGGTGCGGCGCACGGGCAGAACCTTGCGTTCCAGGCCGAGCGCCTCCGGTACGCCGGCGGCGATGCCCGCCTGCGACATGAACGTGGCGTGGGTGGCCTGGAGCGCCTTGCCGTACTGCCCGAACATGGGCCGGTAGGTGACCGGCTGCGGGGTCGGCAGCGAGGCGTTGGGGTCGCCCATCTGGGCCCAGGAGACGAGGCCGCCCTTGATGATCATCTTCGGCTTGGCGGCGAACGAGTGGATGGGCCACAGCACGATGTCGGCGAGCTTGCCCTTCTCGATCGAGCCCACGTAGTCGGAGATGCCCGTGGCGATGGCGGGGTTGATGGTGACCTTGGCGAGGTAGCGCAGCACCCGCTGGTTGTCGTTGCGCTCCGAGTCGCCCTCCAGCACACCGAGCTTGTCCTTGCAGTGGTGCGCGGTCTGGAAGGCCCGGGTCACGGACTCCCCGATCCGGCCCATGGCCTGGGAGTCGGAGGAGAACATGCTGATCACGCCGAGGTCGTGCAGCACGGATTCGGCGGCGATCGTCTCGGCCCTGACCCGGCTGTCGGCGAAGGACACGTCCTCGGGGATGTCATGGCTGAGGTGGTGGCAGACCATCACCATGTCGAGGAGTTCGTCCACCGAGTTCTTGGTGTACGGCAGCGTCGGGTTGGTGGAGGACGGCAGGACGTTCGGCTCGCCGGTGACCCGCAGGATGTCGGGGGCGTGGCCGCCGCCCGCGCCCTCGCTGTGGAAGGTGTGGATGGCCCGGCCGTCGATCGCCGAGCGGGTGTCCTCGAAGAACCCGCCCTCGTTCAGGCTGTCGGTGTGGATCGCCACCTGGACGTCGTGCTCGTCCGCGACGTTGAGCGCGTTGTCGATGACGGCCGGGGTGGAGCCCCAGTCCTCGTGCACCTTGAGCGCGCAGGCACCCGCGACGACCTGCTCCTCCAGCGCCCCCGGCAGGCTGCCGTTGCCCTTGCCCATGATGCCGAGGTTGACCGGAAGGGTCTCCGCCGCCTGGAGCAGCAGGCCGATGTTGTACGGCCCGGGGGTACAGGTCGTGCCGTTGGAGCCGTCCGTCGGGCCGGTGCCGCCGCCGATGAGCGTGGTGATGCCGTTGGTCAGCGCCTGTTCGGCCTGCTGCGGGGCGATCAGGTGGACGTGGCTGTCGATGGCGCCCGCGGTGGCGATCAGGTGCTCGCCGGCGATGGCCTCCGTACCGGGGCCGATGACCAGGTCCGGGTCGACGTTGTTCTGCGTCTGCGGGTTGCCGGACTTGCCGATGCCGACGATGAAACCGTCCTTGATGCCGATGTCGCACTTGACGACGCCCACCATCGGGTCGATGACGACCACGTTGGTGATGACGGTGTCGAGTGCGCCCTGGGCCGCGGTGGCCTGGGGGTCGGATGCCATGCCGTCCCGCATGGTCTTGCCGCCGCCGTAGACGACCTCGTCGCCGTACAGGCCCTCGCTGTAGTCCTTCTCGACCTCGACGACGAGGTTGGTGTCGGCGAGGTAGAAGCGGTCCCCGACCGTCGGGCCGAACATGTCGGTGTACTGCTTGCGCGGCAGGATGGGCATCAGCGCGAACCCTTCTTCTTGTCCTTGGCGGCCTTGGAATCCTTGGATCCACCCTTGCCCGCGCTCTTGGACTCTCCCTTGGAGCCGTCCTTGGCGCTCTTGGCGGCGGGCGCGGACTGCGCGCCCTGAAAGCCGCGTTCGATCGCCTTGCGGACGGCTTCGACGCGGGCGGGGTGGGAGGCGAGGCTGCCGTTGAGCAGCCCGCTGAAGCCGGTGAGCCGGCCGGTTCCGGCGTACGCGCAGAGCTCGACCTCGCGCGAGCCGCCGGGCTCGAACCGTACGGAGGTGCCCGCGGCGATGTTGAGGTGCATGCCGAGCGTCGCCTCGCGGTCGAAGGAGAGCGCCGAGTTGACCTCGAAGAAGTGGTAGTGCGACCCGACCTGCACGGCCCGGTCCCCGGTGTTGCTCACGGTGACCTTCAGCGTGCGGCGACCCGCGTTGAGTTCGACGGGGTCCTTGCCGTACAGATAGTTCTGACGGAACGTCATGCGATGCTCCTGATGACTCGGTCCGCTCCAACGGCGGACGGGTGGTGGTGCCGGTGCCCGGTGTCGGGGCCGTGGTCGTGGGCGTGGCCGTGCGTGTGTCCGTGCGGGTGGCCGTGACCGTGACCGTGGTCATGGCCCTCGCCCGGTGGGTGGGTATGGGCGTGGCC
Organism: Streptomyces sp. ATexAB-D23; assembly: GCF_000373645.1. Taxonomy (GTDB): domain Bacteria; phylum Actinomycetota; class Actinomycetes; order Streptomycetales; family Streptomycetaceae; genus Streptomyces; species Streptomyces castrisilvae. Next base: position 22,266 of record NZ_KB892025.1, on the reverse strand, counting down.
GTGGTGGTCGGCGGCCACGAGCCCGGTCGCGACGCCGTCGTCGCCGTGCTCGGCCCAGCGCCGCCGGGCGTCGGCCACCCGCTCGTCGAGCACCCGGCGCAGCGCGGAGGCCGGCATGAGGGGTCCCGTGCTCTCGGCGGGCACGGGCGGGGCGCCGCCCGCGTCCACGGGTGCGAACGAGGCCGGCAGCAGCGCCACGCGCTCCGCGCCGAGCAGGGCGCAGCGCCGCACGCCTTCGGCCGGGTCCGGATCGCCGCCGCCGAAAGCGACCTCGACCAGATCGTGGCGGCCGTAGCGGCGTACGAGCGCGGCGACGCGGTACAGCTCGGCGTCCTCGAAGGGGTCGCCGGAGGGGGCGGTGACGAGGAGCGCGGAGCTTGCGGGCGCCCGTCCGGCCGCTGCGCGGAGATGGGCGACGAGGTGCTGTGTGGTGCCGAAGGGCTCGGCGAGCAGTGCGACGCCGGGTCCGGCCGTGGGGAGCGCGCGCAGCGTGCGGGCGGTGTCGGCGACGAGGCCGGGTTCGCGGCCCAGCGTCATGGGGACGACCACACTGTCCTCGCCCCGGCGGCGGTGTGCGGACACGGCCCGGAACAGTTCGCGCCCGTTGGGGACCACGCTGACGTGCGGGCCGAGCCGCCCGTCGAGCGCACGTCCGTAGTCGGCCTCGTGGCCGCACACGGCGATGACGGCCCCGCTCACGGTCATCGGTCAGCCACCGATGGGGTCGTGGCAGGAGACGAGCTTGGTGCCGTCCACGAAGGACGCCTCGACCTGGAGCAGGCCGAGCATCTCCCGTACGCCGGGCATGGTGTCGCCCTCGCCCACGACGTGGCGGCCCAGTTCCATGCAGTCCGCGACGCTCTTGCCGTCGCGGGCGGCTTCGAGGATCGCCTCGGTGATCAGCGCGACCGACTCGCTGTAGTTGAGCTTGAGGCCGCGGCCCTGGCGCTTGCGGGCCAGGTCGGCCACGACGTAGACCAGCAGTTTGTCGATCTCGCGAGGGGCGAGGTTCATCGTGGGTACCTTCCTCGGGATGGTGCGGTGGGAGAGCGGGAGGGACGGTGGCCGGGCCTTGTCAGTCGCTGCGGCGCAGGCGTGGCAGCAGGGGAACGGCCGCCATCAGCACCCAGGTGGTGAGGATGAACGGCCACGTGAAGGTGTGACCGCCGAACGGTTTGAAGAATGACGTCAGCGACGCGGTGAGACCGGTGGTCGCCGCCGCGCCGAACAGGGCGTAGACCCCGGTCCAGACCGTGTTGGCCATGAAGACGGCGCCGATGGCGATGGCGACGAGGACGGCGTTGTATCCGTAGATCCCGCTGGCGATCAACGCCGTGGGGGCGCCCAGGGCCCAGGCGGCGAAGACTCCGACCACGCTGCCCGCCGCCGCGTACAGGACGACGCGGAGGCCGGCCAGGGCCAGTCCCACGAGCATGATCAGTCCGACGTACCAGGACTCGACCAGGAAGATCTGCGAGACGTTGTTGAAGAACGCGTGCCACAGGTCGTTCCAGGACAGCCCGGTGTCGCCCCTCGTCGTACTGGAAACGGCGGACGGGGCGCCGTGCCAGACGCGGTCGAAGGCCGGAGCACCCACCACCATCACACCGGAGACCAGGCAGAAGGGCGCGGTCAGCGGTGTGAGTCCGTAGGGGGTGAGGAAGGTTCCCAGAGTCGCCATCAGAAGGGTGCACATGATGGCGCCGACCACCGTCAGCACGTAGGTCGCGACGTGGTTGCCCAGCGAGGAGACGAGTGCGATGCCGGTGAGGCATCCCGAATACCCCTGAAGCCCCAGGGCAATGCTCGTCCGGTCAACGGCGAGTGCGTACGCGGTCGCGGTGGCGATCAGCGTGCCGAGTGTGGCGAACAGGCCCGTTTCCCAGCCCGCCGCCCACAGCGCGGCAAGGATCGCCACGCCCGTGAGCAGCGCGGGCTGGAGATCCACCTGACCAACGCCCCGCACACTCGCCAGGAGGTAGGCGAACGGTTGGCGCTTTTCCAGCCGCCGCACAATTTCCGGCTCGGCAAGAGACAAGGCTGACTCCAACGACTCAGCGAGATGAGGACCTTCTGGAATGCGGATCGCATTCACCCTTCACCATGAATACACAGAGCGACGTTTCAGGCACTCCGAGAGACAGTGACGGTGGCCCAAGCGGGTGGCGCCGTTCCCCTACCAGCGCGCTCCGCCTCTGCCGGCGCATCGAATACGTAGGTTCGCCGCATGTCGATCAGAATGCAGCTGCACCGTCGCAGTCACCCCGACCACCATCCCGGGGTCCAGCTTCCAGTCGTGGTCGCCGTCGCGATCGGCGGTGCCGCCGGAGCCGCGGCCCGCTTCGGCGCCGAGCGCCTCTGGCCGAACGGCACATCGGCATTCCCCTGGACGATCCTGCTGGTCAACACGGTGGGGTGTTTCCTGATGGGAGTCCTCATGGTCACCCTGAAGCTGCGCTTCCCCGGGGCACCCCGGCTGATCAGCCCACTGCTGGGCACGGGCGTGCTCGGCGGGTTCACCTCGTTCTCGCACTACACGGACAACGTGCGGCAGCTGTTCGAGAACCATCAGCCGGGCTACGCCGTCGGCTGCCTGGTGCTGACCGTGGCCGCGGCGCTGGCTGCCGTGACGGCCGGGGCGTTCGCCGCGCACTTCTCGTACGGCCGCTCCTACGGTCCGCAGGGTGAGGCGTCATGACCGACTGGCTGCTCGTCCTGGCCGGCGGACTGGTGGGCGCGCCGTTGCGCTATCTCCTCGGGGTGGACGCGAAGTTCCGCCTGCACAGCGTCTTCCCGTGGGGCACCTTCGCGGCCAACGCGGGGGCCGCCCTGTTCCTCGGCTTCATCGCGGAGGCGGCGATGAACGGCGATCTGAGCACCCGGCTGAACCTGCTGCTGGCCACCGGCTTCTGCGGGGCCCTGTCGACCTGGTCGACGTTCTCCTACGAACTGCTGACCCTGAATTCGGCCCGCCGGCTCGGCCTGGCGGCGGGCTATCTCCTGCTCACCGTCGGCGCCGGCGTCGGGCTCTCCTTCGGCGGTGCGGCGCTGGCGCGCGCGGTGTTCTGAGCACACCGCCGCACGTGCGCGCCGCCGCATGAGAACGGGCCCCGGCCCGCCCACTCGGGGCGGGGCCGGGGCCCGTGGAAAGCACTCAGTCGATGCCTTGCAGGATGTGCGGCTCGGCGAGGTCTTCCTCGTAACCGGCCAGCCGGATCGGCGCGGACCTGGCCCAGACCTCGATGTTCCGGAGCTTCTCGCTACCGGAGCCCGGCTTTCCGGGCCGTTCGGCCGGCGGTTCCTCGTGCTTCGTCATTTCCGGTGTCGTCACCGCGCACTCCTTTGTGTCGCGTAGCCCCGGGCGTCGCCGACGCTCCGGATCTCATTGCCGGGAATCAGCCGCCCATACGGGGCAGGGGCAGAAACAGATCGGTCGCGGTGGCGCCGGGTACGGGGCGGGACGGCGACTTGGTTGACAAGCCTGTCCCAGGACGGTCGAGGAAGGTTTGTGGACTCCTCGATGACATCCGTTCACATCAGAGTAACCAAATGAGCGCGTCCACGCTCGATGGAATGTATGCCATGGGTCACTTTCAGCCATCGCATACGGAAAAGACCCGGCCAGGAATGCGTTCCGGCCGGGTCTTCACGGGGCGCGGGTACCGCGCCCCGGTCCTGCTACCAGTTGGCGGGGGCGTAGTCCTTGAGGAAGCAGCCGTACAGGGCCTCGCCCGCCTCGCCGCGCACGATCGGGTCGTAGACGCGGGCGGCACCGTCGACCAGGTCGAGCGGGGCGTGGAAGCCCTCCTCCGCCAGCCGCATCTTGTCCGGGTGCGGGCGCTCGTCGGTGATCCAGCCGGTGTCGACGGCGGTCATCAGGATGCCGTCCTTCTCGAACATCTCCTGGGCGCTGGTGCGGGTCAGCATGTTCAGCGCGGCCTTGGCCATGTTGGTGTGCGGGTGGCCGGCGCCCTTGTAACCGCGGCCGAACACGCCTTCCATCGCGGAGACGTTGACCACGTAGGAGCGCTTGGCCGCCGTCGCCGCCATGGCCGGACGGAGCCGGCTGATCAGGATGAACGGCGCGGTGGAGTTGCAGAGCTGGACTTCCAGCAGCTCGATGGGCTCGACCTCGTCGACTGTCTGGATCCAGCTGTTGGTGTCGTGCAGGTCCGGGACGAGCCCGCCCGCGTCGATCGCGGTGCCGGCGGCGATCCGGGCCGGTGAGGCGGAGCCCGTGACCAGGGCCAGATCCGTGACGTCCTGCGCGCTCAGCTGCTCCTTGCGGGCGGCGGGCAGTGCGGCGACCCGGTCGACACTGCCGCTGCCGAAGGTGCCGATCACCTCGGCGGCCGGCAGTTCACCGGCGGGCAGCGGCGCGGACTCGGCGCCGAGCAGCTCGCTGTATGCCTGCGCCGAGCGGCGGACCGTCTGCGCCGCGTTGTTGATCAGGATGTCGAGCGGGCCCTCGGCCGCCACCGACTCGGCGAGGGCGACTACCTGGGCGGGGTCGCGCAGGTCGATGCCCACGATCTTCAGACGGTGGATCCACTCGTCGCTGTCCTCCATCGCCTTGAAGCGCCGGATCGCGTCGTTGGGGAAGCGCGTGGTGATCGTGGTGTGGGCGCCGTCGCGGAGCAGCCGCAGCGCGATGTACATGCCGATCTTGGCGCGGCCGCCGGTCAGCAGCGCCCGGCGCCCCGTCAGGTCGGTGCGAGCGTCGCGGCGGGCGCGGTTCTCGGCGGCGCAGTCCTGGCAGAGCTGGTGGTAGAACGCGTCGACCTCGACGTACCGCGTCTTGCACACGTAGCAGGACCGGGGCCGCTGGAGGATCCCGGCGATCTCCGCGGAGGCGGAGGAGGACGGCAGGACGCCCTGGGTCTCGTCGTCGATGCGCTCGGCCGAACCGGTGGCCGTGGCCTCGGTCACCGCCTTGTCGTGCGCGGTCTTGGCGGCCCGGCGCTCCTGGCGGCGGCGCTGCTTCACGGTCCGGTAGATCCCCGCCGTGGCGCGGCGCACCGCGATGGCGTCCGGGTGGTCGACCTCGATGGTGTCGAGTTCGTCGAGCACGCTCAGGCAGACGGCCAGCCGCTCCGGGTCGATACCGGGACCGAATTCCTCGGTTCCGGCCACGAGCTCGGGGCCGTCCTCTGTCACCGTCATTGCCGTTCCTCTGTACTCGTGCCGCTGGCCTTACTGCGGGCCGAACGCCCCGGTCAAGTCTGCCATGGTTCCCGGGCTGCTCCATTCGGGTGGGCGGGCCGGGTGGAGGGGGCGCCGGAGAAAGTTCCGGCCCGGCCGCGCATGCCCTCGCCGATTCGGGGCAGGCGGTGTGCGAAGCACTTGGCGACAAGGAGGGGTCACACACCATGGCGACCACGACGGAGCGGACCGGCGAAGTCTTCGGCGACACACGCACGCTTGTTGAGCAGGACGGGACGCCGCAGGGCGCGGGGACTGCGGAGCTGCCGTGGATCGAGGACACCGGGAAGGTCGCTCCGAAGGACGCCCGCGCCCTGTCGAAGATGTTCCTGGACCGGCTTCAGACGCTGGAGGAGGGCACGCACGAGTACCAGTACGCGCGCAACACCCTCATCGAGATGAATCTCTCGCTCGTGCGGTACGCCGCGTCGCGCTTCCGCAACCGCGGTGGCGACGATGTCGAGGACATCATCCAGGTGGGGACGATCGGTCTGATCAAGGCCATCGACCGCTTCGACCTCACGCGCGAGGTGGAGTTCGCCACCTTCGCGGTCCCCTACATCGTCGGGGAGATCAAGCGCTTCTTCCGCGACACCACCTGGGCGGTGCACGTGCCGCGCCGGCTCCAGGAGCTGCGGGTCGATCTGGCGAAGGCGAAGGAGGAGCTGTCGTCGCGGCTGGACCGCGATCCGACGGTCGCCGAGCTCTCCGCCCACCTCGACCTGCCCGAGGAGGAGATCATCGAGGGCCTGGTCGCGGCCAACGGATACTCGGCCGGCTCCCTGGACACCCCCAGCGCCGAGACCGACTCCGGCAACGAGCAGCGGTCGTACGCCGATGTGATCGGTGAGGCCGACCCCGGCATGGAGACCGTGGAGAACCTCCACACCCTGGCGCCGCTGCTGGAGAAGCTCGACGCCCGCGAGCGCCGCATCGTCCAGATGCGCTTCGGCGAGGAGATGACGCAGTCCCAGATCGGGGCGGAACTGGGCGTCTCCCAGATGCATGTGTCCCGGCTGCTCGCCCGCATCGTCAAGCGGCTGCGGGCGGGGATGTCCGTCGAAGCCTGAAACGGGCACCGGGGCGGGTGAGGACACCCGCCCCCGCTCCCCCCACCCTCTCGAATCGGCCACGCACCGGCAGGCTGTGGCCGAAGACGCAGCGGACGACGCCCGACGGCAGAGCGGAGGGCGTCGTTCACATATGCTGCGGGGCACACCGGCGGGCGGCCCGCCAGGTGGCAACGAGAGGGTGAAGCGTGGCTGAGATGCGCATGAGCGCCCCCGCTCGGCCTCCCGTCCCTGCCTCCCTTCCGGTCCAGACGGCCCACGAGGCCGACGGCCGGGGCTCCGTCTGGGACGTCAACGGTTCCATCCTGCTCGTCGAGGACGACGCGGGTGACGCGCTGCTCGTCGAGGAGATGCTCGCCGACGGTGAGCTGGACTCGGCGCTGACCTGGTGCAAGACGCTGTCCGAGGCGCTGGCGTATCTGCGCTCGCACCGGGCGCCCGTCTGTGTCCTGCTCGACCTGCATCTGCCCGACGTCCACGGGCTGCGGGCCGTCACACAGATCGTCGAGACGTCCCAGGACGCCGCGATCGTGGTCCTGACCGGTCTCGCGGAGGCGGACGCGGGTCTGAAGGCCGTGGCGACCGGGGCGCAGGACTACCTCGTGAAGGGCAGGCTCGATCCGCAGGCGCTGTCGCGCGCGATCCGCTACGCCCTCCAGCGCAAGCAGGTCGAGCGGGCGGCCTCCGCTCTGCGGGCCAACCAGCTGATGGCGCAGGAGAACGCGCGCCTAGAACGCGGCCTGCTGCCCATACCGCTGCTGAACGACGACAGCTTCCAGGCCGTCGCCCGCTACGAGCCGGGCCGCGCCCACGGTCTGCTCAGCGGTGACTTCTACGACGTGGTGCAGACGGCCGACGGCACGGTCCGGGCGGTCATCGGCGATGTGTCGGGGCACGGTGCGGCGGAGGCGGCGCTCGGGGTGTGCCTGCGCGTGGCCTGGCGCACGGCCGTGCTGTGCGGAACCGATCCGCTGGAACAGCTCGGGCTGCTGGAGTCGATCCTGGTCGCCGAGCGTTCCGATCCCCATGTCTTCGCGACCGTCACCTCGCTGGTCTTTCCGCCCGGCGGGGACCGGGTCCGCGTCGTCCGGGCCGGCCATCCGGGGCTGCTGCTGCGGCAGGGCGGGGACGTCGAGTGGGTGGAGCCCGAGGGCGGAATGGCGCTCGGGCTGCTTCCCGGGCACGGCCAGTGGCCGGTCAACGACATGGAACTCACGCCCGGCGCCGCGCTCGTCCTGTTCACCGACGGCCTCTTCGAGGGGCGCAACGGTCCGGACACCCGGCTGGGCGAGGAAGGACTCCTCGGCATGGCCCGGGACCAGGCCCGCCTCGCCGCCCGCCCGTTCGTCGACGCACTCGTCGCGGGCGCCGCTCAGGCGGCGGCGCCGCACGGGGGGCTCGCCGACGACGTGGCCGTCCTGCACCTCGGCTGGAGCACCACCCATGAGCGGTGACATACCCGACACCACCGCGAAAGCGGCCGGATTCCGGGCGCGTCTGTCCGTCCAGAACTGGGTCCACCTGATCCTGGGCTGTTTCGTACTCGTCGTCTGCGGCTGTCTGGTGGCCGGGGGGCTGGTCCTGTCCCGGATCTCCGACCGGACCACCGAGCTGGTGGACCGTATCCAGCCGGCCCGCTCCGCCTCCTTCCAGCTGCAGAACGCGCTGCTCGACCAGGAGACGGGCGTACGCGGCTACGCGCTGACCGGTGACGCCTCGTTCCTGGAGCCGTTCGCCGCGGGCAAGGAGGCCGAACAAAACCGGCTGGCCCGGGTGCGCGCCGCGATGGGTGACAGCGCGCCGTACAACCGCGACCTGGACCGGATCGCCGCGGCCTCCGCGGAGTGGCGCAGGGTGCACGCCGACCCGCTGATCGCCGTCGTCCGCCGCGACGGACCCGGGGGCCGCTCCTCGGAGCGGACCACGGAGAGCAAGGCCGCCTTCGACCGGCTGCGACAGCTCTACGGCACCCAGCAGGCGCATCTCGATGCCGCCCGGGACCGGGCACGCGCCCAGCTGGACGACGCCCGCCACACCCGCGACCGGGTGCTGATCGCCCTGGTGATCGGCTTCGTGGTGTGCGTGATCTCGCTCAGCGTGCTGCTGCAACGCATGGTGGGGCGCCCGTTGAACGCACTGGCCGAGGCGTCCGGGAGAGTCCGCTCGGGCAGCTTCCGCCGGCGCCGCATCGAGGTGCGCGGGCCGTCCGACGTACGGGCGGTGGCCGCGGCGGTCGAGGACATGCGCAGCCGGCTGGTGGCGGAGGTCGACGCCGCGCAGGAGCGGGAGGAACTGCTCGCACAGCAGACGGTGGAGCTGCGCAGGTCCAACTCCGAACTGGAGCAGTTCGCCTACGTCGCCTCGCACGACCTCCAGGAGCCGCTGCGCAAGGTGGCGTCGTTCTGCCAGCTGCTGGAGAAACGGTACGGCACGGAGCTGGACGGCCGGGGCAAGCAGTACATCGACTTCGCCGTCGACGGCGCCAAGCGCATGCAGGTACTCATCAACGACCTGCTCACGTTCTCCCGGGTCGGGCGCGTCCACGACCGGTGGAACCCTGTCGACCTGGACGGGACGCTGGACCGGGCGCTGGCCAATCTGGCGCTGGTGATCGAGGAGTCGGGGACCACGGTCGTCCGTGCCGCCCCCCTCCCCTCGGTCACCGGGGACCCCACGACGCTCACGATGATCTGGCAGAACCTGGTCGGGAACGCCGTGAAGTTCCGCCGCCCGGACGAGCCGTGCGTGATCACGGTCGGCTGCGAGCGGGAGGGCGACGACTGGCACCTCACCATGACGGACAACGGCATCGGCATCGCGCCCGAGTTCGCGGAGAAGGTCTTCGTCATCTTCCAGCGGCTGCACCCCCGCGACGAGTACGAGGGCACGGGCATCGGCCTCGCCCTGTGCCGCAAGATCATCGAGTTCCACGGCGGCCGGATCTGGCTCGATCCGGAGTCCCGCCGGGGCGCCCGTATCCACTTCCTCCTGCCGGCCGACGCCCCCGCGGAGCCGGCCGGCCCGACCCTCCCAGCCGAGATCTCCGGAGAGACCGCGTGAACACCTCCGTACTGCCCATCGAGATCCTTCTCGTCGAGGACGACCCCGGCGACGAGCTGATGACGCGCGAGGCGTTCCAGGACAACAAGATCCGCAACACGCTCCACGTGGCGCGGGACGGCGAGGAGGCGCTCGATTTCCTCTACCGCCGGGGCGCGCACGCCGAGGCACCCCGCCCCGATCTGATCCTGCTCGACCTCAACCTCCCCAAGTACGACGGCCGCCAGGTCCTGGAGCAGATCAAGCAGGACCCCGTGCTCTCCCTCATCCCGGTCGTCGTGCTGACCACGTCCTCCGCCGAGGAGGACATCCTGCGCAGCTACAAACTGCACGCCAACGCCTACGTCACCAAGCCGGTCGACCTCGACCAGTTCATGGCGGCCGTGCGCCAGATCGACGAGTTCTTCCTCACCGTGGTGCGGCTTCCCGGCCGCGCGTAATATTCGCTGAAGATGCTTGGGAGTGGGATCTCCCGACGCGGGTACACGATCAGCAGAAAGAGGTCTTCGACCTCCCCGCTGCGCCCTGGCTGGAGCACATGAACGAACAGGCGATCTCCCGGCCGGACGACTCCCCCCGGAGCTGTCCGCCCACGGAGGCATTGCACAGCGCCGAAGTGTTCGACGGCGAGCCGGGGTGCATTTCCCAGGCACGGGCACTGGCCGACCGTTTCCTGGTCAGGCTGGTGTCCGAGTGGATGGCGGTGCTCGGCACCCACACCCGCAATGACCTGATGCTGGCGGTGAGCGAGCTGGTCACCAACGCCGAGCGCTACAGCCACGGCCCGTACCTGCTGGAGCTGGAGGGCACCGCGGAGCGGATCAGTATCACGGTGTACGACAGCAGCAGCGCGCTGCCGGTGTTCTACGCCCCCGATCCGAGCCGCCTGGGCGGTCATGGAATGGAGATCGTGGTGGCCCTGTGCGACCGGGTCACCGCCGAGCGGGTGCCGGTCGGCAAGCGCATCCGGGCCGAGTTCACGCTCAGCAGCTGAGCGGGCCCGCGGCGCCCGTCGCGGGCTCAGCCCCGGGCGTCCTGCCGGCCGAACCAGTCGATGCACATGACCAGCGCGTCGTCGAGCGTGTCCGACGAGCGGTGCTCCGCGAGTTCCCGCAGCACCGCCCCCGGCACCGCGGCGGCCGGCAGCAGCCGGGTGGCGAGGACCGCCCTGGCCAGACCGCGTTCCGCGTACTTCTCGCCGAGCGGTGACACCGCGTCGTAGACCCCGTCGCTGACGAGCAGCAGCCGGTCCCCGGGGCGGGCCTGGAGGTGCTGGACGACGTACTGCGACTCCTCGAACATCCCCAGCGGCAGCTGGGCGTCCAGGGCCACCCGCGTCACCGTGCGGCCGCGCAGCCGCCACAGCTGCGGGGAGCCCGCGTCCACGGCGTCGACCGCCCCGGTGGCCAGGTCGAAGCGGAGCAGCAGGGTGGACACGTGGGCGGCGCCGCGGTGCTGGTCGTAGATGGCCTGGTCGGCGAGGGCCGCCTGGTCCGCGATGCCGATCCCGGCTCTCCTGGCGTTGCGCAGCGCGTTCACGGCGAGGTTGGTGAGCAGGGAGGCGCGGATGCCCTCGCCCAGGCCGTTGGTCACGGCCACGCTGAGCTGGTCGCCCTCCGCCGCCCAGTCGAAGTTGTCGCCGTGGATGGCGTAGGCGGGTTCGAGCTGGGCCCCTATGGCGTACTCCGGGGCGGTGAACGACCGGGCGGGAAGCAGCTGCCACTGCATTTCGGCGGCGAGGGTCAGGCGCGTGGTGCGGCGGGCCCGCTGATAGTGGTCGGTCTCCCGCTCGGCGACGACCAGCTCGTGCCCCAGAAGTTCGGCCACATGCGTGAGATCGTCCATGACGTGCGGGGTGGAGCGGGCGGACGGCAGCCGGACGGTGAGGATGCCGAGGCGCTCACCCCGGACGGTGACCGGAAAGTAGTGGTCGGCCGCGTCGTCGGGCCCGGTCCGTCCCTCGTGCGGGCGCTGGCTGCCGAAGGCGCGGCCCTGGGGGCTGTTGTGCACCGAGAGCGGCTGGCCGAGGCCGTCCGAGGGGTCGACCGGGTTGAGCACGGTCATTCCGTAGTCCGCCAGCAGCAGCTGCACCGAGCGTGCGCCGTATTTGTCCGCGAGGAAGTCGCGCACCGTCCCGACCAGGGCGTACGGTGCCGCCGCGCGTAGCGCTCGTTCGATCTCCGTGTGGGCATTCACGCTGTTTCGCCCATTCTTCGGTGGGTGGCGGGGACGGAGCCAGGCTGACAGGAGCACGTTACGGGTGACAGAGTGGAAGAATGCCCCACCGCACCGGACTTCCTCACCGCCCTGAACAGGTGTCCGAGGACGTCTGTGCCGCGTCCGAGCTTCTGGAGGTGTTGTGGGGCCGGGGCCAGGAGGCTGCCGCGCTCGGCGTCGTCTCCCCCTCCCAGCTTCGCGCGCTGCTCGTCATCGAGCAGCAGGAGGGGAGCAACCTCCGCTCGCTCGGTGAGGCGCTGGGCTCGCGGGCACCCTCGGTGAGCCGGCTCTGCGACCGGATGGAGGCCATGGGCCTGGTCCAGCGGGACCCGAGCCCGACGAGCCGCCGGGAGGTCGAGCTGCGCCTGACCCGCAGGGGCCGGGAGCTCTTGGAGGAGTACCGGGCGATCCGTACCCGGGAGCTCACCGCCGTACTGGAAAGAATGCAGCCCTCCGAGGTGGCGGCTCTGGCCGTGGGGCTCACCGCATTCCGCTCGGCGGCATCGCAGCGGCTCACCGGCGACCGGAGTCCGGCCGCGCGGCTTCGCGACGACGTCGCGGACAGCGCCTAGCTTCATGCAGCCCTGCTTCCGCGTTTCTGAGGCGCTCCCGGGACGGGCGACTCGTTGATCGTTCGGTACAGATTGTTGTCCGATGAAGAATGTTGTCAAATGGCAACTGTTACTTTTATCGTTGAGCATTCCCGCCGCGAGCAGGCACGGGGCAGAATCGGACCGTCCGCCTGATCCGGTGTTTCCCCACCGTCCAGTGCATCACGAGGTGAACGTGCTTCCACCCCCCAGCGCCGGCCGCACCATGCAGATCGTCCCACGTCACGAACGGGGGGCGCTGGTGCTCGCGGTAACCGGCGACCTCGACATCGACAACGTCGCGCCTCTCGGCGCGGCGCTGGAGAACGCGTCGCTGGAGGGCACCGGGCCGGTCGTCGTCGACCTCTCGGATGTGAGTTTCGCCGACTCCACCACGGTGAACGTGCTCCTTCAGGGGCAGACCGCGCTCGGCCCCAGGCTGCGACTGGCCGCGCCCTCCGTCTTCATGGAGCGGCTGATCGGCGTACTGGGACTCGACTCCGCGCTCCCGGTCTTCCCGAGCGTCGCCGAGGCGATCGACCCGGGCCTTCCCGGCTGAGGGCTGTCCGAACCACGAATACCGAACGCCCTTCTTCCCGTCCGGACGGGAGGAAGGGCGCTCGGCCGTGCCGCCGCCGGCTCAGCCCAGGGCGGGCGGGGCGTCCTCGGGTGAGGTTCCCCACGCCGACGGCTCGGCGCCCACCGTGAAGGAGAGCAAGCGGGCCGAGCGGATGTCGTCCGTGGTCAGGTACGTACGCGCCCGGGGTGCGCCGTCGAGCCGGGCGGACTGGATGTAGCGGTCGGTGCCGGAGGTACCGGGGGCGCTGACGGTCAGCGCGCCGCGCGGGTAGAAGCGGCGGTCGAGCCTGATGTCGACGCGCTCGAACGCGGGCGTGGACAGGCCCCAGGTGTCGGTGCCGGGCTGGACCGGGAAGACCCCGATGGACGACAGCACCATCCAGGCCGACATCGTGCCCAGGTCGTCGTTGCCCGTCATGCCCGTCGGGCCGTTGGTGAAGAGCGTCAGGGCCGCGTGCACCACATCGGTCGTCTTCCACGGCTGACCGGTGGACAGGTAGGTGTACGGGGCGATGAGGTCGGGCTCGTTCTGCGGGTTGTACTTGTCGGCGTTGTAGTACGCGTACGGGCCGTTCACCCATACCTCTCGGGCCGTCTTCGCCGGATCGGCGAGGAGCCGGTCGTACGCGAAGAACGAGTCGAGCCGCTCGTTCGCGGCGCCCTTCCCGCCGATCAGGCCGACCATGCCGGGGATGTCCTGCGGGACCATCCACTGGTACTGCCAGGACGTGCCCTCGTGGAAGCCCTCGCTCTCGGCCGGGTCGGCGGGGCCGGTGAACGCGCCGGAGGTGTCGCGGGCGCGGAAGAAGCCCGTCGAGGGGTCGAAGATCTTCCGGTAGTTCTGGGCGCGGGCCTCGTAGCGCGCGGCGTCGGCGTCGTGGCCGAGGTCGCGCGCCATCTCGGCGAGCATGCCGTCGGCCAGGGCGTATTCCAGGGTGGCGGAGGCGCCGTGGTCGAAGTCCGAGTCGCCCGGCTTGGCGTGCTCACGGTCCTTGATGTACGGAGCGAAGCCGTCCGCCAGGTACTGGACGTTGGCCTCCCGGCCGACCGGCGCGGAGTCGGCGGGCGGCACCCCGTCCGCGTTCTTCTTCAGCGCCCGGTACGCCTCCTCCTCGTACCCCTTCAGCAGTCCCTGCTGGTAGGCGTTGGTGAGGAAGGGGGTGACCGGGTCACCCGTCATGATGTTCGTCTCGACCGTGCCGTAGCCCCACTTCGGCAGCCAGCCGCTCTCCGCGTCGATGCGCAGGACGGATATCGCCATGTCGCGGGACTCGCGCGGGGCGAGTAGCGAGAGCAGTTGGGCCTGGGTGCGGTAGGTGTCCCAGAGCGACCAGTTCTGGTAGTAGGTGAAGCCCTTCGCCCGGTGCTTCTCCTGGTCCCAGCCGGTGTAGCGGCCGTCCACGTCGCTGCCCACGTTGGGCGCGAGGAAGGACCGGTAGAGGGAGGAGTAGAAGGTGCGGCGCAGTTCGTCGCTGCCGCCCTTGGCCTTCACACCTTCGAGCCGGTCCTCCCAGGTGCGCTGCGCGGCCCGCTGGACGCGGTCGAAGCTGCGGCCGCCCTCGGCACGGAGGTTGAGCGCGGCGCCCTTGGCGTCGACGTAGCTCAGGGCGGTGGTGGCCTCGACCGTGCGGTCCTCGGTGGTGTCGAACCGCAGCCAGGCGCCGTTGCGGGCGTCGGCGGCCGTGGACTTCTTCGAGCCCTCGGTGACGGTGCCGCCGTTCCAGGTGCCGGAGGTGGTGAACGGCCGGTCGAAGCGGGTGACCGTGTAGAGGGTGTACTGCTTGGTGTCCTGGCAGAAGCCGCTGCCGGTGATGGCGGTCCGCACGGTACGGCTGTCCAGGATCTCCACCTCGGAGGAGACCGTCCGGTGCAGCGACTGGCCCGCGTTGAGCAGCACGTTGGCCTTGTCGGTGGCCGGGAAGGTGTAGCGCTGCACCCCGGTGCGCGGGGTGGCGGTCAGCTCGGCCTCGATGCCGGTGCCCAGCCCGACCTTGTAGTAGCCGGGGCTCGCCTTCTCGTCGTCGTGGCTGAACTCCGCCGCGTACTTCGCGTAGTCGGTCTCGGTGACGTCCCCGGTGGTGGGCAGCGTCGGCAGGTCGCCGCCCAGCCCGCAGCCGACGCCGGAGAGGTGGACGGAGGAGAAGCCGCGGATGTGGTCCTCCCCGTAGTCGTAGCCGGTGTTGTGGCCGGTGTCCGGGGAGAGCTGCACCATGCCGAAGGGCACGGAGGCGCCGGGATAGGTGTTGCCCTCGTTCTGGGTGCCGATGAACGGGTTGACCAGGTCGGTCAGCCGGCCGTCGCTCCTCGGGGCGGCCTCGGCCGTGGCCCCGGGGAGGAGGACACCGCCCAGGAGTGCGGCGGCGGCGAGTGCGGCCGCCGGGCCGCGCAGTCTCGGCCGTGGGGTCCGATGCATGGGGTTACTCCTTAGGACAACGTTGTCAGAGCGCGCTCATTCTTCGAGTCCGCCGTGATCCGCGTCAAGGGGTCCGACCGTCCCCTTCCGGCCGATGACGTGAAGGTACGGTGCGCGACCGCGCGTGCCACCACGGGTGGAGCCGGGTTGATCGTTCTGACGTGCGCCGCGAGGAGGACTACCGTCAAGAGGAGGACACCCTGACTGTTCCCGTACTACCAAAGCAGTACGCCGGATCGCCGCCTCAGGGACGACGACGCGGCGGCTGAAAAAGGGGATCGTGGTGTACATGAGTTCCCTCGCGCTGTCCGTGCTGCTGTCACTGGTCTCCGCGGTCGCCTACGCGGCCGGGGCGATCGTCCAGGAGCGCGTGGCCACCGCCTCCGACGGCCGTTCTCTCGCACCGCTGCGCGACCGTGTCTGGTGGGTGGCGGTCACGCTGAACGGCGTGGGCGCGGTCCTGCACGTGGTGGCGCTGGCGTACGGCCCGCTCAGCCTCGTCCAGCCGCTGGGAGCGTTGACGATCGTCTTCGCGCTGCCGATGGCGGCCCTGTTCGTGGGGCGCAGGGCCGGGGCCACTGCCTGGCGCGGCGCGGTCATGGCGACGGTGGGGCTCGCCGGACTGCTCGCGCTGACCGGCAGTTCCGACGCGCACTCCCTGGGCCGTCCGCAGCAGTTGATGCTGGCCGTCGTGACCTTCGGCGCGGTGGCGGCGCTCGTTCTGCTCTCCCGGGCGATGCGCCGGCCGGTGATGCGCAGTGTGGTGCTGGCGGGGGCGGCGGGCGTCGCGTTCGGTATCGCGTCGGTGTACACGAAGACGGTGGCCATGGAGTGGACGGCCGGTTCCGTGGGGTCGGGGCTGCCGACCCTGCTGGTGATCGCGGCGCTCGCCGGCGCCGGTCTGCTGCTGTGCCAGGCGGCCTACCGGGGTGCGGGGCTCACGGCTCCGCTGGCCACGGTGACCGTGGTGAACCCGGTGGTGGCCGCGGCGGTCGGCATCACGCTGTTCGGCGAGCAGTTCCGGCACGGCGCCACGGGCACGGTGCTCGCCCTGGCCTGCGGGGTGGTCGCGGCCGGCGGGCTGATCATGCTGACCAGGGAGCGCATGGGCGTGGAGCGCCTGGAGCCGGCGCCGCAGGGCCCGGGAGGGCTCTCGGCCGCCACCGCGCCCGCCGTCGGCGTGCCTTCGGCCGTGAGTGGGGAGGCCGGGGATTTCGACGGGCCCGCCGCCGGTTCAGCGGCTCCGGCGGGCACCCTGCCGGTGCCGGCCGCCGCCTCCCTTCCCGAACCCGCGGGTCCGCGGCCGGTGACGGCTCCCCCGGCGCTTCCGCTGCCCGTGCGGATGCCGCTGGACCGGCTGGGCAGCCGGGTGGAGTTCGCCCCGCCTGCCGGCGGCGGGCACAGGACCGGGCCGCCCGCAGGGGCCGCCGGCCCGGAGGCCGGTGACCGCAAGGGCGTTCAGACCTTGACGCCGCCCGCCCTGAGGTAGGCCAGCGGGTCGATGTCGGAGCCGTAGTCGGGGCCGGTACGGACCTCGAAGTGCAGGTGCGGTCCGGTGACGTTGCCGGTGGCGCCGGAGCGGGCGATCCGCTGGCCACCGCCGACGTGCTGCCCGCCGCGCACCAGTAACGAGGACAGGTGCGCGTACTGGCTGTACTTGCCGTCGCTGTGGCGGATGACGACCTGGTAGCCGTACGGCCCCGCCCAGCCCGCCGACACGACGGTGCCGGCCGCCACCGACTTCACCGAGGTGCCGGTGGGCACGGGGAAGTCGACCCCTGTGTGGTAGCCGCTGGACCAGGAACCGGCCTGGTGGTACGGCGTGCCGGTGCGGGCCGCGACCGGAGCGGTGAGCGAGGTGTGCTTCCGCGCCTGGGTCTTGTGGGTCTCGGTCTTGTGCGCCTGGGTCTTCGGCGTCTCGGTCTTCTTCGGCTGCGGCCTGGCCTGCTGCGTCTTCTGCTGCGGCTTCGGGGCCGTCGTCGGGGCTGATTTCGGGGCCGTCTTCGGGGCGGCCTTCGGGGTTGTCCTCGCCGCGGCCTCGGGTTCGGCCTTCGTGGCCGTCCTCGGCTCTGCCTTCGTGGCCGTCCTCGGGGTCCCGGCCAGGTCCAGGCTCAGGCGCTGGCCCGGGAAGATCAGGTCCGGGTTGTCACCGACGACCTTGCGGTTCGCCGCGTAGAGGCGCTGCCAGCCGCCTTCGAGGTGCCGTTCGACGGCGATCCCGGAGAGCGAGTCGCCCGGCGTCACGGTGTACGAGTCCCGCTTGCCCGGCACGTGCGTCGGCGTCGCCGCGGCCGGCTTCGTCTGCGCCTTGCGCGGGGGCGAGGAGGCGCTGTCCGGCTTCTTCGGCGTCGTGACCCGCGCCGTGCGCTCGCTCTGCGGGCTGACGTCGGGCGAGTCGCCGCCCTGGGTCAGACCGGCCTTCCCGGAGCAGACCGGCCAGGCCCCCGGCCCCTGGCCCTCCAGGACCTTCTCCGCGATGGCGATCTGCTGTTCCCGGGTGGCCAGGTCGGCGCGTGCCGCGTAGACCGTTCCGCCGTACGCCGCCCAGGTGGAGCGGGTGAACTGGAGCCCGCCGAAGTAGCCGTTGCCGGAATTTATGTGCCAGTTGCCCGTGGACTCGCACGCGGCGACCTTGTCCCACACGTCCGCCGACGCCGCGCCGGCCGACGCGGCCGCGATGAGCGGGAGCGCGAGCCCCGCACCTCCTGCCGTGACCGTGAGCGAAACGCGGTTGATGCGGCTCGGCTGATATCTGCGGTGCCGTCCGTTCACGGCCATGACTTGGCTCCCCCACTGGCTGTAGGACATGTCGCAAGCGGTCAACTTATGTGCAAACAGCGGGTGATGACAAGGCCACCGTACGTTCCGGCCACCGCCCCGGAGGGCGTGCGCGGGGCGTGCGGGGCGCGCTCGGTCAGCGCACGGCGAAGGTGAGCGGCGAGGCGATGCCCAGGGAGCGTTCGGAAGCGCCGACGGCCTTCCCAGTGACCCGGGCGGTGACCGCGAGCAGGCGCGCGTCGCCGTCGAGTTGCCCGCTCCCCGCGCATCCGAGCCTGAACTCCGGGAGGAGTCCGCGGGCTGCACACCGCGCGGCACGGTCGGCGTCTCGGCGAGCTGAAAGCCGTGTGAGAGGCGGACACCTCCTTCCGACAGCCGCCGCCGTACCACTGGGCGCGCGGGGCCGTGGTCGCGGCGGCGCGTGCCCCGGAGTCCGCCGCGGCCCGCCCCTGCCCCCATTGACACGGTCGGCGTCGGCCAGCAACGCTGGGCACCACAGCCCGGGAGAGCGCTCTCCAGCATATGGGGGCGCTGTGCACGAAGGAGCATGGCCGCCATGACGGACGAAGAGACCGATCCGCTGCTCGACAAGCTCGACGCGGCCCAGAAGGTCCGTCTGCTGACGGGGGCGAGCACCTGGCGTACGTACGGCGAAGGGGCTGTCGGGCTGCGGCCGCTCACCCTCTCGGACGGGCCGGCCGGTGTGCGCGGCGAGGCCTGGGACGAACGGGAGACCTCGCTCGTCCTCCCCTCCCCCACCGCGCTCGCCGCCTCCTGGGACGAGCGGCTGCTGACCGATCTCGGCGCCCTGCTCGCCTCGGAGGCGAGACGCAAGGGCGTCGACGTGCTCCTGGCCCCCACCCTGAATCTGCACCGCTCACCGCTGGGCGGCCGGCACTTCGAGTGCTTCTCCGAGGACCCGCTGCTCACCGGGCGGACCGGTGCGGCCCTCATCAGGGGCATCCAGTCGGGCGGGGTCGCGGCCACCGCCAAGCACTTCGTCGGCAACGACGCCGAGACGGACCGCCTGCACGTCGACGTCCACATGGACGAGCGGACGCTGCACGAGGTCTACCTCGCCCCATTCGAGGAGGCGGTCGCGGCCGGGGTCTGGGCGGTCATGTCCGCGTACAACAAGGTAGGCGGCGTCACGATGTCCGCCTCCCCGCTCCTGGAGCACCCCCTCAAGGACGACTGGGGGTTCGACGGGCTCGTGGTCTCCGACTGGGGAGGCGTGCGCACCCTCTTGGACGCCGCGCGCTCCGGCCAGGACCTGGCGATGCCGGGCCCGGACAGCCCCTGGGCGGCCGGTCTGCTCGCCGCGCTGGACCAGGGCCTGGTGTCCGCCGACGCGGTCGACGACAAGGTGCGAAGGCTGCTGAGGCTGGCGGGGCGGGTGGGTGCGCTGGGCCCGGCCCGGCCGGTGCGGCGGCCCGTGCTGGCGCAGGACGCGCGGCGGGCGCTGCTGCGACGCGCCGTTTCGGCCGGTGCGGTGCTGCTGCGCAACGAGGGCGGGGTGCTGCCGCTGGATCCGGCGGGGCTGGGCTCGGTCGCCGTCATCGGGCCGCACGCCACGGCGGTACGCATCCAGGGCGGGGGCAGCGCGGAGGTGTTCCCGGAGCAGGTGGTGAGCCCGCTCGCCGGAATCGAAAGGGCGCTGGACGGGGTGGCCGATGTGACCTACCGGCCGGGTCTGCCGCCGTCGGACCGGCCGGAGCCGCTCGGCCGCGACCGGACGCGCGACCCGCGCAGCGGCGAACCGGGGGTGCTCGTGCGGCTGCTCGACGGGCAGGGGGCCGAGCTGCACGCCGAGCACCGGCTGTCCGGGCGGATCGTGGAGCCCTCGGTGCCGGCGGGTGACGCGGCGCTGGTCGAGATCCGGGCCCTGTTCCGGCCGGCCGAGAGCGGGGTGTGGACCTGGGCGGTGGGCGGCTGGGGGAACATCGCGCTGTCCGTGGACGGCGTGGAGGTGCTGTCCGGCACATACCCGCTGGACAGCGACGACCCGACCCGGGTGCACGTCGCCCCGCCCCTGCACACCGGCCGGGCCGAGCTGACCGCCGGGCGGGAGGTGGAGGTGGTGGCGCGGCGCTCGCTCATCCCGGGGTCGGGTGTCGCGACGGTCCTCGCGGCCGCCCCGCCCGCCGGTGACGCGGCCGCCGCGCTCGCCGACGCGGTGTCCGCCGCGCGGGCGGCCGACGTCGCGGTGGTGGTCGTGGGCACGACGGAACAGAGCGAGTCGGAGGGGCACGACCGCGAGAGCCTGGACCTGCCGGAGGGTCAGGACGCGCTGGTGCGGGCGGTGGCGCGGGCCAACCCGCGCACCGTCGTCGTGGTCAACACGGGCGGCCCGGTCGCCCTGCCCTGGCACAGCCGGGTGCCCGCGCTGCTGCTCGCCTGGTTCCCGGGCCAGGAGGCCGGGGACGGGCTGGCGGACGTCCTGTTCGGCCGGACCGAGCCGGGCGGCCGACTGCCGACGACCTGGGCCGCCGCCCAGCACGACGTACCGGTGCTCGGAACCGCGCCCGGCGCCGACGGGCGGCTGCGCTACGAGGAGGGCCCGCACATCGGCTACCGCGCCTGGCTGCGGTCCGGGGCGGAGCCGGCGTACTGGTTCGGCCACGGTCTCGGGTACACCGGCTGGACGTACGAGGAGCTGACGGCCCCCGCGTCGGTGCGGGCCGGGGAACCCTTCGACGTGCGGGTGCGGGTGCGCAACTCCGGGCGGCGGCGCGGCCGGGAGGTGGTTCAGATCTATCTGGCCCGCACCGACTCGGCGGTCGAACGGCCGGTGCGCCGGCTCATCGGGTACGCGGCGGTCGAGGCGGACCCCGGGCAGAGCGCGGTCGCGGTGGTCCGGGTGAGCGGGCGCGCGCTGGCCCACTGGGCGCCCCGGCGGGGCGGCTGGGAGACGGAGCCGGGCGGGTTCACGCTGCTCGGCGGGGGTTCGGCGGGCGATCTGCCGCTCACCGCCGGGCTCACGGCACAGGCGGGTCCGGACTCGGCCGGGAAAGGATCCGATAACGGTTCGGAGCACAATGGAGAGCGCTCTCCGCTGATGCTATAAATGCGCTCATGACGGATGATCTGCGACCGGCCGGAACACCCACCCTTGAGGACGTGGCGAAGGCGGCCGGCGTGTCCCGCGCCACCGTCTCCCGGGTGATCAACGGCGTACGGAATGTCGACCCGGTGATCCAGGAGGCGGTGCGCCGGGCCGTCGCCCTCACCGGCTACGCCCCCAACCGCGCGGCCCGCTCCCTGGTGACCCGGCGCACCGACGCCATCGCGCTGGTGGTCTCGGGCGCGGGCGTCGAACCGGAACCGGAACCGGAAGCGGAGGAGACCGCGCCACCGGCCGATGCGGACGGGGCCGAGGCGGGCAGCGGGGCGTCCTTCACGGGACAGGTCTTCGCCGACCCCTTCTTCGGCCGGGTGGTGACCGGGGTCGTCAACTACCTGCGTCCGCGCGGTATGCACCCGGTACTGATGTTCGCCGAGACGTCACGGGCCCGGGAGGACGTGGTGTCGTTCCTGCGGCAGGGCAGCGCGGACGGCGCCCTGGTCGTCTCGACGCACGCGGAGGACCCGCTGCCGGGGATGCTCACGGACGCGGGGCTGCCGGCCGTGCTCTACGCCCGCCCCGCCCGCGCCGCCCGGATCAGCTATGTCGACGTCGCCCACCAGGACGGGGCGAGGCTCGCCGCCGAGCATCTGCTCGCCCGGGGCTGCCGCCGTATCGCGACCATCACCGGCCCGCTCGACGTACCCGCGGTGCAGGAGCGGCTGGCCGGCTTCCGCGACACGATGGCGCGCAACGGCCACCCGTACATCGCGATCGCCGAGGGGCGGTTCACCCAGGAGAGCGGTGAGGCCGCGATGGAGCGGCTGCTGACCGAGCACCCGGACCTGGACGGCGTCTTCGCGGCCAACGACCTGATGGCGACGGGCGCCTGCCATGTCCTGCGGGAGCGCGGCAAGCGGGTGCCGGAGGACGTCGCGGTGATCGGCTTCGACGACAGCAGCGCCGCCTCCGCCTGCCGCCCGCCGCTGACCACGGTCCGCCAGCCGGTGGAGGCGATGGCCGCCGAGATGGCCCGGCTCCTGATCGAGCGGCTGTCGAAGCCGGAGGGGGCGGCGACGTCCGTGATCTTCGAGCCGTCGCTGGTGGTGCGGGAGTCGGCGTAGGCGGGGCGGCCACCGGGCGGCACGGCCCGGGAGGCGCCGGCAGGGAGCCGCCGGCCGGGCGCGCGGGACCGGGACGCGGTACGCGGCGCGGTACGCGGCGCGGTACGCGGCGCGGTACGCGGCGCGGTACGCGGCGCGGTACGCGGCGCGGTACGCGGCGCGGTACGCG
>NZ_KB892024.1:149059-509424 GCF_000373645.1 Streptomyces sp. ATexAB-D23 | reverse complement strand
CCAACCTGCCGAAGCAGGCCGGGGTATCAACATATCTGGCGTTGACTTTTGGCACGCTGTTGAGTTCTCAAGGAACGGACGCTTCCTTTGTACTCACCCGCAGAACATTTTCTGGGGCTTTCCTCCGGGCGCTTCCCTTCGGTCTTGCGTTTCCGACTCTATCAGACTCTTTCGTGTCCGATTCCCGGTCGAAGCGGGCCATGCTTTTCCGCTTTCCAGTTCTTCGCTTTCGCGTTTCCCTTTCCGGCGAGTCCGACTCTATCAGATCCTTTCGGGCCTGATTCCCAGTCAGCGGGGCTTGTCCTCCCGGCCGTTGGGCCGTTCCGACGTCCAAAACCCTAGCGGATTCTCCCGGCGGCTCATAATCGAGCCTTCGAAATGAATTTCGGCATGCCGAAACTCTCCCGAGTGGGAGATCGTGCTGAGTTTTGGTTGCCGCGTCTGCGGCGGGATCGGTCGTCGCAGAACCCATGGGGCTCTGTGGCAACCCGAAGAACCTTACGGATCCCAGTGGGGCGTGTCAACCCCCTCCTGGTCAGTCCAGGTCGGTGAGGCGGCCGCCCGCGTCCGGCTGGGCGTGCTCCACCCTGCGCAGCAGGCGGGTCAGCATCTCGCCGAGCACCCCACGCTCGTCGCTTCCGAGGTCCTGGAGCAGGTCCTCCTCGAAGTCGGTGGCCATCCGCATCGCCTCCAGCCACTTCGTGCGGCCCTCGTCCGTCAGCTCGACAATGACGCGCACGCGGTTGTTCTCGTCGCGGTCGCGGGTCACCAGGCCCTCGCCGGCCATGCGGTCGATGCGGTGGGTCATCGCGGCCGGAGTGAGGCCGAGCCGTTTGGCCAGCTCACCCGGACCGAGCCGATACGGCTCCCCGCCCAGGACGAGGGTCTTGAGGACCTCCCACTCCGCGTTGCTGATGCCGAGAGCGGCGAGCTGCCTCCCGTACGCCACGTTCATCCGGCGGTTCAGCCGGCCGAGGGCGGAGACGACCTGTTCGACCTGGGGGTCCAGGTCGCGGTACTCGCGCTGGTAGGCGGCGATCTGCTCGTCGAGGCTCGGCTCCTGGAGTCCGGGCTCGGTGGTGTCAGACATGGCGCGCAGTATGGCACGCCCCTCACAGCCGTCGAAGTCCTTCGGGCTGTAGTGTTGAGGTTCTAACTTTAGTGGTAAAGTCTTCGGGTTCGAGTCGTTCGATGTGCGACGACACAGGGGTTTCGAGAGCTTGAGGTAGGTGAGTGTGACCAGGGAAATGGGCGCAGCACTGCGGCGGATCCAGATCGGTAGCGCGCTGAGCGCGTTCGGGCTCGGGTTCACCGTTCCGTATCTGTACGTCTACGTGGCGCAGGTACGGGATCTGGGCGCCGGTACGGCGGGGGTCGTGCTGGGCGTCTTCGCGATGGCGGCGCTCGCCGTGCTGCCGTTCACCGGCCGGGCGATCGACCGTCGTGGGCCGCTGCCCGTACTGATCGTCGCTTCGGTCATCGCCTCCCTGGGCGCAGTCGCGCTGGGGCTGGCTTCGCAGGTCACTGCCGCTGTGCCGGCGGCGGCCGTGCTGGGCGCGGGCACTGCCGTGATGCAGCCGGCGCTCGCCACGATGCTCGTCCGGTGCACCGGCCCGAGCACGCGTACACGGGCCTTCGCCATGCAGTTCTTCCTGCAGAACCTGGGCCTCGGCGTCGGCGGGCTGGTCGGCGGGCAGATCGTCGACACGAGTCGGCCGGCTTCGTTCACGCTGCTGTTCCTGATCGAAGCGGTGATGTTCCTGGTGCTCGGCGCCATCGCGGCGACCGTGCGCATGCCGCGCACCTCCGTGGCCGCTCCGGGTGCCGTGGCGGATGGGGCGGCTCCGCGCGGAGGGCTGCGGGTACTGCTCTCGCACCGGGCCATGGTGCAGCTGTGCGTGCTGGGCTTCGTGGTGTTCTTCGCCTGCTACGGGCAGTTCGAGTCCGGACTCGCGGCCTACGGCACCGAGGCGGCCGGGATCGAACCGTCGACGCTCGGCGTCGCGCTGGCCGCCAACACCGCTGTCATCGTCATCGCCCAGTTCGTGGTGCTGCGTCTCGTGGAGCGCCGCCGGCGCACCCGGGTCATCGCCGCAGTCGGTCTGATCTGGGCGTTCGCCTGGATCGTGGCCGGTTACGCGGGCCTCGGGCACGGCAGCCAGACCATGGCGACGGCCGCGATGATCTCGACGTACGCGCTGTTCGGGCTGGGTGAGTCGATGCTGTCGCCGACGGTCGCACCCCTGGTCGCGGACCTGGCGCCGGAGGCGATGGTCGGGCAGTACAACTCGGCGTTCGCCCTGTGCAAGCAGCTCGCGCTGGCGGTCGGCCCCGCCGTGGGCGGGCCGATGGGGGCCTCGCTGCACGGCCCGTACATCGTGACGTTCGTCCTGTTCTCGCTGGGCATCACCGCGCTGGCGCTACGGCTCGGCCGGCGGCTCACCCCCGTACAGGACCAGCCCGCGCTCGCGAACGTGCCGTCGCGAGTGGTGGCCGTGTCGGTGCCGCAGGAAGCGGCTGCGGAGGTACCGGCTCCGGTTGCCGCCGTGCACTGACGGGGGCCGCTACCGCGGCAGGGCGAATTCGCACCACACCGCCTTGCCGCCGTCGGGGGTGCGGCGGCTTCCCCACGACGTGGCGATCGAGGCGACGATCGAGATGCCCCGGCCCGCCTCGTCCGCCGGGTCGGCGCGGCGGCGGCGCGGCAGGTGGTCGTCGCCGTCCGTCACCTCGATGATCAGCCGGCGGTCGGTGCGGCGCAGGCCCAGGCGCATGGGCGGGGTCCCGTGTTGCAGGGAGTTCGCGACCAGCTCGCCCGCGGCGAGGACACCAAGATCGCACAGCTCCACCGGGAACCGCCATGACGTGAGCACGCCCGTCGCGAAGGCGCGTGCGCGAGGGGCCGCCTCGATGCCGCCCAGCAGGTCGAGCGAGGCGTTGTGGAAGAGCTCCGCGGCGGGGCCCGTGCGGGCGGGGTGCTGCACGACCAGGACCGCCACGTCGTCATCGTGCTCCGCGGTGACGTTGAGGGAGCGGATCAGCCGGTCGCAGACCACCTGCGGTGCGCCCTTCGCGCCGGACAGCGCTCTCTCCAGCGCGGCGACACCCTCGTCGATGTCCTCGCTGCGGCGCTCGACGAGTCCGTCCGTGTAGAGGACGGCGGTGGAGCCGGGAGGCAGCGGGATGGTGCCCGAGGTGTGGATCCAGCCGCCGGTGCCGAGCGGCGGGCCGATCGGGTCCTCCGCCCGGTGCACCGTGCCCTCCTCGTCGCGCACCAGGATCGGCAGATGGCCGGCGGAGGCGTAGACGAGCAGTCCCTCGTTGGGGTCGTGGACGGCGTAGGCGCAGGTGGCGATCTGGCTGGCGTCGATCTCGGCGGCGAGTCCGTCGAGCAGTTGGAGCACCTCGTGCGGCGGGAGATCCAGGCGGGCGTAGGCCCGTACGGCTGTGCGCAGCTGGCCCATGACGGCTGCGGCGCGCACCCCGCGGCCCATCACGTCCCCGATGACGAGCGCGGTGCGGCCCGCGCCGAGGGTGATGACGTCGTACCAGTCGCCGCCGACCGCCGCGTCCGTGCCGCCTGGCTGGTAGGTGGCGGCGATCCGCAGGTCGTCGGGCTGTTCCAGCTCCTGCGGGAGCAGTGAGCGCTGGAGCGTGACGGCGGTTTCGCGGTGGCGGCCCTCGCTGGCGCGCAGTCGTTCGGCCGCTTCGGCGTGGTCGGTGACGTCGGCCGCGTAGACGAGGACTCCGCTGTCGCGCCGCTTCTCCCTGTCCTGTCGCACGGGCGAGCAGGTCACGGTGTACGAGCGGCCGTCGGCGGCCTTGCGGGACTTGACCGTGCGCGGGGTGCCGCTGCGCAGGACCTGGTCCATGAGAGGGAGCAGGCTGAGGTCGGCGAGCTCGGGCATGGCCTCGGCTGCGGGCGCTCCGCAGGGGCGCGGGCCGAAGGCTGTGGTGTAGGCGTCGTTGACGTACGCGATGCGGTGGTCGGGGCCGTGCACCAGGGCGACGAGGGCGGGCAGCCGGCCCAGGATGTCGCGGGCGGAGAGATCCTCCAGATCGGGCGCCGAGGGCAGGGGGATGCCGCCGGGCCCGTCCTTCGGCGGGCCCGCCCCGGGCTCGGGCCGGGCGTACTCGGCGCGGGCCGCCGGTACGGAGCTGTGGTCCTCCCGGGCGGCGCGACGCTGCGTACCGGGGAGGCGGGCGCTCCAACGCGTGAAGTTCACGGAATTTCTGGCCTCGTGTGTCGGTCTGGTCCGCTCGGGCGGGCTGCTTCCTCTGCCGGGGCGTCCCACCTGTCGTGGGGCGTTCGTCGCCCCTGGGACGGTCTTTCGCTGGTCACTGTCGGTTGCTGCCGGCCGGGTCACTCTGTGCAGATGCGGGCCCACCCATGGTCACACGTCCAGTGTGTCGGACCCTACTGACAGTCGTCCCCGCCGGGCCGTGGGCGCCGGCCCGCGGCGAGTTCGAACTCGGCCCTTGGGTGTTCCAGAGAGCCGAGGGAGACGATTTCGCGTTTGAAGAGGCCGGCGAGCGTCCATTCGGCCAGGACGCGTGCCTTCCGGTTGAAGGTGGGGACCCGGCTGAGGTGGTACATGCGGTGGATCAGCCACGCCGGGTAGCCCTTGAGCCTGCGTCCGTAGATGTGCGCGACGCCCTTGTGCAGGCCGAGCGAGGCGACGGAGCCCGCGTAGCTGTGGCGGTATTCGGTGAGCGGTCCGCCGTCGAGCGCGGCGACGACGTTGTCCGCGAGGACCTTCGCCTGGCGGAGGGCGTGCTGGGCGTTGGGTGCGGTGGTGCGGCCCGGTTCGGCGGCGGTCAGGTCGGGTACGGCCGCGGCGTCCCCGGCGGCCCAGGCGTGCTCGGTGCCCTCGACGGTGAGACGGGCGGTGCAGCGGAGCCTGCCGCGTTCGTCGAGGGGCAGGCCGGTGGCGGCGAGCAGCGGGGCGGGTTTGACGCCGGCGGTCCACACGAGGGTGCGGGTGGGGAAGCGGGAACCGTCGCTGAGCACCGCGATCCGGGACTCGCAGGAGTCGAGCCGGGTGTCGAGGCGTACGTCGATGTTGCGGCCGCGCAGTTCCCGTACGGCGTACAGGCCGAGCGATTCGCCGACCTCGGGCAGGATGCGGCCGGTGGCCTCGACGAGGATCCATTTCAGGTCTTCGGCCTTGATGTTGTGGTAGTACCGCGCGGTGTAGCGGGCCATGTCCTCCAGCTCGGCGAGCGCCTCCACGCCGGCGTAGCCACCGCCGACGAAGACGAAGGTCAGGGCGGCGTCGCGGACGGCGGGGTCGCGGGTGGCGGAGGCGATGTCCATCTGCTCGATGACGTGGTTGCGCAGTCCGATGGCCTCCTCGATCGTCTTGAAACCGACGCCGTGATCGGCGAGTCCGGGGACGGGGAGGGTGCGCGAGACGGAGCCGGGGGCGAGGACGAGTTCGTCGTACTCGATCTCCAGGGCACCCGTGCCGTCCTCGCCGCTGGCGAGGGTGGTGACGGTGGCGGTGCGCTTGGTGTGGTCGATGCTCCGGGCCTCGCCGATGACGATCGTGCAGTGCGGCAGGACGCGGCGCAGCGGTACGACGACGTGGCGCGGTGAGATCGAGCCGGCGGCGGCTTCCGGGAGGAAAGGCTGATACGTCATATAAGGCTCGGGCGCGACGACGACGATCTCGGTGTCACCGCTTCTCAGTCTCTGCTTCAGCTTCCGCTGGAGGCGCAGCGCTGTGTACATCCCGACGTAGCCTCCGCCGACCACGAGAATGCGGGTGTCCGGCGGAGGGCCGGGGGGTGTTCCCCCGGAAGCTGAAGCCATCACCACCCCATGACGCAACGTGCACGGGAGTTTGTCCACAGCCCCGGCAAATTGTGTGACCGGAGGTTCCGGGCGGGTGGGTGGTGCGGGACGGTTCCGTGGCGGGCCAGTCCCGCAGGTCAGGCATTGCGGTACGGGCCAGGGGCGGGAGGCCAATCGGTGACCAACCGGTCCTTGCTCCGATCGGGGGGCGCTCGGGGCGGAACTGCCCCCTTCTGAATTGACCCTGGCTCAACTATGTTCGTATGTCGTCGGGGTGCCGGACGGTGACCATCGGTCCACCCTCGACTGACACGGCGGGAGTCTCCGGGGGGAGACGTCATAACCGGGGGAACAGTTATGAATATTCAGGAATCGCATTGGCCGGCTACTGCTGTCGCGCCAGAAGAATCCGGACGCATCAGGGCAGTTGGCACTCTCAACGGAGTGGGGACCACCACGGCCGCCTCGGCTTCGACAGCGGTGGACACGCTGAGCGGCGCGCTCGGCGCCCCGTCCGGTGTCGCTTCCGCGCATGTGCGGTCGGCCCCGTTGCGGGTGGACGCGCAGCGCAATCTGGAGCACGTGCTGCGGGCCGCGCGCGAGGTGTTCGGGGAGCTGGGGTACGGAGCCCCGATGGAGGACGTGGCGCGCCGGGCCAGGGTCGGTGTCGGCACGGTGTACCGGCGCTTTCCCAGCAAGGATGTGCTGGTGCGCCGGATAGCCGAGGAGGAGACCTCCCGGCTGACCGACCAGGCCCGGTCCGCGCTGGGGCAGGAGGACGAGCCGTGGTCGGCGCTCTCGCGCTTCCTGCGGACCTCGGTGGCCTCGGGGGCGGGGCGGCTGCTGCCCCCGCAGATACTGCGGGTGGGTGTGGAGTCCGATGACCCGGCGGTCGGCGGCGCGGCGGGTGCTGTGCCGGAGTCGGCGGGGGACGAGCCCCGGGTGCCCCAGCAGCGGCAGGAGGCGGGCGCGCCACGGGCGGCCGGTCCCCGGTCCGAGCGGGAGACCGGCGGCGAGGACCTGGGCGCCGGAGCGGCCGAACTGCTGGAGGTCGTGGGCCGGCTGGTCGACCGGGCGCGGACCTCGGGTGAGCTGCGCCGTGATGTGACGGTGTCGGATGTGCTGCTGGTCATCGCGACGGCGGCCCCTTCGCTGCCGGACGCGGCTCAGCAGGCGGCGGCCTCTTCGCGGCTGCTGGACATCCTGTTGGAGGGGCTGCGGTCCCGGCCCGAGTGAGGCCCGTGAAGGAGCCCGGGGGCGGCCCGAGCGGAGGCGCGAGTGCGGCCCGAGCGGAGGGGAGCGGGCGGGGAATGGCGTGGGCTTCGGCCTTCGGTGTGCGAGGGGTGCCTTGCCCTCCCCGCTGTCGCGTCAACCCATCACCCGGTTACTCCTTCCCCGAATGAGTGCTCGCTAGTGCTCACATTCGGAGGAAGGCCCCGGATGAGTGGTTGGCGGGGCTGAGCGCCCGCCGTCTCGGCGCTCTGTGGCACGCTGGCGCCCGGTATTGGGTCCGATGGCGCATACGGGGGCGTCCGCGATGAGCGGTGACGGGCAGAAGGAAGAGTCGTACGACGGTGTGTCCACCGCGGGCGGCGGTACGGAGCCGGGCGGTCGTCCCGGGCACCAGGTGCCGAGCCAGGCTGCCCCCGGACACCGGGCCGCCGGTCCAGGACACCGGGCCGGTTCCGGACGCCGGGACGGACAGCAGGACGGACGCCCCGGAGCCGCCGGCGCTCCCGAGCGTCGGGGCTCCGATGACGCCGACGGTGGAGGAACGGTCCTGCCCGGTCCATGGGCGCCCGCACCGGCCGAGGACGCGAGCCCGGCGGGAGTGGCCGAGGCAGGGGCCCCGGGTGCGGAAGCGGTCGATGTGGCGGCTGCCGTGCCGATGCAGCGGGCGGGCCGGGGCTCGGGGGCCGTGGAGAACGTCGCGCCGGGGCCGTCCGACGCGCAGCTGATCGAGCGGATGCGCGCGGGCGACGACCTCGCGTACGACGAGCTGTTCCGGCGCCACGCGCAGGCGGTGCGCCGCTACGCCCGCACCTGCTGCCGGGACGGGCACACCGCCGACGACCTGACGGCCGAGGTCTTCGCCAGGACCTTGCAGGCGGTCCGGGGCGGCAAGGGGCCGGAAGAGGCGGTGCGCGCCTACTTGATGACGGCGGTGCGGCATGTCGCCGCCGCGTGGACGAAGACCGCGAAGCGCGAGCAACTGGTCGACGACTTCGCCGCGTTCGCCGCTCAGGCTGCCCACTCGTCGGAGGTGTCGGACGCGGACACCCTCGACCTCGGCGCCGATGTGCTCGCGATGCACGAGGCCGAGCAGTCGATGGCCATGCAGGCCTTCCGGAGCCTTCCGGAGCGTTGGCAGGCCGTGCTGTGGCACACCACCGTCGAGGAGGAGTCGCCCAGCGACATCGCCCCGCTCTTCGGGCTGACCGCGAACGCGACGTCGGTCCTGGCCAGCCGGGCCCGCGAAGGCCTCAAGCAGGCCTATTTGCAGGCCCATGTGAGCCAGGCGCTCACCTCGGGCGGCGACTGCGCGCGGTACGCCGACCGGCTCGGCGCCTACGCCCGGGGCGGGCTGCGGATGCGCGCCGAGCGGGGGCTGCGGGGGCACCTGGACGAGTGCGCGAAGTGCCGCGTCGCGGCGGGTGAGTTGGCCCATGTCAACGCCGGCATCCCCGCGCTGCTCCCGGTCGCGGTCATCGGCTGGTTCGCCGCCGGGTACTCGCTCAAGGCGGCCGGCATCGTGGCGGGAGGCGCAGCCGGTGCCGCCGGGGCGGGGGCTGCCGCCGCAGCGACCGGAGGAGGCTCGACCGCGGGCTCGACCGCGGGCTCGGCCGGTGGTGCCGCGGCCTCCGAGGGGCTCGGCCTGCCCGCGAAGGCCGGGATCGCGGCGGCGGTCGCCGTCGCGGCGGCCGCCGGGCTCGTCTGGGCGCTGGTGGGCGACGACCAGCCACAGCCCGAGGCGAAGCCGGTCCCCAGGCCCCCGGCGGTGGCACCCGCCGTACCCACTCCCACGCCCACGCCGCCGGAGCCCGAGCCGACGCCGCCACCGAAGCCCGCACCGCCGGCCCCCACACCGCCGAAGCCCACCCCGACGCCAACTCCGACACCGACGCCCACCCCGACACCCACGCCGACCCCGACCCCGACGCCCACGCCGACGCCGCCGCCGAAACCCGCGCCGCCGCCCCCCACCCCGACTCCGCCACCGCCCCCCGCACCGGCGCCGGAGGTCTACCAGGTCAGCGAGCTGGCCTACACGCTGTTCGGCGACCACAGCGCCCCCGAGGTGGTGCTCGGTGAGAGCGGCTGGGTCTGGCAGCGTTCCGGCATGTCGATCGGCGGCACGCGGTACGCGCACGGGGTGACCGTCCACAGCCGCTCCTCAGTGGTCATCCAGCTGAACCGCCAGTGCACCCGCTACGAGGCGATGGCCGGCGTCGACGACCTCACCAGGGGGCTCGGCGCCGTGCGGTTCTCGGTCTTCAACGGGGACGGGGTGCGGCTGTGGCGGTCCCCCGTGATGCACGGCGGCGACCCCGCCGTGCCCGTCGGGGTGAACGTCGAGGGCCAGAAGCGGATTCGGCTTGTCGTGGAGCCGGAGCACCCGTTCGGCAGGGTGGCCCTCGCCGACTGGGCCGAGTCGCGGATCAGCTGCCACTGAGGGGTGGGCAGGGCCGACCCGTTGCCGCTGCCGGTGGACTCGTGCGGGCCGGGACGCCCGCGCGCTACGGGACCGGCAGGTCCGCGACGATGCCCTTCAGAACGTCGATGACGTCGCCGAGGGTCAGCGCGACGCCGGCGGCACGCTCCTCCTCGTAACGCCGCGCGCCCAGTTCCTCGCGGCACAGTCGCTCGACCGCGTCGATCTCGGCCTGCTCCCCCTCGGTCCTGGGGCTCGACAGGCGTCGCCAGTTGTCGGCGGCGGCGAGGATGCGGACGACGGCCGCGTGGTGGCCGAGCTCCGACAGGACGGTCACCGCGCCGTCTGCCAGGTGACCGGTGACGATCTCGGCGCACTGCGCCTCCTTCGCCGCGACCAGGGCCTCGGTCAGCCCGCGCGCCCCGGCGTCGATTCCGCCGTCGGGGCCGGGCTCGTGGACGGTGATCCGGGCCGACAGGCCGCTCATCGCCACGGTGAAGTGCGACGGCGGGCCGCCACGGCCGGCCTGCTCCTGGGCGACGGTGAGCATCCGCCGGGCGTCCGCGATGTCGCCCCGGTGGAACGCCATGGTGGCGCGCAGGTAGTGGGTGTAGGCGGTGGCGTCGTGCGCCTGGTGGCGTTCCGCCTCGGCCTCCGAACTGTCCAGCCTCTGGTGGGCGGCGGCCAGGTCGCCCGTGCGGTAGGAGAGCTCGGCGAGCCGCGCCAGGAGGAACGGGGCCTCGGCGTGGGCGCCGACCTCGCGGGCGAGCAGCAGCGCCTCCTCGTAGGCGGTGCTCGCCTCGTCATAGCGTCCGCGCATCATGCCCGCCTCCGCCGCGGCGCTCGCGACCTGGGCGCGCATCCAGCGGTCGCCGACGCGACGGCTCAGGGCACGCAGTTCGGCGAGGTCGTCATCGATGCCGGGCATGCCGCCGGGCATGTCGACCAGCATGTGTGCGCGGAACATCAGGATGACGCCGTACTCCCAGGCACCACCGTGCTCGCGGGCGTTGTCGACGGCCTCGTCGATCTTCTCCCGCGTGTCCTCCGTGGTCCCGGTGAGGTACGAGGTCATCGGCCAGAGCAGTCCGGGGAAGCGGACGCTGTGCGACTGTGAGGCGGCGAACGCGTCGGCCACCCGGTTCACGAGCTCATGGGTCTCGGCGTCGGCCTGGGCGATCTCGGACTGACCGCTCTCCGCCGCGAAGAAGAACCACAGCAGGTGGAGGTTCATCCGGGGCCAGTACCGGGGGTCCGACTCGTCGGTGGGCTCGGGGCCGAGCGTGCGGGCCTTCTGGGTCCAGGCCAGGCCCTCGGAGCGGTAGTTGCGCAGCCACCAGAACCAGCCCATGCCCAGAACCAGGCGCGCCGCCTCCGGTTCGGAGAGGCCGGAGGCGGTGGTGCGCTGGAGAGCGGCGCGGATGTTGTCGAGGTCCGTCTCCAGGCGCTGGATCCAGGGGAGCTGGTCGCCGGAGCGCAGGCGCGGTTCGGCCTCCTCCACGAGCCCGAGGAAGTACGCGGTGTGCGCGCTCTCGGCTGCGGCCCGCACCTGCGGGCTCTCGGCGCACCGCTCGACGGCGTACTCATGGATCGTCTCCAGGAGGCGGTAGCGCATCGCGCCGTCCACGGCCGGGGCGGCGACGACCAGGGACTTGTCGACCAGCGCGCCGAGCAGGTCGGCGGTGTCGGCGGCAGGACGGCCGGCGCCCACCGGCGTCCTGATGACGGCTTCGGCGGCCGTCAGGTCCCAGCCGCCCGCGAAAACGGAGACCTGCCTCAGGGCGGTGCGTTCGTCCTCGTCCAGGAGGTCCCAGGACCAGTCGACCACGGCTCGCAGGGTCTGCTGGCGGGGCAGCACGGTCCGGCTGCCGCCCGTCAGCAGGCGGAACCGGTCGTCCAGCCGGTCCGCGATCTGCCGCGGTCCCAGCAGCCGCAGCCGGGCGGCGGCCAGCTCGATCGCGAGCGGCAGCCCGTCCAGCCGGCGGCAGATCTCCGCGACGGCGTCCGGGTCGTGCGCGGGTTCGTGGTCGGGGTCGAACCCCGGGCGTACGGCCCTGGCGCGTTCGGTGAACAGGCGATGGGCGGGATCGGCGGGCAGCGGGTCGACCGGTCGTACGGACTCACCGGGGACGGCGAGCGGTTCCCGGCTGGTGGCGAGGATGCGCAGCTGCGGGCAGCGGGTGAGCAGGGTCTCCGCAAGCGCTGCGGCGGCGCCGATGACGTGCTCGCAGTTGTCGAGGATGAGGAGCACGGGCGCGGGGCGGGAACCGTGTCCGAGGCGGTCGACCAGCAGATCGACCGGGTCGGTGCGCGGGAGGGTGCCGTCGAGGCTGTTGTCCCGCAGGAGCGCGGTCTCGCGCAGCCCGAGCGCGGAGAGCACGGCGCCCGGGACGGCGTCGGGGGCCTCCACGGGGGCGAGTTCGGCGATCCAGACGTCCGGCGGAGTGGTGCCGGCGGGTGACTGGCGTGCTGCGGACTCCTCGGCGAGGCGGGTCTTCCCGGAACCGCCCGGCCCGGTGAGAGTGACCAGCCGTGACCGGGTCAGGTCGTCGTGGATGGCGCGCAGTTCGGGTTCGCGTCCCACGAAGGAGGTGAGCCGGGGGCGCAGGTTGCCCCGGGCGTGTTTCACGTGAAACACGCCGGTTTCGGCAGGTGCGGGCGGTGCGGGGGCGAGTAGTTCGCGGTGCAGGGCGGTGAGTTCGGGGCCGGGGTCGGTGCCGAGCCCGTCGGCGAGGGCGCGGCGGGCGTCCTCGTAGGCCGCGAGCGCGTCGGCCTGCCGGCCGTCGGCGCGCAGGGCCCGTATGAGCTGAGCCCGGAAGCGCTCGTCGTACGGGTGGGCGGCGATCAGCTCCGTCAGCTCGGCGGCAAGCGCGGCTGGGCGGGGGGCGGAGGCGTCGGCCGCGTGGGGGCCGGCCGCGTGGGGGCCGACGCCGTTGGAGGAAGCGGCACTGGGTGTGGGCGCGGCACCATGGAAGGAGGCCGTGGCGTGGGGACCGGCGCCTTGGGGACCGGCGCCGTGGGGGCCTGGGCCGTGAGGGCCTGGGCCGTGGGTGGTGGCGGTCCCGTTGGCGGACGCGGTGGTAGCGGGCGCGGTGACGGCGGGCGCGGTGGTAGCGGACGCGGTGGCGGGAGGCCCGCTGCCGGGGCCGTGGACGTTGTTGGGCTCGTCACCCGGGGTCGGGGAGGCCTCGGCCGCTACGGACGCGCTCGCGGTGCCGGAGGCAGCCGTCGCAGGGCCAGCAGCGCCGTGGGCGGCCGTCGTGAGGCCCGCAGGCCCGGAGGCAGCCGTCGCGGAGCCAGCAGCGCCGGAAGCAGCCGTCGCGGAGCCAGCAGCGCCGGAGGCGGCCGTCGTGAGGCCCGCGGGCCCGGGATGGGCGCCGTTCGAGGCAGCGGCCCCCGCGCCCTGCACGGCGCTGCCCCGCCCCTCCCCCGTCGCGCGGCGCAGGTCGGCCTCGATGCGGCGTTCCAGGGCGGCCAGGCGCTGGGCCTCGGGGCGGAGGGCGTGGCCGTGGTCCCCGTCGGGCAGGTCGGCCAGGGCGGGGCCGCGCCACAGAGCGAGGGCGGTCCGCAGTGTGCGGGCGGCCGTGTCCGGGGCGCCGGCCTCCAGTTCGGCCCCGCCTCGCCCGGCCAGCTGCTCGAACACGTACAGGTCGACGTCGTCCGGGCCCGCGGTGAGGCGGTAGCCGCCCGGGGTGCTGGCCAGTGCCTCCTTGCCGAGCACCCGGCGCAGCCGCCCGACGAGGGCCTGGAGCGCGGCGGGCGCGTCGGCGGGGGGATCGTCCGCCCAGACGTCGTCGACCAGCTCGGCGACGGTGACGGGACGCCCCGGCCGCAGCGCGAGGGCGGCGAGAAGGGCGCGCAGCCTGCTGCCGCCGAGGGGCAGCGTGCCGCCGTTCTCGTCTCGCGCCTCGGTGGCGCCCAGGATCAGATACCGCACCCCACCATTGTGTCCTGCCCGCTGCCGGGTCAGCAGTGCCCGAACGGACGCACCGCCCGCGGCTCAGCCCTGCAACGAGCGGCGCGCCGGGACGACGCCCCCGGCGACCGCGCGCTGGCGGGGGGCCGCCGTGCCCGTCCAGCAGGTGCCGCGCCGTGAGACGAGGCGGCGCAGCCACAGTTCGGTGGAGGCGAGGTCGGCGAGCCCGTCCAGGGGGAGCGGCTCGCCCTCGGAGGCCGCGCGCAGGGCCTTGCGTACGACGCGGGCCTCGACCAGGCCCGCGTCGGCGAGCAGGGGGGCGTCGAAGAGGGCGATCAGCTCGGGCAGGGCGGTGCGCAGGCCGGTCCGGGTGACTTCGGTCGATCCGGCCTGGGAGGGGGCGCCCCAGCCGGGCGGCAGCTCGTGGATGCCCGCACCGGCCAGGACCCGGCGCAGGATCGCCGCGCGGGCGCCCGGCTGGACCCGCAGGGACTCGGGGAGCGCGCGGGCGGCGCGTACGACCTGGTTGTCGAGGAACGGGGCGTGCAGCCGCTGGCTGCGGATCTCGGCGGCCTGCTCCAGGACGCGGTGGTCGGCGGCGCTGCGGGCGAGGGCGGCTCGGGCACGGGCCTCGCCGGGACGCTGGACGGAGGACGGGCGGATCGCCGCCTCCTGGAGGCGAACCGATACTTCAGCGAGTGCCTCCCCGGTCAGCCACCGGGCGGCGGGCCCCGGCCTGGACCAGGCGAGCGCGGCGAGCGAGGCGTCGGCCGGGGTGTCGAGTCCGGGCGCGAGACGGTTGGCGTCGGGCAGCCGGCCGGCCGCCGCTTCGAGGCCGGTGCGGTAGGACGTACGGGCGAGCCGGCGAGCCGCCCGGTAGACGGTCAGCGGGACGAACAAGGAGTGCGCGGAGGGCCCTTCGGCCTTGGCGAGGGCGGCGACAGGGCGCAGCAGGTGGCGTCGGCGCCGGTCCATCAGCAGGTCGGCGAGGCGGGCCGGGTGGGCGTCGAGCACCTGCCGGGCACCGGCCCCCACGAAGTGGTCGGCGCTGCCCGCGGAGAGCCGGCGCCGGTGGCGTTCGGCGAGGACGAGGGAGGGGGCCGGTTCGTCGGTGAGCGCGCCGGCGCCCAGTTCGGCGTAGGGCAGGGCCTCTTCGCCCGCGGCGACGACGACGTGGTGCAGGCGGGGGTTGGCCGCGATGGCGCGGGCGCGTTCGAGTTCTGCCTCGTGGGCGCGGGTGGTCAGGTCGTTGAAGGTGACGGCGAGGAGCCGTTCGCCCGCCCCGGTGCCGTGGCCGAGGATCGTGCCGGGAAGTCCGGGGAGGCCGGCGGCCAGCAGGGCGAGGGTCGCCGATGCGCTGCCCCCGGAGAGGTCGGCGCCGATGCCGGGCACGGGCGCGCCCCGGGCGGCGCGGCGTTCGGCCGGGCCCATGCCGGGGACCGGGCCCGGGTCGGGCGGCAGGGTCTCCGGGGCGTGGCGCGGGGCCAGCAGCCGGGCACGTACCGCTTCGACCAGGGCGTCGCGCACCCCTTCGACGGCGCTCACCGGGTCGAGTTCGGGGGCGGCCACGGCGAGGGAGGCCACGGCCTCGTACCCGGTGATTTCCCGCGAGCCTTCGCGGAGGATCAGGGCGTGGCCCGGCGGGATGCGCTTCACGCCCACGTAGGGGGTGCCGTCGCGCAGCGCCTCCGGGGTCTCCGGGCAGGCGAGCAGCGCGGCCAGGTGGCCGATGTCCAGCTGTGCCTCGATGAGGTCGGCGAGGGGCAACGCGGCGGTGGCGTACGCCGTGCCGCCGGCCCAGGGCGTGTAGAAGACGGGCCGGGCTCCGGCGAGGTCGCCGACGACGGTGATCCGGCGGCCGATCTGGACGACGGCCGTGTAGCTGCCGGTCCAGGCGGTGAGGTGGCGCAGGGCGCCGCCCCGGGCGGCGAGCAGGCCGACGCGGAGTTGCTCGTCGGTGGCGCCGCAGCAGCCGAGCACGGCGAGCCGGACGGTGGGGGCACCCTCGGCGGTGTCCACCCGGACGGTGCGGATCTCGTCGGGCCGCCAGTCACCGACCGCCCAGAGCGGATCGGGGTCCCCCCACAGGAGCTGGGAGCCCACGGGATGCATCGTGCGCCCGTCGTCACCGCCGCCCACCGCACCGGCCGTGCCGAAGCTCGCGGCGATACTGCTCCAACCCAC
The DNA here is from genome assembly GCF_000373645.1 of Streptomyces sp. ATexAB-D23. Classification (GTDB taxonomy): domain Bacteria; phylum Actinomycetota; class Actinomycetes; order Streptomycetales; family Streptomycetaceae; genus Streptomyces; species Streptomyces castrisilvae. The sequence continues at coordinate 493,875 of NZ_KB892024.1, read as the reverse complement.
CAACCAACGCATCGCCGCCTCCACAGGCTGTGGACAAAAAAACGGCGCGGCAGGGAAGCACCCGGAGAACTCCGGTGGCGGTCGGCGCCGTTGCGGACATGCTGCCACGACAACGGCGCACAGGAGTGGCTACGGACGGCGCACGTCGTGAGCGCATGCGCCCCTGGCAAAGGCCGCAGGGCGGCCGCCGGTTCGACCGGCCCCCGAACGGCCCGCGCGCGTCGCGCGTACCGTCAACGGAGTTTCGTATTCCGGGCGTTGCGTTCCCCGCACCCGCTCCGCGTGAACGGCCCGGTTCCGGCCATCCCCCTCGGGCGGCGCGAACAGCCGCGGAAATGTCCGCGCATCCCTCGGCCCAACCTCATCCGACCATCGACATCCGGCCAATTTTTGAATCGGAGGGAACCGGCAGGGAGGCGGCGAATTGCCTCACCCATCCGCATTCCTCCACGTTCGGTCGACGCTGTGCCGGGCGGCGCCCCCGATCCCCCGCACGCCCGGCAAACGCCTGTGGAACGCCCCCGCGAGACCCGGAACTCACGGTCCGGGAGGCGGGCTTCGCCTCCCGGACCGGTCCACCGCCCGCGGGGAATGGGGCGGCGATATCCCCCAGCCCCTGTGTCCAGCACAGCGGGCCGATCCACGCAGCACCCATGCAAGCGCCGGCCCGGTGGCCGGGCCAGAGCGCACGTACGGGCGCACGGCCACACACCGGGGTGCACGCGCGAGCACCCCGGAACCGGCCTCGGGAAAGCCGCCGGGGCCACCGGGAACACGGCCCGCCCGTACGCCCCCCGGCGCCCGTCCGCGCTGGTCGGCGGGCGGTTCCGCGCCGGACTCCACGTACGGGGCGGCCGCCGCGGGCCCCGCGCACTCCATCGGCTGCCGCGGGGGCCGGGCCGGCGCCCCGCCCCGGAAGCCTCCACGCACCCTCCGCCCCTCCCCCGCACTTCCCCCGCCCTCCCTCCTCCCTTCCTCCGTCTTGCGTTCGCCCCTGCCGTCCCGTGGACCGCTATCGTTCTCATCCGCCACACGACTCCCCGCGAGCGGCCGGGACGGACAACAATCCCGCCATACGGACGTCCGGCCCTTAACGGTAGGGATGCGACGAACTACGCTGGGTTGACTGATGTTCTCAGCAGGGCGGCATATTCCCCGGGGCACGGCCAAATGCGTGTGCGGGCGGAGTGACGGGGTTCGTCCCTGGGGAGAACACGGTACGAATGCCGCGCGCCGTGACGGTGACGCGGCTGCCGTCTGTGTGTCGAGGGGTGGCCCATGTCCAGGGAGCAACGCGGACCGAACGAGAAGCTCGGCACCGTTCTCGCCCTCGCGGGAATCAGTAACGCCGGGCTCGCCCGGCGGGTCAACGACCTCGGGGCGCAGCGCGGTCTGACCCTCCGGTACGACAAGACGTCGGTCGCCCGGTGGGTCTCCAAGGGCATGGTGCCGCAGGGCGCCGCGCCCCATCTCATCGCCGCGGCGATCGGTGCCAAGCTCGGCCGGCCCGTTCCGCTGCACGAGATCGGGCTCGCCGACGCCGATCCGGCGCCGGAGGTCGGGCTGGCCTTCCCACGCAACGTGGGCGAGGCGGTGCGGTCGGCCACGGAGTTGTACCGGCTGGATCTGGCCGGGCGGCGGGCCGGCAGCGGCGGGATCTGGCAGTCGCTTGCGGGCTCCTTCTCCGTGAGCGCGTACGCCACCCCCGCGTCCCGCTGGCTGATATCCCCCGCCGACGCGTCGGTGGCCCGTACCTCGGCAGCCGTCGCGGCCCCGCCGCCCGGCACCCAGGGCGCACAGGGCGCATCGGGGGCGCACAGCGCATCGGCGACGGCCGGGGCCCAGGGGCTTCCCGGCACGGCACTCGCCCCGCCCGCCCAGGGCGGCGGCGCGCTCCCGGCCCCCGGGCACAGTCTGGTGATCCCGGCCCAGCCCGGTCCCGAGTCGGGGCCCGACGCCTCCTCGCTGCGCGTCGGCCACAGCGATGTGTCCAAGCTGCGCGAGGCGGCCCAGGACGCGCGCCGCTGGGACTCCAAGTACGGCGGCGGGGACTGGCGTTCCTCGATGGTTCCGGAGTGCTTACGCGTCGACGCGGCGCCGCTGCTGCTCGGTTCGTACAGCGACGAGGTCGGCCGGGCACTGTTCGGCGCGGCGGCCGAGCTGACCCGGCTGGCCGGCTGGATGGCCTTCGACACCGGCCAGCAGGAGGCGGCCCAGCGCTACTACATCCAGGCGCTGCGCCTGGCGCGGGCGGCGGCCGATGTGCCGCTCGGCGGTTACGTGCTGGCGTCGATGTCGCTCCAGGCGACCTACCGCGGCTTCGCCGACGAGGGCGTCGACCTCGCGCAGGCCGCCGTCGAGCGCAACCGCGGTCTCGCGACGGCCCGCACGATGAGCTTCTTCCGTCTGGTCGAGGCCCGCGCCCACGCGAAGGCCAATGACGCGCCGGCCGCGGGGGCCGCGCTCAAGGCGTCCGAGAGCTGGCTGGAGCGTTCCCGGGACGGCGACGCCGACCCCGCCTGGCTGGGCTTCTACTCGTACGACAGATTCGCGGCCGACGCCGCGGAGTGCCACCTCGACCTGAAGGCGCCCCGCCAGGTGCGGCGCTTCACCGAGCAGGCGCTGTCCCGGCCCACCGAGGAATTCGTCCGCTCGCACGGGCTGCGGCTCGTGGTGTCGGCGGTCGCCGAGCTGGAGTCGGGCAATCTGGACGCGGCCTGCGCGGCGGGCACCCGGGCCGTGGAGGTGGCCGGCCGCATCTCCTCGGCGCGGACCACCGAGTACGTGCGCGACCTGCTGCACCGGCTGGAGCCCTACGGAGACGAGCCGCGCGTCGCCGAGCTGCGCGAACGCGCCCGCCCCCTGCTGGTCGCCCCCGCGTAGGACCCCTCCGGCGGGTCGGGGCGGACGGGCCCCGGGCCGCCCGCCCCGGGAAGAAGCGCCACGCTCGCCCGCACTGGTTTGAGTGCGTTGTCAGTGGGTCAGTGCACTATCGGGGTGGGAGGTGGCGTGATGATGACGCACGCGGCGTACGACTGCGATGTGCTGGTGATCGGCGGCGGGATCGTCGGCCTGTCGGCCGCGTACGCGCTCACGCGGACCGCACCGGGCACGCGGGTGACCGTGCTGGAGAAGGAGCGTGCTCCGGCGCGCCACCAGACCGGACGCAACAGCGGAGTGATCCACAGCGGGATCTACTACCCGCCCGGCTCCCTCAAGGCCCGGTACGCGCTCCGCGGCGCCGCGGAGATGGTCGACTTCTGCCGGGATCACGGAATCGCGCACGCCGTGACCGGAAAGCTGATCGTCGCGACGGACCGCGCCGAGCTGCCCCGGCTGCACGCCCTGGTCCAGCGCGGCCGCGAGCACGGGCTGCCGGTGCGCGAGCTGGGGCCCGCGCAGATCGCCGAGTACGAGCCGAGGGTGCGGGGCCTGGCCGCGATCCGGGTGGGCACGACCGGGGTGTGCGACTTCCGGGCGGTCGCCGGGCGCCTCGCCGACGAGGTGCGCGGCGCGGGCGGCCTGATCCGGTTCGGCGCCGAGGTCACCGCGATAGACCGGCGCCCCTGGGGCGTGGCCGTGCGCACGGCCGACGGTCTGGTGGTGCGGGCCCGGGTGCTGGTCAACTGCGCGGGACTGCACTGCGACCGCGTCGCGCGGCTGGCCGGTGACGACCCGGGCATGCGGATCGTGCCGTTCCGGGGGGAGTACTACGAGCTGGCCCGGCCCGAGCTGGTGCGCGCTCTGGTCTATCCGGTGCCCGACCCGGCGTTCCCCTTCCTCGGCGTGCACCTGACCCGCGGCCACGACGGCTCCGTCCACGTCGGCCCCAACGCGGTCCCGGCGGCGGCCCGCGAGGGGTACGGCTGGCCGGTCGTCCGCCCCCGGGAGCTGCTGGACACGCTGGCCTGGCCGGGCTCCTGGCGGATCGCCCGAAGACACTGGCGGTACGGGGCGGGCGAGGTGCACCGCTCGCTGTCGAAGGGAGCGTTCACCCGGGCCGTGCGGCGGCTCCTGCCCGACGTCACGGAGGATGACCTGCGCCCCTCGCCGGCCGGTGTCCGGGCCCAGGCGGTGCTGCGGGACGGCACCCTGGTGGACGACTTCCTGATCCGCGAGGCCCCGCACACCGTGCACGTGCTGAACGCCCCGTCGCCCGCCGCCACCGCGTCCCTGCCCATCGGCCGGGAGGTGGCCCGCCGGGCGCTGCTCCGAGCTCGGGCGGCCGGGTGGAAGCCGCCCACCCTGGAGTCCGTCGAGTGACCCCCGTGGCCCGTCGGGCGCCTGTCGCGTGCGGACGCCGGGCGGCCCGTGCGCGCCTTCGCCGAGTGACCCGTGCGCGGGCGGCCCCGTAGAATCAGGGCATTGTGTCTGAGCCCTTGAACCCCTCCCGCCCGACGCCCGGCGAGGCCGCCGCGCCGGACGGCGCCGTGTCCTCCACCGCCGGAATCCCGGACGATCTGCGTGCCGCGTCGCTGGACCGCGCGCGCCGGCTGCGCCAGGAGCCCCGCTTCCCCGGCGGCCCCGCCGCCGACCCGGCCGGCTCGCACCACGAGCGCCGCATCCGCAGCTTCCAGCCGCGCCGCAGCCGGGTCACGCCCGGCCAGCAGGACGCCCTGGAGCGGCTCTGGCCCAAGTGGGGCCTGGACATCGACGGACTGCGCGTCCTCGACCTGCCCGCGATGTTCGACGGGCTCCCGGTGGTCCTGGAGATCGGCTTCGGCATGGGTGAGGCCACCGCGCAGATGGCGGCCGACGACCCGGCCACCGGCATCCTCGCCGTCGACGTCCACACGCCCGGCCAGGGCAACCTGCTCGGTCTCGCCGACCGGAACGGGTCGTCCAACATCCGGGTCGCCAACGGGGACGCGATCATCCTGCTCCGCGAAATGCTGGAGCCGGACTCGCTCGACGGGCTGCGGGTGTACTTCCCCGACCCGTGGCCCAAGACCCGCCACCACAAGCGGCGGCTGATCCAGCCGGAGTTCCTGGACCTGGTGGCGGGACGGCTGAAGCCCGGGGCGATCGTGCACTGCGCGACCGACTGGGAGCCGTACGCCGAGCAGATGCTCGATGTGCTGACCGCGCACCCCCGCTTCGAGAACACGGCGGCCGACGGCGGTTACGCCCCGCGCCCCGCGTTCCGGCCGCTGACCCGCTTCGAGGGGCAGGGCCTGGACAAGGGCCATGTGGTGCACGACCTGCTCTTCGCCCGCCGCTGACCGGCCCGGCTCTCCCCTCGGGGTCCACGCCCCGTGCCATGGCCGTTGTCAGTGCCGCTCGTTAGGGTCATGGGGTGTCCGACGGGTCTGTTCAGCGACAACGGCAGGAGCAGCCGGCCGTCCCGGTGCTCAGGGAGCAGCGGGTCGGCGAGATCCTGGCGGCCGTTCCGGAGCGGAGCCAGTGGCGTTACCGGCCGCGCCGCGCCGGCCTGGTGTGGCGGAGCCGTACGTTCCGCGTGGTCGCCGTCTTCACGCTGCTGGCGCTCTGCGGGGTGGTGATCCTGGCCCTGGTGCGCGACGAGACGGGGACCGAGGGGTTCCTCGTCGGTCTGGGCCTGGCGGTGCTGCCGGTCCCGGTGCTGATGACGGCTTTCCGCTGGCTGGACCGGGTCGACCCGGGGCCGTGGCGCAACCTGCTGTTCGCCTTCGCGTGGGGCGCGTGCGCGGCGGCGCTCGTCGCGATCATCGCCAACTCCTTCGCGACCCGGTGGATCGCCACCGCCGACCCGGGCAACGCGGACACCCTGGGCGCCACGGTCATAGCCCCCGTGGTCGAGGAGAGCGCCAAGGCGGCGGCCGTCCTGCTGCTCTTCCTCTTCCGCGGGCGGCAGTTCACCGGGATCGTCAGCGGCGTCGTCGCCGCCGGCTTCACCGCGACGGGGTTCGCCTTCACCGAGAACATCCTCTATCTGGGCAACGCCTTCGGCGAGGACCAGCAACTGGGCTCCGGCTTCGCGGCGGTGACCGTGATGACCTTCCTCGTCCGGGCGGTGATGACGCCGTTCGCGCATCCGCTCTTCACCGTGCTGACCGGCATCGGGCTCGGGATCGCCGCGAGCAGCCCGCCGCACCGGCGGTTCAGGCGCGTCGCGGCGCCGCTGCTCGGCCTGCTCCTCGCGATGGGCATGCACTCCCTGTGGAACGGCTCGCCGACCTTCGGCCGGTACGGCTTCTACGTCGTGTACGGGCTCTTCATGGTCCCGGTCTTCGGCCTGGTGACCTGGCTGGCCGTCCGGTCGCGCCGCAACGAGCTGCGCACGCTCGCCGTCGAACTCCCGGTGTACGCGGAGGCCGGCTGGCTGCCGCCCGCCGAACCTCTCACCCTCGCCTCGATGCGGGCCCGCGCCCTGGCGAGGAACGCCGCGCGGCGACGGTACGAGGTGGCGGTCCGCCCGTACGGCGGGCACCACCCGGCGCACGCCGCCTCGTCCGCACCGGCCGCGGCCAGGGAACGCGGCAGGGCGGCGGCGCGGACGGTCGCCGAGTACGAGGCGTTCGCGACGTCCCTGGCCTTCCTGCGCCGGCAGGTCCGCCGGGGCACGGCGGACCCGGACTTCGCCGCGCGCGAGCTGGAGCTGCTGCACCACCTGTGGCAGCGCAGGGATGTCGCGGGCCCCGCCCTGGCCTACGCCGCTCAGGTCACGCAGCGCGTGCGCGCCCGCCGCGCCGCCCCGCCGCCGGGCCCTTACCCGTGGTACGGAGCGCGCGGGCCCACCGGCCCGTACGGCCCCGGTCCCTACGCGCACCCGGCGCAGCCGTACGGCCCCGGCGCCCACGGCCAACAGCCGTACGCCTATCAGCCGTACGCTCAGCCGCCGTACACCGCACCACAGCAGACCGGCAGCCCTGACGTCGGGGGGTGAGCGCCAGGACTGCCGGGGTTCGGTGGCCGCGGAGCAGCCGTGCGGGGGCGCGCCGGGGCGCGTGTGAACGCGAGGGGGCACGCCGGAGCGAAAGGGGTGTCAGACGGTCAGGCCGCGGGCGCGGAGCCAGGCCATCGGGTCGATGCCGGTGCCGTCCGGGGTGTGGACCTCCAGGTGGAGGTGCGGTCCGGTGACATTGCCGGTCGCGCCGACGCGTCCGATGGTGTCGCCGGTGGTGACCTTCTGGCCGACGGTGACGCCGATCGAGGACTGGTGGCAGAACCACAGCTCCGTACCGTCGTCCAGCTCCAGCACCGTGCGGTAGCCGTAGGCACCGGACCAGCCGGCCGACTTGATGGTGCCGGTGTGGATGGCCTTGATCGGAGTACCGGTCGGCGCCGCGAAGTCGAGGCCCGTGTGGTAGCCGGAGGACCACATCGAACCGGCCTCGCCGAACGTCGAGGTGATCGTGTACGAGGAGGTCGGGATGGCGTAGCTGGCGGCGAGCTTGGCGAGGCGCAGGGCCTCGGCCTTCTTCTTCGCCTCCTCCTCCGCCTTCTTCTTCTCGGCGGCGGCCTTGGCCTCGGCCTCGTCCTGCTGCTTCTTCGCCTCGGCGGCGGCCTTCTCCGCCGCGGCCTTCTCCTCGGCCGCCTTGGCCTCGGCGTCGGCGGCGCCCTGCTGCTGCTCGGCCTGCTGGAGGATGCGGGCGCGCAGCGCCTCACCGGCGTCCGTGGTGCCCTGCTCGGCCTCGGCGGTGGTGATGCCGGCGGTCGTCAGCGGGGCGGCGGCGGTCGCGGTGGCCGGGGTGTCGGCCTCGGCCTCACCGGAGAACAACGCGCCCACGCCGGGGAGGGACTTGGCGTCGGGGAGATTGTCCGCGATGGAATCGGGAAGAGAGATGGAGACCGGCGGTTTGCTCTGTGCGGTGGCCATGCCGCCCGCACCGACGGCCGCGATGACACCGACGCCGAGGACGGTGGAGCTACGGGCCAGACCATTGCGCTGCTTGGCGACGCGGTGCTTGCCTCGGACGGGGCGGACGGACTCCTCGGTAGGGTTCCATTCCTCCCAGGTCCGGTCTGAGCCGGCGTCACCCGCGTCCGTGCGGAAACCGGTGCCGAAGTCGGGGCCGGCGCCGAAGTCCGGGCCGGCGCCGTCGGCGAAGCCGTTGCCCGGATCGGTCGCGTAGCCACTTCCCTGCTCCGGGACGTACGCGGTGCCGGGGACCGGGGCGAAGCCGGGGCCGTACTCGGGCACGAACCTGGAAGGGGATTCGGGGGCAGGCTTGTTGGACGCCACGCGGGCGCACTCCTTTCCTTCCTTCTCGCCTACCGGGTTAGCTGACGGGTTCGGAGCAGGAAGGTCTCCTACGGGTTCCTCCGCCTCTTGCGAAGACAGAGATGCCCGATTCACCCCATGTAGGTGGTTCCCCGGTTCCCTTGCGGAATTCGGCGCTCGCGCACGGTGCCGCCACTGACGGCGGCTGGGACAACCGCGCTGCGTTATCGAACGTTAATAGACAGGCGGGCCCGATTCCAAGCCGTTCCCGCTGATCGTTCACGTCTTTGGCCTGGACTTTACGGGACACAAGCGGGTGGAAGCGGGCGAGCTGCCAGCCATCCGGGCCCTGCCCAGTTTCTGACGGTGTGTCAAATGTTATGCGGAGCGGCGCCCTTCAGTCACGGAGGGTGGCATCCCGTTTGATGATCTTGACCGTCCTGCGCCGGTCGGGCTGCCCCTTCGCCGGCCGCAGGACCGCGAGCAGCGCCATGTCGTCGGTCGCCTTGCCCCCCGTATGCAGCCGTACGTCGTCGCTGAGCGCGGAGAGCAGTTCCTCGGGCTCGGGGAAGAGCCGTCCGCGCAGCCGCTCCACCGGGTCGTAGAAGACGCCCTCGGCGTCGCGAGCCTCGGACAGCCCGTCCGTGTAGAACAGGAGCGTCCCCCCGGCCGGCAGCTCCCACTCGTCCGCCCGGTCCGGCCGCACGACCAGATCCATGCCCAGCGGCAGCGCGGGCTCCGAAGGCGTCAGCGTCTCCACCGCCCCGTCCTGACTCAGCAGCAGCGGGTCGGGGTGGCCCCGGTTCACGATCCGCACCCGTTGCGCACCCGGCGGAATCTCCGCGACCACGGCGGTGACGAACTCCTCGAACGCGTCGAAGCCGCCGTCCCGGGTCGACTCCCGCTCCAGTGCGCGCTCCAGCCGCCGCGCCACCCCCTCCAGCGACTTCTCCTGCTCGGCCGCCTCCCGGAACGCCCCGATGACCACCGCTACCGCGGCCACCGCGTCCAGCCCCTTCCCCCGCACGTCCCCGAGCACCAGCCGCACGCCGTACGGGGTGTCGGTCGCCGAGAACAGGTCGCCCCCGACGAACTCGTCCGCCTGCGCCGCCTCGTACCGCGCGGCCACGTGCAACCCGCCGATCCGCTCGGCCGGCGTCGGCAGCACGGCCCGCATGGCGGTCTCCGCGATGACCCGGGCCGAGGCCAGCCGCTCATTGCTCCGCTGGACGACCCGGTTGATCACGCACGCCTGGACGAAGACCGTGAAGACGGTGAGCAGTTCGATGAACGGGACCACACCCGGCAGCGCCCCCCTGTACAGCCGCATGCCCACTATGGCGACCATCGAGGCGATCCCGATCCGGATGGTCGCGCCCAGACTGAAGAAGGGGGCGGCGAGCAGCGGGGCGGCCGCGAACATCGGGACGGCCGTGAAGGCGGCCGGGGTGAAGAAGTCGAACACCACCCCCACGAGGATCATCGCGGCGGGCAGAGTCCGGACGAGCCGGCGGTTCGGCACGCCACCGCGCCCCCGCCACCGTCGCTGCCACTTCCCCACCTGCGGTCTCCTGCCCGGCGCCACCACGGCCGCGGACGGTACCGCGCACCACTCCCCAGACTCACCTCATCCCGGCCGCACGGCGACTCCTCGTCGGCCGATGGGGCTAGCGAGAGGGCTGAGGGCCCCCGGGAAACGCATCAGGCCCGGCACGCTTCATGCGTGCCGGGCCTGATCCTTCAGTAGCGGGGACAGGATTTGAACCTGCGACCTCTGGGTTATGAGCCCAGCGAGCTACCGAGCTGCTCCACCCCGCGTCGTTGAATACAACTCTACGGCATGTTCACGGCCTTGATGACCACCGAGCGGCCCCACCCCGGCGGATGCGCGGCCCCCCTCGCCCCACACCAACGAGCAATGGGGTGAATGTGGTGATATGACTGGTTTCAGATTCAGCCATTCAGCACGGCTCCGGGAGTGGACGATGGACGACTATCCGCTGCTCAACCTGTTCTGGACGATGCTCTGGTTCTTCCTCTGGATCATGTGGCTCTTCCTGCTCTTCCGGGTCATCATGGACGTCTTCCGCAGCCACGACCTCGGTGGCCTGGCCAAGGCCGGCTGGCTGATCCTGGTGCTGGTCCTGCCCTACCTGGGCGTTCTCATCTACGTGGTCGCCCGCGGCAAGTCCATGAGCAAGCGCGACGCCCGGGAGGCCAAGGAGCGCGAGGCCGCCTTCAAGGCGTATGTGAGAGAGGCGGCCGGCACGGACGGCCGCGACGGTCAGGACGGCACCCGCGGGGGCAGCCACGTCGAGGACCTGTCGAGGCTCTCCGACCTCAAGGACAAGGGCGCGCTCACGGAGGAGGAGTACCAGCGGGCGAAGTCGAGGATCCTGGTCTGACGCCGGGCCGCCGCACGGCGCGCACGGCCGACTCCCACTCGTCACGCCCGGGGCCGTCGGTCCCGGGCGTGAAGTCCGGGTGGTCCGCCAGCCAGACCGCCAGCCGGGCCCGCACCTCCTCGGTGCCGTAGGCCCGGTCGGCGGTCTCGACGAGATGGCGGACACGGGCGCGGGCCCGCATCACGACCGGGTCCTCCCAGGAACACGCGGACAGGGCGGCCTTCTCCCGGGCACTTTCCCGGCCGCCCTCCCGGTCCGCCGCTCCCCCGGCCCCGCCCGTCGGTGTCCGGTCCGGTTCCCGCCCGAGGTTCTTCAGCCGGGCCGCGTTGGCCCGGTCCGTCGCGACCTGGACGTCGAACCACGGGCGCAGCCGGCGCCCGGCCCAGCGGTGGTAGGCGTCCGCGAACGACGCCGGGTCGTCCGCCGCGACGCCCGCGTTGCCCGCCACCCACTGGGCCGCCCACAGGGCCAGGGACACCCCCTGGCCCAGCGTCGGATTGGTGTGCGTCGTCGCGTCCCCGACGCCGACCAGGCCGGTGACGACCGGCCCTTCCGCGTCGGCCAACGCGGTCCAGCGGTTGTCGAGGCCGCCCATCGCGAGGACCCCGGACACCGGCTCCGGGCCCAGCGCCAGCCAGGCCGCGACGGCGGGGAACGTCCGGGCCGCCCGTTCGAACACCTCGGGGTCCATGAGCGCGCCGCGTGTGGGGTCGGCGGTGGACACGGTCAGGAGCACGGCGAATATTCCGTTGTCGGAGGGGAAGACCCCGCCGACCGCGAACGCCGCCACCGAACCCGCCCTGACCCGCCCCGGATCCCTCGGCCCGTCCGGCGGCAGCCGGTACCAGCGGCTGAAGTACGCGATGCCGATGCGGTGGTTCTCCACGGCCACGTCCCGGCAGCCCGCACCGGCCAGCCAGCCGGGCACCGGGGAGCGCCGCCCGCCGGCGTCCAGCACCAGATCGGCGTCGTACCGCCCGGCCGCCGTCCGGACCCCCGTCACCCGGGGAACAGCACCGCCCCGCTCGACGAGGAGCCCTTCGGCGGGCTCCCCGAGCCGCACGTCGACGTTGGGCTCGCGGTGCGCGGCATCGTGCAGTGCGGCCTCCAGCACGATGCGCCGCGCCTGCACGGTGACCAGGTCCTCGTCCCCCGGCCGGGCGGGCACGGGTTCGGCGAACCACTCCATCTCGTTGCGCTCACGGGCGCCCCGCCGCAGCATCGCCTCGTACACGTCCGGGGCCTGTGCGCGCAGCACGGTGCGCACCGGCGCCAGGAGCCCGTGCGGCTGGACGGCCTGGGGCACGCCCGGCCGCCGCCAGGCGGAGAAGTCCGCGTCGAGATCGGACCCGGGCCGGTACGGATCGCGCTCCAGCACCGTGACCGTGTGCCCCCTGCGCGCCAGGAACAGCGCGGCGGCCAGACCCGCGATCCCCCCGCCGACCGTCGTGACCCGAGTCAATGCGGCCCCCTCCACGCCGTGTTGCCCGTCAACGGTAGCGGAGGACACCGACAGTCCACCCGTACAGGAACGCACGGCGGCCCCGGACCGGCGGTGTGCCGGTCCGGGGCCACGAGGTAGGCCGTGTGGGACTCGAACCCACAACCAACGGATTAAAAGTCCGCTGCTCTGACCAATTGAGCTAACGGCCCTCGGCGAATCACCCACGAGCATAGCCCGCCCCGGCCGCGCAGCCGATCGGGTATCAGTTGCGCGGCCCCGTCATCGGGGTGGGGGCGGGCTCGGGGGGCTCAGAAGAGGTGCTGGTACATCTGCCAGCTGCCGCCGACCTTCACCCGCGCGGCCAGGGCGCCCTTGCCGTCGCCCCGGTAGCTCCACAGCACCCCGGACGCGTCCCGCGCGAGCAGGTCCGCCCTGCCGTCGCCGTTCAGGTCGCCGGAGCCGACCATCGTGTCGTACATGGTCCAGCCGTAACCGACCTGGACGCGGGTGCCGAGCGTGCCGTTGCCGGTGGACGGGTAGCGCCAGACCAGTCCCGAGCGGTCCCGGGCCAGCAGGTCGCCGTTGCCGTCGCCGTCGAGGTCGCCCATGCCGGCGAGGAGGTAGCCGTGCCAGCTGTAGCCGATCTTCACCCGGGGCTCGAACAGGCCGTTGCCCCTGCCGCGGTAGAAATAGAGGTCGCCCTCGGGCGTCCGGCCGAGCAGGTCCGCGTGGCCGTCACCCGTCATGTCGCCGGGCGAGGTCAGGGCGTCGAACATGTTCCAGCCGGCGCCGATCCTCGTGTACGGCGTGGAGGGCTTGAACGCGGCGCCGCAGGCCGGCTTGTACGCGCGCAGCTCGCCGGCCTTCGTACGGACCAGCACGTCGTTGCAGCGGTCGCCGTTGATGTCCTCGAACGGCACGGCGGCGGTCACGGTGTCGTCGCCCGTCCAGCCGGTGGCCGACACCTTGTCCTCGACCCGCCCGGTCCCGGTGCCCGTACCCGCACGCCAGTCGGCGGTGCCGGCCGAGGTGAAGGCGAGGAGGTCGCCGAACCCGTCGTTCCCGACGAAGTCCCGCGCCACGGCCGCCCCACCGGTCAGCTCGACCGTCCCCGAGGTGGTCAGGGCGGCGCCCACGCCGTCGGCGGGCGCGGCGGTGAGCGTCCAGGTGTAGGCCCCGTTGGGGGCGTACGCGCCGGCGGCGGTCCTGCCGTCCCACGAGGCCGTCACCAGACCACGCGCCTCACCGCCGGAGAGGGTACGCACCGCGGCGCCCGACGCCGTGTTCCTCAGCGTCAGCTGCCAGGAGGCGGCGGGCTTGGACAGCCACCAGGAGCCCTGCCAGTGCGGGGCGGACGCCCGTAGGTCGAGCGAGCCGCCCGGTGCCTCGGTGTCGATGACGGTCAGGGCCGGGGCCGGGACGCCCGTGGGGACGATGCGCACCCGCCGGTCGTCCCCGGTGTACGCGACGTGACCGCCGAAGCGGTCCACGGTCCAGCCGGAGCGGCGCACGGTGCTCCGGCCCAGGTCCGCCGCGTCCACCAGTGTCCGCTGCGGCAGATCGGCGTACGTCCCGCCCGCCGGCAGGCCGTTGTGCAGGTCGAAGAGGGTGAGTCCGCCGCCCTCCTCGTGAGTGACGAAGTAGCCGTCGGCGAGGAGGGTGTCGTCGTCGGGTGCGGTCACGAAGCGGCCGGTCTGCCGGTCGTAGACGCCCGCGCCCTTGACCCAGCCCCCGTCCCGGCACAGCCAGTGCACCCAGCGGCCCACGGCCTGCAACTCGGTGGGGACGCACTGGTTGGGTGTGGTGAACGAGGCGCCGGCCGCGCCGGTCGTCAGGGTCTTCGACGCGACGGTGGGCGAGCCGGGGAGATTGCTCCACAGCATGTTGCCCCACAGCGCCGCGACCGTTTGCGACCGGGTCTCCAGCACCTTGCCCGAGTCGGTGCTCCCCTGGAACTCGACGACCTTCTGACCGGCGCCCGACGCCTCGTTCACCACACCGAACCGGCCGGAGAGGTCGACGAGCCGGGGAGTCATCAGGCCCGTGGTGAGCTGCGGGCCCCAGTCCTCGGCGCCGTTGCGGAAGAGCATCGTCTGACCGCGTTCGGTGCCCTCCCTGCGGCCGTGGAGCCCGTCACCGCTCGCGAGCAAGGTCACGCAGTACGGCTCGTCGCCGCCCCAGCCACAGTCCGCGTCCCGCCCGCTGGTGAGGCCGTCCACGGTCGTACGGACCTCGTCCGGGCGGCCGGACGTCTTGAGCCAGGTGCTCCGGTACGCGCCGATGTACGTGGCCGGCTGGAACAGGCGGGAGTCGTCCGCCGTGGTGAGGATGCCGCTGCCCAGGGCGATGCCCGCGGGCCGGGCTGGCATGTCCTCGATGTCCGCGACGCGCGTGCGCTTCACGGTCCCGTCGGCGGCTTCCGTGAACCGGTAGTAGCCCCAGTCGAGAGGGCCCTCGGCGGTCCGGGTCTCGGCGCCCGCGACCAGGAGGGAGCCGTCCGGTGTCCGGGCCAGGTCGGGGTGGGCGACGGCCAGCAGGTCCCCGGTGGTCCTGCCGTCGTCGGAGATGCGCACCAGATTGTCGCCGCGGTACTCGTTGTTGCCGGTGCTGACGGGCGCGACCCCGACGAGCGAGTTCCCGAGCATCCTGAAGGTCGTGTCGTGCTCGTAGCGCCGCAGGTCGAACGACCGGGGTTCGGCCGACAGATCCTCACGGTCGAACAACTCGGCGGCGTAGGAGCCCACTTGCAGCAGGGTGTCCGTGCCCAGAGTGACGTCCGAGGCATGCTCGTCCAGGGCCTGGAGCGTCCCGCTCGCCAGGTCGACTAGCCACCAGCCCTGGGCCATGGTGGTGCCCTCCCAGGAGATTCCCCGGATCACGACCGAGCGGGCGTCCCCGTCGGAGACCGACAGGTTCCACCCCTCGGGAAGCCCTTCCAGCCGCTGGTCCTCGACCTCGCCGTTCGCGGTCCGCAGCAGGTGGAGGCCGGCCACCGTGCTCTCGGTGCCGGTGCGGGTGACGACGGTCGTGCCGTATGTCCCCACATACGTCCGGCCCTCCGGGATCGCGATGCTCGTGACCGGTCCGCCGCCCGCGCCCTGTCGCAGCGTCACATGCGGACTCGGGCTCTCCGCGTAGACCGCCACGGTGTCGGAGCCGTGCCCGAATCCGGTGGGCCAGTCGCCACGGGGGCGGACCGCCTCGGGGTCGTACTCCGGCGCCTTCGGAAGCCGGTCGGGCAGCACGGTCTCCGTACCGGACGCGTAGTCGGTCCAGCGGAGGCGGTCGTCGCCCTCACGCGCCGTCAGGAAGCCCGTGTCACCGGCGTTCAGCACACTCGTGGCGCGGGGTACGAAGCGGGCGCCCGGCTTCACGATCACGGTCTCGGCGGCCGTATCGGCGACGGCCGTACCCGTGGCCATCGCACTCGCCCCGGCGGTCATCGCCAAGGTGACCATAAGAGCGATGCGCGCGGAGGCGCGCCGGTGTCTCCACCCGTTGGAAGAGCGGGTCACGTTGAAGGTCCCTCCCCAGGAACAAGGCGCGGGGAGAGGCAGGCGGAGAACACATCCGGCCTTCGCGGTGCGGCAGTTGCCGCGTGCACCCACCCCCGCGCAGATGCGGTGACCATAACAGCAGTCGCGGACACGCCAACGCCCATTTCGAACTCGTTCAAAGGGGCCGGGCCAGGCAGGTCGGCGGGCCTCTTCCGGCCCATGCGAAAGCGGGCCCGTCCATGGAGGACGGGCCCGCTCCCAACAGACCTTCAGCAGGTCTTCAGCGCTCTCTCAGCCGTTGCGCTTCCAGCGCGGCTTGTCGTCGCGGCGGCCGAAGGAGCCGGTGCTCGTGCCGGTCGAGCGGTGGTCGTCGCGGCGGCCGGTCGGGCGGTCGCCGCCGCCGGAGCGGAAGCCGCCCGAGGGACGGTCGTCACGACGGTCACGGTTGAACGGACGGTCGCCGCCGCCGGAGCGGAAGCCGCCCGAGGGACGGTCGTCACGACGGTCACGGTTGAACGAGGGACGCTCGTCGCGGCGCTCGAAGGAACGGCCACCACGGTCGTCGCGACGGTCACCGCCACCCGAGCGGAAGCCGCCCGAGGGACGGTCGTCACGACGGTCACGGTTGAACGAGGGACGCTCGTCGCGGCGCTCGAAGGAACGGCCACCACGGTCGTCGCGACGGTCGCCACCACCCGAGCGGAAGCCGCCCGAGGGACGGTCGTCACGACGGTCGTTGCTGCTGCGGAACGAGGGGCGGTCGCTGCTGCCCCGGTAGCCGCTCTGGCCGGCGGGGCGGCCGGAGCGCTCGCCGACACGGTCGTCGCGGCGGTCGTTGCCCCGGTAGCCACCGCGGTTGTCGCGGCGCTCGTAGTTGCCCCGCTCGTCGCGGCGTTCCTCGCGCGCGGCCGGCTGCTCCGGCACGGCGGCGGCCGCGAGGGCGGCCTCCGCCTCGGCGGTGACCTCGGCCACGGCGGCCTCGGGGTCGTCGCCCCGCTCGCGCGCCGCGCGGGCGACCAGACGGCCGGCCTCCTCGCGGAGCTCCACCGCACGGCGCTGGACGCGCTCCAGCTGCTTGCTCAGCTCGGCGGCCTCGCGCTCGGCCTGCTTGGCGGCGTTGTTCGCGGAGTCGGCCTGGACCTCGGTGAGCGAGCGGGCGCCGGTGATCTCGGCGACCTCCGGCTCGAAGACGCCCGCGCCCTGGACGATGTGGCGCGAGGCGTCGACGCCCGCGTCCTCCATCAGGCGGAAGATCTGGCGACGCTGGTGCGGCAGGGCCAGCGAGACGACGACCCCGGACTTGCCGGCACGGGCGGTACGGCCCGAGCGGTGCAGGTAGTCCTTGTGGTCACCGGCCGGGTCCACGTTCAGGACCAGGTCGATGCCGTCGACGTGGATGCCGCGCGCGGCGACGTCGGTCGCGACGAGCGCGTTGACGTAGCCCTTCTTGAAGTCCTCCAGGACGCGGGTGCGCGCGCCCTGGGTCATGCCGCCGTGCAGCGCGTCCGCCTTGACGCCCGCGTCGACGAGCTGCTCGGCGATGCGGTCGGCGCCCAGCTGGGTGCGGACGAAGATGATGGTGCGGCCCTTGCGGGCGGCGATGGCGGAGGTGACCGGCGCCTTGTCCTTCGGCTTCACGACGAGGACGTGGTGGGACATGGTCGAGACGTTGCCCTGGGCGGAGTCGACCTCGTGGGTGACCGGGTTGCTCAGGTAGCGCTTGACCAGGGTGCCGATCTCGTTCTCCATGGTGGCGGAGAAGAGCATGCGCTGGCCACCGCCGGGGATCTGGTCCAGCAGCTCGGTGACCTCGGGCAGGAAGCCCAGGTCGGACATCTGGTCGGCCTCGTCGAGGACGGCGACCTGGACGCTCGAAAGGGAGCAGGCGCCCCGGTTGATGATGTCGCGCAGCCGGCCCGGGGTGGCGACGAGGACGTCGACGCCGCGCTCCAGCGCGTAGATCTGGTTGCCCATCGACGTACCGCCGCAGACGACCTTCATCTTCAGGCCGAGCACGTCGCCGTACGGCTGGAGCGCGTCCGCGACCTGCATCGCGAGCTCGCGGGTCGGGGTGAGGATGATCGCGCGGGGCTTCTTCTTCTCGGTGTGCCCGCCGGCCAGGGCGGACAGGGTCGGCAGACCGAAGGAGAGGGTCTTGCCGGAGCCGGTACGGCCACGGCCGAGGATGTCCTTGCCGGCCAGGGCGTCCGGGATGGTCGCCGCCTGGATCGGGAAGGGCGCGGTCACACCGTTCTGCGCGAGCTTGCGGACGATGCCCTCGGGCAGGCCCAGGTCGGCGAAGGTGATGGTCGGCTCGGCGTCCGCGACCTCGGCCTCGGACGCGGCGGACTCGACGACGGCCTCCGCGACCGCGGTGACCTCGGTGAGCTCGTCGTTCTCGACGTGCTCGGGCATGACGGTGTGGTCAGAACTGGAAATTGACATGCGAAATGCGAAACCTTCCGGAGTCTCGGCACGCGCCCGTAACTCCGTGATTCGCAATTTCGACCGCCTCAATGCGGTCCAGCCACGGCAAGGGAGAGTACGCGCCACACGGCGCTCTTCTGTGTCGGCGCCGGGCAATGGGATCAAACGATCTACCACCATACGCACCCTCCCCCACATCGCGCAAACCGCCTCCCTGCGGCCGGCCCCTCAAGCGGGTCCCGCCTGCGGTGATGCCTCCGGTGTCCGCAGCATGTCCACCTCCTCCGGCCACCCCCTCGCGTCGGTCCGGAACTGCGCGGCCGGAGACGCCGAGGGCGCCGGCTGCTCGGGCTCCGAGGGCTCATCGGGCTTCGATGGCTCCGGCTCGGGCTCCGGCGGGTCCGGAGGCCGCGGGGTGTCCTCCGGGTCCGGCCCCGGGTCCGGGTCGGAGGGGCCCGGGGGCTCTGGCTGCCCGCCCGTCCCCGGGGCGGCCGACGCCTCCGGCTCGGACGGGCGGCCGGCCCGGTCGCGGTCCTCGTCCGGCCGGGACTCCTCGGCCGCGGGCTTCCCCGCCGGTGGCGCGGAGGCGCTCGGGGCGCCCGGACCGGCGCTCCGCCGCTGCGACTGCGCCCCGGCGCCGCCCGCGCCGGAGCTGCCGGTGCCCGTCACCGTGGTGCCGTTCGGCTCGACCGCGGCACCCTTCTCGTCGGCGGACCGCGAGGACACGGGCTCCGCACCGTCGGAGCCGACGCTCATACAGCCGGTGGAGGTGGCGAGCGTCACAGCGGTGACGGCCACCCAGCGGACGGGGACGGGCAACTGGCGCACGGGGGCACCTCCGGGGGCACGGGGAGGACGGGCCGGCCGGTCTGGCATTCCTGACATGAACGAGCCGGGTGTGCCGTGCCCAACTCCCGCCGACCCGCCGGGGACACGCCCGCCCGGCCGGTCCGCACACCTCGTTCACAGGTGACGGCCCCCGGAGGCTCACCCGTAGCCCAGCGCGTGCAGCCTCTCGTCGTCGATGCCGAAGTGGTGGGCGATCTCATGGACGACCGTGATCTCGGTCTCGGCCACGACGTCCTCGCGCGTCTCGCACATCCGCAGCGTCGGCCCCCGGTAGATGGTGATCCGGTCCGGGAGCACGCCCGCGTACCACTCACCGCGCTCGGTCAGCGGCGTGCCCTCGTACAGACCGAGCAGTTCCGGATCGTCGGATTCCGGTTCGTCCTCGACGAACACCGCGACGTTGTCCATCAGCCGGGTCAGCTCCGGCGGAATCCGGTCCAGCGCCTCGGCGACCAGTTCCTCGAACGCTTCCCTCGTCATCTCCAGCACCCGGCCATTGTCCCGTACGGGCACCGCACGCGCCTCGGCCCCGGAAAGCCCCCGGAAAGGGCATATCCACCCCGGGCCCGGGGCACAGGCACCCAATGGCCCGCGCCCGTCACCTCCTCCGCCCGCCGACCCGCCCCACCACCGGCGGGCCCCTCGCCTCGCCCCGCCCCTTCGTCCGGGCGCTGGGCCTGGTCGTCGTCGTGCTGTTCGGCGCCTGGCTGGGGCTGCTGGCCGTCGGCAGCGTCCGTACGCCCGTGGGGCCGATGGACACGACGATGACCCTGCGGCCCTCGCTCAGCGGCGGCACCAAGATCAACGTCTCGCCGCTCGGCGCCCTGGAGCTGGACTCGCACCACGCCCCGGTCCGGCTCGACGTCGACGTGGACCGGCTCGACCCGGTCCGCTCCGAGGCCCTGGTCCAGCATCCGGAACGGCTGTCGGGCCTGGAGGACGAGGTCACCGCGGATGTCGCGTCCGGCACCCGCGAGCTCGCCCTGCGCTCCTGCGTGGCGGTCGTCACCGGGGCGACCGCGCTCGGCCTGGCCGTCTACCGCAGGCCGCGCCGGGCCCTGGCGGCCGGCGGACTCGCCCTCGCGCTGCTGGCCGCGTCCGGCGTCGGCGCGTACGCCACCTGGAACCCCAAATCGGTCCTGGAGCCCAAGTTCTCCGGGCTGCTCTCCAGCGCCCCCTCCGTCGTCGGCGACGCCCGCTCGATCGTCACGGACTTCGACGTCTACCAGCAGGAGCTGGCCCGGCTGGTCACCAACGTCACCAAGCTGTACGACGCCACGTCGACGCTCCCCGTCTACAGCCCGAACCCGGCGACCCTGCGCGTCCTGCACGTCTCCGACATCCACCTCAACCCGGCCGCGTGGCACATCATCGGCTCGCTCGTCGAGCAGTACGACATCGACGTGATCATCGACTCGGGCGACACCATGGACCACGGCACCGCCGTCGAGAACGGCTTCCTGGACCCCATCGCCGACCTCGGCGCCCCGTACGTCTGGGTGCGCGGGAACCACGACTCGTCGGTGACGCAGAAGTACCTGGAGAACAAGAAGCGCTTCAAGAACGTGCACGTCCTGGACCAGGGCCGGACCGTCACCGTCGGCGGGCTGCGGGTGGCCGGCGTCGGGGACCCGCAGTTCACCCCGGACCGGACGGGACCCGAGCAGTCCGAGGACGTCCAGCGCGTGGCGGGCCGCACGCTCGCCGCCGCCCTGCGCGAGCAGCAGCGGTCCGGCACGCCCGCGGACATCGCCGTCGCCCACGAACCGGAGGCGGCGAAGGAGACGGACGGCGAGGTCCCGCTGGCCCTGGCCGGCCATGTGCACCACCGGCAGAACGAGGTCCTGAAGGGCGGCACCCGGCTGATGGTGGAGGGGTCCACGGGCGGCGGCGGGCTGCGGGCCGTACAGAACAAGAAGCCGGAACAGGTGCTCGCGTCGGTGCTCTATCTGGACCGCTCCACGCGCCGGCTCCAGGCCTGGGACGAGATCACCCTGGGCGGTCTCGGGCTGACGACTGCTGAGGTCAGCCGTCATCTGCCGGCGGACGGCCACCCCGACGCGTCACCCTCCCCTATTCGGTTTGGCTGACGCGGAAACGCCGTAGTACAGTCTCCCACGTGCCCAAGGGCGCCGGTCGGGACTTGACCGTTCTGAAACCTCCAGGGGTGAAGGAAGAAGCGGAACCTCCAGGGGGAAGCGGAGTCACATGCTTCTCACGTTCCCTCGGGCCTCGTGGTAACAGACGCGGAAGCAAGCTGTAACAGCAGTTCTGCCCTCATCGTCTAGTGGCCCAGGACGCCGCCCTTTCAAGGCGGTAGCACGGGTTCGAATCCCGTTGGGGGCACGCATCACCCTATGCAGTAGGCATTTTGCATAGTTCTTGGTCCTGTGGAGCAGTTAGGAGTGCTCGCCACCCTGTCAAGGTGGAGGCCGCGGGTTCAAATCCCGTCAGGACCGCTTGCAGCCCACTTCGGTGGACTGCGTGGCTGGGTAGCTCAGTTGGTACGAGCGATCGCCTGAAAAGCGATAGGTCGCCGGTTCGATCCCGGCCCCAGCCACCACCATGAGAACGTCCCGGACGGCATCCCGTCCGGGACGTTCTCGTTTGTATGCCTCTGTATGCCCCGGAGTCCGTATGCCCCGGAGTCCGTATGCCCCGGAGTCTGTATGCCCCGGAGAAGGCCCGCCGGAGCCGGGGAGCCCGAGCCGCAGCGGCGCGTACCCGTGGCATGAACCGGAAGCGAAGGATCCATTCGTGAGCCTTGCGCGGGGAAGCCATCGTGTGCCATGACTGCCCCGGAACCATGGGGCTACCGTGCCGCCGTGGATCAGCTGACTCCCCAAGACCCTGCCCGGATAGGCCCGTACCGTCTGATCGCCCGGCTGGGTGAGGGAGGGATGGGGCTGGTGTACCTGGGGCGCTCGGACGCCGGGCGCACGGTCGCGGTCAAGGTCGTCCAGGCGGAGCACGCCCAGCATCCGGAATTCCGCCGGCGGTTCGCCCGCGAGGTGGCCGCCGCCCGGCGGGTGGGCGGCGAGTGGACCGCGGACGTGCTCGACGCCGACACCGACGCCGCCGTTCCCTGGGTGGCGACGCAGTACGTTCCCGGGCCCGACCTGACCCGTGTGGTGGGACGTGACTTCGGGCCGTTGCCCGAGGACTCCGTGCGGGTCCTGGCCCACCGCCTCGCGCTCGCCCTGACCGCGGTGCACGGCGCGGGCCTGATCCACCGGGACCTCAAACCGTCCAATGTCCTGGTGACCGTGGACGGACCGCGCGTGATCGACTTCGGGATCGCGCGGGCCATGGACACGCTCGCGCCGCAGAGCCTGCTCACGCGCACCGGCATGCTGATCGGGTCCCCGGGCTTCATGTCGCCCGAGCAAGTGCGCGGCCTCGAACTCACCGCTGCCAGCGATGTGTTCTGCCTGGGCGCGGTCCTCGTGTACGCCGCCACGGGGCGGCTGCTGTTCGGTGCCGCGGACACCGGCCTCAACGCCCACCTGTTCCGGGTCGCCGAGGAAGCGGCGGACCTGACCGGGGTCCCCGAGTCGCTGCGGGATCTCGTCGGCGCGTGCCTCGCCAAGGACCCGGCCGAGCGCCCCACCCTCCAGGAGGTCGCCGACCGGACCGCCTCGGGCTCCGACGAGGTCTGGCTGCCGAGCGCGATCCTGGCCCAGCTGGGCCGCCACGCCGCGCAGTTGCTGGACTTCGCACCCCAGGCCCCGGCCAGTCCCGCTCCGGACGGGCCACCGCCGAACCCGCCCGTACGGCTCGGCCGGCTCCAGCCGTCCGTCTCCCCGCGGGACCTGTACACACCCACCGCCGCCGCGCACCTCGGCGCCCCGCCCGCCTTCGGTCCGCCCCCGGGCACGGCCGGGGACCCCGCTCGTCCGGCGTCCGCTCCGGGCCGGGCGCCGGATCCGCGCCGATGGCGGGGCCTGGCCGCCGCGGTGTTCGCACAGTTCGTCGTGGTCCTCGACGCCGCGAGTCTGCACGCGGCCGCCCCCTCCCTCGCCCGCGACCTCGCCATGCGCACCACGTACTCGCTGTTCACCGCCTACGGCGTGGCCCTGGGCGCGCTGTTGCTGCTCGGCGGACACCTCGTGGACCGGGTGGGCGGCCGGCGGACGCTCTTGACGGGGCTGTCCGCGGTGGCGGTGGCCGCCGTTGTCGGCGCGTTCGCCCCGACCGCCGGCGTACTCATCGCGGCCCTTGCCCTGCAGGGCGCCGGTGCCGCGCTGGTGACACCCGCCGTGCTCGCGCTGGTCTCGGCCCGCTTCGCCGAGCCCGGGGAGCGCGGCCGGGCCCTCGGTGTCTACGCCGCGGTCGCGGTGGGCGGCTGGCCCGCGGGGTTGACCTGGGGCGCGGTGACGACCGAGTTCGTGAGCTGGCGCACCTGCCTGTTCGCCGACGTGCTCCTCGTACTGACCGCCCTCGTCGTCGCCGCCACCCGGGTGCGGGACCGTACGGGGCCCGGCCGGGGCGGGCTCACGACGCCGGGCCTGCTGCTCGGCTCCGTGGGCGCCCTGCTCACGAGCTACGGGCTGTACGAGGCGCGCCCGCACAGCTGGACAGCCGCTTCGCTCCTGGGCCCGCTCGGCATCGGCGTCCTCTTGCTCGCGGCTGCGGGCGTTCCGCACGCCGCCCGCGCGTTCGCCCGCGACCGGGACCGGATCGTCGGCCTGGTGGTGCTGTGTCTGGGCGCGGCGGGCCTGTTCGCGCTCTTTCCCGCGCTCACGCTCGTCCTGGGGCCCGTCTCGGGCCTCTCGCCGGCAGCGGCCGGTGTGGCGGTGCTGCCGGCGGGCATCGCCTTCGTCATCGGTGCCACCCGGATCGCCCCGAGCCTGCGACGCGTCGCGCCGCGAAAGCTGATCGCGGCGGGCCTGCTGCCGGCCGCCGTCGGGCTGCTGCCCCTGGGTGCCATCGGAAACGGCGGGACGTTCGCCCTCGTGCTGGCAGGCTCGGTGCCGGCTGGACTCGGCCTGGGTACGGCCATGGCGCCGCTGTTCTCCATCGCCGTGGCGGGGGCGGCGGACCGGGGCCGGGGCGGTGCCGCGGCGGTGGCCACCACCGCTCTCCAGCTGGGCACGGCCCTCGGCGCCGCCTTGTTCGGCGCCGGGGCCCCCGCCTGGGGAGGCACCGGCACCAGCGCCCTGTTCGGCGCCGCCGGGCTCACCCTCGTCGCTGGCCTCTGCGCGGCGGCGCTGATCACGACCGCTGCGGGCCCGCCGGTCATCGCACGGACCGGACCCCGCCTCCCCGAGTGACGGGGCACCGGACGACGCCGGCCCCTCACGAGGGTGCGCCGCCGGGTCCCCGTTCCGCCAGGTCCTGGTGCGGAGCGGGGCCTCACCCGGTCATGGCCTCCACCAGGCGCGGCAGCAGTACGGCGTTGGGACTGTCGAGCGACACCCTGAGCGGCTGCGACCGGCCCTGCTCGTGGACGGAGACCAGGCCGTGCGCGACCTCGATACGGGTCAGCGCGCGCCAGTCGGCGTCCATGACCCCGCGCAGCGTGAGCCCGTCACGGTGCACGCGCACCTCGCCGATGGTGAATGCCCCGCCCCGCCGGATCAGGTCGAGGTGCTGCGCCAGGAGCCGGGGTTCGACCACCCGCTGGACGAAGTCGACGAGGGCCACCCACTCCTCGGGGGGCGTGGACCTCTTCCCTCCGTTGTCCCAGCTGATACGTCCCAGTTTCCCGGGGGAGTCCGCGTACGTGCCCACGCCGAAGGCGTAGGTGTTGGTGTAGAGGGACGGAAAGAGGAAGCCCTGGTGCTTCATCCGGGAGACCGGATACCGGACCCAGTCGACCTCGTCCCAGTCGAGCGTGTCGTGCCCGTAGCTGACGCGGTGCCGGTCGGCGACCAGCGAGGACCTGCCGACCCTGCTCTCCACGAAGGGCCGCTCGGCCGGCTCGGGTCGCGAGGGCTCCACCCGCGCGGCCGGCGTACGCGAGGGCTCCGCCCCCGCGCGCTCCGGCCGCCGCCCATGTCCTGCGGCATAGCGCGTCAGCCATGCCGGCACCTCGGCCCGCGGGTAGGCGGCGAGGTCGTTGCGGTAGTGCGCCGGGGCCAGCAGGTGGGCGTCGGCCAGGCGCTCGTCCCCGTAGTCGTACTCGGTGGCGACCTGCGCGCGCCCGTCCGCGCCCTTGGTGATGGTGAGCAGCATGCGCAGCCACGGGCCGGCCGGCATGGCGGCGGCGAGGTGCCGCTGGCGGCGTACGAGGAGCGCGACCTGTTCCGGGACCCGCACGTCCAGGGGCTGTTCATGGTCCCAGAAGGACACTCCCGCCCTCTCGGCGGACACCGCGCACGAGAAGACCGCGGTCATGCGTTGCCACTGCGCCGGTCCGAGCAGGGCCAGTTGCTGCGCGGTCTCCTGGGCGAGTGCGGCTACGCGGCCCGCGATCTGTTCCTCGGGCGGGGTGGAGACGACCGTGAAGTCCGCGATGGCGCTCGGCCGCCCCGACAGGGCGTCGAGGCGCTCGAACTCCTCCTTGAAGCTGTTCATGAAGGACTCCTCGACGGGCGCGCGCCGCACGAAGGCCTCCTCGGCGGTGAACAGGGTCCGTGCCTGTCCGGGTGGGATCGCCGTGGTGACCTCCTTGATCCGCCCCACGTCGCTGATCAGGAACACCGATCGGTCGAGCGGCAGGTCGAGGAAGGCCATGGGGTCGCTGTCGTCGATGTCGACGGGCGCGTACACGCTCCACCCGGCGGCGAACCGGTCCGCCTCCAGTCCCTGGGACGGGTAGTCCAGACCGCGGGCGTCGATGTGTTCCCGGACCAGGGCGACGGCGCCCGCCGCGTCGATGCTTCCGCCGGCCCCCGCGGCGGGAGCCCTGCCGAGCGGATGGCTTCCGGCTGTCCTGCCGGGGCCGGGGAAGTGGTGGGTGAGGTCGAACCAGAGGCGCATCTCGTCGACGGTCACGGCGTCGGTGCCGGCGCACACGACGCACCAGATCCCGTCGGGGTCGCGGGCGTAGAGGCTCACTGCCGCGTCCTGGGTCACGGTCACGTAGTCGCACGCGTGCAGGTCCCCGTACGAGGCGACCAGCGCCAGCGGGGGCGCCGTGTCGCGGGCCTCCTGCCCGATCGGTTCGCCCCCGGCGCCGACCGCGGTCAACACATGGCGGGGCATCGGCACACTCCCTTCGCCGCCTTGCGTGGCGACCGTAGCCCAAGGCGACTTTCACGGTGGGGGGAACGGTGAGATCGCCCGCCCGGTGCCGGGGTCCGCATCTCGTTGGGGGCGCACGAAACCTGTGCGACACTTGGTCGAGCGATGCTTGGTCCTGTGGAGCAGTTAGGAGTGCTCGCCACCCTGTCAAGGTGGAGGCCGCGGGTTCAAATCCCGTCAGGACCGCTTGCAGCCCGTACGAGCTGCGTGGCTGGGTAGCTCAGTTGGTACGAGCGATCGCCTGAAAAGCGATAGGTCGCCGGTTCGATCCCGGCCCCAGCCACCATCCGAAGGCCCCGTCCGGTGGACGGGGCCTTCGCCGTGTCAGACGGTCTCGCTCTCCGTGGCGTCCGGCTCGTCCTCGCCCGCCGTGGGGCGCCGGCGCACGGCCCGTACCGCGAGCACCAGCAGCACCACCGCCGCCACCGAGACGAGCAGCACCGCGTCCGGCACATGCCGGCCGACGCCCTGGGCCCATCGCTCGACGGCGAACGACTGGTCCACGTCCAGCAGTCCCGGGAGCGCGGTCGTCCCGTCGTACGCCAGGAACAGCGCGCCGAGCGCGACGAAGAAGAGGCCCGAGAGCAGGGTCGTGGTGTGCAGCTCGAAGCGCCCGAGCCGCAGGACCCGGCCCCGCAGCCAGGTGCGCCGGCCCAGCTCGAACCGCTCCCAGAGCAGGGCGAGCACGAAGAGGGGCACCGCCATGCCCAGGGCGTAGACGGCGAGCAGCAGTCCCCCGTACGCCGGGCTGCCGCTGACCGCCGCCACCGTCAGCACGCTGCCCAAAATCGGGCCCGCGCAGAACCCGGCGAGGCCGTACACCGCGCCGAGCGCGTAGACCGACAGGGCGGTCGTGGGGCGGATGCGGCCACTGAGGGCGGCGATCCGGCGCGAGGCGAAGCCCAGGCCGATGATCTGGGCCACACCGAGCGCGATGATCAGCCAGCCCGCGCCGAGGACGAGGGCGTCGCGGTGCCGGTAGAACAGCCGCCCGGCGTACGAACCCGCGGCGCCCAGCGGGACCAGGGTGGTGGCCAGGCCCGCGTAGAAGATGCCGGTGCGGGCGAGGAGCCGCGACGCGGAGTCGATGGAGTACGCGAAGAACGCGGGGAGCAGCAGGGCGCTGCACGGGCTGAGCAGGGCGAGCAGCCCGCCGAGGAACGCGGCGAAGTAGCCGACATCGGCCGTCACTTGGCGGAGCCCTTCGTTCCGGAAGGCCCGGCCGCGGCCGCCGCCCGCTCGATGGCGTCGGTGAAGGTCTCGATGGGCTGGGCACCGGCGATCGGACGGCCGTTGATCAGGAAGGACGGGGTGGAGGTCGCGCCGATCGA
Source organism: Streptomyces sp. ATexAB-D23 (assembly GCF_000373645.1). Lineage (GTDB taxonomy): Bacteria > Actinomycetota > Actinomycetes > Streptomycetales > Streptomycetaceae > Streptomyces > Streptomyces castrisilvae. Next base: position 466,591 of record NZ_KB892024.1, on the reverse strand, counting down.
GTACCCCTGCTCCTGGTCCTCGCCGACCGCGGCGGCCGCCGCCGGGCCGTCGGTGTCGCGGGCGAAGCGGTCGAGGTCGGCCACTCCCGCCCGGCGTGCGAGCGCCTTCAGACGGTCCTTGCCGAACCCCTTCTCCTTGACGCCCTCGGCGTAGGCGGCGCGGTGGAACTCCCAGAATCGGTCCTGCTGCCCGGCCGCCCAGGAGGCCCGCGCGACGGCCTCGGACTCGGCGCCGAAGATCGGGAAGTTGCGCCACTCGATGCGCAGGACGCCCTCGTCGACGTACTTCTTCACGAGGGCCGGTTCGGTGTCGCGGGCGAACTTCGCGCAGTAGCCGCACTTGAAGTCGGCGTACTCGATGAGGACGACGGGCGCGTCGGCCCGGCCCAGGGCCAGCTTGTCGCCGGAGTCGCGGCGGGCGAGCTTCGCCAGTTCGGGGTAGACGCCGTCCTGCGGGTCCGCCGTGACGTCGGCGGCCACGGAGGAGCCGGCGCTCCGGGGCTCGGGGGCGGTGGCGCGGTAGGAGACGTATCCGAGCAGGGCGGCCACGGCGATGACTCCGGCGCCGTAGAGGAGCGGCTTGCGGGACGTGGCGCGGGCCTTCCCGCGCGCCTTCCCCGGGGTCTGCTCCCGGGTCTTCTCGCGGGCCTTCTCGCGGGACTTCGGGGACGGCTTGGACGTGGGCGTGGGCATGCGGAACTCCGGGATGGCGGTACGGGAGGAGAGTGGACGGGCGGGGGCGCCGCCGTCTACACCCGTAGGACGGAGAGCTCCACCGGGCCCGGCGCGGCCTCGTCCGGTCCGCGCGGCGTCATGGGCGCGTACGCCTCGGCCGGCTCGGTTCCAGGGGTGGCGGGCAGGCCCCACTCGGCGAGGCCGGGCGCCTGGTCGTGGGCGGCCCGTGCCCGCGCGGGGGTGGACGGCTCGGTGCCGTCGCGCTTGCCGCCCTTGCCGCAGCCCGGAATCCCCTGCCCGGCGTCCACGGCGGACGCGGCGACGGGGGCGGGCGCGGGGGCCCCGGCCGCCGACGCCCGCACGGCCGGTCCGCAGAACAGCCCGAGCACGACCGCGAGCACCGCCACCAGGCAGCACCACTGCGAACGGGACACGGGGCGGGCCTTTCGGCAGGTAATGGTCGACTGCCCGGAATCGTACGTCCTGTCATCGCGCCGCTTCCCACCACGCCGACGCGGAAACCCGCCCGTACGGGCACCCCCGCCGAGGGCGTACGGGCGTTGCGGCCGGGAACGTACGTGCACCGCCACCGGGAACGTAAGAGCACCGTGACCGGGAACGTACGAGCATCGTGACCAGGACCGCTCGAAATAGGTTCGCCGTTCCCCGGGCCCGGGTGAGATCCTGGGACCCGTATGTCTACTTCCTTCGCCGATCTCCAGTCCCAGCTCGCGCAGCTCTCGCTCCGCGACGCGCACCGGCTCGGCCGCCGCCTCGAAGGCGCCCGCCGCATCCGCAAGCCCGAGGCCCAGCAGGCCGTGCTGGACGAGATCGCCGCCCAGGCCGGCAAGGCCGCCGGGCGGCTCACTCAGCGGGCCGCGCGGATGCCCGGCGTCTCGTACCCGGAACAGCTCCCGGTCAGCCAGAAGAAGGACGAGATCCTGGAGGCGATACGCGACCACCAGGTCGTGATCGTCGCGGGTGAGACCGGCTCCGGCAAGACCACCCAGATCCCCAAGATCTGCATGGAGCTGGGCCGTGGCGTCCGCGGCATGATCGGGCACACCCAGCCGCGCAGGATCGCGGCGCGCACGGTGGCCGAGCGGATCGCCGACGAGCTGGACACGCCGCTGGGCGAGACGGTCGGCTGGAAGGTCCGCTTCACCGACCAGGTGAACCAGGACGCGACCTTCGTCAAGCTGATGACGGACGGCATCCTGCTCGCGGAGATCCAGACGGACCGCGAGCTGCTGGCGTACGACACGATCATCATCGACGAGGCCCACGAGCGGTCGCTGAACATCGACTTCCTGCTCGGCTATCTGGCCCGGCTGCTGCCCAAGCGCCCCGATCTGAAGGTCGTCGTCACCTCCGCGACCATCGACCCGGAGCGCTTCTCGCGCCACTTCGGCGACGCGCCGATCGTCGAGGTCAGCGGGCGTACGTATCCGGTGGAGGTCCGTTACCGGCCGCTGCTGGAGGGGGACGCCGAAGACACGGACGACGCCGACCGGGACCAGATCACCGCGATCTGCGACGCCGTGGACGAGCTCCAGTCCGAGGGGCCCGGCGACGTCCTGGTCTTCCTCTCCGGCGAGCGCGAGATCCGCGACACCGCGGACGCGCTCGGCAAACGCAACCTCAGACATACCGAGGTACTCCCCCTCTACGCGCGCCTGTCGCACGCCGAGCAGCACCGGGTGTTCCAGCGCCACACGGGACGCAGGATCGTTCTGGCGACCAACGTCGCCGAGACCTCGCTGACCGTCCCCGGCATCAAGTACGTGATCGACCCGGGCACCGCCCGTATCTCCCGCTACAGCCACCGCACCAAGGTCCAGCGGCTGCCGATCGAACGGATCTCGCAGGCCAGCGCCAACCAGCGCAAGGGCCGCTGCGGCCGTACGTCGGACGGCATCTGCATCCGGCTGTACTCCGAGGACGACTTCCTGACCCGCCCGGAGTTCACCGACGCGGAGATCCTGCGGACGAACCTGGCCTCCGTCATCCTCCAGATGACCGCGGCCGGCCTCGGCGACATCGAGAAGTTCCCCTTCATCGACCCGCCGGACCACCGCAACATCCGCGACGGCGTGCAGCTGCTCCAGGAGCTGGGCGCGCTGGAGCAGGAGGAGAAGTCCCCCCGGGAGGGGAAGAGGGGACAGCGGCTCACCCCGCTGGGGCGCAAGCTCTCGCAGCTCCCGGTGGACCCGCGTCTGGCCCGCATGGTCATCGAGGCGGACCGCAACGGCTGTGTCCGCGAGGTCATGGTCATCGCCGCCGCGCTCTCCATCCAGGACCCGCGCGAGCGGCCCTCCGAGAAGCAGACGCAGGCCGATCAGCAGCACGCCCGGTTCAAGGACGAGACGTCCGACTTCCTGGCGTTCCTGAATCTGTGGCGCTACATCCGCGAGCAGCAGAAGGAGCGCGGCTCCTCCAGCTTCCGCCGGATGTGCAAACAGGAGTACCTGAACTTCCTGCGCATCCGCGAATGGCAGGACATCTACGCGCAGCTGCGCACGGTCGCCAAGCAGATGGGGATCGAGCCCAATGAGGACGACGCTCCCGAGCAGTCGGTGCACACCTCGCTGCTCGCCGGCCTGCTGTCGCACATCGGGCTGAAGGACACCGAGAAGAACGAGTACCTGGGCGCCCGCAGCGCCAAGTTCGCGATCTTCCCCGGTTCGGCGCTGTTCAAGAAGCAGCCGCGGTTCGTGATGTCGGCCGAGCTGGTCGAGACGTCCCGGCTGTGGGCACGGGTCAACGCCCGGGTCGAGCCGGAGTGGATCGAACCGCTGGCCCAGCACCTGCTGAAGCGCACCTACAGCGAGCCGCACTGGGAGAAGGACCAGGCGGCGGTGATGGCGTACGAGCGGGTCACGCTGTACGGCGTACCGATCGTCGCCCAGCGCAAGATCAATTTCGGCCGTATCGACCAGGAGACCTCGCGGGACCTCTTCATCCGCAACGCCCTGGTCGAGGGCGACTGGCGCACGCACCACCAGTTCTTCCACGACAACCGCAAGCTGCTCGGCGAGGTCGAGGAGCTGGAGCACCGGGCCCGGCGCCGCGACATCCTCGTGGACGACGAGACGCTGTTCGACTTCTACGACCAGCGCATCCCGGAGCACGTCGTCTCCGGTGCGCACTTCGACTCGTGGTGGAAGCACAAGCGCCGGGACGAGCCGGACGCGCTCGACTTCGAGCGCTCGATGCTCATCAACGAGAAGGCCGGGGCCGTCACCAAGGACGACTACCCGGACTCCTGGCGGCAGGGGAAGCTCAAGTTCCGGGTGACCTACCAGTTCGAGCCGGGCGCGGACGCCGACGGGGTGACCGTCCACATTCCGCTCCAGGTGCTCAACCAGGTCACGTCCGAGGGCTTCGACTGGCAGATCCCGGGCCTGCGCGAGGAGGTCGTCACCGAGCTGATCCGCTCGCTGCCGAAGCCGATCCGCCGGCACTACGTGCCCGCGCCGAACTACGCGGACAAGTTCCTCGACCGGGCCGTACCGCTCCAGGAGCCGCTGCCGGTGACGCTGGCCCGTGAGCTCCAGCGGATGGTCGGGGTCCCGGTCACCGCGGACGACTTCGACCTGGGCCGGGTCCCGGACCACCTCAAGATCACCTTCCGGATCGTCGACGAACGGCGCCGCAAGGTCGCCGAGGACAAGGACCTGGAGGCGCTGCGCGTACAGCTGCGACCGAAGGCCCGCCAGGCGCTGTCCAAGGCCGCCGCGGCGACCGCGGGGCCGACCGGTGAGTCCATCGAGCGTTCCGGCCTCACGGACTGGACGATCGGCACGCTGGACCGGGTCTTCGAGACCCTTCCCCGAGCTCTCAGCTCCGTTCGAGCAGGGGAGACCCCACTGGCCGGACAGCCGGTCAAGGCGTACCCGGCCCTGGTCGACCAGGGCGCGACCGTCGCCGTACGCCTCTTCGACACCGAGGCGGAGCAGCAGCAGGCGATGTGGCGCGGCACCCGGAAGCTGATCCTGCTGAACATCCCGGTCAACCCGGCGAAGTTCGCCTCGGACAAGCTCACCAACCAGCAGAAGCTCGCCCTGTCCCGCAATCCGCACGGCTCCATCCAGGCGCTCTTCGACGACTGCGCGACGGCCGCCGCCGACCGGCTGATCGCGGCGCACGGCGGCCCCGCCTGGGACGAGGCGTCGTTCCGGAAGCTGTACGACAAGGTGCGCGCGGACCTGGTGGACCTGACCGTCCGCACGATCGGCCAGGTGCAGCAGATCCTGGCGGCCTGGCAGGCGTGCGAGCGCCGGCTGAAGACCACCAACAGCCTGGTGCTGATCAACAACGTCACGGACGTACGCGATCACCTGGCGCGCCTGATGCCGCCCGGCTTCGTCACCGCGACCGGGCTGCGCAGGCTGCCCGACCTGATGCGCTACCTGGTCGCCGAGGACCGCAGGCTCCAGCAGATGCCGGCCAACGCCCAGCGCGACACCACGCGCATGGAGAAGGTCCACGAGATGCAGGACGAGTACGCCTGGCTGCTGGAGCAGCTGCCGAAGGGCAGGCCCGTCCCGCAGGAGGTGCTGGACATCCGGTGGATGATCGAGGAGCTGCGGGTGAGCTACTTCGCGCACGCCCTCGGCACCGCGTTCCCCGTCTCGGACAAGCGGATCGTCAAGGCGATCGACGCGGCGGCGCCGTAGGAACGGCGGGTGCCGGTCCGGGTGACGGCTGGGCAACCAGGAGTGAGTTCGACCGCACCCGTCGGCCTCCTGTACAGTCTGTCTTCGCAGCAGGCCGCAAGGCAGCCGCGAAAACCTGGTCCTGTGGAGCAGTTAGGAGTGCTCGCCACCCTGTCAAGGTGGAGGCCGCGGGTTCAAATCCCGTCAGGACCGCAGTGACGAAAGCCCGGATCCCCTGGATCCGGGCTTTCGCGCGTCTTGACTCCGGTGTGTGCCGACGAGTACTCAGAACCCAGGGGCTGCCCCGGGATTCCCGGAGCGGGGCGGCGCGCATCCACCGGGAGGTGGCGCGATGGGGGCATCCACGGGCGAGGGGTACCGCGAGCCGGCGCAGGGCCGCGGCAGGGCACCCCGGCACGAGATACGCGCGCTGCTGCGCGCGCACCTGGCGGCCGCGTCCGGCTACCGCCACCTCACCCGGCACTGCGCGGTCTGCGCCCGGCTGCTGAGGCTCGCCATGGAGCCCGTGGCGGCCCCACGGGGCGGCCGGGCGGCCGATGAGCCCTCCCGGGCGCCCGAGCCACCCACGGAGCGCCCCAGGGCCGCTTTACGGGCCTCGCGAGCCGGGGACGTAAGTCCTCCCACGACGTGACCTTCGGCGCGACCGTCGGCTTCCTCACAGTGGCAGGCTCGTAGTTGGCAACACCTATGCGGTGTGACGGGTGTCACTGAATCAGTTTTGAGAAGGGGTGACTTTACACCCTTCCTACAACTGGCGAATTTAATATGTGCAATTGCACCTCTCGGGAGGGCGCCCGCCGAACCCGCGTGAAGCGGCCCCGACGGCCTTCCCGACGCTCGGCCACCGGGCCGCGGAGCGGTGCGGCACGGGGTGCGCCACAGGCCGCGGGGACGCTCCCGCGCGGACCCGCGCAGGGGCCGGCCCGACACCCGCATACGGACCCGACTCGGGCACGGGCGGGCAGCGACTCGGGCACCGGCGGGCACAAAAAAATCGCGCTGGACCCGGCGGAGTCCAGCGCGATCGGATGACATGACCCGTATGGCACAGGTATGGCGCCCGTTGGGGCGGGCGCCCGTCATATGGAGCTATGGGTGGGCAAGTGGGTTGGGGGACCCAAAAGCCCAGGTGTGGCGCGGCGACAGGGGGTTTGTCAGGCCTCGCTGCGCTGCTGCGGAATACCCGCAAGCAGTGCGCGGACCTCTGCCTCGCGGTACCGGCGATGTCCACCGAGCGTGCGGATGGACGTGAGCTTGCCAGCCTTCGCCCAACGGGTAACCGTCTTCGGGTCCACGCGGAACATCGTGGCAACCTCAGCCGGGGTCAGCAGCGGCTCGGCATCAGGGGTGCGAGCGGTCATGAGCGGCCTCCTCGGGAGAACCGAACCATCTCGGTTCTTTCCTCTAAATTCTGCACCTTGACCCGCGTTGCCCGAAATGGCGGACGCGGGCCGAGTCGGTTATAGGACGAACGGCTTGTCCTCGGCACTACAACTACACCATCCGTCCAGCCACGTCGGCCAAACCGATGGAATTGCCCTCCCAGGTGTTCATCAGCGACGGAAAGCCGATGGACCATGCCATAGCGGACAGTCACACCCCCGTGACGATCAGTCACAGAGCGATCAGGGGTCACCAGACCCCCCATAGCGTGCAATGCTGAAGCAATCCGTCCAGACATGGACGGATGGAGTCCTCCCCGGACTCCTTGTCCTATTTTGGCACGAGGAGTAGGGAAGGGCGCAAGGGCCCCGTAAGTGCTATCCATCACGGTTGAGGCAAAGGCCCGGTTCGGGACGTAGGTCCTGACGCCCCTGGAGAAGCTTCCGCCCCTTCACCCTCACGTGTCACACACGAAGCGGGTTCATCGCCGTTCAGTTGGCGAACTGACGGTCCCTTACGGCCCGCCAGCGCTCCGCGAGACGCGCGTACGCCTCGGCCGCCCTCTCGGCGTCCCCCGCGCGCAGCGCTGCGATGCCCTCGGCCACATCGGCGGCGCTGCGGTCCTGAGCGAGCTGCCGCTCCGGCAGCGCGTGCACGAGCCCGCCGTAGTCCAGCTCGACCAGCGCGCGCGGATGGAACTCCTCCAGCCACCGCCCGACGTCCACCAGGCCCGCGGTCAGCGGCCCCTCGTCCATCGTCTCCCGCAGCGTCCTGAGCGACCTGGCCAGCCGGCGCCGCGCCTGGACCATCGGCGTGCGGTAGCGGAACACGGGCGGCTCCCCGTCCCGCCCGGCCGTCACATGCTCGCGCTCCTCGTCCGTGAACAGCACGAACCAGCGCACCGGCACCTGCCACACCGCCGTCCTGATCCACGGCCGGGCGTCCGGATTGCGCTGCGCCCACCGCTCGTGGTCGGCGAGGACCTGGCCGCGCACCACCGGCGGCAGCACCGCGTCGAGCACCGGCCCGGGGAACAGGTCCGCCAGCCCGTCCAGGGCCAGCCACCCGCGCAGCCGGGTCCGCCACGGGCAGACGCACACCACGCCGTCCGCCTCCGCGACGAAGGCGTCCGCGCTCTCGTGGACGGGCACTCCGGCGGGCGGGGTCGCCGCCAAGTCCGCGAGCGAGCGGCGCAGTTCGTCCTGGGCCGTGGGGATCCGGTCCCGGGCCGCGTAGCGGGCCCAGTGCGCGCGCTCGGCCTCCGGGAAGGCCGCCAGTGGCTCGTAGACCCGGAGGTAGGACGCGTAAGGGACGAGCACCGAAGACACCACCGACATGCGGTGATCGTGTCACGCCTGTCCCCCGGTAGGGGGTGATCCTGGGCACTGGAACAGATCTACGTGCGCGTAGGACTTACCCTCTTGCCCACCGGGCCGTCCGTGGCGGTCGGTCCGGTGGGCCCTCCCCACCTTCAGGAGGGACCTTCCCGCCGCTTCGTACTTGGGAGTCACCACAGTGACCGATGTGACCGGCGTGCCTGTCGATGTCCTGCACACCCTGTTCCACTCGGACCAGGGCGGACACGAACAAGTCGTCCTCTGCCAGGACCGTGCCAGCGGCCTCAAGGCCGTCATCGCGCTCCACTCCACCGCCCTGGGCCCGGCCCTCGGCGGTACCCGCTTCTACCCGTACGCCTCCGAGGCGGAGGCCGTCGCCGACGCGCTGAACCTCGCGCGCGGAATGTCGTACAAGAACGCCCTGGCCGGCCTCGACCACGGGGGCGGCAAGGCCGTCATCATCGGCGACCCGGAGCAGATCAAGAGCGAGGAACTGCTCCTTGCCTACGGCCGGTTCGTGGCCTCGCTCGGTGGCCGTTACGTGACGGCCTGCGACGTCGGCACCTATGTCGCCGACATGGACGTGGTGGCCCGCGAGTGCCGCTGGACCACCGGCCGCTCCCCCGAGAACGGCGGCGCGGGCGACTCCTCCGTGCTCACCGCCTTCGGTGTCTTCCAGGGCATGCGCGCCTCCGCCCAGCACCTGTGGGGCGACCCGACGCTGCGTGGCCGAAAAGTGGGGGTCGCCGGAGTCGGCAAGGTCGGCCACCACCTCGTCGAGCACCTGCTCGCGGACGGCGCCGACGTGGTGATCACCGATGTGCGGGAGGAGTCCGTGCGCCGGATCACCGAGAAGCACCCCGGGGTCGCCGTCGCGGCGGACACCGAGGCGCTCATCCGCACCGAGGGCCTGGACATCTACGCCCCGTGCGCGCTGGGCGGCGCCCTCAACGACGACAGCGTGCCGGTGCTCACCGCGAAGGTGGTGTGCGGTGCGGCCAACAACCAGCTCGCGCACCCGGGTGTCGAGAAGGACCTCGCGGACCGCGCGATCCTGTACGCGCCCGACTACGTGGTGAACGCGGGCGGTGTCATCCAGGTCGCCGACGAGCTGAACGGGTTCGACTTCGACCGGTGCAAGGCCAAGGCCACGAAGATCTTCGACACCACGCTGACCATATTCGCACGTGCGAAGGCTGATGGGATTCCGCCGGCCGCCGCCGCCGACCGGATCGCCGAGCAGCGGATGGCCGAGGCCCGCCGCCGCTGATCCGTGCGGGCCCCCGGGCCGCCGGCTCCGGCCGGCGGCCCGCTTTCGCGCGCGCCGGCGGCCGGCCGGGGAGACAAGACTCACCCCGGTCGGCGGGTCGCCTGCCGATAAGAGGTTAAAATCGCAGTTGACCAGCGAGGACGGGGCTCCTCGCGGGTCCTCTTCCGGGGCACGTGATGCGGGCGGCGTACCGTATGGCCGCGGAAGCAGGTACCGTTAAAGCTCTACAGGCACGGTCTCTCTGCCGAGAGTCCGTCCTGAAACATGAACGCGTGTCAAGACTCTGGGGCCGTCGAGCCCCGTCACCGAGGGGGTCGAGCCATGGGGCGCGGCCGGGCAAAGGCCAAGCAGACCAAGGTCGCCCGCCAGCTGAAGTACAGCACCGGCGGGACTGACCTGTCGCGTCTGGCCAATGAGCTGGGCGCATCGCCTTCGAGTCAGCCACCGAACGCAGAGCCGTTCGAGGACGACGACGAGGAAGATGACCCGTACGCACAGTACGCGGATCTCTACAACGACGACGAGGACGAGGACGGGGACCAGCAGTCCGGTCCGTCGTCCAAGCGCCGCGGCGCTTGACCTCGCATTGACACATCGACCCGGTCCGGGCCTGTCCCGGACCGGGTTCTGTGCTGTCCCGGTCCGGAGCGGCTGTCCCGGTCCGGAGCCGACGAGGCAGCCGGTGACCGGGCGGACCCGAGGGCCCACCCGGTGTTCCGTGCGTGTCCCGGTGGTGCGGAAGCGACGGCCGGTCCCCACTCAGCGTGCGTACGCGCCCACGAGCTCCGCGCCCGTCGTGTGTGCGCCCCGGTCGGTGATCTCGCCGGCGACCCAGGAGTCGACGCCGCGGTCGGCCAGGGTCGTCAGCGCGGCGTCCACCGATTCGGCGGGGACGATCGCGATCATGCCGACGCCCATGTTGAGCGTCTTCTCCAGCTCCAGCTGCTCGACCTGACCGGCCTTGCCGACGAGGTCGAAGACGGCGCCGGGGGTCCAGGTGGAGCGGTCCACCGTGGCGTGCAGGGTGTCCGGGACGACGCGTGCCAGGTTGTTGGCCAGACCGCCGCCGGTGACGTGGCTGAAGCCGTGCACCTCGGTCGTACGGGTGAGCGCGAGGCAGTCCAGCGAGTAGATCCGGGTGGGCTCGAGGAGCTCCTCGCCGAGCGTCCGGCCGAACTCCTCGACCTGGCGGTCCAGCGTCCAGCCGGCCCGGTCGAAGACCACGTGGCGGACGAGCGAGTACCCGTTGGAGTGAAGACCCGAGGACGCCATGGCGATCACGGCGTCGCCCTTGCGGATGCGGTCGGGGCCCAGCAGACGGTCGGCCTCGACCACGCCCGTACCGGCGCCGGCCACGTCGAAGTCGTCCGCGCCCAGCAGGCCCGGGTGCTCGGCGGTCTCCCCGCCGACCAGGGCGCAGCCGGCCAGCACACAGCCCTCGGCGATGCCCTTGACGATGGCCGCGACACGCTCGGGGTGCACCTTGCCGACGCAGATGTAGTCGGTCATGAACAGCGGCTCGGCGCCGCAGACGACGAGGTCGTCCACGACCATGCCGACGAGGTCGTGGCCGATGGTGTCGTACACGCCCATCTGGCGGGCGAGGTCGACCTTGGTGCCGACGCCGTCCGTGGCGGAGGCGAGGAGCGGACGCTCGTAGCGCTTGAGCGCCGAGGCGTCGAAGAGGCCGGCGAAGCCGCCGAGACCGCCGAGTCCTGCGACCTCGGGGCGCTGCGTCTTCTTCACCCACTCCTTCATCAGCTCGACGGCGCGGTCGCCGGCCTCGATGTCGACGCCCGCTGCCGCGTAGGAAGCACCTGTTGTCTCAGACATTGCCTGGGATCTTTCGTGTGGAAATACGGGGCTGGGGGAAGGGCTGCCGGGCGGTCCGGGTCACGGACGCCGCAGCGCGTCGGCCGCGGCCGTCGCCGCAGGGCCTGCCGCCAGCTCGGTCTCCAGCAGCTGCTTGCCGAGCAGCTCCGGGTCGGGAAGCTCCATCGGGTACTCACCGTCGAAGCAGGCGCGGCACAGATTCGGCTTGTCGATCGTCGTGGCCTCGATCATCGAGTCGATCGAGATGTACGCGAGCGAGTCGGCGCCCATGGAGGTGCCGATCTCCTCGACGGACATGCCGTTGGCGATCAGCTCGGCGCGGGTCGCGAAGTCGATGCCGAAGAAGCAGGGCCACTTCACGGGCGGGGACGAGATCCGGATGTGGATCTCGGCCGCACCGGCCTCGCGGAGCATCCGGACCAGTGCGCGCTGGGTGTTGCCGCGGACGATCGAGTCGTCGACGACCACCAGGCGCTTGCCCTTGATGACTTCCTTGAGGGGGTTCAGCTTGAGGCGGATGCCCAGCTGGCGAATCGTCTGGGACGGCTGGATGAAGGTCCGGCCGACGTAGGCGTTCTTCACCAGGCCGGCGCCGAACGGAATCCCGCTGGCCTCCGCGTAGCCGATGGCCGCGGGGGTGCCGGACTCCGGCGTCGCTATGACCAGATCGGCCTCGACGGGCGCCTCGGCGGCCAGCCTGCGGCCCATCTCCACACGGGAGAGGTACACGTTGCGGCCGGCGATGTCGGTGTCGGGGCGGGCCAGATAGACGTACTCGAAGACGCAGCCCTTGGGCTTCGCTTCCGCGAATCGAGAGGTGCGCAGACCGTTCTCGTCCACGGCGATCATCTCGCCCGGCTCGATCTCGCGGACGAAGCTGGCACCGCAGATGTCGAGGGCGGCCGACTCCGAAGCGACCACCCAGCCGCGCTCCAGGCGGCCGAGGACCAGCGGGCGGATGCCCTGCGGGTCACGGGCGGCGTAGAGCGTGTGCTCGTCCATGAAGACGAGGGAGAAGGCGCCCCGCACCTCGGGAAGCACCTTGGCGGCGGCCTCCTCGATGGTGAGCGGCTTGCCGTCCTCGTCGGTCTGGCCGGCGAGCAGGGCGGTCACCAGATCGGTGTCGTTGGTCGCGGCGACCTGGGTGGCGCGGCCGTCCTTGCGCGGGAGGTCGGCGACCATCTCCGCGAGCTGGGCCGTGTTGACCAGGTTGCCGTTGTGACCCAGGGCGATCGAGCCGTGCGCGGTCGCACGGAACGTCGGCTGCGCGTTCTCCCACACCGAGGCACCGGTGGTGGAGTAGCGGGCATGACCGACCGCGATATGGCCCTGGAGCGATCCCAGGGAGGTTTCGTCGAAGACCTGCGAGACCAGTCCCATGTCCTTGAAGACCAGGATCTGGGACCCGTTGCTCACTGCGATGCCCGCGGACTCCTGTCCACGGTGCTGCAGGGCATACAGTCCGAAATAGGTGAGCTTGGCGACCTCTTCGCCCGGAGCCCAGACACCGAAGACGCCGCAAGCGTCCTGGGGGCCTTTCTCTCCGGGGAGCAGGTCGTGGTTGAGTCGTCCATCACCACGAGGCACGCCACCGAGTGTAGGGGAGATCGACCACTGGTCCGAATTGGGGATGCCGCGCCGAACCGGCCCGGAAGGGCCCCCGGAACCCGCTCTCCGGGCCGTCGGACCTGTCACCCGCAGTGATCGCCGCCCCGTCCGGGTCTACGCGCGGCAACCGCCGCAGGGCAGGCGACACCCGGATCACCGGCCGGTTACCGACAGGTTCCGGCCACCCGGCCGAGGGCGTCGACGGTCCTGTTCGTGGCGCTGTGTGAGGCGGCTCGCGGCGACCGTGCGGGCAGGGCCCGAACGGTCGTTTCGTGGCGAGCCTCACACCGTCGCCGCCCGGTATGCGGCTTCTCGGGGACCGGCGGCCGGTCGCGGTCGGGCTCGATCCGCCGAACCGGCCTCAGCCGCTCCCCTCGGCCGTTCCCTTCAGCCGTTCTCCTCGGCCGCCGAGGCGCCGATCCCCTTGTCGCCGCCCTGAGTGGTGAGGGTCAGCGTCCGCTGGTCGATGGCGAAGGTCGTCCTGGTCCCGTCGAGCACCTCGCGTACGGCGCTCTCCAGCCGCATGTCGGGGTCCGGGCACGTCTTCCGAGTGGCGGTGAGCGGGCCGAAGGTGATCGTGGAGCCGGAGACCTCTGCCGTGGCCCGGAAGGTGTTGCAGCCGAGGGTGCCGTGGACCGTGCCGTCCCGGCCGAAGGTGATCCGCGCCCCGCCCTCCGTGCCGCTGGGCACGGACGAGGCGGTGGAGCCGGAGGCCAGCGTGGTGACCCGCCAGTCGGTGCCCGCGAGCGGGACCGGGCGGCTCGCGGTGAGGGTGATGGTGTCGCCCTTCGCCGTGGTCAGGGTGACCGTCTTGTCCTTCACGGTGGCGGTGAGCCTGCCCTTGAAGGCGCCGGCCAGGAGGGATTCGAAGCGCTGGACGGCCGGTTCGCAGCCCATCTCGGTGGTCAGCCCCTGCTCGACGGTGAGGGTGTCGCCGTCGAGCCGCACCTGCGCGGTGAACCGGTTGCAGCCGTAGCTCCCGCCGGCCCGGCCCTTCGTGTCGATCTCCAGGTGCGCGCCGGCCGGGGCCTTGGTGCGCCGCCCGTCGACCGTCAGCGCGTCGACGTTCCACCGCACTCCGGTGAGGGACTCGGCCGGCTGTGCGGAGCCGCTGTCACCTGCGGGGGCGGCCCGTGAGGAGCCCGCGCCGGTCCCGTCGGCCGACTCCGTGCCGCAGGCGGTGAGGGCGAGCAGGGCCAGGAGGCCGACGGCCAGGTGCCGTCGCCGCGTGGAAGGCTGCGTGGAGAGCTGCATGCCGGTGAGACGGCGGGCACGGGCGATCCGGTTCCCCTGCCGGGCCGCCGGAACCGGAACCGGCCCGTCAGCCCATGAGGGGCAGCAGGGCGGACAAGTCGGCCCGCTCGCCACTGGCGCCGACCTTCGCCGCGTCGACCTCCCGCTCCCACCGCGTACGCCCGGTCGCCAGCCGTATCCAGGTCAGCGGGTCGGTCTCCACGACGTTGGGCGGGGTGCCCCGGGTGTGGCGCGGGCCCTCGACGCACTGCACCACGGCGAACGGCGGGACCCGCACCTCGACCGAGCCGCCGGGCGCCTTCTCGGCCAGGGCGTCGGCGAGCAGCCGGGTGCACGCCGCGAGCGCCTGCCGGTCGTACGGGATGGAGAGCCCGGTCGCCTCGCTGAGGTCGTAGGTGTGGACGACCAGCTCCACGGTGCGGGTGACCAGGAAGTCGCCGAGGCGCATCGCTCCGACCCGGGTCGCCAGCAGCCGGTCCTCGGACGCGGCCGGCACCAGCGCCTCGAAGCGGGCGGCGACCTCCGCGTACAGGGTGTCCAGGTCCGGGGCGTCCGCGGCGCGTGCGGCGGTGTCGTCCGCTGTGCGCGGGGCGCGCTCCGCCGTGGTGAGCGGCCACCGCGCGAGGGAGACCTCGGGCCTGGCCAGTGCCGGGGCCGGGAGCTCCAGGGTCCGGCTGACGTGCGAGAGCGCCATGGTGATGTGGGCGGCCAGCTCGCGCACCGTCCAGTCCCCGAGGCCGCTCGGGGAGGCGAGCTGTCTCGGGGTCAGGGTGCGGACGGCTTCCCGTACGTGCGCGAACTGGGCCAGGACCGCGGCACGGGTCCTGACCGGGTCGTAGCGACGGGGGCGCTTCTGCGAGGGCGGCATGGTGAGGAGCCTACGACTCGGCACTGACAACACAGTTGGGACGAGGAAGGGGCGGGGTGGGAGGGGGGGCCGCAGGCCGGGGCGGGGGGCCGGGGCCGGGGGCCGGGGCCGGGGGCCGGGGCGGGGGCCGCAGGCCGGGGCCGGGGCCGCGGGCCACGGGGCTCGGGACGCGGGACGCGGGGCTCGGGACGCGGGACGCGGGGCTCGGGACGCGAGCTCAGCACGTGGGATGGGCACATGGGCTGAGCCCGCAGGCGCGGGACGCGGCTGCGGCCGCCCCGGTCGCCCGGGTGCCCCGCCCGTCAGGTCCGGGTCGCGTAGTCGCCGAGGCCCTTCTCCAGCAGGTCGAAGGCGCGGCCGGCGAGCCTGACGGCGTCCGCCGCGATCGCGTCGGCCGATTCACCGGCCAGCAGGCGCCGGTGGTTCTCGGTGATCAGCGCGTTGTGCGCACCGAGCAGCTGGGAGGCGACGACGAGGGCGATGGCCGGCTCCTCGCCCTCGTCGATCAGGGCATCGGTGAGTTCGTCGAGGGTGCCGACGAAGAAGGCGTGCGCGCGGGTGAGCAGGACCGGCGTCTGCTGGATGAGCCGGATGAGACCGAGCGCCACCGCGTCGTCGCTCATCCCCACCGAGGGGTCCCGGCGCTCGACGGCCTCCCGGTACTGCCGGCGCATGGCCGCGACCACGGATTCGCCGAGCGCGCGGTCCCGCACGATCCGGGCGGCGTCGCCGATGTGCTCCTCCATCGGCGCGAAGACCAGGTCTTCCTTGCTGTCGAAGTAGTTGAAGACGGTCATCTTCGACACGTTGGCCGCTTCGGCGATCTCCGCGACCGAGACCTGGTCGAAGCCGCGCTCGCCGAAGAGCTTCGTGGCCTCCGCCAGCAGACGACGTCGCGTCTCGATCTTCTTGCGCTCGCGCAGGCCCATCCCCTCGGTCATGACCCTCACTATACCAGGATGAAAATTTATCCCAGCCGAAAACTTGACTCAGTACATGAATGTCCGGACAGTGGGACTCCACGCAGCGGCGGGGAGCCCGCGCCGCTCAGGAGGGGGAGCCCTGCCATGCCCGAAACGAAGACCGCGGCCGAGCCTCCACGGGCGGCCGGCACCGAGCGGCCGGCCACCGACCGCCGCGTCACCGACCGCCGCGCCACCGTCGCCGTCGCACTCTGCATCGTCACGATCCTGCTGGCCGTGCTGGACTCGAACATCGTGTCCTCGGCGACCGTGCCGATCGTCCGCGATCTCGACCCCGTCCACGGCGTCGACCGGATCCCGTGGCTGATCGCCGCCTACCAGCTCGCCGCGACCGCCGCGCTGCCGCTGTACGGGAAGCTCTGCGACACCCTCGGCTCGAAAACCGTCTTCATCGGGGCGCTGGCGACCTTCCTCACCGGTTCGGCGCTGTGCGGAATGGCCCAGTCCATGGGCGGGCTGATCGCCGCGCGCGCCTTCCAGGGCATCGGCGGCGGCGGGCTGATGAGCGTGACCATGGTCGTCCTGCACGAGCTGGGTTCCGCGGCACGGGCGAACGGCGGCGGGGCAGAGTCCGGCGCGCAGCGCGGCGACTCGAAGGGCAGCCTGGGCGGGATCATCGCCGGCGCGGGCATGGCGCTCGGCCCCTGGCTGGGCGGCGCCCTCGCCGACCACGCCGGGTGGCGGTGGATCTTCTACGTCAATCTGCCCGTCGGCGTCGCCGTCCTGGCCGGCGCGGTCGTCGTGGTGAGGCTCCCCGTACGCACCACCCGCCACCGCATCGACTTCCTCGGCGCCGGCCTGGCCGCCGCCTTCTCGACCGCCCTGCTCCTGGTCACCGAGTGGGGCGGCGGACGCTACGCCTGGACCTCGCCCACCGTCGTGGGCCTGGCCGTGGCCGCCGTCGCCGCACTGGTCCTGTTCCTCTGGCGCCAAGCCACGGCCGCCGAACCGATCCTGCCCCTCTCCCACTTCGCCCTCCGGCCCATGCGCTACGGCTTCGCGATCCAGGGCCTGGTCGGTGTCGCGATGATGGGGTCGATCGTCTACGTGATGATCTACCTCCAGGTCGTACGGGGTGTCGCGGCGACCTCGGCCGGACTCTTCCTGGTCCCGATGGCCATCGGCATGACCGTCGTCGGCCTCGTCTCGGGCCGTCTCGTCGCGGCAGGCTGGTCGCAGAAGACCTTCGTCGTCAGCGGCACCGTCTTCGCCTCGGCCGCCCTCGCCGTCCTCACCACGCTCGGCACGGACACCGGGCTGTGGACGGTGCGCGGCGCGATGCTCCTGATGGGGATCGGCTTCGGCCAGCTCATCGGCCAGCTCATCCAGCTGGTCCAGGAGGCCGCCCCGCCGAGTCAGCTGGGGGTGGCGACCACCGGGGTCCGGTTCTTCCAGACCCTCGGCACCGCGCTCGGGGCCTCCGTCTTCGGAGCCGTACTCAGCAGGGCCTACGCGGCCAAGGGCCCCGGCGGGTCGACCAGCGACATCGGCGGGCTCACGGGCGCGGCCCGGCGGCAGGCCCTGGACGCCTTCGCCTCATCGGCCGACGTCGTCTTCGCCTGCGCCACCGGAGTGATGGTCCTCGCCCTGATCCTGTCCACCCGGCTCCCGGGCACCCGCAGAAAGGCGTGACCACTCCCGTACGGCACGGCCCGGCATTTCCCGTACGCACATCGCAAAGGCCCCCGACCGGTCGGACCGGTCGGGGGCCTCGGCATGGGCGAACTGCCCGCGGACTACGCCAGCAGCGCGGGGATCGTGTCCTCGTGCGCCGTACGCAGCTCGCTCAGCGGGATGGAGAACTCGCCCTGGACCTCGATCTCGTCGCCGTCCACGACACCGAGGCGGGTCACGGGCAGACCGCGCGCCCCGCACATGTCGTTGAACCGCAGCTCCTCGCTGCGCGGCACCGAGACGACCGCGCGGCCCGCGGACTCCGAGAACAGCAGCGTGAACGCGTCCAGGCCGTCCGGCACGACCAGCCGGGCACCGTTCCCGCCACGCAGGCAGGACTCGGTGACCGCCTGGATCAGACCGCCGTCGGACAGGTCGTGCGCCGCGTCGATCATGCCGTCGCGGGAGGCCGAGATCAGGATCTCGGCGAGCAGCTTCTCGCGGCCCAGGTCCACCTTGGGCGGCAGGCCGCCGAGGTGGTTGTGGACGACCTCGGACCAGGCGGAGCCGCCGAACTCCTCGCCCGTGTCGCCCAGCAGGTAGAGGAGCTGGCCCTCTTCCGCGAAGGCGACCGGCGTGCGCCGCGTGACGTCGTCGATCACACCGAGCACGGCCACGACCGGCGTCGGGTGGATCGCCGTCTCACCGGTCTGGTTGTACAGCGAGACGTTGCCGCCGGTGACCGGGGTGCCCAGCTCCAGGCAGCCGTCCGCGAGACCGCGGGTGGCCTCGGCGAACTGCCACATGACGTCCGGGTCCTCGGGCGAACCGAAGTTCAGGCAGTCCGAGATGGCGAGCGGCTTGGCGCCGGAGGCGGCGACATTGCGGTACGACTCCGCCAGCGCGAGCTGCGCCCCGGTGTACGGGTCGAGCTTCGCGTACCGGCCGTTGCCGTCGGTCGCCATGGCCACGCCGAGGTTGGACTCCTCGTCGATGCGGACCATGCCGGCGTCCTCGGGCATCGCGAGCACGGTGTTGCCCTGCACGAACCGGTCGTACTGGTCCGTGATCCAGGACTTCGACGCCTGGTTCGGCGAGGACACCAGCTTGAGGACCTGTTCGCGCAGCTCGGCGCCGTTCGCCGGGCGGGCCAGCTTGCCGGCGTCGTCCGCCTGGAGCGCGTCCTGCCAGGAGGGGCGGGCGTACGGGCGGTGGTAGGTCGGGCCCTCGTGGGCGACGGACCGCGGCGGAACGTCCACGATCTGCTCGCCGTGCCAGAAGATCTCCAGCTGCGAACCCTCGGTCACCTCACCGATGACGGTGGCGATGACGTCCCACTTCTCGCAGATCTCCAGGAAGCGGTCCACGTGCTGCGGCTCGACGATCGCGCACATGCGCTCCTGCGACTCGCTCATGAGGATTTCCTCGGGCGAGAGGGAGGAGTCACGCAGCGGCACGGTGTCCAGCTCGACGCGCATGCCGCCGGAGCCCGCGGAGGCCAGCTCGGACGTGGCGCAGGAGAGCCCGGCGCCGCCGAGGTCCTGGATGCCCGCGACGAGCTTCTCCTTGAAGATCTCCAGGGTGCACTCGATGAGGAGTTTCTCCTGGAACGGGTCGCCGACCTGGACGGCGGGGCGCTTGGCCGGGCCGGTCGACTCGAAGGTCTCCGAGGCCAGCACCGAGACGCCGCCGATGCCGTCGCCACCGGTCCGGGCGCCGTACAGGATGACCTTGTTGCCGGGGCCGGACGCCTGCGCGAGGTGGATGTCCTCGTGCTTCATCACGCCGATGCAGCCGGCGTTGACGAGCGGGTTGCCCTGGTAGCAGGCGTCGAAGACGACCTCGCCGCCGATGTTCGGCAGGCCCAGGCAGTTGCCGTAGCCGCCGATGCCCGCGACGACGCCCGGCAGGACGCGCTTGGTGTCCGGGTGGTCGGCCGCGCCGAAGCGCAGCGGGTCGACGACCGCGACCGGGCGGGCGCCCATGGCGAGGATGTCGCGGACGATGCCGCCGACGCCGGTCGCCGCGCCCTGGTAGGGCTCGATGTACGAGGGGTGGTTGTGCGACTCGACCTTGAAGGTGACCGCGTACCCCTGGCCGACGTCGACCACACCGGCGTTCTCACCGATGCCGACGAGCATGGCGTCGTTGGCCGGGACCTTCTCGCCGAACTGCTTGAGGTGGACCTTGCTGCTCTTGTACGAGCAGTGCTCCGACCACATCACCGAGTACATGGCGAGCTCGGCGCCGGTGGGACGGCGGCCCAGGATCTCGCGGATGCGGGCGTACTCGTCCTCCTTGAGGCCGAGTTCCTTCCAGGGCTGCTCGGTGTCCGGGGTTTCGGCCGCGTGCTTGACCGTGTCCAGGCTCATGCGTTGACCAGCTTCTTGATGATCGAGGTGAAGAAACCGAGACCGTCGGTGCGACCGGTGCCGATCAGCGGCTCCACGGCGTGCTCCGGGTGCGGCATCAGGCCGACGACGTTGCCCGCGGCGTTGGTGATGCCGGCGATGTCGCGCAGTGAGCCGTTGGGGTTGCGGCCCACGTAGCGGAAGGCGACGCGGCCCTCGGCCTCCAGCTCGTCGAGCGTGTGCTCGTCGGCGGTGTAACGGCCGTCCATGTTCTTGAGGGGGACGGAGATCTCCTGGCCCGCGGAGTAGTCCGAGGTCCAGGCGGTCTCCGCGTTCTCGACGCGCAGGGTCTGGTCGCGGCAGATGAAGTGCAGGTGGTTGTTGCGCAGCATCGCGCCGGGCAGCAGATGCGCCTCGGTCAGGATCTGGAAGCCGTTGCAGATGCCGAGGACCGGCATGCCCGCCTTCGCCTGCTCGATCACCGTCTCCATGACCGGCGAGAACCGGGAGATGGCTCCGGCGCGCAGATAGTCGCCGTAGGAGAAACCGCCCGCGAGGATGACCGCGTCGACCTGGTGCAGGTCCTTGTCGCGGTGCCACAGCGATACGGGTTCGGCGCCCGCGACCCGTACGGCCCTAAGGGCGTCCTGGTCGTCGAGCGTGCCCGGAAAGGTGACGACTCCGATACGAGCAGTCACTTCGACTCCTCGGCCTTCTCCACCTTGACGGTGAAGTCCTCGATCACGGTGTTGGCGAGGAAGGTCTCCGCCATCTCGTGAATACGGGCGAGGGCGGCGTCATCGACCGGCCCCTCGACCTGCAGCTCGAAACGCTTTCCCTGACGTACGTCCGCGATTCCCTCGAAGCCGAGACGGGGCAGTGCGCGCTGCACCGCCTGTCCCTGCGGGTCGAGGATCTCGGGCTTGAGCATGACGTCGACTACGACGCGTGCCACTGGCACTCCCGGTGTGGTGGTGTGGTGCGGCTGTTTCTCCGGGGGGTTCCCCAGACCCCCGCGGGTCCACTCAGCGTACCTGCCCGGAAATTCTACGCGGGTAGATATCAAACGGGGCAGATCACGCCGAGATATCGGCCGATCACGGGCCACGAAAATCCCGCGAAACAAATGATCGCGGGCGGCCCACATAGCGGGCGGACACGCGCAGGTAATTGGGCGGGCTTCACAATGCGGCACCAGTCGCTGTACAAATGATTACCAGGGAAAGCAGCATTGCCCCCGCGACACCGACAACAGTCGGGCCGCATCCGCGCTCACAGCCGGAAGGCCGGCATCGGCGCATGTCAGACGCGTCGATGCTGTAGGAAAGGACCGATATCCGTGGCGCAGCGCGTAGTGGTCACACTCTCCGACGACATCGACGGGGGAACAGCGGCGGAAACGGTCTCCTTCGCCCTCGACGGGAAGTCGTACGAGATCGACCTCAATCCGTCCAACGCAAAGAAACTGCGCAAAGCCCTGGCCCCGTACATGGCGGCCGGCCGTAAGCAGACAAATACCGGCAAACGCGGCAAGGTTCCCGTCTCGTACCGGCACACCTCGCTCGCACCCGACCCCGCGGCGGTGCGCGCCTGGGCGCGCTCGCACCGGATGGACGTGCCGGCCCGGGGCCGGATTCCCAAAAGCGTCTACGAGGCGTTCCAGGAAGCCAGTTGATCCTGCGCCCGGACCGGCGTGCGGGCCGGCCGGCCGCGCCGGACCCGTGCGGCGGACGCGCCCGACGCCCCGTCAGGGTGGCGCCGGGCGACGCCTCTCGGGAGCCGACTTGCGCGACACCCCCGCAGGTCGGCTAGAGTCTGGAGCACGCCGAAGGGCAAGGCCGAAAAGCCGAACCCCAAGCAGCGTGCGGGTGTAGTTCAGTAGCAGAACATCCCCCTTCCAGGGGGAAGGCGCAGTGTGCAATTCCTGTCACCCGCTCTGCATCACTCTTCACGACCACTCCAGTGGATCGGGTAGAGTAGTGCTCGCTCCACCGGTGAAAGCCGAGTGGTTGCAATGCGGACGTAGCTCAGTTGGTAGAGCGCAACCTTGCCAAGGTTGAGGTCGCCAGTTCGAACCTGGTCGTCCGCTCGTATATCGAAGGCCCCGGTCGATTTCGACCGGGGCCTTCGTCGTGCCTGGATCTTCGCTGTGCCTGGATCTTCGTCGCGCCTGGATCTTCGTCGCACTGGCAGTCTTCGTCGCGCCGGCAGTCCTCCTCGCATCGGGGGTCTTCCTCGTGCAGGGAGGCCTGGTCGCATTCCGGTGCTTCCGCTTCTCCGACGCGACACCAGGTGCTTTCCCGGCCCGCTTCGCACCACCCATGACGTTTGTCATAGGTGGTGGTGACAGCGCGCACTGCCGTAGGCCGTCCGGCGGAGGAAGCCTTGAGACATGACCAGCGACGACATGTCCCGTGAGTGCGTGATCCAGGCGGATGACGTCCGGCGCAGTTACGCCGGCGGCTTCGAGGCCGTGACCGGCGTCTCCTTCAGCGTGGCGCGCGGCGAGCTGTTCGCCCTGCTCGGCACGAACGGCGCCGGAAAGACTTCCACCGTCGAGCTTCTGGAGGGCCTCGCCCGCCCCGACGGCGGCACGGTCCGGGTGCTGGGCCACGATCCGTACGCCGAGCGCTCCCGGGTCCGCCCACGGATAGGCGTGATGCTCCAGGAGGGCGGCTTCCCGTCCGACCTCTCGGTGGCCGAGACGGTACGGATGTGGGCGGGCTGCACCAGTGGCGCCCGGCCGACCGGCGAGGCCCTGGAGCTGGTCGGGCTCGGCCACCGGGCCCGCGTCCGGGTCAAGCAGCTCTCCGGCGGCGAGCGGCGGCGGCTGGACCTGGCGCTCGCCCTGCTCGGCCGGCCCGAGGTGCTCTTCCTGGACGAGCCGACCACCGGTCTCGACGCCGAGGGCCGGCGCGACACCTGGGAGCTGGTGCGCCGACTCCAGGAGGACGGCATCACCGTGCTGCTCACCACGCATTACCTGGAGGAGGCCGAAGCCCTCGCCGACCGGCTGGCGATCATGCACCGCGGCCGGATCGTGACCGCGGGCACCACCGCCGAGGTGACGGCCGCCCGCCCCGCCCGCATCCGCTTCGAGCTGCCCCACGGCATACCCGCGGCGCGGCTGCCCCTGGGGCTCCGCGCCGCCGCCGACGGCCCGCGGATCGAGATCCGCACGCACCGGCTCCAGGAGGCCCTGACCGAACTGCTGCGCTGGGCCGCGGAGTCCGACGTCCCGCTGGTGGGGCTCGACGCCCGATCCGCCTCGCTCGAAGAGGCGTTCCTCGACATCGCGAAGTCCGCCGCCCAGACCGAAGAGGTGCCTGTTCCATGACGACCGCGACCACCGCCGCCCCGGCCACGAAGCGCACCACGGGGACCACGGCCCGGACCCGCCTGACGGCCCTCGGGCGGGCCGAGCTGACGCTGCTGGCCCGCAACCGCACGGCGATCTTCGTCGCGCTGTTGATGCCGGCGGCCATGATCATGGCCATGAAGTCGACCTTCGAGCAGGTGGACCTCAAGAGCACCGGGATGACCGTGGCCGGGGCGGCGCTCGTCGGCGGCATCGGGACGGTGCTGCTCCAGGCCGTCTACATGAACCTGGTCGCCGCGTACGTGGCACGGCGGGAGGAGCTGGTCCTGAAGCGGCTGCGCACCGGCGAGGTCACCGACGGGGAGATCCTCGCGGGCACCGCCCTGCCGGCGGGCGCGCTGGCCCTGGCACAGAGCCTGGTGATCGTCGTCGCCGGTACGGCCTTCTTCGGGCTCGGCGCGCCCGAGCGCCCCGCACTGCTCCTCGCGGGCCTGCTGTTGGGCGTGGTGCTGCTGACGGCGCTGGCCGCGGTCAGTTCCGTGGTCACCCGCACCGTGCAGACCGCCCAGCTGACGACCCTGCCGCTGTTCCTCGTCTCGATGATGGGCTCCGGCTTCTTCGTCCCGCTGGAGATATTCCCCGACCGTCTGGCGACCTTCTGCGAACTCCTGCCGCTGACCGGGGTGATGACCCTGATCCGGGCCGGCTGGCTCGGCGGATCGGGAGGCACGGAGGTGCTCGGGGCGGCGCTGGCGGGGTTGGTCTGGACGGCGGTGGGCGTGTTTGCTGTGCAGCGGTGGTTCCGCTGGGATCCGCGACGCTGACAGGGAGGACGGGCCGTGATGCGCCTTCGGGGCTGGCACCGCAGTTGGCAGGAGCGCGGCAAGATGGAGCGGATAGACCAGTACTCGCGGTTCACCATCTGCGCGATGCCCTGGCTCTTCACCCTGGCCTGGCAGGGGGCTCCCTTCGACCACGACATCCGGCACGAGCCGCTGCCGCTGGCGCTGGGGGTGGCGCTGCTCCTGGTCAGCGTGGCGCAGTGCGTGCTGAGCAACCGCAATCTGTCCGTGGCCTACGAGCACTACCTCGGGACGTCGGTCTTCCCCGGGCGGCGGCTGCTCGCCCCCGTGGTGCTCATGCTCCTGGCCGTCGGGCTGCTGGCGACGCTGACCGGCGTGGACGGGGTGCATGGATCGGGGCTGCTGCTCATGGCGCTGAACGCCCCGATGGCGCTCGTGATCACGCGCGTGCTCCTGGTCCCGGTCCGGCGGTTCGTCATCGAGTCGCTCTGCCTCACCCTCCTGACCACCGGAGCGCTCGCCGCTTCCGGACTGCGGGGCGGCACCCTGGCCGGCGTGGTGCCCTGCACCCTGTTCGGCTGCGTGCTGGTCCTGATCTCGGTACGGCCGAGCGCCTGGAGCATGAGCGTGATGTGGCAGGCCGAGCAGGCCCGGGACATACAGGCCAGGCTCGCCGTGGCCGAGGAGCGGCTGCGGTTCGGGCGCGACATGCACGACGTGATGGGCCGCAACCTCGCGGTGATCGCGCTCAAGAGCGAGCTGGCGGTGGAGCTGGCGCAGCGCGGCAGGCCGGAGGCGGTGGATCAGATGGTCGAGGTGCAGCGGATAGCGCGCGCCTCGCAGCAGGAGGTGCGCGATGTGGTGCGCGGTTACCGGGAGGCCAGCCTGATCACGGAACTGGCCGGGGCCCAGGGGGTGCTGAGCGCGGCCGGAATCGAGTGCGTGGTGAGCGACGGCACCGGGGAGCGGCTGCCCGCGCCCGTGCAGGCGGCGCTCGGCTGGGTGGTCCGCGAGGCGGCGACCAACGTGCTGCGGCACGGCGACCCCCGGCGCTGCGTGATCCGGCTGGAGACCACCGCGGACAGCGCCGTGCTGCACGTGGAGAACGACGGGGTGACGGCACAGTCGCCGTCGACGTCACCCTCGACGGCGGCCGCGCCCGACGCTCAGGGCTCCGGGCTGGCCGGCCTCCGCGAGCGGCTGGGCGCGCTCGACGGCTCACTGGAGGCGGGGCCCGCACAGGGCGGGCTGTTCCGGCTGACGGCGACCGTCCCGCTGGGCGACCGGGAGGAGGCCGATCGCACCGACGACTTGGCCGGACGCTCCCGGGGCGGGGGCGGGGAGACCGTGCCCGGGGCGGCGGTTCGCGGTGCGCGGGCTCCCAGGACGTCGGCCCCCGGGGCTGGGGTTCCCGGGGCGTCGGCCCCCGGGGCCGGGCGGCCGGGCTCCGTGGTGAGTCCCGGTGTGATGGTGGGTCCGGGGCCGGGCCTCGTGGAAGGACGACGATGACCGCGGTACGGGTGCTGCTCGCCGACGACGAGCATCTGATCCGGGGCGCGCTCGCCGCCCTCCTCGCGCTGGAGGACGACCTCGTGGTCGTCGCGGAGGCGGCGACGGGCCCGGAGGCGCTCGCGATGGCCCGCGCGCACCGCCCCGATGTGGCGGTGCTGGACCTGGAGATGCCGGGGGCGGACGGTGTGAGCGTGGCCACATCGCTGCGGGCCGAGCTTCCGGACTGCCGGACGATGATCGTGACCAGTCACGGCCGTCCCGGGCACCTCAAACGGGCGCTCGCGGCGGGGGTGCGGGCGTTCGTGCCGAAGACGGTGAGCGCCCGCCAGCTGGCCGGGATCATCCGTACCGTGCACGCCGGAAACCGTTATGTGGACCCGGAGTTGGCGGCGGACGCGATCTCCGCGGGGGACTCGCCGCTGACCGTGCGCGAGGCCGAGGTGCTGGAGCTGGCGGCGGACGGGGCGCCGGTCTCGGAGATCGCCGACCGGGCTTCGCTGTCGCAGGGGACCGTGCGCAACTACCTCTCGGCGGCGGCCTCGAAGCTCGGGGCGGAGAACCGTCATGCGGCGGTGCGTCTCGCGAGGGAGCGGGGTTGGGTATAGTGGTCCTCGCGCTTCGGCGCTTGCGGACGTAGCTCAGTTGGTAGAGCGCAACCTTGCCAAGGTTGAGGTCGCCAGTTCGAACCTGGTCGTCCGCTCGGTTCAGCAAGAAGCCCCCGGCCTTCCGGCCGGGGGCTTCTTCGTGTGCGGTGGCTACTTCCAGGGCGTGCCGGTGAGGAGTTCGTACGCCTCGATGTACTTGGCGCGGGTCGCGTCCACGATCTCCTGGGGCAGCGCCGGCGGGGGCTGCTCGCTCCTGCGGTCCCAGCCGGAGGCCGGCGAGGTCAGCCAGTCGCGTACGAACTGCTTGTCGTACGACGGCTGGGCGTGGCCCGGCTCCCAGGAGGCGGCAGGCCAGAAGCGGGAGGAGTCCGGGGTCAGCACCTCGTCGGCGATGATCAGTTCCTCGCCGCCGTCGGCGGTGGGCGCGAAGCCGAACTCGAACTTGGTGTCCGCGAGGATGATCCCGCGCTCGCGTGCGATGTCGCGGGCCCGGCCGTAGACGTCCAGGGTCGTCCGGCGCAGCAGGGCGGCCGTCTCGGTGCCGACCTGGTGGGCCACCTCCTCGTAGCTCACGTTCTCGTCGTGGTCACCGACGGCCGCCTTGGTGGCGGGGGTGAAGATGGCGCCCGGAAGCTCGGAGCCGTCCACGAGGCCGTCGGGGAGGGCGAGGCCGCAGACCGTGCGGGACTCGTTGTACTCGGTGAGGCCGGAGCCCGTCAGGTAGCCGCGGGCCACGCACTCGACCGGGACCATCCGCAGCGACTTGCAGATCATGGTGCGGCCGGCCCAGTCGTCGGGGGCCCCGGCGGGCACCTCGGTCGACAGGACGTGGTTGGGCACGAGGTCGGCGAGCTGGTCGAACCACCACATCGAGAGGCGGGTCAGGACACGGCCCTTGTCCGGGATCTCGGTCGGCAGCACCCAGTCGTAGGCGGACATCCGGTCGCTGGCGACCATGACGAGGTCACCGGCCTCGTTCCGGTACAGGTCTCGCACCTTGCCGGTGTGCAGGTGGGTGAGTCCCGGTACCTGCACGGGCTCGGGCTTTTCTACAAATCCGGACACGCTGCCTCCGCGTAGGTTGTTCCAGGAACCGTTCCGATTGTCCCGTATCCGGGTGCGGACGGCTGCGGAGGGGTGCCGGACCGGACGCCCCGGAAGCGGACGGGGACGCCGTGGTTCAGGCGCGCTTGCAGATGCGGTCGAGGAGGTTGGCGGTGGCCCGCTGGATGCGGGGGTCCACATGGCCGGGACGGTCCAGGGCCGGCGACCAGGCGAAGGTGCCGGAGGCGAAGACGAGTGCGCCGGACGGGGCCCGGTACAGGGACGTCTCCTGGTGGCGCGTCGCCCCTTCGCTGTCCTGGTACGGGGAGTGGGCGAGCAGGATGCGGTTGTCGTGCTCGGGCAGCGTGGTGCGCGGGAAGTAGCGGTCGGCCTCGCCCGCGACCAGGCCGTCGATCTCGTCGCCCTCACCGGCGCCGGTCGCGTCCCACAGCCAGTGCTCCGCGTTCCGTACGACGAGGGGGTGCGGTTCTGGCACCCGGCCCGCGTACTGGATGCCGAGCAGCTGCTGCTCGGGGCGGTCGATCTCGCGCCAGAGGGCGGGCTTGCCGGGGCCGCGGCGCTTGCGGCAGGTGAGCAGCCGGTCCGGGACGCCGGACGCCGAGGGCCCGAGGCTGACCTGCCAGTACATGGTGTTGGCGGAGAGGTAGACCAGCGAGGTGCCGTTGTCGCGGGCGCGCTCGGCGGTGCGGCGCATGGGCACCGACCAGTACTCGTCGTGGCCGGGGAAGACCAGGCCCCGGTAGCGCGTGGGGTCGACCCGGCCCGCGTGCAGGTCGCGGGTGTCGGCGTAGGCGAGGTCGTAGCCGTAGCGCTCGGCCCAGCGGATGAAGTCGTAGGCGTGTCCGACGTGCAGCGGGAGGCCCGCGCCCGCGTAGGGGCGGTCGAAGGAGACGGTGACCGCCGCGTCCTCCTCCCCCAGCAGCCTGCCCTCCTCGTCCCACGCGTGGTAGAGACTGGCGCCGGTCCGGCCGTCCTCCGGGTAGAGGTTGTACGCCTGCCACGTGATGTCCGGGAGGACCAGCAGCAGGTCGGCCGGGTGGTCGTCGCGGACGGTGAACGGGATGTGCGACCGGTAGCCGTCGAGCGTGGTGAGCACGGCGACGTACGCGCCGATCGACCAGTAGGACGGGATCTGGAGTCGCCAGGACTGCCACCAGTGGTGGCAGGAGACGGTGCGGTCGGCGGTGAGGGGCGGCGGCTGCACGATGCCGGACAGGCGCGGGCTTGTGGTGATCTTGGCCGCGCCGTCGCCGCCGTAGTGGCCGATCCGGTAGACGTCCACGGTGAACTGCTGGGGCGGGTCCACCGTGATGTGGAAGTCGATCGCCTCGCCGGGGGCGGCCGCTCCGGTGGAGGCGAAGCCCTTGATCTGCCGGCGCACGTCGTCGGCGGTACGCGTGCCGCCGTCGGTGGAACCACGGGGCAGCGTGGGGTCCGCGTACCAGGGGACGACCTGGCCGGTGTCGTCGAAGTAGTTCTCACTGCCGCGCAGCCAGGGCAGCGGCCCCTGGCCGAAAGGATCGGTCACGGCATGCGCCAGGGCACCCGATTCCCACCGACGGATCTGTTCCGCCCCCATCACGCTCCCCCTCCCTCAGGCCCCCGGATCAACAGTGATGCGCCGACTGTCAGCGCCGTTCCCCAGCACATCACATAACGCACGCACTCCGTCACCGTTCGTCGCGAATTGACGTGAACGGAACCTATTGCTCCGGTTATGGACTTGTTCTCGGCCGCTTCGGCCGCCCCGCCCTGTCGGTGAGACCTCTTCCGGACGTCCCTTGCAAGGCCTCTTTTCGGACGTACGTTTCAGACCAGACGTACCGGTTTGTCGGTGCGTACGCCGACCGAGGCGAGCCAGGTGCGCAGCGGGCCGGCGTCGCCGTCCTCGATCAGGCTGAGGACCGGGCTGCCGAGATCCGCCCGGCGCTCGCCGTCGACCAGCAGCATGGGTCCGTCGAGCCAGTCGAGACCGGGCGCCGCACCGGCCGTGTCCACGGCGGCGCAGCAGACCATCGCCGCGACGTGATCGGCGAGCAGATCGGTGCCCGTACGGGGCGGCTGAAGCGGGAAGAGGGGCAGCGGGTCGGGCCCCCACAGGGCCAGTACGTCGTCGCCGGAAGCGGAACCCGCGGAGCCGCCCGCCTGCGCGGAGCCGCCGGGGGCCGCGTCAGGGACCCGCTCCTGGGCCTCGGCCTCCTCGCGGGCCACCGCCGCGCTGATCCCGGCCGCCAGCTCCTCGCCACCGTGCTCCCCCGTCTCCAGATGCTCCACGACGCGCGCCAGCGTCGGCACCCCGCCGACGGCCGCGGCGGGCGGAACGCCCATGGCGTCCAGCACGCGGTGCAGGCGCGCCGCCTCCGAGCGCCACTTCCGGTCGACCACCTCGTCCGGATACTGCTGCCAGTCCACCGGGGCCCAGTCGGGGCCCGTCTCGGCGGGCCCGCCGTGGAAGAGGCGGGCCGCCAGCAGGGATGCCGCCTCGTCGGCCGCTCCCGGCTCCTCCAGCAGGTCGCAGGCGGGACGCTCGCCGAGCCGGGAGGCGTATCCCTCGGCCAGCCGGTCGCGGCGGGACAGCTCGGTGAGGGCGGAGACGACGCCCGCGTCCAGCTGCGAGGGCCAGCGGCCCATCCGCCAGGCGGGCAGCGCGACGCGGGTGAGCAGCCGGTCCCAGCCGGCGTAGGCGAGGCCGACCTGCTCCTGGGCGACGATCCTCAGCCCGTAGTCCACCGCCTGGGCGCGCGTCGACGCGGCGGCGGCGACGCCCCGCTCCATCTCCGCGGCGTGCCCGCGGCAGCTGCGCAGCAGTATCCGGGCGATCCGCCCGACGAAGGCGCGCGGCAGCCGCAGCGCCCTGCGCACCGGGCCCCGGGCGGGGACGGAGGCGTCGGCGACCGCCCCGTCGAGGCCCCGCACGAAGCGCCGGGCGGCGGCTATGTCGGGGTGGGCGGAGGAACCGGTGCCCGCGACGACCGGGGCGAGCACCGCGCGCAGCTCGGCGACCCGCATCCACCACAGGAACGGGGAGCCGATGACCAGCACGGGGGCCGCCTGCGCGCGCCGGACGGAGCCACCGGCCGACGGATGGCCGCGGTCCTCCAGCCAGCTGTCGCAGTCGGGCGTGAGCGCTATGGCCGAGGGCGCGGGCACCCCGAGCCGGTCCGCCAGGTCGTGGACCAGCCGGTAGAGATCGGGGGCGGCCTTCTCGCCGAGCGGGACGGTCGGGCTGACCGCCGGCTTCGCCCGTACGACCGCGATCGCGACGGCCGCCGCGATCAGCAGGACGACGACCGCGCAGCCGGCCACGGCCCAGCGCGCCGCGGCCCAGCCACTGCCGTCGGCGAAGCCCTGGGCGCCCGCGGCGAACAGGACCACGGCCAGCGCTGCGGGCAGCACGGCGACCGCTGTCGCCCTGCCGCGGATGCGCAGCAGTGCGCGGGCCCGGACACGCGCTGCCCGCGCACCCAACTCCTCACCTGTACCGGTACCTGACACGGCCGGACTTCACCCCCTCTGCCCCCACGGCGGCGTTGCTCACTCCCCCACTGTGGCACCCGCCACCGACATCGCAATGCCGGTGGGCCAAGTGCCGGAACGCTTGCGCCGCACCCTAGTTGGGGGTTCGACGGGCGTCATCCGGATGGCTCAGCCGTCACCCGATGGAATGGCTTTGGGCAAAGGTGCCGACGTGAAAGGGGGTCGGAGGGGTAGGGCGTTCCGTTCGGATCAGGCCTGCGTGGGCTGCCCCGTCCGGGCGTCCTCCGCGGCCTTCTTCGCGATGTCCGTACGGAGCTGGGAACCGTCGAGCCGGATCCTGGCCGCCGCCGCGTAGGCACGCTCACGGGCGCCCGCGAGGTCGTCCGCCGTCGCCGTCACGGAGAGCACCCGCCCGCCCGCGCTGACGACCGTGTCGCCGTCGAGCCGGGTCCCGGCGTGCAGTACGTAGGCGTGCGGGGCATCCTGCTCCGCGACCGCGTCCAGCCCCTCGATGGGGTCACCCGTGCGCGGGGTGCCCGGGTAGTTGTGCGAGGCGATCACGACGGTGACGGCGGCGGCGTCGCGCCACTTCAGCGGCGGCAGCGCGTCCAGGGTGCCGTTGGCGGCCCCCAGCAGCACACCGGCCAGCGGCGTCCGCAGACGCGCCAGGACCACCTGGGTCTCCGGGTCGCCGAACCTGGCGTTGAACTCGATGACCCGTACCCCGCGCGAGGTGATCGCGAGGCCCGCGTACAACAGCCCCGAGAACGGCGTACCGCGCCGGCGCAGCTCGTCCACGGTCGGCTGGAGGACGGACTGCATGACCTCGTCGACCAGCTTCGGGTCCGCCCACGGCAGGGGGCTGTACGCGCCCATGCCGCCGGTGTTCGGGCCCTCGTCGCCGTCGAGGGCGCGCTTGAAGTCCTGGGCGGGCTGGAGCGGCAGCACGGTGGTGCCGTCGGTGATCGCGAAGAGGCTCACCTCGGGGCCGTCGAGGAACTCCTCGATGACCACCCGGTCGCAGGCCAGCGCGTGGGCGCGGGCCGCCTCGACGTCATCGGTGACGACGACGCCCTTGCCGGCGGCCAGACCGTCGTCCTTGACCACGTAGGGGGCGCCGAACGCGTCGAGCGCGGTGTCGATCTCGGCGGGCGTGGTGCACACGTAGCTGCGGGCGGTCGGTACGCCCGCCCCGGCCATGACGTCCTTCGCGAACGCCTTGGACCCCTCCAGCTGGGCGGCCGCGCCGGACGGGCCGAAGCACGGGATGCCCGCGGCACGCACCGCGTCGGCGACCCCGGCGACGAGCGGCGCCTCAGGGCCGACGACCACCAGCCCGGCGCCCAGCTCGGTGGCGAGGCGCGCGACGGCAGCGCCGTCGAGGGCGTCGACCGGGTGCAGTTCGGCCACCTCTGCGATGCCGGCGTTGCCGGGGGCGCAGTACAGAGCGGTGACGTCGGGGTCGAGGGACAGAGAGCGGCACAGGGCGTGTTCGCGGGCGCCGCCGCCGATGACGAGGACCTTCACGGGGTGCAGCCTAGCCGCCGGGGCGCGGCGCCCTTGACGAGCGCCGATCCGTGGACAGGGGGCGGGGCGGTGCACCCCCACCGCTTGGCGCCCGGCCGACCGGTGCCGCGGCGCTTGACGCCCGGCCGTCCGGCGCCCGGCCGTCCGGCGCCCGGCCGTCCGGCGCCCGGCCGTCCGGCGCCGCGCATCGGCGCTGCTCGTTGGTGCTACTCGTGGGCGCTACTCGTAGGCGCTACTCGTTGGTGAACTCCTCCACGACGGTGGCGCCCAGCTCGCGGACGATCAGCTCGTGCCCGGAGAGCGCGGAGTCGACGAGGTCCGGGTCGTCGGCCTCAGGGGTGTCGTCCTCGGGGGCGACCGACATGGGCGCCTCGGGGGCGGCGTACGACGCGGGCGGGGGCCCGGCCTGTGCCCCTCCGCCGCTCGGCTGCTGCGGGGCAGGCGCGGGGGCGGGGGCCGGTGCGGGGGCAGGGGCGGGCCGTGACTCGTACGACTGCGGCGCGGGCGCTGCGGGGCGGGGCGGGGCGGGCGGCGGGGTGTACGGACGCTGGCCGCCGGACTGCGCCTGCGAGGGCTGTCCGGCGCCCCCGGACGGGTCGACGATCGCCTCGATCTTCCACTGGGCGTTGAACCGCTCGGCCAGCGCCTGCTTCAGGACCTCCTCGCTGCCGCTGCTCGCGAAGTTGTCGCGGGCACCGGCGTTGAGGAAGCCGATCTGCAGGGTGCTGCCGTCGAACCCGGTGACCTGGGCGTTCTGACTGAGAAGGATCCACGTGAAACGTCGGCGGTTCTTGACCGCCTCCAGGATGTCGGGCCACATGTTGCGCACCTGACCGGCGCCCTGCGTCATGCCCGGGGCGGGCTCAGCGGCTGCCGGGCCCGGCGCGGGGGCAGCGGGCGCGGCAGGTGTCGTGGGGGCCGCGGGAGCGCTCTGCGGGGCGGCCGCCCGGCCGGGGGTGGAGGCCGTGGGCCAGCCTCCGGGACGGCGCCCCTGCTCAGGGGCGGCGGCCGCGGCGGGCCAGGCACCGGGCCGCTGACCGGCGGGCGCCTCGGCGGGCGGCGCCTGGGGCGGGGCGGCGGGCGGCGGCGCCTGCTGGGCGGGCGGGGCGGCCGGCGGGGGCGCGTCCCCCCGGACCGCGGCACGCGCGACGGCGGGCCCCGACCCGGCGTCCGGCTGCGGGGCGGGGATGTGCGGGGCCGGCTGCGGGGCGGCCGGGGCGTGGGCGAGGGCCTCGGGCCCGGGGACGTAGCCCATGGCGGGCCCGGGGCCGGTCGTGGCGAAGGAGGCTCCCCGCTCCAGCCGGTCGAGCCGGGCCTGGAGGGAGCGCTCGTCATCGAAGGCGGCGGGCAGCAGCACCCGGGCGCAGATGAGCTCGACCTGGAGGCGCGGCGAGGTGGCGCCACGCATCTCCGTAAGCCCTTCGTTGACCAGATCGGCGGCGCGGCTCAGCTCGGCGGCCCCGAACACGGACGCCTGGGCCTGCATCCGCTCCACGACATCGGCCGGCGCGTCGATAAGACCCTTCTCGCCGGCGTCCGGCACGGCCGCCAGGATCACCAGGTCGCGCAGCCGCTCCAGCAGGTCGGCGACGAACCGGCGCGGGTCGTTTCCGCCCTCGATGACCCGGTCCACGACCTCGAAGGCCGCGGCCCCGTCGCCCGCCGCGAAGGCGTCCACGATCGAGTCGAGCAACGAGCCGTCCGTATAACCGAGCAGCGCCGTCGCCATGGCGTACGTCACACCCTCGTCGCCCGCACCGGCGAGCAACTGGTCCATGACGGACATCGAGTCACGCACGGAACCGGCACCGGCCCGCACGACGAGCGGCAGGACCCCGTCGTCGACGTGGCTGTTCTCCTTGCCGCACACCTCGGCGAGGTAGTCGCGCAACGTCCCCGGCGGCACGAGCCGGAACGGATAGTGGTGGGTACGCGACCGGATGGTGCCGATGACCTTCTCGGGCTCGGTGGTCGCGAAGATGAACTTCAGGTGCTCCGGCGGTTCCTCGACCACCTTCAGCAGGGCGTTGAACCCCGCCGAGGTCACCATGTGGGCCTCGTCGATGATGTAGATCTTGTAACGACTCGACGCCGGCCCGAAGAACGCCTTCTCCCGCAGATCACGGGCGTCGTCCACGCCACCGTGCGAAGCGGCGTCGATCTCGATCACGTCGATCGACCCCGGCCCGTTGCGCGCCAGGTCCTGGCAGGACTGGCACTCCCCGCAGGGCGTGGGCGTGGGCCCCTGCTCGCAGTTCAGACAGCGGGCCAGGATGCGCGCACTGGTCGTCTTGCCGCAGCCTCGCGGGCCGCTGAACAGGTACGCGTGATTGACCCGGTTGTTCCGCAGGGCCTGCTGGAGCGGGTCAGTGACATGCTCCTGACCGATGACCTCGGCGAATGACTCGGGGCGGTAGCGGCGGTACAGCGCAAGGGACGACACACCTACGAGGTTATCGGGGCGGACTGACAACCGGCCCCGCCCCGGGCCACCACCGGCCCCCGGGCACACAAGGGCCCCCCACGCACCCGCCAGAGCCAACCTACCCTTGCTGCCTTCCGGCCCTGGGGGAGTTCAGTCAGATAGCGCCACGTGAGGGGCTGACGCCCACCTTAACCGATCCCCACCCCCGCAAGTCCACCTCCCCCACCTCCCCCCCACACACACACCCGGGCCCCCCGGGACCCCCTCCCGGGGAACGGGTTCGCGAGCACTCCTCAACGTCTTGTATTGTTTGCCGCGGAGGATTCGCCTAGTGGCCTAGGGCGCACGCTTGGAAAGCGTGTTGGGGGCAACCCCTCACGAGTTCGAATCTCGTATCCTCCGCCATTGCTCTCACCGGGCAATACGTTGAAGGGCCCCACCGTTCGCGGTGGGGCCCTTCGGCGTTGTCTCAGCCCTCGTTGTCCTGGTCTCTATCCATAGGAGCGTTCGGTGCGGGTCCCCCAGATGGCGTCCGCAAGCTTCTGCGCCACCTCCTTCAGCATGGCGTCGGGCACGTGCAGGTACCGGGCGCGCATCCGTGAGGAGGTGCCTGCCTCCCAGCCCATGATCTGGTCGATCACGCGGTCCGGGATGCCGAGCAGCATGAGGACGGTGGTGGCGGTGTGACGGGCGTCATGCAGCCGCGCGTCACGCACCCCGGCGCCCTCCAGCAGCCTCTTCCAGTCGTGGTAGTCCGTGTTCGGACTGAGCGGGCCGCCGAGCGGCTTCGTGAACACGTAGTCCGACTCGGCCCATTGCCGGCGGTCTTGCGCTCCCGAGCCTGGATCTCCCTGTGCTTTCGCAGCATCACGACCAGGGGCCCGGCAGGGGAACCGCACGGCGGCCGGCGCGCGACTTGGTGCTCCTCGTCTCGCGCCGTACCTGCTTTCGGTCCGGGCAGTACCCGGCCTTCCTGCCGCACGGGGCTGCCTCCTTGCACCCGTGCTCGCACTTGGGGCGCAGACGGTTTCGGCGTAGCTTCAGGTACTCGTGGTCCAGGTCCACGTCGACCCAGCGCAGCCCCAGCGGTTCCCCCTGTCGCAGGCCGAGGGCCAAGGCCAGCATCCAACGAGCGCTGTTGCGGCGCTTGTTCACCTCGATCAGCAGGCTCTGGACCTCCTCGACCGAGTAGGGCTCGATCTCCTCCTCCGGCTCCTCCACCCGTGGCGGCTCGGCCAGGGCGGCAGCGTTCTTCGCAGCGTGGCCACGGAGCATCGCCTCGCCAAGGTCAGTACCGGCGCGATGGGCCTGATGGGCGGTGACTGCCTTGCTGCCGTTCTTCTGCATCCGGCGGTACAGGCTCGCCAAGTGTTCTGGCTCCAGACGGTCAATGCGGTGGGGCAGGTCAAGTGGGCGCCCGATCGTGCATCCAGCCCCGGCGGGAAGCGCAGCTCCGCGCCGTGCGGTCAGGCTTCACAACAGGCGACAGAGCCTCCTGGCCTCATCCCCTCGGCTCGGCTCCTCGGCTTGCACTTCCCAGGGAAGAACGCTTTCTGGAGGCGGCGACTGCCGACACCTACCTCGCAGTCGAGAAGGAGACCCTGGATGAAGCGCGTAGCGACGCTGCAGACTTCCGCGGGTATGCCCAGCCGTCCCCATCGAACCGTCTCGGACCTGCGTACACCTCGAATCACGATGAGCACGTACGCGTAGCCCGTCGAGAACTGCCCGACGGGCTACGCGCGCCGTGGAGTCGCCTCGGCGGCTCACGCCGGCCCCGCAGAAGACCGATCACAGTGTCACGTCGGCGCCGCGCGGCCATAGATGCTCGGGCGCTCGGTAGCCGCGTAGAGGACGAGTTGAGCAAGCCCGACACCCCAGGTGACCTGCCTCACACTCGAAGCGCCATCCCAGGCGACGCCTCCTCTCCGCCGCAGTCCCGACACGTCCACCATCAGCAACTTCACCCAAGGTCATTGCGCAGCACCACTGCGCAGTCAGCGCTGTGGACGAGAGCGGAGAAGCAACAGCCACGCGCATGCCTTCATCCACTGCTAAATTCCTAGTCAATCCGCCTCAACTTCAGGGTCAAGCGCGACCATCCAGTAACAGGGCCCCTAAGTGAGAGGCTGCGCAGCACTACTGCGCACGTACCCAATCGAGAGTGGTAGGGGGCACCACAGAGTGAAGTCGTTCTTCGAGCTGTTGGGGAAGGCGATGCAGAGCACGGGCATGACGCTGCGTCTATGCCTGCTGATGGTTGTCGCCTCAGCAGCGGCATACACCATCAGCCAACTGCAGTAGTCGATGTGGATCGAGGAGACCTGCACATGGGAAGCACGGGAACGAAAAGCGCATCTGCGGACGTTGCGGACCGGCTCTGGCGGGCATACGCACCCTTCCAACGGGGCCGGAAGACGTTCGGCGACCTCACCTCTATGACCACGATCCTGCTTCTTGCAGGGTTTGTTGAGTCGGTCGGTGAACCGGCGGATGAGTTCGTCAAGCGGTGGGATCGAGCAACCGCGGAGGCCCAGATCGGCATCTCGCCGCTCGTGGACCTGCGTGCCGCCTTGAGAATCGCGAGTAGGCATCAGCTCTTTCCTGTGCCTGACATCGACAGGCTTGACGTCGACTTCCTCGACGGAAGTGAAGGAGCAGACGACGTTCCCTGGGCAGCCGCGTTCCTTGCTGCCCTGACGCAGGGTCCGGCGCCGGCCAAAGCAAGCCTGGCGGAAGTCCATGAGTTGCTCCTCGAACGCCATGTTCAGGAAGGGGCTTTTCTGGCAGGAGAGTTCTACACACCGCGCGACGTCGTGCGCCTGCTTGTGGAGACCGCAGCCCCGCAGCCGGGAGATCGAATCCTTGATCCGGCTTGCGGCACTGGTGGCCTTCTCGCAGTCGCAGCGGAGCGAATCGCGGAACACGGTCGGTTGGACGGCGCTGCCTTCGAGGCTCATGCCACAGATCGCAGCAATCCGCGGCTGGCGATGATGAACCTGGCCATCCACGGAGTGGATCAGCCCGTGGTAAGTGCCTCCGATCCGGTGTCGCTCTTTCAGCACCGGGGCACGGGCCTTGTCGACCTGGTGCTGAGCAACCCGCCGTTCAACCAGCGCATCACGGCTCACCGAGCAGTCGACTGGCCCTTCGGGCAACCGCCCGAGTCCAGTGCGAACTTCGCCTGGCTCCAGCTCGCGTGGAGCCGGCTCAGCGAAGAGGGGTTCGCGGTAATGATCATGCCGCCGGGGGCCGCCTGGTCCGGCGGCCGTGAGGCGTTGATCCGCAGGAGAATGATCGCCAGTGGTGCTCTCCTCGCTGTCATTGCGTTGCCAGCGAACCTTTTCGCACCCCACACCGCCATTCCCGTGCACATCTGGGTGCTGGCTCGCGACAAATCCCGCCACCTCCCGGTAGGAGATACCAAATCCGTCCTCTTCATCGATGCAAGCAGACTCGGTAAGCAGGCTCCACGGCAGCCATGCACCTTGACCACCGAGGACACGGATCGCATCAGTACGCGGTTTCACGCGTGGCGGTTGTCCCCTTCCGCAACGCCGGATGAGCCGGGATTCTCTCGTTCGGTATCGCATGCCGAGATCGACCAGAACGACGGCAGCCTCGACCCGCGCCGATACGTCCACTTCGACCCTGAGCAGCAACCAGCAGCACCAGACCTCGATCTCATGCTCGATGCCCTGGGCCGGCATGACGATGCGACGTCGCGTTCGAGCCGTGCCGTCCAGGGAAGTCTCAGCGTGTGCAAACGACTGACTCGCAGCGGGATCGAGCTCCCCCGTGTGTCCCTTGGACTCGTTGTGAAGGGCACTCCAGCTGACTTGTTCGAGGGATCTGAGCCTGGCCTGCTCTTCGCCGGACCTTCGGGAAGTCTCATCCGAGCCGAGGACTACGAGGACGTCGGCATCCCCGTGGTGATGCCCAAGGACCTCACCAACAATGGCATCAGCACGGCGAGCATCAAGTACGTCGCCGAGCGGCAAGCCAATGATCTGGAACGTTTTCGCCTTCACCTCGGAGACGTGGTCCTGGCACGTCGCGGAGAGCTGGGACGCTGTGCGGTCGTCCGAGAGGAGCAACAGGGATGGCTCTGTGGAACCGGCTGCTTCGTGCTTCGGCCGCCCGCTGAGCTGAACGCCGACTACTTCGCGGCCTACCTCCGCAGTACAGAGGCACGCCAGTGGCTCGATGCCCACTCCACGGGGAGCATGACCATGAAGACCATCTCTCTCAATGCTTTGAGTGAATTGCCGGTTGCACTGCCAGACCTGGGAGTGCAACAGGCGGTCGCCGACGCGATGACGCAGCTGGATGAACATGAGCAACGGCTGCACGAGCAGCTCGCCGTCACACAGCAGATCCGTCGCGACTCGCTCATGGGGCTCCTGCGAAGTTGAGTACGACGCAAACGTCCCGCGCAGATCTCTCATGCTGCCAGCGACGGCCCTGGCAGCTCGCCCGGCGCCACTCGTGCGGGTGCCGGAGCGAGCTGGCCGGATACCGGCCTGCGCTCCACATGCATACTTGATTGCGCTCCCCCGCCCCGCCCTACCGTTCTGCGGCTCAGGCCACATGACGTCAACGGAAGGGCAATCGGTGAACAAGGACGAATCCAAAGCCGTCAGCGAGATCCTCCACGAGCTGAGCAACACCTCGCACGTCCAGATCCGCTCGTCCACCGAACTTGCCGCCCATGTCTCCGAGGCCGCGGACGACGAGGACGAGAAGCGGATAGACAACGGGCAGGGACCGCTTCGCCGGCGCACCGACTACAGAGCGGCTCGGAACGCGCCACGTTCACTGACCCTCACACCCTGGCAGATCATTCACGCCATCGGCCTCGGTGCTGCTTCGGCCCGACAGGGCGCGGGGCGAGGTCTGGCCGAGCACTGGGGGAGTCTGCGCTACATCCAGGCCCTGGAGGGCAACCAAGGCGATTACTTGCAATTGTCGTCCGAGGGTCGCGATCTCCTGCGCTTCTACAAGGCCACCCAGTCCGGGGAGATCGGCGCCGGCTTCGCCTCTCTGTTGGCCGAGAAGCTGGTCAGATCCCGCTACCCGGACCACTCGGTCTCCGTGATTCCCGCGGACGTCGCCCTGAAGGCCGGCTGGACCCTCCGCAGCGCCTCCGGAACGGGCGCCCGCCCGGAGCCCTTGCAGCGACGGCCCCACTTCTTCGTCGAAGCCTGGCAACCGGGGCAGCCGTCCAAGATACTCCTCGTCTCCTCCAAAGGCACCCACAGCAGCGTTCAACAGGTCCACAAGCAGCTCAGCACGGCCAGCGCTCACGTGGAGTCCGTCCACATCGGGCCCTACGGCACTGTCCCGTACCTGCTCATCGGGACAGAGATCCCCAAGAAGGAGAGCCTCGCCCTGCACATCCTGGAGGCGCCGGGCACGACCCTGCTCCGCCCGTCCGGAGAAGCATCAGAAGCCGACCTTGACCTCACCCTGGACCAGGCGAACCGCGTGGCCGACGTCGTACGGCACGCCGAGCAAGAGCGCACGATCATTCCCGGGTTCCAGGTACTGCCCGAATCCTTCGCCTGGTTCAGCATCGTGCTGGCTCGGACGGAAGCGGC
Source organism: Streptomyces sp. ATexAB-D23 (assembly GCF_000373645.1). Taxonomy (GTDB): domain Bacteria; phylum Actinomycetota; class Actinomycetes; order Streptomycetales; family Streptomycetaceae; genus Streptomyces; species Streptomyces castrisilvae. The sequence continues at coordinate 426,403 of NZ_KB892024.1, read as the reverse complement.
CACGCTGACCGCCTTCACCGGAGGTGGCAAACCCACCGCCCAATACCTGACCAAGGAGCAAGGGCGACGCCACTTCCAGCACGATGTCCACGCCGGCACCGACAGGCTGCGAGATGCGGGGCACCGCATCCACGACATCGACTTCGTCGGCACCGACCACATCTACCGCCTCAACGGCACCCGCGTGGAGGCGTTTTCCGGGCTCGAGAAGAGCCTGTACACGCATCTCCACCACGGGCGCGTCAACGAGTACCGACGCGAAGTACACGAGCTCCGAGACCAGTGGCCGGGCGGCAGCACAGCGGAACAGTGGAGCGCGGTGTCCATCCGTGCCGACGGGACTGTGCTGGCAATTCGTCTCCAGGAGGAGTGACCGTACCGACGGGCCCCCACGCTCAGATGGTCTCACTTCTGGTCTCGTTCGCCCTCGTCCGACGCCGTTCGCGGGTGCCGCCACCAGCTCCGCAGCAGGTCAGGACACCCACGGCCCCCGCCGGACCCCCGGACGAACATTTGGAAAGCGTGTTGGGGGCAACCCCTCACGAGTTCGACTCTCGTATCCTCCGCCATTGCTCTCACCGGGCAATACGTTGAAGGGCCCCACCGCGAACGGTGGGGCCCTTCGGCGTGGGTGGTCGCAGTTCCCGGGCTCCCGGGGCCGTCGTCCCGGCGTGGGCGCTTCCCCGTGAACGGCTCCCGGCCCTGGAGCCGCGGGGCGGCGGGGCGGCGGGGCGGGCAGTGTGCCGGGGGCTTCGGGGCGAGGTGCTTGTGTCAGGATCTCGGGATGCTACGACTCACCGATTTCATCATCGACTGTCCGGACACGATGAAGCTCGCGGCCTTCTACTCCGAGGTGACGGGCCGCCCGGTCAAGGAGGACAGCTCGGAGGAGTGGGCCGGCATCCGGTTCGGGGAGGTCGAGTTGGCGTTCATCCGGGTGGACGGCTACCGCGCCCCGCAGTGGCCCGACAGCGAGCACCCCAAGCAGTTCCACCTCGACTTCGAAGTGGACGACATCGAGTCCGAGCAGCGCCGCGTCGTGGGCCTCGGCGCGACTCTGCGGCAGGACTTCGTCGGCCCGGAGGGCTATGGCTGGCAGGTCTACACGGACCCGGTCGGCCATCCCTTCTGCCTGTGCCGCAACAAGGGTGTCGTCTGGGGCGATCAGGGGCCGGTCTGGCCCGAGCGCGGCTAGCGGCCCTGGGTCCGGGGAGGGGCGCGGCTCTGTCGGTGGCTGATGCCCGACCGGACGGCTGCCCGCTGCTTCCGCGCCGGCGCCGCCCGGGACAGTTCGGCGAGTCCGTGATCCGGTCGGCCGGGCCGGGCTCAGGCCACTGCCGTCAGTCGGGGGGCGGTGGCGTGGGACGGGGGCGTGAGGGTGTGGGCGCAGTCGCGCAGGAGCAGGGGGATCGCGAGGTGGGCGGGGCTCGGTTCGTCGGCCAGGTTGTGGTCGAGGAGGGTGTCGAAGAGGCACTCCACGGCCGAGGGGGCGAGGCCGGTGGCGGCGCAGGCCTGGCCTATGTCGTGGACGGCGGCCGGGTGCAGGGCGAGGGCTCGGGTGAACTCCAGCGCCTCGTAGGGCAGGTGGGCGTAGGAGAGGGCCAGGACGGACATCAGGTCGCGGTCGGCCGTGCGCAGGAACGCGGTCCGGCCCCCACTCGTGCACAGGCGGGCCGTCACGTCCGGCACGGTCCACGAGGGGCGGTCGCGCAGGCGGGTCGCCGCGATGCGCAGGGCCAGCGGGTGGTGCCCGCACAGGGCGACCGTCCGGGTCAGGGACGGACCGGTGGCGGCTTCGCCCGCGATGCGGCGGAACAGGGTCTCCGCTTCCGCCGGGGCCAGCGCGCCCAGGGGCAGCGAGAGGGCGCCGTCCGTCGCGGTCAGCTTGCGGCGGGTGGTGATCAGGGCGAGGGTGTCGCCGGTGCCGGGCAGCAGGGGGGCCACTTGGGCGGCGTCGGCCACGTTGTCGAGGACGAGCAGGGCTCTGCGGCCCGCGAGGCGGGAGCGCCAGATGGCGCTGCGCTCGGCCAGACCCGCCGGGAGGGCGTCGGGCGCGGCGCCGTCGGAGCGCAGCAGCACGCCCAGCGCCTCCTCCGGAGTGAGCGGTGCGCGCACGGGGCTGAAGCCGTGCAGGTCGACGTAGAACTGGCCGTCCGGGTGGTCCGCGGTACGGCGGTGCGCGAAGTGGACGGCGAGTGTCGTCTTGCCGATGCCGCCCATGCCGTCGATCACGACGGTGCGGGGAGAACCGCCGCCCGGCTCGTCGACGGCCCGGTCGAGCCGCGCCAGCTCGGTGGCGCGGCCGGTGAAGTCGGGCAGGTCGCGTGGCAGGTAGTTGTCCTGGACGAGGCGGACGGTGGTGGGCCGGGCGGGCGCGGGCGTCCGGCGCTGCACCTGGGGGGCGTCCGCGAGGATCTCGGTCTGCAGGCGGCGCAGCCGTGGGCCTGGTTCCAGGCCCAGTTCGTCCGCGAGCAGCCGGCGGCCCTCGTCGTAGACGGCGAGCGCGTCGGCCTGCCGGCCGCCCCGGTACAGCGCGAGCATCAGGCTGCCGCGCAGGGCGTCGCGCAAGGGGTGCCTGGCGGTCAGCGCGAACAGTTCGGCGACCAGCGAACCGGTCTCACCGGCCGCGAGGCGCAGCTCCATCAACTCCTCGACGGCCGTGAGCCGTTGCTCGTCCAGGCCGGCCGCCGCCGCGGTCACCGCCGGGCAGTCGATGTCGGCGAAGGCGTCACCGCGCCACAGGTCGACCGCCGCTTGCAGCAACCGCATCGCCTCGGTGTCACGGCCCTCGCGCCGGGCGGAGCGGGCGGCGCGGACCCACTCGGTGAAGCGGTGCGCGTCCACCGCGTCGGCGGGTACGTCCAGGCGGTAGCCGACGTCCACCGTGATGAGCCCGGCGCCTTCGGAGGAGGTCAGGGCGGCGCGCAGATCACGGATCGCGTTGTGCACCTGATGGCGGGCGGAAGCGGGCGGATCCGGCCACATCTCGTCCACCAGCGCGTCCATGGACACCGCGTGCCCGGCGTTCAGCAGAAGAAGAGCCAGAAGCCGACGGCGACGCATTCCGCGGAGCCGGACCGGCACTCCGGACTCACGCACTTCCACCGGTCCCAGAACCAGGAAATCCATCTCCCGCACCCCTGACGTTCCGCATCGTGCAGCGTGATTGCGACGCTGGTGACGCTAGGCGCGCGGGCCCCCCGTATTCAACGCGAGTACTCCCCAAGGCACATGGCATACCTCGGAAGACACATGCCGGAACGGCGAGTTCCAGCCTTAGGTTCCCCACATGACACAGGCCCTTACGCCTCGCCTCTCCCCCACGTCCCCCTCCGTCTTCAGCGTGTTCGACGTCCCGTGGTCCTCCCTCCTCTCGACGGCCCGCACCGTGCGGATGTGTCTGCGGGAGGCGCGCCCGCTGGTGCAGGTGATGTTCGTCCTGCGGTTCGTCACGGGCGCACTGCTGACGGCGTCCGCCGCGCACCAGCGCCCCGACGCCCGGCACCTGCTGATCGGCGCGGCTGCCTGGTGGGCGGTGACGGTGAGTGTCTACGTCTTCAACGGGGTGAGCGACCTGTGCGAGGACCGGGCCAACAGGTCCCAGAGGCCGCTGGCCAGCGGCCGGCTGAGTGAGGGGGCGGCGCGGCGGGCCGTGGTGGTGACCGCGGTGGCCGGGCTGCTGCTCGGCTGGGCCGCGGGGTGGAAGGTGGCCGAGGCCGCCGCCGTCTTCCTCGCGCTGGGGTACGCCTACTCCGCGCCGTGGATCGCCGCGAAGTGCCGTTCCTGGTCGGCCTCCGCGGTCACCTGCGCCGCCGCGGGGACCACGTACCTCGCCGGGGTCGCGTCCTCCGGCAGCGCGCTCAGCGCCGAGGCCGCCGTCTTCGCCCTGGTGCTCTCGCTCGGGGTGGGGCTGATCGCGGCCGTCGCCAAGGACCTGGGCAGCACCCGGGGAGACGCGCTCGCGGGCCGGCGCACCCTTGCCGTCGTCCGCGGCGAGCACAGCGCCCGGCGGTTCTGCGCCGTCTCCGGCGGTGTGCTGACCCTGGCCCTGACGGCCGGCGCCCTGTGGGTGCACGAGGTGCCGCTCGACGCGGCTGCCGCCGTCTTCGCCGTGGGCGCCCTGTGCGTGGCGGGACGCTGCCTGCCGCCCCGGATGAAGAACGGCCGCCTCGGGAACAGCGGGCTCCGGGCTCCGTACCGGAGTTGGATGGCCACTCAGTACGCCGTCCATCTGTCCGCTCTGGGGGCGCTTGTCCTGGCTTGAGGCCCTCGATTCGCTGTCCGGACTCGCCTTCTTCCAGGGGTCTCCTTAGTATGATCCCCGCCGGACGGGTGATTGTGGGGAGTCGTGCCGTCCTGGTCTCGATGGCTCCCCGTATCGAGGGGACGCACCGTGGAACTCTCCGCCGACCCGACCATCGAGCGGTCCCGTCTGATCGACTCCTCCGTCGCCCGCTACGCCGAGGTCCTGCGAGAATCGGCCAACCCGCTGGTTCTGCGTCCGGACCTGTGGGCCTCCTGCGAGAGGCAGGGCCGGCAGATCCTCGGTGAGTGCATCGCCACCCTGCACGGCACGTCCGTACAGGTCGCGGCGGAGGCCGAACTCACCTCCATGGCCCTCGGTGTGCAGCGCTCCTTCGAGAAGGTCTCGCCGATCGACTCGGTGCACGCGGCCCGCGTGCTGTTCGACGTGGCGGTCGAGACGATGACCGAGGCCGCCGCCCAACTCCCCGCCGAGGTCGCCCTCTCCCGGTTCCTGACCGCCGTGCGGATGCTGCACAAGAGCATCTTCGCGCGGGTCAGCGCCGCCGCCATCGGCTACGAATCGGTGACCCTGCGCGATGTCGGCGAGGCCAGCACGGCCCGCCGCCATCAGCTCGCCCGCGATCTGCACGACCACATCGGCAGCAGCATCAGTCTGGCGCTGCGCTGCCTCGACCTGTACACAATGGAACAGGCGAACGGGGTCGAATCCACCCGTGACCGGCTCCAGGACGCCCGGCAGGCGCTGCGTGACGTGTTCAGCTTCACCCGCACGATGGTCAGCGGACTGCGCGTCAACGAGCTGCACGACGGCCTGAAGGAGGAGATCGACGCCTACAGCGCCGCCGCCTCCGACCGGCCGGCCGAAGTCTTCTCCCGTATCGACGGCGACGAGTCCTGGCTGCCCGAACAGACCCGCCAGGAGCTGTTCCTCGTAGTGCGCGAAGCCCTGCGCAACGCCTTCGCACACGCCAGGGCCGACCGTATCGACATCCTCGTCAGCGTCTTCCCCGACGCCGCGCACGCCACCATCACCGACGACGGGGTCGGGCTGCCGCACCCGCGTGACGGTGACGGCACCGGTCTGACCGCCATGCGGCAGCGGGTGACCGCCCTCGGCGGGACGCTGGAGCTGATCAGCGAGCCCGGCCGGGGGACGCGCGTCCAGCTCCGCATCCCGCTGGACAGCGCCGGGACGGCCTGCAGATGAGCACGGGAGCGGCCGCCTCCGGCGACATCCGGGTGCTCGCCGTGGACGACCACCGGCTGCTGCGCGAAGCACTGTGCGAACTCCTGGAGATGTACGAGGGGCTGACGGTGGTCGCGCAGGCCGATGACGGGCCGAGCGGTGTACGGATGGCCGGGCTGCACCGGCCGGACCTCGTGCTGCTCGACGTGGAGATGCCGGGCCCCGGCCCGCTCGCCAACCTGCGGGGGGTCCGCCAGGCGGCGCCCGAGGCACAGGTCATCATCTTGACGATGCACGACAACCGCCACCTCATCGACTCGCTGTTGGCCGCGGGGGCCGTGGGCTACCTCCACAAGGAGGCCGACCGGGAGGTCCTGGTCTCCGCGATCCGCAGCGCGATGGCGGGCGGCACGACGATGTTCCTGCCGCGCAAGCCGAGCGGCTCGGGCCCCGAGCGGGGGCCGGCGCCCGCCGACACGCTGACCCTCCGCGAGCAGGAGCTGATGGAGCTGGTCGCCGAGGGACTGAGCAACCGGCAGATCGGCAGCCGCCTGGGGATCACCGAGGGTACGGTCAAGCGCCATCTGCGCAACATCTTCGACAAGCTCGGCGCCACCTCCCGGCTGGACGCGGTCAACCGGGCCCACCCGCCCCGCCGTTACTGAGCCGCGGCGGCCCGTGCGGCCTTCTCCCGGCGATCGGCGATCAGCAGCGCGACAGCCGGGGCGAGGGTGAGCGCGTACACGGCGAGCAGCAGGCCGAAGGAGTCGGCGAACGCGGCCGGTACGAGCCCGTGATGGGACTGCGCGGCCCGGTCCAGGACGACCGTGACCACGGCGAGGGCGAAAGTGCCGCCGATCCGCTGGACCAGGTTGAGCTGTGCGGAGGCGTCCGGGATGGAGCGCGGCTCGACCGACTCGAAGGCGCGGGTCATGGCCGGCACGATGGTCAGGCCCGTGCCCAGGCCCCGGACCGCGATCGCCGCGCACAGCAGCGCGTACGAGGTGCTGGAGGACAGGGCGGTCAGCGGAACGGTGGCCAGCATGGTGAGGACGATCCCGATCACGACGGTGGTGCCGCCGCCGATCTTCTTCATGATCGGACGGCAGGCGAGACCCGCGACGACGACTCCGGTGCCGCCCGCCGACATCAGCAGACCCGTGGTGACGGCGCTCTCGCCGCGTGCCGACTCGAAGTACAGCGGGATCAGCATCATCGGGGAGAAGAGGACGAAGCCGAGGCAGAAGATGTTGATCGCGGCCGTACGGTACACGCGGTGCGCGAACAGGCGCAGATCCAGCAGCGGCGCCTCGGAGCGCAGTTGGTGACGTACGAAGACGATGCCGCTCCCCACGGCCACCACCAGCGGGACGAGGGAGGCGGGGTGGACGGACAGGCCCGTCTGGGAGAAGGCGTGCACGGCGAGGACGACACCGACCGTGCAGGCGGCGGCGGTCAGCAGACCCAGTACGTCGAGCGGGCGGCGGCCACCGTCCTGGGTGGACGGCGCGTCCTTGCGGACACGGCGAATCGCCACCACCAGCAGCACCGCGCACAGCGGGATGTTGACGGCGTAGACCGCCCACCAGCCCCAGGCGTTGACCAGGAGACCGCCGACGGTGGGGCCGAGTAGCGGGCTGATCAGCATGACGCTGCCGTTCAGCGCCTGCACCTGGCCCAGGCGTTCACGCGGCATGCCGCTGGTGAGCAGCATGGTGGCGACCGGGACGAGCACACCGGCGGCGGCGCCGGACAGGGCGCGCGCGGCGATCAGTTCGGGGAGGGTCGTGCTGAGGGCGCAGGCCGCGGAGCCGACCGCGAACACGGAGACGGAGGAGATGAAGGTGCGGCGGGTGCCGAAGCGGGAGGCCAGCCAGCCCGCGGCCGGCATCAGGGCGACCAGGGCCAGCAGGTAGGCGGTGACGACCCATTGGACCTGGGTGATGGCGCCGAAGCGGGCCGAGGTGTCGGCCAGCGAGACGTTGACGATGGTGGTGTCGAGCTGGGCCACGAAGGCTCCGCCCACGGCCACGGCGATGGTGAGGATCGCGGTGCGGGTGGCCGCCGCGGCTGCGGCGTCGCGGCCTGCCGCCGGTCCTCGGTCCGCGGCGGGATCCGTAGCCGGATCCGTAGCGGAGTCCGTGTCGGCCTCGTGGGCCGCCTCGGCCTCATGGGCCGGCTCCTGCGGACGGGTGTCCGTCGCCGGGGAACGGTCCTCCGGGGGTGTCGGGTCCACCGCGGGCGCGTGCTCCGCCACGGGGGTCGGGTCCGCCGCCGGCGCCGGGGGCTCGGTTCTCTGGTCCAGGGACATACGGGTCGTCCTTCGGGTGCGTGGTGGATCGGACTGGGGGTCGGTCGGGGACGGGCTTTCGTGATCGGGCGGGGTTGCCGTGGGCGGGCAGGGTTGCCGTGGGCGGTCGGGGTTGCCGTGGGCGGGGTTCGCCGTGACCGGGCGGGACGGGCTGTCGCGAGCGGGCGCTCGCGGTGTCCCTGGGCCGGCTGCGTCTTGGGGAGGGGAAGGGGCTGCCTCGTTGGGGACCGGCGCGCCCTGCCGAGGGGGGCGGCTGCCCGGGGCGGGTTCAGCTACCCGGGACCGGTTCGGCTACCCGGGGCGGGGCGCTGTCGCCCGCCGGAGCGGGGCGCCTGCCCGAGGCGGGTCGCCTGCCCGAGGCGGGTCGCCCGCCGGGGCGGGTCGCTGTCGCCCGCCGGGGCGGGGCGGCTGCCCGAGGCGGGTCGCCTGCCCGAGGCGGGTCGCCCGCCGGAGCGGGTCGCTGTCGCCCGCCGGAGCGGGGCGCCTGCCCGAGGCGGGGCGGCTGCCCGAGGCCGGTTCGCTGTTGTCCGCCGGGGCCGGGTCGGCTGTCCGGGGTGCCGGTTCAGCCGGAGACCAAGGCCTCGGTGATGTCGTCCAGGAGGGTCCCGGCCTTCTCCCGGGCACCCGGGCGGTCGCGGCAGGCCAGGGTCAGTTCGGTGCTGTCGCCCACGCGGCAGGCGCTCAGAAACATCTCGGCGTACGGGACCAGCATCGGCAGCGTGGAGAAGGAGGTGGCGCGGAAGGCGGGCGCCGAGAACGCCTCCGGGTCGACCGCGCCGTGGTCGGAGATGATCGCCGTACAGGGGAAGCTCGTGCCGTCGAACGCGCGGGCCTCGCTCAGGTTGTTGGCGAACGGGTTGTCGCGCAGGAAGTCGCGGTCGAGGACGGCGACCTCGGTCTTGGCGATCAGGGCGCGGACCAGCGTGGAGTGCACGCGCTTCCAGCTCTCGTCGCGGCGCAGGTCCAGGACGAGCTGGGAGGTCAGGTTGGCGGTGGAACGCTTCGTGGTGTCGTGGCGGCGCAGGTCCACCGGGACGATCAGGCGGCCGGTGTCCGTGGTGAGGTGGCGGGAGAGCGCGGCCGCGGCGCGTGCGGTGACCCCGGACGGGGCGGCGGGCACCCGGCGGCTCAGCCACAGGGGCCGCTCGCCCGCGGGCCCCTCGCCGACGATCGCGGGCAGTCCGGTGAGGCGGGTGGCCTCGGGGGCCGGGCGGACGTCGCCCGCCGCCGCGCGGAAGTGCGCGTCGTCCACCGTGTCCGGACAGCCGGCCGGGTCCTCGTCGCGCAGGACCCGGAAGAGGTCCGCGATCCACTGCCGCAGACCGCGCCCGTCGGTGACGATGTGGCTGGCCCGGACGACCAGCCGGGTGGACCCCGCGTCCGGGATCAGGCCCAGTTCGCAGACGGGTCCGGTGACCACCGACAGATCGCGGTGGAAGAACGGGTGGTCGAGGCCGGTGCCCGCGGGCAGTTCCACGACCTCGGGGGCGGTGCCGTCGGCGCGCCACAGCGGGCCCCGGCGGCGTACCGCGAGTCCGGGGCTCGCCTCGGTCGCCACGCGCGCGGCCCGCCGTAGCGCGACCGGGTCGAGCGTGCCCTCGCCCTCGATCACCATCTGAATGAGCTGCGGGATGCCGGTCGCGGCGGCGTTGAGGTAGCCCCGCTCGATCGGGGAGATGCGGCGGGTGTACGGCCGCGCGGCGGTGAGGGTCATTCCTCCTCCAAGTGGTGGAAGCGCACCGGAGCCGGTGCGTCGCAGGCGAGGGCGAGGTGCAGGGGCGGTTCCCCCTCGGCCCGCAGGACGACGGAACGCACCTCGTAGGTACCGGTGTTCGTGGGCCGCCAGCCCGGCTGCCACCCAGGCAGCCGGGTTCCGGCGAAGGTCTCCTTCGTCAGGTGCGAGGCCTTGATGAGCGCCTCGCACTCGGCGAAGTCCCTGATCGTGGCCGGCTGCTCACGTCCGAGCAGGTCACCGAGCCAGCGCAGGGCGTTGGGCCGGTCACGTTCGTCCTGGAGGTCCACGCCGATCACACGGCCGGCGGGCGCGAAGGCCACCGCGCTGTACGCGCCGACGTGGGCCACCGAGACGGACAGCCCCAGGGCGGGCACCGACCAGCGCTTGAGACCGTCCCGCGCCAGGTCGCCGGCGGTGATCCGGCGCCCGTACGTCCGGTGGAGCGCCCCGACGATCAGGGACCGCCCCGAGGCGGACAGCCGGTGCCCCATCCGGTCGCGGGGCAGCCGGCGGTGCCGGGAGACCAGGACGTTCACCGTCTCCCCCACCTCCGCCGGCCCGTCGGGTGCCAGCGTGTACCCGGTCAGGCCCGGGTCGATGAGCAGTCCCATCAGGGCGCCCATCACGCCTCCGGGTCGAGGACGGCCGCCGCGTAGCTGCCGCCGTACGCGAAGCTCGACAGCAGCACCGGCCCCGCGGTGCCGTCGCCGGTGAGGGCGGCGACCAGGCCGAGGGCGCCCGCGCTGCCGTAGGTCTCGCCGAGCAGGGCCTTGGGGGCCAGGACCGGCCGGCCGTCCAGACCGGTGTGGCGCAGGGCCGCCCGCTGTGCCAGGTCGACCAGCGGGTGGCCGGACGCGGCCGAGACGACCGTGCCGATCCCCTCCGGGCCGAGCCCCGCTTCGGCGAGCGCGGAGCGCAGGGAGCGTCCCCAGGCCACGCCGTCCCTGGCGATGCGGCCGATGCCGGCCGGTTCGCCACTGGCGCCGAAGCCGCGGACCCGCGCCAGGACGTCGGCGCCCCGGTCCTGGGCCGCTTCCCGGCTCTCCAGCAGGATCGCGGCGGCGCCCTCGCTGAGGACGGTGCCGGTGCGCCCGCCGGGCACGACGTGCGCGGACCGGGCGTAGCCGGGCAGCGCCGCCTGGGTGGCGAGGGCCTGCTCGGGGAACTCGTCGGCGACCACGACCATGATCCGCTCGGCGGCGCCGCGGGCGATGACCCTGGCGGCGAGCTGGAGCGCGAGCACGGAGCTGGTGCCGCCGTTGGCGATGGTCGCGGTGTAGCCGCGGAAGCGGTGCAGCATCGCGACGTGGCCGGCGGCGGCGTTGACGACGGTGTTGGCGAACAGGGAGGGGTTGGCACCGGTGATGCCCGAGCGCACCACGCCCTCGTGGAACCGCAGGACCGAGGTCACCGGCCCGTATCCGGTGGCGAAGACGACTCCGGTCGACTCCGCCACGGCCCGCGACGGTTTGCCGTGGCGGGCGTACAGGTCGCCCACGGCGGACGCGGCGAGCAGGCTCAGCGGGTCCATGCGCCGGGCCCGGCTGGGGTTCGTACCGCGCGAGGCGGCCTTGATGTCGACCCGGCCGACCGGGACCCTGCCGACGCCCGGGACCTCCTCGAAGGTCTCGAAGCAGGGCCGCCCCTCGGCGAAGGCCGCGGCGATCGCCTCGGTGCCGCCCGCCGTTCCGGCCAGGCCCGCGGCCCCGGTGACGACGACCTCGTGGACCGCCTCGCGGCGCGGCGGCCTGGAGCCGGTGCGGCCGGGCCGGTTGATGACGACGGAGGCGTTGTTGCCGCCGAACGCGAAGGAGTTCGACAGCACCACCTCCGGGCGCGCGTCGCGGCCGGTGTCCGGGATGACGTCCAGGCCGTACGGCGAGGGGACGCCCCGGGTGTTGATGGTGGGCGGCAGCGTGCCCCGGTCGATGGCCAGGGTGCTCACCACGGCCTCGACCGCGCCGGCCGCGCCGAGGGTGTGGCCCAGGATCGACTTGGTGGAGCTGGCCGCCGGTATCTCCAGGCCGAACAGGAGCTTCAGCGCCTTGGGTTCGGAGGCGTCGTTGGCGGGCGTACCGGTGCCGTGCAGGTTGAGGTAGTCCACATCGGCGGGGGTGAGGCCCGCCGTGTCGAGCGCCTGCGCCATGGCGGAGCAGGCGCCCTTGCCGCTGGGGTCGGGCGCGGTCTGGTGGTGGCCGTCGCAGGACAGGCCGTATCCGCCCAGCTCCGCGAGGACACGGGCGCCGCGCGCCTCGGCCCGCTCCACCGACTCCAGGACCATGAATCCGGCGCCCTCGCCGAGGGTGAGCCCGGTGGAGGCGGACAGCGGCGAGCACGGCTCGGAGTCCAGCGCGCCGAGCGCGCTGAACCCGTACGCGGACAGCTCCGCCAGCGGGTCGACGCCGCCGCAGACCACGAAGTCGACATCGCCCTTCCACAGCAGCTCGGCCGCGTAGCCGAGGGCGACGGCGCTGGCCGCGCAGGCGTTGGAGAGGACCACGCGCGGACCGCGCAGGTCGAACTCCGCCGCGATGTAGTCGCCCACGCAGGGCAGTTGTGAGGCGACCGCCTGCCCGACGTCCAGCCTGCCCTCCAGGACGAGGGTGCGGTGGGTGGCCTCCAGCGTCGGCATGGCGCCGAGGCTGGAGCCCACCACGACGGCCACCCGGTCGCGGTCCACGGTGGTGAGGTCGAGGCCGCTGCCGTGCAGGGCCTCGCGGATCGCGGTGGCCGCGAGCGCGTAGCAGCGGTCCAGGTCGGCGGGCTGCTCGGCGGTGGACATGCCCGCCCAGTCGGTGAGCAGCTCGGAGGTGTCGAAGAGGGTGTTGGTGCGGATGCCGGTGGTGCCGGCGGCGATCGACGACCAGCTCTTCTCCACGTCGTCACCGGCCCCGGTGATCAGGCCCAGGCCCGTCAGGGCGATGTTCGCAGGTGTCATGACCCGGCCCTTCAGGCGATCTTGACGGTGAGGGAGCGGGCGATGACCCGGGGCAGGGTCGCGGTGCGCACCGGGCGCTCGTCGCCCGTGCGGTCAGCGGCCGTCAGCTCCAGCCCCGGCACCCAGAAGGGGGTGTCGAGCAGGGCCAGGACCAGCTCCTCCTCGGGGTTGGCGGAGGGCGCCTGGTGCAGGACGGTGCCGATCTCCTGGCCGGCCGCGGTGACCGGCGTACCGGCTGCGAAGCGGCTGCCGAAGGGGGCGACGAGCGCGGTGAGGCGGCTCTCGGACCCGGTCGGCGCGGTCAGCTCACCGGAGCCGTGGAACTCGCCGGTCCGGCTCCAGTCGATCATCCAGGCCAGGTCGGCCTCGTCGACGCCCAGCTCGCCGAACCCGGCGCCGTACACGCCCATCCCGGCCTCGGCCTGCACCCGGGAGAGACCTTCCTCGCCTATCTCGGCGCCGCCCTTGTCTGCGACGCCCGCGAGTACCGCCTCGTGCGCGGCCTGCGGGGCGTCGGACAGCAGCAGGTAGCCGTACTCCCCGGTGGTGCCGACGCGGGCCAGGTGGGCGGTGGCGCCGGGGGCGTCGAGGGTGGCCTCGGTGACGGCGTGCAGGGTCAGGCCGGAGATGTCGAAGTCCACGAAGCCGGCCGCGACCGACCAGGCGACGGGCCCCTCGAAGGCGACGGCGCCCCAGCCTTCGGGGGCGATCTCGACGGTGACCCCGGCGGACGCGTCGAACTGGCCGAGGTAGGCGCCGAGCTCCTCCGCCGTGACGGCGGTGCGCGGCAGCAGCCACGACTCCTCGCCGATCTCGAAGTGCAGCAGGATCGCGAACGGCTTGCCGTCGGCGTTCAGCGCCAGCACCTCACGGACCGAGTCGGGCTCCACGTAGTCGGCGGACTTGGCGAGGAAGCCGTCCAGGAAGGTCAGCCGGTCGTCACCGGTCAGCCTGACCAGCGGGTCGGTGACGCGGTAGGCGCCGACGGCGGTGCGCAGGGTGGCGTAGTCCTCGGTGGCGGTGCGGACGGCCGGGGCGATGGTGGTGGCAGTCATGATCTGTCTTGCCTTTCGGGTCGATAGCTCAGAAGGAAGGGGGTGTGTCGTGTACGGAGAGCAGCCAGGCGCTCTCCCGGGCGGCGGAGACTCCGCCGACGAGCAGGCCCGACGGGGTGGCGCGCAGCACCAGCTCGTCGCGCGAACCGGTGGCGGGGACGCAGTGCAGCCACCGCCCGTCGGAGAGCCGGACGGCTGCCCGGCGGGCCCACACCTGGCGGAAGTCGCCGGAGTTCAGCTCCCAGCGCTCGCCGTCCGAGTCGAGGACGACGGGCGTCCTGAGCGGTGTCTGCGGGGTGAGCCACACCACGGTCTCGCGGTCCGTCCCGGTCGCCCGGGTGTCGACGCGGAGCCCGTCGCCGTCGGCGGCGATCTCCCAGTCGAGGCCGGAATCCGGGGCGTGGAGGCCGAGCGGGTGCTTCTCCTCCCAGGCGCCGGCGGCCGGCACCCCCCAGCCGAGCCCGGCGGCCCGGTCGTGGCGGCTGTTCTCGTGGGTCACCCACAGGCCCGCGGACCAGTGGGGGTTGTAGCCGTGGGAGCGGGTGCGGGGGTAGGGGCTGCGCAGCACCTTGGTGGTGCCCTCCCGCCAGACGGTGACGCCGCCGGCGGCGGCCCGCACCTCCAGGCGACGCTCGGTGTCCGCGCCGCTCGGGCGGATGGTGGTGCGCATCCGGGCCACGCCGTCCGCGCCGGGTTCGAGGCCGCGCTCCAGGAGCGTGCTGTGGACCAGCCGCAGGGGCCCGTCCACCGCCAGCGAGACGCGTACGTCCCGCCCCCGCCAGGTCAGCTCCGCGCCTTCCTCGACGGACCGGGAGGCGGCGACGATCTCGGACGCGTCACGCACCCCCTGACCGAGCCCGACCGGGTGGGCCTGTCCGTCCGCGCCGGTGAAGACGCCCTGGCGCAGGCCGACGGTCTGGAAGATCCGGCCGGTCGCGGAGCCGGTGCGGGTGAACTCCTGGAGCAGGCCGGAGCCGTCCAGGGTGAAGGTGCCGGTGACCGTGGCGTCGCCGTCCCGCTCGGTGACCCGTACCCCGCCCCCGACGGGCTCCAGGGTGAGGTCACGGGGCTCGCCCTCGCGCCAGCCGGCCGGGCGGTCGGCCCGGCAGCTGGGCCAGGTCGAGACGAGTACCGGGCCGCGGTGCCCGGCCACGAGGACGCTCAGCGTGCCGTCCTCGCCGTCCACCTCACAGGTGAGCCCGGACTCGGTGAACCGGTACGGTGCCGCCCCGCGCGGGGTCCTCACCTCGTACGGGGGCCGGGTGATGCGCAGCTCCCGTGCCGGGCCGCCGGGCTCGGTGAGGCGGGCCTCGCGGACGGCGCCCCGGTCCACGTCCACGGACGCGTCGATCCGGAAATCGCCGAGCGCCAGGCTGTAGTCGACGGTGCGGACCCCGTCCACCATCCGCACGTCCGAGCGCAGCTCGTCGTCACGGGACTCCGTGACGGAGGCGAAGCTGGTCAGGCCGCCGAGTGCCGCCGTGGCCCGCTCGCCCAGGTCGGCGAAGACGCTGCGCACGACGAGCGGGATGTAGTTGTGCAGCTCCACGTTGCCGTCCTCGCCGGGAACGGCCCGGCCCACCGAGACGCAGCCGACGCGCCGGTAGAGCCGGAAGGCCACGGTGTTGGCCGGGTTGACGGTCAGCCGCAGCACCAGGCAGCCGGTGCGCATCATCCACTCGACGGCCTCGGTGAACAGCCTCCCGGTGACCAGGCCGCCCCGGTGCGCGGGGTGGACGAAGAACATGTCCGCGATGAGTTCGCCCGCGCGGGCCGAGCGCCGGCCGGTGTTGTGGAAGAGGCCGAACGTACCCACGAGCCGCTCGTCGTCCTCGGCCACCAGGAACGTCGCCGTCTCCCGCTCGGCCAGCTCGCGGGCGAGTTCGGCGCCGCTGACGCCCCCGGCGACCGGGTTGGGGTTGTCGCGGTGACGGTTGTAGAGCTCCGCGATGGCGTGCGCGTCGCCCTCCTGGTACGGGCGGATCGTGAGGGCCATGACCACACCTCCTTCTGTCGTCCTGTGGTTCGGGTTTCGTTGCTGAGGTCTCGTTGCTGAGGTCTCGTTGCTGGGGTTTCGTTGCTGGGGGGGGGGAGCGGGCGTTCAGCCCTTGCGGCCGGTGGTGACGACGAGCGTCCCGGCGGCGGCGAGTTCGGAGCCGACGGTCGCCCGCACCTTCACCTGGCGCAGCCCTCCGAGGCGCTGCCCCAGCCGGGCCTCCAGCGTGAGCTGGTCGCCCGGGACGACGAGCCGGGAGAACTTCATGTTGCTGATGGAGCCGAGGTAGCCGACGCTTCGCGAGGCGTCGTCCGCTCCGGTGCCCGCGGCGTTCTCAAGGATCTCCGCGACGTAGACGACGGCGACCAGCTGGGCCATCGACTCGACGATCATCACGCCGGGCATGATCGAGTGGTCCGGGTAGTGCCCGGCGAAGAACGGCTCGTTGACGGAGACGCTCTTGACGCCGCGCCCCGAGACGCCCGGGACGACGTCGTAGGCCCGGTCGATCATCAGCATCGGCCAGCGGTGCGGCAGCATCTGCTTGATGTCGTCCGACGAGTAGCTCAGGGCCTTGCGCGCGGGCGCGGGCGCCGGGGCCGGGGCCGGGGCTTCGAGGAGTGTGGTGGTCGCGGTGCTCACGCGGCGGTCTCCCGGTCCTCGATGAAGTCGACCAGGGAGTTGATGGAGCCGAAGGCCTCGAAGTCGTCGTCGCTGATCAGCACGTCGAACTCGTTGTTGACCATGACGACGATCTCCAGCGTGTCCAGCGAGTCCATCTCCAGGCCCCGGCCGAACAGCGGCTGGTTGTCGGAGACGACGGCCGGCTCGACTTCGAGGCCGAGCCGGTCGATGATCATCGACTTGACCTTCATGTTCTTGTCGAGACGGGTCTCGGCCTGGGAGCGGATGTCCTCGAAGGTGGCGGTGGACATAGTGGGTCTCTCCTGTGGATCGGTTGGAATTACGGTCAGTTGGGGATCATTCCGCCGTCGACGGTCAGCACCTTCCCGGTGATGTACGAAGCGGCGGGCGAGGCCATGAAGACGGCGGCCTGGGCGACCTCGGCGGGGGTGCCGGTGCGGCCGAGCGGGATCACCTGGAGGGCCTCCTTCAGCTGGGCCGGGGGGACCTTCTTGACCATGTCGGTCGCGACGAACCCCGGGGCGACGACGTTGACGCGGATGCCGCGCGGCGCCACCTCGTACGAGAGGGTCTTGGCCAGGGAGATCACTCCGCCCTTGCTGGCCGCGTAGTTGGCCTGGCCGGCCCGGCCCGCGATGCCGCTGGTCGAGGCGATCAGGACGATGGAGCCGCCGCTCGCGTACATCTGCTTGGTGGCCTCGCGGGCGGTGAGGAAGGAACCGGTCAGGTTGGTGCCGATGACCTCCTGCCACTTGGCGCTGCTCATGGCCGCGAGATGGCCGTCCGCGGTCACGCCGGAGTTGAGGACGGCGACCTGGATCGGTCCCCACTCGGTGCGGATCTGCTTGAACATCGCGATGACCTGGGCCTCGTCACCGACATCGGCCTGGACGAGGAGGGCCTTACGGCCCAGGGCGCGGATCTGCTCGGCGACCGTCTCCGCCTTGGCCGCGCTGGCGCGGTAGTTCAGGACGACGTCGCAGCCGTGCTCGGCGAGCGCCAGCGCGGTGGCCGCGCCGATGCCGCGCGAGGCGCCGGTGACCAGGGCCCGGGTGCCCTCGGGGAACAGGAAGCTCATGCCGTGCCTCCCGCCATGGCCGCGGTGACCCGGTGCTGTCCGGGGTCGAAGCCGGCCGCCTCGCTGCCGATGCCGTCCCGCGTGGCCGCGGCGAGGATCGTCCGGGCGACGGCGAGGTCGAGGATGCCGAGGCCGAAGGGCGAGAAGACGATGGTCCCCTCGGTCGCCGGCTCCTCGCTCTGGCCGAGCGCCGTGGCGATCTCGGCGTTCACGAAGCGGCGGTGCCCCACCTCCTGCTCGGCGCGGTGCAGCGAGGTCCGTTCGCGCATCACGTGCTCGATGTCGTCGACCACGTTGTAGGCGTTCAGGACGGATTCCGTGCTCAGGTCGCGCAGCGACAGGTGCAGGATCACCTGGTGCCCGGGACGGTCGGGGTGGGCGGCGAGGTCGAGCCAGTAGGTGGAGTCGGTGGTGGCGACGGAGACCGTGGCGGCGCGCAGCGCGTCGTCGACGTCACCGGCGAGGAAGCTGATCTCCGGGCGCTCGGCCGCCAGTTGGGCGGCGAAGGTGTCCGCGCGGCCCGGCACCGCGTCCTGGACGGTGACCGTGCGCAGTTCGGGGTGGACCAGCACGAGGAAGTCCAGGACGCGCCGGTTGATGGTGCCGCAGCCGATCAGCCCGGCCGTGCGCACCGGCCGTGCGCCGTGCAGCGTGCGGCTCGCGAGGGCGGCCGACGCCGCGGTGCGGGAGGCCGATATCTGGCTGGCCTCCAGGACGGCGGTCGGGTAGCCGGTGCTCAGGTCGTTGAGGATCTGCACCGACGAGGCACGCTGCAGGCCCCGCTCGACGTTGGCCGGGAACGAGGAGATCCACTTCAGGCCCATGACGGGCTCGGGGCCGCCCAGGTAGGCGGGGAGCGAGATGATGCGGGAGCCGTCGTCGCCGGGCGGGCGCAGGAACCCGGAGTACGGCACCTCCGAGCGGCCCTGGCCGTGCAGCACGTACGCGGTGCGTACCGCGTCGAGCACGGCGGGGTCGAGGCCGTTGAGCGCGGCGGCAACGTCCTCACGACCGAGGATTTTCATGTCTGGTCAATTCCTCTGCGTGGAAGATGGGTTGGAAGACGGGCTGGGGGACGCGTGACGCGTCGCGGGCGGGGCGGTCAGCCGAACCGGGACTCGACCCAGGAGTCGCTGTAGATCGTGTCGAGGTAGCGGTCGCCCCCGTCGGGAAGGATCGCGACGCAGGTGGCACCCGGCGTGATCCAGGAGGAGGCGTCCATCAGCGCGGATATGACGGCGCCGGACGAACCGCCGGCGAGGATCGACTCCTTCGCCAGCAGGGTGCGGCAGCCGCGCACGCAGTCCAGGTCGGTCACCTTCACCACCCGGTCCGCGAGACCGGGGCGCAGCAGCGCAGGGACCACCGCCGCGCCGTGCCCGGGGATGGTGCGGCGGTGCCGGCGCTCCCAGGACTCGGGCGGGCCGAAGATCACGCTGCCCACCGCGTCCACCGCCACCACCTGGGTGGGCAGGTCCTCGGCGGCGATGTACTCGGCGCAGCCGCGCAGCGTGCCGGTGGTGCCGGCGGCCAGGAAGAGGTAGTCGGGAGCCTGTGACAGCGCTTCGTGGATCTCGCGCATGGTGTGCTGATGGGCAAGGGCGTTGTACTCGTTGCCGTACTGGTTGGGCCAGTAGGCGTCGGGCACGGTGTTCAGGAGTTCCCGCACCCGCCTGATCCGGGACGGCAGGTACTCGCCGGTCTCCGGGTCGCGGTCCACGATCTCGACCGTCGCCCCGTACGCCCGCATGATCGCGGTGTTCTGGGCGGTGGTGCGCGGGTCGGCGACGCAGATCAGGTCGAGCCGGTAGAAGTTGCAGAGCTGCGCCAGGGCGATGCCCAGGTTGCCGGACGAGGACTCCACGACGGTGGAGATGCCCGGCATCAGCACCCCGGTGGACAGGGCGTGTTCGATCATGGAGCGGGCGGCGCGGTCCTTGATGGAGCCGCCCGGGTTGAACCGCTCGCACTTGCCGTAGACCTGGAAGAGCGTGGGCGGGAAGAGACGGTCGAGGGCGACCAGCGGGGTGGCGCCGATCGTCGCGATGATGTCCGGATCGCGAGGACGGGCCGCGGTGGCGGCGCGGGCCGTCGCGTCGGAGGGGGCCACGGTCATTCCGGTACCTTTCTGCTGATCTGGAGCCGGAGTTCGCTGACGTAGCGCTCGCCCTCGGCCCCCGTGAGCCAGGAGTCCCGGGGATGCGGCAGCGGCTCGCTGAGGATCACGGTGGCGTCCTCGTCGAGGCGCCGGGTACGGCGGACGAGGTTGGCGAAGGAGAGCACGAGGGTGGGGCTGGTGAAGTCGACCAGGGACGGCTTGGTCTCCTGGGGGAACTTCACGAAGGCCTGGTCGGGCAGCCCGCCCGCGCGCAGCCAGCGCCGTACGGCCAGGTAGTCGCCCGCCCGGTCGGGCTTGGCGGCGAGCAGGATCTCCCCGGCCGGCACCCGCCAGGTCTCCCGGAACAGGACGAGCCCGTCGAGGCTGACGCGCGGGGCGTGCGGCTGGTCGAGCCCGATCTTGAAGGCGTCCGCGGCGATGATCGACACCGGGACGGCGAGCAGTTCGGCCATGCTCCACTCGCGCCCGTCGGGCGTGGTGGCGGTGACCGTGCCGTCCCGCTCGGCCAGGGTGGTCGCGGCGGCCGGGTCGATCCGGGACCGGTCGTCGAACGGCGCCCGGGTGAACCCGATGAGCCGGTCGCCCTCGCCGATGGGCGCGGGCACCATCCGGCCGCTGTTGCGCTTCCAGTCGACCGGGAGCAGCGGCACCAGGCGGGGCGCGCCGATCGCCGCGTTCACCTTGTCGCGCAGGGAGCCGGCGTCACTGGTCCAGTCGAGGAACGGCAGGTCGCAGGTGGCGAGGCAGGCGTGCAGTTCGCCGAGGACGACGGTCAGGTCCCCGTCCGGCCCCTGGACCACCTGGAGGTCGGGGCTGTGCAGGGCGAGATGGGGCGAGCGGACGGGTCCGGTGGCGAAGACGGCGCGCGCCCGCCGCTCGATGTCGTCCACCCGCAGCGCGACCGGCTCCGTGCCGGCCGGATCGAGGTCGAGGACCTCACGCCACTTGCGGGCGAGTTCCGTCGTCGCGGTGTGCACCGGCCGGGCGGCGTCGCCGCCCCAGAACAGGCCGAGCACCTGTGGCCACACGTCGGCGAGGGTGACCGGGGAGCGGCGCCGCGCGGCAGCCCGGACGAACCCGGCCATCTCCGCCTCGACCAGCTCCACCAGGCGGTTGCCGAACCAGTCCGCCGCGTCGGCCACCAGGGCCAGCGGCCGGGCGATCCCGTCCAGGAAGCCGGTGCCGACCTCGACCCGGCAGTCGCGCACCGCGTCCTGGTAGCAGAGGGTGCGGCCGGCGTACGCCTTGCCCTCGTCGCGGGACGCGTCGAGTCCGGTCGTCCGTACGAAGTAGGCGTCCAACTCATCCAGGCGTGCGGCGAGTTCGTCGGAGCCGGTGGCGGCGTCGATGGCCTCGCGGTGCCGGTCGAGTCCGGTGAGGACGGTCTCGAAGCGGACGAACAGCTCGGGGTCGGCGACGGCGGCGACCCGCCGGCGCAGTATCCGCTCGGCGCGCACGTCGACCGGGATGTTGGCGTCCCAGGTCAGCACGCGCTGCTTGAGCAGCCGGGTCAGGATCTTCTCGACGCGGGGGCGTGCCCCCTCGGCGTCCCAGCCGTCCTCGCGGACCAGGGCCTCGGTGATCGCCGCACCGTTGCGCTCCCCGTCCGCGTGGCGGAGGACCTGCCGGTCCTCCGGGCGCAGCCGCGTCACGCGTCCGCCCGGCAGCAGCAGCCGGTCGCCGTCGAGGTGGACGTCGGGGCGCGGCAGCGGCGGGAACCACCAGCGGGCGCCGGGCTGGGCGACCATCCAGTCCGCGACAGCGGCCAGTGCCCAGCGTTCGAAGTACGTACGGCTGCGCGCGACCAGCCGCTCGCCGTGGTCCACCGCGAGGCCCCCGGGCGCGCGCCCGACGGACATCCAGGCGGCCGGGCCGAAGAAGCCGATGGTCTCGGCCTTGGCGCAGTAGCGCAGCCAGTACATGGCCAGGGTGCGCTCCCGCTGCTTGCGCTTGGACTCCTTGCCCGTGCCGGCGGCGAGCGCGTCGAGAACGCGGTAGACGGTGCGGTTCTGCCAGGCGATGGCCGTGCGGACCTTCTCGTCACCGGCGAGGACGGCCAGGCGGCGCGTTTCGGCCGCGCTGTCGGCGAGGTAGGCGGCGGTGAAGGCGTCCGTGTCCCCCCGGTCGGCCGCGGCGGCGGCCGCCGGCCCGCCGAGCAGGTCGAGCCCCGAGGCGGGGAAGCCCGCGCTGCGCAGCAGTCCGACGCCCCACATGTGCCACTCGCTGTCGCCGAGGCGCCGGGTGGGCCGGAAGTCGGCCCAGTCGTGCTCGCGCAGCGCTTCACGGGTGCTGGTCACGCGGCCCGCCTCCCGGGGTCCGCGTCGAGGTCCGCGCCGGCGGCGGTTCTGGTGCCGGCCTCCGCGCCTCGCAGCGCCGCGGCGAGCCGGGCGACGCCCTCGGGGATGCGCTTGCGCGGGACGTTGCTGAAGCAGAGCCGCAGCCTGTCGCCGCACTCCCCGTCGAGCCCGAAGTGGCTGCCGGGGACGAAGGAGACGCCCCGCTCGGCCGCGGCGTGCGCGAAGCGGCCGGTGTCGGCGCCGCCCTCGTGCCGCAGCCACAGGTAGAAGCCGCCTTCAGGCCGCTGCCACCGCCAGGGGCCCCCGGTCCCCAGCTCCGCCTCCAGCGCGTCGGCCATCAGGCCGCACCGCTCCCGGTAGCGCTCGCGGTAGGCGTCGATCAGGCTGTCCCAGCCACCGCGGGCGTGGAACGCGGCGAGCGCGGCCTGGGCGAACGCCGACGGCGACAGCGCCATCACCTCGGTCGTACGGCGCAGCCGCTCCGCGACCGGCTCGGGCGCGGCGATCCAGCCGCAGCGCAGCCCGGGGGCGAAGACCTTGGAGAAGGTGCCGAGGTAGACGACGTTCTCCGGGTCGATGCCCTGGAGGACGGGGACCGTGGTGCCGTCGAAGCCGAGCAGCCCGTAGGGGTTGTCCTCGACGATCAGCAGGCCCAGTTCCCTTGCCGTGTCCGCCAGTTGGTGGCGGCGCTCGACGGACAGGGTGGCGCCCGTGGGGTTCTGGAAGGTCGGGTTGCAGTACAGCATCCGTACCTGCTGCCCGTCGGCCCGCAGCCGGGCCACGGTCTCCCGCAGCCCCCGCGGGTCGAGCCCTTCGGCGTCCTCGGGGGCCCCGTGCAGCCGCAGTCCCGCCGTACGGAAGGCGGTGGCCGCGCCCGGGTAGGCGGGGGTCTGGCACAGTACGGTCTCCCCCGGTGAGGCGAGGCCGAGACCGAGGGCCAGCAGCCCCATCTGCGATCCGGCGGTGGGCACCAGGTTCGCGGCGCCGGTGCTGCCGCCCTCGCGGGCCATCAGGTCGGTGATGGCGGGGACGAGGGCC
Organism: Streptomyces sp. ATexAB-D23; assembly: GCF_000373645.1. Taxonomy (GTDB): domain Bacteria; phylum Actinomycetota; class Actinomycetes; order Streptomycetales; family Streptomycetaceae; genus Streptomyces; species Streptomyces castrisilvae. Next base: position 403,739 of record NZ_KB892024.1, on the reverse strand, counting down.
TTGGCCACGTGCGGGGTGCTGTACTGGAGCGCGATCCGGCCGCCGATCCGCGTCAGCCGGGCGAACTGCTCGGAGAGTTCCTTCAGGGGCAGCAGGTCGAGGTCCGGCAGGCCGCCGGCGAACGAGATCAGGTCACCGCCCCGTTCGAAGAGCTGCGGCATCTCGGGCGAGGGTCTTACATCGGTCCACATGGCGGTCAGCTCCCCGACAACGCGTTCGCGCCGCTCGCCAGCTGCTCGTGCACGAGCCCGAGCAGGCCGGCCGACGAGGTGAGCGAGAGGTCGGCGAGCGCGTCGGGGTCCAGCTCGATGTCGAATCTGTCCTCGACCGCCATCACCAGGGCGACGGTGTGGAGCGAGTCCACACCGAGGTCCACGAGCGGCACCTCGGAGCTGGTGACCTGCACGGCGCATATCTCTTCTACGAGCTGGTCAAACTGCGACTGGTCCATGGGAGCTCCCTGTGAGTGCGGCGGGGACGGTGGTGGCAGCCGTGGGAGCGGCTGCGGAGGGCGCGGTGCCGGCCCCGGCGTGGAGCATCCGGGCGACGGCGGCGCGGTCGGGCTTGCCGTTGGCGGTCAGCGGCATGGTGTCGAGCGGGACGATTCCGTCGGGGCGACGGGCCGGGTCCAGCCGGTGGACGAGAGCCGCGCGGACCTCGTGCGGGGCGAGATCCGTCTGCACGGCGAGCAGCAGCGGGGCGTTCTCGTCCGCGGGGCGCGGGGCGACGGCGGCGTACACGCCGGGGATGCGCTCGGCGGCGAGCTCGATCTCCGACAGGCCCATGCGCACACCGCGCCGTTTGATCACGTCGTCGTCGCGGCCGACGAAGTACAGCAGGCCGTCGGCGTCGAGCCGGCCCTGATCGCCGGTGCGCAGCTCCAGGGAGCCGTCGTCACGGCGCACGTACCGGCTCTGCCGCTCCAGCGGCACGCCCCAGTACCCGGCCATCACGGTCTCGCCCCGGACGACGATCTCGCCGACCTCGCCCGGCGGCAGGGTGTCCCCGTCCGGGCCGGCTATCCGTACCTGGACTCCGGGGATGGCGCGGCCCACCGAGTCGGGATGCCGTTCGTAGAGCGCCGGGTCCAGGACCGAGATGCGCTTGCACTCGGTCATCCCGTACATCGAGGCGAACACGGAGCCAGGGAAGGCGTCGAGCAGTTCGCGCATCACGGCGGGGCTGGGCCGGGCACCGGTGTTGGTGAACAGCCGGACCCTGGTGGCCCGGCGCAGTTTCTTCTGCAACAGGCCGAGGATCTGCGCGAGCGAGGGCACCAGCGGGATGACGGTGACGCCGTGGCGCTCGATCGCCCGGATCAGCCCGACGTCGCCGCCCCGGCTGGTGAGCACCAGGGCCGAGCCGGCCAGCGTGCACAGCAGGGCCTGGTAGAGGCCGTAGTCGAAGGAGAGCGGCAGCCGGCACAGCACCACGTCGTCGGCGCGGTAGCCGAGCCCCGCGTTGACGGCGCGGACCGCGGCGAGGATCTGCCGGTGCGGGCAGACGACGCCCTTGGGGCGGCCGGTGGTGCCGGAGGTGTAGATCAGCAGGGCGACGGCGTCCTCGGCGACCTCGGCGGCGGTGTGGTCGGCGGGCGTGCGCTCGATCTCCCGCGCGGCCCGCTCCACCTCCACGGTCTTCCGGGCGGAGCCACCCGCGCCGGGCGGGCAGACGGCGAGAGCGGCCGTGCAGTCCCGCACGATGTGGTCGATCTGGCTGTCCGTGAGGTCGGGGTGCACCGGTACGAACACCGCTCCGATGCGGAGCGCGGCCCACAGGAGGGCGAGGAAGGTGCGGTCGCCGCCACCGGCGTAGACGACGCGCTCACCCGGGCCCACTCCCTGACCGCGCAGCCAGCCGGCGGCCCGGTCGGTCTCGGTGCCCAGCTCGGCGTAGGTCAGTGGTCCTGTGGCGTCGACGAGGGCGAGGTGCCCGGGGCGCTCGGCGCGGGCGCGGGCGAACAGCTCAGACACCGGCATGGACGAGGTCCTCCTTCCAGGCGACGGCGGCACCGATCCGGGTGCGCGCCTTGTCGAGGTCGCGGGGGGTGGTGACGCAGACGACGGCCAGCGCGGGAAGCCGGCGCTTGAAGATGCCCGCGAGGGTGCGGGCGGGCGGCAGACAGACCGTCACCTCGGGTGCGATCCGGCCGAGCGACTCCATGCACAGGTCCCAGCGCACCGGCTTGACCACCTGCTCGGCCAGGCGGCGGCGGATGTCGTCCGGTTCGCGGACGACCGAACCGTCGGCGTTCGACAGGAGGGCCCCGGTCGGCCGCCGGAACGGGGTCCGCTCGGCCGCCTCGGCGACGGCCCGGCGGGCGGACTCCATGTACGGGGTGTGGAAGGCGCCGGCGACCTGGAGCGGTTTGACCGTGGCGGAGCGCGGCGGGGCGGCGACGAGCCGCTCCAGGTCCTCCGTGGTCCCGGCCGCGACGATCTGTCCCGGGCCGTTGAACGTGGCCGCGTGCAGGCCGAGTTCGCCGATGCGTTCGAGTACGTCGGCCTCCTCGCCGCCGACCACGGCCGCCATCGAGGTGGGGACCTCGGCACAGGCCGCTGCCATCGCCCGGCCGCGCACCGCGGCCAGCCGCACGGCGTCGGCGGGGGTGAGCGCTCCGGCGTACACCGCGGCGGCCAGTTCCCCGACCGAGTGCCCGGCGGCCACCAGCGGGCCGTCCGGCTCGGCCATGCTGAGCGCCTCATGGGCGAGCAGCCCGGCGGCGACCAGCAGCGGCTGGGTGTTCTCGGTACGGGCGATCTCCGCGGCCGGCGCCTTGCCGCCGAGGTGCACGAGGTCCACATCGGCGGCCTCGGACCAGGCGCGCAGCCGCTCGGCGTACACCGGGTCGCGCAGCCAGCCGGCCAGCATGCCCGGGGTCTGGGAGCCCTGCCCCGGTACAACGAATGCGTACATGAGTTCGAATCTCCTTTCGTAGAGCTGTCGTTGACCGGTGCGGGGCCCGGTGTCGTGCCGTGCGGGGCGGTGCCGGCGCGGGTCTCAGTTGCGGCCGGTGCTCTTGCGGAAGCGGCGTACGGCCATGAAGGAGAAGGCCGCGAACCAGGCGACGGTGTTGACGGCCGCCATCGCGAGGCTGGAGTGCTCACCGCTGAACGAGTAGCCCTCGGTCAGGCTGTAGCGGGCGAGCGTGGAGACGCCGAACATCGGCGAGTAGCGGGAGATCTCCAGCATGGTGCCGGAGAGCGGGATGAAGAGGTTGCCGAGGAAGGCGAGCGCGGTCATGGTCAGGCCCGGCATGTGCATCACGGTGTCGGGCTTGAGAGCGAGCCCCAGCGTGATGCCGAGGGCGGCGAAGACGGCCGCGCCGAGCCAGGCGACCAGCAGGGACGTCACCCACACCGTGGACGTGGCCTCCACCCCGGTGAACACACCGAGCACCCCCACGACGGCCACCGGCACCGCCGCCATGATCACGGAGGACAGCACCTTGACGAAGAGGTAGCCGGGAGGCGCGAGCGGGCTGAGCGCCATGGTGCGCATCCAGCCGGACGCCTTCTCCACGGAGATGGTGGCCGCCGAGCTGACCGCCGCGGTCGCCGCTCCGTACACGGCGATGCCGGTCATCATCCAGGCGGCGAAGTTGCCGTGCGGGAGGGTGGCGTTGTCGGGTTCGGTACGGAACAGCGCCAGATAGAGGACGGCCGGCAGCAGCAGCGTGAAGATCGTGGTCTGCCGGTTGAAGCGGCGGCGCAGTTCGTAGCCGATGAAGACGGGGTTGACGCCGCTGAACGGCGAGGTCCGCACCTCGTGGGTGGCCGAGGCGGAGCTCATCGGGTGCCCCCTTCGGTACGGCTGTGGTGGGTGAGGGTCATGAAGGCCTCTTCGAGGCTGCGCGGGGTGACCTCGATGTCGGTGGCGGATGTCTGCTCGATCAGCAGGCGCAGCAGTGCGTCGGAGTCGGTGGTGTCGAAGTGGTACCGCCCGCCGCGCGGCTCGCACGAGCGGACCAGCGGGGACTGGGCGAGGGCGGCCGCGCTCTGCTCGGCGATCCGCGCCGACACGGTGCGCCCGCTGAGGGCGGACCGCACGTCGGACACCTGACCGTCGACGACGACACGGCCGCTGTCGATCATCACCACCCGGTCGGCGAACCGGTCCGCTTCCTCCATGTAGTGGGTGGCGAACATGACCGTCATGCCGTGCTCCGCGTCCTCACGGACCGTGGCCCAGAAGTCCCGGCGGGCGACGACGTCCATGCCGGCCGTCGGCTCGTCGAGGACCAGCAGCTCGGGCCCGGAGAGCAGGGCGAGGGCGAACCGCAGCCGCTGCTGCTCGCCGCCGGAGCACTCCGCGACGCGGCGGCGGCGCAGCTGGTCGAGTCCGGCCCGGGACAGCACCGCGTCGATGTCGGCGCGGGGGTGCAGCGAGCCCAGCATCCGTACGGTGGCCTCGACGCTCAGGTCGGGCAGCAGCCCGCCCGTCTGGAGGACCGCGGCGACCTGCCCGGAACGCACCGCCTGCCGGGGTTCGCGTCCGAACAGCCGCACCGAGCCCTCGTCGGGCCGCGTCAGCCCGAGAAGCATGTCGATGGTGGTCGTCTTGCCTGCGCCGTTCGGTCCGAGGAAGGCCACGATCTCACCCCGCCGGATGCGCAAGTCGATGCCGTCGACGGCGGTGAACCGCTCTCCCTTGGAATCGGTGAACCGCTTCACGACAGAGCTGAGCCTTACGGCATCCGAGGACGTCACCTCCTCGGGCACCGGGCGCGGTCGGGTTTGGATCATCTTCGAGTCCTCACGATCTGGGCGGGGGCGGCCTGGCAGAGGCCACTCTTCCCGGACCGCCTATCCGCCCCTGCCCGCCGTTCTATCCGGCCGCTATCGGGACGCGGAGACACCGGATAGCCGCTCGGACCGCCGGCGGCGGGAGGCGCCCGGGACACGTACGTAACGGACATCCGGGGCGCCGCCATCACCGTCGAGCGCTACGCCGAACCGTGCGAGCGGTTCGGCGAGCCGCTTCGTCTAGACTTGACGAGTTCTGCAATTCGTCAGTTGCCGAGTTGACCAACTGGGTGGGATGAAGACGAGGTGGGCGTGAGCGCGGTGGCAGTGCCTCTGTACCAGGCGAAGGCGGAGTTCTTCCGGATGCTCGGGCATCCGGTCCGAATCCGGGTGCTGGAGCTGCTTCAGGACGGGCCCATGCCGGTGCGTGACCTGCTCGCCGCGATCGGGATCGAGCCCTCGAACCTCTCCCAGCAGCTCGCGGTTCTGCGCCGCTCCGGGATCGTGTCCTCCACCCGGGAGAGTTCCACCGTCGTGTACCAGCTGGCGGGCGGGGACGTGGCCGAGCTGATGCGGGCCGCCCGGAAGGTTCTGACGGTGATGCTGGCGGGGCAGCAGGACCTGTTGGCCCATCTGCACGGTTCCGGCATCGAAACGTCCGCGCCGTGACGCGGGGGCACCGGAAGAACGACGACGAAGGGCTCACCGTGAGCGACGACGGTCAGGATTCGGCCGCCTCCCAGGACCGGGGGCGGGAGACCGAGGCGTGGAAGGAGAAGGGCGTCATCCTGCGGGCGTCCATCTACATCTTCGGCACGCATCTCTTCGCGGCATTCGTCTGGTTGCTGTTCTACGTGGGCCAGCACGCCGACAAGTAGCCGACACACGGGCGACGGGCGGGCGGGACAGGGTCCCCGCCGCCGTTCACCGGGGTGACGGCCCGTGCCGCTCGGGCGCGGTGCCGGGTTCGGCGGCCCGGAGGTCGGCCAGCAGTTCGGCCTGGCCCGACAGCACACCGGACAGGATGGTCCGCGCCACCCGCAGCAACTCCGCCACCTGCGGATTGGTCAGCCGGTAGTAGACGGCGGAGCCCTCGCGGCGTGGGACGACCAGGTTGGCCCGGCGCAGGACGGCGAGCTGCTGGGAGAGATGGGCCGCTTCGACGCCGATCTCGGACAGCATCTCGGAGACGGCGTGCTCGCGCAGGCTGAGGAGTTCCAGTACGCGGATGCGGACGGGGTGGCCGAGGGTTTTGAAGAACTCCGCCTTCAGCTGGTACAGCGGGGCGCTCACCGGCCGGCCCCCGCTCCGCGCCGGACCGCCGGCCGGCCCGGTCGCCGGACGGTCGTGGGCGTGCGGGTACCGCGCATCACATCCCCCTCAGAACTCTTCACCATGGGGACATCATCGCGCCCCCGCGCCGAGGCCGTGCCCCCGGGAATCGCCACGTCCGGTCAGGCCTTCCTGACCACGCTCGACTTCAGCTGCATGGGGCCGAACCCCTCGACCCTGCAGTCGATGTCGTGCCCGTCCACACCGTCCACCAGCCGGATGTTGCGCACCTTGGTGCCGGCCTTGATACCGCTCGGGCTGCCCTTGACCTTCAGGGTCCTGGTCACCGTGACCGTGTCACCGTCGGCGAGTACGTTACCCACCGCGTCCCGGATCACCCCGTCGTCCCCCGCACCGCCCGCGGGTTCGGCGGACGTGGCGGCCGACCACTCGTGGCCGCACTCGGGGCAGACCAGGAGCGCGCCCATCTCGTAGGTGTACACGCCGGAGCACTCCGGGCACGGCGGCGGAGTCTCGTTCACGTCACTGATGTCGGCCATGGTGATTCCTTGCTCGATCGTTCGTGTGCGGTTCATTGGTCTGTCGCGGCTGCTGTCCCGGCCCGGTGCGCGGACCGCTCACAGCGGGAGGGTGATCCAGATGCTCTTCCCCTTGCCGTCCGCGTCGCCCCGGGTGACGGCGGTGCCGCCGAGGCCGAGGGTGAGTTCCAGGACGGTGCCCAGACCCCCGCCGCTCGTATGCGTGATCGTCGAGAAGAGCGGGGGCTGGTACGGGTGCCGGTCGTGCACGGCGAACGCGAACGTGTCCGGGCCGGCCGCGTAGATCACGGTCACGTTCGGCGACAGCACGGCGGCATGCCGGACGCTGTTGGTGACCAGCTCGGACAGGATCAGCAGCGCCGGACCGATCGTGGGGTGAAGCCTGCTGACGCCCCACTCGGCCAAGACCTGTTCGGTGGTCTCACGCGCGATCCGTACCGCCGAGCCCAGCGTGGGCAGGGTCAGTACGTGCCGCAGCGGGAGAGCCTCGCGTCGCGCGCCGCTCACCGGGCGGCCCCGGTGTCGAGCGGCCGCGGCACCCCGGTGCCGGGCAGCCCGGTCGTACGGCGGGGAACGAGGGTGGGCATCAGGGAACCTCTTCGTCGACGGGAGCGGGGGCGGCGGGGAGGAGCCCGGCCCGGTGGAGGTGGGCGCGGGCGCCGGCGATCGCCTCCGGGGTGGTGGCGTACTCGCGGCCCTCCCGGCGCAGCAGGTCCAGCGCGCCGACCGATGCGAGGGCGCGCCGCTGGCCGGGGCGGATCCCGGAGGTCAGTACGGCGATGCCCCGCCGGTTCAGCTTCTCCACGGCGTCCTTGAGGACCAGGGCCCCGGTGGCGTCCATCGTCGTGATCCGGGACATCCGCAGGATCACCACGCGGACGTCGGCGACCTCGGACAGCTCCAGGAGGAAGCGGTGGGCGCCGGCGAAGAACACCGGACCGTCGATGCGGTAGGCGACGATGTGCTCGGCCAGCAGCGCGTGCTCCTCCTCGCTGTGCTCGCCCGGCAGGTCGGCCGTGAAGTCGACCTGGTCCATGCGCGCGTGGCGGGCGACCGCCCGCAGCGCCAGGGCGCCGGCGACGGCCAGGCCGATGACGACCGCGTGGACGAGGTCGAGGGCGAGCGTGGCCACGGCGGTCAGCACCAGCACGATCGCGTCCGAGCGGGTCGCCCGGACCATCGCCCGCAGCGCGCCGACCTCGACCATGCGGATCGCGGTGGCCAGCAGCACCCCGGCGAGCGCGGCCAGCGGGATCTTCGAGACGAGCGGGGCGGCGGCGAACACGATCGCCGCGAGGACGGCGGCGTGGGTCAGGGAGGCCAGGCGGGAGCCCGCGCCGCTGCGCACGTTGACGGCGGTACGGGCGATGGCCGCGGTGGCGGGCACACCGCCGAACAGCGGGGCGGCCAGGTTGGCGATGCCCTGCCCGAACAGCTCCTTGTCCGGGTCGTGCTTCTGGCCCACCGTCATGCCGTCCGCGACCGTGGCCGAAAGCAGCGACTCCAGGGCCGCGAGCGCGGCGACCGCCACGGCCGGGGCGAGCAGCGAGCCCAGCGCGGACAGGTCGAGGAAGCCGAGCGACGGCGCGGGCAGCCCGGACGGCAGGTCGCCGATCGGGGGCGCCGCGTCCAGGTGGAAGAGCTGGGCGGCCAGCGTCGCGGCGACGACGCCGACGATCGAGAACGGGACGGTGGGCCGCCATCGGGTCCCGAGCAGCATCACGGCCGCCACGGAGAGGGCCAGGGCCGCCGCGGTCCAGTTCGGGGTCCGTACGAACTCCGCCACGGCCCGCCAGGTCACCGCCAGGACCGCCTCGCCCTCGGGTCCGGCGACCCCGAGGGCGTTCGGGACCTGTTGCAGGCCGATCACGCACGCGATGCCGAGGGTGAAGCCCTCCACCACGGGCGCCGGGATGTACCGCATGTACCGGCCGGCCTTCAGCAGGGCCAGCGCGATGAGCAGCACACCAGCCATCAGCCCGACCGTCAGCACCCCGCCCGGCCCGTACCGCGCGACGATCGGCACCAGCACCACCGTCATCGCGCCGGTCGGCCCGGACACCTGGAGGTTGGAGCCGCCGAAGAGCGCCGCGAGCGCACCGGCCACGACGGCGGTCGCCAGTCCTGCCTCGGCGCCCAGGCCGGAGGAGACCCCGAAGCCGAGCGCGAGCGGCAGCGCCACGATCGCCACGGTGAGGCCGGCGAGCAGGTCGCGGCGCGGGTTGCGGGCCATGACGGCGAAGTCCGCGCGGGCGGGCAGCAGGGACCGCACCCGGCCCCAGGACCGGGCGAGCAGCACGTTCACCGGACCGAGACCTCGGCTTCCCGCAGTTCGGGGAACAGGCCGGCGGACCACTCGTTCCGCCGCGCCGCCGGTACGTCACGGACCGGCGTCCGGTCCGCCCGGGACCGCCCCGCGACCCGTATCCGCACGGGGCGCCCAAGCATCCGGAAGAACTCGGCCTCGGCCTGACACAGCACAACCGGCACGATCACGGACCCCCTTCGCCACCCCGTCGGACGCGGGCTTCACTCGGCGCCGCGCCCGCGGGTCCCGCACGACCGCGGCACAGCCGTGCCAGCAGCATGTAATGAATTGCCGAATTTCGCAATTCGCAGATTCGTTGCACCGCCCCGGCGTCCCGCCCCGCGTCCCGGTTCACGCCGGACCGCGGCCGGGATGAAACATTTCCCGGCCGCCGCCGCATCTAGAAGGGTGTGGTGAAAGGGGGTGGCGGATGAGGCAGTCCGAGGAGGGTGTCTTCCGCGAGTTCGCGGAGGCACGCATGGGGCCGCTGTTTCGTTCGGCGTGTCTGCTGACCGGCGGGGACACGCACTTCGCCGAGGACCTGGTGCAGGACACGCTCGGGCGGATGTACGCGGTGTGGGGGCGCGTGACACGGCTCGGCAATCCCGCGGCGTACGCGCAGACCGTGCTCGTACGGTGCTACCTCGGGCACAGGCGGCGCAGGTCCGCGGGGGAACGGCCGAGTGACACGCTGCCGGACCGGGCGGACCGGGACTCGGGGGACTCGGCGCTGCGCATGACGCTTCTCGACGCGCTGCGGGGGCTGCCGCCCAAGGACCGGGCCGTGATCGTGCTCCGTTACTGGGAGGACCGGTCGGTGACCGAGACCGCGGACGCGCTGCACGTCAGCTCGGCGGCCGTACGCACGCGCAGCACCCGGGCGCTCGCCCGGCTCCGTGAGCAACTCGGCAGCAGCATCGGTGAACTGACGGCGCGCTGAGTACGCCCTCGCGCCTTTCGTCGCTCTTCACTCTTTTCTCACTCTTCAAACAGGACGGTGGTGGTGGTCGGCATGTCCGAAAACAGGGCTCAGCAGGACCGGGACGCCTTCGAGGACGGGCTCGTCGAGGCGATGAAGCAGACCGGGGAGGGTTTCTCCCCGACGGGCCGGCCCCTTGTGGACGGCGGGGTCGTGCGCGGGCGGCGCCGGCGCGTGATGCGGCGCGGCGCGATGGTGAGCGGAAGCGTCGCGGCGCTGGCCCTGATCGGGCTCGGCGGGTCGTACGTCACCGGGGGGATCGGCGCCTCGAAGGACGACGGCGACAAGGTGGCCGTCGGCACGCAGACGAAGGCGTCCGGGGGGTCCTCCGCCAGGAACAAGGTGTTCGGGGCCCTTGAGGGGCTGCTGCCCGAGGCGAAGCTCAGCGAGCAGGGGGACGGCGGCTCCGTCCCGCCCGAGGAGCGCGCGGGCGCCTCCGTCGTGTACGACGACGGGCACGGGAAGGCCGCCGTTTCGGTGAACCTCGAACGGCAGTACCCCGGCCGGGAGCCGCAGGAGGGCGACATGGTCTGCCCCGACAAGAACCTGACGCGGTTCGAGTCCTGCTCCGCCACCTCGCTGGACGACGGCTCGCGCCTCGTGCTGTTCAAGGGCTGGGAGTACCCGGACCGCCGCGAGGAGACCAAGTGGTGGTACGCGGACCTGCTGACGCCCGAGGGCTACCGGATCTCGGTGTACGAGTGGAACGCGCCCGCGGAGAAGGGCGAGCCGGTCAGCCGGTCCACCCCGCCGCTGTCCCTGGACCGGCTGAAGACCCTGGTGCGGGCCGACGCGTGGCTGCCGGTCCTGCGGGCCCTGCCCGAGCCCGATGAGCCGCCTCAGGCGCAGCCCCCGCAGGGCATGAGCGGCGACAAGATCCTGAGCAAGCTGACCGCGCAGCTCCCCGGGCGCCTGTCGGTGAAGGCCTCCGGGAAGCAGGAGACGGAGTACGCGTACCTCGTGGTCGACGACGGCCGGGGCAGGAGCTTCGTGCAGATCAACGTCCAGCCGGGGATGGAGGCGAGCGACGTCTCCGGCGCCGACGTGAAGGTCCTGCCCGACGGTACGAGGGTCTCCACCCGGCAGGGGCCGGGCGAGAAGGGCGGCGCCGGCGTGGTGGTGTCGGAGGTCGACACGGTCCGCCCCGACGGTCTGCGCGTGGTGATCTCCGCCTTCAACGCGGCGAGCCAGAGCGAGGCCGCCACCCGCGAGGCCCCCGCCCTGACCCTCGCCGAGCTGGAGAAGATCGCCACGAGCGAGGTGTGGCTGAGCAACTGAGCGGGTAGGCCGCGCCCCGGCGTACGGGGCACGGCCGCCTCCGGTGTACGGAGCAGGCTCTGCGGCCTGCTCCGTACACCGCGTTACGCCTCCGGTGTCCCGTCGGCGGCGATACGGCGGAAGCCGAGGTACGGCGCCAGGGCCTCCGGCAGGACCAGGGAGCCGTCCTCCTGCTGGCACTGCTCCAGGAGGGCGGCCAGGGTACGGCCGATGGGGAGGCCGGAGCCGTTGAGGGTGGCGACGAGCTTGGGCTTGCCGTCCTCGCCCCGGGTGCGGATGTTGGCGCGGCGGGCCTGGAAGGTGCCGAAGTCGGAGACCGAGGAGATCTCGCGGTAGGTGTTCTGGCTCGGGATCCAGACCTCGATGTCGTACGTCAGGCGGGCGGAGAAGCCCGTGTCGCCGGCCGCCAGGGTGACGACGCGGTAGGCGAGGCCGAGTTCCTTCAGGCAGGCCTCGGCGTGCCCGACCATGCTCTCCAGCTCGGCGCCGGCCTGCTCCGGGTCGACGATCCGCACCATCTCGACCTTGGAGAACTGGTGCTGCCGGATCAGCCCCCGGGTGTCCCGGCCGTACGAGCCGGCCTCGGACCGGAAGCACGGGGTGTGCGCGGTGAGGGCCAGGGGCAGTTCGGCGGGCGGGATGATCTCGTCCGCGTAGAGGTTGGTCAGCGGGACCTCGGCCGTGGGGATCAGGAACAGCTCGCGGTCGGCCACACCCGTCCTGAACAGGTCCTCCTCGAACTTCGGGAGCTGTCCGGTGCCGGTCATGGTCCTGCGGGTGACCAGGTACGGGACGGCGTGCTCGACGTACCCGTGGCGGCGGGTGTGCAGGTCGAGGAAGAGGGTCGCCAGGGCGCGTTCCAGGGCCGCGCCCGCGCCGCGCGTGACGGCGAAGCGGGGGCCGGACAGCTTGGTCGCCCGAGCGAAGTCGAGGATGCCGGTGGCCTCGCCGATGTCGACGTGGTCCTTCGGCTCGAAGGAGAACACGGGCGGCGTGCCCACACGCCTGACCTCGACCGCGTCCTCGTCGGTGGAGCCGTCCGGGGCCGCGTCGGACGGAAGGTTCGGGATGCTGAGGAGGAGGTCGCGCAGCTGCTCCTGCACCTGCTCCTGCCCGGCCTCGATCGCCCGGATCTCGTCCTTCAGCTCGCGGGCCCGCTCCTTCAGCTTGGTGATGTCACCGCCCTGCCTGGCCGTCTGCTGGACCTCGCCGGCCACCCGCTTCGACTCCGCCCGCAGCTCGTCGGCCGAGCGGATGTTCTGGTTCCGCCGGGACTGGAGGTCCTCCAGCGCGGCCAGGTCCAGCGAGTAACCGCGACGAGCGAGCCGACGAACCGCTTCGGCACCCATGTCAATCAGGGCGCGGGCATCATGCATCAGGGAGATCCTTCTGTTCCGGCGAGTGGGGTCGGTGGGTTGCGGAACCGACGGTAGCAATCGCCGCACCACGCGCGGTCCCGAATATCAACGGGCCGGGAACACCCGACGCGTGCGGGGCGCATTCGGAGTGTCGACAACGCCGTGGACCGCTTCCACTCGCATGTGATCGCCCACCTCGCGCAAGCCGACCGCCGCACCACCCGCCGGGCACCGGCCACCGAGCCGGCCACGGGCCCGGCCACGGAGGCGGTGACGGACCGGACAGCCGTGCGGGCCTGAACGCCCGTCGCCGGCCGAGGGTGACCGGCACAGCGGCAAACGGCTGCAAACCGGTCCGTCGGCGGTGGTTGTGCTGGCCGTCGCCTCCCGTGCTCGCCATGATTCGGCCCATGACCAACAGCGACGCAGGCCGAGACATCACCCTCCGGATCGCCCAGGAGCCGGCGGCGGACAAGCTTCTCGCACGCAGTCCGCTCGCCGCCCTGGTGGGCATGCTGCTGGATCAGCAAGTGCCGATGGAATGGGCGTTCGCCGGGCCGTACGCCCTCGCTCAGCGCATGGGAAAGGACGATCTGGACGCGCACGAGATCGCCACGTACGCCCCGGAGGCGTTCACCGAACTGTTCACCACCAAACCCGCGCTGCACCGCTACCCCGGCTCGATGGCCAAGCGGGTGCAGCAGCTGTGCCAGTTCCTGGTGGCGCAGTACGACGGTGACGCGGCGGCGGTATGGCGCGACGCCGCGACCGGGGCGGAGCTGCGCAGGCGCCTCAACGCGCTGCCCGGGTTCGGTACGCAGAAGGCGCAGATCTTCCTCGCCCTGCTGGGCAAGCAGTTCGGTGTCCGGCCGCCGGGCTGGCGGGAGGCGGCGGGACCGTACGGGGAGGAGGGCTCGCACCGGTCGGTCGCCGACATCACCGGACCGGAGTCGCTCGCCGAGGTCCGCGCGTACAAGCAGGAGGCCAAACAGGCCGCCAAGGCCGCGAAGGCGGCGGCGAAGATCCGGTGAGCGCCGGCACACCCCTCCCCGCAATTCCGGAATGCAGTCCTATATGCCGTTGTTGTGTGGCGTCGCTGCCCGCAGTGCGGTGGCGCCCATGGCTGCGGGCGGAGGCCCTTGCCCGGTAGGCTTTCCGTGTGATCTTCAAGCGCATCGGAAATGGGCAGCCTTATCCCGCCCACGGCCGGGAAAGCACCCGGCAGTGGGCGGACGTCGCGCCGCGCCCGGTCCGCCTGGACCAGCTCGTGACCACCAAGGGCCAGCTGGACCTCGAAACCCTCCTCGCCGAGGACTCCACGTTCTACGGCGACCTGTTCGCGCACGTCGTGAAGTGGCAGGGCGACCTCTATCTGGAGGACGGGCTGCACCGCGCGGTCCGTGCCGCGCTCCAGCAGCGCCAGGTGCTGCACGCCCGCGTGCTCGAACTCGGCTAGCACACGGGCACGGCCCGAACGGGGTTCGTTCGGGTGTTTTCCCACCCGGACGGGTGCGATCGATTGATCATTTAGTAGGCATCATCACCGGGTCGCACTACGCTGCGCCCATGAGCATGCTCACTCCCCCAGGCATGGGCGGAAAGTACCGCATCACGGGTGACAAGTACCCCCGCATGCGGCGCCCCCGCCGCCGCAGCAGACTGGTCCTCGCCGCCATCGCCTCCGTGGTCGCCCTCGGGCTGGCCGGATGGGGCACGCTGCAGCTCATCGATGTCTTCACGGGCGGCGACAAGACGGCCAGTGCCGCCGATCGCACGCAGTGCCCGTCGCCGAAGCCCTCGGCGCCCGCCAAGGTGCTGCCGCAGCCCGCGAAGATCACGGTGAACGTCTACAACGCGACCCCGCGCAGCGGTCTCGCCAAGGCGGCCGCCGATGAGCTGAAGAAGCGCGGTTTCAAGATCGGTGAGGTGGGGAACGCCACCGCCGCCTACGACAAGAAGGTCCCGGGGCCCGGACTCCTGCTGGGTGCCCCGGCCGCCGTCGACGGATCGTTCCCGGTGCTCGGGACCCAGCTGCCGGGGGCCCTGACCAAGACCGACGCCCGCAGGAACGGGGAGGTCGACCTGATCATCGGGACGCAGTTCAAGGCGTTCAGCAAGCCGCAGGCCGCCGCCTCCGCGCTGACCGCCCTGACGAAGCCGGCCCCGGCGCCGTCCTCCTGCTGAGGACACCGCCGGGGCGCGGCCCGGGTGGATCAGGTGGGTCAGATCCGCCGGACAGGCCCTAGTCGGCGGTGCCGTACATGCGGTCGCCCGCGTCGCCGAGGCCCGGCACGATGTAGCCGTTCTCGTTGAGCCGCTCGTCGACCGAGGCGGTGACCACGGTCACCGGCGTCCCGGCGAGCTCGCGCTCCATCACCTCGACGCCCTCGGGGGCCGCGAGGAGCACGACCGCGGTGACGTCGTCCGCACCGCGCTTGATCAGCTCCCGGATGGCCGCGACGAGCGTGCCTCCCGTGGCCAGCATCGGGTCCAGGACGTACACCTGGCGGCCGGAGAGGTCGTCCGGCATCCGGCTCGCGTAGGTGGACGCCTGGAGCGTCTCCTCGTCGCGGATCATGCCGAGGAAGCCCACCTCGGCGGTCGGCAGCAGCCTGACCATGCCGTCGAGCATGCCGAGACCGGCCCGCAGGATCGGCACGACCAGGGGGCGGGGGTGCGACAGCTTCACGCCGGTGGTGGGTGTCACCGGGGTCTCGATGTCGACCTGTTCGGTGCGCACATCGCGGGTGGCCTCGTACGCGAGCAGGGTCACCAGCTCGTCGGCGAGGCGCCGGAAGGTCGGGGAGTCGGTGCGCTTGTCGCGCAGGGTGGTGAGTTTGTGCGCGACCAGCGGGTGGTCGACGACGTGGATCCGCATGACTCCACAGTAGCCGCGGCTCCCGTACCCGTGCGCTGGCATCATCCGCACGTTCGGAGGGAAGGTGGTGGCGTACGGACCCAGCGACGTAGCCAGCCTTGGGGGTGACGAGCCGATGGCCGACGGGACGCAGAGCGCCGAGGAGCCGGGCAGGGCCTCCGGGGACACGCCGGACGCGCCGGACGAGCCGGAGACCGACGCACAGCGCCGCCGGCGGCGCGCCCAGTTCCTCCGCGAGCTCCACGAGGCGAAGGCGCTGCGCGACCGGGTCCAGCCACGCCGTGTCAAAGCCGCCCGAATGCGCCAGGCGATGCGGATGCGCACGTTCCGCTGGTAGCCCTCCGGCCTGCGGAAAACCCCCTGGTGACGGTGGCCGGGAGAACTGATGGCCGACTCAACGGCCGAACTGCTCTCGCGAGGCCATGGTTTCTGCCACGATTCCGATGGGCGGGACACAGGGGCAGCCGGACCACCGACTGCCCTCCCGCCGGACCGGCCCTTGGCCCCGAGACCAGTGGGAGAGTCACGGTGTACTTCGCCGCACTGCTCGCGCGCACCGAAGACGGGTGGGAAGCGAGCGACACGGAGCTCGACGATGTGGAGACCTTGTCCGACCTGACGGATCTGGCCCGTGAGGCCTCGGTCGACGAGGACACGGTGCTCGTATTCATCGAGCAGGAGGACGCCTGGTTCGGCGTCGTCCGGGTCGATGGTGAGGAGGACCCCCGGATCTACATCTCGGACGCCTCCGCCGCCGCACGCTCCTCGTACGGGGAGATCCTGCTCACCGATGAGCTGCTCGGCCGCGAACCAGGGGCCGAGGACACGATCGCCGCCCTTGAGGAGCTCGTCGGCCTCGACGGTACGGAGGACGGCGAGCCGAACACTGCCGACAACAACAACGACGATGACGACGAGGACGGGCCGGGCGCCGGTGTCGTCCCGGCCGGTCCGCTCGGTGACACCGGGGTGCTGTCCGACCTCGGGCTCCCCGAGGCCGAGCTGCTGATGCTGCGGACGGACGCCCTGGCGGAGATCGCGGACGCGCTGGGAGCGGCCGAGGTCCTGGAGACCGTCCGTTAGGGTCCGCGGGTGACCGAAGCACCCCACCCGTACGACCCGAACCACCCGCACGATCCGGTGCGGGACCCGTGGCGGGCGGCCATGCGCCGCGCCCTGGCCGAGGCGGACCGCGCGGCGGCGACCGGTGACGTACCGGTCGGCGCCGTCGTCCTCGGCCCGGACGGGGCGCCGCTCGCCACGGGCCACAACGAACGCGAGGCGACCGGCGACCCGACCGCGCACGCCGAGGTCCTGGCGCTGCGCCGGGCCGCCGCCGCGCTCGGTGAATGGCGGCTGTCCGGCTGCACCCTGGTCGTCACCCTGGAGCCCTGCACGATGTGCGCGGGCGCCCTGGTGCAGGCCCGGGTGGGGCGGGTGGTCTACGGGGCGCGGGACGAGAAGGCGGGCGCCGCCGGCTCGCTCTGGGACCTGGTGCGCGACCGGCGCCTCAACCACCGGCCCGAGGTGATCCCCGGCGTCCTGGAAGCCGACTGCGCGGCCCTGCTGACGGCCTTCTTCCGCGACCGCTGACCTGCCCCGGGCCGTCCGCGAAGTGCTGTCCGGTATCGGATTTCGGCGGACGGCCGACATGGTCTAAGCTCTCTCTCGGTAGCGTGTCCGAGCGGCCGAAGGAGCTCGCCTCGAAAGCGAGTGTGGGGAAACTCACCGTGGGTTCAAATCCCACCGCTACCGCCAGCAGAGAAACCGCCTCCGAACCGTGCGAACGGGTCGGGGGCGGTTTTGCGTGTGTCCGGGCGCCGGATGCCGGGCGCCCGGAGCCGGTTGGTCAAGGGGACCGGCGCTGGGGGATCATGCCCGGGGCGGCGCACGGGCCGGCTGCCGCCGCGCGGTCCGTACGAGACAGACGGCTCGGCGCGGGTGAACGCGTGCGGAGCCACGACAAGAAAGCACTGGCCGTTATGCAGATCGTGCGAGGCAAGAAGCTGGAAAAGGCCTCCGACGGGGAATTCCAGCAGCTGGTCGAGGAATGCTCCCGGGTCGTCGTGGACGTCGGGACGGGCGACGCACGGGCGTCCTACCGCATCGCCAAGGAGAATCCGTCCTGGCTGGTCGTGGGAGTGGACCCGGCGTGGCAGCGGATGACACAGACGAGCATTCGCAGCCGGCGGAAGCCCGCCAAGGGCGGCGTACCGAATCTGCTGCTGGTGAATTCCTCGATCGAGAACGCCCCGGCCGAGCTGCTGGGGGCCGCCGATGAATTGCTGGTCCTGATGCCCTGGGGGAAATTGCTCCACGGCCTGGTGCGCGGGGACGAGGACATCTGGAGCGGGCTGCGATCGGTGGCCAAGCCGAATGCGCCGCTCACCGCTACGGTCGGCACCAGCATCTGGCGCGAACCGGTGCCCCGCGACATCCAGGGCCTTCCGGAGCTGACCCACCCGTACGTGGACGAGGTGCTGTCCGCGAAAGCCCTCGCGTGCGGGTGGAAGGTCACCGATTTCCAGCTCACCAAGGCCGAGGAGGCCGCGGCGGTCTCGTCGTCGTGGGCCCGCAGGCTGGACGCGGCCAGCACCGAGGTCATCGCCACGCTGACGGCCGTCGCGGCCGGGGCGGACGCGGAGGGGCCCGCCGAAGCCGGGCGGTGAGCCGGCGGGGCGGGCGTCAGCCGGTCGGGAACTGCTTGCAGTACTCGTACATGGCCATGGCGCCGGCCGTCGCGACGTTGTAGCTGTGCGGGAAGCCCCAGACCGGGATTTCCACGCACTCGTCCACGCACGCGAGTTCGTCCTCCTTGAGGCCGGTGCGTTCGTTCCCGAGGACGATGACCGACTTACGGGGGAAGCTGATCTCGTGCAGGCTCTTGGAATTCGTGGCCTGTTCGAGCGCGATGATCGTGTAGCCGTCCTCGCGCATCTTCTTCAGTACCGGGGGAAGGCTCCTGCGCATTTCGATCTCGACGTGCTCGGCGCCGTCCCGGGCGATCTTCGGGTCGAGTTTCGCGTTGCCGCACGCGATGATCTTCTCCACTCCGCAGCATCCCGCCGTGCGCACCACACTCGACAGATTGACGCGACTGCGGAACGCCGAGCAAGCGATGACGAGCTCACGCTTACGGAGCAAGGAAGAGCCCGGCTTATGGCGGAGATGTTCGAACATGCCGATGAGTCTACGCGGGCGCCGCATACCGCTAACTCCGCTAACTCCGCGAGAGGGCGCGCAGGTTACCATGACCAATCGGAAGAACGGGACAGGACACCTAGCCGTGAGTAGGCCATGAAGATCCACGCCAGGGGCCACGAGAACGTCCGCGCGACCCACGCCAAGACCCTGGAGATCACCGGCGAGCAGGACATCACGCCCCGGGCGACCTGTGTCATCGGTGTCGGCGCCGCCCTCGACGGCCGGGAGCTGGCCCTGCTGCGCGGACCGGTCGCCGTCCGGCTCTCGGCCGGGCCGCACGTGGCCACAGGCACCGCCGTGGTCAACCCGCACCACGCGGTGACCGACCGGCTGGTCCTCAGGCGCAGCGACCACGGCTCGCCGGACACCTTCGCGGTCCGCAGCACGCTGGTGGCGAGCGCGCTCGACCCGGAGTTCGTCGCCGCGCTGGCCGACCCGGCGAACGAGGTGACCCTGACGCTCACCGAGGCGGGGCCCCGTCAGCCGCTCGTGCTCGTGAACCGCCGGGACCAGCCGGAGCCGCAGGGGCGGCCGGGGCTGCTGTGGCGGGCGGCGGCGGCCTCGGTGGACCTGGACGCCGCGCGCGTGCCGGACGACGCGCGGACGGCCCTGGCCGAGGGCGGGGTCGTCGCGGCGGTCACCTCGGGCCCGCTGGAGGGCCGCTCCCAGGCGGCCGGTGCGTGGCTGGCCGAGGCGGCCGGGCTGGGGGCCCGGTTCGAGGTGCTGGGCGATGCGACCGGGACCGTACCGGCGCTGCTGGCGGCGGGGCTGCCGGTCGCTCCCGTGATCGGGCTCGGCCGGGTCGACCGGCGGGCGCTCGCCGGGGCGCCCTGCGCGGACCTGCTGCGTTCGGCGGCGGTCCCCGTGGTGTTCCGGGCAGCGGGCGCGGACCTCGGGGTGCTGGGCGAGGTGCTGGCCGGGTCCTTCGGTGAGCGGCGGATCTCCGTTCCGGACGGCCGGCCCGACCTCGGGCACGGGGTGACGTGGCTGCCGCTCCCCGAGGCCGTCGAGTCGTTCGGGAGCGACGACGAGGGCGTGTTCGTCCTGGCACCGCCGGAGCGGGCCGCGTGGAACGTCGATCTGCGGCCCCTGCTCCCGCTCCTGGTCGAACAGGGAGTCACCGCCAGGACGTTGAGCACGGTGCTCCGCCCGTTCGGGATCAGCAGGCGGGACCTCTACGACGCGCTGGGCGACAAGGCCAGGAAACAGGCCGAGAAGTAGGCCGGGAAGGAAGGGGGAGGGGAAGCGGCATCGGGGGGACGAAGCCGCTTCCCCGGGAGACAGGTCCTGCCGGTCCTTGCCGCGGTCGGGGGAGGCCACGGCATGGGTCCCACGGAAGGTCCCTGCTCCCCGGCCCCCCGGCATCCGGTGGACCCGCGGGGCTCACTTTCCATTGTCGCGCGCCGCGGGCCCCACGTGAGCGGACCAAGGGCCCCGATCAATGGGTCATTGGTCCTCAAGCCGCGGTCCCGTACGCACCCCGGTCCTCGGCAAGCGATCGCAAACAGCCAGCGGATACGGGCATGCGTACGGATAGACTCGCCCGACCGCACAGGGGAGCGAAGGGGAGTCAGGGGCCGATGGTGCAAGCGAGGAAGATAGCCCTCTACGTGCTTGTCGTGTTCGTGCTCTACACGATCATCACGTCCCCGGAGCGGGCCGCGGATCTGGTCCAAGTAGGGTTCGAGGGCGTTTCGGACGCTGCCAAGGGCGTCGGTGACTTCATGTCCGAGCTGGTCAACTAGGAGTACCGCGTGATCCGCCATCTGGTCCTGTTCAAGCTGAACGACGGCGTCGAGCGGGACGATCCCCGGGTCGTGGCGGGTGCCCAGGCGTTCCGGGAGCTGGCGGGCAAGGTCCCCGAGCTGGAGTTCTGGGAGTGCGCCTGGAACATCACGGACCGGCCGATCGCGTACGACTTCGCCATCAACTCCGCCGTCGCCGACGAGGCCGCGCTGAAGCGCTACGTCGAGCATCCGGACCATCAGGCGGCCGCCGGCCAGTGGCGCGAGTTCGCCACCTGGGTGATCGCCGACTACCCGTTCTGACGGCTTCGGCCCTGCGAGCCCCTCACCATGCCGGTGAGGGGCTTTTCTTTGTGATGAGGCCATGGCGAGACGTTTTAAACCAAGGCCGGGTCAACACGGCGCTATGGGGTGCTTGCACATAGTGGTCATGTCTTGTGATGCTATGACCGCTTTTGACGGATGAATTGACCGAAGTTGACCGCGAAGGGGTGGCGTCACCGTGCCGGCCAGTACAGCGCCTCAAGTGCCTCCCCAGATCCATCAAGCGGCCCAGGCCACCCCTCCGGCGGCGCAGACCCACCAGGCGGCGCCGACCGTGCCGCCGGCCGGGTCCGCCCAGGCACCGGGCGCGGTGCGGACGATCGAGATCGAGACCGAGACCCCGGACGAGACGGTCACGCCCGCCAGGTCGCGGGGCGCGGACACCCGGGCGCTCACCCAGGTGCTCTTCGGCCGGCTCAAGGGCCTCGAACCGGGCACCCCGGAGCACGACCGGGTGCGGACCGCCCTGATCGAGGCGAACCTCCCCCTCGTGCGGTACGCCGCCGCGCGCTTCCGCAGCCGCAACGAACCGATGGAGGACGTCGTCCAGGTCGGCACGATCGGCCTGATCAACGCGATCGACCGCTTCGACCCCGAACGCGGCGTCCAGTTCCCGACGTTCGCCATGCCCACCGTGGTCGGCGAGATCAAGCGGTACTTCCGGGACAACGTGCGCACCGTCCACGTGCCCCGCCGGCTGCACGAGCTGTGGGTCCAGGTCACCGGCGCCACCGAGGACCTGACGACCGCTCACGGGCGCTCCCCCACCACCGCGGAGATCGCCGAGCGGCTGAAGATCTCCGAGGAGGAGGTGCTGGCCTGCATCGAGGCCGGCCGCTCGTACCACGCCACCTCGCTGGAGGCAGCCCAGGAGGGCGACGGGCTGCCCGGACTCCTGGACCGCCTCGGCTACGAGGACCCGGCCCTGGCGGGCGTCGAACACCGGGACCTGGTCCGGCATCTGCTCGTACAACTGCCCGAGCGCGAGCAGCGCATCCTGCTGCTGCGGTACTACAGCAACCTGACGCAGTCGCAGATCAGTGCCGAACTGGGTGTCTCCCAGATGCACGTGTCAAGGCTTCTGGCCCGAAGTTTCGCTCGACTTCGGTCAGCAAACAGGATCGAAGCGTAGCTCGAACGGGTAGACCGTCCTCGGGGCGTTTCCCGTCAGCCAAAAGCCTCACACCCCTTGTTAACTGCACAGACTCCCCCTTGACTTGTCGACAAGTCACTACAGCGTGTTGCCGACATGTGACATTCTGCGGGAAGCGCGTTTGCCGCAGCCCCGCCTCCGGTATTCAGGTGGAGGCTGCGTTCCTCCGATGGTCGTGGCCACCGCGACCGTCCGCGACCTCAAGGGGGTGGCATGTCCGAAGAACAGGGCAGCTCGAAGGTGCTCACGCTCACCAAGAGCGCTCCCGCACCCGTTGCGCTCACCAGCTCGCCGGAAGCCATCGACACCCGCACGCTGTCCCGCTCCCTGTTCCTGCGGCTCGCCNCACTGGGGCCCGCTCCGGGCCCCGGGGGAACCGACACTCCGGAGCGCGCCTATGTGCGGGACACACTGATCGAGCTCAACCTGCCGCTGGTGCGTTACGCCGCGGCGCGGTTCCGGAGCCGCAACGAACCGATGGAGGACATCGTCCAGGTCGGCACGATCGGCCTGATCAAGGCGATCGACCGATTCGACTGCGAACGGGGCGTCGAATTCCCGACGTTCGCGATGCCCACCGTCGTCGGCGAGATCAAGCGGTTCTTCCGCGACACCTCGTGGTCGGTGCGCGTGCCGCGCCGGCTCCAGGAGCTGCGCCTCGCCCTGACCCGGGCCAGCGACGAGCTCGCCCAGAAGCTCGACCGCTCCCCGACCGTCCCGGAGCTGGCCAAGGCGCTCGGCGTCTCCGAGGAGGAGGTCGTCGACGGCCTCGCCGTGGGCAACGCCTACACCGCCTCCTCGCTCGACTCGCCCTCCCCCGAGGACGACGGCGGCGAGGGCTCGCTGGCCGACCGGCTGGGCTACGAGGACGCGGCGCTGGAAGGCGTCGAGTACCGCGAGTCGCTCAAGCCGCTGCTGGCCAAACTCCCGCCGCGCGAACGGCAGATCATCATGCTGCGGTTCTTCGCCAACATGACCCAGTCGCAGATCGGCGAGGAGGTCGGCATCTCCCAGATGCACGTCTCGCGCCTGCTGACCCGCACCCTCGCCCAGCTCAGGGAAGGGCTCATCGCCGACTGAACCGGACCGCGAACCGGGCTACGGGGGTTCATAACTGACGACGCGTCAGGCACACTGGCGCGATGCGACGTCAGACACGCGTCACCGCCGGCCGCCGAGGCGCCTTGCTCACAGCGTCGGCGGCCGTGCTGTTCCTGGGCGGCGCGTCGGCGGGCTGCGGCGGGGCGGGTGGCGACGACGGCTATACGGCGCTCGGCGCGGCCGCCACGGGGCCGGGCCGGGGGCCCTCGGGGGCCGTCGCGCCCTCGGACGGCGTCACGCTGATCCCGCTGGACGGGGCCCGGAGCGGTACGAAGGGGGGCGGCGGCGCGAGTCCCTCGCCGGGGGCGCCCGGAGGCGGGGGCTCGGACACGGCGCGGCCCGGTGGCCCGGGATACGTCCCCGGGCCCGGCTCCGGACCTGCCTCCGGCCGTACGACCGGCTCACCCGGACCGTCCGGCTCACCCGCCGCACCGGCCACGGGAACCACAGCGCCCCCGCACGGCACTCCGGGCACCACTGCCCCCGCGAGCCCGTCCCGGCCCACGGACCCCGGCGACCCCACCAGTCCCACCGCACCCACCGGACCCGCCGTGCTCCACGTGGGCGCGCCCGTGCGGGCGGCGGCGGACGACCGCTGGTGCGAGAAGGTGACCGTGGAGTTCCGTAACAGCGGAGGGGCGCCCGTGCGGTCGGGGACCGTCACCTTCGCCACGCATGTCATCGGCGGGCTGGGGGTCGACTGGGCGACCCTGGAATCGACAGCGCCGCTGCCCGCGCCGATCGACGCGGGAGCGGCGCGGAAGAAGACGTACACCGTCTGTGTGGACGCCTGGCGGGTGCCCCTGGGTATGCGTGTCGAGACCCGGGACGTCACCGCCGCCTGGAAGTGACGAGGGACGGGGAGCGGGGGGGCGGTCAGCCGAATGCGAGCCAGGCGACCGCGCCGAGCACGATGACCACCGCGACGATCCCGACGATCAGGCCGGTCCTCGGCCCGGAAGAGGAGGAGGAGACGGCCGCGGGCTGCTGCCGGCGCTGCGGCTCGCCCTCGTCGACGAAGGCGCGGAACATCTGGGTGCTGCCGGCCGGGTCGTGGGAGCCCTCGGGACCCTGCGGTGCGTGGGGATTGTGTGCCATGTCGCAGGACACTAGCGAACTCGGCCGAACGGCCCAACCCCCGGGCTCCGCCTCCCGATCCACCACCCCTGTGGCGCGCGCCACACCCGACGCCCCTCTACCGCAGACCCTGCTGGTTTGACCAGTACCCTACGCAGCCTTTTGCGTTCCTTTACCCCAGCAAGCCCCTTTTCGTTTGCCTGCAGCAACCAACGGCTTCTATGGTTGCCCTAAGCAACAAGATGGCCGGTGAGATGAGATGTCTGGGGGTTCCGTGGCCGCACGGAGTCAGTACGAAGAACTGGCCCGGCAGCTGAGCGCCATCGGAGCCGTCAAGCGAGGTCTCGCCCGCATCCTGCCCGCCGAGTGCCCTGGCGGGTCCGCCGCCGTACTGACTCTGCTGAGCCGGCACGGGGAGATGCGGATCAGCCGGCTGGCCGAGCTCCTCTCGGTCGACATGTCGGTGACCAGCCGGCACGTCGCCCACGTGGCGGAACGCGGCTGGATCGAACGGTTCCCGGACCCGGCGGACAAGCGGTCCCGCATTCTGCGGCTGACCCCCGCGGGGGAAGGGGTCCTCGACGACCTCTCCCGGCGGACGACCGAGATGTTCGCCGGTCATCTTCAGGATTGGTCCGACGAGGAAGTCGGACAGCTCAACACGTTGCTGGCCCGGCTGCGCGACAGCTTCTCCTGTCGCGGCACCGGAGGATGCGCCCCGGGGAAGCACAGCGGCGACTGCCGCCCCCGGCAGGCCGACAGCCACGACGGCTCGTACACCCGTACACCCGTGTAACAGAAGCAAGGACAAGGACTTAAATGGCTACGACCACACCGAGCGGTGTGCGGGGCGGCCACGCCAAGCACGGAGGGCACGACGCCTCCGACGGCACGCCGATGACACACCGGCAGATCATGGAAGCACTGACCGGGCTGCTGCTCGGCATGTTCGTCGCGATCCTGTCGTCCACCGTCGTCTCCAACGCCCTGCCGGAGATCATCTCCGACCTCGGCGGCGGACAGAGCGCCTACACCTGGGTCGTCACGGCCTCGCTGCTGGCGATGACGGCGACCACCCCGCTGTGGGGCAAGCTCGCCGACCTGTTCAGCAAGAAGCTGCTGGTTCAGATAGCCCTGATCATCTACGTGGGCGGTTCGGTCGTCGCCGGTCTCTCGACCAGCAGCGGCATGCTGATCACCTGCCGTGTCGTGCAGGGCATCGGCGTCGGCGGTCTCTCCGCCCTCGCCCAGATCGTGATGGCCGCGATGATCGCCCCGCGCGAGCGCGGCCGTTACAGCGGTTACCTCGGCGCGGTCTTCGCCGTCGCCACCGTCGGCGGCCCGCTGCTCGGCGGTGTCATCACCGACACCAGCTGGATGGGCTGGCGCTGGTGCTTCTACGTGGGTGTGCCGTTCGCGGTCATCGCCCTCATCGTGCTCCAGAAGACCCTGAAGCTCCCGGTCGTCAAGCGTGAGGTCAAGGTCGACTGGACCGGCGCCTTCTTCATCAGCGCCGCCGTCTCGCTGCTGCTCCTGTGGGTGACGTTCGCGGGCGACAAGTACGACTGGATGTCCTGGCAGACCGGCGTGATGCTCGCGGGCTCCGTGGTGCTGACGCTGCTCTTCGTCCTCACCGAGTCCCGGGCCAGCGAGCCGATCATCCCGCTGCGTCTCTTCCGCAACCGGACCATCACGCTCGCGTCGCTGGCCTCGCTGTTCGTCGGTATCGCGATGTTCGCCGGCACCGTCTTCTTCAGCCAGTACTTCCAGCTGGCGCGCGGCAAGTCGCCGACGATGTCCGGTGTGATGACGATCCCGATGATCGGCGGTCTGTTCCTCTCCTCGACCCTCTCCGGCCAGATCATCACCAAGACCGGCCGCTGGAAGGCCTGGCTGGTCAGCGGTGGCTTCCTGGTCACCGCCGGCCTGGGGATGCTCGGCACGATCCGCTACGACACGACGTACTGGCACATCGCGATCTACATGTTCGTCATGGGTCTCGGCATCGGCATGATGATGCAGAACCTGGTGCTCGCCACGCAGAACCAGGTGGACCCGTCCGACCTCGGTTCGGCCAGCTCCGTCGTCACGTTCTTCCGTTCCCTCGGTGGTGCGATCGGTGTCTCGGCGCTGGGCGCCGTCATGGCCAACCGCGTCACCCACTACGTCAAGACCGGCCTGGCGGACCTCGGTCCCGAGGGTGCGGCCCTGGGCCACGGCGGTACCGGCGGCGGGGGTATCCCCGACCTGGACAAGCTGCCCCCGGCCTTCCGTACGGTCGTGGAGGCCGCCTACGGGCACGGCGTCGGTGACGTCTTCCTGTACGCCGCTCCGGCCGCGCTCGTCGCCTTCCTGATCACGATCTTCATCAAGGAGGTCGCGCTCAGGACGAGGGCCGGCAACGACAGCCCCGACAAGGCCGAGGCGCTCGCCGAGGTCCCCGCGGGTACGGCCGAGGCCGTCGCCGAGGGAGCCGCCGGAGTCACCGCGGTGGACACGGCCGAGGGCACGGTCGCGGACGCCCCGGTGGACTTCGCCAAGAGCGGCACCGCCGTCCACGGTGTGGTGCGCGGCGCCGAAGGCGCTCCCGTCGGCCGGGCCGCCGTCACGCTGATCTCGCTCGGCGGCCGTCAGCTGGGCATCGCCGCCGCACAGGACGACGGCCGTTACACCCTGGACGCCCCGGGCGCCGGTTCGTACGTGCTGATCGCGTCCGCCGACGGCTTCCAGCCGCAGGCCTCCACCGTGGTCGTCGGCGACGAGCCGCTGGCGTACGACATCCTGCTCGCCGGTACGAGCGGCCTCGCCGGCATCGTGCGGGCCGCCGAGAGCGGCACGCCGGTCGCGGACGCCATGGTCGTCGTGACCGATGTGCGCGGCGACGTGCTGGCCACCGGCAAGTCCGGTGAGACGGGCGACTTCACCTTCGGTGAGCTGGTCCCCGGTGCGGTGACCGTCGCGGTCAACGCGGCCGGATTCCGCCCGCTGGCCCTGCCGGTCGAGATCGGCGGCCAGGGGATCACCCGCGTCGAGGCCGCGCTGCGGGCCGGTGCGCTGGTCCAGGGCATCGTGCGGGCTGGTGCGAGCCGCCGCCCGCTGCCGGACGCCCGGGTCACCCTGGTCGACGCGGCCGGCAACGTGATCGCCAACTCGACGACCGGGGAGGACGGGGCGTACGCCTTCGCCGACCTGGACGCGGGCGAGTACTCGGTCATCGCGACCGGCTACCCGCCGGTGGCCGGTGCCCTGACCGTGGCCGGTCACGGGGTCGACGGCCACGACATCGAGCTCGCCCACCCCGGTGAGTAGGACGGGCGAGTAACCCGAGCGGTCCGGGGCATACCCCACGGACCCACAAGACCCCTGGCGGGGGCGGCGTTTCGAGCGGAGGCGCCGCACCGGCCGGTGGAAATGGGCCCCGGTGGCGGGGACGGCAGGCAGGGGACGGCCTGCCGCCCCCGCCCCGGGGCCCGACTCATTGAGTGGCCCGGCCCGGGGACCGGGCGGGCCACTGAGCAAGGAGAGAGAGAACGGGATGGGACTTCGCGCACAGGTACGGACGCGGGACGGCTGGGCCGTCCAGCACGCGGTCGTGACGGTCACCGACATGACCGGCACCCAGGTGCTGCGTGCCGCCGCCGACGAGGCCGGGGCGGTACGCACCGAGACCCCGCTGTCCGCGGGCGCGTACACGGTGATCGTGACGGCGGTCGGGTACGCCCCCGCCGCCTCCACGGCCCTCGTCACGGCGAGCGGCCAGGTCGAGGCCGGGACGGTCGTGCTGAACCGCCAGGGCGGCGTGGAGCTGCCGCCGCCGGGCGCCTGGTCGCTGGACCCGGCGCACTCCTCGGTCGGGGCGGTCGCGCAGCACCTGGGGATCTCCAGCGTGCACGGCCGGTTCACCGAATTCTCCGGGCGCGTCGAGATCGCACGGGACGTCCAGAACTCCCGCGTGGACGCCGTGATCAGCGCGGCGAGCATCGACACCGGCAACGGCATGCGGGACAAGCACCTGCGCTCGCCCGACTTCCTGGACGCCGACCGGTTCCCCGAGATCACCTACCGCTCCAGCGGGCTGACCCCGGCCGGGCCCGACCGCTGGACCGTGCACGGCGAGCTGACCCTGCGTGGCGTCGAGCGGCCCATCGACCTCGACCTGAGCTACCTCGGCACCGGCCCCGACCCGTGGGGCGGGGTGCGCGCCGCCTTCAGCGCGACGGCCGAGCTGCACCGCGAGGACTTCGCCATGAACTACAACCAGGTGGTCCAGGCCGGCATCTCGGCGATCGGCACCACACTCCGCATCGAGCTGGACGTCCAGGCCGTACAGGGCGATTCCCTGCCCGCCGTCTGACGCTCCCCGGTCGTAGGGTCGGTTCCATGGCACCCAACATCGCGACCAACACCGCCGTGGAACTCGACGACCTGCTGGCGTTCGTGCGGCCCCGGCACCGGGCGATCCTGCTGACCACCCGGGCCGACGGCCGCCCCCAGGGCTCCCCGCTCACCTGCGGCGTGGACGACGCCGGCCGGATCGTCGTCTCCACGTACCCCGAGCGCGCCAAGACCCGCAACGCCAAGCGCGACGAGCGGGTCAGCGTCATCGTGCTGTCCGACGAGTGGAACGGACCCTGGGTCCAGATCGACGGATCGGCCGAGGTCATCGACGCGCCGGATTCGGTCGAGCCGCTCGTGGAGTACTTCCGGAACATCTCCGGCGAGCACCCCGACTGGGACGAGTACCGGGCGGCGATGCTGAAGCAGGGCAAGTCGATCATCCGGATCACCCCGGAGCGCTGGGGCCCGGTCGCGACGGGCGGCTTCCCCGCCCACCTCGCCCCGTGATCTCCCCCGCCCTGCTGGGCCGGGCCCGGCTGCTGGCCGGGCCCGAGGTGAGCGAGACCGCCGCGCGAGGCCTGGCAAGGGCCTCTGCCCGGCCCTTCGAACGCGGTACCCCCGGCGACGGCCCCTACGTCTACGTGGGGGCCTCGCTGCCCGACGCGCCGCGCGGGGCGGACCTGGTCTGGTTCCACAGCGTGAACGCCGGCACGGACGCCCTGCTGGACGCCGGGCCCTGGCCACGCACCGCACTGCTCACCCGGACGGTGGGCCGGATGGGCGAGCGCATCGCGCAGTACGTCCTCGGCTGGATCCTCGCCGAGTGCCAGTCGGTCCCGGAGTACACCGCCCTGCACGCCCGCGCCGAGTGGCGCCGTATCCCCGGTGAGCTCGTCGCCGGGCAGACCGCCGTCGTGCACGGCATCGGCCGGATCGGCTCCGCCGTCGCCGCGCGGCTGCGGGCCTGCGGCATCCGGACGGTGGGCGTGGCCCGCACCCCGCGCGAACTCCCGCCCGGCTTCGACGCGCTCGCCGCGCCGGACGAACCGGTGGCCGCCCGCTGGGTGGTCGCCGCGCTCCCGCTGACCGGGGCGACGGCCGGGTACTTCGGGGCGGACCGGTTCGCCGCGATGGGCGGGGCGACGTTCCTCAACGTGGGGCGGGGCGCGACCGTGGAGCTTGGGGCGCTGGAGGGGGCGCTGCGCTCGGGGGCGGTGGGGCGGGCGGTGCTGGACGTGCTGCCCGACGAGCCGGCCGCGCCCGGTGATCCGTGCTGGCGGCTGCCGCGTACGGTGATCACCTCGCACTCGGCGGGCATCACGGCCGACGACGACATCGTCACCGACTTCACGGCGTGCCTGCGGGAGTTGACGGCCGGGCGCGTGCCGCCGCTCACCGTGGACACGGCACGGGGCTACTGAGCCCGTTGTGCGTGGGACCGCTCCCCTTCGGCCCGTTCGCGCATCGCGTCGATGCCCGCGATCAGCAGGTCCAGCGCGAAGGTGAAGTCCCGGTCGCGCATCTCCTCGATGGCCACGCCGCCGCGCGCGGCCATGAGGTCCCGCGAGTCCTCCACGAACTCGTCCAGCTCGGGCTGTTCCCCGACCGCGGACATCGCCTGCCGGAAGTACTGGTCCTGGGTGAGTCCCGCCTCCGCGCTGCGCTGCGCGAACTGGCCCTCGACCGTGCCGAATCCGTATACGAACTGGAAGACCGCGGCGAGCGCGCCGCTGCGGCCCTCCAGGGGCAGGCCGGTCGAGCGGATCACGTCCTGGATGGTGTGGGTCACCAGCAGCGAATGCGGCCCGAGGTTCAGGAACTTGCCCGCGAGCGGCGAGACCCAGGCGTGCCGGACCAGCAGCGTGCGGTAGGCGGTGGCCACCGCGCGCAGCCGGTCCTGCCAGGGGGCGTCCGCGGGCGGTGGCCCGATCTCGCTGTAGACCGCGTCGAGGGCCAGTTCCAGCAGGTCGTCCTTGGTGTCGACGTACCAGTAGAGGGACATCGCGGTCACGTTCAGCTCGGCGGCCAGCCGGCGCATGGAGAACTTCGCGAGGCCCTCGGCGTCCAGCAGCCGGACCGAGGCGGCGGTGATCCTCTCCCGGTCGAGGCCGGCCGGCTGGGCCGTCCTGCGGGAGCGGGAGGGCGGCCGGGTGTTCAGCCACACGCTGGTCCTGGCAGGGTTCTTCACTCGGTCGGCCGCGGACACCATGGCGCACTCCCTCGTCTCACCGGCGGGACGGACGGACCGGCCCCGTACCGCGTACCCCGAAACGGAGGCACGCGGTCCGGTGGTCCCGACTGATGCTATGCCGCTGCCGCGGCCGGGTCGGCCCGTTCCGATTCTCCCCGCTCGGCCCGGCGCAGCAGGAGAGCGGCCAGCAGACCGCCGGCCAGGACGGCCACCGCTCCGCCGAGCATGCTGGTCTCCAGGCCCGAGGAGAACGCGTCCGTGATCCGCGCCCGCTCCTCCTCACCGGCCGCGGCGGCCAGGGCGGCGGGCAGTGAGGCGGCGCCGACGGCGGACGGGACGAGCGCGGCGAACCGGGAGTTGAGGACCGCGCCGAGTACGGCGACCCCGAGGCCGTTGCCGCATTCGGCGAGCGTGCCGTTGACGCCCGCGCCGACCCCGGCCTTCTCGGGCGGGATCGCGCTCATGATCGCGTTGGCCATGGCGGGCATGGCGAGCGCGATCCCGACGCCCATCACGAGCAGGCCGAGCAGCATGCCGCCGTAGCCGTCGCCGCCGAGCAGGGCGATCGAGGCCAGCCCCACGGCGAGCAGCCCCATGCCGGACGCGATGGTGAGCGGGGTGCCGAGCCTGGGGACCAGGCGGGCGCCGAGTCCGGTGAGGTTGAGGGCGACGACGCTCAGGGCGAGCGGGGCCGTGCGCAGTCCGGCCTCCAGCGGGCCGTAGCCGAGGACGAACTGCAACTGCTGGGTGAGCAGGAAGAGCGAGCCGCCCATCCCGAACGCGACCAGGACCGCGCCCGCGACCGCCCCGACGAACTTCTGGTTGCGGAAGAAGTGCATGTCCAGCATCGGGTACGGGATGTGCAGCTCCCACAGCACGAAGCCGGTGAGGACGGCGACCCCGGTGAACGCGGTCAGCAGCACCCGGCCCGAGGTCCAGCCGTGCCCGGGGCCCGAGATGATCGCGTACACGACGGCGGCCATGCCGATGGTGGACAGCAGCGCGCCCAGCAGGTCGGGGCGCTCACCGCTCGCGTTCTTCGACTCGGGGACCAGCCGGGCCACGGCGACCAGGCCGATGACGGCGACCGGGATGTTGATCAGGAAGATCGCGCCCCACCAGAAGTGGTCGAGCATGACACCGCCGATCAGCGGGCCGACGGCGAAGCCGAGCGAACTCACGGTCGACCAGATGCCGATGGCCTTCACCCGCTCGCTGTCGTCGAAGATCTGGACGACGACGGCCAGCGTGGTGGTCATCAGCAGTGCCCCGCCGACGCCCATGCCGGCCCGTGCGGCGATCAGCTGGGCGGACGACCCGGCGAGCCCGGCCACCAGGGAGCCGATGCCGAACAGGGCGAGCCCCGCGATCAGCATCTTCTTGCGCCCGTAGCGGTCGGCGGAGCTTCCGGCCGTGAGCAGCAGCCCGGACTGGACGAGCGAGTAGGCGTTGATCATCCACTGCACATCGGCGGTGGAGGCGTTCAACTCCCTGGTCAGGGAGGGGATCGCCACGTTGAGGACGGTGTTGTCGAGCAGCACGACCAGCTGGGCGAGGCAGATGACGCCGAGGATCAGCCAGCGCTGCGGATGGCTCGGCCCGGCGAGCGGGTTGTTCTGCGCGGCGTCGGTCGCCGTCATGCGTGCTCCCTGCGGTCGGTCGGGTGTCCCCGCACCTTCTTATACGGTGTACAGGGAATGAGTTGTACACCGTATAGGGACCGGATGGGGCGTACAACCGGCTTTTCGCGGGTACGGTGCCGGTCGCCGATCCGGCAACGGTCCGTCACCTGGAGTTGGAGCGCTATGTCACTGCGTCGTCGTACGGTGGAAGTCCTGGTGGCCGTGGGCCTGTTGGGGACGGCGCTCGCGCCTCCCGCGACAGCCGCGGGACACGGGCACGGGCACGGTCCCGGGCAGTCGGTGCCGCTGCGCGTCGCCACGTACAACATCCATGCCGGCGCCGGCATGGACAACGTCTTCGATCTCGACCGCCAGGTGGCCGCGCTCCGCTCGCTCGACGCGGACGTCATCGGGCTCCAGGAGGTCGACGTCCACTGGGACGCCCGCAGCGAGTGGCGCGATCTCGCAAGCGAACTGGCCCGGCGGCTGCGGATGCACGTGTCCTTCGCCCCGATCTACGACTTCGACCCGGTGGCCGAGGGCGAGCCGAGGCGCGAGTTCGGGGTGGCGGTGCTGTCCCGGTACCGGATAGTGAGCGCCGAGAACCATGACATCACCCGGCTCTCCACCCAGGACCCGGACCCGGTCCCGGCGCCCGGACCCGGCTTCGGCGAGGTGGTCCTGCGGGTGCGCGGCCTGCCGGTCCATGTGTACGCGACGCACCTCGACTTCCGGGGCGACCCGTCCGTCCGCGTCGCCCAGGTCGCGGACACCCGGCGGATCATGGCGGAGGACCGGAAGTCGGAGCGCGGCCCGGTCCGGCAGATCCTGCTCGGCGACTTCAACGCGGCGCCCACCGCCCCGGAGCTGGCCCCGCTGTGGGAGAACCTGACCGACATCGAGCCCGGCGCGCCCACCTTCCCGGCGCAGGACCCGGTGCAGCGGATCGACTACGTGGCCGTCTCGAAGGACACCATCCGGGTACGCGACGCGGCGGTGACCGAGACGCTCGCCTCGGACCACCGCCCTGTCGTCGCCGACCTGGAGCTGCGGCGCTGAGTCCGGGAACGGTCAGCTGTCCGTCGCCGGCTGGGTCAGGTCGTAGAACGTGGCGCTGCCCACCGTCACCTCCTTGAAGTTCTTCTCGACCCAGGAGGAGATCTTCGAGGCGGTGCCGCTGCCGCCCATGCCGCCGCCCTGGCCGCCGCCTTCTCCGCCGGAGACGAAGTAGTGGATGCGGCCGTCCTCGACGTACTTCTCGAACTGCGCGAGCGTCGGGGACGGGTCGCTGCCGTTGAAGCCGCCGATCGCCATCACGGGCTTCTCGGTGGCGAGTTGGTAGCTCGCCGCGTTCTGCGAGCCGATGGCGGCGGCCGCCCAGGTGTAGTCGTCGGCGTTCGCCTCCAGGAGCTTCCTGGCCTCGGAGCCGACGGACGCGCCGTTGAGCAGTCCGCCCATGCCGCCGCCACCGCCGGGGGCGCCGCCGCGTTCGCCGGCGGGCCGGTTGTTCTGGTTGTTCTGGTTGCTCTGGTTGCTCTGTGAGGGTGCTTGGCCCTGGCCTGTGCCCTGGTTCTGGCCCGTGCCCTGGCCGGGCGGGGTGCCGGTGGGGGGCCGGCCCATGCCGCCACCGCCGCCGTCACCGCCGCCGCCCGGTCCGCCGCCGCGACCGCCACCGCCGGGGCCGCCCATGCCGCCGGAGGACGGGCCCGCCGTGACGATGGAGCCCTGGTGGCCCGTGTTGAGCGTGCTGATCGTGTACGCGGTCGGGGCGGCCAGCGACGCGGCGAAGCCGAGCACCACCGCGGCCAGGGCGAGCCGGCGGCCGAGCCGGGACGCGAACAGCAGGCCCACCGCCGCCACGACCCCGGCGACGAGCACCGTGGTCCGCAGCCACGGCTGGTAGTCGGGCGTCCGCCCCAGCAGGACGTACGCCCAGTACGCCGTCACCGCGACCACGGCCGCGAGCGTGGCGCCCGCCCACCAGCGGGCCCGCTCCTCCCACAGGACCGTGACGCCCATGCCGATCAGCGCCGCGACGCATGGGGCCAGGGCCACCGTGTAGTACTGGTGGAAGATGCCGGCCATGAAGCTGAACACGGCCGCCGTCATCAGCAGCGAACTGCCCCAGGCGAGGAAGGCCGCGCGGGCGGTGTCCGTACGCTTCCCCCGCCAGGTCAGCCAGACACCCGCGACGAGCAGGATCAGGGCGGCGGGCAGCAGCCAGGAGATCTGGGACCCGATCTCGGAGTTGAACATCCGCCCGGGACCGGTCTCGCCCCACTGACCGCCGCCACCGCCTCCCCCGCCGCCTACGCTGCCGGTCTCGTCGCCGTTGATCCGGCCGAGCCCGTTGTAGCCGAAGGTCAGCTCAAGGAAGGAGTTGTTCTGCGAACCGCCGATGTACGGGCGGGAGGAGGCGGGCCACAGCTCGACGACCGCGACCCACCAGCCGCCCGCGACGGCCATGGCGAGCGCGGAGAGCCCCAGCTGCCCGAACCGCTTGCGTACGGAGACCGGCGCGAACACCGCGTACAGCACCGCCAGGGGCGGCAGGATCAGGAACGCCTGGAGGGTCTTGGACAGGAACGCGAGCCCGACCGCGACGCCCGCCCACACCAGCCACTTGGTGCGGCCGTGCTCCATCGCGCGCAGCACGCAGTAGACGGTGACGGTCATCAGCAGCGCGAGCAGCGCGTCCGGGTTGTTGAAGCGGAACATCAGCGCGGCGACGGGCGTGAGCGCGAACACCGCCATGGTGATCAGCCCGGCGGCGGCGCTGAACCGGCGGCGTACGGCCGCGTACAGCACCCCGGCCGTCGCCGCGGCCATCAGCACCTGCGGGGCCAGGATCGCCCACGAGCCGAGGCCGAAGACCCGCACGGACAGGGCCATCGGCCACAGGGCGGCCGGGGGCTTGTCGACGGTGATGGCGTTGGCCGAGTCCAGCGAGCCGAAGAAGAACGCCTTCCAGCTCCGGCTGCCGGCCTGCACGGCCGCGGAGTAGAAGGAGTTGGCGTAGCCGGAGGCGCCGAGGTTCCAGAAGTACGTCAGCGTGATGACGAGGAGCAGGGCGAGGAAGGCCGGGCGCACCCAGGGCGCGTCCTCGGGCCGCCCGCGCCAGGCGCGGCCCGGCAGCGAGGTGCCGGCCCGTACATGACCCGGGGGCGTGTCCGGCCGGGCCGGGGCGTAGGCGGGGTCGAACGTGGTCATCGGGCGTTCCTCAGGTGGTGGGTGGTGGTGGTGTCGGCGGAGACCGCGGCCGGTGCCGCTCCCTGGCCCGCTCCCCGGTCCGCATCCCGGTCCGCTTCCCGGCCCCGGTCCGGGAAGACCCAGGCGCGGAAGAGCAGGAAACGGAGCACGGTCGCCGCGAGGTTGGCCGCGATCAGTACGGCGAGTTCGGTGGTGTGCGAGGGCGATCCGGACGCCGCGCCCAGGGCCGCGAGCGAACCGCTGGTCAGGGCGAGGCCGATGGCGAAGACCACGAGGCCCTGCGCCTGGTGGCGTACGGCGCCGCCCCGGCCCCGTACACCGAAGGTGAGCCTCCGGTTCGCCGCGGTGTTGGCGACGGCGGAGACGAGGAGCGCGGCCCCGTTGGCGAGCTGGGGCCCGGCGCCGAGCCGGAAGAGGGAGTACAGCGCCAGGTAGAACAGGGTGGACAGGGCGCCCACGACACAGAACCCGACCAGCTGCCGGGCCGGCCCGCCCGGCACCCCGCCGATCCCCCGGTCCCGCGGGTCGTCCCCGAAGGGCCGCGCCAGCCGGTCCAGCGGCAGCCCGCCGACGGCGAGCGCCCGCCCGACCCGCCACACGCCCTTCAGGTCATCGGTGGCGGTGCGCACGATGTGAACGGTGGAGTCGGGGTCGTCCACCCAGTCGACCGGCACCTCGTGGATGCGCAGCCCGGCCCGCTCGGCCAGCACCAGCATCTCGGTGTCGAAGAACCACCCGGTGTCCTCCACCATCGGCAGCAGCCGCTGCGCGACCTCGCGGCGGATCGCCTTGAACCCGCACTGCGCGTCACTGAACCGGGCGGCCAGCGACGAGCGCAGGATGATGTTGTACGCCCGCGAGATGAACTCCCGCTTCGTCCCCCGCACCACCCGCGAACTGCGCGCCAGCCGCGAGCCGATGGCGAGGTCCGAGTGCCCCGAGATGAGCGGCGCCACCAGCGGGAGCAGCGCGTTGAGGTCGGTGGACAGGTCCACGTCCATGTAGGCGAGAACCGGCGCGTCCGAGTGCGTCCAGACGGTACGCAACGCCCGCCCGCGCCCCTTCTCCTCCAACCGGAACGACCGCACCCCCGGCAACAACCGCGCCAGCCGCCGCGCCACCTCGGGCGTACGGTCGGTGCTCGCGTTGTCCGCGACGGTGATCCGGAAGGCGTACGGGAAGGTGCGCGCCAGGTGCTCGTGCAGCCGCAGGACACACGGTTCGAGGTCCTTCTCCTCGTTGTGGACGGGTACCACCACATCCAGCACGGGGTCACCCGCCACACCGCCCGCACCGGCCAGGAGGTGGTCCCGGGTCGGCAAGGTGCTCCAAGGAGTCTCTGTTCGCATGCCACCGACACTCGTCAACCGCGCTGTCACAGGTGTGTGGTGAGGCTGTGGGACGTCTGTGAGTGGGCGCGGGCGCCCCGGCGGCTCGGTGGGCCGTTCACACGATGCAGTGGGTGTGCGTAACCAATGGGGCGACGTGTCGTTGAGCTGGGACCGGGGGTGGGTGCCGGGGGTGTCGAGGTGGGGGAGCGGCGGGGGTCCGTCCGGAGCAGGACCTCTTGCCGAGCCATCGCGTCCACTGCCGGGCCGGCCGGTCGGGCCGGGGCCGTTTCGTCGTGAGCGCTGTCGCGGTGGGCTCGGTCACCACTTGACCCGAACGCGACCGGTGGCTTGAGCTTCCCGTCGCGGGCCGGGTCGCCGCAGGAGAAGGGGAATGCTGTATGAGTTCCGAAGAGAGCCCCGGCCTGCCCGGTTCACCGCGTCCCCCGGGGCGGTTCGTGCCCGCGCGTGGGGTGTATACGGAGGCGGCGCGCCTGCGAAGGCTGGGCTGGCTCCGCTCCAGGACCCGGTCGGCGCTGAGTTCCCTTCAGCACACACGGCTGGACGCCGGCAGGCTGACCGGGAACATCGAGGGATTCGTCGGCACCGTCGAGATTCCGGTCGGGGTGGCCGGGCCCCTGCTGTTTCGCGGGACGCACGTCCAGGGCGAGGTCTACGCGCCGCTGGCGACCACGGAAGGCGCTCTGGTCTCGTCGGCGACGCGTGGGGCGCTGGCCGTCACGATGGCGGGTGGCGTCAGTACGCACGCCGTCTCGCAGGCGATGACGCGCGCCCCCGTATTCGCGTTCGCCCGCCTGGCGGACGCCTGCCGTTTCGCCTCGGCGGTCTCCCGGTACCTCGGTGAACTCCGTACGGCCGTCCGGGAGGTCTCCGGCCATGCCGTGCTCGACTCGATCGAACCCGTGGTCCTGGGCAGGACCGTTCACCTGAGGTTCAGGTACACCACCGGGGACGCGGCGGGGCAGAACATGACGACCGCCTGTACGTGGCACGCGTGTCAGTGGCTTCTGCGGCAACCGCGGCTGTTCGCGGGCGGGGCGCTCGAATCCTTCATCATCGAAGGCAACTCGTCGGGCGACAAGAAGGCGTCGGCCCTGGCCCTGGCGGAGGGCCGCGGGACCAGGGTGGCAGCCGACTGCGTGCTGCCGGCCGGAGTGATCGAACGGGTCCTCAGGACCACCCCCGACGAGTTGGTGCGCGGGTACCAGCACCTCGCGGCCGGGGCGGTCCACAGCGCGATGCTGGGGTCCAACGCCAACTCCGCCAACATCGTGGCGGCGATCTTCGCCGCGACCGGCCAGGACATCGCCTGCGTCCACGAGTCGGGTTCGGGGCACTTCCTCCTCGAACGCACACCGGACGGCGTCCACGCGAGCATGACCCTGCCCGGACTGGCACTCGGCACGGTCGGTGGCGGTACCCATCTGCCCACGCAGCACGAGCTGTTGGAACTCATGGGCTGCACCGGCCCGGGGAGCGCCGTCCGGCTGGCGGAGATCATCGCGGGCTTCGCCCTGGCCCTGGACCTGTCGACCGTGTCCGCGGCCGTGTCGGGAGACTTCGCCAGCGCCCACGAACGCCTCGGCCGCAACAGGCTGCCCCAGCAGAGTGGCAGCGGCCAGTACGCCGCGCCCTCGTGACGCCGCGTCGGCGGGCGGCGTCACACCGGGCCGGCGCCCCTGCGGCGGGCGGCGTCACCCCGGGGCGGGCGGCGTCGCCCCCGGGGCGGGCGCCTCACACAGCCACCGCCCCGTCCACCGGCAGACGCACCGCGAACACCGTCTCCCCCGGGACCGACCGGACCTCCGTGACGCCCCCGTGCGCCGCCACCACCGCCTGGACGATGGCCAGGCCGAGGCCCGTCGAGCCGGCGTTGCGGGAGCGGGAGGCGTCGCCCCGGGCGAAGCGTTCGAAGACGTGGGGGAGGAGGCCGGGCGGGATGCCGGGGCCGTTGTCCTGGACCTCCAGGGTGACCCACGGGTTGCCGGGGGCCGCCAGGACGCGGGCGGTGACCGTGGTGCCGGGTGGGGTGTGGGTGCGGGCGTTGGCCAGGAGGTTGACCAGGACCTGTTGGATACGGGTGGGGTCGGCGTGGAGGGTGGCGGGGGTGTCGGGGAGGTCCAGCCGCCAGCGGTGTGCGGCGCGGTCCGCGGCTCGGGCGTCGCTCACCGCGTCCACGACGAGCGGCGAGAGATCGGTGCTCTCGCACAAGAGCGGGCGGCCCGCGTCCAGGCGGGCCAGCAGGAGCAGGTCCTCGACCATGCCCGTCATGCGCTGCGCCTCGGACTCGATACGGCCCAGCGCGTGCCGGGTGTCGGGCCCCGTCTCCTCACGGCCGCGCCGGGTGAGTTCGGCGTAGCCGCGTATCGAGGCGAGCGGGGTGCGCAGCTCGTGGCCGGCGTCCGCGACGAACTGGCGCACCCGCGTCTCGCTGCGCTGCCGCGCGTCCAGCGCGGAGCCGACGTGGCCCAGCATCCGGTTGAGGGCCGCGCCGACCTGGCCGACCTCCGTGCGCGGGTCCGCCTCGGCCTCCGGGACCCGCTCGAACAGGGCCACCTCACCACTGTGCAGGGGAAGTTCGGAGACCCGGGTCGCCGTGGCGGCCACCCGGCGCAGGGGGCGGAGAGCCACCCCGACCATCGCCGCGCCCGCGATCCCCGCCGCGACGAGCCCCGCGCCGGTCACGCAGACCTCGACCAGGATCAGGGTGCCCAACGCGCGGCTCACCTCCGTGGTGGGGATGCCGACCAGGACGGACCCGCCGCCGCCCGCGGGCACCGCGCGTACCCGGTAGCCGCCCAGACCGGGCAGCTCGACGTCGTGCGCGCTGTTGTCCGCGGTGACACCGGCCGCCGTGAGGGCCTTCCGCTGCGCCCCGGTCAGCGGCTGGGTGTTCTCGGCGGCGTCGGGGCCGCCGTCCTTCACCACCGCGGAGTCGGCGACCGCGCCGTCCTCCACCAGCGCGCCGAACGTCTGGAGGGGCTGGCCGCCCATGCCGATGAAGGCGAGCGGGTCGCGGTCCGAAGCGCCCCCCGGGCTCTTGGGGCCTCCCGGGCCCGGCGCGCCCGGCACGCGTTCCGCGCGGACCGCGATGTCCCGCAGCTGGTCGTCCAGTTTCCCGTACATGTAGCTGTGGAAGGCGATGGCGGTCACCGAGCCGATCACGGCGGCGACCACCGCGATCAGGGTCACCGCCGAGACCACGAGACGGGTGCGCAGCGTCCAGGGCCGGCCCGCGCGGCTACTCACCGGGCTTGATCAGGTATCCCGCCCCGCGCCGGGTGTGGATCATGGGCGTGCGGCCCGCGTCGATCTTCTTGCGCAGGTAGGAGATGTACAGCTCGACCACGTTGGCCTGGCCGCCGAAGTCGTAGTTCCAGACCCGGTCCAGGATCTGCGCCTTGCTCAGCACCCGGCGCGGATTGCGCATCAGGAACCGCAGCAGCTCGAACTCGGTCGCCGTCAGGTGGATGTTCTTCCCGCCCCGGCTCACCTCGTGGCTGTCCTCGTCCAGCATCAGATCGCCCACGACGAGCTGGGACTCGCTGCGCGCCGCCGCCGTGCCCGAACGCCGGATCAGGCCGCGCAGCCGGGCCACGACCTCCTCCAGACTGAACGGCTTGGTGACGTAGTCGTCGCCGCCCGCCGTGAGCCCGGCGATCCGGTCCTCCACGGAGTCCCGCGCGGTCAGGAACAGCACCGGCACGTCGGACAGCTCCCGGCGCAGCCTGCCGAGGACGGCGAGGCCGTCCATGTCGGGCAGCATCACGTCGAGGATCACCGCGTCGGGCCGGAAGTCCCTGGCCGTCCGCACGGCGTCGGCGCCGTCCCCGGCACTGCGCACCTCCCAGCCCTCGTAACGAAGCGCCATGGACAGCAGCTCCGCGAGCGGGGCCTCGTCGTCCACGACCAGGACCCGGACGGGGGTGCGGTCCGGCCTGAGCAGTTCGGTACGCCCCTGGGGCGAGGTCGTCGTCATGACGGCAAGCCTGCGAGCCGGCTCTGAGAGAGTCCTTGTCCGTTTCTGTGAATTTCCTGAGAAAGCCCGGGACGGGAGCCCCGCTCAGATCTCGAACAGCGCCTTCGCGTTGTCGTGGCAGACCGCCCGCAGCCAGTCGTCACCGAGCCCCAGCCGCTCCAGGGCGTGCAGCTGGTGGGCGTACGGGTACGGGATGTTCGGGAAGTCCGTGCCCAGCAGGACGCGGTCGCCGAGCGCCGCGAGCCGCCCGTGCTCCGCCCTCGGGAACGGGGAGAACTCCTCCGTGAAATCCGTGAACGCCATCGTCGTGTCCAGCCGGACCTCCGGGTACGTCTCCGCGAGCGTCAGGAACTCCGCGTACTCCGGCATCCCCATGTGCGCCACGATCAGGGGGAGGCGGGGGTGGCGGGCGAGGACGCGGGCCATGGGGTCCGGGCCGGTGTGCTTGCCGGGGGCGGGGCCGGAGCCGCAGTGCGTCACGACCGGGATGCCGGCCTCCGCGAGCAGGCCCCAGACCGGGTCGAGCAGGGGGTCGTTCGGGTCGTACGCGCCGACCTGGAGGTGCGCCTTGAAGACCCGCGCCCCCGCCTCCACGGCCTCCCGTACGTACCGCTCCGCCTCCGGCTCGGGAAAGAAGGTCGCGGTGTGCAGGCAGTCGGGGGTCCGGGCGGCGAAATCGGCCGCCCAGG
The DNA here is from genome assembly GCF_000373645.1 of Streptomyces sp. ATexAB-D23. Lineage (GTDB taxonomy): Bacteria > Actinomycetota > Actinomycetes > Streptomycetales > Streptomycetaceae > Streptomyces > Streptomyces castrisilvae. The sequence continues at coordinate 362,379 of NZ_KB892024.1, read as the reverse complement.
CGTTGAGCCAGGCAGCCATCGACGGCTTGTGCGGGTAGAGCATCGAGGTGAAGCGGAGTACGCCGAACGAGCGGAGCAGGGCGAGCCGTTCGTCCTCCTCGTGCCGGTAGGTGATCGGCCACTCCAGGCCGGTCAGCGGGCCCGCCGAGTCGAAGTACGCCCAGACCTTGCGCAGCACCCGCTCCGGCATGAAGTGCGTGTGGACGTCGATGATCCCTGGCAGCCCGAGCCGCTGCCAGAAACGCACCACGTCGTCGTGATCGTCACCCATACGGCCGAGCCTCTCAGAACAGCCCGTCCTGCGCCGCCCCGCCCCCCAGCGCGACGGCCGGCACGCCCACCCCGGCGTCCGCGCCGGCCGCCGCCAGCGTCCAGCCGGTCATCAGCCGGGTGTCGAGGACGACGACGCCGTCCGCGCCCGTGTCCAGGTGGAGGTCGGGTCCGGCCGCCGCGACCAGCAGGCCCGCGACCGCGCCGCCGTCCGCCAGGCCGGTCACCGCCCTGCCCGGCGCGGACACCGCCCCGAGCCCGAAGATCCCCGCGTGGTCGACCGCCTCGAACGGCAGCCGCTCCAGCGCCTCCGGCCAGCCGCCGCCCTCCAGGGCCGCCGCCTTCCCGTACAGCTCCGCCACCTCGGCGGCCCGTACCGCCTCGTCCGGCAGCTCCGCCCGCACGGCCCGCTTGCGGGCGTACGGAATGCGGTCCGGCACCCCGAGCGCCGCCCGCAGCAGCTCCTCGGCCCGGCGGGCCGCCATCAGCGGGCCACGCCCCAGCCAGCTGAAGACCACCGCCCCCTGCTCCCGCAGCCGGGCCGCGCCGCGCCCCTCGGCGGTGATCCCGACCTTCACCATCCCGGTCCCGAACCAGGCCAGGTACACGCGGTACGTGCGCGGGTCGTCCGGGATCGTGTCGGCGGCCACCGAATGCGCCCGGTCGAGCCGCCCGCACTCGGGGCAGCGCCCGCCCGTGCTGTGCGCGGGGACCACGGCCCCCAGCGGGCAGGCGTGGCCCCGGGCCCCGGCGCAGCGCCGCTCACCGGCCGCCCGGAGGCCGAACTCCGTCCCGTACGCCAGGGCGCTCGCCCGCGTCCGTGTGCCCTTGCGCCAGCCGAGCGCGGGGCCGCCGGACGCCTCGGGCCACCTCAGGCCGGTGCACTGCCAGTCCATGCGCGCACCTTACGGGCGGGCACTGACAACGGGCGCGGGACTAGGATTCGGGCATGGACCTGACGGTGCAGGACGTGGACCGGTTCGAGGCGGCCAGGCCCCGCCTGGAGGCCATCGCCTACCGCCTCCTCGGCTCGGCGAGCGAGGCCGAGGACGCCGTGCAGGACACCTTCCTGCGCTGGCAGGCCGCCGACACCGGGCGGATCGAGGTCCCCGAGGCCTGGCTGACGAAGGTCCTCACCAACCTCTGCCTCAACCAGCTCACCTCGGCCCGCGCCCGGCGCGAGACGTACGTCGGGCAGTGGCTGCCCGAACCGCTGCTCGCCGGGGACGCCATGCTCGGCCCCGCCGACACGGCCGAGCAGCGCGAGTCGGTCTCGTACGCCGTGCTCACGCTCATGGAGCGGCTGGCCCCGCGCGAGCGGGCGGTGTACGTGCTGCGGGAGGCGTTCGGCTACCCGCACCGGGAGATCGCCGAGATCCTGGACCTCACGGAGTCGGCCGTCCAGCAGGTCCACCACCGGGCGAAGAAGCACATCGCGGACGGCAGGACGCGCACCGAGGTGGACGAGGCCGCCGCCCGCCGGGTCATCGAGGAGTTCCTGCTCGCCGCCGCCGGGGGGCGTACCGAACCGCTCGTGAAGCTGCTGACCTCGGACGCCTTCTCGGTCGGGGACGGCGGCGGGAAGGTGCCGGCCCGCACCAAGCCGTTCGAGGGGGCGAAGGCCGTCGCGACGTTCATGCGGGGGCTGCTCAAGCCGGGCAAGGCCAAGACCGCCGTCACCGGGGGCTCCGTCGACCTGTACGTCACGAGCGCCAACGGCTCCACCGCGGTCGTCGCGGCCGTCGGCGAGCGCGTCATCGGCGTCATGTGCCTGGAGGTAACCCCCGAGGGCATCCAATCGTTCCGCAACCAGGCCAACCCGGACAAGCTCGAACGGGCGACCCGGCAGTGGGCGGCCATGGAACACGGGAAGCCGCTGCTCACAGCCTTCTGATCAATATGTGACGCAGGTCACATCACTTCTGTGTCAGGGAATCGCGGGCTGTCCGGTTCAAGGGGCGAAACCGCGCGAGACAGGAGCAGGCACATGCAGCACCGCATCATCGTCCTCGGAGCCGGCTACGCCGGAGCCATCGCCGCAGGCCGCATCGCCAAGCGGCTGCGCCGCGACGACGCCACCGTCACCCTCGTCAACGCGGAGCCCGACTTCGTCGAGCGCGTCCGCATGCACCAGCTCGCGGCGGGCCAGGACCTCACCCCGCGCCCCTTCGGCGAGATGTTCGCCGGGACCGGCGTGGAACTGAGGGTCGGCAGGGTCACCGCTGTGGACGTCGACCTGAAGACCGTCACCGTCCAGGGCGCCGACGGCCCCGACGAGCTGGCCTACGACACCCTCGTCTACGCCCTCGGCAGCGCCTGGAACCCCCAGGGCGTCCCCGGCACCGCCGAGCACGCCCACGAGATCGCGAGCCGCCCCGGCGCGCTCCGGCTCCGCGACCGGCTGGCCGCCCTCCCGCCCGGCGGGTCCGTGGTCGTCGTCGGCGGCGGACTGACCGGTCTGGAGGCGGCCACCGAGTTCGCCGAGGCCCGCCCGGACCTGGACATCGCGCTCGCCGCACGCGGCGGGCTCGGCGACTGGCTGTCCCCGGCCGGCCGCCGGCACGTACGCAAGGTGTGCGACCGGCTCGGCATCACCGTCCACGAGCACACCGCCGTCACCGAGGTCGGCGCCGGCCACGTCACCACGGCCGACGGCACCTCGTTCCCCGCCTCGGTCACCGTGTGGACGGCGGGCTTCGCGGTCCACCCGCTCGCGGCGGCCACCCCCCTGGAGACCGACGGCACCGGCCGGATCGTGGTCGACGCGACCATGCGCTCGGTCTCCCACCCCGACGTGTACGCCATCGGCGACGCGGCCCTGGTCGCGGGCCCCGGCGACAAGCCACTGCGGATGTCCTGCGCCTCGGGCATCCCGACCGCCTGGCAGGCCGCCGACTCCCTCGCCGCCCGGCTGACCGGCCGCAAGCTCCCGCACACCCCGCTGCGCTACTTCAACCAGTGCGTCTCGCTGGGCCGCAAGGACGGCCTGATCCAGTACGTCACCGCCGACGACCGCTCGGTGCGCGGGGTCCTGACGGGCCGGATCGCCGCCGTCTACAAGGAGCTGGTCTGCAAGGGCGCGGCCTGGGGCGTGGCCAACCCGACGACCGGCATGCCCACCCGGCGCCACCCGGCCACCGCCCCGCGGCCCGCACCGGCCGCGGCGGAGGGACGGTGACCGGGGACCGGCTCCGGGTGGTGCTCAGGCTGCGGGGCAGCCGGCGGTGAAGGGGACGTCGGCGAAGAACTCCCGCCAGGCGGTCTCCGCAAGGGCGCCGTCCGCCCGGCGGCAGACCGTGGTGGCGGCAGTACGCGGGGCGATCTCGTACGACGCGAGGTCCACGTGGCGCCCCGATACGCGCAATGTGGTGCCGTCCGCGCCGAAGCTCAGCGCCATGACGGAGTCCCCGGCCGTGGGCAGGGGCGAGCCGAGCGGCGTACGGGAGGCGAGGTCCCACAGCTGAACGGCTCCGTTGCCTCCGCCGACCGCCAGGAGACGGGAGTCCGGGGAGAAGGCCAGCGCCGTGACCCCCCTCGGTGCTTCGGGGCCCACGCGTCGCAGTTCGCCCAGGCGCTCGCGCACCTGCCCGTCCCACAGCACGACGCGGCCCGTGCTGTCCCCGGCGGCCAGAACCGCGCCGTCCGGGCTGAAGGCCAGAGGGCCCGTGCTCTCGATGGACCCTGCGCCTGCGGGGGGCCGGTCGTCCGACGGCTCGCGGACCTGTCCGTCGGAGGTGACGAACCGGCTGCCGTCCGGGGCGATGGCCACCGCGTGCCCCTGAGCGCCGGGCCACGACCTGACCATGTCGCGGCGGCGCAGGTCCCACAGGTGTGTCCAGCCGAGGGCCGGGGGTTCGACCAGGAGCAGCGACCGGCCGTCGGGCGTGTAGGCGATGGTGCTCAGCTCCACCGGGTGGGTTCGCTCGGGCATGACCAGATCCGCTGTCCCTGTGACACGGTGGCGGGACACGCCCCAGAAGTTCACGCGCAGGGGTGGTGTGGGGTGAGCCACGGCAGAGATCGTTTCGGTTCCGTACGCGAGGGTGCGGTTGTCGGGGCTGAAGGCCAGGAACTGCATGCAGCCCGGGGACTGGTCTGTCGGGGCCGGGCACGGCAGGCCAGGCAGGTCCGTCCAGCCGCCGCCCGACCCCAGCTCCCGGAGCCGGAACCCGGCCCGGTCCCCCTCCCCCTGACGGGCGACGGCGAGCAGCGTGCCGGAGGGGCTGAACTCGGCGTTCAAGGCGGGGCTTCGCTGCCAGTCGGCGGCCAGGACACGGCCTATGTCCACCGTACGCACGGCGCTTCCCCACCCGAAGTTAAGAGGGGAACCGGCCAGATAGCTGAGGGTTCCCGCCGCGAGGTCGAAGCGCAGCTGTGCCGCCTCCGCCCCTTCGAGCCCGTACCGGAACACCGGCTCGCCGCCCGGATCGTCCGTGCGCCAGAGCAGCAGCTCCTCACCGTCCGTCGCCGCCAGGAACCTTCCGTCGGGACTGAGCCGCGCCTCCACGAGGCCCTGGTGTTCGGCGAGCCGCTGTCCGCGGCCGGTGCCGATGTCCCACATACGCACCCCGTCGTCGTCGACCAGTACGAGGCCACGGGAGTCGGGGGTGAACTGCACCGCCTCGTTCAGGCACTGCACGCGGGAGGTGGTGGGCGCCCAGGGCGTCGCGACCCTGCGCCGGCGGTCGAGATCCCAGAGCTGGACCGGCTCACCGGGCAGGCACTGGGCCAGCAGACTGTCGTCGGGGCTGACGTTCACCTCCTGGACGAGTACGAGACCACGCCCTTCCGACGAGCGCCGGGCGTCGAGCGCGCCCGAGGCGGCCGGAGCGAAACCCTCGTCGGCGCGCGGCTCGCGCCAGGGGCGCGGCGGCAGGGTCAGGAGGGTCTCCCCGGTCGTCGCGTCGCGTACCACCGCCCGTTGTCGCCGGCCTTCGCCCGCCGGATCGGGGGCCTTCTCGTACGTGATGAGGAGCCGCCCGCTGGGACTCGTCGCCACCCCGCCGGAGGCCGCCGTCGACAGGGCGCGGCCGGTGCGGCCGGTGACGAGATCGCGCATCCCCACCCGCACCTCGAAGGGATCGCCCTTGAGGAACTGCGGAACGCTCAGTCCACCGCCCCGCATCGGGGCCACCAGGTCCAGCGCCTCCCCCAGGCCGGGCAGGTGACGCCGCTCCCGCCCCGTGCGTACGTCCCACTCGACCACGTTCCTGCTGCCGAGGCTGAGCAGGGTGCGACCGTCGTCGCTCAGGTGCCGCATTGTCGCGCTGTCCGTGTCGGGGTCCGTGAACAGCCCCTGCTCCGGCTGGGTCGACGCGCTCAGCAGCGCGGAGCGCGTCTCCGGCAGGTCGGCGGCGTTCCAGGCCGCGAGGGCGAGGCGCATGGATGTGACGGGGTCCGACAGGCGCAGGCTCTCGGCCACTCCGGCGACACGGCGCGCCTCGTCCTCGATGCGGCGCCGGTCGCCCAGCCGGCTCTGCTGCCAGGCCACCAGACCCGCGAGCAGGGCGAGCACGAGCAGGGTCGACAGAGCCCCGCCCCGCACGCGACGGAGGCGCACTCTGCGCGCGGCAGCCCGGGTGCTCGCGGCAAGGAAGCGGCCTTCCAGCGGGGAGAGTTCGCCGCTCTCCCCGGAGCGGGTCCCGAAGTGTGCCTGGGCAGTGGACAGCCGCACCCCCCGGTAGAGCGCTCCGGGATCGCGGCCGAGGTCCTGCCAGCCCGTGGCGGCCTCGGTGAGACGGCGGTGCAGACGCAGCCGCTCACGGTCCTCGTCGATCCACCCGCGCAGGCGCGGCCAGGCGGTCAGGAGCGCCTCGTGCGCGAGGTCGACGCTGTCGTGGCCGAGGGTGATCAGGCGGGCGCGGCCGAGATGTTCGAGGACGACCGCCACGTCTTCGCCGTGACCGCCCTCCCCGGCATTCCTGTCTGCGGCGAGGCCCAGTTCGGACCGGATGACCGGCCGGCGTGTGTCCTGGGTGCCGAAGCCCGGGGCGACCAGGCGCAGCAGCACGCGCTGGGCCGTTTCCCGCTGCATCGGGGTGAGCCGGCCGTAACACTCCTCCGCTGTACGGGAGATGGCCCCGGCCAGGCCGCCCGCCGCACCGTACGCCGATTCGGTGAGGGTCCGGCCGTGGCGCCTGTGCCAGGTCTCCAGGAGGGCGTGCGACATCAGGGGCAGGCTGCCCGGCTGTTCCGACAGCTCCTCAATGATTCTTGCCGTCAGGGAACGTTCGACCAGAAGCCCTTGGGTCGCGGCGGGTCTGGTGATCGCCTCACGGAGTTCGTCCTCGGTCATCGGCCCGAGCAGCAGCGTGCTGTCGCCGGCCGCTTCGGCCAGGCGGCGGTCCTGGGCGAGGTGGCCGTAGAAGTCGGCGCGCACCGCGATCAGTACGCGTCCCCCGCGCTCGGGCCGTACCGCGTCCAGGAGTCCGCCGATGAACCGGGACCGTTCGGAGGCGTCCGTACACAGCGTGAACAGCTCCTCGAACTGGTCCACGATGAGCAGGGCGCGCCCGTCGTTCGTGGCCCCGGGTGCCAGCAGGGGGGCGTGCGCGGTGGCCGGACGCGGGCCGGGGGTGAGGACCCTGATCACCGACGGCCGGTCCGCCGTCCCCGTCAGGTGGCGCAGCCGGGGGATGAGGCCCGCCCGGAGCATTGACGACTTCCCGCTGCCGGAGGGTCCCGACAGCACGGTGAACGGCTTCTCGCCGACGAGGGCGGCGAGTTGGGCCACGGCTCGGTCACGGCCGAAGAAGAGGTCGCTGTCACCCGTCTCGAACCGGGCGAGCCCCCGGTACGGCGCCGAGGCCGGATCGCTGTCGGCGGCGAGGCGTTCGCCCGTCACCTCCTCGCCCGCCTCGGCCCACCGCCGTTCCCAGTGGGCCTCGTCGCCGCCGCAGGCCCGTACGTAGGCGAGGGTGACCGGCAGGGACGGGAGCCGGTCCCCGGCGGCGGCCTCCGCCAGCGTGGTGGCCGAGTAGTGCGCCCGCGCGGCCATCTCCCGGTAGGTCAGCGGCGCGGCCTCCCTGCGCAGCTTCCGTAACTCCAGTGCGAACCGGACCACGGGCCCGTCGGCCGGGTCCAGTTCGCGTTCACGGCGTCCCAAGGCAGTCCCCCTCCGTCCCACAACGTCCGGACCAGCATGCCGGGCTTTGTCCGGAGTGATGGAAGGGGTCTGCCGGACAACCTGCCGGCCCCGAAAACTCGAATCGACAGCAACCGAACAGCAGAGGAGAAGTCGAACCCATGCGAATCAAACGCTCTCTCGGTGCGGCGGCCGTGCTGGCCACGGCCGTCACCGCACTGGCCGTCCCGCAGGCGGAGGCCGGACAGGCGGCCCCGGCCCCGGCGTCGGTGCAGGCGAAGTCGCCGACCGTCTCCCCCAGTACGGGACACGCCCCCATCTACAACGACGCCGGCCTCATCTCGTGCCAGGTCGGTTCCCTGTGCACTGCCGTCTGGGACCCGGCCAGGGGACAGTGGCGGGTCGACCGCTTCGAGAAGTGCGGCACCTACTACCTGAGCTACTGGGAGGGTGCCGGGACGTACATCAACAACCAGACCGGCGGAGCGGTGGGCAAGTTCATCCGGGCGGACGAGACGTCGAAGAAGGCACCCGCGGACAACAAGAGCCACCCGATCAACTGGAGCGAGTTCTGGTCGATCAAGCCCTGCTGACCCCCCTCACGGCAGCCGCTCCGGCAGTGGCCCCGCGCTCCGCGTACCGGGGTGGGGGCCGGCCGGGGTGAGGAACTCGACGTCGCCCGCGGGGTCGGCCGTCACCACACCGATCACGGTGACGTGCCGGCCCCGGGGGTGGGCGCGGAGGACGGCGAGCACCGGGTCCGTGCGTTCCGGAGGGGGGAACAGGCATAGGCAACCCGCGCAGGCCCCCCAACAGTCATCAACCTGATCCGCGAACGCCTCGTGCGGAGAGGGGAAGGGCGAAGTCCCGACCGGGACTTCGCCCTTCCCCTCTCCGCCGCACCTCTCCATCGGCCGAAGCAGTGGCCGTACGCGCATCCGCGATGAGATCCGGCAGCGCCTTCATCACCGTGTCGAACTCAGCTGAGTGTTACCGCGTCCATCCCGCCGCGAACTGCTCGCGCAACTGATCCAACGAGAACCCGGCCCGGGCGGCTCCGGCGCCCGGCCCCCGAGCACGGGCATGATGGCGCGACGCACCGCCACGAAGCGCGGCCCGTCGCTCTCCCCCGAGGACGCGACCGCGGGAAGATGCCCCAACAACGTGGTGAGCTCCACGCCCAACCCGTTCGCCAACGCGTGCCGTGGGGGAAGCCGCGCCGACTGCTTCCGCCCCTGCTCAAGCTGCCTGATCGCATCCACGGACACACCGGCCCGCTCGGCCAGCTCTTCCTGCGTCAGGGAATCCAGCCGCCGCAGAGCCCGCCCCAGATCATCGCTCGCCACCCGGCCACGGTACGCGCGCAAGTACCGGCGGGGTGGGGAGCAGGACGAAGAGCCACCTCACCGATCAACAACCCACCGCGCATCAGCCGGCCAGGCACCCGATCCAACGATGTGCTCCACGATCCGAAGCGCCTCCGCGAGGGGCACGGTGTCCCGGTCCGGATACTCATCGTCCTGCCCGTTGGCCAGCACGAACCCGTCGCTCTCCCCCTCGGCCCCCGGATCCACGGCATGCTCCCCGGGATCGCCCTCCCGTTCCAGCAACACCACCATGGCCCGCCACCCGTTGGAAACGAATGCCGGCATCCGGCCGGCAGAGCTGCTGAACCACGTCTCGAACTGCCCGCCCGCCATCCGCGCCCGAAGAGCCGGAACCACCGCTCCGCGCGAAACAGGGGCAGGGCTGTCGCCGTCGATCGCCCAGGACTCGATCACGGTCACGACGATCTCACGGGAGAACAGCGGCCTGTCAGCCGATCAACGCATCGCCGCCCCGGACCGTCCGGACCTCAACGCGAGAGGCCCCCAGGATTTCTCCTGGGGGCCTCTGGCCTGCTGTGCACTCGGCAGGATTCGAACCTGCAACCTTCTGATCCGTAGCTCTAGCCGGATCGGTCAGTAGCGGCCATTCCGGCACCTACGAGGTTCCGCAGAGTCGTCGGGGGCCAGGCGCGGTCGCTCTGGTTGCGGTACTTCTCTGCTGTACAGCAGGGGCTCAGCGCGGGGCTATGCGGCAGGCACAACGTGGTCAAAGCAGGAACCAGTAGTTCCCGCCAGCGATGCCGACAGCGGTGGCCACGCACACGAGGAACGCGGGCGAGACCGACAGGGACACGGACAAGCTGAAGTGTTTCCCGACCGTCAGGTGCAGGCGCCGGGGCGCCCCCACGGGTTGAGTCTCGGAGCTGGCCGCGCCATGCTGGGGCTCATCGGCAGGCAAGTGATGCTGGTGGATCATGGGGAACCCCCTTTGTGATGGGGCGTCGCCGCTCTCGCGGCCTCGGAACCTGATGGTGGCGACGCTCCCGCTCACCCCTGCTGCTTATGCAGAAGAGGACACAAAAAGGGGCCCCACCGTGGCATGCCATGGTAGGGCCCCTCAACGCTACTGAGACGCTAGCGAGTTACCGTGAAGTTGGTCAACTCGACTCGCCGGTCGAACTGTTGGGGGAGCTCCCGGAGAGCGGGCCCGTCTTCAGCGTCAATCTTTGAGCCACGGGGAGAGCGCTCCGCTGTGCCGCACCGAGGCACCCGGCGAGGCGAGGTCGGGGTTGGGCCGCATGGGCGATGACCTCTTCATCCCGAAGCAACTCGGGGGAGTGCTCGACCTCGGGGCATTCGTGCCGTGAGCTGCCATGACTATCTCTCGGCGTCCGTGGGCGTCCATCACGGGTCGGGTCCGTTGTCACGCAGAAAGACACTCACTTGGCGCGCCTTCGGAGCATCCCCTGGAGACCTGCATGCCTCGTCGCCTCGTAGGGCGTCTGCTTCTACTCGCCCTCGCGTCTTGAGTTGACAGCAGCTCGCAGGCGGCGTTCCCACCCTTGATGGTGAGTGATCCGCTCGAAGTCACGCGCTGGTTCGGCAATCAACTCAAGGCGTGAGCGTCGGCTCAGCTCCTCCCAACCTTCGTACATAACGTACAAAGCGTTGCCGTACTCGACGTTCTCGAAGGCCACCAAATTCGGACCGAACTTCGCCCCCACGTACCGCTGAAATCCGCTGGTGCCGTAGACGAGTTCACTAGGCGAAAGATCTAGTAGGACGCTCATCCTTTCTTCCAGCGCCCTTCTGCGCTTGTCGCCTACGGTGATGCCGACACGTCTGGCCAAGTCGTTCAGGGCTGCATCACGCTTGCCGACAGGCAGAAACTCCCACGTGACGGTTACTGATGCCAGCCAGTCAGAGCCAGTCGTGTCGCTTTCTACTACGTCAACAGCGCCCACGTTCTCCTGAAGGAGAGACAGCGCGAAGACCAACTCTCGGTCCTCCGTCTCGACGCGATGCAGGACAGACTCGACCCGAAAGGCGATGCTGATCTCGTCGTCGGCCTGTCGCGTGCTCACCATCGTGATCGGGATCTGCTGCCCGTACACGATCTCGGTCGGGTAGACGAGGCGATTGAAGAGGATTGTGTGACTACCCTTGCTCCAGTCCCCGAAGTTGGGCGTCTCGATACCCCAGGTGCGAGGTACCTTTGGGAGATCGACCCGCCGCACGACCTTCCCTGTGAGGTTCCAACGTGAGAAGCGTCCGCGTGCGATAGGCGGAAGTGCGCTCCCGGGGACTTCGACCGCGTCGTCTTCTGCTCGAACTCCGAGGTGCTCCAGTGCGCCTTCTCGGATCTCTTCGAGCGTGTAGGACTTGCGAACGCCTACCTGGTAGTTGTCGCTCTGCAGCCCAGAGATCTTAAGTCTGATGTTCTCTGGGACGCGTCTGAAACTCTTCTTCCCCATGGGCACCTCCGTAGGTGAGGGCCAAGCTCATGCTCGGGGCCTGCTTGGAAGCTCAGGCTTACCGATGTAGGGTCCCAGGGCGCGACCAACGCACGGGCCTTATGCCGGAGCTTGACACCAAGTCGAAGCCCCGCATGGGGCCTGTTTGGTTTCTGCTACTTCCAGTAGAGCACCACTGACGATCTACCAGCAACCATCTATCACTACAGGTTGTGGTAGGCACTCGATGCCACCCCTAGATCTAGTGGCCCAGGGGTGCGTAGACGCAAAATTTCCAGAATATCGGGCCACACTGACAAGAGTCGGGCATTCGCTGCACTACTCGGCTGCTCGGTCTTGTACCACCTCAACCCACCACTTACCTCGGCTCCCATCCCGTCCGCCTTCGACCCACACACCGTGGAGCGGTCGTGGTTCAGGGCGTCAAGGTGGAGCGCGCCACTGTACGAACGACCTTGACGCCCTGAACCACGACCGCTCGGCTCTGCCTGGGTCGAAGGTGGTCGGGATGGGAGCTCCCCGACGCTCGCCACGCTCCGGCCGGCACTCGCGAACGGCGCCCCGTCCCATCCCGGAGTCTGAGCGCCCCCGCCGGAGGCATCCTCTTGAAGCCGCGGGCTTGGTTCTCTCCTTATGCCCCGGGCCTATCCAGTTGTGGGCGCGCGTCGGCGGCGGCAGCGCCGAGCGGGCCGAAGGCAGGAGCGCGGGCGCAGCCAGAGCCGGGAAGCGCGCCCGGCGGAGCGGAGCGCAGCCGGGTGCCTTGATGAGGTAGAGAAACCTGTAACAGCTCTCGGTGGCCGGAATCGGCGTCTTGGCACCTCTACTGGGACATGGTGCGGTGGACTCCGAACCGAGGGGGTAGATAGCCGTGCTGCAACAGGACTTGGTGGGCAATCGGCCGGGAGATGCGATCCGGAGGAAGCTCGCAGAACTGGAGCCCAACCGAGTGAAGAGGCCGTTCGCCCGCTGGTCGCCGGATCGGGAGATACGCAACTGGGCGTTAGGGCTGGTCGGTGAACGCATGACTGGCCGGCGCCTGAACACTCTCAGACGACAGGGCTGGCGGGTTCTTCACTCCGTCCAATGGCCCAGCGGGTCGGACATCGATCACCTGGCCATAGGACCCTCGGGCGTCTTCACCATCAACTCGAAGTGCCACAGGGGCAAGGCCGTCTGGTACGGCGATCACGCCATTACGGTCAACCGCGCCCCCACCAGGTACATCGTGGTCAGCGGGCATGAGGCTCGCCGCACCTCGCGTGCTCTGTCAGACCACTGCGGGTTCCTTGTCCCTGTCCGCCCGGTCATCGCGATCGTGGGCGCGGCCAGACTTTCCGTGAAGAACGCGGCGCCTCCGGTTCTCGTCATCGATGGCGCCAGGGTGCACACAGTCCTCTCCGGACTCGCACCTGTGCTTCCGCCAGAGCGGGTTGAGCAGATATTCACCGTTGCCCGCCAGGGCGAAACCTGGGCTGGGCGCTGAGCAGCCCTTACGCGTCAAAGGCGTATTCGAGGATGTATGAAGCGGAGTCAAGGGTCATCTCGTTGACCTCGACGGCGCGTCCCTCGTCCGCAAACGCTGTCCGGCAGATCAGCATGACGGGCGTCCCGGTGGAGAGCTTCAGTTGTTCCGCCTCGTCCGTCGACGGCATGCGAGAACGAATCTCCTCGCGGAAGTGGACCGGCTTGGAGCCGAGTTCAGCGAGCCGGGCATAGATGCCGCCAGGCCCCGTGTCCTCTTGAGTGATTGCAGACCCGGCTACCAGGCTTGCCGGCAGGTACGACGTGGCGATGAGCACTGGCTTGTCGTCCAGCACGAACCGTCGGCTGCGTACGCACACGGGATCGCCCTGCTCCACTCCCAGCACGCGCGCGACACGCTCCGGGGCGCCCTGTTCGGTGACGCTTACCTGGTCAACGACCAGAGTCCGATCTTCCGTGTCGACGGCCCAGATGGACCGGCCCTCGCCCCACTGTGACTGAGCCAAGCGCTTGATGCCCTGGCGACGCAGCGGGCGGAACGATCGCACGAAGACGCCGGCGCCCTTGCGCGACTCGGCGATGCCCTCGCTTTGCAGAACGCCGAGGGCCTGGCGCGCGGTCATCCGGGCCACGCCGTGGCTGGCCATGAGGTCGTTCTCACCTGGCAGCCGGTCTCCTGGCTGGTACTGCCCGGACTGGATGGCGTCTCGCAGCTCATCGGCGATCCGTTGGTACTTCGGCTGCCGCTTGGCGCCCTCGGTGGACATGAGTGATCTCTTCCTCTCCTCTCTAGACAGCCTAGAGGTTTCTTTCACGAAAGAAACGTACGTCCCAGCAGCGGAACGTGCTCGTTACGAACCGATCGCCTGCCCTGAGGTGGCACAACAACACATCTCTAGACAGGCATTGACGTCTCTAGAGATGAGCTGCTTCACTGTAGATGTCTAGAGAGGTTGCCGGTTGGCGGTGACCTCCTGAACAAGGGATGCGCTCATGCCGTCTTTCAAGATCGACGTTTCGACCGCTGTCGTGTTCGTGGCGACGCCTCCGACGCCGAAGCTCGTGAGCAAGCAGACCGGCGAGATCGCGGTGGACCGGGAGACCGGTGCCCAGCTCGCGACGGTGGGTCTGCTGATCTCGGACGAGGGGGAGGGCAACCTCTACCAGGTGACGGTGCCGAGCACGGGTGTCCCGGAGAACCTGGTCCCCGGCACCCCGGTCACGGTGATTGGCCTCAAGGCCCGCGACTGGGAGAACACCTTCAACGGCCAGACCCGGCACGGAATCAGCTTCCGCGCGGTGGCCATCACGGCGGGTGTCTGACCATGTCGGACCTCTCAACGGTGATCGAGGTGGCGGGGGCCTTATCGGCCGCCGGCGGCCTCGGCTACGCGAAGGTTCGGTCTCCTCGGGTGTTCTGGTCGCTGGTCGGTGCCCCGGTTGCCCGGGTCCGGTTCACGGTGACATACCGGGCGACGATGGATGTGTGCGGGCTGACGGTTCAGCCGTCCCGCCTGCGGGCGTTCATGGTCCGCAACGTGGCCCGTCAGGAAGTCCAGCCGGTTCCGCCGAGGGTCCGCCGGGTCCGCTACTCCTCGACCGGGATGCGGGCGACGCTGCGCCTCCCGGCCGGCCTGGAACCCGCCGACGTGTCCGCCGCCTCGGAACGGTTGCGCCACGCCTGGGGCGTCCACTCCGTGCATGTGGTGGAGGTGAAGCCGGGGTTCGTGGAACTGCGCATGACCGGCTACGACGTACTGCGCCGGGTGAAGATGCCCCGCCGCCTGCCCCGTAACACCACCGCAGGCCCACTGGTCGTCCCCGTCGCGCTCCGGGAGGACGGCACCGCGTTCGTCCGCGACTACCAGAAAATCCCGCACGCCCTGACGGTCGGTGCAAACCAGTCGGGCAAGTCGATGTATCAGCGCAACCTCATCTCCGAGCTGGCCAAGCGCCCGGTCGGCCTGGTCGGGATCGACTGCAAGAGGGGTGTGGAACAGCGCAGTTATGCGCCCCGGCTCTCCGCCCTGGCCGTGACCCCGGACGAGGCGGACGGGCTGCTGCAAGCTCTCGTGGGAGAGATGGAAGAGCGCTTCGACCTCCTCAGCTCTCACGGTGTCCCGGACATGTGGGGCCTGCCGGCCAATGTGCGGCCGGTGCCGCTCGTCGTCCTCGTGGATGAGGTCGCGGAACTGTTCCTCGTCGCCGCGAAGAAGGACGAGGAACGCCGGGACCGGATGGTGATGCGCATGATCCGGCTCGCGCAGATGGCCCGTGCGGTCGGGATCTTTCTGGAGGTCTGCGGGCAGCGTTTCGGCTCCGACCTCGGCAAGGGGGCGACCGCGCTGCGTGCCCAGCTCACCGGGCGTGTGGTGCACCGGGTCAACGACAAGCAGACCGCCGAAATGGCCCTGGGCGA
The DNA here is from genome assembly GCF_000373645.1 of Streptomyces sp. ATexAB-D23. Lineage (GTDB taxonomy): Bacteria > Actinomycetota > Actinomycetes > Streptomycetales > Streptomycetaceae > Streptomyces > Streptomyces castrisilvae. Next base: position 347,322 of record NZ_KB892024.1, on the reverse strand, counting down.
CATCGCCCCGGAAGCGGTCTTCGCCGCGACCAGCATCGCGCCCGACCGTCCCGGTGTCGCGGTGGCCGGGGACGCCTCCGGCGGCTGGTCCCGCATCCGAACCCCCGCCATGAGCCCGGCCGACGCGGTCGCGGCCTGCCAGGAGTACGCGCACCTCACCCCGCACCTCGCCGCTCTGGCACCCTTCCGGCCGGCCGTTTCCGCCGCCCCGGCCCCGGGCTCCCCGCTCCTCAAGCCCCGCCCGGCAACCAGCTAACACCCAACCCAGCCCCGTCAGCTGGCGTGACTGTCTCGCGCCAGGTCCCTACCCCGCCCATGTCTGGAACCGGAAGGAACCGCCGCCATGGCCGCCCGACGGATCACCACCAAGCCCCCCAAGAAGCCCTCCACGGCCGAGCCGGTTGTCTGCTCGCCGTGCGACGGGTCCGGGATGGTCGCCGCCACGGTCCGTGTCGGTCGCAAGCGTCGTCCGGTCGGTCAGCAGGACGGCATCTGCCTCAACTGTCTCGGTTCCGGCCTCGCCCCCACCGACTGACCATTCCCCGTCGCTCCGGTGCCGGGCGGTGAGCCTTCGTCTCCTGCCCGGCCCCGGCCAAGCCTCTGAGAGGTCCTGCTGTGCGCTTCTACCTGACCACCCACAAACGCCACTGGATCAAGCTCACCGACAAGCCGTTGTTCCTGAAGTCCGAGCACTTCACCAGCGCCGCCAAGCTCTACCCCGCGCTCGGCCCATACGCGGTCGACTCCGGCGGCTTTTCGGAGCTCCAGCGCCACGGAACCTGGACCCGCACCCCCCGCCAGTACGTCCAGGACCTGCGACGCATCTGGGAGTGCGTCGGCCCCTACGACTGGGCCGCCGGACAAGACTGGATGTGCGAAGACCTCATCATCCACGGCGGCCAAGCCGGACCCCTCACCTTCGCCGGTACCGGCCTCAGCGTTGCCGAACACCAGCGGCGCACGGTCGAGAACTTCCTCGACCTGCGGAGCCTGGCTCCCGATCTGCGGATCATCCCTACCCTTCAGGGGAGCACGGTGCCGGAGTACGAGCACTGCCGGGAGCTCTACGAACGCGCCGGGGTCAACCTCGCCGCTGAGCCGACGGTCGGGCTCGGATCGGTGTGCCGGTTGCAGTCCACCACCCAGGGCGCGGCCATCGTCACCGCCATGGCCGTCCACGGCTTACGCCTGCATGGCTTCGGCTTCAAAACCTTGGGGCTGAACCGGGTGGGTCATCTGCTTGCCTCTGCCGACTCCGCCGCATGGAGCCTCCACGCCCGCCACCGGCCGCCGATGCCCGGCCACACCCACAAGAACTGCGCGAACTGCTTCCCCTACGCCATGAACTGGCGCACCCGCGTCCTGAACACCACAACCCCCGTCCCCACGGCCCCGGCCCCGGCCCCGGCCCAACTTTCTCTGTTCTGAGCAGAAAGGAGGTGACTCCACGTGTCCCGTATCCGCATAGACGCCGTACTCATCCAGGCCGTCATCGCCGGTGCCCTGTCCTTCGCCCACCTGCACGACCTGGCCGCAGCCGCCGGACAGGACGGCTGGAAAGCCTGGGCCTACCCCGTCAGCGTCGATCTGCTCCTCGTCGCCGCCTGGCGCCGCATGCGCACCACCGCCGACAACCGTGCCGCCTGGGCCTGGTTCATCATCGCCCTCACCGCCTCGCTCGGCGCGAACGTCGCCACCGCCGGACTCCTCGACCTCAACGACGTTCCCGCCTGGCTACGCATCCTCGTCGCCGGATGGCCAGCCCTCGCCTTCCTCGGCGGCACCCTCCTCGTCCACAGCCCCACCACCGCACCCGACGCCGACCCCGAGCCCTTTCCGGTGCCCGCACCGCCGGTTACTCCAGCATCTGAACCCGCCGCGGACGTGAAGGTGGAGCGGGCTCCCGAACCGGCTCCCCAACTGCCGCCCGCGGCTACTCCCGAGGAAGACACGGCTTCTCCGGCTCCGGTGTCCGCTCCGGCCGCGGCCGTTCCTCCGGCCCTTCTGGATCACGCACGGAAGCTCGCCGACACCCACCACGCCACCACCGGCAGCCGTATCGACTCCGCCACCCTGCGCGCCCGCCTCGGCGTCCCCGCCCCTCTCGCCGACGCCATCACCGCCCAACTCACGTAAGTCATAAGGAGGTTCACGCCATGCCGCGTCCGAACCGCTTCACGAACGTGGTCCGCTTCGGCCCTGTTCAGGTCGGCACCTACTACGACGGCCGGGGACGCACCAAGCACGTCGCCGCCTGCACCGCCCCGGCCTGCGCCTTCTCCGCCGACTACCACGGCCGTCCCGCCGCCGAACTCGCCGCCCGCACCCACCGCTGCAACCCCTGACAAGGAGGCCCAGCCGTGTTCACCCCGAAGATCCCGCCCCCGGACACCGCACCCACCCCCGGCACGTCCCTCGTCCAGCCGCTCACCGGCCTCGTGCATCCTCCGGCCTGCACCTGCCACAACACCCCGACCGTCCCGGCCCCGGTTCCGGCTGCTCCGCCCGCCCGGCCGGCCGTTCAGCTCACCCCGGGCTCGCTCCTCGTCGCCGCTGCTGGCGGGACCGCCATGGTCCTGATCATCGGCACGGTCCTGGTCTCGATGCTCCTCGCGACCGCGATCACCGCCGCCTCGGTCGCCGTGTGCGCCGTGGTCCTGCGCTCGCTGCTCAATCGCCCGAACAACCGCTAACCGGCCCCCGGGGCGGCCTCAACCGCCAAGTTTCCGCCGCCCCGGGCGCCCAACCACTTCCAGATCCAACGGACCCGAAAGGGAGCTCCCATCATGCCCCAGCACACCCCGCCCCGGCCGATCTGCGGCCACTGCGACGGCTTCCCCACCGCCACCATCACCACCGGCCAGACCACCCCCGACGGGCAGCGCCAGACCATCACCGCTCACTGCCCCGCCTGCCACGGCACCGGCCACACCACCCCCGCCCGTGCCTACACCCGGATCGAGGCCTGAGCGCCATGGCCGACTTGACCCCCACCCCGGACCGCCCTGGCCTCCACGTCAGCAAGCCCTCCCCCAACACCCCGGCCACCGGGTCCGCTGTCTGCCACTGCGGGGCCTCGGCCACCGCAAGCGGTGACGCACGGGTCAAGGCCCTGGTCGAGGGCTACACCGCCAACCACGGCCCCGCCCACAACCGGACGGGGCGCTGAACATGACCACCGCTGCCACCGCGGCGGGCCTGGACCCGGCCACCCTCACCGACCTGCTGAGGGTGGCCGGGTCTCCCGGCTTCGACCGCCTCACCGAACAACTCCGCCGCACCGGCGGCTGCTTCCAGCCCATCCACCTCACCGGCGCCACCAAGACCATCGACCGGGCAACCGGCGCCCTGCTCCACCACTACACGACCGACAACGAGCCCGGCGGCCGGTTACGGATCGCCTGCGGCAACCGCCGCGCCTCCCGCTGCCCCGCCTGCGCCTGGACCTACGCCGGCGACACCTACCACCTCATCCGCGCCGGCCTCACCGGCGACCCCGACAAAGGCACCCCTCACACCATCCGGGATCACCCCCGCGTCTTCGCGACGCTCACCGCCCCCTCCTTCGGCCCGGTCCATAACCGGCCCGGCACCCGGCCCTGCCACTGCGGCATCCACCACCCCGACAACGCCCCGGAACTCGGCACGCCCCTCGACCCCGACCGGTACGACTACGCGGGCGCGGTGCTCTGGAACAACCACGCCTCCGACCTCTGGCGCTACTTCACGATCTACCTCCGCCGCGAAATCGCCCGCCGCGCCGGCCTCACCCAGAAAGCCGCCCGCGAACAGTCCAAGGTCTCCTTCGGCAAGGTCGCCGAATACCAGAAACGCGGCGCCGTTCACTTCCACGCCGTGATCCGCTTCGACGGACCCGAAGGACCGGACACCCCGCCCCCGGCCTGGGCCACCCTCGCCCTGCTGGAAGACGCCATCCGCGCCGCCGCCGCACGCGCCGAAGTCACCGTCCCCGCGAACGAGGAAGCCGGCTTCCCCTCGGAATGGGTGCTGCGCTGGGGCATCCAGCTCGACGTCCAGCCCATCGGCGCCTTCGGCAACGGCGAGGACCTCACCGAACAGGCCGTGGCCTCCTACGTCGCCAAGTACGCCACCAAAGCCGCCGAGACCACCGGCACCGTGGACCACCGCATCGGCAACAAGGAAGCGCTGATCCTCCTCGACGTCTCCGAGCACCCCCGCCGGCTGATCGAGGCATGCCTCGACCTGCACCACGCCTACCCGGACCGCAAGCTCCGCGACTGGGCCCACATGCTCGGCTTCCGCGGCCACTTCTCCACCAAATCCCGCGCCTACTCCACCACCCTCGGCGCCCTCCGACAGGTACGCGCCGACTACCGCGCCGCCGAACAACGCGCCGCCCTCGGCCTCCCCGACCCCGACGACCACCCGGAAGCGACGACGCTCACGCTCGCGCACTGGGCCTACGCCGGCAACGGCCACACCCCCGGCGAATCCTGGCTCGCCGCCAACATCCACCGCGACATCCAACACAACCGCGAAACCGCCCGCGAACACCGCGCCGAACTGCAAGTCCTGGAAGGGGACGAGTACTGATGCCCACCACCGCGATTAAGCCCAAGTGGCACACCACCGCCGAGGTTGCCGAGATGTTGAGCTTCGGCCTCTCCAAGACGAAGATGCTCGTGCTTACCGGGGAGATTCGCTCCGTGAAGATCGGCCGCAATCGCCGCATCCTGCCGGCGTGGGTGGACGAGTACGTCGAGCGCGTCACCGCCGATGCCGAAGGGTGGGCGGCATGACCGGCAAGCGCGGCAACGGGGAAGGGTCTATCTACCCTTACAAGAACGGCTTCGCGGCGTACGTCTGGGTCACCAAGCCGGACGGGAAGCGGGCGCGTAAGTACGCCTACGGCAAGACGCGTGACGAGGTCCACGACAAGTGGCTGAACCTCCACGCCGAGGCGAAGAAGGGGCCGGTGGCCACGCGGCACCGCACTCTTGCGGTCTTCCTTGCCTACTGGCTGGACTCGATCGTGAAGCCGAACCTGGCCCCGCTGTCGTACGTCTCGTATGAGGGATACGTGCGGCTTTACATCACCCCGCACCTCGGCTCGAAGCGGCTCGACAGGCTCACCGTCCGGGACGTGCGCGAGTGGCTGACCAAGCTGGGCACCGTCTGCCAGTGCTGCGCACAGGGCAAGGATGCGAAGAGGGCGCCCTCGCGCCGGAAGTGCTGTGCGGTGGGGGACTGCTGCGAGTTGTTCCCCTCTCGCCGGGTGATTCAGGCGTCCAGGGATGCTCTGCGGGCTGCACTGATGCACGCGGTCACAGAGGAAGAGATCGGTAAGAACGTCGCTTCGCTGGTGAAGGTGCCCAAGCCTCGCCGACGGCGGATCAAACCGTGGTCCGTCGCTGAGGCAGGCCAGTTCCTCGCCGACGCTGCCGCTCGCGATGACCACCTCTTCGCGGCCTGGGTTCTCGTGCTGACGCTCGGTCTGCGACGCGGGGAGGTGTTGGGTCTGACCTGGAAGTCCATCGACTTCGATGCCGGCGAGCTGTACGTGGACCACCAGATCCAGCGGGCCGGTCGCCAGATCCTTCACCGCGAGACCAAGACCGAGGACTCCGACGACTTCCTCCCGCTGCCCTCCCTCTGCCTGAAGGCTCTCCGGATGCGACGCGCTCAGCAGATCGGCGACCGGAAGGCGGCGGGCGACCTCTGGCAGGACACGCACGGTCTCGTCTTCACGACGAAGTACGGCACTCCGATCGAGCCGGGGAACCTCACCCGCATGTTCGCCCTCCGGGCCCGTCGCGCCGGCCTCCGGGGCATCCCGCTCCGGAACACTCGGCACACATGCAGTTCGCTCTTGGTCGCCCTCAAGGTGCACCCGAAGATCGCCCAGCGCATTCTTCGCCACTCCCAGATCGCCATGACGATGGAGGTCTACGCCGAAGCGAGCGAGGAAGAGGTACGCGCCGCGATCGGCAAGCTGTCCGACGCGATGGGCGGTACCGGCTGACGCGGTTGCTGTACTTCGCTGCTGTACGGGCAACGCGAGAGGCCCCCAGGATTTCTCCTGGGGGCCTCTGGCCTGCTGTGCACTCGGCAGGATTCGAACCTGCAACCTTCTGATCCGTAGTCAGATGCTCTATCCGTTAAGCTACGAGTGCTTGTGCTTCCTGGGCTTTTCTGCCCCGTCCGCGTTGCGAGAACAACATTACATGACCTGCGCCGGGACGCGAAATCCATTGGCCGCACCCGGCCTGACCTGCGAGAACGACGGGAACGCGCCTCGAACGAGCCGGGAACGACCGAAGCCCCGGGCCAGGGGCTCGGGGCTTCGGTGGTGGGGCGGAGGCGGAGGGATTTGAACCCTCGATGGGGGGTAAGCCCCAAACCGCATTAGCAGTGCGGCGCCATAGACCGGACTAGGCGACGCCTCCAGCACACCCCGCGCGAGCGCGGGTGGTGCGTGCAGATGATGACACAGCTGCACGCTGCGCCACCAATCGCGGCCTACGGTACTAGGCAGTCGGCCAGGAGGGCAAAGCGGTTCGGTTGCGCAACGCCGGGGCGTGCGGCGCGTTAGTCAGGGCGAGGGCGCCGCCCTCCGCAGGTTCTTCGGTCACAGGAGTCCGCATGATGCGCCGTCTCGCCCTCACCGCTGTCGCGTCCCTCGCCGCGCTGACCGCGGCCGCGCCCGCCGCCACCGCCGCGTCCGGGCCCCTTCCGCTTCCGCTCTCCCTGCCCCTCCTCCAGAACGACGGCGCCGGCACCCGGCTCACCGTCGTCGTCGCCGGCTCGGGCAATCCGGAGGCGGACGGGACGTACGAGCTGGCGTGCGAGCCGGCCCGGGGGACCCACCCGGTCGCCGCGGACGCCTGTGAGCGGCTGGGGCAGCTGGAGGGCGAGAGGGCGGACCCGTTCGCACCGGTGCCCGGGGACGCGATGTGCACGCTTCAGTACGGCGGGACAGCCACCGCCCGGGTCACCGGGACCTGGCACGGACGGGACGTCAACGCCTCGTTCAAGCGGACCGACGGATGCGAGATCGCGCGCTGGAACCAGCTGCGTCCGGTCCTGCCGAACGTGCGGTGACCTGCCCCGCGCCCCGGTGGCAGGGCCCATCGGGGCGCGGCGAGGGGCGGAGTCGTACACCGTATGCACCAAACCTTGGTGAGAGCTCCCCCTCATCCGCAGCCCCGCGCCCCTCCCCTGCCTTTAGACTCCTCCAGTGACAGCCTGAGGCCCGAGGGGCAAGATGGGGCCGCTGTCGGCAAGGTGCAGTAATCAGGGAGGAAGCGTCGTCGTGAGCAGCAGGCCATCCCGAGGCGCTGCTCGCCTCGCAGCCATACTCGACGCCCTTCCGGACGGGCTTCTGCTCGTCAACTGCAACGGTACGGTCGTCAACGCCAACACCATCGCCCTCGAAATGTTCGAGACCCCGGGCACCGCGCTCGTCGGTCGCGGGCTGCTCGATCTGCTGCCGGAGTTCGACTCCAAGCTGATCCCGGGGTCGATGCGAAGGCCGGAGGCTGCGGACGAGCGGGGCCGTACGAAGCCCACGCGGATGACCGCGCGGCGTACCGACGGCAACGAGTACCCCGTCGAGGTGACGAGCGCCAGCCTGGAGGACGGGCAGGCGGCGTACAAGGACGTCCAGCCCTCGTACGGCGGCAGCTATACGGGTGATGAGCTGCTGATGCTCGTCGTGCGCGACCTCTCCGGCACCGTCGACACCGAGGCCGAGCTCGCCCGCTCGCAGCGCCAGACCGAGATGATCCTGCGCGCCGCGGCCGAAGGCGTCGTCGGTACGGACACGGACGGCCGGGTCGTCCTCGTCAACCCCGCCGCCGCGCAGATCCTGGGCTTCCGCGCCAGCGATCTCGGCGGCCAGGAGCTGCATCCGCTGATCCTTCACTCGCGTGCGGAGGGCGAGCCGTTCCCGTACGAGGAGTCGCCGCTCGCCGACACCCTGAAGTCGGGGCGCAAGCATCGGGTGCGCGGGCAGGTTCTGTGGTCCAAAAACGGGGAACAGGTGCCGGTCGACCTGACCACCGCCCCCGTCCGCGACGGCGACCAGCTCGTCGGCGCCGTGATGACGTTCACCGACCGCAGGCCCTACGAGGAGCTGGAGTCGCGGCGCAGGGCCGAGGCGGCCGAGCTGGCCGAAAGCCACACCTCCGAGGTCACCGAGCTCACCGAACGGCACGCCGCCGAGCTCGCCGCCCTGAAGGAGGCGCACGCCGCCGAACTGGCCGACAGCACCGAGCGCTACGCCTCCGAGCTGGAGAAGCAGACCGAGCGGCTGACCGATCTCACCGCCCGGCACACCCAGCTCACCGCCGTGCTCGGCGAGTCGCTGCGCGGGCCCCTGGAAGAACTGCGCGGCGAGCTGTCCACGCTCGCCGCCGACCCGGCCGGGCAGCTCTGGCCCGAGGCCAACCAGATCCTGCACCACCTCGCCGCGGGCTACGCGCGTATGACGACGCTCATCGACAACGTGCTGAGCTACCAGCGCCTCGACGGCGGCGCCGAGGCGCTCGCCAAGACGCGGGTGCTGCTCGACGGGGTCGTCACGGCCGGCATCGACGCCTCGGTCGAGCTGATCGGGCCGGGGCGCGCGCAGTTCGCGGTGCACGCCCCGCCGATCGAGGCGGAGGTGGACGCCGGACGGCTGGTGACCGCGCTCGCCCACCTCGTCGCGGATGTCGCGGGCGTCGATTCGACGGGCAAGGCACGGGTCGTGCCCGGTGGCGGTTACGTCGACTCGACCGTCGTGGTCGCCGCCGCCCAGCGCGGTGACGTCGTACGCATCGAGGTACGCGGTCCGTTCGCCGGAGGCGACCCGGTGCACGTGCCGATCGTCAGCGGCATCGTGCGCGCGCACGGCGGTGTCCTCCAGACGCACGAGATGCCGGGCATGAGCGGCAGCGCGTACGTGCTCGAGGTGCCGATCGGCGCGGGGGCCGGGACCGTGGTGCCTGCCGCACCGTCTGCGCCCGAGGCCGTGCCTACGGCTGAATCCGTGCCTACGGCTGAATCCGTGCCTGCGCCCGTGCCTGTGCCTGAGTCCGTGCCTGCGGCTGAATCTGTGCCTGCGGCTGTTCCCGAACCTGCGGGTGTTCCCGCTGCTCAGTCGGGTCACACTTCCTCGGAGGCCACGGTTCCCGAGGCCGGGCGGGGGCGGCGCCGGGCGCGCCGTTCCTCCACCGACGCCTTCCTGGAGAGCCCCGTCGGCGGGTCCGACGGCACCGGCGAGCTCCAGGCCGCGCCCGGGGACACCGGCGCGTCCGAGCCGACCGGGCGCCGGCGTGCGCGCCGTGCTGCCCCCGCGCCCGAGGTGGCCCCGAACGAGCTCATCCCCGCCCAACAGGCCGAGGGCTCCGGACGTCGGCGCGGGCGGCCCAGCCCCGCCGAAGCCGGTGCCCAGGCCGCCGCCCAGGCGCCGGGGCAGGCCCTCGCGCTGCCCTCGGCCGCTCCGTCGGAGGGGTCCGTGGTGACCGCCGCCGAGGGCGCTCAGGGTGGCGGTGGCCGGCCGCAGCGCGGGCAGACCGTGCCGCCGCAGGGCGTGGCGGCCGACGCGCAGGTCCCGGTCCCGGCCGGTGGGCACCGGGGACATCGAGGGCATTCGGGCGAGGAGAACCGGCTGGCGCTCCCCGCCGCCGTGAACGCCGTCGAGGCCCCGGCCCCCGCCCCCGCTACGTTCTCGGACCTGAACGACGGGGGCCACGCGGCTCCCGGTGCGACGGCCCCCGTCTCCGAGTCGCCCGCACCCGCGCCGCAGCCGACCGGCCGGAGGGCCCGGCGCGCGCTGGCCGCCGCCCAGGACCGGGCCGCCGCTGCCGAGCAGTCCGGGCCGCGCGTCCCCTTCGCGTTGCCGCCCGCCGATGCGGACCGGGTGGCTCCGGCCGGCGCGGAGGTCGACGGTCCGACCCGCGCGGAGGTCGACGGCTCGCTGCCCGCGGGCCTCGGTGGTGCGGCCGGCGCCGGGACCGAGGGAGCCGGTGCGGCGCCCGGTATGCCCGAGGGTGGTGTGACCGGTGCGCCCCAGGGTGGAGTGGCTGGTGCGCCCCAGGGCGGTGCCGACGGTGCGCCCCAGGGTGGTGCCGCCGGTACGCCAGGCGGAGTGCCGGGTGCACCCGAGGGCCGCGCCGGTACGCCCGAGGATGGTGTGGCTGGTGCTCCCCAGGGCGGTGCCGACGGTGCGCCCCAGGGTGGTGCCGCCGGTACGCCCGGCGGTGCGCTGGGTACGCACGGAGGCGGCGCTGGTGTGCCCGGTGGTGTGGCCGGGGGGCTCGACGCCCTCTCCGGTACACCGGAGCACACCCCCGTACCACCGCAGGTCCCCCAGGCCCCGCCCGTACCCCCGCAGGCTCCGCCTGCCTCGCCCGCACCCACCGGCCGGCGTCGTGCCCGGCGGCCCGACAGCGGCCCGCAGGAGGGACAGCCCGCGTCCTTCGCGCTGCCGGCGCAGGACGGACAGCCCGTGGCCGGTGCGCCTGGCGCGGACCCGGTGCCGGGTGCCCCCGTCCCGCCGCCTCCGGCCGCGCACGTACCCGCACAGGCGGCCCAGCCCGCCCCCGCCCCGCGCTCCGAGCCCTTCGCGCCCTCGGCGCCTCCCGCTCAGCCCGGTGGCTGGGGGCAGGACGACGCCTCCGGCCAGAGGCCCGTCGCGCCCGCCGCCCCCGAGCCGGAGTTGCCGGACGCCGCGCCCGTCGCACCCACCGCGCACACCACCGGCACCGCGGCCGCCCCCGGCGGGGCCCCCGTCGATGACACGGGCGCCGGCCCCGAAGGGCTTCGCGCCCCCGCGGCCCGTCCCCGGCCCCTGGCGCCCGCGCCCGACGTACGACGGCAGCCGTTGCCCGCCGAGGCGCCGATGCCGGGGTCGCCGGACTCGACGCAGGGGCGCGCGTTCAGCGTGCGCACGCTCGGGCAGGGTGTGCCGTTCGCCCAGCACATCGCCCACCAGCAGAACCAGCCCCAGGGCGGCGCCGGCAGCGTCGGCAGGCGCCGGAAGCTCGCCGCGCCGCCGGAACCGGAACCGGAACCGGGCGCGCCCGCGCCCGAAGAACAGCAGACCGCGCTCCCCGCACCCCAGTCCGCCCCCGGCACCACGGTTCAGGGGCAGGGGTCGGGGCAGCTGCTCGCCGCACCGGCGGCCGAAGGGCGCGCCTACGCCATAGGGGCGCCCGACGAGGGCGCGGCCGAGGGCCCGGAGCCGCTGGACGGTCCCGGGGGTGCGGTCGAGGTCGCCAACCGGCCCTCCCCGCAGCCCGTGGACGACGAGCTGCCTCCCGAGCCGCTGGACAACCCGCGCCGGCTGCTCGTGTGGCCCGCGCCCGACGTCTCGACCCAGCAGGCGCTGAGCGACCGCGGTTACCGGCCGGTGATCGTGCACTCGCGCGAGGAGGTGGACGCGCAGATCGCCGCGTTCCCGGCCGCGCTCTTCGTAGACCCGTTGACCGGGCCCATCACCCGAAAGGCGTTGCAGTCGCTGCGCCAGGCGGCAGTGGCCGCCGAGGTGCCGGTCCTGGTGACGGCCGGTCTCGGGCAGGCGTCGCGGGAGGCGGCGTACGGCGCCGACCCCGCCGTACTGCTGAAGGCGCTCGCTCCGCGCGACAGCGAGCAGCACCCGCCGCGCGTCCTGCTGATCGAGGAGCACGAGGACATCGCGTTCGCTCTGACGCAGACGCTGGAGCGGCGGGGCATGCAGGTGGCCTGCGCGGCGACGGACAGCGAGGCGGTATCGCTGGCGGCCCAGATGCGCCCGAACCTGGTGGTGATGGACCTGATGCAGGTACGCCGTCGCCGGGCCGGCATCGTCGACTGGCTGCGCGCCAACGGGCAGCTGAACCGCACCCCGCTGGTCGTCTACACCTCGGCCGGCATCGATCAGTCGGAGCTGCCGAAGCTCGCTTCCGGCGAGACCGTGCTGTTCCTGGCAGAGCGCTCGACGAGCGAAGAGGTGCAGTCCCGCATCGTCGACCTGCTCGCGAAGATCGGCACGAACTGACCGCAGCGCAACCGCGGTCCGACCGCCGCACAGGCACGAACTGACCGCCGCACAGGCGGTCCGACGGCCCCGCAGGCGCGGCCCGACCGCTCCACAGGCGCAGTCCGGCCACCGCACAAGCACGAACTGACCGCCGCACAGGCGCATACGACGAGGGCGGTACGGGAAGACCCCCGTACCGCCCTCGTCGTCCGTGCGGCTCGGCTCAGAGCTGCGTGATGTCCAGCTCGCCCTGCGCGTACTGCTTGCGGATGACCTTCTTGTCGAACTTGCCGACGCTCGTCTTCGGCACAGCGGGGATGACCGACCACCGCTCCGGCAGCTGCCACTTCGCGATGCCCGAGTCGGCGAGGAACGACTTCAGGGCCTCGTAGTCGGCGGTGGCGCCCTCCTTGAGGACGACCGTGGCGAGCGGGCGCTCGCCCCACTTGTCGTCCGGGACGGCCACGACGGCGGCCTCGGCGACGTCCGGGTGCGCCATCAAGGCGTTCTCCAGCTCGACGCTGGAAATCCATTCGCCGCCGGACTTGATGACGTCCTTCGCGCGGTCGGTGAGCGTGAGGAAGCCGTCGGGGCTGATCACACCGACATCGCCGGTCTTCAGCCAGCCGTCCTCGCTGAACTTGTCCTCGGGCCGCAGCGCCTCGCCGTCGGCACCGCCGTAGTACGCACCGGCGATCCAGGACCCGCGCACCTCCAGCTCACCGGCCGACTCACCGTCCCACGGCAGGTGCTCGCCAGCCGGGCCGACCAGCCGCGCCTCGACGCCCGCGGGGAAGCGGCCCTGGGTGATGCGGTAGGGCCACTCCTGCTCCTCGGTCAGCCCGGCGGGCGGATTGGCCATGGTGCCGAGCGGGGAGGTCTCCGTCATGCCCCAGGCGTGACAGAGGCGGACGCCGAGCTTGTCGTACGCCTCCATGAGGGAGGGCGGACAGGCGGCGCCGCCGATCGTGACGTTGGCCATCGAGGTGAGGTCGCGCGGGTTGGCGGTGACCTCTGCGAGCAGCCCCTGCCAGATGGTGGGGACGGCCGCGGCGTGCGACGGACGCTCGCGCTCGATCATGTCGGCGAGCGGGGCCGGCTGGAGGAAACGGTCCGGCATCAGCATGTTGACGCCGGACATGAACGTCGCGTGCGGAAGCCCCCACGCGTTGACGTGGAACTGGGGCACGACGACCAGGGTGGTGTCCTTGTCGGTCAGACCCATCGATTCGCTCATGTTCACCTGCATGGAGTGCAGGTAGATCGAACGGTGGGAATAGACGACGCCCTTCGGGTCCCCCGTCGTGCCGGAGGTGTAGCACATGGCCGCGGCCTGGCGCTCGTCGAGCTCGGGCCAGTCGTAGCTGGTGGGGCGGCCCGCGATCAGCTCCTCGTACTCGTGCACCCGCACCGTCGCGCCGTCCAGCGCGGAACGGTCACCCGGACCGGATACGACCACGTGTTCGAGCGACGTCAGCTGGGGGAGCAGCGGCGCGAGGAGCGGCAGCAGCGAGCCGTTGACAAGGACGACCTTGTCGTCGGCGTGCTTGACGATCCAGATCAGCTGCTCGGCGGGGAGGCGGAGGTTCAGCGTGTGGAGCACGGCGCCCATGGACGGGATGGCGAGGTACGCCTCCACGTGCTCCGCGTTGTTCCACATGAGGGTCGCGACGCGCTGATCCGCGTCGATGCCGAGCTCGTCGCGCAGGGCGTTGGCGAGCTGCGTGGCCCGCCGCCCGATCTCGGCGAAGCTGCGCCGGTGCGGCTCGGGCTCTCCGGTCCAGGTCGTGACCTGCGACTTCCCATGAATCGTCATCCCGTGGTTCAGGATGCGGGTGACAGTCAGCGGTACGTCCTGCATGGTGCTGAGCACGGCGTCCTCCCGGTGGGCGCTACGCGGCAGTAGGGTTCCGCTGATTCTGCGCACATACCGAGCGGTATGTCACTACTCCCGAGGGTACGAATCGGTGTCGTCCGGCATTTCACACCGACCGGAGGGGTGGTGACGGACGGCTCCGCTCCGCTTGCCCGCGTGCCGGACGACTCAGCGGACCGGGGTCAGCTCCGGGTCCATACGCAGTTTGCCGAGCGCCCGGGAGACCGCGCTCTTGACCGTGCCGACGGATACGCCGAGCACCTCGGCGGTCTGGGCCTCGCTCAGGTCCTCGTAGTAGCGCAGGACGACCATGGCCCGCTGGCGGGCCGGCAGCTTCAGCACCGCCCGCCACATCGCGTCGTGCAACGACTGCTGCTCGGCGGGGTCGGGGCCGGGGGCCGTCTCCTGCTCGGGCAGCTCGTCGCAGGCGAACTCGTCGACCTTGCGCTTGCGCCACTGCGAGGTCCTGGTGTTCAGCAGGGCCCGGCGCACATAGCCGTCGAGCGCCCGGTGGTCCTCGATCCGGTCCCAGGCCACATACGTCTTGGTGAGCGCCGTCTGCAGCAGGTCCTCGGCATCGCTCGGATTCGCGGTGAGCGAGCGGGCGGCGCGCAGCAGCACCGGCCCCCGCGCCTTCACGAATGACGTGAACGAGGGGTACGGGACATACGGCGCCGCCGACGCGCGCACACCGTACGAGGTGCGCGCCGAGGCGGACGGACGCATCGGTGCGGATGTGCGCACCGCCGGTGCGAAAGTACGTGCCGCTGCCGACGTGCATGCCGGTGCGGCTCCCCTGGAGGTGCCCGTGCGGACTGGCGTGGTCATGGCTCCACGCTAGGAGCGGGGCCCGCTCCGTGGATCGCCCCCAGGTCCCGAAACCGCGTCCGCCTCAGGGTGTAGGCCCATGCACCCCTCCACCTCCTGTAGGTGGAGGGCCCACCCCTGCGGGACTCCGGGTCGCCCCCGGTGCGTACGCCCACGGACACGGCCCCCGTCAGCCCGCCCGGCCCAGCAGAAGACCTGAGGTCGGGACGCCCGTGCCGGCGGTGACCAGGGAGGTGGCGGCGCCCGGCACCTGGTTCACCGAGGTGCCCCGGATCTGCCGGACCGCCTCCGCGATGCCGTTCATGCCGTGCAGGTACGCCTCCCCGAGCTGGCCCCCGTGGGTGTTCAGGGGCAGCGCGTCCGCCGCCACGAAGTCCGCCGCCTCACCCGGGGCGCAGAAGCCGAACTCCTCCAGCTGCATCAGGACGAACGGGGTGAAGTGGTCGTACAGGATCGCCACGTCGACATCGGAGGGCGCGAGGCCCGAGGTGCGCCACAGCTGGCGCGCGACGACCCCCATCTCCGGCAGGCCCGTCAGATCGTCCCGGTAGAAGCTGGTCATCTGCTCCTGCGCCCGCCCCGCGCCCTGGGCCGCCGCGACGATCACTGCGGGCGGACGGCGCAGGTCACGGGCCCGTTCGGCGCTGGTGACGACGATCGCCTGGCCGCCGTCCGTCTCCTGGCAGCAGTCCAGCAACCGCAGCGGCTCGACGATCCAGCGGGAGGCCGCGTGGTCGGCGAGCGTGATCGGCTTGCCGTGGAAGTACGCCGCCGGATTGCGGGCCGCGTGCCGCCGGTCGACCACCGCGACATGCCCGAAAGCCTCCGGCGTCAGCCCGTACGTGTGGAGATAGCGCTGGGCCGCCATGGCCACCCAGGAGGCGGGCGTGAGCAGTCCGAAGGGCAGGTTCCAGCCGAGCGCCGCGCCCTCGGCCGTGGGCTCGCGCCGCTGCACGCCGGAGCCGAAGCGGCGCCCGGACCGCTCGTTGAACGCCCGGTAGCAGACGACGACGTCGGCGACCCCGCAGGCGACGGCGAGGGCCGCCTGCTGGACCGTCGCGCAGGCCGCGCCACCGCCGTAGTGGACGCGCGAGAAGAAGGACAGTTCGCCGATGCCGGCGGCCTGGGCGACGGTGATCTCCGGGCTGGTGTCCATCGTGAAGGTGACCAGACCGTCGACGTCCGCGGGGGTGAGCCCCGCGTCGTCCAGCGCCGCGTGCACCGCCTCGACGGCGAGCCTGAGTTCGCTGCGTCCGGAGTCCTTGGAGAACTCGGTGGCGCCGATCCCGGCCACCGCCGCCTTCCCACCGAGCGAGTCGGCCATGCGCACGCTCATACGGACCCCTTCGGACGGGTGACGCCTACGGGGATGCTGACGCTCACCGTGCCGGTGACGTGCCGGCCGAGCCCGTTGGCGCCGACGACGGACACCTCCACCGTCCCGTCCGCCCCGAGCGCGGTGACCCTGCCGCTCAGGACCATGGTGTCGCCGGGATAGTTGGGCGCGCCGAGCCTGATGGCGACGCGCCTGAGGACCGCCGTGGGGCCGAAGCGGTCGGTGACGTACCGCCCGACCAGGCCGTTGGTGGTCAGGATGTTCATGAAGACGTCCGGGGAGCCCTTCCCCCGCGCCGACTCCGCGTCGTGGTGCACGTCCTGGTAGTCGCGGGAGGCGATGGCACCGGCCACGATGAGGGTGCGGGTCACCGCGATCTCCAGCGGCGCCAGTTCCTCGCCGAGTGCGGGCGCGGGGGCGCCGGGCATCGGCGCGGGCGTCGGCGCGACGGGTTCCGGTCGGCCGTCGGTCATCGGCGCGACGGGTTCCGGTCGGCCGTCGGGCATCGGGGCGACGGGTTCCGGTCGGCCGTCAGGCATCGGGTCCGTCATTCCTCCGGCTCCCCCTCCGTCAGCAGCGTGCCGAGTTCCTGGAGTACGCCACCGCCGCTGCCGAGGTAGGCGTCGAGCTGCCGCCCCCAGAGGAAGTGCCGGTGGACGGGGTGGTCGAGGTCGGCCCCCGTTCCGCCGTGCAGATGCTGCCCGGTGTGGACGACGCGCTTTCCCGCCTCGGACGCCCACCATGCGGCCGTCAGCGCCTGTTTCCCGTACGGCAGTCCCTCGTCGCGGCGCCATGCCGCCTCGTACGCCGTGACACGGATCGCCTCGGTGTCCATGTACGCGTCGGCGGCCCGCAGCAGCACGGCCTGCTTGGTCGACAGGGGGCGCCCGAACTGTTCGCGCGTGCCAGTGTGTTCGACCGCTCGCGTCACCGATCCGGCGCACACGCCCGCCTGCACACCGGCGAACGCCGTCCGCGCACCGGCGAGCACGTCCTCGTACGCCCCCGCGTCCCCGAGCCGCTCGGCAGACGCCCCGTCCAGCACGAGCCGGCCGGCCGACCACGCGGCCGTGGTCTCGACGGGCTCGGTCCGCACTCCGCGCTCCCCGGTCCGCACCAGCCACAGGGTGCGGTCGGCGGCGGCGACCAGGACGTGTGTGGCGTCCCGCAGCCAGGGAACCAGCGGCACACCACCACTCAGACGGGCCCCTGCCTCCACGTGTACGGCGCCGCAGGCGGGGAAGGCACCCGTCGCCACCGCCGTACCGTCACGCAGCGGCGGCAGCAACCGCTCGCGCTGTTCGTCCGTACCGTGCCGGGCGACGGCCAGCAGCCCGTAGACACAGCTCGCCGCGAACGGCACCTGCGCCGTCGTCCGCCCCTGCTCCTCCAGCATCAGCACCAGGCCGAGCAGTCCGGTCTCCTCGACCGCCCCGGGCAGACCGGCCGCACACAGCTCCTTCCACAGCTCCGTGTCCGAGCCGCTGCCGGCCGCGACCAGGCGGTCGTGCGTCGACAGGTCCGCGAAGATCCGGGCGGCCAGCCCCTGCGCCGCGCACTGCTCCTCACTGGGCGTGAAATCCATGTCAGCCCTCACCTCCCGCCGAGGAGCGGAAGACCGGAAGTCGCGCCCCGGGGCCGGTACGCAGGAACTCCAGCCGCACCGGCATGCCCACCCGCACCTCGTCGTACGGCACACCGACCACATTGCTGACCATGCGCACGCCCTCCGCGAGCTCGATGAGTGCCACCGCGTACGGGCCGCCCTCGCCCGACTCGCTGAAGGCGGGGAACGGCGGGTGGTGCATGACGACGTAACTGAAGACCGTGCCCTCGCCCGATGCCTCGACCGTGTCCCACTCGGGTGATCCGCAGGTGTTGCAGCCGGGCAGCCAGGGAAAGCGCAGGGCGGCGCACACCCCACAGCGCTGGATCAGCAGCCGGCCGGCCGCCACGCCCTCCCAGAAACCGGCGTTGTCCCGGTTGACGACAGGTTCGGGCCGCGCGACACGGGCCGGCCCCTTGGCCTTCCCCCCTGCCTTCGCCGGGCGGTACTTGAGGATGCGGAAGCGGTGTGTCCCGGCCGGTTCGCCCGAGGCGCGGACGTCCATGCGCGTGGTGACGAAGTAGCCGGTGCCGAGTTTCGTCGTCTTGCGTGCGGATACGGACTCGATCACCGCGTCGAAGGTGACCCGGTCCCCGGGGCGCAGGGGGCGCAGATACTCCTGTTCGCAGTCGGTCGCGACGACAGCGGAGTACCCGGCCCCGTCGAGCAGGGCGAACAGCTCGTCGTAGGGCCCACTGCGGTCCGTGTGACCGGACAGACCGCCCATCGTCCAGGCCTGGAGCATCGTCGGCGGAGCAATGGCGTCCGGTCCCGTGTAGGCGGGGTTGGTGTCGCCCATCGCCTCGCACCAGTGCCTGATCATCGGCTCGTTGACGAGGTCCTTGCCGGTCCCGGCGGTGGCGGCGGGCCGCCCTTCGTACGCCCTGAGCCGCCCGTACAGCTCGTCGGCGCCCTCCCTCACGCCCTCGTCCACGCCGGCTTCCGCGCTCGCGTTCCCGGCTGTCACCGCTTCGCCCCCCTCATGCCGAGCCGCATCATGGCGACGATCTCCCGCTGCACCTCGCTCACCCCGCCCCCGAACGTGTTGATCTGGGCCGCCCGGTTCATCCGCTCCAGCTCGCCGTCGCCGAACGCGCCGGGGGAGCCGCCGCGGATGAGGCCGGCGTCGCCCGTGATCTCCTGGCACATCCGGTAGACCTCCACGGCGCTCTCGGTCCCGGCGAACTTCACGCCGCTCGCGTCGCCCGGCGCCAGTGCGCCCGCGCCCACGTCCCCGACGAGGCGCCAGTTGAGCAGGCGCGTCGCCGCCAGCCGCGCATACGCCTCGGCCAGCCGGGAACGCACCCACGGCTCATCGGCCGGGCACCGGCCCGTCAGCGGATCGGGGGTGCGGGCGAAGGCGAGCGCCGCCGCGTAGAAGTCCTCCGCCTGCATGCCGATCGCCGCGAGCGCCACTCGTTCGTGGTTGAGCTGGTTGGTGATGAGCCCCCAGCCGGCGTTCTCCTCCCCGACGAGGGCGGTGGCCGGGACGCGCACACCGTCGTAGTACGTGGCGGTGGTGGTCAGACCGCCCACCGTTTCGATGGGTGTCCACGAGAAGCCCGGCGCGTCCGTCGGCACGAGCAGGATCGAGATGCCGCGGTGTTTGGGCGCGTCCGGGTCGGTTCGGCAGGCGAGCCAGATCCAGTCCGCCTGTTGCGCGTTGCTGGTGAAGATCTTCTGCCCGTCGATGACCCAGGCGTCGCCGTCCCGTACCGCCCGGGTGCGCAGCGCGGCGAGGTCCGTACCGGCCTCCGGTTCGCTGTAGCCGATGGCGAAGACGGTCTCACCGGCGAGGATCCGGGGCAGGAAGTACCCCTTCTGCGCCTCGGTCCCGTACTTCATCAGGGTGGGGCCGACGGTGTTGAGCGTGACCATGGAGACGGGCGCGCCGGCCCGGTACGCCTCGTCGAAGAACACGAACTGCTCGTCCGCGCCGCGCCCCTGCCCCCCGTACGCGACGGGCCAGCCGAGGCCGAGCATCCCGTCCGCCCCGATCCGCCGCAGCAGCAGCCGCTGCGCGTCCGGATCATGGACCGCGTGGCCGGGCTCCGGCATCACCTCGCGGAAGTAGGCACGGAGTTCGGCGCGCAGACGGAGCTGGCGCTCGGTCGGGGCCAGATGCACGTCGACGCCTCCCGGGAACGGCATGAGGACCGGTCGGCAGCGCACTGCGAGCCGACCGCTACAGGTTTCTGACTGTCCGTCAGATTCACTGCCACTGTCAAGGCACGCGACACCACCGCCCGTACGCACACGTCCCACGTGCCCTCCGCGCACGTCCCCACGTGCCCCTCCGCACACGGAACGGCCCGCACGGGCGCCGAAGCAGCGCCTGTGCGGGCCGTAGCCGTCCTTCCGTCGCGGTCCGGCCCCCCGCCCGGACCGCGACGGACCCCGCGCTCACCAGAGGTTGGTGAAGTTCACCGCCAAGTTGTGCGTGGACTGGTCGATGTCGGTGAACCCGGACCCGTTCACCTGCGCGGAGTTGCTTTGATTCGACGCCCCGGGCCCGGTGGCCTGTTGTTGGGAGGTCGACGAGTTGCCCGCGTTGTCCCCGCCGACCCCGCTGCCGCCGATCGTCGCCACGCCGGCGTTCGATCCGCCGCTCGCGATCGAGCCGTTGTCCGCCTGCGCCACCCCGCCGAGGAGAACGGCGGCAAGAGGCAGCGCGGCAACAACGGCGAGGGCACGAGCGGTACGGATGCTTGCCATGTCTGTTCCTCCATGAACCGGAAATAGGGCTGAGGCCGAACCCGGGCCGGCGGCCGACCGCCCGGTGATGATCACGACGTCGCGGATCAAAGCTGCCCAGCGCCGTACCGGCGAACCACCCGCGCCTCCCGATTCCCCCGCAAGCGTGAGGAAGGGAAACCAAACCCCCGGGAACGTCCGAACCATCCGCTCGGGCCCGCGAGGTCCCCAGCAGGGCCGCAGAACAGCCCCGGAGAAGTGGGCGAGGAAACAGGGCGGAACCGGCCGGATTCGAACCGGCGCCCTCGCGGTTTTGGAGACCGCGCGCGACGACCTCTGCGCTACGGGCCCCGCCCCACCCACCATCCTAAAAGCCCGCACGCACAACCGAACGGCCCCCGCCCGATGCACCTGGTGCACCTGGACGGGGGCCGTTCCCATGCGGTGGGTGTGGGATTTGAACCCACGGTGACTCGCGCCACGACGGTTTTCAAGACCGCCCACATCCGCGAACGCTTGGGGCTCTGACCTGCCCGTTTACTGGCGCTGCGCCCGGGCGGGCTTCGCCCGGCCCGTACATGGCCCACGGCGCACAAAGACTGCCCGGCCACGCCTGACGATCCCTCATTGCGGTGCACAGGCCACATCAACGAAACCGTCCGTCGATGTGGCCTGTGCCCATCCCGCTAGTCGACCGGTAGCGCCGCACTCGCCCGCGCTTAGGCCCGAAGCGCTGTAACCAGAGCGGCAACGGCCCCCAGCAGAGCCGCGACGGGGGTGGCGATCTGTACCAAACGGTTGACCCACCTAGAGGTGCTGTCGTTACGCTCTCGTGCGGAGGGGCTGTCAAATCCCATGGTGCCAGTTCTCCAATCCTTGCGAGACCCCGAGGTGTAGAGTTCGGCGGCTCGTTCGAGCGAAGCCCTGTTCCTGCCCTTGCCGACAGGAACAGGGCTTTCTTGTGGCACCGATGTAAACCTGTCCGGTCCCCCTATGCGATCCTGCCGGTCGCTTCCGTCAAGACCCGGACGCCAAGAGCGCAGTTGGACTAGGCTTCCGTACCCAGCCCCGGACATCAGCGGACAGTGCCGGACGCAGCCGGACAGGTAGATCAAAGAGGCCACTTATGGACCTGGCAGCACAACTCCGGGAACTCCGGGTTCGCGCTGGAGACCCATCGATTCGCAGCATCGAGCGCCTGATTGCAAGGCAAGGCAGACAAAGCAAGATGGCCCGGTCGACCATTCAAGATAAGCTCTCAGGCACAAGCCCTCTCAACCTTCCTCAAGTCTTGTCAATTGTGGAAGCGCTAGGTGAACACGCCCGACTCAATGACGCACCATTGCCACAGGAGGAGATCGACCAATCGATTTGGCGCGAAAGGACATCTGCTGCGAAAAAAGAGAAGGAGCAAGCTTCTCAAGCACACATGAAAATATTGCCGTCCAAAAAAATCTCCTGGGACAGTGAACCACTAGAACAGGCACACCTGCACGATCTCGTGCAGATTGTCACGGACTCGGCACACCTTCCAGCCGCAGGTTGGCTACCCGGACTCCTGCGGGAAATGATCAAAGCCGGAATGACTGTCACAGAATTTATTACCAGAGCTTCGGAAGAGGATCCGCTTAGTGTCGTGCGGACCCTCGCGGCTCTGGAGGACGAGTTCCCGTACGTGGACTCCCAGTGGGGGCGATGGGCGGCGACGGAGAACAATATGACCGTGGGCATGCTTCTCCGCCTCACGGCTCAGCGGGTCGGCGACACCGCATCTCCCGCCATCGTCGCTGGACTTCGGCGTTCGGATGTCGGATTGCACGTCGAAAGGTACTTGATTGAAGTCGGGGTGCACCTGCCTCCGGATCGTATCGAGAAGGCAGTAGACCACCTACGTTCGGCGACCTTGCAGGTAGACGCACAGGCTCTGCTTAGCGGGACTGGGACTCACCGAAGCTCGAACGAATTGGCGGCTGTCGTTATTCACTTTCAGACAAAAGGGAAAGTTTCCGACAGGGACACAATTCTTGCGGGTGTCGCCAAGGCCTCGTGGTTCCACGCGCGAGACGTTTTCCTGGAATTGGAAAAATCGTCGGCACCCCGTGAATGCCTCTGGGAAGTAGCTAAGGGGGTGCCGTACGGCAAACATGCGGAATATGCGCAAAATCTACAAGACGCCAACATGGAACTGTTTGCAGAGCTAGTTAGAAAGGCGGCATCTGAACCGCCGTTCTAACGGCCCGTACGGCTACCGGCCCTTGCTTTGCACGTTCACCTCGCAGCCAAAGTTTCAGCCTAGCGCGGACAGAGCCGCAAGAACTGCGACCGCGTCACCCTCGTACAGCAAATGTGGCTCATCGGAAGTAGGGGGAATGAACCGGGTTCGGTATCGCTGAAGGTCGCTTTCCGCGAAATAGATCGCGTTCGGGTCGTTCGCGTGGAACTCGTTTCGCTTACTCACCCTGGCCCAGAGTTCTTCATGGCTGGCGGCCAGGTAGACGAGCACGGGCGTCGCGTTGGCATCTACGGCGATGGCCTGCCACTTCGCCCGGTCCTCGGGAGTCCAGAATCCGTGGTCGACTACAACATTGTGTCCGGCCTTGAGCTGTGCGCGGAGGTCGGCCGCCACGTCTTCGAGCACAGGCCGTTCCAGGGTAGGGAAGACGCCCCGGGGGAAGTCGACTCCGTAGACGCCGTGCCGGCGGAACATTTCCTCGTCCGGGCACAGGCGAACGAAGCCCCGATCCGTCAGTGCGCGGGACAGTGTGGTCTTGCCGGAGCCGGGCAGCCCGGCCATCAGCACGCAGAACGGGGAGCGGCGGGGCTTCGGTTGCGTCATGGCTCGTGAAACGACTGCTGCCTCGGTTTCGGTTCCTGGCACGGTGGTGCCACTGGGCCTGGCCGTGAGCGGGGCGTCCCCTCGCCCTTCTGGCCCGTTCGCGGGTGCGTTGCTCTCACCGGTCACAGGGTGACCTCGGTTTCAGTGCGCCACGTACGCCCCGGGGCACCGAGGTCGACGCCGTACTCCACAACGGTGTCCTCACTGTCGAGGAACTTCGCGGTCATCACTACCACCGGGTCGGCCGGCGGGTTCTCCGGGTCCAGTTCCAGGAGCCGCGCGTGCTCCGGCGTGAGACGGCTGGACGATGCCGTATCGATGCGCCGGGTGATCGGGTGGCCGGTTGCCTGCGCGATGAGCTGAAGCGACGTACCCCCCATCAGCCGCTCGCTCTCTGCCAGTTGCGGCACCAGCTTCCCGTACCGGGCGGGGATCCACGACGTGCTGTGAGCGACGATGCCGTGCCGGTCCCGGTACACCCGGCTACGCCGTACGACCTTCGAGCCGGGCTTGATGTCCAGGGCCTGCGCCACGTCAGCGGGCGCCGGCACGATGGCCGCCTGGTGCGAGTCGGATCGTTCGCCCGTCCCCCAGCTGGACCCGGTACGGCGTCCGCGGTCCTGCCGCTGGGCCCCCGAGGACATCGGACCAGGCTGGTCCAGGACTTCAGTGCCGATCCCGTGAATGCCTCGGACAAGCCCTTCGCTGCGCAGCTTCCGCAGGGCCTTCTCCGCCGTGGCGGTGCTGACCTTCCACTCTTCGGCGAGGTTCTTGATGCTCGGCAGGAGCGCCCCCGGCCGCAGCTCGCCGGATGAGATCAGCTCTGAGTAGTGAGCGGCAATCTTTGCGTAAGGGGCTCGATTGTCGGCCTGGCCTGCCATTTCGCTTGCTCCTTCGCGTGTACATCCCTGAGGTTCCCTACCTTACTGCTTGACACCGCAGGGAACCCTAGGGAACCTTAGGGATGTGCCCGCCGGTCGGATCGAACGAACGGAGAGCACCCGGCACATCTGTGTCTGCAACAAGAGCGCCCGGAGGGTCCCGGCATCGGGAGTGAGCCCGAAGGAAGCCCTGTTCCTTGAGAACTGAACAGTGAAATTTAGATCGACAGGCATCTGCGACAAGCCGCAGGCCCTGCCGCACGAGGTAGCAAGCACCTTCCTCCCGGCCCGTTCAGGGCCGGTGAACCCGTCCGTGCGGTGAGACAAGGGCAAAGATCGCGAACCATGCCGTACGCCATGTCCGTGCCGTTGGAGGCCGACGTGAAGCGACGAAGACAGCGGGCGCTGTACCTGCTGGACCGGCCGGTACGGCCGCGCCCACCGCGTCATCTGACCACCCGCAGCCGCTGAGCTGGGGCCGGTTGCCTCCCTCGTCCGTCCGGCCCGCCGAGCGCGGTGCTGTACGGGCGAGGTTGAGGGGAGCCGGAGGGTCCGGAACCACGGCGGCACCCCGGGGGCAACCGGGGTGCCGCGATACAGGCACCTGTCTAGGAGGCACCTGTGATCAGCAGTCTGACAGACCAGGAACGCGAAGAGCTGTCGAAGAAGGTCAGCGAGGCCAACCGCCGTTCCTCCGGCGGCTCCGGCCGCTGAACCCCGCCCCGGACCCGGCGTGATGCCGCCGGATCGAATCCGGCCCGGGGCACTGCCACCCCCTCGGGTGGCTCTTCACCCAACGGCCAGCACCCCGGAGCGGCTACTCCGGGGTGCTGTTGGGCCGTCCTACCGCTAGGAGACAACGACCCATGATCCCCATCGTTGCACTTCAGGACCGTGTTACGGCCGCTTCGCTCGACTTCGAGCCGCCGGCCGCCGAGCTGGACGCGATCGAGCACGAGATGCCGCTCATCCGGGCGGAGGTCGAGCTGCTGGACGCGCAGATCATGACCCTCGACCGCCCGGTCAGCGAGCTGGACATGCGGCGGGTTCGCCGGGCCCGGAACCGGGTCATGGCCGCCCGCCGCGACCTGACCAACCGCACCGCCACGGTGCAGCCGGGCGGTGCCGCGTGAGCGCCGTACAGACCGCGCCAAAGCCGGAACTGCTCCTGGACCACCGGGGCGCTGCCAAGCCGAACGTCGACTCGGGTCTCGACTACGGGTCGGCTCGGCTGGGGACGGTGTTCCACGAGGCCGGGCACGCGGTGCTGGCCATGGCCTACGGCATCCACGTGGTGTCCAGCGAGGTCATGTCCTGGAGCGTCGGCGAGGACGGTTGGGGGCTGACCGGGTCCACGACGCTGAACGTGGGAAACGTCGGTGCGTGGCAGTACGCGGCGATGTGTGCGGCCGGTTCGGTCGCACAGGTGCAGTACCTGCTTGTCGCGGGACTGTGGACACCGGAGCATGCCTTGTCCTGCGCGGCCGTGCACGACCGGGAACAGGCCGTCGATGTCCTCGCCGCCCACGGGCACCGTCTGGGCCGCACCAGCGTTCCGGCCGGCGGCCGGTCGTGGGGGCAGGTGCGCGGCATGGCCCGGCGCCGGATCTCCTTCTACTGGCGGGAGATCCGCCTGGTCGCCGAGGCGATGAACGAGCGCACCATCGTCACGGGCGAGGAGATCGCCGCTCTGACCGGCCTGGCCAACCCGCCCCGGCCCGAGGGCGGTGCGGCGTGAGCGCACCGGACACCTTCCCCGCGCAGATGGCCATCGCGCAGAGCACTGGCCGGTGGCGCCTGTACGTGGCGATCTACGGCGGGCTGGTCTCCGAGTGGCCCGAGTACGTCTTCGAGGGGGCCGCGGTGCCGAGTGTTCAGGACCGTTCACGGGCTCTGGACGCTCTCGGTTACACGTTCACCGGCGCCCCGGTGTGGGACTGGATCGAGGACTACGCCCCGGGCGACGACCCTGCCCAGCCCGTCTCCCTGATCGCGACGACGCGGGTGCGGGAGGTGGCGTCGTGAACGATGTTCAGATCCGTTCAGCGGAACGCGCGTTGTCGGTAGGGACGTGGCTGATCGTGGGCGGCGCGATGCTGTTCTCGGTCCTCACGGTCACCCCGCTGATGGAACGCCACACCCCCCAGGGCTGGACCTGGACCGCCCCGATCCTCCCCCTGGTCGTGGACGCGGCGGTCGTCATCGTCGTGCGCCTGGACGCTGTTCTGGCCCGGCTGGGCGGGCACGGCGGGCGGTGGCCGGTCGCGCTGCGGTGGATGACCGGAGCGATGACCCTCGCCCTGAACGTCGCGGACTCCGCACTGCGAAAAGAGCTGGTCGGCGTGGCCGTGCACGCGGTCGCACCCCTCCTGCTGATCGTCACCGCAGAGACCGGACTCGCCTACCGCCAGGCCATCACCGCCGCCCAGAGCGCCCGCGAAGCCCAGCTCAAAGCCGACCGCAAGGAGCGCGAGCAGGAAGCCGCCGAGCGCCGCGAAGCGCAGGAGCGGCGGGCCCGTGAGGAGCGCGAGCACGCCGCCCAGTTGGCCCGTGAACAGCGTGAGCACGAAGCCCTCCTTGCCCGTGAACAGACCGCCCGCGAGGAAGCGGCACGGCGTGAGGAGCGCGAGCGGGCCGAGGCCCGGGAGCGTGCCGAGCGGGAGGCCCGTGAACGCCGCGAGCGCGAGCGTGAACAGCAGCAGGCCGAGCGTGAACGCCTTGAACGCGAGGCCGTCCAGCGCCGTGAGCGGGAGCGGCTGGAGCGGGAGCAGACGGAGCGCCGGCAGGAGGAGGAGCGGGCCGGGCGTGAGGCCCGTGAACGCGAAGCGCTGCTGTCCGGCGGCCCGGTGAACACCAAGCTCCCCGAGGACCGCGCCCGCCAGATCGTCACCGCCGCCTACACCTCCGGGACGCCCGTCCGTACGGCCGCGGAACTGTGCGGGTGGTCGGTGGGCTGGGTCTCCACCCGCTACCAGGAACTGCGCGACCGTTCGGCGGTGGCCCTCTGATGCGCCGGCCGCGTGTGCTGGATCTGTTCTGCTGCGCGGGCGGGGCGTCGATGGGCTACTACCGGGCCGGGTTCGACGTGACCGGCGTGGACATCACCCCGCGCCCCGCCTATCCGTTCACGTTCGTGCGGGGTGATGCGCTGAAGGTGGCGCGGGAGCGGTGCCAGGAATTCGACCTGGTCCACTACTCCCCGCCGTGCCAGGCATCCTGTGCCCTGACCAAGGGCACCAACCGGGGCCGCCGCGACCACATCGACCTCATCCCGCAAGTGCGAGAGGTGTGCGAGTGGTACGGCGTGCCGTACGTCATCGAGAACGTCCAAGGCGCCCGGCTACGCAAGGATTTGTTGCTGTGCGGGGAGATGTTCGGACTGTCGGTGATCCGTCACCGCTACTTCGAACTCGGTCCCTACTGGCGGCCCCCGGTCGCCGTGCACAAGCCGCACCGGGGCCCGGTCCGCGGCTGGCGCCACGGCGTGTGGCGCGACGGCCCGTACATCGCCGCGTACGGCAAGGGCGGCGGCAAAGGCAACGTCACCGAAATGCAGCGGGCCATGGGCATCACCTGGACCGACACGCACGAAGAACTCACCGAGGCCATTCCGCCCGCCTACACGCACTACATCGGTCAGAACTTCATCGCCGACGACTGGTGCGCGGCCACGATGCCCTGCCCCGACACACGCCTGCTCCACCTCGCCCGCCCCACCCCGCACGAACTGGTGGTGGCAGCCTGATGGCCACCATCCCCGAATACCGTTGGCGCCTGGCCCCCGACGGCTACGCCACCCGCCGCCAGCTCCGCGCGCTCGGGCTGCGGCCCGGCGGGCAGGACGTCGCCGCCGTACTGCGCCGCTCCCGCCGCCGGCGGGAACCGCTGCTCGCCTACCTCTACCGCATCGACCTCGCCCGCCCGGTACGGCCCATGACTCCGGGCCGTACCGCCTCCCTCGCGGCGGCCATGCGGGCCCGCCGCACCTGCCCCGTCTGCCGGCGGGATGCCGGTTACTGCATCCCGCGCTCGCTCGGCATGTGCGTGCCCTGCGCCGATGCCCCCTCTCGTTGAACCGCCCATCGTTGGAGACCCTTCATGTGGCAGACCCTCATCGCCGTCCTCGGCACCCTTGCCGGGGCCCTGGCCGCCGGGCTCATGCAGGCCCGGATCGCCCACACCGCCCGTAACGCCGCTCGCGCCGACGTCCGGCGCCGTGACTCCGTCAACGCCGTCACCGACCTCGCGGTCGCTCTGTCCGATCACCGCCGGGCCATGTGGGAACTCGGGGATGCTCGACTGACCGGCGCCGACACCGGACGCGTCCAGGCCCTGCGCGACGAGTCACACCGCACCCGCAGCGCCGTCACCGCCCCGGCCGTCCGCGTCCAGCTCCTCACCCCAGAGGTTCAGGCACCCGCCCGTCTCGCAGTGCAGGCCACCTACGCGATGCGCCATCCGAAGGACGCACACGAGCTGGAAATCCTCCGACGCCGCGCGCTGGACGCCCATGACGCCCTGATCGCGACTGCCGCGCCCCACCTCTGCGCCCCCGTCGCCGAAGGGGAGTTACGTGTTCGCTGACATCGCGTTCCTGCTCTACCTGGGCCATCTGATCTCCGATTATCCGCTTCAGAGCGACCACCAGGCCGGGCACAAGGCGCTTCCTGGCCCGGCCGGTTGGCGGGCGAATATCGCGCACGCCGCCACGCACGTCGTGGTTTGCGGTCTCCTGCTCGCGCTGGGCGCGGCCGTGCTCGGGTGGCGGCTTCCGCTGCTGCCCGCCACCGCCGCTCTGATGTGGATCGGCGCCACCCATGCGGTGATCGACCGGCGGTGGCCGGTGGCCGCGTGGATGCGCCTGGCCCGCCAGGAGTCCTGGGCTGCTGCCGGTGACGCCGTCCACGTCGATCAGACCGCCCATATCGCCGCGCTCACTGTCGCGGCTCTCTGCCTCTCCGCCTGAGACAAGGGGTTCACCATGGCAAGCAACAGCACCCGAACCGCCCCGCCCCGCCCCCGTACGGGCGGCGGACCGGCGCCCGAGAGCAAGGGCGCGAAGTTCGCGAACGCCGCCGGAGCGGCAGCCGGTGGTTTCGTCGGCTCGGTGGCCGGCGGGTTCGTCCCGCCGATCAACGTCACCGTCAACAACAACAAGTCGGCGTCCGCCCCCGGGGCCCGTCGGCACGCGGAGAGCCTGCTCCCCGCCCCGGAGTTCTCCTCCCCGGCGCAGATCCGCGACTACTGCAACGCCCTGCGGGCCGCGGCCGTGATGCTCTCCTTCGAGGTCGCCATGGGTGCCGAGATCCTCAAAGCCGTCCTCGCCACGGTCCCGGACCCCGACGGCCGGATGGGCGGCGCGAAGATCCGCGCGTTCAAGGTCTCGCGGAAGATGCAGCGCGCGGCCGACGAGCTGCGCAACGCCGCGAAGCTCGCCGCGGCCTGCTACGCCCAGTTCCAGCAGGAGTACGAGGGTGAACTCGGTGCCCACCGCCACCGTGCCCAGCGCCCCCAGCGGCCGCGCATGAACTGGACCGCGCAGTGAGCCGCCGGCGGGCCGACCCGCACGGACTAGACGTGGAAGGCGAGCTGGAAAGGATGGAACAAGGGATGAGGAACCTCGGGGAGCACAGCACACCGGCCCGGAGCAGCATCGGGGCCTACCTCCTGCGCCGTGCCCAGCCGCATCTCCCGCCGTGGCTCGGTGTGGCCGGGGTCGGTGTCGCCGGGTCGGGTGCGCACCTGTTGTGGGCCGATTCGGTCGGGGCGGGGGTCGGGCTGACCCTGTCAGCCGTCGCCCTGACCGGGGCCACGTGGTGGGCGGGGCGGGAGACCAGCGCGCAGCGGCGCCTGCACTCCGCGATCACCGTGGCGGCCGGGTCGGCGTGGGTGAGCGCTGCCGCGCTTGCCGGTCCGCTGGCCGGGGGTCTGCCTGACGCCTACCTGATGGGCGGGGTGGTGCTCGCCCTGTCCTGGAACGTGCGGATGGCCTTGCGTACCTCCGAGGGTGCTGCGCCGGCGGAGTCCGCCGACAAGGGGCTGCTCGCCAAGGTCGGTCTGGCGCGCGCGATGATCGGCCGGACCGAGGTCGAGCCGAACCGGGTCACCGCGGCGCTCGCCCTGGAGGGCGGGGAGCAGACCACCGACGATGTCGCGAAGGCGCTGATGCGGATCGCGTCCGCACTGGACCTGCCGCAGTCGGCGGTGCGGTTCCAGCCCGACCCGGACTCCGCCCGGCGCGGGGACTTGGTCATCGTGCCCAAGGACATGCTGACCGAGCCCCAGCCGTGGGAGGGCCCCTCCCAGCCCGGCGCCTCGATCACGGACCCGCTGGTCATCGGCCGTTACGACGACGGAGCCCCGCTCATGGTGTGGCTGCCCGGCGACCCGGCGGCCGGGCGTAACGCCCAGCACTTCCTTGTCGCCGGGGGCACCGGCTCCGGCAAGGGCGACACCGCCCTGAATCTCCAGACGGAAATCCTGTCCCGCCGCGACGTCATCATGTGGCTCTCCGACCCCAAGGCATTCCAGGACTTCCGGCCTCTGCTTCCCGCCTACGACTGGGCCGTGGAAGGCGGCACCGGAACCGAAGCCATGGTCGAGGCACTTCAGCACGTGATCCCGGCCCGGACGGGGTGGCTGGGCAAGCACTCCTACCGGCAGTGGACCCCGCAGGCCGCCGAGCCCCAGACCGACCCTGCGCACTCCTGCCGGCCGGACAGCACGGCTTGTGGCTGCGAGGGCATGCCGTATCTCGTCGCATGGATGGAAGAGGCCGCCAACACGCTGCGGGCCCTGGGCGACGACGCGTTCACCGGCATCGCCCAGGAAGCCCGGTCCGCCGGATGCTCCCTGATCGTGTCGCTCCAGCGGCCCTCGTACGACCAGATGTCCACCAGCACCCGGGCCTCCCTGCCGTCCGTGATCGCTCTGGGCTGCGACCCCCGCGACGAAGGGTTCTCCCTCCCGGACACGGTCATCGACGCCGGGGCCCACCCCGGCGCGTGGGGCAACCGCAAGCCCGGCTACTGCTACGTCGTCGCCGGAGGCATCGACCCCGACCGCTACGCCTCCCCCGCCCGCACGCAGCAGTTCACCCAGGACGCCGCGCCGGTCATGGAAATGCTCGCGCAGTGGACGGTCCGCAACGGCGCCACCGCCGACCCCGTCACCGCAGGCGCCGCCAGGGCGGTCGTCGGCAACGCCTACACCGGGCGCCGCACTGAAACCGACGAGACGGAGCAGACCACCGTGCCGGACCAGGACGACAGCATCCAGACCGGCACCCTCCTGGACCCCGAGGACGCCGCGATGGACCCCGAAGCCGACCTCCCCGCCGCGCAGCAGGGCGACGACGCCCCGCTCTTCGGCCAGGAAACCGGCCGCAAGCCCTCCCCGGAGGAAGCACGGGAACTGTTCGCCCAAGCCCTCAACGAGTTCGAGGCAGCCGGTCAGATGGTCGTCGGACCGAAGGACTTCATGGACTGGTGCGACGCCAACGGCTACAGCCGCCCCTGGGTCTCCGCCCGCCTCCGCGACGCCGCCATGGAGGGCCGCCTCCAGCCGACCAACCAAACCGGCCGCTGGCGCATCGTCCCAGCCCTCGCCGCAGCAGCCTGACACCCGGCGTGACACCTGACACCGTCACGGGCGTGTGACACCCAAACCCCTAGGCGGGAGCAGGTGTCACGCGCCCTGACACCCGGGCCTGACACGCCCTGACACCCACACGTGACACCCACCAGGGTCCCCGCCCGACCAGGCGCGGGACCCCGGCCCGTCCGGGAGGACCCTCCCCATGAACCGGCCTGAACAGCCCCCCGTCGAGCGTCCGCTCACCCCCGTCGAAGCCGACCTCCACGCCCGCCGCCTCATTGACGAGGCGTACACGCCGACATCGCACCGCGACGACACCCCACTCCCCACGTACGGGCCGACGCCGCCTGTGGCTCAGCCGGGGCGCCCGCCGATGAGCCAGAAGGCCGCCGACGCCAGCGCCCTGATGCTCGCCGGCAGCGTCGCCGCCCTGTCCGTCGGCGGCGCCACCTCCCTCGTCCTCTTCACGCTCGGCCACGTCGACCCCGTCGCCCTCGCCGTCGGCGCGGGCGGACCCGTCGCGCTGGTCCTTGCCGCCGGCTCCCTGCTCCGGGCTGCTGGTCGCGCCAAAGCAGCCACCCACACCGAGCACCACCACCACTACAAGGGCCCCGTCCACCAGGACCAGCGCACCACCCGCACCACCAACCGCGGCGTATGGACCAAAACCGTCAACCGCCACTGAGGGACGACACCTAACCCGAGCACGACCGTTCGTCGAGAGGCACGCCCAATGACCTTCCGTTTCCTTAGCGACCACGCCAAACTGACCGCCGCGCCCGTCATCCTGCACGCCACCTCCGACCATCCGGAGCCCGCCGTGGCCGTGCGGATCACCTCCGGCGGGGGGAGTCGGATGCTCTACGTCTCCCTCGACCGCGTCGAAGAGCTGCTGACCAGCATCAAGGACGCCGCCCGACAGGCCGCAGCCGACTTCGACCGGCACAGCAAAAAGGACATTCAGTGAACCCCCACTTGCCCGCCCCTCGCGCGCTCACCGCCGACCAGCTCCCGAACGGCGGACTCACCGCCGACCACACCGCCTGACCAACCCCCGGCACGACCAAGGGCGGCCCCCGTCTCGCCAAAGTCCGGGGCCGCCCTCTGCTGCCAGTACTTCTCACAGAACTGGAGACACCCAGCATGACCCAACCCGACACCCCGGCGCAGCCCGTCGGCGGCAACGTCAGTCTGTGCACGGGTTCCGGCGCCCTGGACCTGGCCCTGTCCCGCTCCGACCAGCTCAAAATCCTCGGCAACGGCGTCGTCATCCACCAGGCCGCCCACGCCTACCGCCTCTTCCTCGCGGGACTGGCCGCCACCGAGGACACGGGGGCTGCGGCATGAGCGACCTCCTGCGCGCCGCCCTGGCCGCCGCCGAACGTGGGTGGCACGTCTTCCCGCTCCACCCCGGCGACAAGCGCCCCGCCCTCCACGGCGAGACCACCTGCCCCCGCACCGGCACCTGCGCCACCGGGCATGTGAAGTGGGAGCAGCGGGCCACCACCGACCCGGACCGCATCCGCGCTGCCTGGTCCGCCGGCCCGTTCAACATCGGGCTGGCAACGGGCCCCTCCGGGCTTGTCGTCGTGGACCTCGACAAGCCCAAGACCATTACGGACGCGCCTGACGGCGCGGCGAACCTCGCGGCGCTCTGCGAGCGCGCCGGGCAGCCGGTGCCCCGCACCCGCACAATCCGGACCGCGAGCGGCGGACAGCACCTGTACTTCTCCGCCCCCGCCGCCGCCCACCTCCACAACACCGCCGGAACCCTGGCCCCGCTGGTCGACACCCGGGCATGGGGCGGGTACGTCGTCGCCGCAGGCAGCATCGTCAATGGCCACCGCTACGAAGCCGACGGGCCCGCCCTCATCAACCCCCTCCCCAGCTGGCTCAAGCAACTCCTCACCCCCACACACCCCCAACCGCCCGCCCCGGCACCCGCGCCCGCCGCCGTGCCGTTGCGGGCCCACCACTACGCGCAGACCGCCCTCCAGCGCGAGCGCGAGACCGTCCGGGCCTCCGGGGAGGGCAGGCGCAACGCCACGTTGCTCGCGTCCGTCCGGGCAGTGGGCCGGTTCGTGGCCTGGGGAGACCTCCCCCGCCACGTAGTCGAAGCGGCTTTTCAGGAGGAGGGCGAGGCGGCCGGGCTCACCACTGCCGAGTGCCGCGCCACCATCGCTTCGGCCCTGTCCTGGTCCATCCGCACCTGCCGGCCACGACCGGAGGCGGCATGACCACCGGACCCGCCCCTCACCTGAAAAGCCTTCCCGCGCCCTCCACCGGGCCCCGCGCCGCCGAACCGGCAGGACGGGGCCCCGGCAGTAGCGCGCCGAAGGTCGTCGGCCGCCAGGCCGTCCCCGTTGCTGTCCGCCCTGACCCGCACACGGTCACCGTGGCTGGCATCCAACCCGGCCTGACCGTACGCGGGCTCGGCCGCCACCAGCTCCCCATCGCCGACTGGCTGTGCACCTGCGGCCACCACGAGCGGGCCCGGGGGCGCCAAGCCGTCACCGACCTCACCACCCGCGCCCGGATCGGCCAGTGCCCCCACACCGAACCCGCAACGAGCAGGAGCGCCGCATGACCGACACGACCACAGCCCCAACCGACGGGGCCGCCCTGCTCGATGAGGTCGAAGCCTTCCACCGCCGCTTCAACGCCTTCCCGGCCGAGGCCGCTTACGTGGCCGTGGCCCTCTGGGACGCGCACACCCACCTGCTCGACTGCTTCGACTCCACACCTCGCCTCGCGTTCCTCTCGCCCGAACCGGGGAGCGGCAAGACCCGTGCGCTCGAAGTCATCAGCACGTTGGTCCCCCACCCCATGCACGCCGTCAACGCCTCCCCGGCCGCGCTTTTCCGTGCGGTGGCCGACGAGGCGGGGCGGCCCACGATCCTCTTCGATGAGATCGACACCGTCTTCGGCCCGAAGGCCAAGGACAACGAGGATCTGCGCGGCCTGCTCAATGCCGGGCACCGCAGGAGCGGCGTCTCCTACCGGTGCGTCGGAGACGGCGGAACACAGACGGTCGTCGCCTTCCCCTCCTACTGCGCGGTCGCCATGGGAGGGCTCGGCTCCCTGCCCGACACGATCCTGGCGCGCTCTGTGATCATCCGCATGCGGCGCCGCGCCCGTAACGAACGCGTCGAACCCTTCCGAGCCCGCGTCCATGAACCCCAGGGCCACGCCCTGCGCGATCAACTCGCCGCATGGGCCAAGGAGGTACGTCCCCACGTCGACGGCGCCTTCCCCGACATGCCCGACGGCATCACGGACCGCCCCGCCGACGTGTGGGAACCGCTGCTCGCTGTCGCCGACGCGGCCGGCGGAACCTGGCCCGACCGGGCCAGGCAAGCCTGCGTCGACCTGGTCACCGCCGTGAACGAGGACGACCGCGCCTCGCTCGGAGTCAAGCTCCTCACCGACCTGCGTGACCACGTCTTCCCCGGCGAGGACACCGTCTCCACCGTCGAGATCCTGCACCTGCTCAACGGTCTGGAGGAATCCCCCTGGGGGGACCTGGACGGCCGCCCGCTGAACGCGCGCACCCTCTCCAAGACGCTCAAGGAGTACGTCACCGCCAAGAGCAAGCCCATCTCGCCCCGCCCGCTCCGCATCGGCGGACAGATCGTCAAGGGCTACCACCGCGACGACCTCACCGACGCCTGGAACAGGTACTGCCCCCCGCCCCCGGAATCCCCGGTTACATCGGTTACACCCCTCCCGCTGGACTCCTGACCTGCGACGCACCCGTAACCGATCGG
This sequence comes from Streptomyces sp. ATexAB-D23, assembly GCF_000373645.1. Lineage (GTDB taxonomy): Bacteria > Actinomycetota > Actinomycetes > Streptomycetales > Streptomycetaceae > Streptomyces > Streptomyces castrisilvae. The sequence goes on along the minus strand of NZ_KB892024.1, from coordinate 311,916 downwards.
GGCGGTGTAACCGGAACACCGTCGGTTACACCGCCCCGTCTCACCGCCGCCTGTAACCGCACGCCATCGGTTACACCTCACCCATCGGTTACAGAAAACAGGCCCCTGACCTGCGGTGTAACCGCAGTAACCGATGTAACCGCACCTATAGAGCCGACCTGAGCGAAGGAGTAGCACCCATGGCCCGCCCCCAGATGCTCAAGCTCCCCGAAGTCCTCGCCGAACTGAACATGTCCCGCGCCGCCTTCTACCGCATGCGCGCCCGGGGCCTGGCCCCCAAGCTCATCAAGCTCCCCAACCACCAGGTCCGCGTACGCCGCGCCGACCTTGACGCGTGGCTCAGCAAGTACGAGGAAGCCGCCTGAGCCCGCCGTACCAACAAGTTCCGAGAGGGCCCGCCACGGCGGGCCCTCTCTCTTTGGAGAGACATACTCACCTTCGAAGTCGTCATCTGGTCCATCCGTCAACGCAAGAGCCGGCCGAAGCCATGGGAGGTGCGCTGGCGGGTCGGCAGCGAGGGGCATTCCAAGAGCTACGCGCTGAAGCCACAGGCAGACGGCCGACGTTCCCAACTCATGGCGGCCCTGCGGGCTGGGCAGCAATTCGACGAGGAAACCGGCCTTCCTGAGAAGGAACTCGCCGCGCTCTCCATGCCGACGTGGTACGAGCACGCCAAGGCGTACGCGCTGATGAAGTGGCCCGGGGCGGCGGCCAAGCATCGCGCGAGCATTGCGGAGTCCCTTGCCGTCGTGACGCCCGTCTTCACGAGCGGGCGGGGCGCCCGCCCTGACGCTCGCGTGCTCCGGGCCGCCCTCTATCAGTGGGCGTTCCGGGCCGTGGACGGTCCGGAGGAACAGTTGATCTCGCGTGCTGACGGCCAAGAACTCCCGGACGGCGTCCGCGAGGCGCTGGACTGGGTCGCTCAGCGCTCCATGCGGGTGGATGAGGCCGCGAAGCCGGAGCACGTACGGGCGGCGCTGTCCGCCCTCTCCAAGCTCCTGAACGGGAAGCAGGCGGCGGAGAACACGGCGAACCGGAAGCGCATGGTGCTGAGCAACGCCTTCCGGTACGCCGTTGAGGAGCGGGCTCTCCTCACCCGCCACCCGTTCCTGTCCGTCGACTGGACCGCACCCCAGACCTCGGATGAGGTCGACTTCCGCTGGGTGCCCGGCCCACGGCTCGCTCGCGCCCTGCTCGCCGCCGTGGCCGCCCAGGGGGCCCGGGGCGAGCACCTGGAGGCGTTCTACGGGGCCGTGTACTACGTGGCGACGCGTCCCGGCGAGGCCGTGGCCCTGCGGGAGTCGGATTTCGATCTGCCACCGGAGAGCGAGCCGGACGCGTGGGGCGAAGTCCTGGTGTCGGAGAGCCACCCCGAGGTGGGAAGCGGCTGGACCGACAGCGGGAAGTCCCACGACGAACGGGGCCTCAAGCACCGCGCCCGGAAGTCCGTACGCGCCGTGCCCGTCCCGCCGGTGTACGTCCGCATGGTCCGCGCTCACATCGCGCGCTTCGGCGTGGCACCGGACGGACGGCTGTTCCGGGCGGTGCGCGGTGGCCGCCTCACCTCAAACGAGTACTCCGAGGTCTGGAGCGAGGCGCGGAAGGCCGTACTCGGCGAGCGGGAGCAGGGCACCCCGCTCGCCGACGTTCCGTACGCCCTGCGTCACGCGGCCATTTCTCTGTGGATCAAGTCCGGCATGGACCCGGTGGAAGCCGCGTCCCGCGCCGGCCACAGTCTCGCGGTGCTCTACCGCTTCTACGCCAAGCTGCTCAAGGGCGGGTCGGCGGCGGCCAATCTGCTCGTTGAGCAGGGGCTTCGGGCGGAGGAGTAGGGCGCGGTTCTGGCCCACGTATGGCCCACACGGCCTGGCCAACACCGGGAAACAGGCACCCGGGGTGAGACAAGGTGAACGCAGAGGGCGGGTCTCCGACTCGGAGACCCGCCCTCTGACCTGCTCATTCTCTGACCTGTGGCGGTGGGTGTGGGATTTGAACCCACGGTGACTCGCGCCACGACGGTTTTCAAGACCGTTCCCTTAGGCCGCTCGGGCAACCCACCCCGCGCCGGCCGCGATCCGTGTGGATGTGTCCGGCGCGGGGAACAGCCTAGCCGGTCAGCTGTCGCCCTTGCGCTCCCCCAGGGTGACTTCGGCCGTTGCCGTCTTGCCGTCGCGCTCGTAGGTCAGGGTGACGCGGTCGCCGGGCTTGTGGGTCCAGATCTCGCCGATCAGGGTGGGGCCGCTGTCGACGACGGTGTCGTTGAACTTCGTGATGACGTCGCCCGCGCGGAGGCCGGCCTTGGCCGCCGGGCCGTCCTTGGTGACCGCTTCCGTGCCGCCGGAGCCCTGGTCCGAGATGACCGCGCCGCCGCTCTGGTCGTCCATCGTCACCGTGGCGCCGATGACCGGGTAGACCGGCTGGCCCGTCTTGATCAGCTGCTCCGCGACCGTCTTCGCCTGGTTGATCGGAATCGCGAAGCCGAGGCCGATCGAGCCGGCCTGGCTCTGGCCGGAGCTGCCGGTCGACTGGATCGCCGAGTTGATCCCGATGACGGCGCCGCCCGCGCTCAGCAGCGGGCCGCCGGAGTTGCCCGGGTTGATCGAGGCGTCGGTCTGCAGGGCGCTCATGTACGAGTTGCTGCCGCCGTTGCCGTCACCGGAGGCGACCGGGCGGTTCTTCGCGCTGATGATGCCCGTGGTCACCGTGTTGGACAGGCCGAACGGGGCGCCGATCGCGATGGTCGAGTCGCCGACCGCCACCTGCTCCGAGTTGCCCAGAGGGAGCGGGGTCAGGGACTGCGGCGGGTTCTTCAGCTTCAGCACGGCCACGTCGTAGCCCTGGGCCCGGCCGACCACCTCGGCGTCGTACTTCCTGCCGTCGGAGAACGTCGCCGTGAGCTGGCCGCTGTCCGCGGCGGAGGCCACCACGTGGTTGTTCGTGAGGATGTGGCCTTCCTTGTCGTACACGAAGCCCGTACCCGTGCCGCCCTCGCCGTCGCCGCCCTTCGCGTCGATCGTAACCACGCTGGGGAGCGCCTTGGCCGCGACGCCGGCGACCGTGCCCGGGTCGCGCTTCAGGTCCTGGGGATTGGCGGAGGCAGAGACGGTCGTCGAACCGGAGCCGTCGTTGCTGTCCGCCGCCCAGTAGCCGAGGGCGCCACCGATGCCGCCCGCGACGAGCGCCGCCACGGCCACCGCGGCGACCAGACCGCCCGCACCCCGCTTGCGCGGCGCTTCGGGGGCGTGCGGTGCGTGCGGTGCGCCGGGCGGACCCCAGACGGGACCGCCGCCACCGGCCTGCGGGTGCGCGTACGCGGGAACGGCGGGCGGCGGCGGGGGCCAGCCGGCATCGGCCGCGGACTGCGGCGGGGCCGGGGGGGCGTACTGCGGCGTCGCCGAAACCGCGGCCAGCTGCGTGGTCGCCTGGTCCTGTACGGGGGAGGCCGGCGGCTGCTGTTGCGCGGCCGCCGGGTCCTGCGCGTGGGAGACGGGCGGCTGCTGCGGGGCCGTCGGGCCGGGGTGGGACACGGCGGGGGGCGCGTCCTCCGAGTGCGCCTGGGGAGTGTCGGCCGGCACGGGAGGTGCGGACGGAACGGACGGGGCGGCCTCGGCCGCGTTGCCCTCGTTGCCCTCGTTCTCTGTGCTCACAGCTCTATACTCCTCGGTTCCACATCATCATTCGGCAAGAGATCCGCTGTGTACGTGTCTGGGACCAGCCTTTCCCACAACACGTCAGGCCACTGTAAGCAGGACCTGTGCATCTGCGCACGGGTCCTTACAACGGACAAAACGGTCCTGCGTCGCAAGGTGCGCACACCCATGGTCTCCCGGTGACACCATGACCCGGGTGACCCAAGCACGGCAGCACCGCCCCGAGCAGCATCCCATCCAGGTCATCGCACACCGGGGCGCGTCCGACGACGCCCCCGAGCACACCCTCGCCGCGTACCGGAAAGCGATCGAGGACGGTGCCGACGCCCTGGAGTGCGACGTACGACTCACGGCCGACGGCCACCTCGTATGCGTACACGACCGCAGAGTGAACCGTACGTCCAACGGGCGTGGCGCGGTTTCCGCCCTGGAGTTGAACGCACTCGCCGCCCTCGACTTCGGCTCCTGGAAGGACCGGGACGAGACCGAGTCACCGGACTGGGACCCGGTGCCGGGCGAGCTCACCTCCGTACTCACCTTGGAACGGCTCCTCGAACTCCTCGTCGAGACACGGGCGGGCGGGCGGCCGCTCCAGTTGGCCATCGAGACCAAGCATCCGACGCGCTGGGCCGGCCAGGTCGAGGAACGGCTCCTGCACCTGCTGAAACGCTTCGAACTCGACGCGCCCCCGCCCGCCGGCAGCCCCTCGCCCGTACGCGTCATGAGCTTCTCGGCCCGCTCGCTGCACCGCGTCCGCGACGCCGTACCCCATTTGCCCACCGTCTATCTCATGCAGTTCGTCTCCCCCCGCCTGCGTGACGGGCGGCTGCCGGCCGGAGCCCGGATCGCCGGCCCCGGCATGCGGATCGTGCGCAGCCACCCCGGCTACATCGAACGGCTCCACCGGGCCGGGCACCGGGCTCATGTCTGGACGGTCAACGAGCCCGAGGACGTCGAGCTGTGCGTCCGACTCGGCGTCGAGGCCATCATCACCAACCGCCCCAAGCAGGTTCTGGCGCAACTGGGCCGCTCGTAGCGTCGACGCCGCCACCCCTCCGACGCACCTGCACCTGCACCTGCACCTGCACCTGCACCTCAGTAGATCGCATCAGCGCATGAGCCCTTCAGTAGATCAACTACAGGGAGTACACCGGCGCACTCGGACTGTGTCCGATGGTGACGAGTGCGTCACTGCCAGACCATTGGCCGGTTTCCGGCACAGCCCTGGAGGGCATCCACTCCGTGGCGTGGGGACAAAGGAGGTCTCGGGGGTGGCGTTGGTGGTGGCACAGGAGGTGCCCACGTCGTCGAGCATGGCCGTACCTCATGGCCCGGCGGGCGTGGGACAGGCACGGCAGCGGATGCGTGAGCAGTTGCGCAGCCACGGGGTGTCGGATTCGGTCGTCGACGATGCGGTGCTGATTCTTTCCGAGCTGCTCAGCAATGCCTGCCGGCACGGCAGGCCGCTGGGCCGGCAGGCAGAGAGAGGAGAGGGCGACGTCCGTGCCGCGTGGCGCGTCGACCGGACGGGCGGACTGACGGTCGAGGTGACGGACGGCGGCGGCCCGACCAGGCCGGTTCCGGCCACCCCCTCGGTGACCGCGCGCGGTGGTCGAGGGCTCAACATCATCAGCGCGCTGGCCCAGGAGTGGGGCGTACGTGACGACGCCCCCGGCGAGGTCACCGTCTGGGTGCTCGTCAGCGCGGGCCATGGGGCCCACCGTTCACACGGGCGCCCCGGCGAGCGGCCGGGCGGCCGGAACGGCGGGCGGACGCGCGGCGTGACCGGCTTGCCGAGCGCGCCGAAGACCACCGTCGTCCCGGGGTTCGAAGGGCTGGATTTCTCCGGCGCGTTCGACGACGCGTTCGACGACGTGGGCTGAAGGCGACGACCGCGGGCACGAGCCGGGAGCGGGGCGAGGGCGGCTGTGCCCCGGACAGCGGTGGGGCGGCTAGGCTCGCGGGCCAGACCGCACTGTCGCAATCGGGAGAAAGCCCACCATGGCTAAGAAGCGCCCTCAGACCAAGGCCGGGAAGCAGCAGCTCAAGGACGGCGAGATCCCGGTGGTCGGGGCTCGCGAGCCCTGCCCGTGCGGTTCGGGCCGCCGCTACAAGGCCTGTCACGGCCGGGCCGCGGCCCAGGCAGTGACCGAGCTGGTCCAGCGCCCGTTCGAGGGGCTGGCCGGGGAGTGCGACTGGGTCGCGCTGCGCGAGCTGGTCCCGGCGGCCACGGCCGAGCTGACGCTCAAGGGCGGCCTGCCCGAGGGCGTGCCCTCGGTGACGCTCGCGACGGTCCTCCCGATGGCCTGGCCCGCACTGCGCCGCGAGGACGGTTCCGTGCTGCTCGCCCTGCAGAACGACACCTCGTCCGGTGACCTGAGCCGGGACCTCGCGGACACGCTCCAGCGTGCGCTGGAGGCGGAGCCGGGTTCGCCCGTGGCCGCCCGCCGTGTGCCGGCCGACGGCCCCCGGCTGCAGGACCTGCTGGACGCCGACGCGTCCTTCGCGCCGGTCGTCCACTCCGGCTTCGAGTTCTGGGTGCCGGACGCGGAGAACGCCACGGCCGAGGTGAGCGCCTCGCTGGAGCGTGCGAACGACGCGGCGATCCCGACCGTCCTGCTCTCCGGGGTGGATGCCGCCTACTGGTGCGAGACGCCGGAGAAGAACCACCTGCGCTGGGTCATGCCGCACGCCGAGGAGCAGCTGCTCGACGCGCTCGCCCGGCTGCACGCCGCCGGCGAGTCGTCGCTCGGTGACGACACCAGGCTGGTCGGCTCGTTCCGGGCGCACGGGCTGATGGTCCCGGTCTGGGACCTGCCGAGCGCGATGGGCGCGGAGGACTGCGAGAAGCCGGCCGCCGCATTCGCGGAGCGGCTCGCGAAGGCGCTCGCCTCGGACGCGCCACTCACCGCCGAGGAGCGGCGGGCGCGCGGCGGGCTCACCAACCGCCAGGTGACGCTCAGCTGACAGTCACCAGCAAGCGGACCGAACGGTGACCCGCGTCACAACTCCCCCGTACTGACAGGTAAATCGCTGTCCGAATACGCGAGATCGAATTTGCGAACGGCAGATCTCTTGTTACCGTTCTAGAAGCCCGGTCGCTGGTGCATCCCCCGTCGCCAGCGACCGGGCATCCTCATTTCCGGGTACGGCGCCGCAGGGCGTGCCCCGCGGCGCACAAGCCGCGCACAGGCCCCCGCACAAGCCGCGTACGGCCCCCGCACAAGCCGCGCGCAGGCCCGCTGCCTCGCTTCCCGCCCCCGCACTCCTCCCCCCGATGGCCCGGCATCAGTCCTGCGGCCGCGTACGCCGGTTGGGGCCGTGGCACGATCACAGCCGCCCCGGACCAGCGCCCGAAGCGCCATCAGGTACCCCGCCGCCGCCCGGATTTACCCGGCCCGCCGCACCCGGGCGCCACTTGGCGACAGGGCAATCGCACCGGCACAAACGGGCCGACGTGAATGAGACGGCGCAAACGGGCCGGCAGAAACAGATCGATACAGCGGGCCGGCGGTTTACGCGGAGAATGTGAAACGTGAAGCAAGTCGGAAGGGCGGGGAGGAGGTACGGAGTACGGAAGGGATTCGCCGGAGACCGGGCAGAGAACCGACAGAAATCCGTAATGAATGCGTTCCAAAAGAACACACGCACACCGGAAACGGGCCAACCCGGCTGTCGAACGCTCAGTGAGCCAGTCTGCTTCCGCCGTCGGGGGCACTCGTGCTCGCCGCGACCAGCGCGTCCAGCACCTCCCCCACATCCGGCAGCCACGGCGCGGCGGCGACCACCCCTCCGGCGCGCGGCCCGGAAACCCGCTCCGGCGCACGCTCCCAGCGCACCCGCCCCGTACCGATCTCCGAGGGCGGCAGGACGACGTAACCCCCCTCGCCGTGGAACCGCAGCGAGCTGGGGACCCAGTCCTGTGCGTACAGCAGCTCACCGAGCCGTTCGAGCGTGTACGGGGCGACCAGCAGCAACCACCGGGTCGGCGTCGCCACGACCGGGCCGAGCCGTACGCCCGCCAGTTCCAGCTCGGCCAGGGCGCGGGCACCGGCCACGGCGGGCAGGCTCAGGGCGCAGGGCGCCCGTCCGCCCGTGGCGAGCAGCACCGGCGCGGTGGGCCGGTTCGTCCACCACCAGCGCACCATCCGGGCGTCGGTGGTCGCCGCGAGCAGTCCGGGATCGAAGGGGTGCGCGCCGGGCACGGCGCACTCGGGATCGGGGCAGGCGCAGCCGTGCCCACGGTCACCGCGGCCGCCGGCCGCCCGCAGCCCCGCTCCGGGGAGCACGGGCCACTGCCAGGCCGTGGCACAGGTCAGGGCGGCGTCGAGCCGGGCGGAGCCGCCCCTGCGTCCGAGCCTGAACCTGAGCCTGCGTCGCCTTCCGAGGATCTCGCGCATGAGCGCTCGTTCCTTTCCGTTGAACGCCGAGGGTCCGCTCCACATCGTGCGCGGTCACACCATGCGTGCGGATCTTCACTGGGTGTACATGCTCGTCGAGCCTGCGGTACGGGTCATTCGTCGGTACCGAGCGTGAGCTGTGCTGAGCCGGATCGAGCTGCTTGCAGTCGACATCGTGGCGAGGTGCAGGCCGCGTGGCGCGCCTGCCGTCCGTGCGTACGGCCTCACCACTCGGGGGTGGGGCGCGGCCGTCACAAGGGAGGACGTCCGGACCCGCTGCCAGGTTCCGGGGGCGGGTGCGACCGCCCCTGGCCATCCAAGGATTTACGTACCCAGCATGCCCGGAATGACGCTCCCCCGGGGCTTCACCCAGAGGTACACCCCCGTCGGGCAGACCCAGTCGACCCCGAATAGGCACTACAGGGTGCAGTTTTTGGCCAAGTTGACCAACGCGGGAACACCGCGTTTCCCGGGGGGACAATGCTGGACATCGCCTTACTTGTGCGTGTACATGTGGATGCACTGGTAGCGGCGCAGAATGACATGGGGGTTTGCGATGCTATTCGACGGAACACACCGCTCGGAAAGCCGACGACCATGAGCGCTCCGCACCTGCCAAAAGTGGCTGGAATCGATCCAGAAGTTCCGGTTTCGGCGCACACTGCCGGGCCGATCGACGAGGTCTCCGCGGCGCCCGGCGCCTTCATCCAGGACCGCCTGGCCGGCTGGGTCTCCGACCTCACCACGCTCCACGAACTCACCGAACGGCTGGCCAGAACCAGCACCCTCGACGACGCACTGCACGAGTTCCTCGAAGCCGGAGCCGCCCTGGTCGGCGCCCGTCGGGGACTGGTCGCCTTCGAGCCCTCCGACCGCCGCGGCCCCGTCAGCACCGTCGGGCTCGGTCTGGCCCACGCCGAACTCGGCCAGATCGAGACCGTGCCGCGCAGCGCCACCTCCTACGGCCGCATCCTGGAAGGGCTGCCGAACCCCGAAGGCCCGCTGACCACGCCCGACCTGCTCGGCGACCCCGGCGTGGACCCCCACAGGCGCGAGGTGGCCGCCCGGCTGGGCTACGCCGCCAGCTACGCGCTGCCCCTGTCCACCGGGGCGACCGGACGGCTCGCCGCGGCCGTCTGGCTCTACGACGAACCCGCCGAACCGCTGGAGCGCCAGCGCCACCTCGTCGGCCTGTACGCCGGATACGCCTCCGAGCACCTGGCCCGCCTGCTGGAGCTGGAACGGGCCAGGACGGACGTCGCCACCGTGACCGAGGAGCTCCTGCCCACCCGGCTCCCCCGGATTCCCGGCGTCCAGCTGGCCGTACGCCATCAGGTGGCCCCGCAGGGCGGCACCGACTGGTACGACGCGCTGGCCCTGCCGGAGGGCACGCTCGGTCTCGCCGTCGGCTCGGTGGGCGGCTCCGGACCCAGCGCGCTGGCCGCCATGGGACGGCTGCGCGCCGGTCTGCGCGCCTACGCGGTGATGGAGGGAGAGGACCCCGTCGCCGTACTCTCCGACCTCGAACTGCTGCTGCGGCTGACCGAGCCCGCCCGCTCGGCTACCGCGCTCTTCGCGTACTGCGAACCGGCCCGCCGCAAGATCCTGCTGGCCGGGGCCGGGCACACACCGCCGCTGATCGTCGGTGAGCGCCGCACCTCGTACGTCGAGACCACCCTGTCCGCCCCGCTGGGCATGCTGTCGTGCTGGGAGGCGCCCAGCGTGGACATCACCCCGGCGCCCGGCGAGACGGTCCTGCTCTACACCGACGGGCTGCTGCGCCGGGCCGGCGACTCGATGGACCGGGCCTTCGCGCGGCTGCACTCGGCGGCGGCGAGCGTGCCGAGGGCGCTGCGCCAGGACGCCGGGTCGGTGGCCGACCATGTGGTGCGCACCGTGCTGCCCGAGGGAGCCGGGCGCGCGGACAGTGCCGAGGACGTGGTCGTCGTGGCCGCCCGCTTCGACTGACGCCCCCCTTTTTCCGCACCGCGCCGGCCTCCTTGTGTAAGAGGTCTTCCGGCCCTGGGCCCCCTTCCGTACGCCCGTACGATGGAGAGGGCCCAGTGTCGTACCAAGGAGAGACAAGTCGTGTCTGAGGAGTTCATTCCGGAGACCCCGGAGACCGAAGAGACAGAGACGGTCAAGCAGCGGAAGAACGGCCTGTACCCGGGCGTATCCGATGAGCTCGCCGCGAGCATGAAGTCCGGTTGGGCCGACACCGAACTGCACGGTCTGGAGCCGATCGCCCAGGCCGGGCACACCGCCGACCGCCGAGCGGCGCTCTCCGCGCGCTTTCCCGGCGAGCGTCTGGTCATTCCCGCGGGCCGGCTGAAGACCCGTTCGAATGACACCGATTACGCCTTCCGCGCCTCCACCGAATACGCGTACCTCACCGGCGACCAGACCCAGGACGGCGTCCTCGTCCTGGAGCCGACGGACGAGGGCCACGAGGCGACCGTCTACCTGCTGCCCCGCTCGAACCGGGAGGACGGCGAGTTCTGGCTCGACGGCCAGGGCGAGCTGTGGGTCGGCCGCCGCCACTCGCTCACCGAGGCCGAGCAGCTGCTGGGCATCCCGGCGAAGGACGTGCGCGAGCTGCCCGCCGCCCTGACCGAGGCCACCGGCCCCGTGCGCAACGTGCGTGGCCACGACGCCGAGATCGAGGCCGCGCTGACCGACAAGGTCACCGCCGAGCGCGACGAGGAACTGCGCGTCCACCTCTCCGAGGCCCGGCTGGTCAAGGACGCCTTCGAGATCGCCGAGCTGACGAAGGCCTGCGACATCACCGCGCGCGGCTTCGAGGACGTCGTGAAGGTCCTCGACAAGGCGGAGGCCACGAGCGAGCGCTACATCGAGGGCACCTTCTTCCTGCGCGCCCGCATCGAGGGCAACGACATCGGGTACGGCTCGATCTGCGCCGCCGGCCCGCACGCCACCACCCTGCACTGGGTGCGCAACGACGGCGCGGTCCGCTCGGGCGAGCTGCTGCTGCTCGACGCCGGGGTCGAGACCAACGACCTCTACACGGCCGACGTGACCCGCACGCTTCCCATCAGCGGCACGTTCACACCGCTCCAGCGCAAGATCTACGACGCGGTGTACGAGGCGCAGGAGGCGGGTATCGCCGCGGTCAAGCCCGGCGCCGACTTCCGCGACTTCCACGACGCCGCGCAGCGGGTGCTCACCGAGAAGCTCGTCGAGTGGGGCCTGCTGGGCGACCTGTCGGTGGAGAAGGTCCTGGAGCTGGGCCTCCAGCGCCGCTGGACGCTGCACGGCACCGGCCACATGCTCGGCATGGACGTCCACGACTGCGCCGCCGCGCGGACCGAGGCGTACGTCAACGGGACGCTGGAGCCGGGCGTCTGCCTCACCGTCGAGCCCGGTCTCTACTTCCAGGCCGACGACCTGACCGTGCCGGAGGAGTACCGCGGCATCGGCGTCCGGATCGAGGACGACATCCTGGTCACCGAGGACGGCAACCGGAACCTCTCGGACAAGCTGCCGCGGCAGGCCGACGAGGTCGAGGCGTGGATGGCCCGGCTGAAGGGCTGATTCTCCGCCGGCCCGCACCGGGCCGGGCCCGTGCGCCGGAGGGCGCCCCGCTCAGGACACCATGAGCAGGGCGCCCTCCCGCCGCTTCAGGACCTTGTCGAAGCTCACCACCGCTCCCGCGTGCCCCGGGCGGTTCCCGAAGTGCACATGGTCGGCGAGCTGCTCAATCAGGCACAGCCCCCGCCCCTCCTCGGCGGTGACGGGCGGATACGACGCGTACTGCGGTTCCGGCGGCCTGCTCCCGGGCTTCCGCCCGGATGTGTGCGGCCCGCCCCGGGTGGGAAAGCCGGGCCCCGAATCGGCGACTTCGATACGGCACTTCTCGCCGTCCAGATACGCGGTGACCCGGTACTGCCCACTGGCCGTGGCGGACGGCTCCTCCCAGGCGTCCCGGGTTTTCCCGGTGCCGTCGGCGGCGTCGTGCTTCCCTCCGTGCTCGACCGCGTTCGCACAGGCTTCGCTGAGCGCGAGGGACAGATCGAAGGAGATGTCCGGGTCAACGCCCGCGGATTCCATCGTGCCGAGCAGGAACCGGCGGGCGAGCGGAACGCTCGCAGCTTCGCGCCGCAAATGGAGTGACCACCAGATGCTCATGCTCCGGCCTCCTGGATGCGGCTAGACATACCGATACGTATGCCACGCAGGGGCGGTCATAAGCACGCGCGTGCCGTCTTACCGCTCGATCGGCGGATGGCCGGATGCGTCACACCGGTGTAGCCCCGCCCCACGGGACCCTTTCCGTACCACCCAGGAGGGTGCGGAACCCGCCCGAACGGCCCTGCTCGCGCCCAATCCGCCTGGAAGACGACCTTCCGGACCTGCCGTACGGAGGCGGGGGGCCGGGTGCGATGATGGCCCGGCCATGTCTACATCTGTGGGACGCGCCGGAGCCGGTCTGCGGCTACTGAGGGCCGCGGTGTTCGCCGCGGTCTGCGTCGCGTTGTCCGCGGCGGGGCATGCGCTGGCCGCCTGCGCGACCGTCCCCTGGTGGACGCTGCTCGCCGCCTTCCTCGGCGTCCTCGCGGTGGCCGTCCCCCTCGCCGGGCGCGAACGTTCGCTGCCCGGCATCGCGGCGGCCCTGGCCGGCGGACAGCTCGCCCTGCACGTCCTCTTCGGCCTGGGCACGCACACCACGACGCCCCGGGCCACCGGCGGCGAGGACGCGCTCATCCGGTTCGCGGCGAGCCTCGTCTGCGGCGCCGGCCCCGGTCAGCTGGACGCCTCGGACGCGCACGACATCGTCACCACCGCGGGCGTCGACCCGGTGGCGGTGACCGCACAGGCGCACCAGCACCTGGCCGCGGCCCCTTCCGACGGCCTCTGGGCCACCGGAACGACCGGCCTCGCCGGAATGCTGCCCGGCCTGCCCATGCTGCTCGGGCACCTGCTGGCCGCGCTGGCCACCGGCTGGCTGCTGCGGCGGGGCGAAGTCGCCCTGTTCCGCCTCGCCCGGCTCTCGGCCCACGGCGCCCAGCAGATCGCGGCAGGGGCCCGGCTCCGGGCGCTGCGGGCCGCGTTCGGCCTCGTCTCCGCCCTGCGCGCGGGCCTGTCCGGCGAACTCACGACCGGGCCGCGCACCCCCCGTACCGCCGTGGACGCGCCGCGCCCGGCGACCGGGGACCCGTTGCAGCACATGGTGATCCGGCGCGGGCCGCCTCCCGTACTCACCCTCGCAGCCTGACGCGACGCCCTCCACGCGATGCGGTCCGGCCCACGCCACGCGCCTCTCGGCGCGTCCGCGGGTCGTCCGCGCATTCCGCTCGTGCGGAGGAGGTGTCGCGATGCCGGTGCGTACCCGCGCGCCGGAGCACCTTTCCTTCGTGCCTCTGTGGAGTGATCTCTGTCATGAACGTTTCCCGCATCGCCCTCGCCGGCGGCGTCGCCGCGTCGACCGTGCTGCTGCTCGCCGGTACGGCCTCCGCCCACGTCAGCGTCCAGCCGCAGGGCGAGGCCGCCAAGGGCGGTTACGCCGTCATCAACTTCAAGGTGCCCAACGAGCGCGACAACGCCTCGACGACCAAGCTCGAAGTCAGCTTCCCCACCGACCACCCGCTGGCGTCCGTCATGCCGCAGCCGGTACCCGGCTGGGACATCGAGGTGACGACCAGCAAGCTCGACAAGCCGCTGGAGATGCACGGCAAGACGATCAACGAGGCCGTCTCCAAGGTCACCTGGACCGGCGGCAAGATCGAGCCCGGCCGCTTCCAGCAGTTCCCCCTGTCCGTCGGCCAGCTCCCCGAGGACGCCGACCAGCTGGTGTTCAAGGCCGTCCAGACGTACTCCAACAAGGAGGTCGTCCGCTGGATCGAGGAGCAGAAGGAGGGCGCCGACGAGCCCGACACCCCCGCTCCCGTCCTCAAGCTGACGGCCGCGTCGGGTGACGGGCACGGGGCCGACGCGGCGGCCGGCTCGGGCTCCTCCGCCTCATCGGACTCCTCCGCCGCCTCCGACAAGAGCGGGGAGACCACCACCGCCTCGTCGGCCTCTTCCCAGGACAACGCCGCCCGGGTGCTCGGCGTCATCGGCATCGTCATCGGTGTCGCCGGCGTGGCCTTCGGCGTCCTGGCCGGCCGCCGTCGCACCACCACCTGATCCGGCCCAAGCCCCACCCGCTCCATCGACCCACCAGGAAAAGTGCTCCATGGTTAAGAAGATCGTGCCGGCCGCGGCGCTCGTCGTCGCGGCCGCGCTCACCCTGTCCGCCTGTGGCGGCAGTGACAACGACAGCAAGAAGCCCATCGCCGATGTGTCGGTGGAGGCGAAGACCAAGGCCGCGACGGTGCTCGACCAGCCGTTCACCAAGCCGAACCTCGTCCTGACCGACACACACGGCAAGAAGTACGACCTGCGCGAGCAGACCAAGGGCAAGCCGACTCTCATCTACTTCGGCTACACCCACTGCCCCGACGTCTGCCCGCTCATCATGAGCAACATCGCGATCGCCAAGAAGTCCCTCTCCCAGGCGGACCAGGACAAGCTCCAGGTCATCTTCGTCACCACCGACCCGGAGCGGGACACCCCCGCCTCGCTGGGCACCTGGCTCAAGTCCCAGGACCCGTCCTTCATCGGTCTCACCGGCGACTTCCCGACCATCCAGGCGGGCGCCCGGCAGATCGGCATCGGCATGGACGCGCCGAAGAAGGAGAAGGACGGCACGATCGTCTCGATGCACGGCTCGCAGGTCCTCGCGTTCTCCCCGAAGACCGACCAGGGGTACGTGCTGTACAGCGAGGACACCACGCCCGACGACTACACCAAGGACCTCCCCAAGATCGTCAAGGGGGAGAACCCGTGAACCGCCGTACGGCCCTCGCCGGTGTCCTGACCCTCACCACGGGTCTGGCGCTGGCGGGGTGTTCGTCCTCCTCGGACCGGCCGGAGCTGAAGGTCATCGGCGGGTTCATGCCGCAGCCCGTCAACGACATGGCAGCCGGCTTCCTCGTCGTGCAGAACCACGGCAACGGAGCCGACCGCCTCACCTCGGTCACCAGCCCGCTCTCGGACGACGTCACGATCCACGAGACGAAGAACCAGGTCATGCGCGAGGTGACGTCCTTCGACGTGCCCGCGGGCGGTGAGCTGGACCTCGAACGCGGTGGCAACCACATCATGTTCGCGAAGCTCAAGCAGCAGCCCAAGCAGGGCCAGAAGGTGTCCGTGGAGCTGCACTTCGAGAAGGCCGGCGCGGTCAAGGTCGACCTTCCCGTGAAGGAGACCACCCACAACCCGAAGAAGCAGTGAGGGACTGACAGACCATGACAGCCACCGCCCCGCACTTCGGGCCGCCCCCGTACGCCGCACGACGGCCGCTCGCCGCGGCCGGACTCCTCGCCGCACTCGTCGGCGCGGTGTTCGGTCTGCTGCTGGCCGTCGCGGGTCCCGCGTCGGCCCACGCCGCACTCACCGGGAGCGATCCGCAGGACGGGGCGGTGGTCGCCACCGCACCCCAGGAGGTCACCCTCACCTTCTCCGAGCAGGTCGCTCTCGGCGCGGACTCCATCCGCGTCCTCGACCCCTCGGGCAAGCGCGCCGACACCCAGGCCGCCCCGCGCGACCTGCACAGCGGCTCCACCGTGAAGTACGGCGTCGCCCTGCGCACCGGCCTGCCCGACGGTACGTACACCGTCGCCTGGCAGGCGGTCTCCGCCGACAGCCACCCCGTCTCCGGCGCCTTCACCTTCTCCATCGGCGCACCCTCCGAGACCACCGTCGCCCTTCCCGACAACGAGGCCGGGGGCGGCCTCGTCGGCACGCTCTACGACATCGCGCGCTACGCCGCGTACGCCGGGTTCATCGTGCTCGCGGGCGGCGCCGCCTTCGTGCTGGCCTGCTGGCGGCACGGCGCGGGCGCGCGTCCGCTGCAGCGCCTGGTGGTACGCGGCTGGATGACGCTCACCGCGGCCACCATCGCGATGCTGCTCCTGCGCAACCCGTACACCGGGTCCGGGAAGCTCGGGGACGTGTTCGACCTCGACGGCCTGAAGGCGGTCCTCGACACCAAGCCCGGCGCCGCACTCGTCTCGCGGCTCCTGCTGCTCGGTGCCGCCGCGCTGTTCGTCGCGGTGCTGTTCGGCACGTACGCCAAGCGCGAGGACCCGCGCGAGAAGAAGGACCTCACCTTCGGCCTCGCCATCGGCGGCGCGGTCATCGCCGCCGGCATCGCCGGGACCTGGGCGCTGGCCGAGCATGCGTCGACCGGCATCCAGCCCGGTATCGCCATGCCCGTGGACGTGCTCCACCTGCTGGCCGTCGCGGCCTGGCTGGGCGGGCTCGTGGCCCTGCTGACCGCGCTGTACCGCACCCCGGACCTCCCCGCGGCGGCCGTACGGCGCTTCTCCGCGATCGCGTTCACCAGCGTGGTCCTCCTCGTCGCGACCGGGGTCTACCAGTCGTGGCGGCAGCTCGGCACCTGGTCGGCGCTGACCGGCACCGGATACGGGCAGCTGCTGATCGCGAAGGTGGCGCTCGTCGCCGCGCTGGTCGGGGTCGCGTCCGTGTCCCGCAGGTGGACGGCCCGACTCGCGGCGGGCGGCGGCACGGAGGAGCCAGCAGCCGCTGCCGGATCCGGTGTCCCTGAGCCGGAGGAAGAGGAAGAGGCCGCGGCGGAGGCCGCCACGGACCCCGGCCGGGCAGCGCAGCTCGCCCGGCAGCGGGCGGCTGTGGCCTCCGCCGAGCAGAAGCGGATACGTGACGCCGACCCCGGCCGGGCAGCGCTGCGGCGCTCCGTGCTGGCCGAGGTCGGCGTCGCCGTGGCCCTGCTGGCCGTGACCACCGTCCTGACCTCGACCGAACCCGGCCGTACGGAGGAGGAAGCGCGCTCGTCGACGGCGGCCGCCGTACCCGTGGCGGACGGGCCCGTCAACCTCTCCCTGCCCTTCGAGACGGGCGGCGAGAACGGCAAGGGCACGGTCCGGATGGACATCGACCCGGGTCGCACCGGAGCCAACGTGATCCACCTGTGGATCAAGGACAGCGGCGGAAAGGCCATGGACGTCCCCGAGGTGAAGGTCGCGTTCACCTTGAAGTCCAAGGACATCGGCCCCCTCCCGGCCGTTCCGGTCCGACTGACCGAGGGACACTGGACCGCCACCGGCCTCCAGCTCCCGATCGCGGGCGACTGGAACGTCGCGGTGACCGTGCGGACGTCGGACATCGACCAGACGACGGTCGACAAGAACGTGAAGATCGGCTGAGCAGGACGTGAGCGGAAACAGCGCGAGCAACAAGAGCGACAAGAGCCGTGACAACGGCAGGGCCGGAGCGATTTCGCGGCGGCGGCTGCTCGGCACGGCAGGCGCGGCCGGAGCTACCGGGCTGGTACTCGGAGCGGCCGGCGGCGCCACCGGCTATGCCGCCACGCGCGACGATCCACCGACGGCGCTGACGTCGGTCGGCTCCACCGAGGTGATGTTTCACGGGAAACATCAACCGGGGATCACCACTCCGCTTCAGGCGTGCGGCCACCTCGTCGCCTTCGACCTCACCGCCGGCGCCGGCCGCAAGGAGGCCGCCGCCCTGATGCGTCGCTGGTCCGCCGCGGCCCAGCGGCTGATGGCCGGCGAACCCGCCGCCGGCTCCGCGGCGGACGGCAGTGTGCACGACACCGGCATCGCGCTGGACGCGGGGCCCTCCTCGCTGACCGTCACCTTCGGCTTCGGCGCCACCTTCTTCGAACGCACGGGCCTGGCCTCCCGTCGGCCTCCGGGCCTCGACCCCCTGCCGCCGTTCTCGTCCGACCACCTCGACACCGGCCGGTCCAACGGGGATCTGTGGGTGCAGATCGGCGCCGACGACGCGCTCGTCGCGTTCCATGCCCTGCGGGCGGTACAGAAGGAGGCCGGTTCGACGGCCACTGTGCGCTGGCAGATGAACGGCTTCAACCGCACGCCCGGCGCCACCGCCAAGCCGATGACGGCCCGCAACCTGATGGGCCAGGTCGACGGCACCGGCAACCCGAAGCCTGCCGACAGCGACTTCGACAAGCGGATCTTCGTCCCCGGCGGCCGCGACGCCGCCTACGACTGGCTCGCGGGCGGCTCGTACGCGGTGGTCCGGCGGATCAGGATGCTGCTCGACGACTGGGAGAAGCTCCCCGTCGGGCAGCAGGAGCGGGTCATCGGCCGACGCAAGTCGGACGGTGCCCCGCTCAGCGGCGGCACGGAGACCACCGCCATGGACCTCGACAAGGTCGGGTCCGACGGCAAGCTCCTGATCCCGGACAACGCGCACGCCCGGATCTCCGCCCCCGAGCGCAACAGCGGTGCCGCGATGCTGCGCCGGCCGTTCTCGTACCACGACGGCATCGCCGCCGACGGCACCCCGGACGCGGGGCTGCTGTTCATCTGCTGGCAGGCCGATCCGCTGCGCGGCTTCGTGCCCGTGCAGCGCAAGCTCGACCGGGGGGACGCGCTCTCCCCCTTCCTGCGCCACGAGGCGAGCGGGCTGTTCGCCGTGCCGGGCGGGGCCGCGGCCGGGGAGTACGTGGGGCAGCGGCTTCTGGAGTCCTGAGCCACCGCGGCTCCGCAGACCTGGACTTCCGAGCCGTCACCGCGCATTAGGGTGACGGTATGTCCGCCACGCGCTACGCCTATCTCGGCCCCGAGGGCACCTTCACCGAGGTCGCCCTCCGTACGCTCCCGGAAGCCGCCACCCGCGAACTGGTCCCGATGGTCTCCGTACCGGCGGCCCTGGACGCGGTACGCGGCGGTACGGCCGCCGCGGCGCTCGTACCGATCGAGAACTCCGTCGAGGGCGGCATCACCACCACGCTCGACCAGCTCACCAGCGGTGAACCGCTGATGATCTACCGCGAAGTGCTGCTCTCCATCACCTTCGCGCTGCTGGTGCGGCCCGGCACCAAGCTGTCCGACATCAAGACGGTCACCGCCCACCCGGCCGCGCAGCCGCAGGTACGCAACTGGATGGCCGCCCATCTCCCGCAGGCCGTATGGGAGTCGGCGGCTTCCAACGCGGACGGCGCGCGGCTCGTGCAGGAGGGCCGGTACGACGCCGCGTTCGCCGGGGAGTTCGCGGCGGCGACGTACGGGCTCGAACCGCTCGTCACCGAGATCCATGACGCGGAGAACGCGCAGACCCGCTTCGTGCTGGTGGGCCGGCCGGCCCGGCCCGCGGCGCCGACCGGCGCGGACAAGACCTCCGTCGTCATCTGGCTGGGGGACGATCACCCCGGCGCCCTGCTCGAACTGCTCCAGGAGTTCGCGGTGCGCGGGGTGAACCTGATGCTGATCCAGTCGCGGCCGACCGGGGCGGGCATCGGCAACTACTGCTTCGCGGTGGACGCCGAGGGCCACATCTCCGACCGCCGGGTCGGCGAGGCGCTGATGGGGCTGAAGCGGATCTGCCCGAATGTGCGGTTCCTCGGCTCGTACCCGCGGGCCGGTGTGACGCCGGCGGATGTACGCCCGCTGCGCGCGGGGACCTCCGACGCCGAGTTCACCGAGGCCTCGGACTGGCTGGCCCGCAACCAGGACGGACGCGCCTGACAGCTCTCGGCCGGCAAGCAGCTGCTGGACTGGTAGGGGGAGCCGGCGGGCGGGCTGTCGCCCGCCTCCCTGGCCGATGGGATCAGCTGATTGCCTTACCGGGAAAAGTTATCCACAGGTGCGTACCCGAGGCTGGGGACAAGTCGACACGGCAATGCGACATGGTCGACAAATCAACACACCCCACCCAGACCGGCCCACAGGGTCGCAGGCCACCCGGTGTCAGCCCAATTCCATTGATCAACTCTTTAGAGCGAGCAATTCCCACCCGAACGAGCGTATAAAGCGGGTTTGAACTGCGAATCCACGCGTTTTCGCAGGCCTCCCGGAATGACCTCCTCCACGTCCACAGACTTCCCCCACAGCCTGTGGATAACTTTGCCGGATCACCCATTCCTGTGGACAAGCGGCAACCAACTGCCGTGCCGGGCAAGGCCGATACGTCAGGAGCCCACACCCCTTCTGTCCCATTTAGGGGAATAGCGGCCCTTTCTTCGATACACGCTTCGATTCCGGCCCGGCAGCTCGCCCCCAGAATGTCGAATACCGGCAATTCGGGCAAAGCGCCACGCTTGCCCCTATCGGTTCAAGCAGGGGAAGCCGACACCGGTAGCCTGGAGGAGTGATTGACCTTCGCCTGATTCGTGAGGACCCCGACCGTGTTCGCGCCTCCCAGCGCAACCGGGGAGAGGACGTCGCGCTCGTCGATGCCCTGCTCTCCGCCGACGAACGGCGCAGGTCGTCCGGGACCGCCTTCGACGAACTCCGTTCCGAGCAGAAGTCGCTCGGCAAACTCATCCCCAAGGCGTCCCCCGAGGAGCGCGCCGAGCTGCTGAAGAGAGCCGAGCAGCTCAAGGCCGACGTCAAGGCGGCCGACGCGGCACAGGCCGAGGCCGACGCGGAGACCAGGAATCTGCTCCTCCGGCTCGGCAACATCGTCCACCCGGACGTGCCGGTCGGCGGCGAGGAGGACTTCGTCGTCCTGGAGACGCACGGAACGATCCGCGACTTCGGCGCCGAGGGATTCGAGCCCAGGGACCACCTGGAGCTCGGCGAGTCGCTGGGCGCGATCGACATGGAGCGCGGCGCCAAGGTATCCGGCTCGCGTTTCTACTACCTGACCGGCGTGGGCGCGCTGCTGGAGCTCGCCCTCGTCAACGCGGCGATCGCCCAGGCCACCGAGGCCGGTTTCACCCCGATGCTCACCCCGGCGCTGGTCCGCCCGCGCGCCATGGAGGGCACCGGATTCCTCGGCCAGGCCGCCGAGGACGTCTACCACCTGGAGAAGGACGACCAGTACCTGGTCGGCACCTCCGAGGTACCCCTCGCCGCGTACCACATGGACGAGATCATCGACGCGGAGAAGCTGCCGCTGCGCTACGCGGGCTTCTCGCCCTGTTTCCGCCGCGAGGCGGGCACGTACGGCAAGGACACCCGGGGGATCTTCCGGGTCCACCAGTTCGACAAGGTCGAGATGTTCACGTACGTCGACCCGGCCGACGCGGAGGCGGAGCACCTGCGCCTGCTGGACTGGGAGAAGCAGTGGCTCACCGGCCTTGAGCTGCCCTTCCAGGTGATCGATGTCGCCAGCGGGGACCTGGGGGCTTCGGCCACCAGGAAGTACGACTGCGAAGCGTGGATTCCGACCCAGGGCAAGTACCGCGAGCTCACCTCGGCGTCCAACTGCGGTGAGTTCCAGGCGCGCAGGCTCTCCGTGCGGATGCGGGACAACCGGGGCGGCAAGAAGGTCATGCAGCCGCCGGCCACGCTGAACGGCACGCTCTGCGCCGTCCCGCGCACCATCGTTGCGATCCTGGAGAACCACCAGCTGGCCGACGGTTCGGTGCGGGTGCCCGAGGTGCTCCGCCCCTACCTGGGCGGGCGCGAGCTGCTGGAACCGGTCGCCAAGTGACCCTCCCCTACAAGCTCGTCGCGACCGACCTCGACGGCACCCTGCTGCGTGACGACGAGACCGTCTCCGCACGGACGCGCGAGGCGCTGGCCGCCGTCACCGCGGCCGGTGCGGCGCACATCATCGTCACCGGCCGCGCCGTCCCGTGGACCCGGCACGTCCTGGACGACCTCGGCTACGACGGCCTCGCCGTCTGCGGGCAGGGGGCGCAGGTCTACCACGCGGGTGAGCACAGGCTGCTGACCTCGCTGACGCTGGACCGGCAGCTCGCCGGGCTCGCGCTGTCCAAGGTCGAGGCCGAGATCGGGCCGCTGGCGCTGGCCGCGAGCCGCGACGGGCTCGACGGCGAAGTGCTGGTCGGGCCGGGCTACCGCGTGCAGGAAGGTCCGCGTCCGGCCGTCTTCGTCCAGGATCCGGCCGAGATGTGGGCCGCCCCGCTGAACAAGGTCTACATACAGCACCCCGATCTGGACGACGACGCACTGGCCAAGGCCGCACGGGCTGCGGTCGGCAATCTGGTCGACGTGGTCATGGCGGGTCCGGGGGTCGTGGAGATCCTTCCGCTGGGGCTCAGCAAGGCCACCGGCCTCTCGCTCGCCGCACGCCGGCTGGGCGTGAAGGCGGCGGACACGATCGCCTTCGGCGACATGCCGAACGACATCCCCATGTTCGCCTGGGCAGGGCACGGCGTGGCCATGGCCAACGCCCACGAGGACCTGAAGGCCGTCGCTCAGGAGATCACCGCGTCGAACGAGGACGACGGGATCGCCGTGGTACTGGAGCAGCTGCTCCGGGAGTCGTAGGAACGGCCGTCCCGCCGTGCGGCTCGGGGACCGGGGCACCGCCTCGGTCCCCGAGCCTTTTCTACTCTGCTCCTGGGCCCGCTGCGGCCGGATCAGCGCTTGTTGCGGCGGTTGAGCTCCTTCAGATTGCGGGCGAGCGCGTCCATGCGGCCGTCGAGCCGGGCCACGTCCTCGGAGACTCCGCCCAGCCGGACGCTCATGGAGCCGACGACCTGATGGGTGACCTCCAGCCGCCGGTCGAGGCTGTCGAGCCGGTGCGACATCCGGCCGAGGACCGGGCCCAGCTCCTGAAGCGCGGTGCCCACCCCGGCCAGGTGGTTCTCGACCCGGGTGACGCGGTGTTCGAGCGACGCGTATCCCGCGCGCAGGTCCTGTTCGGCGTCGAGCAGATACGTACGCACGCACCGGGCAACGTCGCTGTCGCGAAGAAGCATGGCGACGTTAAGGACGGCCCTACGGGTGTAGAGGCGGAGCTGAGTGGCAGCCTGTGGATAACTTTCGGCACCTTCGCCGCTCCATAGCGACAGCATGTCGCTATGGAAGACATGCAGCTCAGAGCCTCGAAGCACGCGCATGCCGTTTCCCAGAAGCTCGCTTTGATGCCGGTCGGTCAGCCTCCGGACCGCCCTTGTGGATACTTCGAAGTAACGAGCCACGTCCTCTGTGCGAACGTGAATACCGTCCGGGAGCATGACAAGACACTTCACCTTGTCCAGGACGTCGACGCGCCCCATCTGTTCGTCACGCAGCGCGCGGGATTCGAGTAGGGCCATTTCTGTCGCCATGAGCATGCCTTCCGTTCGTGAAAGCTACGGGGGAATGGACGGCCCTCTCCCCGGGCTTCAGGGGCGGAGGACGCTCACGGTTGCCACTCACTCCAGGAACCGACCGGCGGGTGATCCCCCGCCGCATCGGCCATCACATATTTCACGAACGCTACGACGCCACGGATTCCAGTTGCCTCCACGCACCGTGAACAACGCACCGATAACCGTACAGTTACGCGTAAGACTGTCCGACATGCGACAGCCCCCCGGCCGAAGACCGGGGGGCTGTCGCATGTCGGAGGGTTCGCGCTCACTCCTCGCCGGCGAGCTTCAGGGCGCGCAGCTTCTGCCCCGCGTACCAGGTCGCCACGACGGTGACCACGGCGAGCAGGATGGTGGCGAGCGGCAGGCCCACGTCCGAGGTGATCGTGCCGTTACCGCCGGTCTTCTCCGCCAGCGCGAGCGCCCACTGCTGCACACTGAGCGTCCGCGCGCCGGGCACCAGGCTGCCGAAGAAGGCCTCCCACACCAGCGCGTAGACGAGACCCAGGACCACCGCGTGCCGGCTCACGGTCCCCAGCAGCAGGAACAGCGCGCTGTAGGCGATCGAGGCGACCAGGGCGGCGATGGTGTAGGCCACCGCGATCTGCTGGCCGTTGCCGTTGAGGATCAGGCCGGCGAGCAAGGTGGGCACGGCCGAGAACACCATGGTCACCGCGATCGCCACGATCAGCTTGGTGAAGATGATCGTCGGCCGGCTCACCGGCTTGGCCAGCAGGTACACGATCGAACCGTCATCGATCTCCGGCCCGATGGCGCCCGTACCGGCGATGACGCCGATCAGCGGCACCATGGTGGCGATGGCGAATCCGGCGAGCACGTCCGAGGTCATCTGGTCGTCGGCCCCGGCGAACATCCGTACCGCCACCGCGATGACGATCAGGAGCGCGGGCAGGACGAAGAGGATGGCGGCCCGGCGCCGGCCGAGCAGCGCCCGGTAGGTGAGCCGGGCGACTGTGGGGTCGTACATGACGTCACAGCTCCTTGTCGGCCTCAGGCCGCTACGAGATAGGAAAAGACCGATTCGAGGGACTCGTCGGACGGTGAAACGGTCAGCAGACGAATGCCCTGCTCGCGTGCGACCTTGGGCAACAGCGTGGTGAAGCGGCCAAAATCGATCGCCTGGATACGCAAAGCGTTCTCGCTCAGGTCCACTTCGATCCCAGCCGTCGACGGATCGGCGATGAGCGCGGCGGCCAGGGCCCGGTCGTCGCTGGACCGTACGAGATAGCGGTGCGGGCGGTCCGTCATCAGCCTGCGGATCCTGCGGAAGTCACCGGACGCCGCGTGCCGACCTGCCACGATCACCTCGATGTGCGAGGCGAGCTGTTCGACCTCTTCGAGGATGTGCGAGGAGAAGAGGACCGTCCGGCCCTCCGCTCCCATCTCCCGCAGCAGGTCCATCAGCTGCATCCGCTGACGCGGGTCCATCCCGTTGAACGGCTCGTCGAGCAGCAGCACGGACGGGTTGTGGACCAGCGCGGACGCCATCTTCACGCGCTGGCGCATGCCCTTGCTGTACGTCGAGATCTTGCGGTCCTGCGCGTACTCCATCTGGACCGTGGCCAGCGCCGCGGCCGCCTCGGCGTCGCCCAGACCGTGCAGTTCGGCGTTGGCCACCACGAACTCGCGGCCGGTGAGGAAGTCGTACATGCCTTCCCGCTCCGGCACGATGCCAATCTGCCGGTACACCGCCTCATTGCGCCAGATCGGCTTGCCGTCCAGCGTGACCGTCCCCGTCGACGGGGCGAGGAATCCGGCCATCATGTTGATCAGCGTCGACTTGCCGGCGCCGTTGGGTCCGAGCAGACCGGTGACGCCAGGTCCCACGGTCATGCTCACGTCGTTGACGGCGACCACGTTGCCGAACCAGCGGGAGGTGTGGTCGATCTCGATGGTGGTCACAGGCCGACCTTCCGGTAGCGGCGCATCAGTACGGCGTACGAGCCGGCGACGAGCGCGAGGACAACGAGCAGATACACGACTCCGGCGCCGGCACCCGGACCGTACCCTCCGGGGAAGGCCGAGGAGGCACCGAGGAAAGCGGTCTGCACACCGTCGATCAGCGTGATCGGGGAGAACAGCCCCAGCCACTTCACCGCGCCTTCGGACTCGGTCGACCAGGCGATGCCCTGGACGGTGGAGACCGCGCCGTAGGTGATGGTCAGCAGCGCGATGACGGCGGCGACACCGAAGCCGCGGCGCGGGGTGAACGCGGCCATCACGAGGCCGAGGCCGGCGAAGAGCACGGACAGCAGGGCCACCGAAACCATCCCCTGGGCGAACCACTCGGTCTGGTCCGCGAAGTCGAACTTCCCCAGCAGCGCGCCGATGTAGAGGATCACGAGGGGCGCACCGGTGAGCACGAACAGCGCCGAGGCCATGGCGGCGAACTTGGCGATGACGTAGTCGCTGCGCTCGATCGGACGCGAGAAGTACAGCGGCACGGTCTTGAACCGCAGGTCCCTGGAGACCGCCTGCGGCGCCTGTGAGGCGATGAACAGGCCGATGACGGCCTGGAGGTAGATCGCGAACGATGTGTACTTGATGGGGAGCTTCGTGGAGTCGGGGGTGGCGATGGCCACGGCCACGATGATCGCCGCCACCAGGCACATCACGCCGAACAGCAGCATCGGAAGCACCTTGGACTTGACCGAGCGGCCGAGTCCGAAGGAGCCCCGCAGGGACTGCGAGTACAGCGAGCGGCGGGCGTAGGCGCGGCCCAGGCGCGGGCCGTCGTAGGCGCGGTAGCCGATGTTGTGGATCCGGGAGGTCTCGCTCCCGGTCGCGGCGCCGGTCTCAGTGCTCATCGCGACCGCTCCCCTTCTGCTGGACGGGTCCGGTCTGCTCTGCGGGGCCGCTCTGCGGTACGACTCCGGCCGGGACCGCCGCCGTCCGCGCCGCCGCTGCCTCGCCGTTGCGGAACACCTCGGCGATGTGGTGGCGGCGCTGTTCCATCCGTACGAGGCCGAGTCCGAGCCCGGCGACGCTGTCGCGGACCAGGTCGTAGGTCTCCTCGCCGGTCGCCTCGATCAGCAGGATGTGGCCGGCGCCGGGCAGCCCCTGTGTGTCCAGCCCGTCCAGGCCGATGAGTTCGACGCCCGCGTCGGTGAGGGCACGGCGCAGGGCGTCGGTGCCGTCGGGATGGGTGTCGCTGTCGGTGACCTCGATCGCGAGGGTCGTGGTGGTCTGTGTGAAGTCACTGGTGGAGCTGGAGCGCAGGAGCGTTCCGCCGTCGATGACGACAACGTGGTCGCAGGTGCGTTCCAGCTCGCCGAGCAGGTGCGAGGTGACCAGCACCGAGATGCCGAAATCGGTGTGGATCCGGCGGATCAGGCCGAGCATCTCGTCGCGCCCGACCGGGTCGAGCCCGTTGGTCGGCTCGTCCAGCAGGACCAGCTGTGGGTCGTGGACCAGCGCCTGGGCGAGCTTCACGCGCTGCTTCATGCCCGTCGAGTAGCCGCCGATGGGGCGGTAGCGCTCCTCGTACAGGCCGACGTGGCGCAGTGTGTCGGCGGTGCGCTCGCGGGCGGCGGTCGGTGGCAGCCCGGACATGCGCGCCATGTGGACGACGAACTCGGTGGCCGAGACATCGGGTGGCAGGCAGTCGTGCTCCGGCATGTAGCCGACCCGTTCCCGGATGGCGGCGCCGCTGGTCGACACGTCGAGCCCGAGCACCGCCGCCCGGCCCTCGGTCGCGGGGGACAGACCCAGCAGGATCTTGATCAACGTGGACTTGCCGGCTCCGTTGGCACCCACCAGCCCGGTCACACCCGGTCCGATGTCCAAGGAGAGCCGGTCAAGCGCGGTCACCCGGGGGAACCGCTTACTCAGGCCTTCGGTAGCGATGACATTCACAGGAACGACGGTAGTGGCGCGCACCACAGCAGTCGTCAGACCTGGCGGTTGGTTCGACGTCAGACTCCAGTTGTAGGGGACCCGTAAGGGGCCCTCAAGAAGGACTACAGCAGTCACGGGGCGCCGGTCGTGACAGGCGTGCACAGAGAGTTGTCCACAGGCCGCGCACACCCCTTGACGCAGCCGCCGGACATTGTCACATTCATCAGTGTCACGTTACGGATACGTACCGCACACGGCAGGGAACGGACGGTGGCATGGCCTCGCGAGTGATGTACGAACGGCCTGCGGGCACGGGGGAGTCCGGAAAGAGGGTGGTGTCGTGAATCTGCGCGATGTGCCGGGGGCGCGCGAGCGCCGGGTGGCCACGGGCGGTATCGAGTTGTGCGTGGTCGAGCTGGGGGAGGCTTCGCGCCCGACGATCGTGCTCGTGCACGGTTATCCGGACAGCAAGGAGGTCTGGACCCAGGTCGCCGTGCGGCTCGCGGAGGAGTGGCATGTCGTGCTGTACGACGTGCGTGGCCACGGCGAATCGACGGCGCCCAAGCCGTTGCGCGGCGGTTTCACGCTCGAGAAGCTGACCGACGACTTCCTGGCCGTGGCCGACGCCGTGAGCCCGGACCGGCCGGTGCATCTCGTCGGGCACGACTGGGGTTCCGTGCAGGCCTGGGAGTTCGCGACGGTCAGCCGTACGGAGGGCCGGATCGCCTCCTTCACCTCGATGTCCGGCCCGTCCCTGGACCACTTCGGTCACTGGATCAAGCAGCGGATGACCCGGCCCACCCCGCGCCGGGTCGGCCAGCTCCTCGGGCAGGGAGCCAAGTCCTGGTACGTGTACCTCCTGCACACCCCGGTCCTGCCGGAGCTGGCCTGGCGCGGGCCGCTCGGCAAGCGGTGGCCGGGCATCCTGGAGCGCCTGGAGAGCGTGCCGCAGGGCGACTACCCGACGCCCTCGCTGCCCCACGACGCGGCACACGGAGCCTGGCTCTACCGCGACAACGTCCGCTCCCGGCTGCGCAGGCCGCGCGCCGACGCGTACGCGCACGTGCCGGTGCAGCTGATCACACCGACCGGGGACGTGTTCCTCTCCGAGAGGCTCTACGACGGACTCGACGCCTGGGTACCGCAGTTGACCCGTCGCTCGCTCCCCGCCAAGCACTGGGTCCCGCGCACCAGGCCGGACCGGATCGCTTCCTGGGTCGGGGAGTTCGCCGCAGCGGCCGAATCGGCCCGGGAGACCGGCCTGCCGGTGGAAGCCGGGGCGAAGGGACGGTACGCGGAGCGGTTCGGCGGCCAACTCGTGCTGGTGACAGGGGCGGCGGGCGGCATCGGCCGGGCCACGGCACTGGCTTTCGCCGGGGCGGGTGCCCGGGTGGTGGCCGTCGACCGGGACGCGGAGGGGGCCGAGAGGACCGCCGAGTCCGCCAGGCGGGCAGGCGCCCCGCAGGCCTGGGCCGAGACGGTGGACGTGGGCGACGAACAGGCCATGGAGAAGCTCGCCGCCCGGGTCGCCGACGCGTACGGCGTGGTGGATGTCCTGGTCAACAACGCGGGCATCGGACTGTCCGGGCCGTTCCTGGACACGACCATCGAGGACTGGAAGAACGTCCTCGACGTGAACCTGTGGGGCGTGATCCACGGCTGCCGGCTCTTCGGCAGGCAGATGGCCGAGCGCGGCCAGGGCGGGCACATCGTCAACACCGCGTCGGCGGCGGCGTTCCAGCCGTCCCGCGCGCTGCCCGCGTACAGCACGTCGAAGGCCGCCGTCCTGATGCTCAGTGAGTGCCTGCGTGCCGAGCTCGCCGAGAAGTCGATCGGGGTCAGCGCGATCTGCCCCGGCATCGTCAACACCGGAATCACCTCGACGGCACGCTTCGTGGGCACGGACGCCGCGGAGGAACAGCGGATGCGGCAGAAGGCCGGCAAGCTGTACGGCGCCCGGAACTATCCGCCGGAGAAGGTCGCCGCCGCGGTGCTCCGGGCGGTCGTGCGCAACCAGGCCGTCGTTCCGGTGACGCCGGAGTCCCATGCCGTGCGCTTCCTGTCCCGGGTCGGTCCCGGCGCACTGCGCGGCCTCGCCCGGCTGAAGCCGCCGCTGTGAGCCGGGCCGGAACGGGTCGGGCCCCGGCGGGCGGGTCATCGGCCGGCGGGGCGTCCTCGGATGTGGAAGTGGCCTCGGCCAGTGGGGCGTTGTCGGGGGCGGAAGCGGTCTCGGCCGGTGGGTGGGAGGCCGCCGAGTACCGGATTGAGGACTTGGCGCACGCCAGCGGCGCCACGGTACGCACCATCCGCGCCTACCAGGACCGCGGGCTGCTGCCGACCCCGGAGCGGCGGGGCCGGGCCAATGTGTACCGGGGCACCCATCTCGCCCGGCTCCGGCAGATCGCCGATCTGCTGGACCGCGGCTACACCCTGGCCAGCATCAAGGAGTTGCTTGACGCATGGGACACGGGCCGGGGGCTCGAAGGAGTGCTCGGGCTCGTCGCCGAGGTCCACGGCCCCTGGACCGACGAACGGGCCGCCCGCATCACCCGTGCCGAACTCGCCGAGAAATTCGTCGGTGTCGCGGACGAGCAGTCCGTCGCAGAGGCGGTGGAGCTGGGCGTCCTTGAACCGGTCCCCGGACACGACGACGAGTTCCTCGTCCCGAGCCCCCAGGAGCTGGCGGTGGCTGCCGAGTTGTACGCGGCCGGCGTGCCACTCACCGCAATCTCCGGACAGCTGCGGGAGCTTCGCGGACAGGTCGAGCAGATAGCAAGCCGGTTCCTGGAGTTCACCACCGAGCATGTGTTCGCCCGGTATCTGGGACACCGCCCCCCGACCGATGCGGACGCGGCCGACGCGGCATCGATGGTGCGGCGGCTGCGGCCGCTGGCCCAGCAGACGGTGGATGCCGAACTGGCTCGGGCGATGCGGCTGTTCGCGACCCGGCATCTGGATCACCACCTCGCTGCGGATGGGCCCGGACCCACGGTCCCGGCCGGCCGTCAGCGAGGCGCCGTCTCCTTGCCCGGGGCCACAATCGAGGCGGTGGAGCGCTTGGTTGGGCGGGACCACATCGCCGAGTTCGTCACGGCGGCCACCGAACGAGAGGTGAACAAACGGGCTTTGGACACCCTCACCTCATCCACCGCACAAAGCCGACAAATTGGCCAAATGCCTTAATCGACACGCTACTTGTCCACAGATTCCCCAATCACCCTGTGGATAACTCAAGTTGGCTGTGGATCAAACCTGTGCACAAAAGTCGCTTCGCCGAAGTGTCGGCGAAGCGTCGGCAAAAAAAATGCGGATGCGTGGGGAGGTACGGCGGGAGGACGCTGAGGGCATGGACGAAAGACGCACCATCAAGGTGTCCAAGTACCTCTCCAGACACCTGCGACACCAGCCCGAGCGCATCGGAATCACGCTCGACGCCCATGGCTGGGTGCCGATCGACGAGCTGCTGCACGCGGCGGCCCGCCACCACTTCCCCGTCACCCGGGCGGAGCTCGACCGTGTCGTCCTCTCGAACGACAAACAGCGCTTCGCCGTCGAAGGCGACCGCATCCGGGCGAGCCAGGGGCACACCGTGGACGTGGACCTGGGCCTGCCGCCGGCCGAACCGCCCGCGTATCTCTACCACGGCACGGTCGGCCGGGCCCTGGACGCGATCCGGGCCGAAGGGCTGCGCCCGATGAACCGCACCCATGTCCATCTCTCGCCCGACCGCGAGACCGCCACCCGTGTGGGGGCCCGACGCGGCCGGCCCGTCGTCCTCTCCGTGGACGCGGGCGCCATGCACCGCGCGGGCCACACGTTCCATGTCAGCGCCAACGGGGTGTGGCTCGCTTCCGCCGTACCCGCCGAGTTCCTGCGCCTGCCCGGCTGAGGCCGGGCAGGCGGCGGTCCCCTCCCCCGGGCCGGTCGCCGGCCCGTCAGCCGGCCAGCTGGGCCGCGCCCCGGGTCGCGATCTCCTCGAACAGCTTCTCGTCCGCCACCGCCGCGTCGAAACCAGGCCCGTCGGCGGGCACCGGGGCATGGATGACGAGTTCGGTGAAGCCGAGCTCCGCGTGCCGGCCCGCGAAGTCCACGAACGCGTCCACGGAGTCGAACGGCCGGGCCCCGGAACCGGCGAGGGCCGGGTTGAACTCCGGTGTGAACCCCGTGAGCACGATCTTGTCGAGCTCCGCCACGTCCCGCCCGGCCTCCGCGCAGGCGCGGCCCAGCCCGGCCATCTGCCGGCGGATGGCATCGAACGACCCGGCGGCGCTGCCGGCCTCGTACAGCTTCGGGTCCCCCGTGGTCACCCATGCCTGGCCGTAGCGCGCGGCGAGCGCGAGCCCGCGCGGCCCCGTGGCGGCAACGGCGAACGGCAGGCGCGGGAGCTGCACACAGCCGGGCAGGTTCCGTGCCTCGGTGGCGCTGTAGAACTCGCCCTCGTACGACAAACCGGCCGGCTCGCGCAACAGGGCGTCCAGCAGCGGTACGAACTCGCCGAACCGGTCGGCGCGCTGACGCGGGGTCCACGGCACCTCGTCGCTCCGGAGCAGGGTCGTCGCGTCGAAGCCGTTCCCGCCCGCACCGATCCCCAGTGTGACGCGGCCGTTCGAGATGTCGTCGAGCGAGATCAGCTCCTTGGCCAGGGTGACCGGGTGGCGGAAGTTCGGCGAGGTGACGAGGGTACCGATGCGGATATGTTCCGTAGCCGCGGCTGCTGCGGTGAGAGTCGGCACAGCGCCGAACCACGGCTGATCTCGAAAGCTCCGCCAGGACAGGTGGTCGTAGGTGTACGCGGTGTGGAAGCCGAGCTCCTCGGCCCGGCGCCAGACCTTCCGGCCTTCGGCCCAGCGGTGGATAGGAAGGATGACAGTGCTCAGACGCATGCCGTGACCTTAATCCGTGTGGGCGGGCGTATTCCCTTGTGGCGGTCAGCCGAGCCGACGGACGTCGCGCATGAGGTCGCGTACGACCTTGGCCTGTGGCGGTGACGCCGCTTCGACGGCCGTGGCGTACAGCGCCTTCTGCAACCCCCGGCAGAGTGTTCCGTCGGGGGATCACCGCGGGGAGCGGGTGACGCCGGTCGGCAGCGATTCCTGTGACCCAGATCTCAGTGCAGCCGTGCAGCAGATGAGGCGGTGCTCACGTCGAGGAAGGGTGACAGGAAGGGGGGAGCGCATGGAGACGGACTTCCAGGCTTTCGTCGCCGCGAGGTCGAGCGCGCTGTTCCGGGGCGCCTTCGTCCTGACGGGCAACCGTGAGGCAGCGGAGGATCTGGTCCAGGAGACCCTGGAGCGGGCCTGCCGCAAATGGCGCACCATCGCAGGGAAGGACGCTCCGGACCTCTATGTGCGGCGGATCATGGTGAACCTGGCCAACGACCGCTGGCGCAGGTTCCGCCGTCCGGGCATGACCTCCGATCCGGAGAGCGGCGACAAAGCCGCCCCGGAAGACGAGTTCGGGCAGGTGGACAACCGGGACCAGTTGGTACGCGCCCTGCAACAACTGCCCATGCGGATGCGCACGGTCGTGGTGCTGCGGTACTTCCACGACCTCTCCGACACCGAGATCGCAGCCGACATGGGCATATCGCCCAGCACGGTGCGCTCCCAGCTGGCTCGTGGGATCGAGAAACTCAGAAGTCAGATCCCCGTGCTCTCCGCCCCTTCACCACGGCAGCACACGGAAGGAATCCGATGACCTCTTACGGCGACGCATGGCCTTCCGGCTGCACACCTTTCGAAGAGGAACTGATGAACGTCATGAACCGATTCGCGAACTCCGCCGAGGCCCCCGACTTCGACGCGTCCCAGATCCTGCGCCGCACCCGGCGCAGGCGCACCATCGGCGTCGCCGCTGTCGCCACCGCCCTCATCGCGGCGGGCGGGGGCACCGCCCTGGCCACCTCGGTCGCCGGCAGCAGCAACTCGGCCCCGGCGGCCACCAGCACGGCCACCAACAGCGACGCCACTACCCTGCTGTACCTCTTTCCCAACGGCCGGAGCATCCCGATCGACTTCGCGGGCTGGAGCCTGGACGAGGCCACGACGTACATGCAGAAGACGCAGACGAAGCTCGGCACCGTCACCAAGAAGGCCGTCAAGGGCTGCAAGCCGGGCTCGGTGCTCGGCGTGTCCCCGCACGCCCCGAAGACCGTCAAGAAGGGCGACACGGTCGACTTCACCGTATGCGTCGGCTGACCAGGTCCTGAGCTGATACGACGCCCGCCCCTGCGTCAATCAGGGGCGGGCGCCCGTCACATCATCACATCGGACCAGACCCCGCACCGGAATTGGCCGGAGGGGGACGGGCACACCGGCAGCGGACACAACCGTGCCGGCGGTCTCGTGGAGACGGGCGACGGGGCGCGCACAGGCTCGCTAACCTGGCAGCGTGGAACAGAGGAGCGGCGCCGAACTGGACGTGCTGATCGAAGAGGCGACCGTTGACACGTACGACGAGGTCGAGGCCGTCAACGGATTCCTGGCGATCATCGATGAACACCTGGACGTTCCGTTCACCACGACTGTCCTGGGGGTCGAGGTGAGCGTGGTCGAGATCCGCCTCACGAACGACTCCCGCATGGTCGCCCGTTGCGTTCGAAATGGGCTCCGGCAGGACATCGGCCTGGCGGAGCTGCCCCTGCCGCAACCGCCCCCGGCGGGAGCGCACTGGGTCGATGCGTACCGGCGCTGGTCCGGTTGCTGATGAAGAGGAATCGGACGAGAGCCGAAGCGCGTCGGAGCACGACATGAACCCCCTCACAGAGCTCGCACAGGTCCTACGCCGAGTGCCGAACTGAAGGAAGAACTCGTAGCGTTCGGGGAGAGCCGCCCCTTCGAGCGGTTCCTCGATCCACTCCTGTCGGAAGCAGTAGGTCCCGAAGGGGTGCTGGACGAGGCGACCGCGTCCAACGTCATCGACCACTTCCTGCTGCAGTACCGCCTTCCTGACGGCAACACGGTCGCCGACCGTTTCATCACCCGGCGACCGGCCCTGACCGGTGCCGACCGGCAGATGGTGCTGGCCTGGCGTGACCCTGTGGAGGGGCTCTTCGAGGTACGGGGCAGGTACGGCGACTCCCTGCTCCTGCTCAACCTGCTCGACGACCTTGAGTACCGCACCTACGCCAACGCCGGGCGGACGGCTCTCCGCAGGGTCGCGAAGGGAAGCTTCCTCAGCGCCAGACTGGTAGCGCTGGCACCAGTGCCCGGCGCGTGGCTCTTCTCCGGCGTGATGTCCTCCTACCCTCGCAGCGCCACGCCGGAGATCGCCGCCGCGGCCCTTGACCTGGCCGTCGGCCGGCCCGGTCTCGTCTTCCGCAACCCGGAGAAAGTCGAGCAGGGATGGCGCTCGATGCATGAGGACCGAGCCGCCTTCGCCGAGTTCTTCGGCAGCGACGAGCTGATCCTCACGCCCGAGGAAGCCGAGGAGCGTATCAATGCCTACTACCGCCATCGGCAGCACGCCGCCGGCGCCGGGCAACGCCCCGGCTCTCCCCGGGCCGGACAACACGCCGCCCCGAACCCGCTCCTCTTCACACTGTCACCCGAACTGACGGAGGCGGAGACTGTCGGCGTCATCTATGACCGGGTCGACGGACTCAACTTCTACGCGGACTACGGATCATTGCGGGACCTGTTCGCGAACCCCGGCCTCCCGGGCCGAAAACACCACCAGGACCTGCTCCGCACGTATCTGCGCGAGGAGTCGATCACACCGCTGCCCATCCGCCGACTGGCCGCCGCACACCCGGAAACCGTCGACACCGTCTTCCAGAAACTCCTGCGGCGGCCCGACTTCACCTGGAGCGAGCACGGCGACGCACTCCTGCGCCGACGCAAGCCCTGGTACGTCGAGTCCGAACAGCGCCCCGGAGTGTCCGTGATCGGTGACCGGCTCAGTGAACTGCTCCGCAGCCGGCCACGCTGAGCACGCACGCCACCACGCTCCCCGCCAAGCGGATGCCCGGACTGTTGAGGCCCCGTCGGCACCGTGATGGCCCCGTACACCGTCCCGGACCTGGTCACGACATTGTCATATGCCAGAGGAATGTTCCCCTGGTCAGGGGCGCGCGTACTCAGATGTGCGCCCCTGCGCACGCCCGTGCACCCTCGTACGGGAGAATGGACGGGTGACCTCAGCTATCGAACAGTCCGCTCCTGTCGCTCCCCGGCTGATCGCCACGGACCTGGACGGCACCCTCCTGCGCGACGACAAGACCGTCTCGGACCGCACGGTCCGGGCGCTCGCCGCTGCCGAGAAGGCCGGGGTCGAGGTCTTCTTCGTCACCGGCCGCCCCGCCCGGTGGATGGATGTCGTCAGCGACCACGTCCACGGTCACGGACTGGCCATCTGCGCCAACGGAGCCGCTGTCGCCGATCTGCACGCGGGCGGCCGCCTGCTGAAGATCCGGGAGCTGGAGCGGGAGGCGGCCCTCGATGTGGTGCACACCCTGCGTGCCGCCGCGCCCGGCACGGCGTTCGCCGTGGAGCTGACCACCGGCATCCACTACGAGCCCGGCTATCCGCCCTTCCACCTCGACCCCGGCGCGACCGTGGCCGTCGCGGAGAAGCTGCTCCACGAGGAGACGCCGGGCGCCGGTGCCCCCGTGCTGAAGCTCCTCGCCCAGCACGGCGAGCTGGCCCCGGACGAGTTCCTCGCGCTGGCCCGTGGAGCCGCCGGGGAGCGGGCGTCCTTCACCCGGTCCAGCCCCACCGCGCTCATCGAGGTCAGCGGCCCCGGCGTCTCCAAGGCCAGCACGCTGGAACTGTGCTGTGCCGAGCGCGGTATCTCGGCAGCCGAGGTCGTCGCCTTCGGTGACATGCCGAACGACGTGGAGATGCTGAGCTGGGCCGGCGCCTCGTACGCCATGGGCAACGCCCACCCGGCCGCCCTGGCCGCCGCCACCGGCCGTACCGTCACCAACAACGAGGACGGGGTGGCCGTCGTCATCGAGCGCATCCTCGCCGACCGCGCGCGCAACCTCGCGGAATGCTGACACGACGGCGTACCGCCGGGGCCGTGGGCCACTGAGGCAGCGGGCCGTCCCACGCCTCCTCGCTCACAACGGAGCCTGCCACACCACCGTCGTCCCGCCGCCGTCCTCTCCGATGCCGGGCCCGAACCAGCTGGCCCCGCCCAGCGACTCGGCCCGGCGGGCCAGGTTCCGCAGCCCGCTGCGGCGGCCGCCCTCCGGCATGCCCACCCCGTCGTCGGCGACCGAGAGCCGCACCGCCTCCCGCCCGTCCTCCAGCGTGGCGGTCGCGTCGACGACCACCTCGATGCGCGCCGCGCCGGCGTGCCGGAAGGCGTTGGACAGCGCCTCCCGGAGCGCCGCGATCAGGTTCTTTCCCGTCAGCTCGCCGACCACCGAGTCGACCGCCCCCAGGAAGCGGTGGGACGGTTTGAAGCCGAGCGGAACGGCGGCCATGTTGATCTCGCGCAGGACCCGGGTGCACAGCCCGGACGGCGCCTCGGCCGGCTCCTGCTGGAGCGCGAAGATGGCGGTACGGATCTCCTGGATGGTCACATCCAGCTCGTCGACCGCCCGGCCGACACCGGTCTGTACGTCCGGCACGTCCGAACGCCGCTGAGCGCTCTCCAGCATCATCCCGGTGGCGAACAGCCGCTGGATGACCAGGTCGTGCAGGTCCCGGGCGATCCGGTCGCGGTCCTCGTACACCGCCAGCCGTTCCCGGTCGCGCTGCGCCTCGGCCATCATCAGGGCCAGCGCCGCCTGCGAGGCGAACTGGGTGGCGAGCGTGCGTTCCGTCTCCGTGAACGGCCGGCCGCCCCTGGCCCGGGGCGTGGCGAGCGCGCCCAGCACCCGGCCTCCGCTGTGCAGGGGGAGCAGCATGCTCGGCCCGAACCGGTCCGCCAGCCTGGTGATCATGCGGGGGTCGGTGGCCGAGTCGTCCACGAAGACCGCCTCGCCGCCCAGGAGCATCCCGACCACCGGGCTCCGGGCCGGAATGATCACTCCCAGGGAGTCGGTCGGGTCCTCCGCCGAGACGGCGACGATCTCCAGGCCCCCGTCCTCGGCGGGCAGCATCACGATGCCGGCGGCGGAGCCCGCGAGGCGGCGGGCCTGTTCGGCGACGACCGTGAGCGCGTCGTCGGCGTCCCCGCCGGAGAGCAGGGCGGTCGTCACGGCGACCGAACCGTCGATCCACCGCTCGCGCTGCCGGGCCGCCTCGTACAGCCGGGCATTGCCGATGGCGATCCCGGCCTCCGTGGCCAGCACGCGCACCAGGTGCAGGTCGTAGTCGCTGAACTCGCCGCCGCCGTCCTTCTCGGCCAGGTACAGGTTGCCGAAGATCTCCCCCCGGACCCTGATCGGAACGCCGAGGAACGTGCGCATCAGGGGATGGCCGCGCGGAAAGCCGGCGAACCTCGGATCGGCGGTCAGGTCGGCCAGCCGGAGTGGGTGCGGGTTGTGGAGGAGGGCGCCCAGCAGGCCGCGGTGGCCGTCCGGCCGGCGGCCGATCTCGTGCGCCACCGGCTCAGGGACGCCGAAAGTGACGAAGTCGGAGAGCCCCTGGCCCTCCTGGTCCACGACTCCGATCGCGGCGTAGCGGGCGTGGGCCAGTTCGGCCGCCGTCTCGCAGATCCGGTCGAGGGTGGAGTGCAGTTCGAGGCCGGTTCCCACGGAACGCATGGCTTCCAGGAGCCGCGGCACCCTGGCGGTGAGTCCGGCGGGCAGGCCCCGCAGGCTCCGGGTCACGTCCGCCGCTTCCGCCGCGTCGCCGCGTGCGTCCTTCGACTGCTGGAAGCCGGCCGGAGGCTCTGCGTGGTTCGGGTCCTGCTCTGACATACCCAGAGCGTAGTTAGTCCTATTTGCAAGGGAAAGTCGGAATCTCGGTGCGCGCCCCGCTCAGGACCGCGCACCCACCACCACACCCGGCTCCCCCATGCTCTCCTTCTCCCGCGCCAGCATGCGGCGCAGCGGCCCGTCCACCGATGCGAGTACGTCGTACGGTCCGCGCTGGACGATCGCGCCCGTATCCAGGACCACCACCTCGTCGACGGCCTCAAGACCGGCGAGCCGGTGCGTGATCAGGACCGTCGTACGCCCTGCGGTCGCCGCCAGCAGGTCCGCGGTGAGGGCGTCGGCGGTGGGCAGGTCGAGGTGCTCGGCGGGCTCGTCCAGCACGAGGACGGGGAAGTCGGCGAGCAGGGCACGGGCCAGGGCGAGCCGCTGGCGCTGGCCGCCGGAGAGACGGGCGCCGTGTTCGCCGACCAGGGTGTCCAGCCCGTCCGGCAGCGCCTCCGCCCAGTCGAGCAGGCGGGCCCTCGCGAGGGCGTCGCGCAGTTCCGGCTCGGCGGCGGCGGGGCGGGCGAGCCGCAGGTTCTCCCGGAGCGAGCTGTCGAAGATGTGGGCGTCCTGGGCACACAGACCGATGAACCGCCGGACGGTGTCCCCCTCCAGGGCGGACGCGTCCACCCCGCCGATCCGGTAGGCCCCCGCCCGCGCGTCCAGGAAACGGAGCAGGACCTGGGCGAGCGTGGTCTTGCCTGACCCCGAGGGGCCCACGACGGCGATGCGGCGGCCCGCCTCCAGCGTGAGGTCGACGGAGTCGAGCGCGTCATGCCCGGCTCCCGGGTACCGGGCAGAGAGCCCGCGCACCTCCAGCGGGAACGGCGTGGCCGGCGCCGCGGCCGGGGCATCGGGCTCGCGGACGGGCACCGGGGCGTCAAGCACCTCGTACACGCGCTCCGCGCTCCGCTTGACCCGCTGCCGGTACTGGACGGCGAGCGGCAGTCCGGTCACGGCCTCGAAGGCGGCCAGCGGGGTCAGGACGACGACGGCGAGTTCCACACCGGCGAGCCGGCCGTCCGCCACGGCGGGCAGGGAGACGAGTGCGGCGGCCACGACGGTGAGGCCGGCGATCAGCGCGGTGAGGCCACCGCCGAGCGCGGTCGCGGTCGCCGCGCGGGAGGCGATCCGGGTGAGGACGGCGTCGGCCGCGCGCGCCCTGGCCGTGCGTCCGGGTAGGGCACCCGCGACGGTCAGCTCGGCCGTCCCGCCCAGCAGATCGGTGATCCGGGTGGCCAGGTCGGCGCGCGCGGGGGCCAGGCGCCCTTCGGTGCGGCGGGCACAGGCACCGCTGACGAGCGGGACTCCGATCCCGGCCAGCAGCAGACCGGCGGCCAGCACGAGGCCCGCCTGGGGGAGCAGCCAGCCGGTGAACCCGACGGTCGCGACGCCCACGAGGACGGCTGTCCCGGCGGGCAGCAACCACCGCAGCCAGTAGTCCTGCAGGGCGTCCACGTCCGCGACCAGCCGCGAGAGCAGGTCACCGCGCCGGGTCCTGCGCAGGCCGCCGGGTGCGATGCGCTCCAGGCTGCGGTACACGGCGACGCGCAGCTCGGCGAGCATCCTCAGGACCGCGTCGTGCGAGACGAGCCGCTCGGCGTAGCGGAAGACCGCCCGCCCGATGCCGAAGGCACGGGTCGCTGTGACCGCGACCATCAGATAGAGGACGGGGGGCTGTTCGGAGGCACGGGAGATCAGCCAGCCGGAGACCGCCATGAGTCCGACGGCCGAACCGAGGGCGAGGCTTCCCAGCAGGAGGGCGAGCACCAGTCGGCCACGCTGTGCGCCTGCGGCCTCCCGGACCCGGGTGAGCACATGCCCGCGCCGGTCCGTGGTCTCGCGCAGCGCCTCGGGCTCGTGCGCCGGCTCGGTGGACCGGGTGTCGCCGGGAGCGCTCGCGGGGCGAGGTGCGGCCCCGATCGCCTCCGGGGCCGACGCTCCCGGCGCCGGGGTCGTCAGGGTCACCACCCGGTCCGCGACCGTCAGCAGCGCCGGCCGGTGCACCACCAGCAGCACGGTCCGGCCGGCCGCCAGCCTCCGTACCGCCTCGACGATGCCTGCCTCCGTCTCGCCGTCCAGGCTCGCGGTCGGCTCGTCCAGCAGCAGCACCGGGCGGTCGGCGAGGAAGGCGCGGGCGAGCGCGAGACGCTGACGCTGGCCGGCGGAGAGCCCCGCCCCGTCCTCACCGAGAAGGGTGCGGTCGCCGTCCGGAAGCTGCCGCACGAAGTCGTAGGCCCCCGCGTCGCGCAGAGCGGCCGTCACCGCGCTGTCGTCGGCGGCGGGGCGGGCGAGCCGCACGTTCTCCGCGATGGTGCCGGCGAAGAGGTGGGGGTGCTGCGGCACCCAGGCGATGTGCCGGCGCCAGTGTTCGAGGGAGAGGTCCGCCAGATCGGTGCCTCCGACCCGTACCCGGCCCTCGTCGGGGGCCGTGAACCCCAGCACCGTGTTCAGCAGGGTGGACTTGCCGACCCCGCTCGGGCCGACCAGGGCGACGGTCTCCCCCTCGTCCACCACCAGCGAGGTCGCCGCGAGCGAGGGCTCAAGGCGCCCGTCGTGCCGGACGGTCACCCCGTCCAGCTCCAGCCGCAGCGAACCGGGAACCTCCTGCGTGCCGCTCGCGGGGGGATCGGTCTCCAGGACGGCGAAGATCTCCTCGGCTGCCGAGAGCCCCTCAGCAGCGGCGTGGAACTGCGCCCCGACCTGCCGGATCGGCAGATAGGCCTCGGGAGCGAGGATGAGGACCAGCAGGCCGGTGTAGAGGTCGAGTTCGCCGTGGACCAGCCGCATGCCGATGGTGACGGCCACGAGGGCCACCGAGAGCGTCGCGAGGAGTTCCAGGGCGAAGGACGACAGGAAGGCGATGCGCAGAGTGCGCAGGGTGGCCTGCCGGTATTCCGAGGTGATCCTGCGGATGGACTCCGCCTGGGCCTTGGCCCGGCCGAACACCTTCAGCGTCGGCAGCCCGGCCACCACGTCGAGGAAGTGCCCGGAGAGCCGGGAGAGCAGCCGCCACTGGCGGTCCATCCGCGACTGGGTCGCCCAGCCGATGAGGATCATGAAGAGGGGAATGAGCGGCAGTGTGACGACGATGATCGCCGCCGAGACCCAGTCCTCGGTGACGACCCTGGCGAGCACCGCCGCCGGCACCACCACCGCGAGCCCGAGCTGTGGCAGGTACCGGGCGAAGTAGTCGTCGAGCGCGTCGATCCCCCGGGTGGCCAGGGTCACCAGCGAGCCGGTGCGCTGCCCGCTCAGCCAGTCCGGGCCCAGCTCCGCCGCCCGGTCCAGCAGACGTCCGCGCAGTTCGGACTTGACCGCCGCGCCGGCCCGGTGGGCGGCCAGCTCGGTGAGCCAGGAGACCAGGCCCCGGCCGAGCGCGACCGCAGCGAGCAGAAGGAGCGGGGTCCGCAGCCCGCCGGCCGTGAGCCCGTTCCGGAAGCCGCCCACCACGATCTCGGCGACGAGCATGGCCTGGGCGATGACCAGCGCCGCCCCGGCCACGCCGAGAACCACCACGGCCACCATGAACAGGCGGGTGGCACGCGCGTGGCGGAGCAGACGCGGGTCGATCGGTTTCACGTGAAACACCCCATGCGGCTCGGCTCGGTCAGAACACTTGCTGCGTCAGTGCGCGTCGGCGATGTGCTGCGTGCCGATCCGCTTGCGGAACACCCAGTACGTCCACCCCTGGTAGAGCAGGACGACCGGAGTGGCGATCCCTGCGCACCAGGTCATGATCTTCAGCGTGTACGGGCTGGACGAGGCGTTGGTGACCGTGAGGCTCCAGGCGTCGTTCAGCGAGGACGGCATGACGTTCGGGAAGAGCGTCAGGAACAACATGGCGACGGCGGCGGCGATGGTCACGCCGGAGAGTGCGAAGGACCAGCCCTCGCGCCCCGCCGCGATCATCGCGATCGCGCCGACCAGCGCCCCCGCGGCGATGACCATCGCGATGAGGCTGTATCCGTCACCGTTGTCGAGCTGGGTCCAGATCAGGAAGGCGAGCGCGACCACCGCCGCGACGGCACCCAGCTTCAGGGCCAGCTTGCGCGCCCTGGCCCGGATGTCCCCGACCGTCTTCAGTCCGGCGAACACCGCGCCGTGGAACGTGAAGAGGGAGAACGTGACCAGGCCGCCCAGGAGCGCGTACGGG
This sequence comes from Streptomyces sp. ATexAB-D23, assembly GCF_000373645.1. Lineage (GTDB taxonomy): Bacteria > Actinomycetota > Actinomycetes > Streptomycetales > Streptomycetaceae > Streptomyces > Streptomyces castrisilvae. Next base: position 269,960 of record NZ_KB892024.1, on the reverse strand, counting down.
TTCAGGAGGTCCCAGAAGTTGCCCACGTACTCCATGTCCGCGTCGATCTTCACGCCGCGCACGATGTTGCCGAAGGCCACACCCCACAGCACGGCGGGGATCAGCGAGGTCCAGAAGATCGCGTTCTCCCAGTTGGTCTGCCACTTCTCCTCCGGCCGCTTCGCCCGGTACTCGAAGGCGACGCCGCGCACGATCAGGCAGAGCAGGATGATCAGCAGCGGCAGGTAGAACCCGGAGAACAGCGTGGCGTACCACTCGGGAAACGCGGCGAAGGTCGCGCCGCCGGCGCTGAGCAGCCAGACCTCGTTGCCGTCCCAGACGGGCCCGATCGTGTTGATCAGCACCCGCCGTTCCTTGCGGTTCCTGGCCAGCAGCTTGGTGAGGACCCCGATCCCGAAGTCGAATCCCTCCAGGAAGAAGTAGCCGGTCCAGAGGACGGCGATGAGCACGAACCAGACGTCGTGGAGTTCCATCTCTCGGCTCCTGCGCTCTCAGTAGGAGAAGGCCATGGGCCGGTCGGCGTCTTCGTGGTCGCCGCCGATCCGGGTGGGCGGGTTCAGGTCGTCGTCCGTGAGTTCGGGAGGTCCGGCCTTGATGTACTTCAGGAGCAGCCTGACTTCGATGACCGCGAGCACCGCGTAGAGCGCGGTGAAGACGATCAGCGAGGTGAGCACCTCGCCCTGGGAGACACCGGGGGAGACCGCGTCGCGGGTCTGGAGCACGCCGTAGACGACCCAGGGCTGGCGGCCCATCTCTGTGAAGATCCAGCCCCAGGAGTTGGCGATCAGCGGGAAGAGCAGGGTCCACAGGGCGACGATCCAGTAGCACCGGGCCAGCCGTGGGCTGAGGGCCTTGTTCCTGAAGAGGACCAGATTCGGCACCTCGTCCTCACCGGTGCGCATCGCCTCGGGCAGCATGAACTTCTTCCGGGTGAGCCACAGCCCGAGGATGCCGAGGCCGAAGGAGGCCATACCGAAGCCGATCATCCACCGGAAGCTCCAGAAGGCGACCGGGATGTTGGGCCGGTAATCGCCGGGCCCGAAGCGCTCCTGCTCCGCCTTGTTGATGTCGTTGATGCCGGGGACGTACGAGTGGAAGTCGTCGTCGGCAAGGAAGGACAGGAGGCCGGGGATCGAGATCTCGACGGAGTTGTGTCCCTTGCTGACGTCTCCGTAGGCGAAGATCGAGAAGGGTGCGGCGTCCTCCCCGTCCCACAGCGCCTCGGCCGCCGCCATCTTCATCGGCTGCTGCTTGAACATCACCTTGCCGAGCTGATCACCGCTGACGGCGGTGAGGAGGCCGGAGATCACCACGGTGATCAGCCCCAGCCGCAGCGAGGTCCGCATCACGGGGATGTGCTTCTTGCGCGCCAGGTGGAAGGCGGCGATGCCGACCATGAACGCCCCGCCGACCAGGAAGGCGGCGGTGATGGTGTGGAAGAACTGGGCGAGCGCCGTGTTCTGGGTGAGCACGTGCCAGAAGTCGGTGAGCTCGGCGCGTCCGCGTTCCTTGTTGATGCGGTAGCCGACCGGGTGCTGCATCCAGGAGTTGGCCGCCAGGATGAAGTAGGCGGAGAGCACGGTGCCGATGGACACCAGCCAGATGCAGGCGAGGTGGATCTTCTTCGGGAGCTTGTCCCAGCCGAAGATCCACAGACCGATGAAGGTGGACTCGAAGAAGAAGGCGATCAGCGCCTCGAAGGCGAGCGGCGCCCCGAAGATGTCACCGACGAACCGCGAGTAGTCGGACCAGTTCATCCCGAACTGGAACTCCTGGACGATGCCGGTGACGACACCCATGGCGATGTTGATCAGGAAGAGCTTTCCCCAGAACTTGGTGGCCCTGAGGTACTTCTCCTTGTTCGTCCGCACCCAGGCGGTCTGCAGGCCGGCTGTGAGCGCCGCGAGAGAGATCGTCAGAGGAACGAAGAGGAAGTGGTAGACGGTCGTCGTACCGAACTGCCATCGCGCCAGGGTCTCCGGCGCCAGAGCTAGCTCCACGTCGTCTTCTCCTTACGTCATCGCCGTCGTACCGACGATTTGTCCGTGAAATCCAACGGATCACGGGAGGAAGCAGGACACGCTTGTGAACGCGTTCACATTCACAAGCAATTATGGCGCACACCTTGTCGGGATCTTCGCCCGGGGTCCCCCTCTCCTCGCGCACCCCGCGTCGGGCACGCGAAAGGGCCCCGTACCTCCTCGTGAGGTACGGGGCCCGGACGGCCGGAAGGAGCCGGCTACAGCTCCTTGCGGTACGACTCCGTCACCTTCAGGAACAGATCGTTCGCCTCGTCCTCGCCGATCGTGACGCGCACGCCCTCACCCGCGAACGGCCTGACCACCACACCCGCCTTCTCGCAGGCCGCCGCGAAGTCGAGGGTGCGGTCCCCCAGCCGCAGCCACACGAAGTTCGCCTGCGACTCGGGCACCGTCCACCCCTGCCGCGCCAGCGTCTCCTGCACCCTGTCCCGCTCGCACACCAGTGAGCCGACCCGGCCGAGCAGCTCGTCCTCGGCTCGCAGCGAGGCCACCGCCGCGTCCTGGGCGAGCTGGCTGACCCCGAACGGCACCGCCGTCTTGCGCAGGGCGGCCGCCACCGGCTCGTGCGCGACGGCGAAGCCGACCCGCAGCCCGGCCAGCCCGTACGCCTTGGAGAACGTGCGGAGCACCGCCACATTGGGCCGGTCCCGGTAGATCTCGATACCGTCGGGCACCTCGGTGTCGCGGATGAACTCCCTGTACGCCTCATCCAGCACCACGAGGACATCGCCCGGCACCCGGTCGAGGAATCGTTCCAGCTCGGCCCTGCGCACGCCGGTGCCGGTCGGGTTGTTCGGGTTGCAGACGAAGATCATCCGCGTACGGTCGGTGATCGCCTCCGCCATCGCGTCCAGGTCGTGCACCTCACCGTCGGTCAACGGCACCTTCACCGAGGTAGCGCCGCTGATCTGCGTGATGATCGGGTACGCCTCGAAGGATCGCCAGGCGTAGATCACCTCGTCACCCGGGCCCGACGTCGCCTGGAGCAGCTGCTGTGCCACACCGACCGAGCCGGTGCCGGTGGCCAGGTGCGAGACCGGCACGCCGAAACGGTCGGAGAGTTCGTTCATCAGCCCGGTGCAGGCCATGTCCGGGTAGCGGTTGAAGTGCGCCGCCGCCGCCAACGCGCTCTCCATCACGCCCGGCAGCGGCGGATACGGATTCTCGTTGGAGGACAGCTTGAACGCGGCCGGTCCGTCCACCGCCGCCGGTTTGCCCGGCACATAGGCGGGAACGCCGTCCAGTTCGGCGCGCAGCTTGGGGCTCGTCTCGCTCACCGCAGGTCCTCCTCGACCGTCCGTTCACATCAATACTGCTCACCTTATGAGGATTGGGCGCCGCTGCGAACGGGTGGACAGTGGATTCGTCCGGTGGACCCCGGAATGAGGGGGAGCGCGCCGGGCCATGGCGTGCGCCGGTGGCTCACTCCGTGGCGCGCGTCCCTCGAAGAGGTGAGTTGAGACCTCTTCGAGACATCGGTCGGTCGCCAGGCCTATCAGGCCGGACGCATGACACATGATGGTTCAACACAGCAACGTCCTTGCTTCACAAGGCATTTGACGCCTAATGACCTTGCAGAAACGTGCCTGTCAATGGGTGCATATGCGACCGGCCCGAGGGTCCTCCCGAGCCCTACTATCGGCTCGCCATGACAGCAGCAGGGAAGCACCAGGTGAGCCGGACGGAGACCCCCCGGCGCGGCGGCAGGCAGGGACGTGCGGGAATCCGCGATGTGGCCGCCGCCGCCGGCGTCTCCATCACGACCGTGTCCGACGCCCTCAACGGCAAGGGCAGGCTCCCGGACGCCACCCGCCGCCATGTCCGCGAGGTCGCCGAGCGTCTGGGCTATCGCCCTTCCGCCGCGGCCCGCACGCTCCGCACCGGGAAATCGGGCCTGATCGGCCTGACCGTGACCACGTACGGGGATGAACCTTTCACCTTCACCGAATTCGCGTACTTCGCGGAGATGGCGAGAGCGGCCACGTCCGCGGCGCTCGCCCGCGGCTACGCCCTCGTCATCCTCCCGGCCACCTCGCGCCACGACGTCTGGTCGAACGTCGCCCTCGACGGCACCGTCGTCATCGACCCCTCCGACCAGGACCCGGTCGTCACCGAGCTGGTGCGCCAGGGACTGCCCGTCGTCTCCGATGGCCGGCCCGCCGGGTCGCTCCCGGTCACCGCCTGGGTGGACAACGACCACCGGGCCGCCGTGCTCGACCTACTCGACCACCTCGCCGCCGCCGGGGCCCGCCGTATCGGCCTGCTCACCGGCACCACGACCGACACGTACACCCGGCTGTCCACCAGCGCCTACCTCCACTGGTGCGAGCGCGTGGGGCAGGACCCGGTGTACGAGTCCTATCCGGCGCACGACCCGTGCGCGGGCGCCGTGGCCGCCGACCGGCTGCTGGCCCGCCCGGACCGCCCCGACGCCGTCTACGGGCTCTTCGACCCCAACGGCACGGATCTGCTGGCGGCCGCCCGCCGCTACGGGCTGCGCGTCCCCGAGGACCTGCTGCTCGTCTGCTGCAGCGAGTCAACGGTCTACGCGACGACCGAGCCGCCCATCACGACGCTCTCGCTGAAGCCGCGCAGAATCGGCACGGCGGTCGTCCAGCTGCTCATCGACGCCATCGAGGGCGTCGACCACGACGGTCCGCTGGAGCGGGTGATACCGACAGAGCTCATCGTCCGGACGTCCTCGCAACGCCGTCCGCCCCGCACCACGGTCAGTGCGCCGCGTTCCCCGGCAGGGGATTGATCAGCCCAATTGGGACCAATCGACCGATGAACCTGGCATGCGGAAGGATTCACCACCCCTGGTGCGTCACAGAGCACGATCCGCATTCCTATGATGGGCGCACGACACCGCGGACCAACCCGACCAGCAGGGCCCGTCAGGTGTACGGCGGCGCGACGGTGGTGGAGGGGTCGATGACACAGGGGGCCGGTCAGGAACCCGTGGTGCGGACGGCGACGTTGCGCGACTTCCGCGTACCGCCCTATGCGCAGTCGCCTGCGCCGCCCGCCTCACCGCACCCGGGAAATGCCTTCCCGGGTGGTGAGCCGCCGGAGGGGTACACGCCGACGGCGCGCGACCTTCCCGTCATCGTCGAAAGACCCTCCCAGGTGCAGGCCGTGCCAGAACCGCGCCCCACCACGGAACCGGGTCTCGGTCCGCTGTACGTGGTGGGCGACGTCCACGGCTATCTGGACGAGCTCGTCGCCGCCCTCGCCGAGCAGGGCCTGATCGACGCCGACGGCCACTGGTCCGCGGGCAACGCCCGGCTCTGGTTCCTCGGTGACTTCACCGACCGGGGGCCCGACGGCATCGGCGTCATCGACCTCGTCATGCGGCTCTCCGCCGAGGCGGCGGCCGCCGGCGGCTACTGCAAGGCCCTCATGGGCAACCACGAACTGCTGCTCATCGGCGCCAAGCGGTTCGCCGACACCCCGGTGAACTCCGGCGCGGGCACCGCCACCTTCCAGGCCGCCTGGCTGCTCAACGGCGGCCAGAAGACGGACATGGAGCGCCTCCAGGACGTCCACCTCCAGTGGATGTCCCGGCTCGACGCGGTCGTCGAGGAGGACGGCCACCTGCTGATGCACTCCGACACGACGGCGTACCTCGATTACGGCTCCACCATCGAGGACGTCAACGACACGGTGCACGCCATTCTCACGCGCAACGACGCCGACGAGTGCTGGGACCTGTTCCGCAAGCTGACCAAGCGGTTCGCCTTCCGGGACGAGTCGGGCGCGCAGGCCGTCCAGGAGCTGATGTCGGCCTACGGCGGCCGACGCGTCGTCCATGGTCACAGCCCCATTCCGTATCTGACCGGCGAGGTCGGTCCGGAGGACGGCGAGGACGGGGCCGGCCCGCAGGTCGACGGTCCGCATGTGTACGCGGACGGGCTCGCCATCGCCATGGACGGCGGGGTGACCATGGCCGGAAAGCTACTGGTCGTCCAACTGCCGCTGCATGACTGACGTGCCCGGGGGAAGGCGCATCCCGGCCTGAGCACATCGAGCACCGGGCTAATTCTGGAAACCCTCTGTCACCCCGCGCGCTGAGCGCTCTACCATCGGCGTACCAGTAGCAGGCTCTCCTCCGTTTCCGCCCAACTGCCCGGCCAGAGCGGGCACACAGGCCCGACGGAGCATCGGGGGATGCACATGAACAGCGCTCCGCACCTGCTGACCGAGGACCGGCCCGAGTACGAACGGCTCCTCGACGACGCACTGCGTCACGCTCATGAACGACCGGAACTGGCCGCACTGGGCGAACGCCTCAACGCGGTCCAGTTGCGCACCATGGCGCTGGCGGCCGTCGCCCTGATCACCGCCACGGCCGCCACCGAGTACGAGCACTACGTGAAGACCCGCGACGAGGTCCGTGCCGCGCTCTGCGACCGGGACGCGGCCCGCGCGCCGGACGACCCCGGCCGGACCGGCGCCGGCATAGGCGCCGTCGTCACCGTCCTGGCGCCGATGCTGGCCGGCACCGCCGCGCTCATCTTCCTGCTGGTCGGCTACATCCTGAAGATGCTGGAACCACCACCGGCGTTCGCCACCACCATGGTCGGCGCCGGCTGGTTCTTCGCCGTCGTCACCGCCGCCGCCATCTTCGTCGCCGCCGTCGGCCTCCTGGTCGCCGCCCTGCGCAACGGCTCGACGTCACGGGCGGCCCGGGGAGGCGGCGAGGCCCTGCCCGACGACGTGGCCCAGGCCAAGGACGCCTGGCGGCAGGCCCTGCTGGAGCGGGGCATCCTGCCCTTCCTGCGCGACGCGCTCGCCCAGCCCGCGGCCGGCCCCGCCGCCCCGGCCCCGTACCGTCCGGCCAGCCGTCTGCCGAAGATCGGCTACAGCAGGCCGGACTTCGCGGGTCCGGACGACGGCCCGGCCGCGGCCCCCCGTCCCACGTTCACCAGTCCGGACTTCAGCAGCCCCGACTTCGGCGGCCCGGAACACGAACTGGACTGACCGGGCGAGCGCGGGCCGGGACCTGGGACTGAGGCTGGGGCGCTGGGCTGGGCTGGGCTGGGCTGAGGCTGGGGCGCTGAGGCTGAGGCTGGGCCGGAGCCGTACAGCGGCCTCGTGCCGGGTCAGTCGGCCAGCGGCAGGTACACCCGGTTCCCTCCCGCCGCGAATTCACGCGACTTCCGGAGCATCCCCTCGGCGATCTCCTCGGCCGTCGCCTCCGCGTCCGCCGACGCACCGAACTGCTCGGAGATGCTGTGGCTGATCTTCATCGAGCAGAACTTCGGGCCGCACATCGAGCAGAAGTGCGCCGTCTTCGCCGGTTCGGCCGGCAGGGTCTCGTCGTGGAACTCCCGTGCCGTGTCCGGGTCGAGCGCCAGATTGAACTGGTCCTCCCAGCGGAATTCGAACCGGGCGTCCGACAGCGCGTCGTCCCATTCCTGCGCCCCCGGGTGCCCCTTCGCCAGGTCCGCCGCATGGGCCGCGATCTTGTACGTGATGACACCGGTCTTCACATCGTCCCGGTTCGGCAGGCCGAGGTGCTCCTTGGGCGTCACGTAGCAGAGCATCGCCGTCCCCCACCAGGCGATCATCGCGGCGCCGATGCCCGAGGTGATGTGGTCGTACGCCGGCGCGATGTCGGTGGTCAGCGGGCCGAGCGTGTAGAACGGCGCCTCCTCGCAGATCTCCTGCTGGAGGTCGATGTTCTCCTTGATCTTGTGCATCGGGACATGCCCCGGCCCCTCGATCATGGTCTGCACCCCGAACCGCTTGGCGACCGTGTTCAGTTCGCCGAGCGTGCGCAGTTCGGCGAACTGCGCCTCGTCGTTGGCGTCCGCGATCGATCCGGGGCGCAGCCCGTCGCCCAGGGAGTACGTCACGTCGTACGCCGCGAGGATCTCGCACAGCTCCTCGAAGTGCTCGTACAGGAACGACTCCTTGTGGTGTGCCAGGCACCACGCCGCCATGATCGAGCCGCCCCGGGAGACGATGCCGGTCTTCCGGCGGGCGGTGAGCGGCACGTACGGCAGGCGTACGCCGGCGTGCACCGTCATGTAATCGACGCCCTGTTCGGCCTGCTCGATGACGGTGTCCTTGTAGATGTCCCAGGTCAGCTCCTCCGCCAGGCCGTCGACCTTTTCGAGGGCCTGGTAGAGGGGAACAGTGCCGATCGGTACGGGTGAATTGCGAAGTACCCACTCACGGGTGGTGTGGATGTTGCGGCCGGTGGAAAGGTCCATGACCGTGTCGGCGCCCCACCTGGTCGCCCACGTCATCTTGTCCACCTCCTCCTCGATGGAGGACGTCACCGCGGAGTTGCCGATGTTGGCATTGACCTTCACCAGGAACCGCTTCCCGATGATCATCGGCTCGATCTCCGGGTGGTTGACGTTGGCCGGCAGCACCGCGCGACCGGCGGCGATCTCCTCGCGCACCACCTCCGGCGCGACGTTCTCCCGGATCGCGACGTACTCCATCTCCGGGGTGATCTCGCCCCGGCGGGCGTACGCGAGCTGCGTGACGGGCCGCCCGTCCCGGCTGCGCCGAGGCCGGCGCGGGCGCCCGGGGAAGACCGCGTCCAGATTGCGCAGCCCACCACGCGGCGAGGTGTGCTTGAGCCCGTCGTCCTCCGGGCGTGCGGGGCGGCCCGCGTACTCCTCGGTGTCGCTGCGGGCGATGATCCAGTTCTCCCGCAGGGGTGCGAGTCCGCGGCGGACGTCGGTCCCGATGGCGGGGTCGGTGTACGGCCCCGACGTGTCGTACAGCGTCACGTCGTGGCCGTTGGTGAGGTGCACCTGGCGGACCGGCACCCGGATGTCCGGGCGCGGGCCCTGGACGTATCCCTTGTGCCAGCCGATGGACTTCCCGGCCTCGTCGCTCCGATTGGAGGCAGGCGTGCGTGTGTCCGATGTGGTCATGAGACCTACTCCCTACGCCGGCATTACCCGGTAACAGGTTCGGCGGTCGGCGCAGCATGACCCGTACGGTCGTCGTACGGCGGTCAGCGCCCTCTCAGCCCGGTGCTCCGAGCTCCCGCGTGTGCAAAGGTGCCACCACGCTAGCGTTCGTCGGGGCGACCTGAACAGGGGGCCTCCTTCTTCTTGCGATGATCGGCCGGTGACGCCCCCTCATCGCGACTCAGAACCGCAGGGCCATCAGCAGCACACCCATACGCACAGCCATGGCCCCGCCGCACCCGTCTCCACCCATCTGCGCAAGGTGATCGCCGCCGTGCTGATCCCGTTCGCGGCCGCCGTGCTCGTCGGTCTCGTGGCGCTCTGGCCGGGTGGTGCGCCGGCGCACGAACGGACCGGTGTCGGTTTCGACCGGCAGACCCAGCAGGGAAAGGTGGTGAGCGTCGTCAAGGTCGACTGCAAGGACGTGAACGCCGCTCAGCTCCCTGTCAGCGGCGAGACCACCCCGCCCTCCGGGGACCGGGCCACCGGCAAGAACCTCTGCGAGAAGGCCACCGTCGAAGTCACCAGCGGCCCGGATCAGGGACGCAGATTCATCGAGGTCGTCCAGCCGGACGCTCCCCGGCAGCTACGGAAGGGGCAGGGCGTGGTGGTGGCGTACGCCCCCGACGCGCCCCATGACCTCCAGTACTCCGTGACGGACGTGAACCGGAAGTTCCCTCTGGTGCTGCTGGCCGGGATCTTCGCCCTCGCGGTGGTGCTCGTGGGCAGGATGCGCGGAGTGATGGCCCTGGTCGCGCTCGCACTGTCGTTCGCCGTGCTGACCCTGTTCATCCTTCCGGCCATCCTGCAGGGCTCGAACCCGCTGCTGGTGGCGGTCGTCGGGGCAGGCGCGATCATGCTGATCGCGCTCTACATCTGCCACGGGCCGACCGCCCGCACCTCCGTCGCCGTCATCGGCACCCTGATCTCACTGCTGCTGATCGGGCTGCTCGGCTCGCTGTTCATCGGCTGGGCGAGCCTGAGCGGGAACACCGACGACAACACCGGCCTCATCCACGGCCTGTATCCGCACATCGACATGAGCGGCCTGCTGCTGGCCGGCGTCATCATCGGTTCCCTGGGCGTGCTCGACGACGTGACGGTCACCCAGACGTCGGCGGTCTGGGAACTGCGCCAGGCCAACCCCACCATGAGTGCGAAGCAGCTCTACCGGGCAGGCATCAGGATCGGACGCGATCACATCGCCTCGGTGGTCAACACCCTGGTGCTCGCCTATGCGGGCGCCGCGCTCCCTCTCCTGCTGCTGTTCTCGGTCGCACAGAGCAGCGTGGGGACGGTCGCCAACAGCGAGCTGGTGGCGGAGGAGATCGTGCGCACGCTGGTCGGCTCGATCGGACTGGTCGCCTCCGTGCCGGTGACGACCGCGCTCGCGGCGCTGGTCGTCTCCGCGGACCGCACGGGGGTCGGCGCGGAAGCCGGAGCTTCGGCACCCGTGCGGAGCGGCAGGGGACGTCGCCGGCGGGCGAAGCCCTGACCGGAACACGGAGCGTGATTCACCCGTTCGGCAGGTGTCGTGTTCGAGTGGCATGAGGGGCCCTGAGGACACGGCCCTCGTCAGCCGGCGTTCTGCTCTTCGGCCAGAATGCGCCCCAGCGCCTCCTCCAAATTGCCCTCGAAGTCACCCAGAGTGCACTCCTGCCCAAGCGGAACCAACTTGTCCGTCCGGTCGAGGAAGGCGACCAGGGGCGCCGTGCCCGCCCGGAAGAGCGCCCGGTCGGCGCCTACCTGCAGCCGGATATGGACATCTGACAACCCTTCGGGCTCGATCGGCCCGATGTGTACATCGCCGTCACCGCTGGGGCTGTTGAGGCCGTCGAGCAACAGCTCACGGCCGAAGGCCCAGGTGACGGGGGCGTCGCCGGGCAGATGGAAGGTCATCCGGATCGCGTACGGATCGCACACTTCGTACCGGAGCTCCACCGGGATACGGAATGAGAGCTCCTCGGAGACGAGGAAGCTCATCATGACCTCAGCTTGAACCGACTCGCGCATCGTTCAACCCCGCAGTAGATGAATCTGGCCAGGAATGATCCCCCATGGCCCTATTGACGCCATCGTGGTGCACGCGATAGCAGATCACAAGGAGTGATTTTTCAGATACTGATAGAGAACACGAACGAACGCAAGAGGCTGGCCACTTCGCCACGTAGTCGTTCGACTGCGGGGAGCAACCGTTCTTCCTGTTCCAGGGGTACCGAAATGGCCATCGCGGCGGCGGTGAATCCGGCCGTGATCGGGATCGCCGCACAGACCGTGCCGAGGGCGTACTCCTGACGCTCGATCACCGGTTCCGTACGCTCCAGCGACCGCAGCCGCGCGAGGAAGGCCGCGCGGTCGCGCACGGAGTATCGGGTCAACGGACGGACCGGATGCCGGTCCAGATGATCCTCGCGGGCCCGTTCGTCGAGCCGGCTCAGCAGGCACTGGCCGATCGCGTGTGCGTGGCCGGTCTCCCGGAAGGCAGCCCACTCGTCGACCGCGGGCGCCTCGGGGGTGTCCGCCACCGCGAGGAGTTCGATCTCGCCCTCACGGTAGATCGCGCAGTAGACGGGGGCTCCGACGACGTCCCGCCAGCGGCCCAGCGACTGGGCCATCGTGCCGCGACGGCTCGGCAGAGCGCCGTCGCCCACCAGGCGCTCCGCGGCGGCGCCGAAGAGGAAGACGCCGTTCTCCCGGCGCAGATACCCCTCGTAGGTCAGGGTCCGCAACAGGTGGTAGGCGGTGGGAAGGGGAAGCCCCGCTTCTCTCGCGAGCTGTTTGGCCGGGGCCCCGTCGCGATGGGTGCCCACAGCCTCCAGCAGTCTCAGCGCCCGCTGCACCGACCCGATCAACGTCGGAACAGCCCTACTCGATGCCGTGGTCAACGGTCACCCCCAGGCGTGGTGACGGGCGGTCAGCCCGCCCGTGGGGGCCTCCCCCACAGGTCTGTCGCAGACCTGGGGGTCCGAAGGCCGGATCCCGTAAAACCACTGGTCAGGGGTGGTGACTAACGGCGCTTTCCCAGGCGGCGACAGCTGACTGTCACTGTATCGGCAGCATTGCGACCGGGTGCCGATTCGCCTTTCCCTTAGCCCACCTGGGCTAATCACCCCTCGGGCGTGCGGTCACCAGCCGGAGGACGACATGAACTTCCGTACGAGGAAGACGAGCCCGCCGACCAGGATCACGAAGATCAGGATCTTGAAGAGCAGTCCCACCACGAACGCGACCACGCTGGCGATCAGTCCGCCGAACACGACGATCGCGATCACGGGCACCGCGATCCACTTCACCCACCAGGGCATACCAGCGAATATCTCCCGCACGGCCATCGTCCTTACCTCGTCTCTGTGAGTTCCTGCTTCGATGCTAGAGGCGAAAGGGTGGCCACCGGGGCTCGGGAAGCCCTTGAACTCCCCTGATCGATCCCCTAGGGATCCCCGGAAGGAAGACCGGCCGCCCGGAGGACCGGTCCCAGGGGTCAGCCCTCGGGCGGCGAGAAGACCACCATCACGCGCAGGTCCTCGGTGATGTGGTGGAACTTGTGGGCGGTGCCGGCAGGTACATACACGACACTCCCTCTTCCCACCTGCGTGGTTTCCATGCCGACGGTGATCGACGCGCGACCGCTGACCACGAAGTAGACCTCGTCCTGGCTGTGCGGCTGCTGCGGGTCGAGCTCGCCGGCGTTCAGGGCGTACAGGCCGACCGACATGTTCCGCTCCCGGAGGAACTGCAGGTACGCACCGTCGTTGGCGGCCCGTTCCGCTTCCAGTTCGTCCAGCCTGAATGCCTTCATGGCCCGTCCGCCCCTTGCCTCTGTCCAGCCGGTGTCCGCCACCGATCATGTCTGCCACGATCAGACACATGAAGAATTTCGTAGTCAAGACGATCGCCAACGCGGGTGCGCTGGCCGTGGCCATCTGGCTGCTCCAGGACATCACGCTGACCGGCGGCAGCACCGGCCGCAAGGCCCTGACCCTGATCCTGGTCGCGCTGATCTTCGGCCTGGTCAACTTTGTGGTCAAGCCCATTGTGAAGGTGCTCACCCTTCCCCTCTTCATCCTCACGCTGGGTCTGATCACCCTCGTGGTGAACGCGCTGATGCTGCTCCTCACCTCGTGGCTGGCCGATGTGTTCGATCTGAGCTTCCACGTCCACGGCTTCTGGACGGCCGTACTCGGTGGCCTGATCGTCTCGATCGTGTCCTGGGCGCTGAACGTCGTCCTGCCCGACGAGGACTGATCCGCGACCACCTGCGAAAGTGCGGGCAGGAACCGGTGACCGGCCGGGGGAGAGAAGTGAGGACAAGGTATGAGCACCATGGGCGAAGGAACGCGCGCGGTACGAGCCGGCCTGCCGGAACCGCAGCAGTACGAGCCCACACTCCCCGGCCCGGTCTTCGCCGCACACTTCCACCTGTCCGGCGAACCGACCGGCCCCTACACCTACGGCCGGGACACCAACCCGACCTGGACCCATCTGGAACGGGCCATCGGGGAGCTGGAAGCACCGGGGGAGAGCGTGCACACCACGGCCTTCGCCTCCGGCATGGCCGCGATCTCGGCCGTCCTGCTGTCCCAGGTGCGCAGCGGCGACGCCGTCGTCCTGCCCGACGACGGCTACCAGGCGCTGCCGCTGCTTCGGGCCCAGCTGGAGGCGTACGGAGTCGAGGTGCGGACCGCCCCGACCAGGGGCGATGCGCAGCTGGCCATGCTGGAGGGGGCGAAGCTCCTGTGGATCGAGACGCCCTCCAATCCGGGGCTCGACGTCTGCGACGTGCGACGGCTCGTCGAGGCCGCACACGCGGGCGGCACGCTGGTGGCCGTCGACAACACCCTTGCCACCCCGCTCGGCCAGCGCCCGCTGGAGCTGGGGGCCGATTTCTCGGTGGCCAGTGACACCAAGGGCATGACCGGCCACGGCGACCTCCTGCTCGGCCATGTGACCTGCCGCGATGCCGATCTCGCCGCAGGGGTACGCCGCTGGCGCAAGGTCGTCGGCGCGATCCCCGGCCCGATGGAGGCCTGGCTCGCCCACCGGTCGCTCGCCACGCTGGAACTGCGGATCGAGCGGCAGTGCGCCAATGCCCTCGCTCTCGCCGAAGCACTCCGCGCCCACCCGGACGTGACCGGGCTGCGCTACCCGGGCCTGGCCACCGATGCCTCGTACCCGACTGCGGTCGAGCAGATGCGGCGCTTCGGCTCGGTGGTGTCGTTCATGCTGGCCGACCGGGGGACCGCGGAACGCTTCCTCTCGGCCCTGCATCTGGCCGAGGACGCCACCAGCTTCGGCGGCGTACGGTCCACCGCCGAGCGGCGGGCCCGCTGGGGTGGCGACGCCGTACCGGAAGGGTTCATCCGCTTCTCCGTCGGCGCCGAGAACGCCTCCGACCTGGTGGCCGATGTCGAGCGGGCGCTGGCCGAGGCCACCGGCGGTAACTGACCACCCGCCCCGATCCGGTCGCGCGGTGCGGTACGGGCGGTCCGAGCCTCCCCCCTCGTGGCTCGGACCGCCCCGGTCCCCCGCGTCCACCCGGCATGTGCCGTGTTCACCGCGTGAAGAACCGCCTCGACAAGGCTAGTTGACTCTGCGTCAGTGTCCAATCACAGTAGCGGCAGCGACCTATCGACAAATTTATAGTTGTCCGGGTCCAATCGAATGCGTCACCAGGTGGGGCGGGAAGGGACGGAGCGTGGATCTGGCGCTGCTACGCACCTTCGTCACCGTGCACCGGGCCGGCTCCTTCACCCGCGCCGCCGCGCTCCTCGGCCTCTCTCAGCCCGCCGTGACCTCCCAGATCCGCACCCTGGAACGGCAGCTGGGCCGCCCGCTCTTCCTGCGCAGAGCCCGCGGGGTGACCCCGACGACGATCGGCGACGAACTCGCGCACCGGGCCGCTCCCCATCTGGACGCGCTCGTCGAGATCGCCGAGACCGACCTGGACGAGGAGACGGGGGTACGGACGCTGCACCTGGCGGGACCGCCGGAATTCCTCGCCCTACGGGTCCTGCCCGCGCTCACCCCGCTGATCGCCCAGGGCCTCGCGCTGCGCGGCTCGTTCTCCGCCGATACGAACGAGACCTTGGAGGGACTGGCCGCAGGCCACCACGACCTGGCTGTCGTGACGGCCCGGCCTCGCGGCGAACTGCTCACCGCCACTCCGCTCTGCGACGAGGAGCACGTCCTGATCGCCGCCCCGCGCTGGGCGGGACGGCTGGGCCCGGGAACGCTGAGGCGCAACGGCCCCGTGGTCCTGGAGCAGCTGCCCGTGGTCGAGGTGCACGAGAGCCTGCCACTCGTCTCCCGTTACTGGGCCGCGGTCTTCGACAGTTCGCCCGCGGCCGCCGGGGCCGTCATCGCTCCGGACCTGAGGGCGGTCCTGGAGTGCGCGGCTGCGGGCGCCGGGCTCGCCGTGCTGCCGCGCTATCTGTGCGAGGACGCGCTGGAACGGGGAGAGGTGGTGGCGCTCCTCGACCCGCCGGTCCCGCCCCTGCGCACCTACTTCCTGGCGGCACGGACCGGCACGCTCGCGCTTCCGCATCTCGCCCGAGCGCACGAGTGGCTTCTGCGCGCCGCGGCCGACTGGTGACCTCAGGGGCGCCCGAAAGCCCTGGGGTGTTTCAGAACCGGTCCCGTGGGCCACGCTCTTGCCATGACCGAACGTCCTGTGGTCAAGCGCACCGCACGCGCCATCCTGCTCGACGGCGATGACCTCGTCCTCATCAAGCGCACCAAGCCCGGAGTGGATCCGTACTGGGTCACGCCGGGTGGAGGGGTCGAACCGGAGGACGCCACCGTCGTCGACGCTCTGCATCGTGAGGTCGACGAGGAGCTCGGCGCAAAGATCACCGATGTGGTGCCCTGCTTCGTGGACACCGTGGAACACATCGAGGAGGGCGGGGTGAAGGGCGTCAAGGTCCAACACTTCTTCGTCTGCCGCCTCGACTCCATGGACCTGACCCTGCGGCACGGTCCCGAGGTCGACAAGCCCTGCGGGGAGTACGACGTCGTACGCGTGCCATTCAGCCGGGTCGGGATCGCCGCAGTGCATCTCGTGCCGCTTTCGCTGCGGCACTACCTGGACGGCAACATCGAGGGGGTCCGCGCCCTGCACGCCCACGATCTGGGCTGATGCGGCTGCTTCCTCGGTGGCTGCTCGCCTCGGTCCGCTTGCCTCGGTCTGCTCCCTCGGTCTGCCCCCCCCCTCGGCCGCTCGCCTCGGTCTGCTCCTTTCTCGGCCTGAGCCCCTAGCTGCCGGGTTCCGCGCCACCGGGCACCGTGTTTCACGTGAAACCGGTCAGGCTCCTGTCCGACCAGGGCGATTTTCGGCTGCGCGTCTCGGCCAGATCCGGTAAAGCGGTGGACGGGCGATCACCGGTCGGACAGCCTGGCCCGTATGTCCAGCTCATTGCCCAGCCCGCTGACCGACCTGCCCATCCGGCGCCTCACTCGGGACGACCTGGTCCCCTGCGCCGACCTCAGCGAGGACCGCGGCTGGCCGCGCGACGAGGAGCGCTGGGCACTGCTCTTGGCCGCCGGAACGGGCTACGGCATCGACGACCCCGACAGTAAAGGCCTGATGGCGAGCTGTGTGACGGTCTCGTACGGCCCCGAACTGGCGGCCGTCGGCATGCTGCTGGTCGCCGGCCGCCATGCACGGCGGGGCGTGGGCCGGTACCTGATGCAGAGGGTGATCGAGACGGCCGGGGGTACCCCGCTCAGCCTCTACGCGACATCATCGGGGCGGCCCCTCTACGAGGACCTCGGTTTCATCCCGGTGGGGCGGACCGTTCGCTTGAGCGGAACTTTCCGGCCAACCACGGAATCCGGCTCAGCGGGTTCCAGTGGTGCGGAACCGTCCGGCAGTACGGGTCTTGTCGTCCGGCCTGCCTCGGCCGGGGATCTGCGGGCCATGGTGCAACTGGACTCGGGCGCCTTCGGGCTCGACCGCACCCACCTGCTGACCCGGTTGCCGGCCTTCGCCGACCATCTTCGGGTGGCGGAGGAGGACGGGGAGCTGATCGGGTATGCCGCGCTCTCACCCAGCGCGGACAACCACGCGGTCGGGCCGTTGATCGCAAGGGACACCGCTACGGCCAAGGCGCTCGTGACCTCGCTGGCCGCGGCGACGGACCGGCCACTGCGCGTGGACATCGATGCCCGGCACGACGAGCTGCTCGACTGGGCCGGGGCGTGCGGGCTGCGGTACGACTCGGAGACCACCGAGATGATCCTCGGCGGGCGCCGGCACGGGGACCGCGCCCGGTGCTTCGGCCCCCTGAGCCTGGCGACGGGCTGACGCCGGTCCTCGTCCCAGCCTGTTCGCGGGGAGGGTACGGACCCGTCGCCGCGGTCCCGGCGTCAGCTTCGGGCTGCGGGGGCCGCCTCCGGCTCCGGGATGTGAGTGGCGACGAGGCGGCTCCGGGTGGCCGTACGCCGCTCCAACGCGCCGGAGACGACGGCGAGCACCAGCGCCGAGGCGGCGAGCGCCGCGCCGACCCAGTTGGGCGCGGTGTAGCCGAGACCGGCGGCGATGACGAGCCCGCCCAGCCATGCCGAGAGCGCGTTGCCCAGGTTGAAGGCGCCGATGTTCACGGCCGAGGCCAGGGTCGGGGCCCCGGCTGCCTGATCGAGGACCCGCTTCTGCAACGGGGGCACGGTCGCGAATCCGAGAGCGCCGATCAGGACGATGGTGACGGCTGCCGTGATCTTGTTGTGGGCGGTCAGGGTGAACAGCGCCAGCACCACGGCGAGGCCCCCCAGCGAGACCTGGAGCAGAGGCATGAGGTGACGGTCGGCGAACCTGCCTCCGACCAGGTTGCCACCGACCATGCCGAGTCCGAAGAGGACCAGCAGCCAGGTGACAGCGGAGGACGAGTATCCGGCGGTCCCCGTCATCATCGGTGTGATGTAGGTGATCGCGGCGAATACACCGCCGAAGCCGAGCACCGTCATCGCCATGGCCAGAAGGACCTGCACGTTGCGGAAGGCGGCGAGCTCCTGGCGCAGCCTGACCCCTTCGGCACGGGGCTGTTCGGGAACCAGCCGGGCGACCCCGAGCAGACCGACGACGCCCAGCGCCGCGACGACGAAGAACGTGGTCCGCCAGCCGGCGTGCTGACCGATGAAGGTGCCCAGCGGCACTCCGACGACATTGGCGACGGTGAGCCCGGTGAACATCAGGGCGATGGCGCCGGCCTTCTTGTGCGGGGCGACGAGACCGGCTGCAACCACTGATCCGATGCCGAAGAAGGCGCCGTGGGCGAGTGAGGCGACCACCCGGCCCGCGAGCATCACTTCGAAGACGGGTGCGGTCGCGGTGACCAGGTTGCCGACGACGAAGAGGCCCATGAGGATCATCAGCATCCGTTTGCGGCTGACTTTTGTGCCGAGCACGGTCATCAGAGGTGCACCCAGGACGACGCCGAGCGCGTACCCCGTGACGAGAAATCCCGCCGTCGGGATCGTGACCTGGAAATCGGCGGCCACCTCGGGCAGCAGCCCCATGATCACGAACTCGGTCGTGCCGATACCGAATGCCCCGATGGCGAGGGCGAGGAGCGCGAGCGGCATGGGTTTCACCTTCTCAAGAGATTGCGACTGCCCTTTACAAGCGTTGACAATAATTGCAGACGCCCGTTAGTTGCAAGCGCTGGCTATTGCGCTCGTCGGCTATTCTGGACGTACGCAGCTCCGGCACGGAGGAGAGACCCATGACAGCGACGGACCCGGCCCTGACCGCCCTCTCCCAGGGCTGGATCGCTCTCTCCCTGCTCCATGGCAAGATCGAGACCCGAGTCGAACGGGCCCTCCAGAGCGGTCACCGCCTCAGCGTGCGGGAGTTCTCCCTGCTGGATGTGCTCAGCCGACAGCACAACGGACCGGGTGGCCACCTGCAGATGAAGCAGGTGGCGGATGCCGTCGGACTGAGCCAGAGCGCCACCACGCGCCTGGTCACCCGCCTCGAAGATCGCGGGCTGCTGACCCGATACCTCTGTGACACCGATCGCAGGGGCATCTACACCGATGTCACCGATGACGGGCTCGTCCTGCTCACCGAGGCCCGGCCGACCAATGACAGCGCCCTCCGTGCCGCACTCGACGAGGCCGCCCAGAACCCCGAGCTGGCTCCGCTCGTACGGACGGTCGAGGAACTGAAGGCCATTCCCGCGTAGCCGTGCCCGACTGCGTAGGCTGCGGATCATGAGCGATCTGGACATACGCCCCGCGGCCGTCGACGACCTGGCCGAGATCGTGGCCCTGCTCGCCGATGATCCGCTGGGAGCCCTGCGCGAGTCGCCGGACGACCTCACCCCCTACCGGGCCGCGCTGCGACGGCTGAAGGACGATCCGAACCAGCGCATGATGGTCGCCGTGCGCGCGGACCGGATCGTCGGGACCCTGCAGCTGACAGTGATCCCCGGCCTCTCCCGGCGCGGCTCGACCCGTTCCGTGATCGAGGGCGTCCGCATCCACGCGGACGAACGCGGAAGCGGCCTCGGCACCCAGCTGATCCAGTGGGCCGTGGACGAATCACGTCGGCAGGGCTGCCAACTGGTTCAGCTCACCTCCGACGTGTCCCGCACCGACGCACACCGCTTCTACGAGCGGCTCGGCTTCGTGGCCAGCCATGTGGGCTTCAAGCTCGCTCTCTGACCCCGCCCCTCCTGCCGCATCCCCGAGGAGCCGCCTTGCAACGCATCAGTGATGAACAACGGCGTATCCGGATCGGCCACCGCCATCTGCTGGCCTCGGAAGCACGCGCACAGTCCCCGGTCGCGGTGGCCGACGCTCTCGTCGCCCTCCATGCGACCGATGCGGCCACCGTTTTCCTGTCCGTCTGCGCCCGGCTCTCCGACCCCGGCGTCGCCGCGGTGGAGGGATGCCTCTACGAGGACCTCTCGCTGGTGCGGATGCTCTCCATGCGCAACACCCTCTTCGTCGTATCGGACGAGCTGGCTCCCCGGGTCGAGGCCGCGAACGCCCGCGCTGTGGCCGCGAAGGAGCGCCGGACCCTGCTCAAGCACCTGAAGGAGGACGGCAACGACCTGGACGAGCACTGGCTGGACGAGGCGGAGCGAAGCACCCTCGCGTTCCTCGACCACAGCGGCCCGGCATCCGGCAGCGAACTCGCCGCCGGCGTCGCCGCACTCCGCACCAAGATCACGCTGTTTCCCGGGAAGAAGCAGGAGACGGTCCAGGGAGTCGCTACCCGCGTGATCCGTGTGCTGGCCGCAGAGGGCAAGATCCGCCGGGACCGGCCACGCGGTTCCTGGACCTCCAGCCAGTTCCGCTGGGCACCTGCCCGGCCACGACCGGTGGAGGAGACGGCCTGGGCCCAGGCGGAGCTGGCCCTGTGCTGGCTACGGGCGTACGGACCGGCCACCGAGGCCGATCTCAAGTGGTGGACCGGCTGGGGGACCCGCGATGTCCGCACGGCGCTGGCGGAGGTCGAGGCCGAGGAGGTACGACTCGACGGCGGAGCCAGCGCCTGGGTCGCGCCCGGGGACGCCGGGCCGGAGCCGGCGCCCGCCCCGTGGGCGGCTCTGCTGCCCGCGCTCGACCCGAGCGCGATGGGGTGGGCGGACCGCGGATTCCATCTGCCGGCCGAGCACCGGGCGGCCCTCTTCGACCGCTCCGGCAACATCGGCCCCACGGTGTGGTGGGACGGCGGGATCGTCGGTGGCTGGGCGCAGCGTGGCGACGGCGAGCCGGTCTGGCGACTGCTGACGGACGTCGGCCGGGATGCCTCGACGGCGATCGAGGCCGAGGCCTCCCGGCTGTCGGCATGGGTGGGGGATGCGCGGGTCACTCCGCGCTTCCGGACCCCTCTGGAGCGGGAGTTGACGGCCTGAGCCACCAAGCCGCCTGTTTCACGTGAAACAGGCGGCTCTCAGTCCTCCAGGCCCCGCCACCCCGCCTCGTCCACGCCGCCGGGCACGGCAGCCGCCGGCTCGTACGGCTCACGCGTGAAGACGAATGACCCCACGTCGAGGTGGTTCACGGTGCCGTCGTCGTTCCGCACGATCCGCAGGGTCTCCCCCGCGTAGTAGCCGTCCAGCCCGACCCAGGTGCCGTCGGGACGTGCGGCGAAGCGGGCGCCCCGGCCCTGGCCGTTGACCGGACGAAGCTCGAACCCGCGGTCGGCCGCCAGGTGCAGGACATTGGCGCGCGTCGCCCAGTACCACGGACCGGTCAGGGCAAGGAGTTCGGCGTCTACCTCGGGGAGGGGACGCCACGGTTCAGGGATACGGGGTTCGGCCTCGGCAACGATGTCCACCAAGTCGGCGGCCACCTCACCGATCGCCGTCCCCGAGGTCGCGTTGACGAGGACAACGGCTGCCACATCGTCCTCGGCACTGACCCACAGGGCGGCCAGGAAGCCGGGAAGCGAGCCCGTGTGTCCGATGAAGGTGCGGCCCTTCCTCCGGATCACCTGGAGCCCCAGGCCGTAGTACCCGTTCCAGTCCCCCCGCTCCGGAGGCGTTGAAGGCTGCTTCATCTCCTCCACCGACGCGGCGCAGAGCACCCGGTCGTCCCCCTCGGCGAGGAAGGCCGCGAAGCGGAGCAGGTCTGCGGTGGTGGACCAGAGCTGCCCGGCAGGCGCCATCAGCCCCAGGTCCTGTGCCGGTTCGGGCAGCAGGGCATCGGCCCAGGGGTGGACCGCCCAGCCGCCCGCGTGCGGAGCCTGCGGCCGGGGAGTCGTGCGGTGCATGCCCAGGGGCTCCAGCACCTCACGGCGCAGTACCTCTTCCCAGGACGCCCCTCGTACGGCCGCCACCAGCGCACCGAGCAGGGTGTAGCCCGGGTTGGAATAGTGGTGGCGGCTGCCAGGCGGGTGCATAGCGATCTGCTCACCCAGCACGTCCGCCAGGGTGGGGCGCAGGCTGCCGGGGGTCCGCTCCCACCAGGGCGCCGTCGTCTCGGCTCCGAGACCGGCGCTGTGCCCCAACAGCTGAAGAAGGGTGACGTCACCCGCCCCGGTGCCCGGCAGATGCTTCTCCAGCGGGTCGGACAGATCGAGAAGCCCCTCGTCGCGCAGCCGGAGCACCAGCACCGCGGTGAACGTCTTGGTGATGGATCCGATCCTGAACTGCGTGTCGGAGTCGGGGGCATGGCCGTCGACACAGCTGCGGGAGCCGTCCCAGACGATCTGCCCCTGCCTCTGGACGGCGGCGGCCAGAGAGGGGGTACGGCCTTCGGCCTGGGCGGTGGCGACGCGGTGCAGCAATGCGCGCCGGGTACCGGGAAGCAGCTGTTCGGCAGGAGAAGTCATCGTCAACAACTACCGTCCGAGCCACCGTATGGCGACTCCGTTTGCTGAGCGCGACGAACCTCGTGGCGGCCGACCGCGATACCGCTCCCGTGCGCCCGTGAGGTCGCGACCCACGGTGTTTCGATGGCGCACTCAACCGGACGGCGTGCCCGGGGACCACATGCCGAGCCACTGCTCGGCGTCCCAGGCCTCGAACCGTTCCACTTCGGTGAACCCCAGTTTCGCCGCGAGGCGCATCGAGCGGGCGTTGGCGGTCTGGGTGGCGAGCACCACTGGTTCACCGGGGAGCACACCGGCAAACCAGTCGAGTGCCGCCGTACATGCCTCGGCGGCGTAACCACGCCCCCACGCCCGCGGCAGGAACAGGTACCCGAGATCGGCCTTTCCCGCGGCAGCCGGACGGTGGTGCCCCGGTGCCCTCCTGAGCAGGATCTGCCCGATCATCGCCCCGTCGAGATCGACGGCGAAGCTCCCGGGCCACCGCCCCGGCGCCCCGGGTATCTCGCGCTCCAGTGCGTCACGCGGCCGGGGGCCGCCGAGGTAGGTGTGAACTTCCGGCGAGGCGAGCAGTTCGATGAACGCCTCACGGTCCCGGCTCTCGGGCTCGCGAAGCACGAGCCTGTCGGTTCTGATCGGCTCAGGTGGCCAAGGGACAGCTCCCAGATCTTCCATCCGCGCAAGCTAACAGGTGGTCAAACCGACTCGGGGCCGCGCGGCACGCCTTCAGCGGAGTCGTGCCTCAGCGGAAAGCGGCGATGTTACGGGCGACCCAGTCGCTGAAGCGGCGCGGAGCGCGACCGAGGACTCGTTCCACGTCCGAGCTGATCCGCAGTTCGGCGGGGTTCGGGGCGGAGATGATGTCCAAGGTGTCGTCCGCGAGCTCCAGCGGCACGAACCGGGTCATCGCGGCCTTGGCCTCCTCGCGGGTGAGTTCGTGGAACCGCACCGGCGAGCCGAGCGCGGCGGCGATGGCCTCTGCCTGCTGACGGGGCGTGATCACCTCGGGCCCGGTCAGCTCGAAGATTCCACCCCTGTGCCGGTCGTCCAGCAGGCAGGCCGCCGCGACCTCGGCGATGTCCGCCGGGTCGACGACCGGGACCCCGACATCGCCGAACGGCGCGCCGACCATCCCTTGCGTGCGGACGGACTCCGCCCAAGCCAAGGCGTTGGAGGCGAAGCCACCCGGTCGCAGGACGGCCCAGTCCAGGCCGGACTCCCTCAACGCGCCCTCCACCGCGCTCATCGCGATCCGAGACGGGCCGAGCGGCCTGGTCGCCACGCCCTGCGAAGACAGCAGGACGACCCGGCGGACCCCGTTGGAAGCCGCCAGGTCGATGATGTCGGCCGGCCTGGCTCCAGGGGCGTGCAGGTCGCCGGACAGCAGGAGGAACAACGCCTTCGCCCCCTCCAGGGCGGGGGTGAGGCCCTGCGGCTCGGCCAGGTCGGCCGACACGTGCCGTACCCCGTCCGGCACGGCCGCCGCATGCCGTGACACCGCCGTCACCTGCTCGCCCGCGTCGGCCAGGGCCTGCGTCAAAGGCCGGCCCACATTTCCGGTAGCTCCGGTCACCACGATCATGTTCAGCTCCTAGCCGTTGTGCACTGCGGTCATGGACGCTAGGAGATGGGCTTACTTTTCGTAAGAACATACCCAGAGGTAAGCTCCGGACATGACTGAAGGTGCGCAGCTGACACAGGTCGAGGCGGGCAACAGGTATGACGTGTTTCACACCGACTGCCCTGCGCGGGACGTGGTCGACCATGTGACCAGCAGGTGGGGCATCTGGGTGCTGATCTCCTTGCGGAGCACCGACCTCCGGTTCTACGAGCTGCGCGACAGCATCCGGGGCATCAGCGAGAAGATGCTCGCCCAGACACTGCGCGCGCTGGTCCAGGACGACCTGGTCTGGCGGAAGGTCGAGCCGACGACGCCGCCCCAAGTCACCTACGGGCTGACCGAATTCGGCCAGGACATCGGTGCGCCGCTGACAGACCTGTTCGACCGGATCACACAACGGCTCGCAGCCGGCGGTGCGCCCGCCCCGGAGGGCCCGAGCACACCCCGCTGAGCCCCGAGCCCGAGGGCCATCGGCGAGCCCAGATCGTGCACCGATGAGTTTCCCGAGCCACGCTGGTCTGAACGCCGGACACCCACGGACGGAAGGCTGGGCCATGCGGAAACTGATCTACGGCATGAACCTGACTCTGGACGGCTATATCGCCGCGGCCGGCGACGACATCGGCTGGAGCGGGCCGCCCGGCCAGGAACTGTTCCAGTGGTGGCTCGACCACGAACAGGCCAGCGGCCCGTCGCTCTACGGGCGCAAGCTGTGGGAGGCAATGAGCTCCTACTGGCCGACCGGCGACCAGCAGCCCAACGCCACCCCGGCGGAGATCGAGTTCGCCCGGACGTGGCGGAACAAACCGAAGGTGGTGTTCTCCTCGACGATCGACACGGTCGACTGGAACACCCGCCTGGTCACCGGGGACGCGATCGCCGAGATCACCCGGCTCAAGTCCGAGGACGGCGCCCCCATGACCATCGGCGGCGCAACGCTCGCCGGGGCGGCCATGCGCGCCGGACTGATCGACGAATACGTGATCGCTGCCCACCCGGTCCTGGTGGGCAGCGGCACGCCGTTCTTCACCGCACTGGACCACTGGGTGAACCTGAACCTGATCCAGACCCGGACGTTTCCCGGCGGCGTGGTCCTGACCAGGTACGAGACGAGACGCTGAGCAGCGCCCGGCCGCCTCACGGGCCCAGCCGGGTGTCCGTGTTCCCTCTCGGCGTCCGAGCCCCCACGGGCGGTGTAGGTTCTCGCCTTCGGTGTCATGCACCGACGCTGTGACCTGGGACGTTCCCCTCCCGTCTCACGACCTGTCGGCAGGCGGCTGTCTCAGATCGATGTCATCTCCTCAGGCTGCACAGCCGGCTGCGCCGGACCTCCTGAACCTGCATCGGCAGCCGTCCGTTCCATCCACTCCCGCACCTTCACTGCTTGCTCGATGCGGTTGACCATGTCCTTCTTGGACGCCGTGTCCAAGGTCTCCGGGATCTTGTCGAAGGTGTCGGGAAGGATGTCGAGGAGGCCCCAGATCTGCTCGCCGGTGCTGACGGTCAGCATTTGCTGGCACCTCCACTGCAGCGGCACCTCGGGACGGTGCGTGAGCCGCTGCACAAGTGTCGGGAACAGGTAGTGCGTCGCCTCCGCGGCGAGGTGCTCTCGTAGCCAATCGACCGGGAGCCGCTGGCTGAAGCCATGCATCGCGGCTTCCTGGGCCAGGTCCAGGAGCTGAGCGGTGTCGACGGCTCGGACGGTGCGGGGAAGAGGCGGGATCATGTCGCGATGATGCCAAGAAGCCAGTGCGGCGCCGAGAGGTCAGCTGGGCCGGGATGCGCTCTGCTGACGGGCCGGGCCCCAGACATCCTCGAACTCCTCGAAGGTGAGTTGTTCGGGGTCGTGGCCTTCCCATTCCGAGACGGGCAGCTCGGCGGTGATCCCGAACCTGCTGTCGTAATCACCGAGGCGGCCTGCGTCGCAAGCCCGCTGCCACTCGGCGAGGGAGGCAGCTGCGATCGGGGTCAGCTCAGGCCCTTCGAGTTCGACCTGCCGGATCACCCAGCCTTCGGCGTCGACCTCGAAGTAGAACCAGGTGTCTTCCTCGTCCCAGTAGCAGCGCATCCATGTGGTCACCAGGCCATGATGCCGGGCCAGACGCGCCGCCCTGCTCCGCTCTGTCTCATGGCTGGGCGATGAGTCCTGTGGATCGGTCGAGCTGGAAAGGAGAACCGAACCGGGTTGGATCCTAGCCTTGATCCCGTGCCTCTCGAATGCTGGCAGCAACGTGAGCCGGACGAATGGGCTCCATTTCGACGCCCACCCAGTTGCTGGGATAGGCCCGGCCGCTGGTGACAATCAAGGTCGTGCCCGGCTGGCTGCCGCTGGCCGCTTCAACCGCATAGGTCAGTGGTGTCCAGCAGAGTCCCTGCATGTAGGAGGGCTTCCTGCGGATCCGCCGGCGGTACTCGATCCCGTCAACGGTTATGTGCCAGGAACCCTTCTTGTTCAGCGACATCTTCGCCTCATCCGCCGTTGGACTCTGCTGTGTCGCCGCGGTCGCGAAAGGCGGGTTGCACGCGAACGTACCGAACGTTATCGCCGACAAGCGTCTTCGGGACTACAGATGGGTTGATCAGACCATAATTGGAGTCAGTGCCGAGCGACCCGGCGCATCGCACCCGCCCCGGGTGCGCTCACCGCGATCGGAGAGCATCGTGAAGGACAGCCCGTTGTGGCGAGTGGTTGACAACGAGAGTGGTACCCAGTCCATCGTCAGCACGCCCTCCGAGGCGGTCGCGTTCGTCAACAGCCGGTTCGACACCGATGTCGACGACGAGCCGTTCAGCATCACCGAGGTCGGCCCTATCCTTCCGAAGCCGCTCGGGATCGTCACCGCATGGGCCGCCAAGAAGGACGGCGAGCGAACCGACGGGCGTACTGCGCCGATCACCATCAGGCCGGTTGTGACAGATAACGCCATCGAGTGCGACAACGTCGTGCTCTGGGGCGACGTGTATGTGTCATGGGGCCACGACATGTACACCGTCGAAGGGCCGGACGACCCCGAGTACAGCGAGGCTTACAGCGCAGCCGAGTTGAGCGAAATCCTCGACGAGTACGCCGGCGACTACGAGTACGCGCCTGAAGGGTCTGACAGCCACAGGTGGCCGAAACCGGGAGAGTTGATCTCCTACGGGGCCCAGGAGTGTGCCAAGCGGTTCGGGCACCTTGACGACGACGCCCTGCTGTGGCTGGCTGCCACCCGCATCACGCTCGCCGTGTGGCGCAACACACCCGTCGAGAACTGGCATGCCGGTAAGAGTCCGCTCCACGACGGCACGATGATGCGGATCAACGTGGCAACCACCCGACTCGTGCGCTCGATGCTGTCGTTCGACCATGTCAACTGGATCGGTCTCGGTCTCACGATCGTCAACCCGTCTCGGGTTCTACCGACCGGGCAGTCCGTGCTCGAGCTCGGGCTGGCCTGCCACAACCCTGAGGACCCGGCGCACGCGGTTGATCCGCGCGAAGAACTCGCGGAGATGGCACAGGACGCGATCGCTTGGGGGCGAACACACTGCCTTCGCGAGAAGGAGTTCGGCCTGCGAACCCTGATCAAATTCTTCTGTGCGTCCGACAACGGCTGGTTTGGAGCACCGAGTTGGGGGCGCATCGTCGATCGGTTCCTTACGGCTGTCGACGACCGGGAGAATGCGCACTGGCGCATGCGCCGGGACGAGCCTTGGTTCGCCGAATGGTTCACCAACCGCCCGGCCGACATTGCGGACACCACGGAATTTCGTCGGCTGCTCCTTGCCGGACCCGACCTGCTGTCCGAGAAGGCCGCCGAATGGTGCGTGGATGGTGCCATCCGCTACGTCTGCCAGGACGACCACGCGAACGACTGCTGGCGGTGCGGTATCCCACTGGCAACGGAGTCCCCCAACGAGTGAACGTGGGCACCAGCACAGAAAAGCAGCAGTCCACTGACGCGCTCTCTCCCGCCTACTCGGCGGCCTCCCCTGCTTGGGGAGCCGGTCGCGACTCCACTGACTGGAGATGTGCGGGTGCTTCTGACGGATCTGTGGCAGCAACACTGGCCCGGCTGCCCACCGGTCGGTCACAAGCTCCGTGAGCCCTACAGGAATGTCTGGGTCCGCTTCCACAGCCCGTCGGGTCTTTGACATCAGCATCACCGGCCTGCCGGTTTCTTGATAACCACGGCTTCCACAACACGGAGGTCGAGCAGGTCGCCGGACCTCCGGGATCATGACGCCATGCAACTCCGACACTTCAATCAGACCGGATGGACCGCCATCTTCAATGGCACTGAGACCGAGATCGGTCGCATGGTGCGTGTGGAGGGATGGGATCCCGCAACCGGGACAGCCTTGGTGGTCGACCCGTAGCGAGGGGCACTGCGCCAGGTCAGGGACTACGTGGACTTCTCCCACTTGGAGCGGGCCGATCAGGTCATTGCCGCGATACCCGGTGGGGGATGGCGAGTCCACTGGACGGATGAAGGGCCGGTTGGATCACCTCTCACAGAGCAGGTGCTGGCCTGGTTGATCACTTCGCAGGGCCGCGCGACTGCCATCACGGTCGATGCTCACGGGCATGTGGAGGACGCCGACAGCGCCGACGCCTTCATACCGCCGGGTGAGGAGCTTCAGTGACGGCGCTGATGCCGCAACAGGCGAGCCCGATGTCTCCAGGCAGTGCTTCTTCTGCGCGGACGGGCTGATCGTGCGGAATCCCGGCATCGGCAGCATGGTGCGCGTGATTGCCGGGCTGGTGGCATCAGGCGAGTTCGACGGGGTATTTCGGCCCATTGCCGACCAGGAATGATCATGGTGCGTCTCAGGGCATCGTGTTGTCCTGCATCTTTCGAATGGCCTTGAGCACCTTCTTCCCCAGGAGAGTAGGCGTCATGGGCCTTCCGCGTCGGCCGGACCAGGAGTGGTCGAACGAGTTCTCGCTCAATCCGGTTGATCTGTGCGACGGGGGTGAAGGTGTTGAGGCCGAGGGCTGCTGCCGCCGCGCTGAGGCTGGGGTGGGCGGACGCGGCGGCGAAACGGCTCAGGCGTTCGTCGGCGCCTCGGCCGGTGAGTGCCGGCCGGAGGATGCGCGGTGCTCGGCCGGCCTCGTCGGCGGCTCGGAGTGCCTGGTTCTGGCCGGCGCTTCCGCGCAGTCGCAAGGGGATGTTGTGGGTCTTGGCCCAGCGCACCAAGTTCGAGGTGCTCATGCCCTTCTCGCGTCCGAGGTCGCCGGAGTGCGGTGGCAGTGGACGTACTGCTCGATCAGCCAATTCCGGTCGACTGGCCCTCGGGGCTGGTAGTCCAGGGGTCCGTCGCGGAGCGGGATGTCGTAGTCGTGCGGGAGGGCGGCTAGCACTCTGCGGGAGAAGTCGGCGGCGGCGCTGATCTGGTTGAGGGACTGGTTTTCGTCCGAGTAGAGGCGCGCGAAGTCCTCCTTCGTCAGCTCCCGACGGGCCTCGCGGCGGGTCGCGCCTGTTGCCCGGGCCGTGCCGTGGCCTGTTCCTGTGGAAGGGCGGGGCGGGGCGGGGCGGGCGCTCGTTCGGGACGTAGCGGTTCGCCTCGATGCCGGTGCCGAAGACTGCGGCTGCGTGCTGCACCGACTTCTTCTGCCGACGGATGAGGTCGTGCAGGCGCGGGACATCGATGGGGGGCGGGGTCGAGGCCCAGTCAGTCGAGCAGAGTGATAGGCGGCTGCCAGGTCACAGGTTCGGCTTCGATTCCACTGGCTGTCAGGAACTCTCGGGCCGCACGGTCGAGTTCCGCGGTGAGCTCGGGGTCTGATGGATCGCAGCGCGGGCGGTCTCGGCCCTGAAGGGCGCCTCGCCCTCGTGGCGGTAGCCGGGTGCGGCTTCGGCCGGGAACCCGCTGATGCGTTGGAACAGCCTGCAACGGAAGATCTGCTCGCGGCGGCCTTGGCCGGGAGGTGTGCCGGTGCGGGCGGCAGGTGTCCCTGCCGCCATGCGTCAACCCGGGTCGTCGGCAGCCTCCTCCGCGAGCGCTACGTTCGCATCCGTGCGAGGCTCCCACGCCGGACCTGAGGCAAGGTCAGCCGAACGAGTGAAGGCAGTTGTCCCGTCTCATTAGATCTTGACGGGATAAGGCCACTGACCTGGGGGTTGACAGATTGGCTTGCGACTCAGAGCGTGGGGGCCGTGGGCTTCAGGAGGGGCTGAGCAAGGCGCCGAGTTCGCGTCTCATCGATCATGGCGAGACCGGTGGTTCCTGAGCTGGGCTTTGTCAGGACGGTGAGACGCCCTGCTCCAGGATTCGCGGTGAAGGTGGCAGTTTCCGGACCAGGCCCGACGCTAGTGCTCCGATGGCATAGGTTCACCGGGTTGCGGGTCATGCCGCGTTGGCAAGGGGGTGTCCCGCCCCATCGGATGCCCTCGCGGAACCTTCCCGTGCGAAGGACTACTTCTCGCGCAGGCTCGCAATTTCGGCGGCCAGCACAGCCATGTCGCGCACGTGCGTGTAGTACTCGGCCGCGTACTCGTCGTCGATCGCCGGGAGGACTTTCCCGAACACTGACGTCAGCCGCGTCAAGCCTGCCCGGTGCTGCTCGCTGAGCGGGCCTTCACGAACGACGGCTGCATAGCCATAGGAGTCCGCGTCGAGCAACACCATGTCCTGGCCCTCGACGTCCAGGCCGCGGCAGCCGGGCGGGAACGGCCTGGCCATGTGCTCGGCCATCACTTGGGCAAGCGCGTCGAGCTTTTCTTCGAGCATGCGGGAGATCCTGCCAGACACGGGCTCGCGACTGTGGACCGGATGCCCCGGCACACCCCAAACACACGCGAGCCCCAACCCGGCGAACCTGTGCGTTCAGAGCACTAGCTGGGTGTCTGCGATGCCGAATCGGCGTGCTGTCTCTGCGGGCAGTTGGGGATGGTCTCGCCAATGCGGGGAGGCGAACAGGCCGGTGAGCACGATGACTTCGGGGTAGGTGGCCACTTCGATCCGGGGCTCGGAGGGGCGGTGGGGATCGCCGAACGGGTCCTCGCCGAGCACTTCGAGCCGGCGGTCCCACCTCTGCCGAAGAGGCTCTCCGCTTCTCTTACCGGTGAACCACCTGGTCAGGCGGTCGCGAGCATCGACGAAGGCCAGCCCGGTGAAGGGATGGGTGCCCCGGCGGACGATCCGGTAATGCTGGAGGTTGGCCCGCAGAACCTCGGGCAGCCGCGTCAGATCGTGTTGCTCCTCTCCGAGGAGCCAGCGGCGGTGGCGGTGGCAGACACCTTCATGGTGCGGGGTGCTGCGGACGACGAGCCCGTGGACGTGTCGCCGGGCCATGCAGAGGCGGCAGGCCGGGCGGCGTCGCGGCTCGATGACCTCTTCAATTGCAGACCGATGGTGTCGAAGCGGGTCGCCGATCGAGCCGAGCGGTGGCATCGCGTGGACCAGGGATGCCGGGCTCCGGCCGGTCAGGATGGCGGGCCGTCGCAGCGCATCTGGCGTCCAGTAGCCGACCCGGTTGTCGACTCGACGGTGTTGGCGCGACGGGCCGATCAGGGAGGAGAGGTAGCCGATGGTGAGGTGGTTGGCGTCGGCGAGGCGGTTCAGGTAGGAGCCGATAGTCTCGTGATGGACGGGCGGCGGCGTGACAGGCAGGGTCCGCGGCCGGCCGGTCACGCGATGCGCTTCTCGTGACGGGCTCGGCGACGCCGTGCCCGGGGAATGTTCTGCTGTTCGGCGCCCTCGTCCAGGTCGACCCGTTCCAGCGAGGCTTTGGTGATCTTCTCGCTGCCGTCGAGGATGGCGTCCAGGGCGGCCTCGCGGACGAGGTGGGACAGGCTGCCGATCATGCCGCCGGTGCGGTCGTGCAGGTAGGCGCTCAGCTTGAGCAAGGTGCCCGGTCGGTGGGCGTGCAGCCGCAAGGATTCCTCCAGCGTCGCCACGAGTGATCGCCAGGATTTGCGCTGTTCCTCGGTCTTGTGGCGGAAAGGGCTGGTGGGGATGAGGGTGTAGCGGCTGGCGATCTGTCCGCCCCGGCGCCCGGCGAACAGTCCGGTGCCCTCGACGTCGACGCCGGCCAGGACGAAGGTCGCCGGGATGCGTTCGGACAGGTACTTGATCTGGTCGGATGCCTCGGCACCGACCCGCGTACCGATGTCGAGATTGTGGAGCTCGTCGATGAGCACGAGACGGCAGCCGAGGGTGCAGAGCAGGTCGCAGACCTTGTTGGTGACCTCGACCTGGCTGAAGCGGGACGGCAGCGGCAGGCCGATGAACCGGGCGAACTCGACGGCCAGCATCTTCGGGGTGGCAGCGGGCGGGACGGTGATGTAGACGACCGGCAACGAGTCCGGCAGGACCTCGCCACGCTGTTGCCCGAGCTGTTCGAAGTTCTTGCCCAGCTGGGTGATAGCGGTGGTCTTCCCGGTCCCGGCGGGTCCCGAGACGATCAGTCCGCGGCGGGCGGAGTGCTGGTGCCGGTTGAGCAGGATGCGTTTGCGGCCGGTCGCGGCGACGTGGCGGATCGTCGGGGTGGAGACGATGACGAGTTGTGCGTGGTAGTCCTCCCGAGCCTGGTCGTAGGCGGCCCGTTCTGCTTCGGTGAGGCGTTGCAGGGCCGCCGGCGGCGGGACGGCCGACGGAGTGGTGCTTTCCGCGACGAAGGCGGCCCAGCCTTCCTTGCTCGTCAGCGGATGGTCGACGTCCTCGGGCTCGAAGAAGTGCGTCATCAGCGGCTTCCGTCGGTGAAGGCGTCGAACACGCCGAAGGGGATGACCTGGGCGATGTCTTCTTCGCCTTCCGGCTCCTCGTCCGTCTCCGGCTCGGGTTCGTGCCGGGCCTGCGGCAGGGCAGGCACGGCTGTCGCCGCTTTGGTACGGGCGGCGATGCGGCGGTCCGGGCCGTTTCCGGCGCGGGTCAGAAGGTCGTCGATGACGGCGGCGATGGCGTTCTCGTCGGTGTCGTCGGCTCCCTTGGCGGCCAGCACGGCTCTGGCGTGGCGCCAGGTGAAGTCGGCGAACGGTGCCGAGACCGTGCCGAGCCGGGTCCAGGGAACGGTGATCCAGCCGCCGGCCCGGGTGTCGCGTACCCAGACGTGGGAGAGGTCGTAGGGGTCGTGGTGGACCTCCCAGAGGTTGCCCTTGGTGTCCACTCCGGACGACTGGCGCCGGTAAGGGCCCAGGTCCCGGCAGTCGTAGGTGCGGTAGTCGAGCGTGATGCCGTAGTCGTTGATCTTCCGCCACTCCGCCGGCAGCAGCTCGATGTAGTCGTCACCGCCGAGACAGACCGGCAGGTAGCCGGTGCGGGAGACGAGCATGGCGTAGACCTCGTTCGGCGAGAGTGCCTTGCCCGGCAGGAAAGGACTGCGCAGGGAGTCATGGGGGCGGGTCTGCCACCGGGCGACGACCCATTCGTGGAAGAGATCGGAGAGTTCCGCGATCGTCCAGACGGCCTGGACGTCGCGGCCGCGCCGGGTGGTGTCGGAGCCGACGTATCCGGCGACGTGCTGGCAGAACAGGGTGTTGACGGACTCGAACGTCCGCTCCACGATGCCCTTGTCCGTCGGCGTGGCCGGCCGTGCGGGCTGGACGGAGATTCCCAGTGAACGGCAGGCCGCGACGAACGTGTCCGAGATGAAGACCTTGCCCCGGTCCACGGTGATCGTGTCCGGGACGATCACCGGACGTGCCGCGGCGTGCTCCAGACGGGCATCGACACTCATCAACCGGGCGTGCGGAACCAGTGAGGCTGACATTCGTAGGGCGTCCGACCAGCCGGGCCGCATCGGTTCCGGCACCAGCATGCGTGCCAGCAGCAGCGCGGCGTCCACGGCCTTCGTCCCGGCCGGACGCAGGATCGCCGCGCAGATGGTGCGGGAGGCGACATCCACCGCGATCGTCAACTCGATCCGGCCCGTCACACCGTCGTCCAAGACGGCCAGCACATCCAGCGGGGTGGTGTCGATCTGCACCACCTCGCCGGGCCGGGCGGCCAGCATCGGGGTGAACGGAGCCTCCGGCCGCCCGGCCAAAGAACGCCGGGTCGTTGCCGCCCCGAAGCTGTGGCGCCCTTCGGACATCGACTTGAGCAGCCGGAAGTACGTTGCCCGCGACGGAAGGGGGACTGTGCCCTCCCCGTGCCGCTCGGCGACCAGCTTCTCGGCCTGCCGAATCACACGGGTGCGGGTCCCCGTCGACAAATCCTCCTGCGCGGCCAGGACCTCCAGCACCGCCTCGACCAGACGCCCGTCCACCCGGCCGGTGCCCGGCGCCATGGACAGCCTGGTGGCCCGCCGGTCCACCAGGCCCCACAACCCCTCGTCCCGCCACTTCGACCTCAACCGGAACAGCGTCCGTTCCGACACCTCGGTGCCCAATGCGGTCAGCTCGGCCGCCTTGGCCACCAGCCGTTCATTCACGGTCCGCCACTGCGGGTCGTACTCGGGCCGGGGAACCGATCCCTTCGGCGCATCCGGCGGGAGCCCGGTCTCCGCCTCGATCAGGTGCTTCTCGAAGAATCTGGCCTTCCGCAGAGCCACTTCGGGAACCGTGTCCAGCAGGCCGAAGGGCGGCAGTCCCGGCGTGGGGGCCGTGGAGTCCAGCCGCTCGAACCCGTCCGACGCCATCAGGTGAGCGAACATCACCATGCTCGCGGTGTTGTGCTCGTCGACCAGGCGGACGGTCGTGCCCGACAGGCCCACCACCGTCTGGACCCGGTCGTCGAACCGGACTCGGTCACCCACCCGCAGCACACCCCGCGGCCGCTCGTGCTCCGGCATCAGCCCTCCACCCGGCAGACCAGGGAGTAATCGCCCAAGGGACGCGACAGATCCGTCCCCAGGCGCCCGCACCACAGCAGGTGGAAGACGACCGGCAGCACTCGGATCGGGTCTCCGAGCTGAGCGGCTTGGCCCACCAGAGGGCCGGGAACCGCGAAGGCTGCCTCCACCGCCTCCGTCAACCCGGCCCCGCCGAACCGCGGATGGCGGAACCCGGCGAGCCACCGCAGGTTCGCCACCCGCACCCGATCGATCTCTCCCACGAGCCGGTAGTCCCACCCCACCGCCTCGCACGCAGCCTGCGTACCAGCGAACTTGGCCAGGTCCCGCGGCCTGCGCCGGCCCTCCGGCCGGCAGTCCACCACGACAGCCGAGCCATCGGCCCGACGCGCGAAGTAGTCCGGCGCGTGCGACAGCCGTCCGCCCTCCGCCGACGTCCAGAACAGCCAGAACGGCTGCGACGAGAACCCGGCGACACACGGGTCGAAGTCCATCGAAATCGCGTGATCCCGCTCCAGCCACGACTCGAACCCCACATGCCGCAGCATCGTGGCGGCCCAATACAAGCCCGGAAAGTGCCGCTGTCCCCGGTACGACGGGAACTCCCGCACCGGAACGACCTCCTCGAAGGCCACCTCGGCCACGTTCCTCAGCGGTCGGCGCACTTCGACGCCCTCCCGAACCCAGGCCACGTCGAAACCGGCCACTGTGTCCCTGCCGCTCAGCGGCTCCCCCTCATCGTCCACACCAGGACGATGTCCACTGGATTGCGACAAGCCACGTACAACGAGACAAGAGCCACCCCAAAGCGGGACGTGGTCTCACTCAAACCTGTCTCGGCCTTCGTCCCGCAAGGTCGGCGCACAGATCAATGCGACAGGCCACGGTTCGATGCGACGGGACAGCAGTGGCCAGCGACTCTCAATCCCATGTCAATTCGGCCAATCAGATGACATTGCGACTGAGAAATGACACGGAATTTGAGAACCTGCAAGCGGTCCGATCAGGTCTGTGCCATGTCCACGAAACGTGAGTAGTGGCCCTGGAAGGCGACCGTGATCGTCGCCGTCGGCCCGTTTCGGTGCTTGGCCACGATCAGGTCCGCCTCGCCGGCGCGGGGAGATTCCTTCTCGTAGGCGTCCTCACGGTGCAGCAGGATCACCATGTCGGCGTCCTGCTCGATGGAACCGGATTCGCGGAGGTCGGAGACCATCGGCTTCTTGTCGGTGCGCTGCTCGGGGCCACGGTTCAGCTGGGAGAGCGCGATGACCGGCAGTTGCAGTTCCTTGGCCAGCAGCTTGAGGTTTCGCGACATGTCCGAGACCTCCTGCTGGCGGCTCTCGGCGCGCTTGGAGCCGCCGGACTGCATCAGCTGCAGGTAGTCGATGACCACGAGCTTGAGGTCGTTGCGCTGCTTGAGGCGGCGGCACTTCGCCCGGATCTCCATCATGGAGAGGTTGGGGGAGTCATCGATGTAGAGCGGGGCCGCGGAGACGTCCGGCATGCGCCGGGCGAGCCGCGTCCAGTCCTCGTCCGTCATCGTGCCGGAACGCATGTGGTGCAGAGCGACCCGCGCCTCGGCGGACAGCAGGCGCATCGCGATCTCGTTCCGCCCCATTTCCAGGGAGAAGATCACGCTGGGGAGGTTGCTCTTGATCGAACAGGCGCGGGCGAAGTCCAGCGCGAGCGTGGACTTACCCATGGCGGGACGGGCCGCGATGACCACCATCTGGCCAGGGTGGAGGCCGTTGGTCAGGGCATCGAGATCGGTGAACCCCGTGGGCACACCCGTCATCTCACCGCTGCGGGAACCGATCGCCTCGATCTCGTCGAGAGCGCCCTCCATGATGTCGCCGAGCGGCAGGTAGTCCTCGCTGGTCCGCTGCTCGGTGACGGCGTAGATCTCGGCCTGCGCGGAGTTGACGATGTCGTCGACGTCGCCGTCGGCCGCGTATCCCATCTGCGTGATCTTCGTGCCGGCCTCGACGAGCCGTCGCAGAACCGCCCGCTCGTGAACGATCTCCGCGTAGTACGAGGCGTTGGCCGCGGTCGGCACCGACTGGACCAGGGTATGCAGATACGGAGCCCCGCCCACCTTGGTGATCTCGCCGCGCTTGACCAGTTCGGCGGCCACGGTGATCGGGTCGGCCGGCTCGCCCTTGGCATAGAGGTCGAGGATCGCCTGGTAGACGGTCTCGTGCGCGGGGCGGTAGAAGTCGTGGCCCTTGATGATCTCCACGACATCGGCGATGGCGTCCTTGGACAGGAGCATGCCTCCGAGGACGGATTGCTCGGCGTCGAGATCCTGGGGCGGCACCCGCTCGAATCCCGAGGAGCCGCCCTCCCAGTCCTGGCTGTCCCAGCCGCGGTCATGCCGCTCGCCCCGGTCCCGGTCCTCGCCCCGGCGCTGACGGGAGACGGGCAGCCGGTCACTGGGGCCGGTGTCGGCCCAAGGGTCGTCCAAGGGTTCGGGAATGCTCACCCGGCCACCTCCTCCCGTCCGCTCCGCGGACCTCACCGTGCCACTCTTTCTTACGGCACGGCACCGACAAACAAGACCCCCGACTCCGGTTCCGGTGTGTCGAGTTCTGCGTTGTCGCAGAGCCGAAACGGGGTGGGGGCGCCGCACTACGGTAGGCGGCTCCGCACCGTCAGCCAATCTGGTTATCCACAGGCCTTGTGGACGACGGACCAGATGCTGTGGAGAACTCCGCAGAACCTGTGCACGGAGCGGGGGACAGCACTGTGGACAAACTCATAACGGCTCCCCCATCACTGCTTTGACCTGCGGTTTCCCCATCCACCGGCTGTGGGGGAGAAAAAGTTGCCGAGCTACGCCGAGAACGCGGCATGTCACGCACAGGGGATAGCTACAGGTGAGCAAATGTAAGGACTCCAAGAGGATTGCATCTGTTACCTGTGGAAGATTAGATTGGCTGCCATGATCCAGGCACCGGGGACCCCGTCGTCCCGTCGTCGGCGGCACGACCGCGAGATCATCGCGCTCGCCGTCCCGGCCTTCGGCGCACTCGTGGCCGAACCTCTTTTCGTCATGGTCGACAGCGCGATCGTCGGCCACCTCGGCACCCCGCAACTGGCCGGTCTGGCCGTCGCGGCCGCACTGCTGACCACCGCGGTGAGCATCTTCGTCTTCCTTGCCTACGCCACCACGGCAGCCGTCGCCCGCCGCGTCGGCGCCGGCGATCTGGCCTCCGCGATCCGCCAGGGCATGGACGGCATCTGGCTCGCGCTCCTGCTCGGTCTCGGCGTCATCGCCGTGACGCTCCCCCTGGCCCCCTGGTTCGTGGATGTGTTCGGCGCCTCCCACACCGCCGCCCCCTACGCCGTCACCTATCTCCGGATCTCCAGCTTCGGCATCCCCGCGATGCTGGTGGTCATGGCCGCGACCGGCGTACTCAGGGGCCTCCAGGACACCCGTACCCCGCTCTACGTCGCCATCGGCGGCTTCGCTGCCAACGCCGCCCTCAACGTCGGCCTCGTCTACGGCGCCGGCCTGGGCATCGCCGGCTCGGCCTGGGGCACGGTCATCGCG
The DNA here is from genome assembly GCF_000373645.1 of Streptomyces sp. ATexAB-D23. Taxonomy (GTDB): domain Bacteria; phylum Actinomycetota; class Actinomycetes; order Streptomycetales; family Streptomycetaceae; genus Streptomyces; species Streptomyces castrisilvae. Next base: position 231,813 of record NZ_KB892024.1, on the reverse strand, counting down.
CAGCTCGCGATGGCCGCCGCCTATCTCTTCGTCGTGGTGCGTGGTGCCCGGCGACACGGCGCGTCCCTGCGCCCCGACGCCGCGGGCATCAGAGCCTGCGCCCAGGCGGGCGTGCCGCTCCTGGTTCGTACGCTGTCGCTCCGCGCCGTCCTGCTCATCGCCACCGCTGTCGCCGCCCGGCTCGGCGACACCGACATCGCCGCGCACCAGATCATCCTTTCGCTCTGGAGCCTGATGGCCTTCGCCCTCGATGCCATCGCCATCGCGGGGCAGGCCATCATCGGGCGCTACCTGGGGGCGAACGATGCCCAGGGGGCACGCGAGGCCTGCCGCCGCATGGTGGAGTGGGGCATCGCGTCCGGGGTGGTCCTGGGCGTGCTGATCGTTCTGGCCCGCCCACTGTTCGTGCCGCTGTTCACCAGTGACACCTCGGTGCAGCACGCCCTGCTCCCGGCTCTCCTGGTGGTCGCCGCCACCCAGCCGATCGCCGGTGTCGTCTTCATCCTGGACGGCGTACTGATGGGCGCCGGCGATGGCCCCTATCTTGCCTGGGCCATGATCGTGACCCTCGCCGTCTTCGCCCCGGCCGCACTCCTGGTCCCCACACTCGGCGGCCTGGGCACCCTCTGGTGCGCGATGGCTCTGATGATGATCGTGCGGATGGCGACGCTCTGGCTCCGTACCCGTTCGGGCAAATGGCTGGTCACCGGCGCGACCCGCTGACCACGAGCGGGCGAGCGGGCTCATGGCACCGACTCGTCCGTCGGCTCACCACGGTCTCTTCCGGTGCATGTTTCACGTGAAACGGTGAAGGGCCGCACCCCGAGAGGTGCGGCCCTTCACTGTTCTGCTGAGGTGCGGCCCGATCAGGCAGCAACAACCTCGATGCCGAGCTTCGCAGCGACCTCGGGGTGCAGACGCACGGACACCTGGTGTCCGCCGAGCGTCTTGATCGCCGAGCCGAGCTCGACGCGACGCTTGTCGACGTCCGGACCACCAGCGGCCTTGATCGCCGAGGCGATGTCGGCCGGGGTGACGGAGCCGAAGAGACGGCCGGCGTCGCCGGAGCGAACGGCCAGACGGACCTTCACGGCCTCAAGCTTGGCCTTGATCTCGTTGGCCTGCTCGATCGTGGCGATCTCGTGGATCTTGCGGGCGCGGCGGATCTGCGCCACGTCCTTCTCGCCGCCCTTGGTCCAGCGGATGGCAAAGCCACGCGGAACCAGGTAGTTACGGGCGTACCCGTCCTTGACGTCGACGACGTCGCCCGCAGCACCGAGGCCGGAGACCTCGTGGGTGAGGATGATCTTCATGATTCGGTCACCCTTCCCTTATCGCGCGGTGGACGTGTAGGGCAGCAGCGCCATCTCACGGCTGTTCTTGACTGCCGTGGCGACGTCACGCTGGTGCTGCGTGCAGTTGCCGGTGACGCGGCGGGCACGGATCTTGCCGCGGTCGGAAATGAACTTCCGCAGCATGTTCGTGTCCTTGTAGTCCACGTACTGGGTCTTGTCCTTGCAGAACGCGCAGACCTTCTTCTTAGGCTTGCGCACAGGCGGCTTCGCCATGGTGTTTCTCCTGTGTGATCAAGAAGTGGGGGTACGAGCTCCCTAGAAGGGAGGCTCGTCCGAGTAGCCGCCGCCGGAGCCAGCGGAGCCGCCGGAGTTTCCACCCCAGCCGCCTCCGCCTTGCTGGCCCCCGCCCTGGCCGCCGGCCGGAGCGCTCGTGGCCCACGGGTCGTCGGCGGGAGCGCCGCCACCACCCTGCTGGCCACCGCTGGGACCGCCGCCCCAGTTACCGCCGCCCTGCTGGCCGCCGCCGTATCCACCCTGGCCGCCCTGGCCACCACGACCCGTGGTCTTGGTGACCTTGGCAGTGGCGTTCTTGAGACTGGGGCCGACTTCCTCGACGTCCAGCTCGTAGACCGTGCGCTTGACGCCCTCGCGGTCTTCGTACGACCGCTGCTTCAGCCGGCCCTGCACGACAACGCGCATGCCTCGCGTGAGCGACTCGGCGACGTTCTCCGCCGCCTGCCGCCAGACCGAGCAGGTGAGGAACAGGCCTTCGCCGTCCTTCCACTCATTGGTCTGCCGGTCAAAGATGCGGGGAGTGGACGCGACACGGAACTTCGCGACCGCCGCACCGGACGGGGTGAAGCGCAGCTCGGGGTCGTCGACGAGATTGCCGACGACCGTGATGACGGTCTCGCCTGCCATGGGTGAACCTCTCGGCGGGGATTGCTTCTGGCTGCTTGCTGCTACTCGGACCCGATGACCGCTGAGCTAGAAGCTCAGTGGATCTCGGGACGGAGGACCTTGGTCCGGAGGACCGACTCGTTCAGGTTCATCTGGCGGTCGAGCTCCTTGACGACCGCAGGCTCGGCCTGCAGGTCGATGACCGAGTAGATGCCCTCGGGCTTCTTCTTGATCTCGTAAGCGAGACGACGACGGCCCCAGGTGTCGACCTTCTCAACCTTTCCTTCGCCCTCACGGACGACGGAGAGGAAGTTCTCGATCAGCGGGGAGACTGCTCGCTCCTCGAGATCGGGGTCGAGGATGACCATCACCTCGTAGTGACGCATGTGGAACCCACCTCCTTTGGACTCAGCGGCCACGGTCGTTCCGTGGCAGGAGGGTCGTGATGCGTTGAGCAACGGTGCCCGAGTAAAACAGCCGCCACTGACAGCACCCTCCGCGAGGAGGGGGCGGACCGTGCTGGCCTGGGCAGACACCGGTGCAGACCCATCAGAGTACCCGTAGACCCGCTTCCGGTTGAAATCCGGTGGTCAGCGGACGCAATCTGTACACATCGGGTGTGAGCGGCGCCACGAGACGCCGCCTATCGGCCAGGAGGTACTCCATGGCACAGACAACGCGGACCCGCCCCACCGTCTCCCTCTTCGCGACCGACGGCAGGCCCCATCCGCGGCAGAACGCCCTCGTGGTGATCACGCTGATCCTCGGTGCCCTCGCCTTCGTGTCGGCGATGTTCCACAACCTGCATCTGCTCAGCTCGTGGGCCGGTCTCATCGGCATCCTGACGGGGGCGTACGGCCAGTACATCTCCGCGACCACGCGGGAGAGGTTCCCGCTGATCATCGGTATGGGTGCGGCCGGCCTCGGGTTCTTCCTGGGCATGGCCCACGGCGGTCTGTTCGGCGGCGTGATCGGCTGACACCGCCGGTCCGGCTCCCCTCACAACCAGCGGCTCCGTCGCCCTGACGGAGCCGCTCCCGCACGCCGTACGGAACAGAACGGGTACGACGGGGCCAGACCGCGCGCTTCCCAGCCACAGTAGGCTTCGGCGCGAGAGCCGGAGCCCCTGACCGATGGGGACACACCTGCCGAGGAGCGCCCCGCATGAGCCTGACCCTGAGGACCATCAGCCGAGAGCAGCATCTGGCGTACATCCAGAGTCTGCCCGCGGCCAGTCACATGCAGGTCCCGGCATGGGCGGATGTGAAGGCCGAGTGGCGCTCGGAGAGCCTGGGCTGGTTCGACAAGACCGGCCAGCTCGTCGGCGTGGGCCTGGTCCTCTACCGGCAGCTGCCCAAGATCAAGCGGTACCTGGCGTACCTGCCCGAGGGCCCGGTCATCAACTGGTACGCGCCGAACCTGAACGACTGGCTGGAGCCGATGCTGGCCCACCTCAAGCAGCAGGGCGCCTTCTCGGTGAAGATGGGCCCGCCGGTGGTGATCCGCCGCTGGGACGCCGCCGCCATCAAGGCCGGCATCCAGGACCCCGAGGTGAAGCGCCTGCGCGACGTCGAGGCCACGCACATCGAGCCCCGCGCCTTCGAGGTCGCCGACCGGCTGCGGAAGATGGGCTGGCAGCAGGGCGAGGACGGCGGCGCCGGATTCGGTGACGTACAGCCCCGCTACATCTTCCAAGTGCCGCTGGCCAACCGCTCCCTCGAAGACGTGCACAAAGGCTTCAACCAGCTCTGGCGGCGCAACATCAAGAAGGCCGAGAAAGCCGGCGTCGAGGTCGTCCAGGGCAGCTACGCGGAGCTTGCCGAGTGGCAGCGGCTGTACGAGATCACGGCGGAGCGCGACCACTTCCGGCCGCGCCCCCTCGGTTACTTCCAGCGCATGTGGACGGCCCTCAACAACGAGGACCCCAACCGGATGCGGCTCTACTTCGCCCGGCACGAGGGCGAGAACGTCGCGGCGGCGACCATGCTGATCGTCGGCGGCCACGTCTGGTACTCCTACGGCGCCTCGGCCAACCACAAGCGCGAGGTCCGCCCCTCGAACGCGATGCAGTGGCGGATGCTGCGCGACGCGTACGCCATGGGGGCCACGGTCTACGACCTGCGCGGCATCTCGGACTCGCTGGACGAGACCGACCACCTCTTCGGTCTGATCCAGTTCAAGGTCGGCACCGGCGGGCAGGCGGCGGAGTACCTCGGCGAGTGGGACTTCCCGCTCAACAAGCTGCTGCACAAGGCGCTCGACATCTACATGTCACGCCGCTGATCCATGCCCCACAGCTGACGAAACCGGCTTCATTGGTTTCAATAGGGCCTGAACACGCTCCTCACCTCTGATCCACCGCAACCACCAGAAGGGTCCCGGACCGGCCATGGCGCTCTCCCTGTACGTCGACACCGCGCGCTGGCGGGCGCACCAGAAATCCGTCCTCGACCAGTTCCCCGGCATCGTGCCGGTCTGCAAGGGCAACGGGTACGGCTTCGGCCACGAGCGGCTGGCCGACGAGGCGATCCGCTTCGGCTCCGACATCCTCGCGGTGGGCACCACGTACGAGGCGGCCCGCATCAAGGACTGGTTCAGCGGTGACCTGCTGGTGCTCACGCCGTTCCGGCGGGGCGAGGAGCCGGTGCCGCTGCCCGACCGGGTCGTACGGTCCGTCTCGTCCGTCGACGGCGTGCACGCCCTGGTGGGCGCCCGGGTCGTCATCGAGTGCATGAGCTCGATGAAGCGCCACGGCGTCAAGGAGGAGGAGCTCGGGCAGCTGCACGCCGCCATCGAGGACGTACGCCTCGAAGGGTTCGCGCTCCACCTGCCGCTGGACCGCACCGACGGCTCGGACGCCGTCGAGGAGGTCATCGCGTGGATGGACCGCCTCCGGGCGGCCCGGCTGCCGCTGCACACGATGTTCGTCAGCCATCTGCGGGCCGAGGAGCTGGCCCGGCTGCAGCAGCAGTTCCCGCAGACGCGTTTCCGTGCCCGTATCGGCACCCGGCTCTGGCTCGGCGACCACGAGGCGACGGAGTACCGCGGCGCGGTCCTCGACGTCACGCGCGTCGTCAAGGGTGACCGGTTCGGCTACCGGCAGCAGAAGGCAGCTTCGGACGGCTGGCTGGTCGTCGTGGCCGGCGGCACCTCGCACGGCGTGGGCCTGGAGGCGCCGAAGGCGCTGCACGGGGTGATGCCGCGCGCCAAGGGCGTCGCCCGCGCGGGCCTGGCCACCGTGAACCGCAACCTGTCGCCGTTCGTCTGGGCCGGCAAGCAGCGCTGGTTCGCCGAACCGCCGCACATGCAGGTGTCGATCCTCTTCGTGCCCTCGGACTCCGAGGAGCCGCGGGTGGGCGACGAGCTCGTGGCCCACCTGCGGCACACGACCACGCAGTACGACCGGCTCGTCGAGCGCTGAGCCCGCGCGCCCGCCCCGCGCTCAGTCGGCGGCGGGCGCCCCGGCCGATCCCCACTCCACACGAGGCCCCTCGGCCTCGGCCGCGTCCCGGCGCGCGGAGCCGGACTCGACGAGGTGGGCCAGTACGAACACGTCCTCGGCCCCGTCGAGGACCCCTCCCGAGGGGTCGTCCGAGCCGTCCCGCCGCACCTCGTCGCGCTCCGGCATCAGAATGTCCCGTACGACGACGGCGCACAGGTACAGCGTGCCCAGCAGGTGCAGGACGATCGCCAGCTGGTAGCCCTCCGTGGGCAGCCCCTGATGCTTGTCGCCGCTCGTCGTGTACGCGAGGTACATCCAGATCCCCAGGAAGTACAGGACCTCGCACGCCTGCCAGATCAGGAAGTCCCGCCAGCGGGGCTTGGCCAGCGCGGCGAGGGGAATCAGCCAGAGCACGTACTGCGGTGAGTAGACCTTGTTGACGAGGATGAACACCGCGACGACGAGGAAGGCGAGCTGGGCGAACCGCGGCCTGCGCGGCGCCGTCAGCGTCAGGACACCGATGGCGGCGCACAGCCCGACCGTGACCAGCGTCGAGACGGTGTTGACCGTGCTGACGTCGATCGACTCACCGGTGCGCTGTGTGATGACCAGCCAGAAGGACCCGAAGTCGATCGAGCGTTCCTGGCTGAACGTGTAGAACTTCTTCCATCCCTCGGGAGCGAAGATCATCACCGGAAGATTGACCACCAGCCAGGAGCCGGCCGCCCCCAGCGCGGCCGCCCCGAACTCCCGCCACCGGCCCGCCCGCCAGCACAGCACGAACGCGGGCCCCAGCAGCAGGACCGGATAGAGCTTGGCGGCCGTGGCCAGTCCGATGAGGATGCCGAACGCGAGGGGGCGGCTCCGGGACCACATCAGCATCGCCGCCGCCGTGAGGGCGACGGCCAGCAGATCCCAGTTGATCGTGGCGGTGAGCGCGAAGGCGGGGGCGAGCGCCACCAGGAGGCCGTCCCAGGGGCGCCGCCGGTGCGTACGGGCGACGCACACGGCGATCACAGCGGTACAGATCATCAGCATGCCCGCGTTGACGAGCCAGTAGGCCTGCTCCTGCTCCTGGAGGGAGCCGCCCGGTGTGAGCCAGGCGGCGAACTGCATGAACACGCCTGTGAGGACGGGGTACTCCAGGAACTGCATGTCGCCCGGCAGCCGGTCGAAGTACGGCACCAGGCCGTCGGCGAATCCGCGGCCCGAGTACAGGTGCGGGATGTCCGAGTAGCACGCGTGGGTGTACTGGGAGCCCGCGCCCCTGAACCACGCCCAGTTGTAGCAGGGCAGTTTCTGCACCATGCCGAGCGCGAACATCCCGATGGCCACCAGTGCCACGGCCCCCACGGGCGTGAGTGCGGTGCTGCCGAGACGCGCCCAGCGGCCCGACCTGCCGCCGATCAGCTCGCTGCCGGCCGCCGCGACCTCGTCCTGGTGCGTGGGCCGCACGTCGGCCCGTTCCTGGTGCACGCTCGTGTCCTCTGCGCTTGGCATGCCGCACATCCTGCCGTACGGGACTGTGGAAACGACGAGGGCCGCCGCACCTGGGGTGCCGCGGCCCTCGACTGCTCGGTCGGATCACCTCGCGCCGGGCTGTCCGCCGGGCGCGAGGCGCGCTGTCTGCCGGGCGCTACCCGGCAGGGTCACCGAACCAGGCCCCGTTGGAATTTCCGTTGCCGTTCCCATTCCCGTTGCCGTTGCCGCCGGTCCCGGGGTCGGGAGTGGATCCGTTGTCGCCCTCCGTCGTACCGGTGGAGGTTCCGGTATCCGCACCGCCGTCGTTGCCCTGGCTCGTGCCCGTGTTCGTACCGCCGTCGGCCCCGCCCGCGGAGTTGCCGCCGCTGTTGTCCTGGCAGTTCCAGCCCCACGTACCGCAGGTGTCGCTCGGGTCGGGGGTCGGAAGGTCCGGGGTCGGGGTCGGCGTGGGGGTGGGCGTCGTCGACTCGGACTGGGTCGGCGTGGGGGTGGGCGTCGGCTTGGGCTTCTTGGAAGCACCGCCGCCGTAGACCTTGTCCCCGATCGGCTCCGCCTTCGCGAAGGCCTCGGCCTCCTCGCCCTTCATGGCCTCGGCCATGTAGTCGTGCCAGACCTGTGCGGGGAACGAGGCACCGTGGATCTTGTCCTGCCCACCGGTGCCGTACATCTTCTCGAACGCGCGGTTCTTGTTCTTCTCGTCGTCGTCCAGGCGGTACATGCTGATCGCCGTCGAGAGCTGCGGGGTGTAGCCGACGAACCAGGCGGACAGGTTGTCGTCGGTCGTACCCGTCTTGCCCGCCACCTCGCGGTCCGGGAGCCTGGCCGGCGTACCGGTCCCCTTCTCCACGACGTTCTTGAGTACGTCCGTGACGTTGTCGGCGATGACGTTGTCGAAGGCGCTCTTGGTGACCGCCTTGTGCCGGTAGGCGATCTCGCCGCGCTTCTTCACCTCGGTGACGCAGAAGGGCTCACGCTGCTGGCCCCTGGCCGCGAAGGTGGCGTAGGCGCCGGCCATGCGGGTCGCGCTGGGCGAGGACGTACCGATGGAGAACGACGGGACACTCGCGTCCGCCATGTACTGGTCGTCCTTCAGACCGGCCGCGATGGCCGCTTCCTTCACCTTGTCGGTGCCGACGTCCATACCCAACTGCACGTAGGGCGAGTTGGCCGACCACTGCATGGCCTCACGAAGGGTGATGTTGCCCCTCGACTCGTGGTCGTCGTTGGTCTGCAACCACTCCTTGCCTTCCTTGTCGACCCAGACATCGCCGTTGTACTTCTTGATCTTCAATTTGTCGTCGGCGTTGTAGATGCTCAGTGGCGAGACCTTCGTACGCTGCGACTCGCCCTGTTCCTGACCGCCCGACGGGTCACGCTTGCCGTACTCCATCGCGGCCGCCAGCACGAAGGGCTTGAAGGTGGAGCCCACCGCGGCGCCGGTGGGGCCGGCGTTGCTGGTGTAGTGCTTCGTCGCGTCCTCACCGCCGTAGATCGCCTGGATCGCCCCCGTCTTGGGGTCCACCGACGAACCGCCGAACTGCACGTGGGTGTCCGTCTCGGGACGCTTCTTGGCGTCGATCTTCTCGTCGTAGACACGCTTGACGGCCTTGTTGAGCTGGTCGACCTTCTTCTTGTCGAAGGTCGTGTGGATCTCGTAGCCACCCTGGTCGAGCATGTCCTTGGTGACGTCGGTGTTGTTGAGGAACTCGGCCTTCGCGGTGTTGACGAGGTAGCCGATCTGGCCGCCCAGCTGGGCGTTCCGCTTCGGCTTGTCGGGCATCGGGAATTCCGTGTACCCGTCCCGCTCCTTCTGCGACATCCGGCCGTCCTTCACCTCCTCGTCGAGGATCCACTTCCAGCGCTTCTTCGCGCGGACCGTGTTCTTCTCCGCGGTCGCCTGCACCGAGTCGACCTCGGGCGCGCCCGCGGGGTCGTAGTAGCTGGCGCCCTTGAGGAGGGTGGCCATGAACGCGCACTCGCTGGGAGTCAGGTCCTTGGCGTCCTTGCCGTAGTACGTACGGGCCGCGGCCTGCAGCCCCGAGGCTCCACGTCCGTAGTACGAGACGTTGAGGTACCCGGCCATGACCTCCTTCTTCTTCATCTCGCTGCCGACCTTCAGCGTGATGAAGAGTTCCTCGAACTTGCGGCTCAGGGTCTGCTCCTGGGAGAGCCGCGAGTTCTTCACGTACTGCTGGGTGATCGTCGATCCACCCTGGGTCTCGCCGCCCTTGGCCATGTTGAACAGGGCGCGGGCGATACCCATCGGGTCGATGCCGTGGTCGGTGTCGAAGGACTTGTTCTCCGCGGAGATGACGGCGTTGCGCATCGCCTCGGGGATCTGGGCATAGTCGATGACCTGGCGGTTGACCTCACCGCCGGTCGCCACCATCTGGGTGCCGTCCTTCCAGAAGTAGACGTTGTTCTCCGCCCTTGCGGCCGCCTTGATGTCCGGCTTGGCGACCATCGCGTACGCGAGGCCGGCGAGGCCCATCAGAAGACCGAGGAAGCCGATGCACAGGCTGGAGACCAGCTTCCACGACGGGACCCAGCGCCGCATGCCCTGTTTGCCCGCGCGCGGGTAGTCGATGAAGCGCTTCTTGGGCGGGCGGCGTCCTCCGCGTCCACGGCCGGGGCCCTCCTGCCCGCCGTCCCCGCCGCGACGCCGGCCACCGCCGCCGTCCGAACCTCCGCGGCCTCCGCCGCCGCGCTGTGCGGCCCGTCTGGCGGCGGCACGCCCACCGTAGGGGGCCTCCTCGCGGTGCGAATCAGACGGTGAAGCTGAGGTAACTCCGCGTGACGGTGCTGCGCGGCGTCCTGAGGACTGCTGGGCGGCTCGTCGGGCCGCGGCACGTCCGCCACCTTGCGGTTGCGACGTTTTGCGACGGTGCTCGCTCATCGAACGACTACTCCTCGGGCAGGCGAAACGCCTGGAAGCGGCAGGTGAGATCCGGTCCCCCGAAATGACGGACCAGCCCGGCGAAAGGCTTGCCCGCAGTGCATCCGGCTGGCCCGCGAGCACTGACGCACCCGCGCGTCTCGCGGTTCCCGGTGGTCTGCATGCCGCACAGACTACGCACGGTCAAAACCCTTCTAGGACCGAACTTCACCCCAAATAACGCAAGTCGGTTCCTACGAATTAGCGATGTGACGCCGCTCACTGAGGCTCCCCTTGTCGCGACGAGCAGTCCGATCTATCGTGCTGATGTATCGAGTCGATACATCAGCTCGGTACATCGACTCGGCACAGGGACCGCGAGAGCACTCGGAGAAGGAGGAGGCGAGGTTGAGCAGACGCTCCGGCATCCTTGAGTTCGCTGTCCTCGGACTGCTCCGCGAATCCCCGATGCACGGCTATGAGCTGCGCAAACGCCTCAACACCTCGTTGGGGATCTTCCGTGCCTTCAGCTACGGAACCCTTTACCCCTGCCTCAAGACGCTGGTCGCCAACGGCTGGTTGATCGAGGAGCCGGGGAATGCTCCGGCAGAAGCGGCACCCGGTTCCGGCCGGGCCGTCGCTCCTGCCTCGTCCCTTGCGGGGCGCCGCGCCAAGATCGTCTACCGGTTGACGGCGGAAGGTAAGGAGCACTTCGAGGAACTGCTCTCGCACACCGGCCCCGACTCCTGGGAGGACGAGCACTTCGCGGCTCGTTTCGCCTTCTTCGGACAGACGGAGCACGAGGTGCGGATGCGGGTGCTGGAAGGTCGACGCAGCCGGCTGGAGGAGCGCTTGGAGAAGATGAGCGCCTCTCTGGCCCGCACCCGCGAGCGTCTCGACGACTACACACTTGAGCTGCAGCGACACGGCATGGAGTCCGTGGAGCGCGAAGTGCGCTGGCTGAACGAGCTCATCGAGAGCGAGCGGTCGGGACGGGATCAGCGACGATCCTCGCCCGAGGGCTCAGCTCAGCAGAACACCGCAGGAGAGCCGGACGGCCTGCCCCGGCGGGGGAACAACCCGCCGGATCCGTCCGGCGACACCGCCAAGTGAGCTCACCGCAGATCCGCGGAGAGCTCATCAGAAACATCCATTACACACAGGGAGCAACCGGAATGGGTTCGGTTCGCGTAGCCATCGTCGGCGTGGGCAACTGCGCCGCCTCGCTGGTCCAGGGCGTCGAGTACTACAAGGACGCCGATCCGGCCGGCAAGGTGCCCGGTCTGATGCACGTCCAGTTCGGCGACTACCACGTGCGGGACGTCGAGTTCGTCGCCGCCTTCGACGTCGACGCGAAGAAGGTCGGCCTCGACCTCTCGGACGCCATCGGCGCGAGCGAGAACAACACCATCAAGCTCTGCGACGTGCCGAACGCCGGCGTCACCGTCCAGCGCGGCCACACCCACGACGGCCTGGGCAAGTACTACCGCCAGACCATCGAGGAGTCCGACGAGGCCCCGGTCGACATCGTCCAGATCCTCAAGGACCGCAAGGTCGACGTCCTCGTCTGCTACCTCCCCGTGGGTTCCGAGGTCGCTGCGAAGTTCTACGCCCAGTGCGCCATCGACGCCAAGGTCGCGTTCGTCAACGCCCTCCCGGTCTTCATCGCCGGCACCAAGGAGTGGGCGGACAAGTTCACCGAGGCCGGTGTCCCGATCGTCGGCGACGACATCAAGTCGCAGGTCGGCGCCACCATCACGCACCGCGTGATGGCGAAGCTCTTCGAGGACCGGGGCGTCATCCTGGACCGCACGATGCAGCTGAACGTCGGCGGCAACATGGACTTCAAGAACATGCTCGAACGGGAGCGCCTGGAGTCCAAGAAGATCTCCAAGACGCAGGCCGTCACCTCGCAGATCCGTGACCGCGAGCTCGGTGCGGACAATGTCCACATCGGTCCGTCGGACTACGTGGCCTGGCTGGACGACCGCAAGTGGGCGTACGTGCGCCTTGAGGGCCGCGCCTTCGGTGACGTCCCGCTGAACCTGGAGTACAAGCTGGAGGTCTGGGACTCCCCGAACTCGGCCGGTGTCATCATCGACGCCGTCCGTGCCGCGAAGATCGCCAAGGACCGCGGCATCGGTGGCCCGATCCTCTCGGCGTCGTCGTACTTCATGAAGTCCCCGCCGGTTCAGTACTTCGACGACGAGGCCCGCGAGAACGTCGAGAAGTTCATCCGCGGTGAGGTCTCCAACTGAATCGCGTGACTCGGTTGAGCAGGTGAGGCGCGGCAACGTTCCTCGGCTGCCGCATCGTTGAGGGTCCCCGGGCAATCCGCCCGGGGACCCTCGGCATATGTGACCCTTGCTCCCATGCCTGTCGTGCATGACCTGCGCGTACTACTGCGCCTACGGAACTTCCGCCGCCTGCTGGCCGTGCGGATCCTGTCCCAGTCGGCCGACGGCGTCTACCAAGTGGCCCTCGCCACCCACGTGGTCTTCTCCCCGGAGAAACAGGCGTCTGCGGGCGCCATCGCTTCCGCGATGGCCGTACTCCTTCTGCCCTACTCGCTCATCGGGCCGTTCGCCGGTGTGCTGCTGGACCGCTGGCCCCGGCGCCAGGTCTTCCTCTACGGCAACCTGCTGCGTGCCGCGCTCGCCTGCTGCACCGCGATCCTGATCATCGGAGCGGCTCCCGACTGGCTCTTCTACGCCTCCGCGCTCTGCGTCACCGCGGTCAACCGCTTCGTCCTCGCCGGCCTCTCCGCCGTCCTGCCACGGGTCGTCGACCGGGAGCGCCTGGTGCTGGCCAACTCACTGTCGCCGACCGCGGGCACCCTCGCGGCCACCGCGGGCGGTGGACTCGCCTTCGTCGTGCGGCTGTTGCTGGCCGACTCCGATGCCGTCGTGGTGCTCCTGGGGGCGACGCTCTACCTCACCGCCGCACTGGTCTCGCTGAGCCTTGCCGCGAGTCTTCTGGGGCCGGACCGCGACACCGTGCGGCTGCCGCTGCGGGTGGCGCTCGCCGCTGCCGCCGCCGGGCTCCGCGACGGGCTGCGTCATCTGGCGGAACACCGGAGCGCTTCACGGGCGCTGGCCGCGATGACGGTGATCCGCTTCTGTTACGGGGCGCTGACCGTCATGGTCCTGATGCTCTGCCGGTATGCCTGGACGGACAGCGAGGCCGACGGGCTGGCGCTGCTCGGCCTGGCGGTCGGGGTCTCCGGCGCCGGTTTCTTCGCTGCGGCGGTGCTGACTCCCTGGGCTGCGGGGCGACTTGGCCGGTTCCGCTGGATGGCGGTGTGCGCGGCGGCTGCCGCGGTCCTCGTACCGGCGCTGGGGCTGTGGTTCACCCCGGCACCGATGCTCGTCGCCGCGTTCGTCCTCGGACTCGTCACCCAGGGGGCGAAGATCGCGACAGACACGGTGGTCCAGACGGCCGTGGACGACGCTTACCGCGGCAGGGCCTTCTCGCTCTACGACGTGCTGTTCAACGTGGCATTCGTCGCGGCAGCCGCAGTCGCCGCGCTACTGCTGCCTCCTGACGGGCGGTCGGTCGCGCTGGTGAGCGGCGTAGCAGTCCTCTACGCGGCCGCGGCCGCGAGCTTGGCGCGTTGGAGTCGGACAGGGAGTGTCCTATAGCGTGCCCGCGTCAAAGTCAGACGCATGCATCACGGGGGCACTCACATGACTTACCCGCCACAGCAGGGCAACGGCCCATACGGCCAGCAGCCCGCCCAGCCCTACCCGCCGCACCAGCAGCAGCCCGGTTACGGCACCCCTCAGCAGCCCTATCCTCCGCACCAGGGTCAGCAGCCGTGGGGCGGCGGGCAGCCGCAGGGTCAGCAGCAGTGGGGTGGGCAGCCGCAAGGAATGCCACCCCAGGGGCCGCCGCAGAACATGTCCGGCGGCAAGAAGGCGTTCCTGGCGACGCGCAACATCATCCTCATCGTTGTGGCCATTGCCGTGCTCGTCGGCCTGAAGTTCGGCTGGGACAAGCTGTCCGAGTCCGACGCCCAGGCCGCTTCGGTCGGCGACTGCCTGGAGAACAAGGGGACCAACTTCAACCCCGACATGAAGTCCGCCGACTGCGATTCGTCCGCTGCGGAGTACAAGGTCGCCGAAGTCCACGACAGCACCACCGACACGGACCTCTGCGACGCAGAGAAGTACGTCGCCTACACCGAGACCTCGGGCAGCCGTAAGAGCCGGAGCAGCGTGGTGCTCTGCCTGACACCGCTCAAGACGGCCAACTGATCCCTGTACCGAGCAGACACCGACCGAGGGCGTTGTTTCACGTGAAACAACGCCCTCGGCGTATGCGGCGGCGCTCATGTTTCACGTGAAACATGAGCGCCGCCGCGAGCCGTATCAGGGGTGTGTGGGTCCTCAGCTCTGCGCGTCCCACCACTTCTTGAGCTCCGTGACGGCCGCGTCGTGCTCCATGGGGCCGTTCTCCAGGCGGAGCTCCAGCAGGAACGCGTACGCCTTTCCGATGGCCGGGCCCGGCCCCACCCCGAGGATCTGCATGATCTCGTTACCGTCCAGGTCCGGGCGGATCGCGTCCAACTCCTCCTGGCTCTGAAGCTGGGCGATGCGCTCTTCCAGAGCGTCGTACGTACGCGAGAGAGCGGCGGCCTTGCGCTTGTTCCTGGTGGTGCAGTCCGAGCGGGTCAGCTTGTGCAGCCGCTCCAGAAGAGGGCCGGCGTCCCGCACGTAGCGCCGCACCGCGGAGTCGGTCCACTCGCCGTCGCCGTATCCGTGGAAGCGCAGATGCAGCTCCACCAGCTTCGCGACGTCCTTGACCATGTCATTGGAGTACTTGAGCGCGGTCATGCGCTTCTTTACCATCTTGGCGCCCACCACCTCGTGGTGATGGAAGGAGACCCGCCCGTCCTTCTCGAAGCGCCGTGTCCTCGGCTTGCCGATGTCGTGCAGAAGGGCGGCAAGGCGCAGAACGAGGTCCGGACCGTCCTGCTCCAGGTCGATGGCCTGCTCCAGGACGGTCAGGGAGTGCTCGTACACATCCTTGTGCCGGTGATGCTCGTCACTCTCCAGCCGGAGTGCCGGCAGCTCCGGCAGGACCTGCTGGGCGAGGCCCGTTTCGACGAGGAGGGACAGACCCTTGCGGGGATGCGAGGAGAGTAGGAGCTTGTTGAGCTCTTCGCGCACCCTCTCGGCGGAGACGATCTCGATCCGGCCCGCCATCTCCGTCATGGCGGTAACGACCTCGGGCGCGACCTCGAAGTCGAGCTGGGCGGCGAACCGCGCGGCACGCAGCATGCGCAACGGGTCGTCGGAGAACGACGCTTCGGGTGTCCCGGGGGTCCGCAGCACCCGCTCGGCGAGGTCCTGGAGACCACCGTGGGGATCGATGAAGTCCTTCTCCGGCAACGCGACAGCCATGGCGTTGACCGTGAAGTCGCGCCGCACGAGGTCGTCCTCGATGGAGTCGCCGTAGGACACCTCGGGCTTGCGGGAGGTCCTGTCGTACGCCTCGGACCGATATGTCGTGACTTCGATCTGGTAGCCGCTCTTGTGTGCTCCTACCGTGCCGAAAGCGATACCGACCTCCCACACGGAGTCGGCCCACGGCCTGACGATCTTCAGCACGTCCTCGGGGCGTGCGTCGGTGGTGAAGTCCAGATCGTTCCCGAGCCTGCCGAGGAGTGCGTCACGGACCGAGCCGCCGACCAGTGCGAGACTGAATCCGGCATCCTTGAATCGGCGGGCAAGATCGTCGGCGACCGGGGAGACCCGGAGCAGTTCACTGACTGCGCGGTGCTGCACCTGGGTCAGGGCGCTGAGGTTGTCTTCATTGGCGTTCGGCACAACAGAAAAGGGTACGTGCCCATGCCCGTCCGGGCGTCATGCGTTTCCTTCGCCCTGCGAGACTCTCTCGATCATGCAGTGCACTCCCCGGCACTTGGCCCCCACGCATCTCGTTACCATGCGGGGACGCAGCAACGGACGACGATCAACAGCAGTTGACGATGACGAGGGACGGATACGCGTGGCCGAGGCGGCAGACATCCAGGGGATGAGTCCCTCTCCTGCCCGCCGGTGGCTGCGGCGCACAGCCGCGGTGCTCGCCGGGGCTCCGCTTGTCGCCGCCCTGCTGGCCGGGGTGTCCACCCCGGAGGCGCAGGCCGGCGGCACGGCGAAGGCTCCGTCCGGCTCCAGCACCGTCGCGGTGTCGCTGGACGAGGTCACCCCCAGCGCTCCCGTGAAGGGGGACACGCTGACCATCTCCGGCACCCTGACCAACAAGGGCAAGGAGACGGTCACCCACGGCCAGGTCGACCTGCGCGTGGGGCCCCGGCTCTACAGCAGGTCCGCCATCGACACGGCCGCCCATCGCACCGGATATCTGCCCGGTACCGACCCCTATCCGATCGGGGGCAAGTACACGGTCGAGATCAACAAGCTTCGTTCGGGCATCAGCCAGGACTTCACGTTGTCGGTACCGGTCAGCAAACTGGGCCTCGGCGCCGACGGGGTCTATCAGCTGGGTGTCTCACTGACGGGCCGCACCTCGCACACCGTTTACGACCAGGTGCTCGGTATCAAGCGGACCTTCCTGCCCTGGCAGGACGGGGACCGCGACTCCAAGCTCGGGATCAGCTACCTGTGGCCGCTGATCGCTTCGGCACACCTCACCGCGGAGACCGGCTCCGACGAGCAGCAGACCCCGGTGTTCGCCGACGACGACCTGGCCACCGAGATCGCACCGGGCGGCCGCCTCGAACAGATGGTGTCCCTGGGCAGGCAGCTGCCGGTGACCTGGGTCATCGACCCGGATCTGCTGGCCAGTGTCGATGCGATGACCAAGCCCTACCGGGTCAGGTCGGGTGACACCACGGTCGCGGGGACGAACCAGGAGGTGGCCAAGAAGTGGCTCACTTCGCTGGAGGCCGCCGTGTCGGAGGGCAAGGTCGTGGCCCTGCCGTTCGGCGACCCGGACCTGGCGTCCATCGCCCACCGCGGCAAGAACGTCTCGGGCACCCTCAGCCACCTTCAGACAGCCAGCGAGGTCGCCGGGATGACGGTGGAGACGATCCTCCACCTGAAGCCGTCCACGGACTTCGCCTGGCCGGTGGACGGCGCGGTGGACCCCTCCATCGTGGATGTCGCCACCTCGGCAGGGGCCCACTACGTGATCGCCCGCAGCGACAGCCTCGAAGAGACCGGGAACCTGTCGTACACGCCCTCAGCGGCCCGGCCGATCGGCGGTGGCACCACGGCGGTGGTCGCGGACGCCAGGCTCTCCACGGCCTTCCAGGGCGACATGGGCAACGCGGGGAACTCCACGCTCGCCGTGCAGAAGTTCCTCGCCCTCACCCTCGCCCTGGCCGAGCAGGACACGGACAAGGACCGCACCGTCGTCGTCGCGCCCCAGCGCATGCCGACGGTCGCCCAGGCCCAGTCGATGGCGCGCGCCCTGCACACGCTGGACGACGACCGCTGGACCGAGCCCCAGGGACTGATCGAGGCGTCCGCGACGAAGCCCGACGCGGACGCGACCACCGAGGTACCGCCGACCTCCCGGTACCCCAAGAAGCTGCGCAGCCAGGAGCTGCCCACTCAGGCCTTCCAGGACATCAAGTCCATCCAGTCCTCGCTCGACAACTTCCAGGTCATCCTCACCCACCCCGAGCGGGTGGTGACCCCCTTCGGCAACGCGGTCAACCGGTCGATGTCGACGTCGTGGCGAGGCAGGCCCCTGGAGGCCCAGCAGTACCGCGATTCCGTACGCGGCTATCTGCAGGGACTCATCGGCGAGGTCCAGCTCGTCTCGAAGTCGGACATCACGCTGTCCGGACGCAGCGCCACGATCCCCGTGACCGTGCAGAACAGGCTTCTGCAGGATGTCGATCACCTGGTGCTGCGGCTGAAATCGGACAACAGGACCCGGCTCAAGCTGAACGACGGCGGGAGTGTGGCGGAGCAGCCCATCCAGATCGGCGCCGGGCACAGCCAGTCGGTGAAATTCGACGCGGCGGCCAACATCAACGGCCAGGTCCAGATGACGGCCCAGCTCTACACGGAGGACGGAACACCGTACGGCCCGGAGATGGCCTTCACCGTGAAGGTCTCCGAGATCACGCCGACGGTGCTTCTGGTGATCGCCGGCGGGCTGCTGCTGCTGGTCCTCGCCGGCATCAGGATGTATGCACATCGCAAGCGCGCCAACGCGGGCGGCGCGTCGGGCGACGGCGGCAGTGAACCCGAGCAGCCGAGTGACCCGACGCCGGACACCGGTCCCGAAAGCACGGAGCCGTCGGGCACGGGTGAGAAAGTGGACCGTTGAGCGATGTCTGTCGTGGCCGGTCGGCCGGGGACGATGAGGTGGGGTTTCGATGAACGCGCCGTACGACGGTGACCGCGGTCAGGGTACGGGCGGGGCCGGGTACTCCGGGGGCCCTCCGGTGCCCCCTGGGCCGGAGCAGGAACCGGCGCCGGACCCATATCTGCAGGCCGCGTACGACTACGACCCCTACCGGTCCCAGGACCTCGCCGCCCAGGACCCGGTGGACGAGGCGTTGTACGACCGCGCCGCCCACCCGCCGCCGCCCCCCGGTACCTACCAGCAGCCCCAGCCGCTCTACCAGCAGCCGCCGGCGTCCCCGTACGCCCCCGACCCCCGCATCTGGGCACAGACACCGCCGCCCGAGCCCGACGGACCCTCGCGTCACCTCCCGTACGGGGACAACGCGGCGACGACCCAGTTCGTCGGCGTGGACGATCTGGTCACCCAGGCCTCCACGAGCCGCGAGGAGCCCGACGCCTTCGCCCATCTCTTCCGGGACCAGGAGGGGCCCTCGGGCCCGGCCGCGTCTCCGGCGCCCGCACAGCCCGAGCCCGCCCCCGCGCCCCCCAGCTCCGGCGGCCGTGCCTCCAGCCTGCTGAAGTCCAGTGCGGTGATGGCGGCGGGCACACTCGTCTCGCGCCTCACCGGCTTCGTCCGCAGTCTCGTGATCACTGCGGCACTCGGCGCGGCCCTGCTCGGTGACAGCTTCACCATCGCCTACACGCTGCCCACGATGATCTACATCCTCACCGTGGGCGGTGGCCTGAACTCCGTCTTCGTCCCCCAGCTCGTCCGCTCCATGAAGGACGACGAGGACGGCGGCGAGGCCTATGCGAACCGGCTGCTGACCCTGGTGATGGTCGCCCTCGGCCTGATCGTCGCCGTGGTGGTCTTCGCCGCGCCCTGGCTCATCCGGCTGATGTCATCGACGATCGCCGACGACCCGGCGGCCAACAACGTCGCCACCACGTTCGCCCGCTACTGCCTCCCCACGATCTTCTTCATGGGTGTGCACGTCGTGATGGGCCAGATCCTCAACGCCCGCGGCAAGTTCGGCGCGATGATGTGGACCCCGGTCCTCAACAACATCGTCATGATCTTCACCTTCGGCATGTTCATCTGGGTCTACGGCACCTCGCACCAGTCCCACATGGGCGTCCAGACGATCCCGCCGGAGGGCGTGCGGCTGCTGGGCATCGGCACCCTGCTCGGGCTGGTCGTCCAGGCGCTGGCCATGATCCCGTACCTGCGCGAGGCCGGTTTCCGTTTCCGCCCGCGGTTCGACTGGAGGGGCCACGGGCTGGGCAAGACGGTCAAGCTCGCCAAGTGGACGGTGCTGTTCGTCTTCGCCAACCAGGCCGGCGTGCTGGTCGTCACCCAGCTCGCGACCTCGGCCGGCAAGGCGTCCGGGAAGAGCGGGGCGGGCTTCCTCGCCTACTCCAACGCCCAGCTGATCTGGGGCATGCCGCAGGCGATCATCACCGTCTCGGTCATGGCCGCCCTGCTGCCCAGGATCTCCCGGGCCGCCCACGACAACGACCCCGGCGCGGTCCGCGACGACATCTCACAGGGGCTGCGCAACTCCGCCGTGGCCATCGTGCCGGTCGCCTTCGCGTTCCTCGCCCTGGGCGTTCCGATGTGCACCCTGCTCTACGCGTCCAGCGGTCCCGAGGCCGCCCGCTCCATGGGCTTCATCCTGATGGCCTTCGGCCTCGGACTGATCCCGTACTCCGTGCAGTACGTGGTGCTGCGAGGGTTCTACGCGTACGAGGACACACGCACGCCGTTCTACAACACCGTCATCGTCGCCCTGGTCAACGCAGCGGCCTCGGCCCTCTGCTACGCCGTGCTGCCCGCCCAGTGGGCCGTGGTCGGCATGGCGGCCTCGTACGGCCTCGCCTACGCCGTCGGCGTCGGGATCGCCTGGCGCAGGCTGCGCAACCGCCTGGGCGGGGACCTGGACGGCGCCCATGTGGTCCGCACCTACGCCCGGCTGTGCCTTGCCGCCCTTCCCGCCACCGTGGTCGCCGGGGCCGTGGGCTTCGGTCTCCTGCACGTACTCGGGCAGGGCGCCCTCGGTTCGCTGGCAGCTCTGATCTGCGGTGGGGCCATCCTGCTGGGGGTGTTCTTCGTCGCGGCCAAGAGGATGCGGATCGAAGAGATCAACGGCATGGTCGGCATGGTCCGGGGACGGCTCGGCCGCTGAGGATGAGCGGCCCGCACAACCATCACCGGTCTCCGCGTGTCGTGCATAGCGCCGGAGTGTGGGCACAATTGGCGTGACTGTGCAGAGCTGGCTGGCATCGCGCAACGGATGGGGAGGCAGGAACGACGGTGGCGGAACGTAGCACGGCTGCCGTCGACGTGGCCGACAACAGCGGGGACGAACCGCTGGCCGCCAAGGCGGACGAGGCCACGACCGACGGCACGGCAGAAGCGCAACGCGCGGCGGGGGACGACTCCCGGGACGAGGGCGGCGAGCAGACCGCCTCCGAAGCCTCCAAAGCCTCCGCGGCAACCCCGGAGACCTCCGTAACGGCCCCGGACCTGCACAGCGGTCACAAACTGGCCGGCCGATACCGACTGGAGGAGTGCGTCACCCGTCTGGACGGGTTCAGCAGCTGGCGTGCTGTCGACGAGAAGCTCCGTCGTGCGGTGGGCGTCCACCTCCTCCCCGCCGACCACCCACGGGCACGCTCGGTGCTGGCCGCCGCCCGGTCCTCCGCGCTGCTCGGTGATCCGCGCTTCGTGCAGGTCCTCGACGCCGTCGAGGAGGACGACCTCGTCTACGTCGTCCACGAGTGGCTCCCCGACGCCACCGAGCTCACGGCCCTGCTGGGCGCCGGCCCGATGGACGCGCACGACGCGTACCAGCTCGTCAGCCAGGTCTCCCAGGCCATGGCGGCCGCGCACCGGGAGGGCCTGGCCCATCTCAGGCTCACTCCCGGGGCCGTGCTGCGCAGTTCGTCGGGCCAGTACCGCATCCGCGGTCTCGCGGTGAACGCCGCTCTGCGGGGGATCACGTCGGAGGGCCCCCAGCGTGCCGACACCGAGGCCGTCGGCGCCCTGCTGTACGCCGCGCTGACCCAGCGCTGGCCGTACGAGAGCGACGCCTACGGCCTCACCGGGCTACCCAAGGGCATGGGGCTGCTGCCGCCCGACCAGGTGCGGGCGGGTGTCCACAGGGGGCTCTCCGAGATCGCCATGCGGGCGCTCGCCAACGACGGGGCCACGGCCTCCCGTCAGGAGCAGCCGTGCACCACCCCCGACGAGCTCGCCAAGGCCGTCGCGGCGATGCCGCGCATCCGCCCGCCCGAGCCCACATTCGCCGCCCCGCCCGAGTATCAGCGGACCACGTACCAGCAGGGCACGTACGGCAGGCCTGGCGCACCCGGCGGCGTCGTGACCCAGCCCGTGGTGCCTGTGCCTCCCGCCCCGCTCCAGAGCCGCACCGGAAGGGCCCTGAAGTGGGCCGTATCCGCGCTGCTGATCGCCGCACTGGGTCTGGGCAGCTGGCAGCTCGCCGAGACGCTCCTCAACCGCGACAGCAACTCGGGCGGCGACCCCGGCACCACCCAGTCGAACCCGGAGAACGGCGACGCTCCTCCGGTCGAGAAGAGCAAGCCCGTCGAGATCGTCGATGCCAAGGACTTCGACCCGCTCGGCGACGGCACCGAGAAGCCGCAGGAGATAGGCCATGTCTACGACGGGGACCCGAACTCCTACTGGCGCACGGACGGCTATGCCAGCGCCGACTTCGGCAGGCTCAAGGAGGGCGTCGGGCTCGTGCTCGACCTCGGCAAAGTGCAGCGGGTCGGCACGGTGGACGTGACCTTCCTGGGCGGCGCCAGCTCGGTCGAGTTGCGCACCGTCAGTGGCTCCACGGTGCCGACGATGCCCGACGGCTTCACGAAGGTCGCCGAAGGCTCAGGAACGACGGTGTCGCTCAAGCCGGCCAAGGCCGTGCAGGCGCGATACCTCCTGGTCTGGCTCACCAGGATCCCGCCGAGCAACGAGGGCAACTTCCGGGGGAAGATCTCGGACATCAAGGTCACCAGCTGACGACCTAAGGGCATACGAATACAGGGTCGTGCCGGATCGACAGATCCGGCACGACCCTGTTCCCTTTCGAAGGGATGTTCAAGCAGTCAGTACGACGGCGTCTTCGAATGCAGGCTGACGTTGTCGTACTGGGACCAGCCCTCCGCGTACGAGGAAAGCGGGTCCTTGTCGTAGACCATCGCCGTGTAGCACGTATAACTACCGAGCGACGCATTGTAGGAAAGATTCGTGCAGTTATACGCTTTACCGTCCGTGTTCCGAACGATCTGCGCCTTCCCCCAGACATCCTCGGAGAGGGTGATCCTCGCCCACGCGGTGTGGCACTTCACGCTGTACCGCAGCTCGATGGCGCCCAGCGTCCAGCTGGACGTACCGATGGAGGCGCGCTTCATGGTGGTGACGTCGCCGGAGCACCCGGCGGAAATCGGGTCCTTTCCGTCCAACGCGTACGTGGCCGCCTGCGCGCTCCCAGGCCCCATTACCACTAGGACGGGTGCGGCGAGAACCGCCGGCAGAGCCTTACCCAGATACCGCTTCACATGCCTCTTCATTACTGGTCCCCTTCCTGTTCATTCATCAATATACGGACGAAGAGGCCATTCCCGAAGAATTAAGAAAGGACACTTGACGCCATTCCGATAATCCGCCGGGACTTGGTATTTACTTCTTGGCGCGGATCGGTTTGAATGCACGGATGGCGACCACCGAGGAGGGATACCGCGAGGCCGACGGCGGCGATCCCTCCACGCCAAGCGACTCAGATCTGCTCGCCCGTCATGTGGCTGGTGAACCGGACGCATTCGGTGAGCTGGCTCGACGCCATCGCGACCGGCTGTGGGCCGTGGCGCTGCGAACGCTGGGTGACCGCGAGGAAGCGGCCGACGCCGTGCAGGATGCCTTGATCTCCGCCTTCCGCGCCGCCCACACCTTCCGCGGCCAGTCCGCCGTCACCACCTGGCTGCACCGGATCACGGTCAATGCCTGCCTCGACCGGGTGCGCAAAGCCGCCTCCCGGAAGACCTCCCCCGTGGACGACCCGGAGCGGCTCGATCGCCTCCTCGAACCGCACGAATCCGCGGAGGCCCCGGCGGAGCGCCAGGACCTCCACAGGGAACTGATCGCTGCTCTCGCCACGCTCCCCGCCGAACAGCGCGCAGCGCTCGTCCTGGTCGACATGCAGGGATACCCGGTGGCAGAGACCGCTCGCATTCTCGACGTGCCCGTCGGCACCGTGAAAAGTCGTTGCGCGAGAGGCCGTGCCCGGCTGGCGCCTCTGCTCGCCCATCTCCGCACAGGGAACGGCAACCGCGGTGCAGCCGGCACGCAAGGGAACCGGACGCCCCCGCCATCCGTCCCACCGGCGACGCGGCCACGAGACTCGGAAGCAAGCGATCCCACTGCGATGAAGGGCGGAGGTGGACACCTATGACGTCGACAGCTGACACAACCCGGCACCCGGATGTCTCGGAGATCTCCGACCTGACCGAGGGGCTGCTCTCCGAGTCCCGGGCGGCCGAGGTCCGCCGTCATACCGCCGACTGCGAGCTCTGTGCCGATGTCCTCGTCTCGCTGGAAGAGGTCCGCGAATTGCTCGGCGCGGTACCCGCCCCCGAGCCGATGCCGACCGATGTCGCTGCCCGCATCGATGCGGCGCTCGCCGACGAGGCCCGGTCCCGCAGTGCGGACGCAGATGTGGCGGACGATGTTTCACGTGAAACAGAGCTGCGCTCCATAGCCTCGGAGCTTCCGGACCGCCCAGCCGGGCGTCCGCGGGCGACCACCGGGCCTGGGCGTCGCCCCGGACGAAGGCGGCGTCGCACCACCGTGCTCGCCACTGCGCTTGGTGCCGCTGCCATGGTTGGGGTGAGCGTGTTCCTGCTGCAGAACGCCCCGCCCTCTCAGAACAACGCAGACGCAGGCGCGCTTCAAAGGGAAGTGTCCGCGCCTGGGAACGGCGCTCAGACGTTCTCCCAGTCCACCCTCGCGGGCCAGGTACACGACCTGCTGAGTGCTCACCCCAACACGGCCACCCCGCAGGATTCAAGCGGCAAGGAACAGGCTCCGTCCATCGGCGCGAAGTCCTCGCCTCAGACCCAGCCTTCGGACTCCGTGAAACCTGAATCCCCCCTTCGCGCCCCGGCCGTCGACGTCCCCTCATGCGTGGAGCAAAGCATCGGGCGGAACACCGCCGCCCTCGCCATCGAGAAGGGCACTTACGAGGGCACCGCTGCCTTCCTCGTCGTCCTGCCGCACCCCACGGATCCCGCCAGCGTTCAGGCATACATCGTGGACGCGGCTTGCATCGACGCCGAGCCCCCTGCCAAGGGAGAGCTCCTGCTGACGCACGCCTACACGCGGCCCTGAGAATCAGGCTGCCCGCCGCCCGGCACGTCGGGAATGCATCCCCCGTAGGATCCGTTGGGTGGGGTGAGAGTCGTTGAACCGGCCCCAGTAGGCGTGGACAGTAGGCAGTCTGCAGAGACGAGGAAGAAACCCGTGAGCGACGTGCGTAATGTGATCATCATCGGCTCCGGTCCCGCCGGCTACACAGCCGCCCTTTACACCGCGCGCGCCTCGCTGAAGCCGCTGGTCTTCGAAGGGGCCGTCACTGCCGGTGGCGCGCTGATGAACACCACCGACGTGGAGAACTTCCCGGGCTTCCAGGACGGCATCATGGGCCCGGAGCTCATGGACAACATGCGCGCCCAGGCCGAGCGCTTCGGTGCCGAGCTCGTCCCCGACGACGTGGTCTCCGTCGACCTCACTGGTGAGATCAAGACGGTCACCGACACCGCTGGCACGGTTCACCGCGCCAAGGCAGTCATCGTGACCACGGGTTCGCAGCACCGCAAGCTCGGTCTCCCCAACGAGGACGCCCTCTCCGGACGAGGCGTCTCCTGGTGCGCGACTTGCGACGGCTTCTTCTTCAAGGACCAGGACATCGCCGTGGTCGGCGGCGGCGACACCGCGATGGAGGAGGCGACCTTCCTCTCGCGCTTCGCCAAGTCGGTCACGATCATCCACCGCCGTGACACGCTGCGTGCCTCCAAGACGATGCAGGAGCGTGCGTTCGCAGACCCGAAGATCAAGTTCGCCTGGGACAGCGAGGTCGCGGGGGTCAACGGCGAGCAGAAGCTGTCCAGTGTGACCCTGCGCAACACCAAGACCGGCGAGACGTCCGAGCTGCCCGTCACCGGGCTGTTCATCGCCGTCGGCCACGACCCGCGCACCGAGCTCTTCAAGGGCCAGCTGGACCTCGACGACGAGGGCTACCTGAAGGTGGATGCTCCCTCCACCCGCACCAACCTGACGGGGGTCTTCGGTGCGGGCGACGTCGTCGACCACACCTACCGTCAGGCGATTACCGCTGCGGGCACCGGCTGCTCCGCCGCCCTCGACGCCGAGCGCTTCCTTGCAGCACTCGCCGACGACGAGAAGGCCGCCCCCGCGGCCGCCGTCTGACACTCGTCTCTTGCCCATCCCCGCGTACACACCCCGCGAAGTTAAGGAGGCCGCCGTGGCCCTGAAGAACGTGACTGACGATTCCTTCGAGGAGGACGTCCTCAAGAGCGACAAGCCTGTACTGGTGGACTTCTGGGCCTCCTGGTGCGGCCCGTGCCGCCAGATCGCCCCGTCGCTGGAGGCCATCGCGGCCGAGCACGGCGAGATCGAGGTCGTGAAGCTCAACATCGATGAGAACCCGGCCACCGCCGCCAAGTACGGCGTCATGTCCATCCCGACGCTGAACGTCTACCAGGGTGGCGAGGTCGCCAAGACCATCGTGGGCGCCAAGCCGAAGGCCGCGATCCTTCGTGACCTCACGGGCTTCATCGCCGAGTAAGGCAGACAGACACAGCAGCCGTTGTTTCACGTGAAACGGGCCCGTCCTTTCGAGGACGGGCCCGTTTCACGCTCGCGGACAAGGACCGCTACAGCGGCCGCAGCGCAGGCTCCTTCTGTACAGCGCCCAGCAGGCGGTCCAGGGCCATCTCGACGTCCTCCTTCCAGGAGAGCGTCGTGCGCAGCTCCAGCCGCAACCGCGGGTGCACCGGGTGCGGCCGCACCGTCTTGAACCCCACTGCCAGCAGGTGGTCGGCCGGCAACAGACAGGCCGGCTCCTTCCACCGGGCATCCCCGAAAGCTTCGATCGCCTTGAAGCCCCGCCGGATCAGGTCCTTGGCAACGGTCTGCACCATGACCCGGCCCAGCCCCTGCCCCTGAAAGCCCGGCATGATCAATGCGGTCATCAGCTGGACCGCGTCGGGGGAGACGGGGCTCGTCGGAAACGCAGTCGCTCGTGGGACGTATGCGGGCGGCGCGTAGAGCACAAAGCCCGCCGGCACGTCATCGACGTAGACCACCCGCCCACAGGAGCCCCACTCCAGCAGCACCGCGGAGATCCAGGCCTCCTTCTCCCGCTCAGCTCTGCCGCTCTTGACCGCGGCTTCCCCGCTGACCGGATCGAGCTCCCAGAACACACAGGAACGGCAGCGCCGGGGCAGGTCGGGAAGGTTGTCCAGCGTGAGCGGTACGAGCCGACGCCCCATGAAGGCTGTTCCTCACTTCTCTCGCCCACTGCGTCATGGGCGGAAATGCCCTGCCAGAACGCATCGTATCCACCCCCGAATCAAGCGGACACCGTGAGCAAGCAAAGGGGCGGGCTGTGTTCCGTGACCCACCGGAAACAGCCCGCCCTCATCGCTCGGCGTATGTCAGCTCTCGTCGTCCTCGGCCGATTCCTCAGCCGTCCGGTCCAACACCCGGCCCTCGCCCGGGGCAAGACTTCCGAGGATCCTGTCCAGGTCCTCCATCGAGGCGAACTCGACGACGATCTTGCCCTTCTTCTGCCCGAGGTCGACCTTCACCCGGGTCTCGAACCGGTCGGACAGCCGGGACGCCAAGTCGGTCAGCGCCGGTGACAGCCGGGCCCCCGCCCGCGGCCCCTTGGTCTTCGAGGCGTTGGTGGGCCTGGAACCCATGAGCGTCACGATCTCCTCCACCGCACGCACCGAGAGCCCCTCGGCAACGATGCGGTGGGCCAGCTTGTCCTGCTCATCGGAGTCGTCCACCGACAACAGTGCACGCGCATGGCCCGCCGACAGCACGCCGGCCGCGACCCTTCGCTGCACCGGCGGCGACAACCGCAGCAGGCGCAGCGTGTTGGAGACCTGGGGGCGCGAACGCCCGATGCGGTCGGCCAGCTGGTCATGCGTGCACTTGAAGTCCTTGAGCAGCTGGTCGTAGGCCGCTGCCTCCTCCAGCGGGTTCAGCTGAGCCCGGTGGAGGTTCTCCAGGAGGGCGTCCAGGAGCAGCTTCTCGTCGTCGGTGGCGCGGACGATGGCCGGGATGCGTTCCAGGCCCGCCTCCCGGCATGCCCTCCAGCGGCGCTCGCCCATGATGAGCTCGAAACGGTCGGTCCCCGTCTTCCGCACCACCACGGGCTGGAGAAGACCGACCTCCTTGATCGAGGTCACCAGCTCCGCCAGCGCGTCCTCGTCGAAGACCTCGCGCGGCTGACGCGGGTTCGGCGTGATGGAGTCGATCGGCACCTCGGCGAAGTACGCACCCGCCACGTCCCCAGCGTCCGCCGGCTCCCGCAGCGACACGGGACCGCTTGGCTCCGGCACCACGGGGGCGGACCCGAGCGTGGTCACCTTCGCGGCGGCCACACCCCGCTCCGAGGTCAGGACGGGGGAGGAAGACCCCTGCCCGCCGGACGGTAGCTGCTTCTCCTGCGGAGCGGCTGGGATCAAGGCACCGAGCCCTCGCCCCAACCCTCGACGACGCTCACTCACTGGATCCCCTCCGGATTGCTCTGCTGACTGATCGAACCGCCCGTGTGGGCGTGCTGGCCCTCGTACTGCACCCCGACCCCGCGTAGCGCGATCTCCCGGGCTGCTTCGAGGTACGACAGCGACCCGCTGGAACCGGGGTCGTAGGTGAGCACGGTCTGCCCGTAACTCGGCGCCTCGGAGATGCGGACCGAACGAGGAATGCTGGTCCGCAGCACCTCCTTGCCGAAGTGGCTGCGCACCTCCTCCGCGACCTGCGACGCCAGCCTTGTCCGGCCGTCGTACATGGTGAGCAGGATCGTGGACACATGGAGGTCGGGATTCAGGTGGCCGCGGACCAGATCGACGTTTCGCAGCAGCTGCCCCAGGCCCTCCAGCGCGTAGTACTCGCACTGGATGGGGATCAGCACCTCCGCACCGGCCACCAGTGCGTTGACCGTCAGCAGGCCCAGCGAGGGCGGGCAGTCGATCAGGATGTAATCCAGCGGCTGCTCATACGCCTGGATGGCCCGCTGGAGTCGACTCTCCCGCGCCACCAGCGACACCAGCTCGATCTCCGCACCGGCGAGATCGATGGTGGCCGGGGCGCAGAAGAGACCTTCGACGTCCGGGACGGGCTGAACCACGTCGGAGAGCGGCTTGCTCTCCACCAGGACGTCATAGATCGAGGGAACTTCGGCGTGGTGATCGATACCCAGAGCCGTGGAGGCGTTGCCCTGCGGGTCGAGGTCAACCACCAGGACCCGCGCACCGTGAAGTGCCAGCGACGCGGCAAGGTTGACCGTCGAGGTGGTCTTTCCCACCCCGCCCTTCTGGTTGGCCACCACCATGACGCGCGTCTGCTCAGGTCGCGGCAGCCCCTCGCCGGCTCGGCCGAGGGCCTCCACCGCCAGCTGGGCCGCGCGCCCGATGGGTGTGTCGTCCATCGGCGGCGGTGTTTCACGTGAAACACCGTCCCCCGCCGATTCGGTTCGGGGACCGGGGACCGGGTCGGTCATCGGTCCCGCGATGTTGGCGTCGGACCGCAAGGATTCACTCTCCTCGGCTTCAGGCTCGCAATGAACAGAGCCTGCCATGGTTTCGGGGTCGTGAACCAGCGAGGCCCGCTCTTCTGTGGAGGAATCCACTTCTGTGGACAACTCCGTAGCCCTAACGGGCCTGCGATGGGAAGGGGCGGCGACCGCACCGCGGCCGATGATTCCATGCAGCAGAGAACGACGTTTCACGTGAAACACGATGCCTTCGCAGCGTAGCTACAGAGGCACGACACTCCGCGCGGGGCACGTACGGCTCCATGACGGACGGAATCCCGGATGCCGGGACCACATCGCACGTAAGAGCCACTGGCTCGGTGTGACCGGGTGATCAGCGGCGGCGGCGCGTCCGGCTGGTCCTGGCGGCCTTGGCCCGCTTCGCGGCGAACCTCACACCTCCGGGGCTCTCGCCGACCATCACGCGCACCACAGTGGACATCGGGTCGACCACACCTTCACCAACGTGCAGCACCTCGGTGTCCACCACCCCGAGCTTGCTGAGCGCCGCCCGAGCGCCGTTGATCTCCTCCTCGGCGGTATCGCCCTTGAGCGCGAGCATCTCGCCGTACGGGCGCAGCAGAGGCACCCCCCAGCCGGCCAGCCGGTCCAGTGGGGCCACTGCCCTGGCCGTCACCACGTGTACGGGCTGCAGGCTGCCCAGGACCTCCTCGGCCCGGCCGCGGACGACCGTCACATGGTCCAGCCCGAGCAGCTCCACAACCTCCTGGAGGAAATTCGTCCGCCGCAGCAACGGCTCCAGCAGGGTGATCTTCAGGTCCGGGCGCACCAGCGCCAGCGGGATGCCCGGAAGCCCCGCCCCCGAGCCCACATCGCAGACCGTGACCCCCTCGGGAACGACCTCGGAGAGCACCGCACAGTTCAGCAGATGTCTTTCCCACAGGCGCGGCACCTCACGCGGACCGATCAGCCCGCGCGTGACCCCCGCGTCCGCCAGCAGTTCCGCGTACCGGACAGCCTCGGGAAAGCTCTCGCCGAACACCGTCCGAGCCTCGTCGGGGGCCTGGGGAAGTGATACTTCCTCCGTCACGGGGGACCGTCCTTCCATACCGCACTACCGCGCATTGGCGGCTGTCTATCAGGCTGACAAAGATCGGCCCCGTCTGCGAACAGACGGGGCCGACAGGAGAAGGGCCGGTCAGGCCGGCAGGACGACGACGAAGCGCTGGGGCTCCTCGCCCTCCGATTCACTGCGCAGGCCTGCGGCGGCGACCGCGTCATGCACGACCTTGCGCTCGAACGGTGTCATCGGGTCCAGCTTCACCGGCTCCCCGGTGCTCTTGACCTCGTCCGCCGCCTTGGCACCCAGCTCGGCGAGCTCCGTGCGCTTCTTGGCCCGGAAGCCGGCGATGTCCAGCATCAGACGGCTCCGGTCACCGGTCTCCCGGTGCACGGCCAGCCGCGTCAGCTCCTGGAGCGCCTCCAGGACCTCGCCGTCGCGCCCCACGAGCTTCTGCAATTCGCGTGCGGACTCGCTGATGATCGAGACCGCGGCCCGGTCCGCCTCGACGTCCATGTCGATGTCGCCGTCGAGGTCGGCGATGTCGAGCAGGCCCTCAAGGTAGTCCGCTGCGATCTCACCTTCCTGCTCAAGGCGGGTCAAGGTGTCGCTGCCCTCAGCGGCCGTGGAGGTGATGCCTTCCGTCACGGGATGGACTCCTTCTTACTTCTTGGACGGGTGCTTGGGCCGCTGCGGGCCCTTGCGCTGCCCGGACTTGGCTTGGCGTGAGGAGCCGGACGCGGACTTGCCCGCCGGCTTGGGCTTTTCGTCCTGCGGGGTCTTCTTGTTCAGAGAGGTCTTGGGCGCCGACTCGGAGGAGTCGCCGTCCTTGCCCCCGCCCTGATGGCCCGTACCGGTCTGGCGCTTCGCCTTGGTCTGCCGCTTGGGCTGCTGGCGCCGCTGTGCGGCTCCGCCCTCGGCGTCGGCCACAGCGGTGTCGCTCTTGACCACCGTGCCGTCCTCCTGCGGAGCGAGGCCGAGCTTGGCCAGTCCCGTGACGAACTTCCGCTCGATGTCGTTGCGGTCCGGTCCCTTGGCCACGATCCGCTTGACGGTGTTGCGCCGGGTTCGGCCACGGACCTCACCGTGCGCGGTGACGCCCTTCAGCAGCCGCCCGAGGTACTGCTCCTGGGCCTTGCTGCCCGGCGTCGGGTTCTGGTTGATCACGTACATCTGCTGACCCATGGTCCAGACGTTGGTGGTCAGCCAGTAGACGAGGACACCGACGGGGAAGTTGATGCCCATGACGGCGAAGATCAGCGGGAAGATGTACATCAGCATCTTCTGCTGCTGCATGTACGGCGTCTTGACCGTGAGGTCGACGTTCTTCGTCATGAGCTGGCGCTGCGTGAAGAACTGCGAGGCCGACATCATCACGATCATGACCGCGGTGACGACCCGGACATCGGTCAGCGAGGCGCCGAGCGCGTCGACCTTGTCCGCGCTGTCCATGAACTTGGCGGCCAGCGGGGCACCGAAGATGTGGGCCTGACGGGCGCTGTCCAGCAGCGACTGGTCGATGACGCCGATCTTCTTGTTCGACGCGATCGCGGACAGCACGTGGTACAGCGCGAAGAAGAACGGCGACTGCGCGATGATCGGCAGGCACGAGGAGAGCGGGTTGGTACCCGTCTCCTTGTACAGCTTCATCATCTCTTCGGACTGACGCTGCTTGTCGCTCTTGTAGCGCTCCTGGATCGCCTTCATCTTCGGCTGGAGCACCTGCATGTTCCGCGTCGACTTGATCTGCTTGACGAACAGCGGGATCAGACAGATGCGGATCAGCACCACGAGGGACACGATGGACAGGCCCCAGGCCCATCCCGTGTCAGGGCCGAAGATCGCCCCGTACAACTTGTGGAACTGGACGATGACCCAGGAAACGGGCCATGTGATGAAGCTGAACAGACTGGCAATCGTGTCCACTAATCAGGCTCCTTGAGCATTGGGCGAAGTCTCTGCGGCCGAACTCGGGAGGTCGGTGGCCGAACTCCCGGCAGGCACGTCAGCGGCGGAGTCCCCGCCCTTGCTGCCGCGTAGGGCACTGCGCAGCATTTCGTGCCAACGCGGACGTTTGCGTGGTGGTACGTAATCCACGCCGCCGGGTGACCACGGATTGCATCGCAGGATGCGCCAGGCTGTCAGCGCTGTTCCCTTGATCGCTCCGTGCCGGTCGATCGCCGTATATCCATAGTGGGAACACGACGGGTAGTAACGGCAGACAGGCCCGAGGAGTGGGCTGATCGTCCACTGATACAGCTTGATAAGAGCCAGCAGCGGGTACTTCATCGCGCGCCCCCTCCCAGCAGCCGCCGCAGCGCGGCGTCCAGGTCTCGGGCCAGCTGTTCATGGTCGGCGTCGCCCGCACCGGGCAACGCTCGTACGACAACCAGGCTACCGGGGGGCAGCAGGGCCAGCCGTTCTCGGACCAAGTGGCGAAGCTTGCGCTTCACCGCTGTGCGGACGACCGCACCACCCACTGCTTTGCTGACAACGAAACCCGCACGCGGCGGGGGAACGGTCTCCCCAGTCACGTGCGGGTCGGTTGCACCGCTGCGTAGATGGACGACGAGGAGCGGGCGACCGGCCCGCCGCCCTCGTCGTACTGCGGTCGCGAAGTCCTCGCGCCGCCTCAGCCGATTCTCGGTAGGCAGCACGTCATGACGACCTGTACGCGATCAGGCGGACAGGCTGGCGCGACCCTTGCTACGGCGGGACGCGAGAATCGCGCGGCCGGCACGGGTACGCATACGCAGCCGGAAGCCGTGGGTCTTCGCGCGACGACGGTTGTTCGGCTGGAAGGTGCGCTTGCTCACTCGGGGGCTCCAGTAATGACTCGTGTGTTGGCGGGACATCGCCTGGCTGTCACCGTGCGCCCACGAGAGACTCGCGTAAACGCCCTAGTGCACCGCTTCACAATCACAGATCGTGATCTTTGCCCATCGGAGGCAGGCGGCAGCAGCCATCGACAACTCGACCTGGTCACGGTACGCGCGGCTACGCCATCCGGTCAAACCGACCCTGTCGGACCCCCCATTGTGCACAGGCTGTGGACAACGACTTGAACCGCGCGGGTCGGGCTGACTACCGTGGCTGAACTCCGGTTCTTTTTCTTCCCGCCTGCCGGTCCTCACCCACCCCGACCCATACGTCCCGAGAACCACACATTCGTGGGACCAGCGAGAGAGCGTGCCTTGTGGCTGACGTACCTGCCGATCTTGCCGCAGTGTGGCCGCGAGTGCTGGAGCAACTGCTCGGGGAGGGGCAGCAGGGCATCGAGCCGAAGGACAAGCAGTGGATCGAGCGCTGCCAGCCCCTCGCCCTGGTCGCCGACACCGCGCTGCTGGCCGTCCCCAATGAGTGGGGCAAGCGGGTCCTCGAAGGCCGTCTCGCTCCTCTCATCAGCGAGACGCTGAGCCGCGAGTGCGGCCGCCCCATCCGGATCGCGATCACGGTCGACGACTCCGCCGGCGAACCGCCGTCCCCGCCGGCGCCCCCGATGCACCAGTCCCCCCAGTCGCAGCAGCACCGCTACCAGGGACCGCAGCACGACGAGGGGCGGCACGACGACGCGTACGACGGCTACGGGCACCGGCCCTCCGACGACGGGATGCCTACGGCCCGCCCCGCCTACCCGGACTACCAGCAGCAGCGCCCCGAGCCCGGGGCCTGGCCGCGCACCCAGGAGGACCTGTCCTGGCAGCAGCCCCGGCTCGGCGGATTCCAGGACCGTGACCACTCCGCGGACCAGTGGCGCGAGCCCTACGGCAGCCGCTCCCCGCAGCAGCCGCAGCACGACTACCGGCAGCAGCCGCCGGAGCGCCAGGGTTACGAGCCGCAGCGCTCGGAGCGGCCACGCCCCGAGCGCCACGAACTGCCGGAGCCGCAGCACCGGCCGGGGGGCGGCGGCACCGGCCGGCCCGGCGGAGGCCCGGGGCCGATGGGCGCCCAGCCCTCGCCGGCCCCCGGACCCGGCGAGCCGCACGCCCGGCTCAATCCGAAATACCTCTTCGACACCTTTGTCATCGGGGCGTCCAACCGCTTCGCGCACGCGGCGGCCGTCGCCGTCGCCGAAGCGCCCGCCAAGGCGTACAACCCCCTTTTCATCTATGGGGAGTCCGGGCTCGGCAAGACCCACCTGCTGCACGCCATCGGGCACTACGCCCGCAGCCTCTACCCGGGGACCCGGGTGCGGTACGTGAGCTCGGAGGAGTTCACCAACGAGTTCATCAACTCGATCCGTGACGGCAAGGGCGACACCTTCCGCAAGCGGTACCGCGACGTCGACATCCTGCTCGTCGACGACATCCAGTTCCTGGCGAGCAAGGAGTCGACGCAGGAGGAGTTCTTCCACACCTTCAATACGCTCCACAACGCCAACAAGCAGATCGTGCTGTCCTCCGACCGGCCGCCCAAGCAGCTGGTCACGCTGGAGGACCGGCTGCGGAATCGTTTCGAGTGGGGGCTGACCACCGATGTGCAGCCCCCCGAGCTGGAGACCCGCATCGCGATCCTGCGCAAGAAGGCGGTGCAGGAGCAGCTCAACGCCCCGCCGGAGGTGCTGGAGTTCATCGCGTCCCGCATCTCGCGCAACATCCGTGAGCTGGAGGGCGCTCTCATCCGGGTGACGGCCTTCGCCAGCCTCAACCGCCAGCCCGTGGACCTGGGGCTCACGGAGATCGTGCTGAAGGACCTGATCCCCGGCGGCGAGGACACGGCCCCGGAGATCACGGCGGCGGCCATCATGGCGGCAACGGCGGACTACTTCGGTCTGACGGTGGAGGACCTCTGCGGATCGTCCCGCAGCCGTGTGCTGGTGACGGCCCGCCAGATCGCCATGTATCTGTGCCGCGAGCTGACCGATCTCTCACTGCCGAAGATCGGTGCGCAGTTCGGCGGCCGGGACCACACAACGGTGATGCACGCCGACCGCAAGATCCGGGCGCTGATGGCGGAGCGGCGCTCCATCTACAACCAGGTCACCGAGCTCACCAACCGCATCAAGAACGGCTGACCGCACCCCACGCCGGAACCGCACGCACCCGAAGGGCGCTGTGCGGACTCGTCAGGAGTCCGCACAGCGCCCTTACGCGTTCCCCGAAAAGCTCCCGGCAACCCCCGTGCACGGCTCCCGGACGCACTCAATCGGCGCCGGCGGGGTCTTCACCCTGCCTGGGGCCCGGGGCCGGGACGCCCGCGGTGTTCGAATCCCGGCCAGGACACGGGTGTTCTCCACAGATCCGGCCACTTTTTTCCCTCCACAGCCTGGGGATCCAAAAGTTGTCCATACTGCTTCCACAGGCACGCCCGCCCATCAGGCATCAGGCCAGCTCAGGGGCCTGGGGATTTGTGGTCAACCATGATCCACAGGCTGTGGACAAGTTTTCCGTCCACAGCCTGTGGACCTCGTTGTCCACCGGCTGCCCACAGGCCAGCGGGTGTTTTCCCCAGTCGGAGCGGGCTTCTCCACACCGCTGTCCACTGTTCGGCAACATGACACCCGCCGTCACCGCCCCGAGTGAAAGGCGTCACACCAAGAGGGGCGGTTGGGCTGTGGGGAACGCGGGTAAAGCTGGGGACAGACCTGGGGAGAAACCCCCCTGTCCTGTGTACGGGATGTGCACAACTTTCGGGTGTCCACAGAATCCCCGGGTTGTCCACCGGGCCACCCACAGGGCCAGTGGATAAAAAACGGGCCCTGACCTGCGCAAACAGCGTTATCCACCGTTTCCACAGGGCCTACTACTACTACCCCTCATAGTTAGCTCGGGATCCGTTTCGAAGTGGGGCCTGTGCACAACTCGGCCTCGGAGCGCTCCGGGCCTCTTGCCGCGATTTGACCCCGAGCCGCACCGAGTGTCGGTGCGGTGCGTCAGACTGGTCCCCGGCGTCCTCCCCCCGGCATCGGTGGAGGGCCCGATCAGACGACGAAGGCCAGCAGGGCGAGCGAGCAACAGCAGGAGGCGGTTCCGGTGAAGATCCGGGTGGAGCGCGATGTACTCGCGGAGGCGGTGGCCTGGGTGGCCCGCAGCCTTCCGGCCCGTCCGCCGGCGCCCGTTCTCGCGGGCCTTCTGCTGAAGGCCGAGGACGGCGCTCTCAGCTTCTCCAGCTTCGACTACGAGGTCTCGGCCCGCGTCTCGGTGGAGGCCGAGGTCGAGGAGGACGGCACCGTCCTCGTCTCCGGCCGGCTGCTCGCCGACATCTGCCGCGCCCTGCCCAACCGACCGGTGGAGATCTCCACAGACGGTGTACGGGCGACCGTGTCCTGCGGTTCCTCGCGATTCACACTCCACACCCTGCCCGTGGAGGAATACCCGGCGCTGCCGCAGATGCCGACCGCGACCGGCACCGTGCCCGGTGAGGTCTTCGCCTCCGCCGCCGCCCAGGTGGCCATCGCCGCGGGCCGCGACGACACCCTGCCCGTCCTGACCGGCGTGCGCATCGAGATCGAGGGCGACACCGTCACCCTCGCCTCCACCGACCGCTACCGCTTCGCGGTCCGCGAGTTCCTCTGGAAGCCGGAGAACGCCGACGCCTCCGCCGTCGCCCTGGTGCCCGCCAAGACGCTGCTCGACACCGCCAAGGCGCTGACCAGCGGTGACACGGTCACCCTGGCGCTGTCCGGCTCGGGCGCGGGCGAAGGCCTCATCGGCTTCGAGGGCGCCGGCCGCCGCACCACCACCCGGCTGCTCGAGGGCGACCTGCCGAAGTACCGGACGCTCTTCCCGACCGAGTTCAACTCCGTCGCCGTGATCGAGACCGCCCCGTTCGTCGAGGCCGTCAAGCGCGTCGCCCTGGTGGCCGAGCGCAACACCCCGGTGCGGCTGAGCTTCGAGCAGGGCGTGCTGATCCTGGAGGCGGGTTCCAGCGACGACGCACAGGCTGTGGAGAGGGTCGACGCCGTGCTGGAGGGCGATGACATCTCGATCGCCTTCAACCCGACCTTCCTGCTGGACGGCCTGAGCGCCATCGACTCCCCGGTGGCCCAGCTCTCCTTCACGACCTCCACCAAGCCGGCGCTGCTCAGCGGCCGCCCGGCCGTGGACGCCGAGGCGGATGCCGCGTACAAGTACCTGATCATGCCGGTCCGCCTCTCCGGCTGACCCGGTCACCGGCCCTGCCGCGGCAGGGCCCGACGGGCATGTTCAGCGCCGAGCATGCCCGGCGTCCTGTCCCCTGCCGGGCGTAGGCTCGGACCTGGGTACGAATCGGCACAACGCTAAAGGAATCTCTGATGGAGCTCGGTCTCGTCGGCCTCGGCAAGATGGGCGGCAACATGCGCGAGCGCATCCGCCGCGCAGGCCACACCGTCATCGGTTACGACCGCAACCCGGATGTCGCCGATGTCCACAGCCTGGAAGAGCTTGTGGGCAAGCTCAAGGGCCCGCGGGTCGTCTGGGTGATGGTTCCGGCCGGAGCCGCGACCCAGTCCACGATCGACGAGCTGGCCGAGCTGCTCTCGCCCGGCGACATCGTCGTGGACGGCGGGAACTCCCGCTGGACCGACGACGAGAAGCACGCGGTGGAGCTGGGCATCAAGGGCATCGGCTTCGTCGACTGCGGTGTCTCCGGCGGCGTCTGGGGCCTGGAGAACGGCTACGCCCTGATGTACGGCGGCGACGCCGAGAACGTCGCGAAGGTCCAGCCGGTCTTCGACGCGCTCAAGCCCGAGGGCGACTTCGGTTCGGTCCACGCGGGCAAGGTCGGCGCCGGCCACTTCGCCAAGATGGTCCACAACGGCATCGAGTACGCCATGATGCAGGCCTACGCCGAGGGCTGGGAGCTGCTGGAGAAGGTCGACTCCGTCACCGACGTGCGTGAGGTCTTCCGCTCCTGGCAGGAAGGCACGGTCATCCGTTCCTGGCTGCTCGACCTGGCGGTCAACGCCCTGGACGACGACGAGCACCTGGACAAGCTCCGCGGTTTCGCCGCCGACTCGGGTGAGGGCCGCTGGACGGTGGAGGCCGCGATCGACAACGCCGTGCCGCTGCCCGCGATCACCGCGTCGCTCTTCGCGCGCTTCGCCTCGCGCCAGGACGACTCCCCGCAGATGAAGATGATCGCCGCGCTGCGCAACCAGTTCGGCGGCCACGCGGTCGAGAACAAGAAGTAGTCCGCAACGAGGAGCGGGAGGGGCCGACCGCCCCTTCCGCCCCACGAAGCACGGAGCAGGAAAGCCGGGAAGGTCGGCGCACACCATGCACGTCACGCATCTGTCGCTGGCCGACTTCCGCTCGTACGCCCGGGTCGAGGTGCCTCTCGATCCGGGCGTCACCGCGTTCGTGGGGGCCAACGGCCAGGGCAAGACGAACCTGGTCGAGGCCGTCGGCTATCTCGCCACGCTCGGCAGCCACCGCGTCTCCTCGGACGCCCCGCTGGTGCGGATGGGCGCCGAGCGGGCGGTGATCAGGGCGGCCGTGACGCAGGGGGAGCGCTCGCAGCTGGTCGAGCTCGAACTGAACCCGGGCAAGGCGAACCGCGCCCGGATCAACCGGTCGTCGCAGGTCAGGCCGCGTGATGTGCTCGGCATTGTACGGACCGTGCTGTTCGCTCCGGAGGACCTCGCCCTGGTGAAGGGCGATCCCGGGGAGCGTCGGCGCTTCCTGGACGAGCTGGTGACCGCGCGGTCGCCGCGGATGGCAGGGGTCCGCTCCGACTACGAGCGGGTGCTGAAGCAGCGGAACACGCTGCTGAAGTCGGCGGCGATGGCGCGCAGGCACGGCGGACGTTCCCTGGACCTGTCGACGCTCGATGTGTGGGACCAGCATCTGGGCTGGGTGGGCGCCGAGCTGCTCGCCCAGCGTCTGGACCTGATCGCGACGCTCCAGCCCCTGACGGACAAGGCGTACGCGGACGTGGCGCCGGGCGGGGGCCCCGTGTCGCTGGAGTACCGCAGCTCGGCCGGCGCCGAGGTGGGCCCGGCGCGGACGCGTGACGAGCTGTACGCGCAGCTCATCGAGGCCCTGGCCGGTGTGCGCAAGCAGGAGATCGAGCGGGGCGTGACGCTGGTCGGCCCGCACCGGGACGATCTGGTGCTGGGTCTGCGTTCCATGCCCGCGAAGGGGTACGCGAGCCACGGTGAGTCCTGGTCGTACGCGCTGGCGCTGCGGCTGGCCTCGTACGAACTGCTGCGCGGCGAGGGCAACGAGCCGGTGCTGGTGCTGGACGACGTCTTCGCCGAGCTGGACGCGCGTCGCCGGGAGCGGCTGGCCGAGCTGGTGGCACCGGGCGAGCAGGTGCTGGTGACGGCGGCGGTGGGCGACGACGTGCCGGGCGTGCTCGCGGGGACGCGGTACGCGGTCTCGGCCGGTGGGGTGGAGCGGGCGTGAACGGCTACGGAGCGGGGAAGGGCTCGGCCGGCGACGGGGCGAAGCCGGCGGAGCCGTCCGGTGTGGACCTGGCACGGGTCGCGCTGCGCGCGGCGAAGGAGCAGGCGCGGGCGCGTGGGGATGCCGCCCAGCAGAAGAAACAGGCCAGGCGAGGCGGAGGACTGCGCTCCGGAGCACGGGCCGACGGGCGCGACCCGTTGCCGCTGGGAGCGGCCATCAGCCGGCTGATCACCGAGCGCGGCTGGGAGACCCCGGCGGCGGTGGGCGGGGTGATGGGCCGGTGGCCGCAGATCGTCGGTGACGATCTCGCCCTGCACTGCGTGCCGGTGCGGTACGACGAGGAACCGGATCAGCGCGTACTGACGGTGCAGTGCGATTCGACGGTGTGGGCGACGCAGCTGCGGCTGCTGGCGCCCCAGCTGGTGGCCCGGCTGAACGCGGATCTGGGCAACGGAACCGTGCGGATGATCAAGGTGCTGGGGCCCGGCGGTCCGCAGCGCAGGTTCGGTCCGCTGCGGGCCCCTGGGAGCAGAGGACCGGGCGACACCTACGGCTGACCAGGCCTGACCTGCGGTTTTCGTGCCACCACCGAGCCTTCTGCGCGTGCGGGCCGATGGCTGTGGGCGGGGGCGGGCGAGGGGCGTACGGGTGCCTGGAAGGGCTTGGTTCGCCGCTGCTCGGTGGCGGAGGCCGGATGGTGGTGACCGGAGGTCCCTCACCGTAGCGGGAAGCTGACAGGCCGAAGCGCTCAATGCCCTTGTGAGCCTCTTGAGGCCCCTTCCCCAATATGGGGAGTCGTCAGGCGCTCATTCAGGGCGGCACATGCGTACTCAGGTACCCGCAAACCCCCATTCGGGTCGGCGCTACCGGTAGACTGGTGAACAATCCCGCGTCTTGCGGGATTCGTCGATACAAGCCGAACGACGCAGCCGCTCCCGCCTGCCCGGAGAACGGCCTGTGCTGTGCCAGAAAGGGCGCTTCGTGGCCGATTCCGGCAACCCCAACGAGAACATTCCGTCCACTCCCGGCGAGAGCGGCGCTGCTCCCGTCCAGGGCGAGGTGAAGGCGTCGTACGACGCCAGTGCGATCACCGTGCTGGAGGGCCTGGACGCGGTCCGCAAGCGACCTGGTATGTACATCGGCTCGACCGGTGAGCGCGGTCTCCACCACCTCGTGCAGGAGGTCGTCGACAACTCGGTCGACGAGGCCATGGCCGGGCACGCGGACACCATCGACGTCACGATCCTCGCCGATGGCGGGGTGCGCGTGGTCGACAACGGCCGTGGCATCCCGGTCGGCATCGTGCCGTCCGAAGGCAAGCCGGCCGTCGAGGTCGTCCTCACCGTCCTGCACGCGGGCGGAAAGTTCGGCGGTGGCGGCTACGCCGTCTCCGGTGGTCTGCACGGCGTCGGCGTGTCCGTCGTCAACGCCCTGTCCACCCGGGTCGCCGTCGAGGTCAAGACGGACGGCTACCGCTGGACCCAGGATTACAAGTTCGGTGTCCCGACGGCCCCGCTGGCCCGCAACGAGGCGACCGAGGAGACGGGCACCACCGTCACCTTCTGGGCCGACGGCGACATCTTCGAGACGACCGAGTACTCCTTCGAGACGCTCTCGCGCCGCTTCCAGGAGATGGCCTTCCTCAACAAGGGCCTCACCCTCAAGCTGACCGACGAGCGCGAGTCGGCGAAGGCGACGGCGGGCGCGGACAGCGCCGAGGCGGGCGAGGTCCCCGAGGAGGAGAGCGCCCGCTCGGTCACGTACCACTACGAGAACGGCATCGTCGACTTCGTCCGGTACCTCAACTCCCGCAAGGGAGATGTCATCCACCAGTCGGTGATCGACATCGAGGCCGAGGACAAGGACCGTCTGCTGTCGGTCGAGATCGCCATGCAGTGGAACACGCAGTACAGCGAGGGGGTCTACTCCTTCGCCAACGCGATCCACACGCATGAGGGCGGTACGCACGAGGAAGGCTTCCGCGCCGCGCTGACCTCCCTGGTCAACCGGTACGCGCGCGACAAGAAGCTGCTGCGCGAGAAGGACGACAACCTCACCGGCGAGGACGTCCGCGAGGGTTTGACGGCGATCATTTCGGTGAAGCTGGGCGAGCCGCAGTTCGAGGGCCAGACGAAGACCAAGCTGGGCAACACGGAGGCCAAGACCTTCGTGCAGAAGGTCGTCCACGAGCAGCTGACGGACTGGTTCGACCGCAACCCCAACGAGGCGGCCGACATCATCCGCAAGGGCATCGCCGCCTCGACCGCCCGTGTGGCGGCCCGCAAGGCGCGCGACCTGACGCGGCGCAAGGGCCTGCTGGAGAGCGCCTCACTGCCCGGCAAGCTCAGCGACTGCCAGTCGAACGATCCCACCAAGTGCGAGATCTTCATCGTCGAGGGTGACTCCGCCGGCGGCTCGGCCAAGTCCGGCCGCAACCCGATGTACCAGGCGATCCTGCCGATCCGAGGCAAGATCCTGAACGTCGAGAAGGCCCGGGTCGACAAGATCCTGCAGAACACCGAGGTCCAGGCGCTGATCTCGGCCTTCGGCACCGGGGTCCACGAGGACTTCGACATCGAGAAGCTCCGCTATCACAAGATCATTCTGATGGCGGACGCCGATGTCGACGGCCAGCACATCAACACCCTGCTGCTGACGTTCCTGTTCCGCTTCATGCGCCCGCTGGTCGAGGCCGGACACGTCTACCTCTCGCGTCCCCCGCTCTACAAGATCAAGTGGGGCCGGGACGACTTCGAGTACGCGTACTCGGACCGTGAGCGCGACGCCCTGGTGGAGCTGGGCAAGCAGAACGGCAAGCGGATCAAGGAAGACTCGATCCAGCGCTTCAAGGGTCTCGGCGAGATGAACGCCGAGGAGCTGCGCGTCACCACGATGGACGTCGACCACCGGGTGCTCGGCCAGGTCACGCTCGATGACGCGGCGCAGGCCGACGATCTGTTCTCGGTGCTGATGGGTGAGGACGTCGAGGCGCGGCGCTCGTTCATCCAGCGCAACGCCAAGGACGTCCGCTTCCTCGACATCTGAGTCGGCCGTACAAGCAAGCCGCAGCGCGAAAGGACTTTGACCAGCAATGGCCGACGAGAACACCCCTGTCCCCGTGACGCCCGAAGAGGTTCCGCCCGTCGAGGGCGTGGGTATGCGTGTCGAGCCCGTCGGGCTCGAGACGGAGATGCAGCGCTCCTACCTCGACTACGCGATGTCCGTCATCGTCTCGCGTGCCCTGCCCGACGTGCGGGACGGTCTCAAGCCTGTCCACCGACGGGTGCTGTACGCGATGTACGACGGCGGCTACCGGCCCGAGAAGGGCTTCTACAAGTGCGCCCGCGTCGTCGGCGACGTCATGGGTACGTACCACCCGCACGGCGACTCCTCGATCTATGACGCCCTGGTCCGCCTGGCGCAGCACTGGTCGATGCGCATGCCGCTGGTGGACTCCAACGGCAACTTCGGTTCCCCGGGCAACGACCCGGCCGCCGCCATGCGGTACACCGAGTGCAAGATGATGCCGCTGTCCATGGAGATGGTCCGGGACATCGACGAGGAGACCGTCGACTTCCAGGACAACTACGACGGCCGCAACCAGGAGCCGACGGTCCTGCCGGCGCGCTTCCCGAACCTGCTGGTCAACGGCTCCGCGGGCATCGCGGTCGGTATGGCGACCAACATCCCGCCGCACAACCTCCGCGAGGTCGCGGCCGGTGCGCAGTGGTATCTGGAGCACCCGGAGGCCTCGCAGGAGGAGCTCCTGGAAGCCCTGATCGAGCGGATCAAGGGCCCGGACTTCCCGACCGGTGCGCTGGTCGTGGGCCGCAAGGGCATCGAGGAGGCGTACCGCACGGGCCGCGGCTCGATCACGATGCGCGCGGTCGTGGCGGTCGAGGAGATCCAGAACCGCCAGTGCCTGGTCGTGACGGAGCTTCCGTACCAGACCAACCCCGACAACCTGGCGCAGAAGATCGCCGACCTGGTGAAGGACGGCAAGGTCGGCGGCATCGCCGACGTGCGCGACGAGACCTCCTCGCGTACGGGCCAGCGCCTGGTCGTCGTCCTGAAGCGGGACGCGGTCGCCAAGGTAGTCCTGAACAACCTGTACAAGCACACCGATCTCCAGTCGAACTTCGGCGCCAACATGCTGGCGCTGGTGGACGGGGTGCCGCGCACACTGTCGATCGACGCGTTCATCCGGCACTGGGTGACGCACCAGATCGAGGTCATCGTCCGGCGTACGCGGTTCCGGCTGCGCAAGGCCGAGGAGCGCGCGCACATCCTGCGCGGCCTGCTCAAGGCCCTGGACGCGATCGACGAGGTCATCGCCCTCATCCGGCGCAGCCAGACCGTCGAGGTGGCGCGTGAGGGCCTGATGGGCCTGCTGGAGATCGACGAGATCCAGGC
The DNA here is from genome assembly GCF_000373645.1 of Streptomyces sp. ATexAB-D23. Lineage (GTDB taxonomy): Bacteria > Actinomycetota > Actinomycetes > Streptomycetales > Streptomycetaceae > Streptomyces > Streptomyces castrisilvae. The sequence continues at coordinate 187,861 of NZ_KB892024.1, read as the reverse complement.
GAACGCGATCCTGGAGATGCAGCTGCGCCGGCTGGCCGCGCTGGAGCACCAGAAGATCACCGCCGAGCACGACGAGCTCCAGGCGAAGATCAACGAGTACAACGCGATCCTGGCCTCGCCCGAGCGGCAGCGGCAGATCGTCAGCGAGGAGCTGGCGGCGATCGTCGACAAGTTCGGCGACGACCGTCGTTCCAAGCTGGTGCCCTTCGACGGTGACATGTCCATCGAGGACCTCATCGCCGAGGAGGACATCGTCGTCACGATCTCCCGCGGCGGCTATGTGAAGCGCACCAAGACGGACGACTACCGCTCGCAGAAGCGCGGCGGCAAGGGCGTCCGCGGCACGAAGCTGAAGGAAGACGACATCGTCGACCACTTCTTCGTGTCGACGACCCACCACTGGCTGCTGTTCTTCACCAACAAGGGCCGGGTCTACCGGGCGAAGGCGTACGAGCTTCCGGACGCCGGCCGGGACGCGCGCGGCCAGCACGTGGCCAACCTGCTGGCCTTCCAGCCGGACGAGCAGATCGCGCAGATCCTGGCGATCCGCGACTACGACGCCGCGCCGTACCTGATCCTGGCCACCAAGGGCGGCCTGGTGAAGAAGACCGCGCTGAAGGACTACGACTCCCCGCGCTCCGGCGGTGTCATCGCCATCAATCTGCGTGAGACGGCGGACGGCGCGGACGACGAGCTGATCGGTGCGGAGCTGGTCTCGTCCGAGGACGATCTGCTGCTCATCAGCAAGAAGGCCCAGTCGATCAGGTTCACCGCGACGGACGACGCGCTGCGCCCGATGGGCCGCGCCACCTCGGGCGTCAAGGGGATGAGTTTCCGCGAGGGAGACGAACTGCTCTCGATGAATGTCGTCAGGCCCGGTACTTTCGTGTTCACTGCCACTGACGGCGGGTACGCGAAGCGGACCGCGGTCGACGAGTACCGCGTTCAGGGTCGCGGTGGCCTGGGCATCAAGGCCGCCAAGATCGTGGAGGACCGGGGCTCGCTGGTCGGCGCGCTGGTGGTCGAGGAAACCGATGAGATCCTTGCCATCACGCTCGGCGGTGGTGTGATTCGTACGCGAGTCAACGAAGTCAGGGAGACGGGCCGTGACACCATGGGCGTCCAACTGATCAATCTGGGCAAGCGAGACGCCGTTGTCGGTATCGCTCGCAACGCCGAGGCGGGACGCGAGGCCGAAGAGGTCGACGCGGCCGAGGACGCCGAAGGCGAGACGACCGCGGCAGTGACGGCGGAGGCCACCACGGCCGACGCGGCTGCCGGCAGCACGGTCGACAGCAATGTCGAGGACACGACGTCCTCGACCGGGGAGCACGAGGAGTAGAGCGTGAGTGGAGCCACGGGCGCCGGTTCGGCCGCTTCCGGAGCGGGAGGTAACGGTGCCCGTGGCCCTGCCACGGACTCCCAAGGGGGCACTGTGACGGATACCCGGGGCCCTCAGCCCCAGTACGAGGGTTACGCGACCGGGCCGCTGCCCGGCGAGCGGGAACCCGCACCTGGCCAGGCGGGCCCGTACCACCCGCCGCAGGCCTACCCCTCGCCTCCGGGCGGGACACACGGCGGCGGGCGCACGATGGGCGGCCAGCAGCCGGGCACCATGCCGGGCATGGGTGCGGCCCAGACGGCCCGTAAGCCGCGGACGGGGGCGCGGACCACTCCGCGTACCCGCAAGGCGCGTCTGCGCGTCGCCAAGGCCGATCCGTGGTCGGTGATGAAGGTCAGCTTCCTGCTGTCCATCGCGCTCGGCATCTGCACGGTGGTGGCGTCGGCGGTCCTGTGGATGGTGATGGACGCGATGGGCGTCTTCTCCACCGTGGGCGGCACGATCAGCGAGGCGACCGGGTCCAACGACAGCAACGGCTTCGATCTGCAGGCGTTCCTCTCGCTGCCGAGGGTCCTCATCTTCACCTCGGTCATCGCGGTGATCGACGTGGTCCTCGCCACCGCGCTGGCCACGCTGGGCGCCTTCATCTACAACCTGTCGGCGGGCTTCGTGGGCGGTGTCGAGCTCACGCTGGCCGAGGACGAGTAGGCCTGCGGGTATCGATTTTGGGACTGGCCCCGACGTGCGCTAATCTTCAGAAGTCAGCGCAGCAGCGCGGCGGGGCTATAGCTCAGTTGGTTAGAGCGCATCCCTGATAAGGATGAGGCCACAGGTTCAAATCCTGTTAGCCCCACAGTGACAGCAGAAGGCCCGGCTCCTCTTCGGAGGAACCGGGCCTTCTGCGTGTGCGGGTGTGTATGCACTGGTGCGTGGCCGGGGTGGTGGCGTGCGGTGCGGTGTGCCTGGGTGCCTGGGTGCCTGGGTGGCTTCGGTGGCCTGGGGGGTCGCGGCCTGTGGGTGGTTGCGTGCGGCAGTCCCCTGTACGCGGGAACGAGCCCGGCCGGCCTTCCCCCTTCCTGCTGTGCGTACGCCTCTGACGCGTTCCGTGCTGTCCCGTTCGGGTGCATGGGGGCGCGGGGCGCATGGGGTGCAGGGGACACGGGAAAGCCCCCGTCCGGTGGGTACCGGGCCGGGGGCTCAGGGGATCAGGTGGGGCGCTCTCAGGGTGGGAGGAGGGACGCGTCTCCGGCCGGGGCGCCGTGGGAGGTGCGGGCGGTACTGGTGGTGTTCGCGGTGTCCTTGGTGTCACTGGACAGGTGCCGCGTCGCGGGTGAGGAGCCGTGGGCCTCGGCGCGGATGCGCTGCTTCATCGTGGGCGGGAGTGCCCGGTCACGCGGAAGGGTCCATCGCACCGAGGGAGCGGGTGCGGTTGCGCGGGCGGCACCCGTGTGTTCGTGGGTCGTGGCCGCCGGCTCCGTGGCCGTGGCTTCCGTGGCGGCGGCGGTGGAGCCTGCGAGGCCCAGCGACGCGAGGAGGGCGAAGAACGCGGTGATGAAGGCGGTCCAGATGCTCTTGGCCTTGAAGGTGCTCATGGCCCCTCACTTTCAGGTGGTCCGGTTTGCTTACCTTTCCGATGATGTGGATCCGGCCCGCGATTTCGTGGACCGACGCCGCCCATGCGCCGATCTTCAGATGAACACCACTCGTATGGTTCAACCGGCTTCGATCGGGTCCCGGCGGGCGGGGTGCGCAGGGTGTCCAGTGGTCGTTCGCCGGGTACGCACAGCCGCGCGCCGACCGCACTTCCACAGGCGCCAATTGGGTTGCGGGGAGGTCACCGGTCGATATCGGCCGGTGTGTATAGTCGGGCGGCAGAAGTCCCCTACGCCAACGAAAGACGAGGTCGCGCGGTGAAGAAGCTTCTCCTGGTCGCACTGGCCGCCATCGGCGGGCTCCTCGTGTACCGCCAGATCCAGGCGGATCGCGCCGAGCAGGATCTGTGGACGGAGGCGACCGACTCCGTGCCCGCAGGTTCGGGTGTCTGAGACGGAACAGCCTGCTACGAGCCCCGGTCGCCGACGCGGCCGGGGCTTCGTGCTGTTGCGGGACCGTGACACCTGTGCTCTTGAGTTCACTCAAGCAAATCAATAGCTTGCTTGAGCAAAGAGAGCGGGATCTCGGTCGAGGGGGGCACGAGTGAGGGCAGGCCATCGCCGCCGCGGTGCGCGGGCGGGGACACTGATCGGCGGGGCGCTGTTCGCCCTGGTCGCGGGGGCGCTGCCGGCCCTGGCCGGCCCGGGGGGCGCCCCTGCCGCACCGGCTGCCGCGGAGTCCGGTGGCAACAGCAGCCTGGTGATGGTGCTCGACTCCTCCGGCTCCATGGGGGACGACGACGGCACCGGCCACACCCGGATGGAGAGCGCCCGCGCGGCCGTCTCCACAGTGGTGGACGGGCTCCCGGACGGGTATCCGACCGGTCTGCGCGTGTACGGCGCCGACCGGCCGCGCGGCTGCACGGACACCCGGCTCGTGCGGCCGGTGCAGAAGCTCGACCGTGATGCCGTGAAACGGGCGGTCGAGGCGGTGACGCCCCGGGGCGACACCCCCATCGGTCTCTCGCTGCGCAAGGCGGCGCAGGACCTGCCGAAGCAGGCGGACGGAGCCATCGGTACGCGCACGATCCTGCTGATCTCGGACGGCGAGGACAACTGCGGTGCCCCGCAGCCCTGCGAGGTCGCCGAACAGCTCGGCAAGGAGGGCGTCGGGCTGCGGATCGACACCGTCGGCTTCCAGGTGGAGGGCGCGGCCCGCGAGCAGCTGGAGTGCATCGCGCACGCGGGCAACGGCCGCTACTACGACGCTCCGGACGCCGACGCCCTGGCCCGGCAGCTTCAGCGCGCCGCCCAGCTCTCCGCGGACGGCTACCGGCTGAAGGGACGTCGGGTGGAGGGCGCGGCCACGGCCGACCGGGCACCCGTACTGGTGCCGGGGCAGTACCTGGACACCATCGGGCCCGGCGAGAAGCGGTACTACGCGGTCGACCTGGACGACGCGTCCACGGCGGACTTCGCCGCGACGGCCGTACCGCAGCCGGGGGCGGCCGTCGACACGTTCGACGCGCTGACCGCCAGGATCGAGCACGCCGGCCACGGGTACTGCGAGTCGAACACCGAGCGCTTCTCCCAGAAGGAGGGCGCGACGCCGCTGACGGCCGCCGTCGCCCGCATCCGCTCGGACGGCGGCAGCCGCACCTGCGACCGTGCGGGCCGGTACTGGCTCGTGGTGGAGCGCGCGAGCAAGAAGGGCTCAGACGCGGCCCGCTGGCCCCTGGAGCTGGTGTACGGGGCCGAGGAGCCGCTGGCGCAGGGGGTGACGCCCGCCCAGTCACAGACCGAGTACGGCGAGGGCGGCAAGGACGCCACGCTGCCCACGGGCGATCCGCGCGACGTGCGGGGAGGGACCGGCTTCAACGACGCCCGGAAGCTCGGCCGGGGGGTGTGGCGCGACCGCATCCTGCCGTCCCAGACGCTCTGGTACAAGGTCCCGGCGGGCTGGGGCCAGCAGGTGGTGTACGACGTGGAGTTCGCGAACGAGCCCACGGTGGACCGTACCGGCAGCACGTACTCCTACGGCGCGAGCCGGCTCTACACACCGGCCCGCTTCCCGCTCGGCGGGGGCGGTGAGTTCAGCGGGCGCACGCTGTACAACGGCAGGCCCGCCGCGGTGCGCATGAGCGGCGTCCCGGTCGCCTGGACCAATCGCTACGAGAACCGGGCGGAGGTCCAGCCGGTGCACAGCAGGGGCGACTTCTACATCTCGGTGACGCTGGGCGCGCACGCCGCCGAGATCGCGGAGAACCCGGAGATCGGGGTGGTGCTGCGGGTGGCGGTCCTGGGCGAGGAACGCACCGGGCCCGGCCACGACGCCCCCGCGGTGGCGGGGAAGCCCGGCAGCGGCGACGGCAAGAAGGACGCCGGTGCGGACAAGGCGGGCGATTCGGCCGCCTCCGCAGACAGTGAAGGTGCGGGAGAGGCAGGATGGGCCGTCGTTGCGGCCGCGGGCGCGGGGGCCGCCGCCATGGCCGCGGTGCTGGCCGTGTTCGTATATGTACGCGGTCGCCGCAGGGCAGCCGCCGGGATGACGAGGGGAAGCGCGTGATGAGGCAGCGCAGCAGAGTGCGGGGGGCGCTGGCGGTGGTGGCCGCGGTGTTCGCGGTGGCGGCGCTTCCGGGGCAGGCGTACGCGGCGGACGGCCCCGGTACGTACACCTTCGATCCGGACGCCAAGGCGGTCAGCGGCGTGGAGGTCAACGCCGACGCGACGGAACTGACGAGCGGCTCGGTCTACAAGAGCTCGATCAAGGCCGGCCAGAAGCTCTACTACCGGCTGAACCTGGACGCGAAGACGAACGCCTACGTCTCGGCCGTCGTCGTGCCCAGGGACGCGGGCAAGGTGGCCTACGGGGACGGCATCACGGTCAGCGTCCGGGACAGCTCGGACGACCAGTGCAGCTCGGGTGACGCGCTCTTCGGATCCGCGCAGTACCCGCGCCCGATCGCCGCCTACGCCTCCCGGCGGGTGGACAAGGAGAACACCAGCTGCCAGGAGGCCGGTACGTACTACGTCCTTGTCGAGCGGGAGACCAAGGCGACCTCCGGCCAGGGGGACTGGGACCTGGAGCTGCGTTACGCCTCCGAGCCGAAGCTCGCCCAGGCGTCGTCGGCGCCGACCGAGGCACCGTCGGCCTGGCCGTCCACCTCACCGCTGCCGCCCACCGCTGCGGACGACAACACCAGGCACGGGGGCGCCGGTTACTACGACGCGACGAGCCTGCAGACCGGGGAGTGGAAGGACCGGATCGAGCCCGGCCAGACCCTCTTCTACCGGATTCCGGTGGACTGGGGGCAGCAGTTGTTCGCCACGGCCGGCCTGAGCAACAGCACGACCGGCAAGGGCCAGTACGTCAGCAGCGCGCTCGCGATGTCCCTCGACAATCCGGCGATCGGGCACGTCGACAATGTGTCGCCCATGTCGTACGCGGGAAAGCCGACGTCCGTCTCCCTCGATCCGCTGCCCCCGGTCGCGTACCGGAACAGGTTCGACTCCAGCGACAACGTGAGTTCCATGCGGTTCGCCGGCTGGTACTACCTCTCCGTCTCGCTGAGCCCGGAGGTCGCGAAGGCGTACGGCGACAAGCCGATCGCGCTGACGCTTCAGATCAACGTGACGGGGAAGGCCGTTGATTCGCCGTACACGGGTGACGCCGGGATCTTCGGCGTCACGCAGGGCGACAAGGACATGGCGCGGAAGGGCCAGAACGGCGCGCAGGCCGCGCGGAGCGAGAGCCGGAGCAGCACGATGAAGCTGGTCGCGGCGGCCGGGATCGGCGCCGGTGCCGTGCTGGTGCTCTGGATCGGTGCCTGGACGCTGATCGCGCGGCGCCGCGCGGCCGTCGTGCCGGCCGCGCCCACGGGCAGCGGGCAGTACCCGTACGGGGGCCCGCCCCAGGCCTGGTAACCGGGCCCGGGGGCGGCCGTCCTCAGGCCTGGGTCAGCGCCCAGATGCCCACCGCGAAACAGATCAGCGCCACCAGCAGGACCGGGACCGCCACCTTCGGGGACGGTCCCGGACGCGTGTGTGGGGCGGGCGTGGACCCCAAGGGCTGCTGGGCTGCGGCCCCCGGCTGGGGAGCGGTGTACGGGCGGGTGTACGCCTGATTGTGCGGCCCGGGAGCAGCAGGGGCGGGCGCCGGGTCGGGTGCGGCGGCGTACGGGTAGGGGGCCGCCTGGGCGTTGGGGTGCGGTGCCTGGGGCGCGGGGGCGGCGAACTCGGGGGGCGGGAGGTGGAAGCTGCCCGTCTCGGACATGGAAGCGGGAGCGGACGGGTAAGGCTGCTGCGGCCCGACGGGCTGTGGCCCCGGGGCCGGGTGGGCCGGTACTGGGTGGGCCGGGGCCGGGTGGGAAGGCTGCCCGCCCGAGGGCTGGGAGTCCGGGGCCGGCCGGTGCGCGGTCTGCCCGCCGGTTGTCGGATGACCTGTCGTCTGCTGGGCGGCCGTACCGCCGGGCGGCAGGGGTCCGTCGGGCCCGAAGCCCTCCGGCAGCGGGCCGATCTGGTCGAAGACCTCCACCGGCTCCTCGTGGGGCGAGGGCTCGGGCAGCATCTCGACGGCGGCGGTCAGGGCCTTGCGCGCGCCCGTGGCCGTACGGAAACGGTCCTGCGGGTCGGGTTGCAGCAGGCCCGCGATGACCTGCCACAGCGGCTCCGGGACGCCGTCGGGGGCGCTGGGGACGCCGTGCGCCGCGAAGTGCTCGATCAGCGCCTGGGAGTCGGGCTTCTTGCCCTGGAGCAGATAGAGGGCGACCAGGCCGACCGCGAAGAGGTCCGCGGGGAAGTCCGGCTCCGCCCCCATCATCTGCTCGGGCGCGAAATAACCCAGCGTCCCCACCACGTAGTTCGTCTCGGTGAGACGGGGCTCGCCCTTGCGCATGGAGATGCCGAAGTCGGACACCCGAAGATGGGGCCGGCCCGTACCGGTGGCCTCCATCAGGATGTTCGCCGGCTTGATGTCCCGGTGCACGACCCCCTCGGCGTGCACCGTCGAAAGACCGGACAACAGCTGGTCGAGCAGGGTGCAGACGAACCGAGGGGGCAACGGCCCGTAGTCGCCGATGACATGGGCCAGCGAGCCGCCGCTGACGAGGTCCATGGTGAACAGGACCTTGTCGTCGTCGGCGGCCCAGCTCGCGGGCGCGAGGACGTGCGGATGCTCGATACGCAGCGCCTGCTCGCGGACGAAGCGGAGCAGCGTGTGCGCGTCGCTCTGCTGGAGGACCTTGGCCGCCACATAGCGGCGGCGCCGGTGGTCCCAGGCGCGCCAGACGGCACCGACCCCACCGCGTCCGATCGGATCGACCAGTTCGTACCGTCCGGCGAAGACCTCACCCATGGCGCTGCGCTCGCTCCCCGTTCCTGTTTCGGCCTGACCGAAAAGGTTCTTAGTTCTGGTGGCTCTCGTAGTGCGCCACCGCTTCCGCGGTACGCCCCGCGCCGTACACCCGGAGGAACTCTGCCAGTTCCGGGTGCGTCGGGGCGAGGGAGTCCGCAGCATCGATGATGTCACCGGCGGCCGAGACGGAGCGCAGCAGTGACTGGATCTCCCGGACCACCCGGCGCACGGTGGGTGCTCCGCCGCTCGTGGTCGTCTGTCCGGTGCCCGAGAGGACCGAGCCGCCCTGGGACTTCTTGATCTCCTCCATGCGGGCCGTCGCCTCGCCGGCGCTGACGCTGCCGTCGGCCACCTGGCCGGCCAGCTCCTGGAGTGCCTGGACGCGCTGTACGACAGCCGGGTTGCCGATCTTCGCGCGCTGACCGCTCATGAGCTGGGAGAGCATGGGGGCGGACAGTCCGAGTGACGCCGCGAGCCGCGCCTGGTTCAGGCCGAGATCGTCGATCAGCCGGCGGAAGAGCGCCCCCAACGGCTCCCCGTACCAACTGCGCTGAAGGTCTCTGGCTCTGGCCGTGGCCTCTTGCTGCGCTGCATCCATTGCGTCTCCCCTTCGCATCGGCTTCGCTGCTGCGAACCTGGACCAGCATCTTACGGAGCGTGGTCGCGGACGGGGAGTCCCTGTTTTTTTGCAGGATTCCGGGGGTGAGCCGGTACTCTGTTCTGCGGCGGTGGCCAGGACGTCGAGGCGTCGTGGTCTGTCTGCTGTCGGGGCCTTAGCTCAGTTGGTAGAGCGCTGCCTTTGCAAGGCAGATGTCAGGAGTTCGAATCTCCTAGGCTCCACATCGAAGGAGGCCCCCCGACCTGCGCATACGCGGGTCGGGGGGCCTCTTTGCGTGGGCCGTGCCGTCGGCGGGGGTCAGGGGCGGCCGTCCGGGTCCGTGCCGCCCGTGGTGTCCGGGCCGTCCTCGCCCGCCTCGGCGTCGGCCTGCTTGGCCTCCACCTCGGGGTCCAGCAGCGCCGAGGCGTTCGGGCTGCCGTCGACGGAGGACAGCGGGGCGCGGTCATCGACCTCGGTGGGGGCCGGCGGCTCCACCAGCCACTCGGGGTTGGCCTGCTTGTCCCACCAGCGCCACACGGCGTACGCGGCGCCGGCGAGGAGGCCCGTCACGGCCACTCCCTTGAACGCCTTGCCGCACTTGGCCCGCCGCTCGTGCTTGCGGGCCAGCTTCTGGATCTGCTTCGCCGTGACCTGGCTGCGCAGGGCGGCCAGGGCGGCGGCGCTGCGGGCCGTGGCCTCCTCGGCGACCGGCTGGGCGGCGGACCTGGCGCTCTCGATGCGCGGGACGGTGTAGTCCGCGGCGGTCTTGGCGGCCTGGCGGGTGCGCAGCGCGGTGCGCTGGGCGACTTCGTCGACCTTCGGGGGGACGTGTGCGCGGGCGAGCTCGATGCGGGGGGCGACGTGCGCGCCGTACTGGACACGGGCCTGCTTGGCTGCCTTCGACACCTTCGGCGCGAGCAGCGTGCGAGCCTCGTGCGCATAGTGAACGGCCTGCTCCTTGGCCGAGTCGGCGTAGGGCGCCACCACTACCGCGGCGTGCTGCACGCTGTCCTTCGCCGAGTCGGTTGCGGCGCGCACGCTGTCGATGCGGGTCACGGGATCCTCCTCCTTGGTGGCGGGTAGGTACTCCGCCTTTCCACCCAATTCGAGATCATGCCTGCATGGGGCCGGTGCGGCACGTGGGGCGGGCATCCGGGTCATTCGGTTGATCGAGGATGCTCTCGGGCAATGCGGTGCAAGGGGAGCCTTCCGATGACAATGCCACGGTTCGGTCCGGCCCGCGCCGGTTCGTCACGCACTTGGCGGCACGTTTCGCGCCGGGGCGGCACGGGAAGTCCCCGGCGCCCGGATCGGACACGGTGCCGGTGGCCCGTGCAAGGATCGGTACGTCGGAGCCGCCCGGCCGCAGGGGGGTGGCATTCGCCAGGGGGCCGATGCTCCCCGTACCGACGCGCACAGCGGACGCACAGACTTACGGAAGGCAGATCGTGGCCGAGGAGCTTTACGCCACTTTGAAGACCAACCAAGGCGACATCGTGATCCGGCTCCTGCCGAACCACACGCCCAAGACGGTCAGGAACTTCGTCGAGCTCGCCACCGGGGAGCGTGAGTGGACCCACCCCGCGACCGGGGCCAAGTCCATGGACCGGCTGTACGACGGCACCGTCTTCCACCGCGTGATCAGCGGCTTCATGATTCAGGGCGGCGACCCGCTGGGAAACGGGACCGGCGGGCCGGGCTACGAGTTCGCCGACGAGTTCCACCCCGACCTCGCGTTCACCAAGCCCTATCTGCTGGCCATGGCCAACGCCGGTCCCGGTACCAACGGATCGCAGTTCTTCGTCACGGTCTCGCCGACGTCGTGGCTGACCGGCAAGCACACCATCTTCGGCGAGGTGGACGGGCCGGGGAGCCGGCAGGTCGTCGACGCCATCGCGGCCGCCCCGACCAACCCGCGCACCGACCGTCCGGTGCACGACGTGGTCATCGAATCGGTCATCGTCGAGAAGCGCTGATCGCTTTTCGTAACGATCCGATCACTCTCCGATTTCACGTTCGGGAACCAACCGCCCCGCCCGTCCGTATCTCATGGCAGAACGGATGCGCGGGGCGGTGTCGTGCGCGTCACCGGGACGACGAGGACGACGACGAGGACCGAGGGGACCGGGAAGTCATGGGACCGATGGACCAGCAGCCGCCGGGCGCGCCCGGACCACCCCCGCCCGACGGGGGCCCGGTCTGCTGCTACCGCCACCCGGACCGGGAGACGGCGATCCGGTGCACCCGCTGCAACCGCCCCATCTGCCCGGACTGCATGGTCAGCGCCTCGGTCGGCTTCCAGTGCCCGGACTGCGTCCGCCAGGGCTCCGGTACGGGGCACGGGGCGTCCGCCGCCCGGCCGCGCACGCTCGCCGGCGGCCCGGTCGCGGCCGACCCCCGGCTGGTGACCAAGATCCTGCTGGGCCTCAACCTCGCGGTGTTCGTGGCGGTGCTGGCGGACGGCTCGCTGCTCGATGAGCTGGTGCTGCTCGGCCGGGCCAACTTCTACTACGGCGGGCCGCCGGAGGGTATCGCCGAGGGCCAGTGGTACCGGCTGGTGACGTCGATGTTCCTGCACCAGGAGGTGTGGCACATCGGCTTCAACATGCTGGGTCTGTGGTGGCTGGGCGGACCGCTCGAAGCGGTGCTCGGCCGTGTCCGCTATCTCGCGCTCTATCTGCTCTCGGGGCTGGCGGGCGGCGCCCTGACGTACTGGCTCGCGGCGCCGAACCAGCCCTCGCTGGGGGCCTCGGGCGCCATCTTCGGCCTGCTGGGCGCGACGGTCGTCCTGATGCGCCGGCTGAACTACGACATGCGCCCGGTCTTCATGATCCTGGCGCTCAACCTGGTCATCACCTTCAACCCGTGGGGCGGGATCGCCTGGCAGGCGCATGTCGGCGGGCTGGTCGCGGGGGTGCTGATCGGGATCGGCATGGTGCACGCCCCGCGTGAGCGGCGCAATCTCGTGCAGTTCGGGACCTGCGCCGTGACCCTTGTGGTGGTGATCCTGATCGTGGCGGTCAGAACAGCAGCTCTGACGTAGAGGGCATCTCCACACCGCCCGCAGACCAGGTGTGGACCGTTTGTGACCGAAGTTGTCCACAGGGTTCCACAGATGATCCGGATCTTGTGCATAGTGCGGGTACAACTGTGCCCCTTGTCGCTGAGCTGGGTTTTTCCAGCAGGGACAAGGGGCGTTGCGCCCCGGGGCAGGGGCGGTGCGGTCACACCGGCGTCAACGGTCTGGGAGTTATCCACAGATCGTCTGACCTTTTCCCCCGCCTGTGGATAACGCTGTGGGTAACTCAGGGCAGGGGTTGTGGGAGCCGGTGCCGACGTGCGTTGCTACGCGGTCGCGCGGGCTACTTCCACTGGGTGGAGACGCCGAAGCCGCCGGCGATGAAGCCGAAGCCGACGACGATGTTCCAGTTCCCCAGCGACTTGATCGGCAGGTCGCCGTCGGTCACATAGAAAACAACGATCCAGGCCAGACCGATGAGGAAGAGCGCCAGCATCACGGGCGCCACCCAGCTGCGGTTGGTCAGCTTTATGTTGGTCGTCTGCTTCGCCGGGGGCGGCGTGAAGTCGGCCTTCTTGCGGATACGTGACTTCGGCACGAGGGACTCTCCTGTCGATGCGCTGCGTGACCGCGCAGGGAACTGTGGCTGGCGCCGGGGCGGGGCGCGAGGGGGAATGCTGCCTCCCCCGGGCGTCCGTTAGCGTAGTGCTTCCGTGGCACCGAAGGAGATAAGGGTACGTTGAGCAATTCTGCCGACTCTCCCCCAGGGCCGGTCCGGCGCACGTTCCGGCACCCGGTCAGAGTGCTCACGGCTGCCGTTTTCGCTCTTGCCGGCCTTATCTTCGTGACCAGCGCGAATACGGCCAAGGGCACCAATATCCGTACCGACGCCTCCCTGCTGAAGCTCTCCGACCTCATCCAGCAGCGCAGCGAGAAGAACGCGGCCCTGGAGGAGTCCACCTCCTCGGTGCGCGGGGACATCGACAGCCTCGCCCAGCGCGACAACGGCAGCACCAAGGCGGAGGCCGCCCGGCTCAAGGAGCTGGAGCGGGCCGCCGGCACCACCAAGCTCTCCGGCCGGGCCCTGGCCGTCACGCTCAACGACGCACCGCCGAACGCCACCGCGAGCCCCGGTTACCCCGACCCGCAGCCCAACGACCTGGTCATCCACCAGCAGGACCTGCAAGCGGTCGTCAACGCGCTGTGGGAAGGGGGTGCCCAAGGCATCAAGGTCATGGACCAGCGGCTGATCTCCACCAGCGCCGTGCGCTGCGTCGGCAACACCCTGATCCTCCAGGGCAGGGTCTACTCACCCCCGTACAAGATCACCGCCGTGGGCGATCCCGGTGCGCTCAGGAAGGCGCTCGACGCCTCGCCGGCGATTCAGAACTACCTGCTGTACGTGAAGGCTTACGGGCTCGGCTGGAAAGTCGACGAGCACCGGGCGGTGACTCTTCCCGGCTATTCGGGCACAGTGGATCTGCACTATGCGGAGCCGGTGGAGTAACGAGCAGCCGCGGGGAGGCCGGCCGGTGTCGGTGCGAATCGTCGTCAGGACGTTCAGCGAGCTGTGCGTCACCGCGGGCGCCCTGATCATCCTCTTCGTCGTCTACCTCCTGTTCTGGACCGGAGTGAAGGCCGCCGGTGCGACCGAGGGCCAGATCGACGCCCTGGAGAACCAGTGGGCACGGGGCACGGTCACCGCACCCGCGACCGGGACGCCCGCGGACCAGGCGCCCGCTTCGGCCCCGGCCCCCGAGGCGTACCGCGACGGCAAGCCGTTCGCGATGCTCTACATCCCCCGCTTCGGCAAGGACTGGGAGTGGCCCGTCCTGGAGAACACCGAGGTCAAGACGTTGCAGAAAGGCCTCGGGCACTACCGGGGTACCGCCCGCGCCGGCGCGACGGGCAACTTCGCGGTGGCCGGGCACCGCCGCACGTACGGCGACCCCTTCAAGGACTTCCCCGAGCTGCGCCCCGGTGACGCGGTGCTGGTGACGGACGGGACGACGTGGTTCACGTACCGCGTCGACCGCAAGCCGTACCGGACCGTGCCGAGCGACACCGGGGTCATCGACCCCGTCCCGCGCAAGTCCGGTTTCGACGGGCCCGGCCGCTATCTGACGCTGACGACCTGCGACCCCGAGTGGGGCAGCAGCCACCGGCTGATCGCCTGGGCGCACCTGGACGCCACCCAGCCCGTGACCGACGGCAGGCCGGCGGCACTGCGCGGCTGACCCATGGCTTTCCACGGCTGAGCCGCCGGGCAGGCTCTACTCTGGTCCCGTACCGAATGGAGGGGTCAGGATGTACGGCTGGATCTGGCGGCATCTGCCGGGCAACGCGTGGGTGCGTGGACTGATTTCGCTCGTGCTCGCCCTGGCGGTCGTCTACGTGCTGTTCCAGTACGTCTTCCCGTGGGCGGAGCCGCTGCTTCCGTTCGGTGACGTGACGGTCGACGGCGCGAGCGCGGCCACGGGGGCCGGCCGATGAGCGCCCGCATCCTGGTCGTCGACAACTACGACAGCTTCGTCTTCAACCTCGTCCAGTACCTCTACCAGCTCGGTGCCGAGTGCGAGGTGCTGCGCAACGACGAGGTGACCACGGCGCACGCCCAGGACGGCTTCGACGGCGTCCTGCTCTCACCCGGACCCGGCACCCCGGAGCACGCGGGCGTCTGCGTCGACATGGTGCGGCACTGCGCGGCGACAGGCGTCCCGGTGTTCGGCGTCTGCCTGGGGATGCAGTCGATGGCGGTGGCGTACGGAGGTGTCGTCGGCCGGGCCCCCGAGCTGCTGCACGGCAAGACGTCACCGGTGATCCACGAGGGCGCGGGCGTGTTCGCCGGTCTGCCCTCGCCGTTCACCGCGACCCGCTACCACTCGCTCGCCGCCGAACCGGACACGGTCCCCGACGAGCTGGAGGTCACCGCGCGGACGGCCGACGGCATCATCATGGGCCTGCGCCACCGGGAACTGGCCGTCGAAGGTGTGCAGTTCCATCCGGAGTCGGTGCTGACCGAACACGGCCATCTGATGCTGGCCAACTGGCTGGTGCGCTGCGGTGACACCGGAGCCGTCGAGAGGTCGGCGGGGCTCGCTCCGGTGGTGGGCAAGGCCGTCGCGTGACCCCACCCCGCCACGCGGCCGGGGCCGGGCGGCAGGACGACCCGCACGATCCGCAGGCGTACGAGGGCGCGGGCACCTTCGAGGCGGCGGTCGACGGGCTGGCGGACCCGCTGAACGATCCGCTGCCGGGGCACCACGGGCCGACGGCCGTACCGCACCGGCAGCAGGCGCCACACGGGCCCCAGAGCCCGCAGCAGGCCCCGTCCGAGTGGTATGACCCCGAGGGGTACGAACGGGACTGGTACGGCCACCAGGAGCCCGTGCCGCGGGTCCCGGCCGAGCCGGCGCTCCCGGCCGACGAGAACGTCGAGCCGCGCACGGAGGTCCTCTGGCGAATAGACCCGGCCGATGAGGCCGCGCGGGAGCCGGAGCCGCTCTCCGGGGACGACGAGCACGAGGGCGCGGAGGAGCCCGGCGAGCACGAGGGCGTACCGCCCGTGTCCGCCGTAGCTCCCGTACCGGCGACCGGTGGCCGGGCCGAGCGCAGGCGCGCGGCCAAGGGGCGCGGACGGCGGCGCTCCGCACCGCCTCCGGGGCCCGCCTCCGGGGCCGCCGGTACGGACGGTGCCCCGGCGAAGCCCATGACCCGCATGGAGGCGCGCCGGGCGGCCAAGGCGGCCAAGGACAGCCCCGCGGTCGTCATCAGTCGGGGCGTCGGCGAGCTGTTCATCACACTGGGCGTCCTGATGCTGCTCTTCGTCACCTATCAGCTGTGGTGGACGAACGTGCGCGCCGACCAGATCGCCGGCAAGGAGACCCACAAGATCCAGGACGGCTGGGCCAAGGGTGCCACCAAACCGGAGGCGTTCGAACCGGGCCAGGGCTTCGCCATCATCCACATCCCGAAGCTCGACGTCGTCACCCCGATCGCCGAGGGCACCAGCAAGGACAAGGTCCTCGACCGGGGCATGGTCGGGCACTACAGCGAGGAACCGCTGCGCACGGCGATGCCCGAGGACAAGCAGGGCAACTTCGCCCTGGCCGGCCACCGCAACACGCACGGCGAGCCCTTCCGCTACATCAACCGGCTGAGCCCCGGAGACCCGATCGTGGTCGAGACACAGGACGCGTACTACACGTATGAGATGACGAGCGTGCTGTCGCAGACCTCGCCGTCCAACGTGTCCGTGATCGGGCCGGTGCCGCCGCAGTCCGGCTTCACCGAGCCCGGCCGGTACATCACGTTGACGACGTGTACGCCCGAATTCACGAGTACGTACCGTTTGATCGTCTGGGGCAAGATGGTCGACGAACGGCCGCGCAGCAAGGGGAAGCCCGACGTGCTCGTGGGCTGAACGGGCTGGACATCATGACGACAGGGGCGGTGCGGTGACAGCGAGGACCGAGGACCAGGAGCAGACCGAGGAGTCCGCACCACCGGCGCGGACCCGGGGCCGTCATCCCTTCGCGACCGCCGTCAGTGTCTTCGGCGAACTCCTCATCACCGCAGGTCTGGTGCTCGGCCTCTTCGTCGTCTACTCCCTGTGGTGGACGAACGTCCTCGCCGACCGCGAGGCCACCAAGCAGGGCGACACGGTCCGCGGCCACTGGGCCGACGGTCCCGGCGCGCTGGACACGAAGGACGGCATCGGCTTCCTCCACGTCCCGTCGATGAAGAACGGCGAGGTGCTCGTCAAGAAGGGCACCGACACCGAGACCCTCAACGACGGTGTCGCCGGCTATTACACCGATCCGGTGAAATCGGCGCTCCCTTCCGACAAGGAGGGCAACTTCACGCTTGCCGCCCACCGGGACGGGCACGGGGCGAAGTTCCACAACATCGACAAGGTGCGGACCGGGGATGCGATCGTCTTCGAGACGAAGGACACCTGGTACGTCTACAAGGTCTTCAACGAACTGCCGGAGACGTCGAAGTACAACGTCGACGTGCTGGGGCCCGTCCCGAAGGGCTCGGGCGCGAAGAAGGTCGGCCGCTACATCACGCTCACGACCTGTACCCCGGTCTTCACGTCGAAGTACCGCTACATCGTGTGGGGTGAACTGGTGCGTACGGAGAAGGTCGACGGGGAACGCACGAAGCCGGCCGAGCTGCGCTGAGACGGGCACAGGGGCGTACGGCAGAGGGCCCCGGTCACCGCGCGACGCGGTGACCGGGGCCCTCTGCTTGTGCCGGGAGCGGGGCGGGTCAGTGGCCCCGCCCGCCGTTCGGTCCGCCGAAGATGTTGCCTCCGGGGTCGATGGTGTTCAGGGTGACCGTGCTGCCCTTGTCCACCTGGCTGTTGGGGGTCGGATTGCTCATGACCACCTTGGCGTCCGGCTTGTCGACCGATCCGGGGCCGAGCACGACGACCAGTCCCATGCCTACCAGCTGGTCCTTCGCCTCCTGGTAGGTCTTGTTGACGAGGTCACCCGGGATGGTCACCTGCTCCGGCTGGGTCGGGCCCTTGGAGACCTTGAGGATGATCGCGGTGTCCTTGCCGACCTTCTGGCCGGCCTCGGGTGTCTGGCCGACGACGATGCCTGCCTCGTGTCCCTCGTCGTCGACCTCGGACTTGCCGATGTTGGTGAAGCCGAGCGCCTTCAGCTGGTCCACCGCCGCGTCGTACTGGCGGGTGTCCACCGGCGGCAGGGTGATCAGCTTCTCCGTGGCGACGGTCAGCTTGACCTCGGAGTTCTCCTCGGCCTTGGTGTCACCCTTCGGGGACTGCTCCAGGACCGTGTTGGGCTCGGCCTGGTCGGACTCGACCGAGGTGACGGTGACCGTGAAGCCCTTCTTCTCCAGCATCTCGCGGGCGCTGGACTCGGACTTCTCCGTGACGTCAGGGACGTCGACCTTCGGCGGACCGCTGGAGACGAAGACCGTGATGGTCTCCTTCTCCTGCATCTGCTTGTCAGCGGTCGGCGTCTGGCGGCAGATCTTGTCCTTCGGCTGGTCCTTGCACTCTTCCTCCGGACCGACCTCCAACACGACGTTGGCGTTGGCCGCGAGCTTCTTCGCGTCCTGGACGCTGATGCCGACCATGTTGGGCACGTCGAAAGCGCCCTTGTCGCCGCCGTCGCCGCCGAAGACCGCCTTGCCGATGAGGATCGCGCCGATCAGCACCAGGATGCCCGCGATGACCAGCAGGATGGTCGAGGTGTTGCTCTTCTTCTGCCGGCGACGGTCGGGGCGGTCGTCGTAGCCGTAGCCGCCGTCGTCCGGGTTGACCGGCGGCAGCATCGACGTGCGGTCGCCGCTCTGGTCCGCGGGCCGCAGGGCGGCGGTGGGCTGGTCGTTGTCGTAGCCGCCGCCGTAACCGCCGTAACCGGCCGCGCCCATAGCCGCGGTGGCGGCGACCGGCTGGCCGTCGAGGCAGGCCTCGATGTCGGCGCGCATCTCGTCGGCCGACTGGTAGCGGTAGTCGGGGTCCTTGGTGAGGGCCTTCAGCACGATCGCGTCCATCTCGGGCGTGATCTCGGGGTCGAAGCTGCTGGGAGGCTGAGGCTCTTCCCGCACATGCTGGTAGGCAACAGCGACCGGAGAGTCCCCGATGAACGGCGGCCGGACCGTCAGCAGCTCGTACAGCAGACAGCCGGTCGAGTACAGGTCGGACCGCGCGTCGACCTGCTCGCCCTTGGCCTGCTCGGGCGAGAGGTACTGGGCGGTGCCGATGACGGCCGCGGTCTGGGTCATCGTCATACCGGAGTCGCCCATGGCACGGGCGATGCCGAAGTCCATGACCTTGACCTGTCCGGTCCGGGTCAGCATGACGTTGGCCGGCTTGATGTCCCGGTGGACGATGCCCGCGCGGTGCGAGTACTCCAGCGCCTGGAGGATGCCGACGGTCATTTCGAGCGTGCGCTCGGGCAGCAGCCGACGGCCCGAGTGCAGCAGCTCTCTGAGCGTCGACCCGTCGACGTACTCCATGACGATGTACGGGATGGATACCCCGTCGACGTAGTCCTCGCCGGTGTCGTACACCGCGACGATCGCGGGATGGTTGAGCGAGGCGGCGGACTGGGCCTCACGGCGGAACCGGGCCTGGAAGGACGGGTCGCGGGCGAGGTCCGCCCGGAGCGTCTTCACAGCGACGGTGCGGCCGAGCCGGGTGTCGTGGGCGAGGTAGACCTCGGCCATGCCACCACGGCCGAGCACCGAGCCCAGCTCGTACCGGCCGCCGAGGCGACGCGGCTCTTCCATAACTGTTCCAGCCCTCTCCGTCAGTCCTGACCGCACCGGTGTGCGGTCCGGCGGTGTGCTGTTCGCGCATACGCTACCGGCCCCGCATCAGCTGATCGGCCCACAGGGGATACCTGATATCCGACCGGTATCCACAGGTGCGTATTCGCGGCCATGTGTGAGCGGTGTCACTTCCGGCGGTGTCACTTCTTGCTGTCGATGACTGCCTTCATGACCGCTTTCGCGATGGGAGCGGCGAGACCGCCGCCGGAGATGGCTTCGCGGTCGGCGTGGCTGTCCTCGACCACCACGGCGACGGCCACCGGGGAACCGCTGTCGGTCTTGGCGTACGAGATGAACCAGGCGTACGGCTTCTCGGCGTTGTTCAGGCCGTGCTGAGCGGTACCCGTCTTACCGCCGACCGTGACACCCGGGATCTGCGCGGTCGTGCCGGTGCCGGTCTTGACGACCGTCTCCATCATCTCCTGGAGCTTCTGGGCGTTCTCGGCCGAGAGGGGGCGGCTGAGCTCCTCCTTTTCGTGGTTGTAGATGACGTCCAGGTCGGGCGTCTGCCGCTGGGCGACCATGTAGGGCTGCATCAGCTTGCCGTCGTTGGCGACGGCGGAGGCGACCATGGCCATCTGGAGCGGGGTGGCGCGGTTGGACGCCTGGCCGATACCCGCCATGGCGTTCTGCGGCCGGTTGTCCTCGGGGTACACGCTGGCGTTGGAGCGGACCGGCGTGAAGATCTCCTTGTTGAAGCCGAACTTGTCGGCCTCGTCGATCATCTTCTGGTTGCCCAGGTCATCGCTGATCTTGCCGAAGACGGTGTTGCAGGAGTAGCGCAACGCCTCGCGTAGGGAAGCGTTCTTGCAGGGGATGGGGCCCTCGTTGTCCAGGTCCTTGCTCGACTGCGGGAGGCGCCACGGCAGCGGCGAATCCGTGTCCGCGTCGATGTCCGTGTAGAGCCCGTTCTCCAGGGCGGCGGCCGCGGTGACGACCTTGAACGTCGAACCGGGCGGGTAGGTTTCGCGCAGCGCCCGGTTGAGCATGGGCTTGTCCTTGTCCTTCAGCAACGCCTGCCAGGCCTCTGTGTCGGCCTTTTCGTTGCCCGCGAAGGTCGAGGGGTCGTACGAGGGTGTGCTGGCGAGGGCCAGGATGGCGCCGGTCTGCGGGTCGATCGCGGCGACGGCGCCCTTCTTGTTGCCGAGGCCCTTGAAGGCAGCTGTCTGCGCGGCACTGTTGAGCGTGGTGACGATGTTGCCGCCCTGCTCCTCGTCGCCGGTGAACATCGACATGGTGCGGTTGAAGAAGAGCTGGTCGTCGTTGCCGGTGAGGATGCCGTCCTCGATGCTCTCCAGCTGAGTGGCGCCGAAGGCCTGCGAGGAGTAGCCGGTGACGGGGGCCCACATGGGGCCGTCCTTCCAGACCCGCTTGTACTTGAAGTCGCTGTCCTCGGTCTCCTTGGACCCGGTGATGGACTTGCCGCCGTCCACGATGATGTTGCCGCGCTCGTGGGCGTACCGCTCGATACGGACGCGGCGGTTCTCGTCGCGGGTGTTCAGTTCGTCGGCCTTCACGTACTGCAAGTAGTTGGTGCGCGCGAGCAGGGCGAAGATGAGCACGCCGCAGAAGATCGCGATCCGGCGCAGGGGCTTGTTCACGGTCGGACCACCTGGGTCATCTCGGCGTCGGTGGAGGGTGCGGGGGCGGGTGCGGGGCGCCGGGCGGTGTCGCTGATGCGGATGAGGATGGCGATCAGGGCCCAGTTGGCCAGGACGGAGGAGCCGCCGTAGGCGAGGAACGGCATGGTCATACCGCTCAGGGGGATCAGGCCCATGACGCCGCCGGCCACCACGAAGACCTGGATGGCGAAGGCGCCGGAGAGGCCTGCGGCCAGGAGCTTGCCGAACGGGTCGCGGGCGGCGAGTGCCGTGCGGATTCCGCGCTCGATGATCAGGCCGTAGATCAGCAGGACGGCCATCATCCCGGCGAGGCCGAGCTCTTCACCGACGGTGGAGAGGATGAAGTCGGCGTTTGCGGCGAAGCCGATCAGGTCGGAGTGACCCTGGCCCCAGCCGGAGCCCAGCGTGCCACCGGAACCGAAGGACATGATCGCGTTGGAGATCTGTTCGCAGGCGCCGCTCACGTCGGTCGTGTAGCAGGCGAAGGGGTCCCTCCAGGCGTTCACTCGCGACTGTACGTGGCGCTCGAACGAAGCCACGCCGACCGCACCGGCAGCTGACATCAGCAGGCCGAAGACGATCCAGCTGGTCCGCTCGGTGGCGACGTACAGCATGATCACGAAGAGGCCGAAGAACAGCAGCGACGTACCGAGGTCGGTCTCGAAGACCAGGATCAGGATCGACAGGGCCCAGATGGTGATGATCGGCCCGAGGTCGCGGCCTCGCGGCAGGTACAGGCCCATGAAACGGCGGCTGGCGAGCGCCAGCGCGTCTCTTTTGACCATGAGGTAGCCGGAGAAGAAGATCGCAATGAGGATCTTGGCGAACTCACCCGGCTGGATGGAGAACGGGCCGAGGCTGATCCAGATCTTCGCGCCGTTCACCGCAGGGAAGAAGATCGGCAGGATCAGCAGGACCAGGGCCGCGGCCATGGAGATGTACGTGTAACGCTGCAGGATGCGGTGGTCCTTGAGGACCATCAGCACCGCGACGAAGAGAGCGACACCGATCGCCGAGTACAACAACTGCTTGGGGGCATCGGGGCTGAACGCCCCGTAGCCGGTCTCCGCCCGCCGGATCAGCCTCTCCGACTGGTCCAGCCGCCAGATCAGCACCAGCCCGAGGCCGTTGAGCAGGGTGGCCAGCGGAAGCAGCAGCGGGTCCGCGTAGGGGGCGAACTTGCGCACCACGAGGTGGGCCACGCCGCCGAGCAGGATGAGCCCCGCCCCGTAACCGAACATGCCGGAGGGGAGCTTGCCGTTCATGGCGAGACCCACGTTGGCGTAGGCGAAGACCGAGATGGCGATGGCGAAGACCATCATCATCAGTTCGGTGTTACGCCTGCTCGGTGCGTTGATCGCGCCGATCGTGGTCGTGTTGGTGACAACGCTCATGGTGCTGAAGGCCCCCTACGGCTCTACTTCTCACCGCACTGCGGGACCAGCTTCTTCTCTTCCTCCGAGAGGCTGGGCCCGGGAGTGGGAGTCGTGGAAGTCTGCTCGGTCTTGGTGTCGCCACCGGGTGTCTTGGACGTCTTCGACGTCTTCGTGGTGTCGCTGTCCGTGCCCGTCGCCTGGCCCTCGTCGCCCTTGGCGTTCTCCTCCGCCGCGCGGCGCTGTGCGGCCTTCTTGCAGGCGGACGCCTGGTTGGAGAGCTCGTTGATCTTCTCGCGGGCGTCGGCGAGGCTGCCCTCGGCGATCGTCGCCTCGACCTTCTTGCGCTGGTAGGGCGGGAGGTACTTGAGTTCGATCTCGGGGTGGTCCTTCTCGACCTTCGAGAGCGAGACCCAGCCCAGGTCCTGGCTGATGCCCCGGTACAGGGCGACGTTGTCGTTCTTCGCGCCGACGTAGAACTGGGTCTGCGTCCAGCGGTAACCGCCGTACAGGCCACCGCCGATGACGGCCAGCGCGAGCACGATGTACAGGGACCGCTTCAGCCACTTGCGGCCGCCGGGCTTGTCGAAGTCGTCGTCGGAGTAGGACCCGAAGGACCCCTCCGGCATCCCGTCGTAGCCGACGTCGTCACCGCTGCCGGGAGGGCCGAAGCCGCCCGAGGGCGGCGGTACGGGACGGCCGAGACCGGCCGCGCGGCCGGCGGGCGTCTGCATCGCGCCGCCGTCGTTCAGCTGGGCCGCCTGGTTCTCGGCGACGGCGCCGACGATGACCGGGGTGTCGTTGAGCTGCCCGGCCAGGGTGTCGTTGCTGTCCACGTCGAAGACGTCGGCGACGATGCAGGTGATGTTGTCGGGTCCGCCGCCGCGCAGGGCGAGCTGGATCAGGTCCTGGATGGTCTCCTGGGGACCCTGATAGCTCGCGAGCGTCTCCTCCATCGTCTGGTGGGAGACGACGCCGGAGAGCCCGTCGGAGCAGATCAGGTACCGGTCGCCGGCCCGGACCTCACGGATGGAGAGGTCGGGTTCGACGTGGTCGCCACTGCCCAGCGCGCGCATCAGCAGGGAGCGCTGCGGGTGGGTGGTGGCCTCCTCCTCGGTGATCCGGCCCTCGTCGACCAGGCGCTGGACCCAGGTGTGGTCCTGCGTGATCTGGGTCAGGACACCGTCGCGCAGCAGGTACGCCCGCGAGTCGCCGACGTGGACGAGGCCGAGGCGCTGACCGGTCCACAGCAGGGCGGTGAGCGTGGTGCCCATGCCCTCCAGCTGGGGGTCCTCCTCGACCATCATCCGCAGCTGGTCGTTGGCCCGCTGGACCGCCGTACCGAGCGAGGTGAGGATGTCGGAGCCCGGCACGTCGTCGTCCAGCTGGACGAGCGTGGAGATCACCTCGGAGCTGGCGACCTCACCGGCCGCCTGGCCGCCCATGCCGTCGGCGATCGCGAGAAGGCGGGGGCCGGCGTAGCCGGAGTCCTCGTTCCCTTCCCGGATCATGCCCTTGTGCGATCCGGCGGCGAAGCGCAGGGAAAGACTCATGCGCACCTCACCCGTCGGTTCGGGGTACAGCCGGTCTCGCGCCACACTGCCCACCCTCCGGTCGGGAGCCCGGTCGGGTCCGATGCCCGGACCCCAGCGGCTCGCTCGCTCCGCTCGCTCATTGTCGTACTACTTCCGCAGCTCGATGACGGTCTTGCCGATTCGGATCGGCGCGCCCAGCGGAACAGGCGTTGGGGTGGTGAGGCGGGTCCGGTCCAGGTACGTGCCGTTGGTGGACCCGAGATCCTCGACGATCCACTGGCCGTCACGGTCGGGGTAGATCCTGGCATGCCTGCTGGACGCGTAGTCGTCGT
Organism: Streptomyces sp. ATexAB-D23; assembly: GCF_000373645.1. Classification (GTDB taxonomy): domain Bacteria; phylum Actinomycetota; class Actinomycetes; order Streptomycetales; family Streptomycetaceae; genus Streptomyces; species Streptomyces castrisilvae. Next base: position 163,784 of record NZ_KB892024.1, on the reverse strand, counting down.
CCAGCACGATCGTTGAATCATGGGCCCGGCCCAGCGTGATGGTCTGCCCCTGGAGCGCCACCGTGGTGCCGGTGAGCGTTCCCTCGGACACGACCAGCTTGGTCGGTGCACCCCGGCGCTGGCGGCCGGGCTGCTGGCGCTGCGGTGGCGGCGCCGCCGCGGCGTTCTGGCGCGCCTGTGGCGGACGTGCGTCGGTCGCGGTGCGGCGTGAGCCGCGCTGCGTGACGCGCGTTCCGAACAGGTCACTTCGAATGACCTGGACGGCCACAATCACGAACAGCCACAGAACAGCCAGGAAACCTAGCCGCATGACCGTAAGGGTCAGCTCTGACATTGCCCCCGCTTCACCCTTCGGCTTGCCGGTAAACGATGGTGGTGCTGCCCACGACGATCCGCGAGCCGTCGCGGAGCGTAGCGCGGGTGGTGTGCTGCCCGTCTACCACGATGCCGTTGGTAGACCCGAGATCCTGGATCGTCGAGGGCGTTCCGGTCCTGATCTCACAGTGCCGGCGGGAGACGCCGGGGTCGTCGATCCGCACGTCGGCATCGGTGCTGCGGCCCATCACCAGCGTCGGGCGCGAGATCTGATGGCGGGTGCCGTTGATCTCGATCCAACGCCGCACCTGCACGCTCGGCGGTGGGGTGGGAGTGGCCGGCGGGCGCCGGTCGGAGCCCTGGTGACGCCCGGCGCCCGGCGGCGGGGCCGCGGGCATGGGCGGAGCGGAGACCGGCGGGTAGCCGTAGCCGCCGGGAGCCTGTGGGGCGGGGCGCCCGGGAGCGGGACGGCCGTGCTGGGCGTCTCCCGGAGTGTTCGGGTAGCCCTGCTGGGGAGACGGTCCGCCGTGACCCTGACCCTGTGACGAACTCGACGCCAGGGTGCGGCTGCGGACCCGGTAGAGACCGGTGTCCAGGTCGTCGGCCTTCTCCAGGTGCACCTTGATGGGACCCATGAAGGTGTACCGCTGCTGCTTGGCGTAGTCCCGGACGAGACCGGAGAGTTCGTCGCCCAGCTGGCCGGAGTAGGGGCTCAGGCGCTCGTAGTCGGGGGCGCTGAGCTCGACGATGAAGTCGTTGGGGACGACGGTGCGCTCACGGTTCCAGATGGTGGCGTTGTTGTCGCACTCCCGCTGGAGGGCACCCGCGATCTCGACCGGCTGGACCTCGGACTTGAAGACCTTGGCGAAAGTGCCGTTGACCAGACCTTCGAGACGCTGCTCGAAACGCTTCATCACTCCCATGGGGCACCTCCTCCGGTGTCATCGTCCCTGTACTGCTTACTGATCGTATCCACGCGTCGGGAAATCGGCTGGTTCCCCTTGTCTGCACTGTGGATGAGTGTCCCCTCTCACACGGATCGTAGAGGTGGCCTCCTCATAGTGTCCCGCACCTCGGGCCCGCTCTGGAGGAGTGGGGGGCGACCGCTGTGGGTTCCAGATTCCTTTCGGACGTTCGCCGGGAGTTCGCGGAGCGTGCGGCGAGTGCCCGGGGGACGGGCGGCCAAACAACGGATGTGAATCCACCCTGTCCAGCGTGCTAATCTTCCGGATGTCGCCAGGCGCTCGCACCAACAAGTGAGAGAGTCTGGAAACACCACTCTTGCGCGAGTGGCGGAACGGCAGACGCGCTGGCTTCAGGTGCCAGTGTCCTTAGGGACGTGGGGGTTCAAATCCCCCCTCGCGCACAAGAAGGAAGCCCCTCAGGCCTTGGCCTGGGGGGCTTCTTCAGTTGGCTCGGGGGCGTTGGCGGGCCGTGGGGGTGCGGTGAGTCCGGTGTCGCGGCGGCCTGGCGCCACGGCGCTTGGTTTCACGTGAAACGCCCGATTTACGTCTGTAGGGGCGCCGCCTACGTCTGCCGGGCGCCCGCCTTGCGTCTGCCGGGCGTCGTCCTACGTCTGCGGGGCGTCGCCCGTCGAGTTGTAGCGCAGGAGGTAGGCGGCGAAGCGGGTGAGGTCGTCGGCCGTCCAGTCCGCGAGGCGTTCCTGATAGGCGGCGCGGCGGCTGGCCTGGGTGGCGGCGAGGGCCTGCGTTCCGGCCCCGGTGGGGTGGAGGACCTGGATGCGGTGATCGTCCGGATCCGGGTGGCGCTCGACCAGGCCGAGCTTTTCCAGGGTGCCGATCTGCCGGCTGACCGTGGACTTGTCGAGCATGTAGTGCGCCGCCAGGTCGGTCGCGCGGCAGCCTTGCTGGTCGTCGATGTGCGCCAGCAGCGTGTAGGAGACCAGGGGTAGCTCCGGGTGGAGCCGGGCCGCCGCTGCTCGCGCACGGCGTGCGAAGGCGGTCAGTTCGCGCTGGATGACATCCAGCGATTCCTCGCGTTCTTCGGGGGTGCCTGGCACGGGCTCGCCTTCCTCGAAAGTTCAGTTGTATAGTACAACGGAATTGGAGTTGTAAAAGCCAACCATCTATTGATCGTTTGGAGTACCCATGTCCGCAGGCCCGAGCGCCGCCGCCGGCTCCCCGGCGGGGGCGCTGCGTCACGTACTGAGCCACCTCGTCACACCGCTGCTGATGTGCGTCGGCATGGGACTGGCCTACCTCGGCGCCTTCCACACCCCGCAGCCGCACGAGCTGCGGGTGGACGTGGTCGGCTCGGGCCCAAGCGCCCAGGTGCTCGCGCAGACGTTGCAGGACAAGGGGGACGGGGCCCTGAACGTGCGTACCGTCGCTGACCGGGCGACAGCGGCCGGCCATCTGCGGACGCAGGCCAGCTACGGCGCCTACCTGCCGGGCGAGAACCCCGAACTGCTCGTCGCCACCGCCTCCTCCGACACCAGCGCGACGGTGGTCGAGAAGGTCTTCACGCAGGTGGCCGCCGAGCAGGGCTCCCCGCTGAAGGTGACGGACATCGCTCCCACGGCCGACGGGGACCCGACCGGCCAGGGGATCTTCTTCCTGCTGGTCGCCGTGAGCATCGGCTCGTACGCCTCCGTGGCCGTGATCGGCGGAGCCGGGGCGGTCCTGCGGCTGCGGGTACGGGCGGCGCTGGCGCTGGGGGCCTCGCTGGTGGTGAGCGTCATCGGGGCGGTGTTCGCCGGGCCGCTGTTCGGCCTGGTCGACCAGGGGCTCGCGGGCCTGTGGGCCATGGCGTGGCTCTATTCGGCGGGCATCCTGCTGATCGGAGTGGGGCTGCACACCTTCCTGAAGCGGTGGACCACGCTCGGGGTGATGGTGTTGTTCGTCATGCTCAACTTCACCAGTTCCGGCGGCATCTTCCGCCCCGAGCTGGAGCCCGGATTCTTCGGCGCGCTGCACTCCTTCTGGAACGGGGCCGGCTTCGTCGAAGGCGTCCGCAGCCACGTGTACTTCGGCGGCCACGCGCTGGGCGGGAAGGTGCTGGTGCTGGCCCTCTGGTTCGTCGCGGGGCTGGTGATGACGGGCCTCGCGGGCCTGGCCGAGCGGAAGCGCCGGGCGGCGGACGCACGGACGGCCCGGTCCGCGCCGACTGGGAAGCACTCGACGGCGCGGGAGCCGGCGGCTGTCGAGGAGGCGGTGGCGGCCGAAGCGGAGAAGGAAGAGGAGATGGAGGAAGCGGTGGGCGTCTGAGCCTCTGACCAGCGGGGGGACGGTCGGGTAGACGTTATCCACAGCCTTTGTCCACAGGGGCGGACGCCGATTGGTGTACGGCGGTACCGTCGTCGGCAGTTGATGTTGGGCGGGGGTCCGGCGACTGCGCCGGGCGGGGGAGGCAGCACGTCATGAACGGATTCGAAGTCACTTCGCCGCCGGTGGAACGGGTCGGTTCCAGTGGGGCGGAAGCCGCCGGCCCGCTCCGCGCCGGCGGGGGCGGACCGCGCATTCCGGCCGTGCCGGGCTTCGCGCGTCGCGCGGGTGCCGGTGTGGACGCGGAGGCGGGCGCGGACCCACGTGGCGGTGCGCTTCTCGCGAAGGTCGTGGGGGCGTCGAAGGAGAAGGGCAAGGCGCTGCGGGCGCGAGTTCCCAGGTCCTCCCACGCGACGTCGGCGATTCCTGCCGGGCGGCCCGACGCGGCGCGCGCGGTCGAGGAGTCCAACCGGGGCCGTGTCCCCGGACTCACGCCGATACGGGTGGGCCGGATGGCCGCCACCCCCTTCGCCTTCCTGCGCGGTTCGGCCGGGCTGATGGCCCATGACCTGGTGGGCACCCCCGCCACCGGGGTCACCGCCCAACTCTGCGGCGACGCGCACGCGGCCAACTTCGGGCTGTACGGCGACGCGCGGGGCAGCCTCGTCATCGACCTGAACGACTTCGACGAGACCGTGCCGGGGCCGTGGGAGTGGGACCTCAAGCGCCTCGCCACCTCGCTGGTGCTCGCGGGCCGCGAGACCGGTGCCGACGAGGACACCTGCCGCAGGGCCGCCCACGACACGGTGGGCGCCTACCGGCGGACGATGCGGCTGCTGGCCAGGATGCCCACGCTCGACGCGTGGAACGCCATCGCCGACGAGAAGCTCGTCTCCCACGCCGACGCACGGGACCTGGCCGGCACCCTGGAGCGGGTCTCCGCGAAGGCCCGCAACAACACCAGCGCACGCTTCGCGGCCAAGTCCACGGAGGAGTGCGAGGACGGCGGCCGCCGCTTCGTGGACGCGCCGCCGGTGCTGCGCCGGGTGCCGGATGCCGAGGCCGCGGCCGTGGCGGCCGGGCTCGGCGACTACCTGGGGACCGTCCCGGAGGACAGGGCGCCGCTGCTCGCCCGGTACGCGATCCACGATGTGGCGTTCCGGGTGGTCGGCACGGGCAGCGTGGGCACCCGTTCGTACGTGGTGCTGCTGCTGGACCACCGGGGAGAGCCGCTGGTGCTCCAGGTGAAGGAGGCCCGGCCCTCGGTCCTGGTGCCGCATCTGGCCGCCGCGGGGTTCGAGGTGCCGGAGGTCGCGCACGAGGGCCGGCGCGTGGTGCTCGGGCAGAAGCGGATGCAGGTCGTCAGCGACCATCTGCTGGGCTGGACGACCGTGGAGGGGAGGCCGTTCCAGGTGCGGCAGTTCAGGAACCGCAAGGGCAGCGTCGACCCGGCCGCGCTGGCCGCCGACCAGGTCGACGACTACGGCCGGATGACCGGTGCGCTGCTGGCGCGTGCCCATGCGCATACCGCGGACCCGAGGCTGGTCGCCGGTTACTGCGGCAAGAACGAGGAGCTGGACGAGGCGGTGGCGGCGTTCGCGGTGGCGTACGCGGACCGTACCGAGGCGGATCACGCGGAGCTGGTGCAGGCGATCGGGGCCGGGCGAATAGCCGCTGAGCTGGGGGTGTGACGCCTGCCGCGCCCACCGTGTGTCTCCGATGGGCGGGCCGGGGCCATACGCTGGACGGGTGACCCACGAAGCCGCCGGGGTGCCGACCACCCGGAACGACGATGAACCGCAGGCCGACGCACGTGCGGAAGGGGACGCCCCGGGCGCGCCGGATGCTGCGGGTACTCCGGACAGCCCCGGTGTTCCGGGTGCTTCCGGCGAGGGCGCCGGGGGCGCGGCTGCGGGGCCGGAGGCCGGTCAGGCGCGACCCGAGGCGCGGCTCGCGCACGCTGTCCGGGTGGCCGAGCAGGCGCTGATCGAGTTCGAGATCGCGGTGGAGACGTTCCGGGTCGAGGTGGAGAACTTCTCCCGGCTGCACCACCAGCGGCTCGGCCCGATGTACGCGCGGCTCGACGAGCTCGATGCGCAGATCGCCGAGGCACGTGCGGCCAGGACGGGCGACCCGGAGGACCTGCGCAAGGCGGAGGAGGCGCGGTCGATCGTGATGCCCATGCCCGGCGTGGACGAGCTGTTCCACGACTGGATGGACTCCGACGGACTGTCCCCCGAGGCGTCGGCGATGCTGACCGAACAGCCGGTGCGGCCCCCCAAGCGGGTCCGGCCCACCGAGGAGGTGCGCAAGCTGTACCGCGAGCTGGCCCGCAAGGCCCACCCGGACCTGGCCCAGGACGAGACGGAGCGGGCCAGGCGGGACGAGTTCATCGCGCGGGTCAACGCCGCCTACGGGCGCGGTGACGAGGCTCTGCTGAAGGAGCTGGCCCAGGAGTGGGCGGCCGGGCCGGTCGCCCCGCAGACGGAGCTGAGCGAGGCCGAGGAGCTCTACGCCCGGCTGAACTGGCTGACGCAGCGCAAGGAACTGCTGACGGAGCTGGCTCAGCAGTTGGAGGAGAGCGCGATCGGCGCCATGCTGCGGATGGCCCCGGACGACCCGGACCACCTGCTGGAGGAGATCGCCGAACAGCTGCTTGGCGAGGTTTCGCAGCGCGAGGCGGAACTCGCGGCTCTGGTGCAGTAGCGTTTTCGGTGACTTCGGAGCGCATCGACGAGAGAAGGCATGACCCATGAATTTCGGCCCGCTTCCCACGGTCGATGTCGCTGCCGTACCGGCGGACGGCCTGGTGCTGGACGTCCGGGAGAACGACGAGTGGGCGGCCGGACACGTCGACGGCGCCCTGCACATTCCGATGAGCGACTTCGTGGGCCGCTTCGGTGAGGTGACCGAGGCGGTGGAGGACGGCCGACGCGTGCACGTGATGTGCCGGGTCGGCGGCCGCTCCGCCCAGGTCACCCAGTACCTCGTGCAGCAGGGCATCGACGCCGTGAACATCGAGGGCGGCATGCTCGCCTGGGACGGCGCGGGCCGCCCGATGGTCACCGACAACGGGGCCCCGGCCTTCGTCGCCTGACGCGCCGCCTGCGGGGGCTGTGGGGCCGGCCGACAGGGCCTGCGTCGCGAGGGGCGGGGCCTGCGTCGCGAGGGGCGGGGCCTGCGTCGCGAGGGGCGGGGCTCAGTGTGCGGGCCCGGCGGGCAGGCGGGGGTCCGGCTCACACCGGCGGGTGGGCTGCCAGGAGGTCTGCCAGGGCCTCTTCGTGGGCCGCTGCGGATCCGAGCGACAGCTCGATCTGTTTCGCCCAGGCATGGAAGCGGTGCAGGGCGTACTCGGTGTCCGCGCCGAAGCCGCCGTGCAGGTGCTGAGCCGTCTGCACGACGCGTCGGACTCCGTCCGACGCCCAGATCTTCGCCACTGCCACATCGCCCGCCGCGGGCAGCTCGCCCGCTCCTCCCGTGGTGATCCGCCAGGCCGCCTGCCAGAGGGTCACTTCCATGGCGCGGAGATCGATGTAGCGGTCGGCTGCCTGTACGGCGACGGCCTGGAAGGTCGCCACCGGGAAGCCGAACTGCTCCCGCTTGCTCGTGTACTGGCTCGTCATGCTCAGCACCGCCTCGCCGAGCCCCAGCGCGAGGGCACAGGTCCCCACGGTGAGCAGGTCGCGGAGCCACTCCCAGGCGCCGGGCGCCTCGATCAGCTCGCCGGGCCCGACCCGCACCCCGTCCAGCCGGACCTCGCCGAAGAGCTCCCCGCTGGTGGAGACCTGCTCGGCGACGGTGACGCCCTCCTGGTCGCGCCGGACGAGCGCCAGGACGGCCCGGCCCTCCCCGCTCCCACCGCCCTCGGCGCCGGCCTCCCCCTGGGGGGCGGGGACGGCGCGGGCGGGGGCAGTGTGGGCGGGGATCGCGATCCAGTCCGCGGCCTGTGCCCACGGCACCGCCGACTGCACCCCGTCCAGCACCCATGCGGCGTTGCCCCGGCGGCCGTCCCCGGGAGCGTCCGGCCCGTCGTCCCTGCGCGCGGTGACGGCCCGCTCGGCCGGCTCGTGGCCGGTGCGCCCGTTGGCCCCGGCGGTGAGCACCAACTCGCCCCGGCCGACGCGGGGCAGCAGCTCCGTGACCGGACCCCCGCCCGCGTACCGCTGGAGGGTCATGGTCACCGCGCACGTCTCCAGCAGAGGCACGCGTGCGAGGACCTTCGCGGACTCGCGGAGCACCAGGCAGATCGCGATGAGGTCGAGCCCCGCCCCGCCGTGCCCCGGGGCCAGCGTGAGGCTCAGCAGGTCGGCGGCGGCGAGCCGGGACCACAGCGGCCGGTCGATGTCCTCGGCCACCGCACCCGGTACGAGCGCGGGGCTGGGCACCGCATCGGGTGCGACGCCGGACAGGACCGCGCGCGCCGCCTCGACGGCCGCCTGCTGCTCCTCGGTGAAAGTGAAGTCCACTGTTCCGGCCTCCCGTGAACGTGGGCTCTTGGCCCGACTGACCCGATGTGACGGGGCGTCAAGATAGAACACGTTCTATGAGAAGGGAACAGGAGGACGCCGGTATGGCTCGTGGTCAGCGGTCGAAGTCGAGCTCCACCTCCTCGGTCACCGGGTGCGACTGGCAGGCCAGCACGTAGCCCACGTCCGTCTCCTCCGGCTCCAGGGCGAAGTTGCGGTCCATCCGTACCTTCCCCGCCACCAGGAAGGCCCGGCACGTCCCGCAGACCCCGCCCTTGCACGCGTACGGCGCGTCCGAGCGGCTGCGCAGCACCGTCTCCAGCAGCGACTCGCCCTCCGCGACCGGCCACTTGCCCGACCGCCCGTCGAGGGTCGCCGTCAGCGTGCTGCCGACTGGGGCCTCGACCCGGGGGCCGGCGGGGGCTGCCGGTGCCTCGTCGACGTGGAAGATCTCCTGGTGGATGCGGGAACGGTCCACGCCCAGCCCGTGCAGCGCGTCCTCGGCCGACCGGACCAGGCCGAGCGGGCCGCACAGATACCAGCCGTCGATCTCTCCCACCGGCAGCAGGGCGGGCAGCAGTCCGGAGAGCCGTTCGCCGTCCAGCCGGCCCGAGGGCAGGCCGGCCTGCTGCTCCTCCCTGGACAGGGCGGTGACCAGCTGGAACCGGTCCGGGTAGCGGTCCTTCAGGTCGGCGACCTCGTCCAGGAACATGGTCGAGGCGGCCGTCCGGTCGCTGCGGATCAGGCAGAACCTGGCATCCGGCTCGCGGGCGAGCAGGGTGGCCGCTATGGACAGCACGGGAGTGATGCCGCTGCCGCCTACGATTGCCGCGAACTGACCGGCGCGGGGCTCCAGTACGAAGCGGCCCATCGGGGGCATCGCCTCGATCGTGTCGCCGACCAGCAGCTCCTTGAGCGCGTACGTCGAGAACGCGCCGCCGTCCACGAGCCGGATGCCCACGCGCAGCGCCGGAGCGGCCGGTTGCTCGGTGGCCGGGGCGCAGATCGAGTAGGAGCGGCGGATCTCCTTGCCGTCGACGGTGTAGCGCACGTTGAGATGCTGGCCGGGCTTGTGCCGAAAGGTCTTGTGCAGGTCCGGCGGCACGGCGAAGGTGACGGCCACCGAATCGTCCGTCAGGCGCTCGATCCCGCTGACCCGGAGCGGATGGAACATCTACAACTCCTTGAAGTGGTCGAACGGCTCGCGGCACGCCACGCAGCGGCGGAGCGCCTTGCAGGCGGTGGAGGAGAACCGGCTCAGCAACTCCGTGTCGGTGGAGCCGCAGTGCGGGCAGCGCACGGACAGGGTGACCGGCACCGGGCCGCCGGAGGCGGCGTCGTGAGGCCGAGGCGGCGCTATGCCGAACTCGGCCAGTTTGCGGCGCCCTTCGGCGGTGATGTCGTCCGTCGACCAGGCCGGGGACAGGACCGTCTCCACGGATACCTCGGGCACGCCGTAGTCGTGGAGCACGCGCTCGATGTCCGTGGACATGGCCTCTATCGCCGGGCAACCGGTGTAGGTCGGCGTGAGCTTGACCGTGACCCGGCCCGGCTCGGTCACCTCCACGCTCCGGACCACGCCCAGGTCCTCCAGCGTCAGCACGGGCAACTCCGGGTCGGGGACCGAGCCCGCCAGCCCGAGCAGCTCCTCCTCAAGGGGCGTCCAGGTCACCATGACGCCCCCGGGTGGCTGCGGTGCAGGTGCTGCATTTCGGCGATCATCCGCCCGAAGGACTCGGTGTGGATGCCCTGCCGGCCCGCACCCGCTGTCCAGGCGCCGGACCGCGGCCCCGAAGGCACCGTCAAGGTCGCCCGCTCCAGGACGGTGGTGACGGTCTCCAGCCAGCGGTCGTGCAGTGCCTGCCAGTCCACGTCCACGCCTTCGACCGGCTGGAACAGCTCGCCGGTGAAGCGCCACAGCGCGTCCACCGCGCGCTGCATCCGCTCGTGGCTCTCGTCCGTCCCGTCGCCGAGGCGCAGCGTCCACTGCTCGGCGTGGTCCCGGTGGTAGGCGACCTCCTTGACCGCCTTGGCCGCTATCCCGGCGAACGCGCCGTCGCCTGCGGCCAGCTGCTCGTACAGCCCTTCCTGATGGACCGAGAAGTAGAGCTGTCGGGCGATGGTGTGGGCGAAGTCGCCGTTCGGCTGTTCGACCAGCTGGACGTTGCGGAAGGCGCGCTCCTCCCGCAGATAGGCCAGTTCGTCCTCGTCACCCACGAGCGAGAGCAGCAGCCGGGCCTGGCCCAGCAGATCCAGGGCGATGTTGGCGAGGGCCACTTCCTCCTCCAGCACCGGGGCGTGGCCCGCCCACTCCCCCAGCCGGTGGGACAGCACCAGCGCGTCGTCGCCGAGGGCGAGGGCCGCGGTCACAGGTGCTTCACCCCGTCCGGGATCTCGTAGAACGTCGGGTGCCGGTAGGGCTTGTCACCGGCCGGTTCGAAGAAGGAGTCCTTCTCGTCCGGCGAGGACGCCGTGATCTGGGCGGAGGGCACCACCCACAACGAGACCCCCTCGGACCGGCGGGTGTAGAGGTCGCGCGCGTTGCGCAGGGCCATCTCGGCGTCCGGCGCGTGCAGGCTGCCGGCGTGGGTGTGGGAGAGGCCGCGCCGCGAGCGGACGAACACCTCCCACAGCGGCCAGTCCGTCGAGCTGCTCATGCTGTCGCCTTTCCATTCGGTACGACCGTGTGTTTGGCCGCGTACGCGGCGGCGGCTTCGCGGACCCAGGCGCCTTCCTCATGGGCCCGGCGGCGCTGGCCGAGGCGCTGCTCGTTGCACGGGCCGTTGCCCTTCAGGACCTCCTGGAACTCCGTCCAGTCGATCGCGCCGAAGTCGTGCTGTCCGCGCTCCTCGTTCCACCGGATGTCGGGGTCGGGGAGGGTGAGGCCGAGGGCCTCGGCCTGGGGGACGCAGATGTCCACGAAGCGCTGCCGCAGCTCGTCGTTGGAATGCCGCTTGATCTTCCAGGTCATCGATTGCGCCGAATGCGCGGAGGCGTCGTCGGGCGGGCCGAACATCATCAGGGACGGCCACCACCAGCGGTTCACCGCGTCCTGGGCCATCTCGTGCTGTGCGGGGGTGCCGTTGCTGAGAGCGAGGAGCAGTTCGTAGCCCTGGCGCTGGTGGAACGACTCCTCCTTGCAGACGCGGACCATCGCGCGGGCGTAGGGGCCGTAGGAGCAGCGGCACAGGGGGACCTGGTTGGTGATTGCGGCGCCGTCCACCAGCCAGCCGATGGCGCCGACGTCCGCCCAGGTCAGCGTCGGGTAGTTGAAGATCGAGGAATACCGCTGACGGCCCGCGTGGAGCTTGTCGAGCAGTTCGTCACGTCCCGTGCCCAGCGTCTCGGCGGCGCTGTACAGATACAGGCCGTGGCCCGCCTCGTCCTGCACCTTGGCCATGAGGATGGCCTTGCGGCGCAGCGAAGGGGCGCGGGTGATCCAGTTGGCCTCGGGCTGCATGCCGATGATTTCGGAGTGGGCGTGCTGGGCCATTTGCCTGACCAGCGAGGCGCGGTAGGCGTCGGGCATCCAGTCGCGCGGCTCGATGCGCTCGTCGGCCGCCACCGCGGCGTCGAAAGCCGCCTGCAAGGCCGCGTCGGCCCCCTCCGCCCCGCCCTCTGTCGCCTGCGCTGTCTGGCCCGCAGTCACCGCTGCCATCCCGGACTCCCTACCGACCGATCGTTCGGTTCAATGACTTCAATGGTGAGTCTGCGGCCCGTAGGGTGTCAACCCTGTGGATAACTGACTGACCAAGATCGGTGTGGATCGGGGCGGGATGGATTCGGACGACGACCGGGGCGCCGATGGGATCAGCGGGGCGGCCCCCGCTGTCGCGGCGTCCACCGGGGAGACCTCCGCCGCCGGGGTCTTCGCCGCGGAGGTTCCCGTTGCCGAGGTTCCGGTTGCCGGAGCCCTCGGTGCCGGGGCCGGGGACTGCGAGGCGCCCGTGGTGGTCGGTGGAATGGCCGGGCTCTCGTTTCCGTACCAGGTCGCAGCCGCCGTCGCGCTCGCGGTGTGCGGGGTGATCGCCTGTGTCCAGCTGGCCATGGTCTTTCTGCACGTCGCGCCCTCCAACACACTGACCAAGCAGCACGGCGCGGCCGTCGACGAGTGGATCTACCCCGAGTTCGAACAGAACTGGAAGCTCTTCGCCCCCAACCCGTTGCAGCAGAACGTCGCCGTGCAGGTGCGTACGGAACTGGCAGGTCCTGACGGCCCCCGCACCACTGCATGGACGGATCTCTCCGCCGAGGACGGACGGGCGATACGCGGCAATCTGCTGCCCAGCCACGTCCAGCAGAACGAACTCCGCCGGGCCTGGGACTTCTACGTCGGATCGCACGACGACCAGAACCGGGCCAACGGCCTGCGCGGCAGCCTCTCCGAGCGGTACGTCCGCCGCCTCGTGATGCTGCGTCTCACCGGGCACCACGACGGCGAGACCATCCTGCGCATCCAGGTCAGGTCGGAGGTGCGGGCCGTCGCGGCGCCCGAGTGGAGCGACGAGAAGATCAGCACCGGCCCGTCCTACCGCGTACTGCCCTGGTGGAAGGTCGAGGCGGCCGATGTGCCCAAGGGCACGGCCGGCTACGAGGGGGCGGACCAGTGAGCATGCCCCGCCCCGACCGCGGGCTCGCCCGTGGTATCCAGCGCGTCACCGCCTCGGCCCTGGGGCCGTACCAGAGTGCCGTCATCCGAGTCGGCTTCTCCGCCACCTACCTCCTGTTCCTGCTGAGGGAGCTGCCCCACCGGCACGAGATGTACGGGCCCGACGCGCCCTGGAGCTGGGACCTGGCGCAGCAGCTGATATCGGGGAACCAGGCCTTCACCGCGCTCATGTGGACGGACAGCGCCCTCTGGTTCGAGATCGTCTACGCGCTGGCGCTGGTCTCGGCCGCGCTGCTGACGGTCGGCTGGCACACCCGCGCCACCTCCGTCGTCTTCATGGCCGGAGTCCTCTCGCTGCAGAACCGCAGCATCTTCATGGGCGACGGCGGCGACAACGTCATCCATCTGATGGCCATCTACCTGGTGCTGACCCGGTGCGGGCAGGTCTGGTCACTGGACGCCCGCCGCGCGCGGCGGGCCGAGGCCGCCGTGGCGGACGGGGAGGGGACCGGGCGACGGCGGGTGCCGGGAGAGGCGGCGGGGGTACTGCTGTGGGCGGTGCTCGGAGCCGTTCTGCTCGGGGCCACGGTGGCGGACGGTCTGGGCGGAACCCTATGGCTGCCATTCCTTCTGTGGGCCCTGTGGATCGGCCAGGGGGCCTGGTGGGCCGTGAACCGGAAGGCGCCGCGCAGCGAGCTGCGTACCCTGCTCGACGTCATCGCCAACCTCGCCCACAACGCCACGCTCTTCGTGATCATGGCCGAGGTCTGCCTGATCTACGCGACCGCCGGCTGGTACAAGATCCAGGGCTCGCGTTGGCAGGACGGCACGGCGCTGTACTACCCGCTCAAGCTCGACTACTTCACCCCGTGGCCCTCCCTCTCGGGCCTCCTCGCCTCCAGCGGTGTCATGGTGATGGTGCTGTCGTACGCGACCGTCATCGTGCAGGTGGCCTTTCCCTTCACACTGTTCAACCGGCGCGTCAAGAACGTTCTGCTCGGCGCGATGATCTGTGAGCACCTCGGGATCGCGCTCCTGCTGGGCCTGCCGTTCTTCTCGATGGCGATGATCGCCGCGGATGCCGTCTTTCTGCCGACCGTCTTCCTGGTGTGGCTGGGTGGCAGGGTCACCCTCGGGCGGCAGCTGCTGTTCCGGCGGCGCGGAAAGGTCCCCGCCCAGCGGGGCGCCGCCGAGGACCTGGAGGCACCGGCGGTCGATGGCGGCGGGAGCCATACCCTCGTCGGGTGAGCAGCGAGACCGGCAGCACCGGTGAGACCAGTGGTACCAGCAGGAGCGGTGGGCCTGTGGCGGATACGCCTGTGGTGAGTGGGCCGGGTGATGTGGACCGTGAGTCGGGCGGTGGGTCGGGCGGAGCCGAGCCCGCGCAGTACGACGAGGGGTTCGGGACGCAGGTCGGCGTCGGGCCGCATCCGCTGCCCTGGCCCGAGGACGAGCGGTACGACCCCGAGCTGCTGGCCCAGGGCGACCGGCGCAACGTCGGCGACCAATACCGCTACTGGACGCGGGAAGCGATCGTCGCCGACCTCGATCTGCGCCGGCACGACTTTCACGTCGCCGTGGAGAACTGGGGCCACGACTTCAATATCGGGTCCGTTGTGCGTACGGCCAACGCCTTTCTCGCCAAAGAGGTGCACATCGTGGGGCGGCGGCGTTGGAACCGGCGCGGGGCGATGGTCACCGACCGGTACCAGCACGTCCGCCACCACCCCGACACCGTGAGCCTGACCGCCTGGGCCGAGGCCGAGGGGCTGCCGATCATCGGGATCGACAATCTGCCAGGAGCGGTGCCGCTGGAGCGGACGGAGCTGCCTCGGCGGTGTGTGCTCCTGTTCGGGCAGGAGGGGCCGGGGCTGACGGAGGAAGCGCGTCGGCATGCGGCGATGGTGTGCTCGATCGCGCAGTTCGGGTCGACGCGGTCGATCAACGCGGGGGCGGCTGCGGCGATTGCGATGCATGCGTGGGTGGGGCGGTATGCGGTGATTTCTGGGGGGTGAGGGTGGGGGTTCCTGCCCTTGGGGGGCCGTGTTGTGCGTGGTGTCTGGTGGGGGTGGGGGATGGGGTGGGGGTGCTGTGTGGGTGGGGCGCCTGCG
>NZ_KB892024.1:0-149041 GCF_000373645.1 Streptomyces sp. ATexAB-D23 | reverse complement strand
GCCCCCGGGCCCCCGGTCCTCAAGCGCCGGACGGGCTGGGTGGTGCGGACGGGCTGGGTGGTGCGGGTGGGGCTTCGCCTCCCCCCGGGGCCCTGGGGCGGAAGGGTCTGAGGGGGTGAGTGGCTCCGCCCCGGGTTCCCAGGCCCCTTGGCCCCGGTCCTCAAGCGCCGGACGGGCTTGAGGACCGGGGGCGTCGGTGGGCCGGGGATCGGGTGGGCTGGGTGTTCGGTGGGGTGGGGGTCAGCGTTGGCGGCGGACTTCCAGGGTGCGGAAGCGGTTGGAGACGAAGGCGCCGTCGCAGAGGGCCGCGTTTGCCGCCGGGTTGCCGCCCGAGCCGTGGAAGTCGGAGAAGGCCGCTGTCTGGTTGACGTAGACCCCGCCGGTGAGGTTCAGGGAGAGCTGGGCGGACTCGTCCAGGCAGACGTCCTCCACCGCGCGCTCCACCTCCTCGGACGTGGTGTACGCGCCGACCGTCATCGCCCCCTTCTCGCGGATGGTGCGGCGCAGGAGCTCCACGGCGTCCGCCGTCGAGTCGACGGCCACGGCGAAGGAGACCGGTCCGAAGCACTCCGCGAGGTAAGGGGGCTCGCCGTCCGTCTTGGCGGCGTCGAGCTTCACGATCACGGGGGTGCGGACGGTGGCGTCAGGGAAGTCGGGGTTGGCCACCTCGCGCGAGGGCAGTGCGACCTCGCCCAGGTGGGCCGCGGCGTCGAGGCGGGCCTTCACGTCCGGGTTGACCAGGGCGCCGAGCAGACCGTTCGCTCGGGCATCGTCGCCCAGGAGGCCGGTGACCGCGGCCGCGATGTCACCGACGACGTCGTCGTACGTCTTGTCGCCGGCGTCCGTCGTGATGCCGGACCGGGGGATGAGCAGGTTCTGCGGGGTGGTGCACATCTGGCCGCTGTAGAGGGAGAACGAGAACGCCAGGTTGGCGAGCATGCCGCGGTAGTCGTCGGTGGAGTCCACGACGATCGTGTTGACGCCGGCCTTCTCCGTGTAGACCTGGGCCTGGCGGGCGTTGGCCTCCAGCCAGTCACCGAATTCCGTGGACCCCGTGTAGTCGATGATCTTGATCTCGGGGCGGACCGCCAGTGTCTTGGCGATGCCCTCGCCCGGGTACTCGGCGGCCAGGGCGACGAGGTCGGGGTCGAAGCCCGCCTCGGTGAGCACCTCGCGCGCCAGCCGAACCGTGAGGGCCAGCGGGAGGATCGCGCGGGGGTGGGGCTTCACCAGGACCGGATTGCCCGTGGCGAGGGAGGCGAAGAGGCCCGGGTAGCCGTTCCAGGTGGGGAAGGTGTTGCAGCCGATCAGCAGCGAGATGCCGCGGCCCGCGGGGGTGAACGTCTTGTGCAGGGCGAGCGGGTCGCGCTTGCCCTGCGGCTTGGACCAATCGGCGGTGCGGGGGACGCGGAGCTGCTCCTCGTACGCATACGCGACGGCTTCCAGGCCCCGGTCCTGGGCGTGCGGGCCACCGGCCTGGAACGCCATCATGAAGGCCTGGCCGCTGGTGTGCATCACGGCGTGGGCGAACTCATGGGTGCGGGCGCTGATCCGCGCCAGGATCTCCAGACAGACCAGGGCCCTGGTCTCGGGGCCGGCCTCGCGCCAGGCGGGCATGCCCGCGCGCATCGCCGGGAGCAGGACGTCCAGGTCCGCGTGCGGATACTCCACCGCGAGCTCGGGGCCGTACGGAGAGACCTCCCCGCCCGTCCATCCGTCGGTGCCCGGCTGGTCCAGGTCGAAGCGGGTGTTCAGCACGGCGTCGAAAGCGGCCTTGCCCTCGGCTGCGCCGAGGCTCCCCGGGGCGCCGCCCTCCCCGTACGCCTTCGGGTGCTCGGGATGCGGGGACCAGTAATCCCGCGAGCGGATCGCTTCGAGGGCCCGGTCCAGCGTGGGGCGGTGCTTCTCGGACAGCAGGTGCGGGGAGAGCTCGGCGGCCATGGCGGACCAACTCCTCATCGAGCTGGGCAGGGACGGGCGGACAGAGTTAGAGTAACCGAACGATCGGTCGGGACAAGGGGGCCCACGAAACCTGTGGACAACTCGTAGGGGAGGATCGCGGACATGACCACGGCCAAGCGGGACACGTACACGCCGGAGACTCTGCTGACCGTCGCCGTCCGTGTCTTCAACGAGCGGGGTTACGACGGCACGTCCATGGAGCACCTGTCGAAGGCGGCGGGCATCTCCAAGTCGTCCATCTACCACCATGTCGCGGGCAAGGAAGAGCTGCTGCGACGGGCCGTCAGTCGCGCCCTCGACGGGCTGTTCGCGATCCTCGACGAGTCGGGGGCGACGCGAGGCCGCGCGATCGAACGGGTCGAGTACGTCACCCGCCGCACGGTCGAGGTGCTGATAGCCGAACTGCCCTACGTCACGCTGCTGCTGCGGGTGCGGGGCAATACGCAGACCGAGCGCTGGGCCCTGGAGCGGCGGCGCGAGTTCGACCAGCGGGTCGCCGAACTGCTCAAGGCGGCCGTCGCGGACGGCGATCTCCGCTCCGACGTGGACATACGGCTCGCGACGCGGCTGCTGTTCGGCATGGTCAACTCCCTGGTGGAGTGGTACCGGCCGCTGCCCGACGGCGGCGCGGAAGGGGAACGGCTCGCGGACACCGTGGTGCAGCTGGCCTTCGACGGCATGAAGTCCGGTCCGTCCGGCCGCTGATCAGCTGCCCGCCCCTCCCGTGCGTGGCCGCTCAGGCGAGTTCTGTGGGGCGGTCCGGCCCCGGGGCCAGGTCCGTTTCCTCGAACACCAGCAGCGTGCGGGTGGACAGCACTTCCGGAATGGCCTGAATTCGGGTCAGTACCAGCTCGCGCAGCGTCCGGTTGTCCGGTGTGTGCACCAGGAGCAGGACGTCGAAATCGCCGCTGACGAGCGCGATGTGGGTGGCTCCCGGCAGTGCCTGGAGCTGTTCGCGGACGGTGCGCCAGGAGTTCTGGACGATCTTGAGCGTGATGTACGCGGAGGCGCCCTGCCCCGCCCGCTCGTGGTTCACACGCGCGCTGAACCCCTGGATCACGCCATCCTCGATGAGCCGGTTGATCCGCGCGTAGGCGTTGGCGCGCGATACGTGGACGCGGTCGGCCACCGACCGTATCGAGGCGCGGCCGTCCGTCTGGAGCAGTCGCAGGATGTCGCGGTCGATGGCGTCGAGCGGGCGCGCCGGGGGCAGGCGGCCGGGTTCCTCGCTCCCGTCGGCCATTTGTTCAGCTGCCATGTTCCCGTGCCTCCCCGTCCTGGACGACCTGTTCCCATCCCAGGCTGTGGAGAACCGTTTGTCCACAGGCTGGCGGTGCCTGTAGCCAAAATGCCCTCGCGACCGAACAATCGGTAGGTGAGACGCGCCACACTCGCGCCTTGCGCTCTTTTCGATATATCGCCATATTTCGATACAGCCCGATGCTCGGAGGTGCCTGTCATGACGGTCCAAGAGCTGCCCGGCGCGGCCGCCTACCGGCCCACGCCGCCCCCGGCCTGGAAGCCGCTCACCGATCCCGCGCCGCTGCTCCCGGACCCCGAGCCGTACCGGGTGCTGGGTACGGACGCCGTGGCCGAAGCCGACCCCGAGCTGCTGCGGCGGCTCTACGCCGAGCTGGTGCGCGGCCGGCGGTACAACACCCAGGCGACGGCCCTCACCAAGCAGGGCAGACTGGCGGTCTATCCGTCGAGCACGGGCCAGGAGGCGTGCGAGATCGCGGCGGCCCTGGTGCTGGAGGAGCGGGACTGGCTCTTCCCCAGCTACCGCGACACGCTCGCGGCCGTGGCGCGGGGGCTGGATCCGGTCCAGGCGCTGACGCTGCTGCGGGGCGACCGGCACACCGGCTACGACCCGCGCGAGCACCGCATCGCCCCGCTCTGCACCCCGCTGGCCACCCAGTTGCCGCACGCGGTGGGTCTGGCCCACGCGGCACGACTCAAGGGCGACGACGTGGTCGCGCTCGCCATGGTCGGTGACGGCGGCACCAGCGAGGGCGATTTCCACGAGGCGCTGAATTTCGCGGCCGTCTGGCGGGCCCCGGTCGTCTTCCTCGTACAGAACAACGGCTTCGCCATCTCCGTCCCCCTGGCCAAGCAGACCGCGGCCCCGTCCCTGGCGCACAAGGCCGTGGGGTACGGAATGCCCGGACGGCTCGTCGACGGCAACGACGCGGCCGCCATGCACCAGGTGCTCTCCGAGGCGGTCGAGCGGGCCAGGACCGGCGGCGGACCGACGCTGGTCGAGGCCGTGACATACCGCATGGACGCCCATACGAACGCCGACGACGCGACCCGCTACCGCGGTGACAGCGAGGTCGAGACCTGGCGGGCCCACGATCCGGTGCGGCTGCTGGAGCGGGAGCTGACCGGACGCGGACTGCTCGACGACGACGGCATCGAGGAGGAGCGGGTGGCCGCGGAGCGGATGGCCGCGGGGCTGCGCGAGCGGATGAACGCGGACCCGGTGCTCGACCCGATGGACCTCTTCACCCATGTGTACGCGGAGCAGACGGCGCAATTGCGCGAGCAGGCCGACCGCCTGCGCGGTGAGCTGGACGCGGAGCACGACCAGCACGGCACGGACGACGGGGGAGCAGCCCGATGACCACGGCAGCGGCGACGGCCGGGGAGCGGACGGCGAAGGCCAAGCCCGCCACGATGGCGCAGGCCCTGGGACGCGCGCTGCGCGACTCGATGGCCGATGACCCCTCGGTGCACGTCCTGGGTGAGGACGTCGGGACGCTCGGCGGGGTCTTCCGGATCACCGACGGTCTGGCGAAGGAGTTCGGCGACGAGCGCTGCACGGACACTCCGCTGGCCGAGGCGGGCATCCTCGGGGCGGCGGTCGGCATGGCGATGTACGGGCTGCGGCCCGTGGTCGAGATGCAGTTCGACGCGTTCGCCTATCCGGCGTTCGAGCAGCTCATCAGCCATGTCGCCAAGATGCGGAACCGGACCGGGGGCGCGATGCCGCTGCCGATCACCGTCCGGGTTCCCTACGGCGGCGGCATCGGGGGCGTCGAGCACCACAGCGATTCCTCGGAGGCGTACTACATGGCGACCCCCGGTCTCCATGTCGTGACGCCGGCCACGGTCGAGGACGCGTACGGGCTGCTGCGGGCCTCGATCGCCTCGGACGACCCGGTGGTCTTCCTGGAGCCGAAGCGTCTGTACTGGTCGAAGGCCGACTGGTCGCCGCAGGAGCCCACCGCCGTGGAGCCCATCGGCCGGGCCGTCGTGCGCCGCCCCGGCCGCAGCGCCACGCTGATCACGTACGGGCCGTCCCTGCCGGTCTGCATGGAGGCGGCCGAGGCCGCCGTCGAGGAGGGCTGGGATCTGGAAGTCGTGGATCTGCGCTCGCTGGTGCCGTTCGACGACGAGACCGTCGCAGCTTCGGTGCGCCGCACCGGGCGCGCGGTCGTTGTCCACGAATCCACCGGCTTCGGGGGCCCCGGCGGCGAGATCGCCGCCCGGATCACCGAGCGGTGTTTCCACCACCTGGAGGCGCCGGTGCTGCGCGTCGCCGGATTCGACATCCCGTATCCGCCGCCGATGCAGGAGCGCCACCACCTCCCCGGTGTGGACCGGGTTCTCGACGCCGTCGCACGGCTCCAGTGGGAGGCGAGCAACTGATGGCTCAGGTCCTTGAGTTCAAATTGCCGGACCTCGGCGAGGGGCTGACCGAGGCCGAGATCGTGCGCTGGCTGGTGGAGGTCGGGGACGTCGTCGACATCGACCAGCCGGTGGTCGAGGTCGAGACGGCCAAGGCGATGGTGGAGGTGCCGTGCCCGTACGGGGGCGTGGTGACCGCCCGGTTCGGCGACGAGGGCACGGAGCTTCCGGTCGGGGCGCCGCTGCTCACCGTGGCGGTCGGGTCGTCCGCGGAGGCTTCCGGCAAGAGCGATTCCGGGGCCGGGACGGCTGACGCGGAGCCCGCTGCTGCGGATTCCGGATCCGGGAATGTGCTGGTGGGGTACGGGACCGGGGCGCCGCCCGTACGTCGTAGGCGGGTGCGGCCGGATGGGCTGAAGGCGACTGGGGCGGCGCCTGCCGCGCGGGTGGTCGCGGTCCCCGCCTCCCCTGTCTCCCCCGCCGCCTCGGCCGCTGTCTCCGGCCGGGGTACGGGGCCGGTCGCGGTCGTGTCGCCGCTGGTGCGCAGGCTCGCGCGCCAGCACGACCTGGATCTGCGCCGGCTTGCCGGCTCGGGCCCCGACGGACTGATCCTGCGGGCCGACGTCGAGTCCGCCATCCGGTCCGCCGCCGAGGCATCGGCCGTGGCACCCGAGGTGCCGGACGAGGCGCCCGCACGTGCCGCCGGCGAGCGGATTCCGCTGCGCGGGGTGCGTGGCGCGGTCGCCGACAAGCTGAGCCGCAGCCGGCGGGAGATCCCCGACGCCACGTGCTGGGTCGATGCCGACGCGACCGAGCTGATGGCCGCACGGGCCGCGATGAACAGCGCCGACGGGCCCAAGGTGTCGGTGCTCGCGCTCCTCGCCCGGATCTGCACGGCGGCCCTGGCCCGGTACCCCGAGCTCAACTCCACGGTGGACCAGGAGGCGCGCGAGATCGTACGGCTGCCGCAGGTGCACCTCGGCTTCGCGGCCCAGACCGAGCGGGGCCTGGTCGTCCCGGTCGTCCGCGACGCCCACGCGCGCAGCACGGAATCGATCGGTGCGGAGATCGCCCGGCTGACCGAAGCGGCCAGGACGGGGACGCTGAAGCCGGCGGAGCTGACCGGTGGCACGTTCACGCTGAACAACTACGGGGTTTTCGGGGTCGACGGATCGACGCCGATCATCAACCACCCGGAGGCGGCGATGCTGGGCGTCGGCCGCATCGTCCCCAAGCCGTGGGTGTACGAGGGGCAGCTCGCGGTGCGTCAGGTCGTGCAGCTGTCACTGACCTTCGACCACCGGGTCTGCGACGGCGGCACCGCCGGGGGCTTCCTGCGCCATGTGGCCGACTGCGTGGAGCAGCCCGCGTTGCTCCTGCGCAGTCTGTAGACCCGGGGCCGGCGGGGCCGACGGGAGTGGTGGTGCGGTGAGGCCGCGGTGCCGGCACCTGCCGGGGCCGCGGTGCGGCAGGGCCCGCATACTCGGGGCATGACCGCCTACGACGCCATCGTTCTCGCCGGAGGAGCCGCCAAGCGGCTGGGCGGCGCCGACAAGCCGGGGTTGCGGGTCGGTGGCCGGGCGCTGCTCGACCGTGTGCTCGCCGCCTGTGCCGACGCCGGGTCCACCGTGGTGGTGGGGGGCCGGCGGCCCACGGTGCGCGCGGTGACCTGGGCGCGCGAAGAACCTCACGGCGGAGGGCCGTTGGCGGCGCTCGGTGCCGGGATGCGGCATACGTCGGCGCAGTACGTTGTCGTGCTCTCCGCCGATCTGCCGTTCCTGGGCGCCGATACGGTCCGCGCGCTGCTGGCGGCCTCCGCTCCGGGGACCGGTGTGGACGGCGCCCTCTGCACCGACGAGGGCGGGCGCGACCAGCCGCTGGTCGCCGTCTACCGGGCGGAGCCGTTGCGCCGCGAACTGGCGCTGCTCGCCGCCGAGCACGGTGGTCTGGCGGGGCTGCCGCTGCGCCTGCTCACGCACGAGCTGACGCTCTGCCGGGTGCCTGCGGGGCCGCTCGCCTCGTTCGACTGCGACACCTGGGAGGACATCGCTTCGGCGCGGGCCCGGATCAGAGAACATGGGACCGTGCTGGATGAATGGATCACCGCAGTCAAGGATGAACTCGGCATCGACCTCGACGTCGACACCGGCCTTCTGCTCGACCTCGCCCGTGACGCCGCGCATGGCGTCGCCCGGCCTGCCGCGCCCCTGACGACCTTCCTCGTCGGCTACGCGGCAGGGAAGGCGAGCGGCGACGGCGGCGGGCCCGAGGTGGTGGCGGAGGCCGCGCGCAAGGCGGCGGCGCTGGCACTTCGGTGGGCGGACGAGACCGGGTCGCCGTGACGGGCCGCAGCGGCGGGTCGGGGGGCGCGGAGGGCGCCGGAGGCGCCGGTGCTTCCGGGGGGCCGGGTCCGGCGGGGAGCCCCGCAGCCGCGGGCCCCGGGGCCGCCGGGGCCGCCGGGGCCGCCGGGGCCTCCGGGGCCTCCGGGGGTGAACCCGCCTCCGGTGGGCGTGCCGCCGCTGCTGGGCGCCGTACCGCCGCCGACGAGCGGCGCGCCGCTGCGGAGAGGCGTGCCGCGGCCGAGGCCGAGGCGAGAGCCGACGAGGAGCGGGCTGTCGCCCAGGCCCTGGCCCTCGTGGGCCGGCAGCCGCCGCCTCGGGAAACCGAGCCCGTCGAGCGGCCGGATCGGGCCGTTGGGCAGCGGGATTGGCCTGTCGGCCGGCCGGATCGGGGCGTGGGGGAGCCGGGTCTGCCCGTTGGGCGGGCGGGGGCTCCGGGTGTCGGGGAGTCGGATCAGCTCGTTGGGCGGCCGGGTGGTCGGGGTGTCGGGGAGCCGGATCGGCTCGTTGGACGGACGAGTGACGGGGGCTTGGAGGAGCCGGACGACTGGCTCTCCGGGTTGCAAAGTGACTGGCCGAGCGGACCGCCCGCCGGACAGCTGAACGATTCGGCCTCCGTGCTGTCGGACGGCCGGGCCGCTGCCGGTGAGGCAGGCGGCCGGGAGGGCGGGTGGTCCAGCGACCGGCCCGACACCGACTCGTGGGGCGGGGCTTCCGGGGAGCCCGGGGGCTTGCCTGGCGTGGGGGCGGCTGACGTGGCGAGGGAGCGGCCGGAGCGGCCGGAGCGGCCGGAGCGGCCGAGCGATCTGCCCATGGGGTTGTCCAGCGGTCGAGCCGTTGGCCGGTCCATTGACCGAGCCGTTGACCGGTCGTCCGTCGGCCGGGGCGCCGCGCAGCCGTGGGGCGGGGCTGCCGGGGAGCCTGGGGGCTTGTTTGACGTGGGCGTCGTCAACGAGGCGAGTGGCCTGCCCGTTGACCGGTCCGCCGCGCAGTCTGGTGGCTTGCCCGGCGTGGGTGGCGCCGCCTTGGCGGGTGACCAGTCGAGTGACCTGTCCGGCGGGCTGCCCAGCGGTCGGTCCGCCGGCCGCCCTGCCGATCGGCCCGCCGCACAGCCCGGGGCCTCGTCCGGGGTCGGCGGCGTTGCCATGCCGAGCGAGCCGGCCGGCAATCGGCCGAGCGAGCCGTCGGGTGCTCGTCCGGGCGACCCGTCCGACGGGCAGTCCGGCAGCCGGGACGGCGGGACGTCCGCAGGCTCGTCCGCCGGGTGGGCGGGTCACCGGTCCGTCGCCGCGCCCGCGCCCCACAGCAACCAGCGCCCCGCGCACCATTCCACCCCCCGAGACCCCTCCCCAGCGGGGGCCGGGTCGTGTGCTGGTTCGCAGAGTGCCCCATCAGGCAGGGGGCTCTCCTGGGGGGAGGCGAGGGTTGTTGCCGGGCGGGAGGGGAGGGTGGGGCGGGGGCGTACCGAGTGGGTGGGGCTTGATCGCGCTCTCGGGTACGTGCTCGCCGAGCCGCTCGTGGCGCTCACCGATCTGCCGTCGTTCGACACCTCGGCCATGGACGGCTGGGCCGTCGCCGGGCCGGGGCCGTGGAGCATCCGGGCGGACGACGGCATCCTCGCCGGGCACGCCGCCCGCGACCCGCTGCCCGACGGGGACGCCGTGCGCATCGCCACGGGTGCCCGTATCCCGGCGGAGGCGACCGCCGTCGTCCGCAGTGAGCACGCTCACGCCGACGAGGCCAAGGGACTGCTGTACGCGCAGCGCCCCGTGAGCCAGGGACAGGACATCCGGCCGCGCGGCCAGGAGTGCCGGTCGGGCGAGCACCTGCTCCCCGTCGCGACGGTGGTGACCCCCGCCGTCCTCGGGCTGGCCGCGGCCGCCGGGTACGACGAGCTGCCCGTCCGCCCCCGGCCGCACGTCGACGTTCTGGTCCTCGGCGACGAACTGCTGACCGAGGGGCTTCCCCACGACGGGCTGATCCGTGATGCGCTCGGGCCCATGATCGGCCCCTGGGTGCGTGCGCTGGGGGCCCAGGTCTGCGCACCGCGCCGCCTCGGCGACGACGCGGAGGCCCTGTGGCAGGCGCTCACCGACTCCGAGGCGGACCTGATCATCACGACGGGTGGCACCGCTGCCGGCCCCGTCGACCACGTCCACCGCGTCCTCGCCCGGATCGGCGCCGAACTGCTGGTCGACGGGGTCGCCGTGCGCCCCGGCCACCCCATGCTGCTGGCCAGGCTCTCCCCCGGCGGGCCCTGCCTCGTCGGGCTGCCCGGCAACCCCCTGGCCGCCGTCTCCGGGCTGCTCACCCTGGCCGGGCCGCTTCTCGCCGGGCTGGCCGGGCGTACCCCCGACGAGCACTACCGGGTGGCCGTACGAGACGATGTGCACGGGCATCCACACGACACCCGGCTGGTGCCCGTGGTCCATCGGGCGGCCGGAGAACCCGGAACCGCAGGCGGGCAGGAGCACGTCGTACCACTGCATTACAACGGTCCCGCCATGCTGCGCGGGATTGCCGCCGCGGACGCGTTGGCCGTCGTGGAGCCGGGAGGGGTACGGTCCGGCACCGAGGTGGAGATCCTCGACCTACCGTGGGCCTCGGCGGTGCCGTGGACTGAAGGGTGTTTCACGTGAAACTTCCCGGCCATGACGCGATGGCCAGGCGGGCCGACGAGCAGGTCGTCCCCACTCGGGTGATGCTTCCGCGCCGGGTCGTGGACGGGCCGGCGCGCCAGGTGGCCAAGCGGCTGATGATGGCTCTGGCCGTGCTGGCCGTCACCGTGTTCATCGTCTGGGTCGACCGCAGCGGATACCACGACGCGGCCGACGGCAAGGTCGATCTGCTGGACGCGGTGTACTACGCGACCGTCACCCTCTCCACCACCGGGTACGGGGACATCACTCCGTACAGCGACGGCGCACGGCTCGCCAATGTGGTGCTCGTGACACCGCTGCGCGTGCTCTTCCTCATCATCCTGGTCGGCACCACTCTTGAGGTCCTCACGGAGCGGACCCGGGAGGACTTCCGGCTGAAGCGTTGGAGAACCAACTTGCGTGACCACACTGTCGTCGTCGGCTTCGGCACGAAGGGTCGCTCGGCCATCCAGACCCTGTGCGCCACCGGGCTGAGCAAGGAACAGATCGTCGTCGTCGACCCGGCGTCCAAGGTGATCGAGATCGCCAATGCCGAGGGGTTCACCGGCGTTCTCGGGGACGCGACGCGCAGCGATGTGCTGCGCCGTGCCGAGCTCCAGAAGGCGCGTCAGATCATCATCGCCACCCAGCGCGACGACACCGCCGTCCTGGTCGCGCTGACCGCCCGCCAGCTCAACCGCGGTGCGAAGATCGTGGCCGCGGTGCGCGAGGAGGAGAACGCGCCGCTGCTGCGGCAGTCCGGTGCGGACGCTGTCATCACCAGTGCCAGTGCGGCGGGCCGGCTGCTCGGGCTCTCGGTGCTCAGCCCCAGTGCGGGCACGGTGATGGAGGACCTCATCCAGCAGGGCAGCGGGCTCGACCTCGTGGAACGCCCGGTCATAAAGGCCGAGGTGGGCAAGAACGTGCGGGAGACCGACGACCTCGTGGTCAACGTCCTGCGCGGGCACCGGCTGCTCGGTTACGACGATCCGGCGGCCAGCCCCTTGCAGCTGACGGACCGGCTGATCACCATCGTCCGCGCGTCGAACGATCCGCCGCCCAACCCGCTGCACCAGCCCCTCCCGCGCCCCTGAGCCGCCGCCCGGATGCCGGCCGCCGCTGAGCCCGCGCCCCGGGTGCCGGCCGCCCCTTGAGCCCCCGACCGGGTGCCGGCCGCCGCTGGGCCCGCGCCCCGGCTCACCCCAGGCCCCGCCCAGGCCCCGCGGGCATCTCACCCAGTCCCCGCACCCCGGCTCGCCCCTGGCCCCGCGCAACGCCCCAGACCCGCCGCACCTCACCCAGCCCCCGCGCCACCACCTCGCCCCGCGCCCCGTGTGTCGGCGTGGGCGGGGTGTCACGGAGTAGCCTCGCGGCCATGCATGCGATCACGATCCCCGAACCCGGTGGCCCCGAGGCGCTCGTGTGGGCCGAGGTGCCCGATCCCGTTCCCGGCGACGGCGAGGTCCTCGTCGATGTCGTGTCCAGCGCGGTCAACCGGGCCGACGTGCTCCAGCGGCAGGGCTTCTACAACCCGCCGCCCGGCGCGTCCCCCTACCCGGGCCTGGAGTGCGCCGGCCGGGTGTCGGCCCTCGGGCCGGGCGTCACCGGCTGGGCCGTCGGCGACGAGGTGTGCGCGCTCCTGGCGGGCGGCGGTTACGCGGAGAAGGTCGCCGTCCCGGCGGGGCAGTTGCTCCCCGTACCCGAAGGGCTGGACCTCGCATCGGCTGCGGCGCTGCCCGAGGTGACGGCGACGGTCTGGTCCAACGTGTTCATGGTGGCCCATCTGCGGCCTGCCGAGACCCTGTTGGTGCACGGCGGCTCCAGCGGCATCGGCACGATGGCGATCCAGCTCGCCAAGGCGGTCGGCGCACGGGTCGCGGTGACGGCCGGCGGACCCGAGAAGCTGGCACGCTGCGCGGAGCTGGGCGCGGACATCCTGATCGACTACCGCGAACAGGACTTCGTCGAGGAGATCCGCAAGGCCACGGACGGGGCCGGCGCGGACGTCATCCTCGACATCATCGGCGCGAAGTACCTCGACCGGAACGTGCAGGCGCTCGCCGTCAACGGCCGGCTGGCGATCATCGGGCTCCAGGGCGGCGCCAAGGGCGAACTGAACCTCGGTGCGCTGCTGACCAAGCGGGCGGCCGTCACCGCGACCTCGCTGCGCGGGCGCCCGCTCGCCGAGAAGGCGGCGATCGTCGCGGCGGTGCGCGAGCACGTCTGGCCGCTCATCGCCGAGGGTGTCGTGAAGCCGGTGATCGACCGTACGGTGCCGATGCGGGACGCGGCGGAAGGGCACCGGGTCATGGAGTCCAGCGCGCACATCGGCAAGGTCCTGCTCAAGCCGCCCACCGCCGCCTGATCCGAAGGCGAGAGGCCCGGCACACGGTGTGTGCCGGGCCTCTCGCATGGTCGATCGGACAGTGCGCGTTTACAGGTACGGCCCCGAGCGGAGCGGGCCGTGGGGGTCGGCGCCGCCGTCCTCCTCCTCGTGCCCGCTGCCCGGCGGCAGGGCACGGCGCATCTGCTCCAGCTGGGCGCGGGCCGCCATCTGCTGGGCGAACAGGGCGGTCTGGATGCCGTGGAACAGGCCCTCCAGCCACCCCACCAGCTGGGCCTGGGCGATCCGCAGCTCCGCCTCGGAGGGGACCGAGTCCTCGGTGAACGGAAGCGAAAGCCGCTCCAGTTCCTCCACCAGCTCCGGCGCGAGGCCGTCCTCAAGCTCCTTGACCGAACCGGCGTGGATCTCCTTGAGGCGGACCCGGCTCGCCTCGTCGAGAGGAGCCGCCCTGACCTCCTCCAGGAGCTGCTTGATCATGCTGCCGATGCGCATGACCTTCGCGGGCTGTTCGACCATCTCCGTCACCGGGACCTCCCGCGACTCGTCGTCAGTGCCACCGCCGCCGATCGCCATTCCGTCCTGGCCCACCACGAGGACCTGGGGGTGCTCCTGCGACCGTTCATTCCTCGGCATCTCCATGTCGCCCATTGTCGCGCACACACGGCGTTCACCACTGTGGTGCCCCCGGGAACGGAAGATCCACCCTTCCCGGGGGCACCGGAACAGCCCAGTGGGTCAGCCGGCCCGCCGCGCCAGGGTCAGCCGCGAGCGGGTGAACGCCGCCGCGAGTACCCCCGCGATCAGCGGGACCGCCACGGCCAGCAGACCGATGGTCGCCCAGGGCAGCACGATCGGCGTGTACGCGGACTCCATGGGCTGGAGCCGCATCTGCTCCATCGCCTGGCGCAGGTCGACCAGGCGCAGCGCCACCGCGGGCACCAGACCCGCGGCCGTCCCCAGCAGCACCCCGGTGAGCGCCACCACCAGGCACTGGAAGCCGGAGAGGGCCCGTCGCACCCGCGGGGGCGCGCCCACCGCGCTGAGCGTGGTCAGGTCGGCCTCGGCGTCGGCCTTGGCGAGACCCGTGGTGATCGCGGCCGCGCCCACCGTCACCACTCCGGCGAACAGGGTGAGGATCAGCAGGATGATGCTGTCCCGGTCTCGGGACTCCTGGTCGGACTGCACCCAGACCCCGCCGCCGGCCTGGTCGATGGCGGCCGAGACGCGCTGGTCCTCGGCGTCCGTGGGCGTGTGGCTGACGGCGTACACCGTGCCCGTCGGCTGGGTGTGCAGACCGAGGCGCTCCGCGGTCCGCTGCGGGAGGATCATGCGGATGCCGGGCGTGGCGGCGTACTCGGCCTTTGCCACGTACACCTTCAGCCGGTCCGTGGACTTGCGGGCCGGGCCGGGGTGCAGTTTGCGGTTCTCCTTGTCCTTGTCGTGGTACGTGTGGACGGACTTGAGGGTGACCTCGCCGTTCTCCGCGTACGCCTCGTTGAGCAGGACGGGCGTGCCGGCCTTCAGGGCAGCGGCGGCGGCCGGGTCGTCGAGCTTCACGTACGTGGCGAGCAGGGACGCGTCGCCCACGACGATGTTGTTGGAGTCCGCGCTGAAGGACCCCGTGGAGATGTACTCGTCCATGCAGGCGGGGGACCGCATCATCGTGCGGTGCTCCTCGGCGGACAGCCGGGCGGCGAGTTCCTTGGCGCCCTTGGTGTTGAGCGGGCAGGTGTGGCCCTTGCCGGAGGGCTTGACCAGCTCGATGGTGCCGCAGCCGCCCCCGTCGTCGTCGTAGTAGACGTTGCAGTCGCTGCCCGCCCAGACGCGGGAGATGTCGGCACGGCCGCCGGTCACCGCCATGTTCTGCTCGACGGCGGCACGGGCGACGGGCAGCCGCTCGGCGGACTCCTCGTCCCACGCCGAGAGGACGACCGTGCCCTCGGTCAGCATGGGGATGTAGTCGTAGTCGGACTCGGCCACGCTGCTGGACATGTAGGTGGCGATGGCCACCGAGCCCGCGACGGCCGCCATCACGGCGGCGACCGCCGGAGCGGTGCGGCCGCGGTTGCGGGCCGCGTCGCGCAGCGCCATCCGGGGCGAGAGCGGGAGCCTGCGGCCGAGCCGGCCCAGCAGCCCGACGATCACCGGAATGCAGGCCAGCAGGCCCAGTTCCGCGACGACCGAGCCGCCGGAGACCAGCGTGGAACTTCCGCTGGTGCCTCCGTACACGGCGACTGCGACGCCGAGTGCGAGCACGCAGGCGCCCGTGATCGGCAGCACGCGGGAGCCGCGGCGCACCCCGCGCCGGCCGGTGAGCGATTCCAGCACGGACTGCCGGCCGGCCACGATCGCCGGGGCGAGCGCCGCCAGCAGGCCGGTGACCAGGCCCAGCAGGGCGATGATCAGCAGTTCGGTGGGCCGCATCGACAGGGAGCCGAAGCGGTGCCCGGCCCAGTTCTCGATCGTCGGCCGGATCACCACCGTCAGCAGCAGCCCGGCCGCGACACCGACGACCGCTCCGACGCCGCCGAGGACGAGACCGCCACCGAGGACGACGGCACGGACCTGGCCGCGGTCGCCGCCGCACGTGCCGAGCAGGCCCAGCTGGCGCCGGGAGCGGCGCGCCCCGACAGCGAACGCCGGTCCGGCCAGGAGCACGATCTCAAGGATCGCCATCGCGACGACGGTGATGAGGGCGGCGCTGGTCTCGGCGGAGTCGGGGTTGCCGGAGCCGTACTGAGGGTTCGTCCGCAGGAGCGGGATCTCGGAGGCCGCCGGGGGGTTCTCGAAGACCTGCCGGGAGACGACGACAGCGCCGGCCTTGTTGGCCGCCATCACGTCGTTCCAGACGATTCCGGCCTCCCCCGCACCTTCGACGAGCCACTGCGACGGGCCCGGATGGGGTGCCGGCACCTTCTTGTCGCGGTCGGACATGGCCTTCCAGGGGGCGATCACCGCACCCGGGTCGGCGTACAGCTGCTTCGCCTTCAGATCGGCGGGCAGTTCGATCGCACCGGTGATCGTGTACTTCTTGCCGGAGACCGTCACCGTGATGTCGGAGCCGACGTGCAGGCCCGCCGACTTCAGGAAGGGCTTCGTGGCCACCATCTCGCCCGTGCCGCGCGGGAACGCGCCCTCGACGAGCTCGATCCTTCCCCGGGCCATCCGGTCCGAGGTCTTGAGCTCCACGATCTCGGTGCCGGCCAGCCCGTACGCGGTCCTGACGCTCGCGGGCACGGACTGCTCGCTGATCGCCCGCGCCCCCTTGGGGAACACCGCCCGCATGTCGATCGGCGGCACTTCCTCGCCGATCATCTCGCTGTCGGCGCTGGCCTCGTTGCTGTACATGTCGCCGTCGGGCATCTGCTGGATCGGCCCCATGCCCGCGTCGCTGAACAGCGCGTCGGCCGAGCCGATCCGGGCCGTCAGCTGCTCCGCCGCGCTCAGATCCGAACTGCGGTACGTGATGTCTGCGGCCGTCACCCCGAGGACCGGCAGCGCGATCATCGCGACCACCAGGGCGCTGCGGCCCTTGGCCCGCAGGGCGTCGCGGCGGGCCATCCGGAGGGCGGCACGCCACCCCGTGAAGACGCTCACTCGGCTCCTCCGGCGGCCAGCAGCGAGTCGGCCCCGGCGGTCAGTGTCTGGTCGACGATCGAACCGTCCCGGAGGAAGACGACCCGGTCGGCCCAGGCCGCGTAGCGCGGTTCGTGCGTGACCATCACCCCGGCCGCGCCCTGGTCGCAGCGGTTGCGCAGCAGGGCGAGGACGGCTTCGCCGGTCTCGGAGTCCAGGGCCCCGGTCGGCTCGTCGGCGAGCACCAGGCGCCGGTCCCCCACCAGCGCGCGGGCGATGGCGACGCGCTGCTGCTGGCCGCCGGACATCTCGTCGGGGAAGCGGTCCGCGATCTCCAGGAGGTTCATCTCCTCCAGGGCGGCCCGTGCCTCCTTGCGGGCCTTGCGCACGGAGACCCCGTCGAGTTCGCGCGGCAGGGCGATGTTCTCGGCGGCGGTCAGGGCGGGGATCAGGTTGTAGTCCTGGAAGACGTAGCCGACGCTGCGGCGGCGCAGGGCGGCGATGCCCTTGCGGCCGAGCGTGGAGATGTCCTGGCCCTCGATGATCACCTGGCCGCCGCTCGCGGTGTCGAGCCCGCCGGCGAGGGTCAGCAGGGTGGACTTGCCCGAGCCGGACGGGCCCATCACGGCGACGAGTTCACCGGCGTGCACCGAGAGGCTGATGCCGCGCAGCGCGTGCACCTCGGCGATGCCGGTGCCGTGCGTGCGGGTGAGGGAGCGGAGTTCGAGGACCGGTGTGTCCACCGTCAAAGGTGGTGCGGACGGCGACGGAACGTGCAGGGACATGCGGGTGGTTCCCCCCTTGGAACGGATCTGTGGCCGGTGCCGGACGCGTGCGGCACCGCGTGGAGCCTCGGTGTGGTGTGACGGGCCCCGGCCGCCGTGCGGGCGGACCCGGGCGCGCGGGGTCAGTGGCGCGCGCGGGTCCGCCCGGCGGGACGGGAAGCGGTGGCCGGGGCCGTACGCTGCTCCGGCTCCCTGGCGGCCTCGGCGAGGCGGATCAGCCGGGCCTCGCAGTGGTCCAGCCACCGGGCCTCGGCCTCGGCCTGGAATATCAGCTGTTCCACGACGAGCAGCCAGGCGACCTCGTCCCGGTTGGCGGGGGCCTGGGCCAGGGACTGCGCCTTGAGGCGGGTGTAGTCCTGCATGGCCTTGACGGTGTGGTGGCGCTGGGCCTGGATGACGGCCCTGATGTCGACGCCGGGCGCGCCGACCGCCATGGCGAGCTTGATGGCCAGCTCGTCCCGGGGCGGGCTGCTGCGGTCGACCGGCGTCTCGAACCAGGAGCGCAGCTCGGTGCGCCCGGCGTCGCTGATCGAGTAGAGGGCGTGGCCCTGGTCGTCCTCCGCGTCCTGGACGACCAGGCCGTCGCGCTCCAGTCTGCTCAGTGTCGTGTACACCTGCCCGACGTTGAGCGGCCAGGTGGAGCCGGTGCGCGATTCGAATTCGGTGCGGAGCTGGGAGCCGTAGCGCGGCCCTCGCTCCAGGAGGGCGAGAAGCCCGTGGCGGATCGACATACTGAGTATGTATACCGAGTATGTTGACGGGCGCAAGTTTCCCCCGGGCCGTGCACGGGGATTCGGCCCGGGTCTCAGCGGGCCCGGCGCATACGGAGGGCGAGGAAGCCGATACCCAGTCCCACCAGGGCGATTCCCGCGCCGAGCGACACCTGCTGCACCCGGTGGACGGTCGCCTCGTCGAGAGCCTGCCGCCCCGCCGGGGCGTCCTCGGGGAAGTCGCGCGGGTCGGGCGTGAAGGCGGGCACGGAGGCGGGCTCCGTCGTCGCCGACTGCTCCTCGCGCTCGGCCCGCTCGTCCAGCGCGTCCTGCCGGGCCAGTTCGGCGGGCGACCGTCCGGGCCGCTGCCGCCCGGACCCGGCGGACCACCCGGCGAGCGGCGGCGACTGCATGCTCTCGGGGGGCGCCGTTCCAGCGGTGGGTGACGGCGAGGGGGAGGGAGAGGGGAAGGCCGGCGTCACGCCTCCCAGGGCCGCGGCCGCCGTCAACGCCAGGCAGGCCACGCCCCGCGAGGAGCGCGCGGAGAGTCGTCCCGAAGCCATGCGGCCACCGTCACATGTGACCGTACGACCGGCACCTCAGGTGATACGTACGGATGACGTCGCGGACTGCCGCGCGCAGATGCGCCGGACAGGCGCTACGCGGGGTCCCCCGTGGCGATGCGCAGTTCGAAGTGGGCGCCGGTCTCCGGCACCGCCGTCCCGGGCGTCGGGAACTGGTCGATGACCTGGTCCTCCGCGTACGCGTTCCCCGGGACCTTGATCTGCTTGATCGTCCAGCCCGCCGCGTCCGCGCAGGCACGTGCCGAGAGGATGTCCTTGTAGAGGAAGCTCGGGGCGCTGACCTTGTTCGGGTCGTCCGAGTCCTCTATGGCGTCCGTGCACTTCTCGGTCTTCATCGTCCGGTTGCGTTCCGGATCGCGGTGCTCGCCGGCCGGGGACTCGCTCGCCGAAGCCTCGGTTCCGCCCTTGTTGTCGTCGCCGTTGACCGCGATGATCGTGATCAGGCCGCCGATGGCGACCAGCGCGACGACGATCGAACCGATGATCACCGGCATGTTCCGCTTGGAGCCGCCGCCCGCAGGGGTGGTCGTCGTCTGCGGGGAGATCGTGTACGGCGGGGGCGTCTGGTGCTGCATCGGCACCATGGGGGCGCCGGTCTGGTAGGCGGGCGCCGGCGTCTGCGGGTAGCCGTACGACGGTCCCGGGGCGGGGGCCGGCGTCGTGGGCCCGTACGGGCCTGGCTGCTGCTGGGACTGGTAGGGGCCCGGCTGGTACGGCGTCTGGACGCTCTGCGGGGCGGGTGCGGACTGGTCGACCGGCGGGAAGACCGCCGAGCCGACGCCCGAGCCGCTGTTCGCCGGGACGCTGCCGTCCCCGACGATCACCGGAGCGCTGGCCTGCACACCCGCGCTCAGCACGCGCGCGATCTCGTCCTGCATCGCCGACGCGCTCGGGAAGCGCTCGTTCGGGTTCTTCTTGAGCGCGCGGGCGACGAGGGCGTCCATCGCCGGCGTCAGCGCGCGGTTGACCGTGGACGGGGGGACGGGCTCCTCCTGCACATGCGCGTACGCGATGGCGAGCGGGGAGTCCGCGTCGAAGGGGAGGCGGCCGGTCAGCAGCTGGAAGAGCATGATGCCGACCGAATAGAGGTCGGAGCGCGCGTCGACCCCGCGGCCGAGGGCCTGTTCGGGGGAGAGGTACTGCGGGGTGCCGACGACCATGCCGGTCTGCGTCATCGAGGTGACGCCCGACTGCATGGCGCGGGCGATACCGAAGTCCATGACCTTCACGACGCCGCGCTTGGTCACCATCACGTTGCCCGGCTTGATGTCGCGGTGGACCAGGCCCATTTCGTGGCTGGTGTCCAGCGCGGCCAGCACATCGGCCGTGACCTTGAGCGCCTTGTCGGCCGGCATCGCGCCCTGGGCACGGATGTCCGCCGCCAGGACGGAGCCGAGCGGCTGTCCCTCGACGTACTCCATCACGATGTACGGCATCAGCGCGCCGCCGAGCTCGTCCTCGCCGGTGTCGAACACCGAGACGATGTTGGTGTGCTGGAGCTTGGCGACGGCCTGGGCCTCGCGGCGGAAGCGCTCCCGGAAGGACTGCTCGCGGCCCAGCTCGGTGTGGAGGGTCTTGATCGCGACCTGGCGGTCGAGCGCGGAGTCGTACGCCAGGTATACGGACGCCATCCCGCCTTCGCCGAGCAGGTCACGCAGCTGGTAGCGGCCGCCGGCAACCGAACCGCCCGCGTAGCGGCCCTGCGAACCGTGTGCGCCGTCGTGGCTCATGACTTGCTTCCCCCTCGGCGCGCGACTCACGCGAAACTCGGCGCGCGACTCACGCGATGATCCGTATTACTGGCCAAGTCTGCCCGAGGGGTACGACACGTCAAGCCAGGTGCCCGTTCCGTGACCCTACGCACAAGAAGCGTCTCGGAAGCGTTACAGGAACCGCATGGAATTTGCGCGGGCGGCGCGCCAGCCGATTGGATGGCCGGTCCGGCTCGGAATCGGCGGGTCCGACGGAGGCTGTAGCGTGACGGGGCAATGCGGCCGGCAGCGCAGCCGGGAACGCAGCAAGACACCGTGAGACCCCGCGGACGCGCGGACGGACGCGGACAGATACGACGGCGAGGACTGATGGCACCCGAACCCGAAGCAAACGGCGGCGGAGTTCCGGATGGCACCGAATCCTGGGGCATCGGAGGGGTCGTCGGCGACGGGCGCTACCGGCTGACCCACCGGCTCGGCCGGGGCGGCATGGCCGAGGTGTTCGCGGCGGAGGACGTCCGGCTCGGACGTACGGTCGCGGTGAAACTGCTGCGCTCCGACCTCGCCGAGGACCCGGTCTCCAAGGCGCGGTTCACGCGCGAGGCGCAGTCGGTCGCCGGGCTCAACCACCATGCGGTCGTGGCGGTGTACGACTCCGGTGAGGACACGGTCAACGGGCAGACCGTCCCGTACATCGTGATGGAGCTGGTCGAGGGCCGCACGATCCGGGACCTGCTGCTCAACGCCGAAGCCCCGCCCCCGGAGCAGGCGCTGATCATCGTGTCCGGGGTGCTGGAGGCGCTCGCCTACTCGCACCAGCACGGCATCGTGCACCGCGACATCAAGCCGGCCAATGTGATCATCACGCACTCCGGCGCGGTCAAGGTGATGGACTTCGGCATCGCCCGCGCGCTGCACGGCGCGCAGTCCACGATGACGCAGACCGGCATGGTCATGGGCACGCCGCAGTACCTCTCCCCCGAGCAGGCCCTCGGCAAGGCCGTCGACCACCGCTCCGACCTGTACGCCACCGGCTGCCTGCTGTACGAACTGCTCGCGCTGCGGCCCCCTTTCACGGGTGAGACCCCGCTCTCCGTGGTGTACCAGCACGTCCAGGACACCCCGGTCCCGCCGTCGCGGATCTCCGACGTGGTGCCGCCCGAGCTCGACGGGCTCGTCATGCGTTCGCTGGCGAAGGACCCGGACGACCGGTTCCAGAGCGCCGAGGAGATGCGCGGGCTCGTCCAGTACGGCTTGCAGATGCTCCAGGTGCAGGGGGGCCACACCGGTACGTGGAACACCGGCGCCGTCGTCCTGAACGACGGCTCCGGCACCCCGCCCCGGGGTATGACCGGCGCGACCCGCGCCATGGGCTACCCGCAGCACGGCGACACCTCGCAGGCCCCGATCCTGCCGCCGATGAACCCGGACGACGGCGGCTACGACGGCGGCAGCACCCGGCAGGGCGGCGGCGGGCGCGGCAAGGTGCTGCTGTTCGTCGTGCTCGCCCTGATCGCGATCGGCGCGGGCGTGGCCATCGCGCTGAACGCGGCGAACAGCGGCGGCGACAACCACGAGAAGCAGCCGACCGAGACCTCCAGTTCGCCGAGCCCGACGGAGGAGTCACCCACGCCGACGCCCGAACAGACCGAGGACACCGAGCTGCCCGGCACCAGCACCGGCAACACCTGGGACAACACGCGGCAGCCCTCGTACACGCCGAGCCAGACGTCCGAGGCGCCTGAGACCCCCTCGACCGAGCCGGACACGGGCGGCACGGAGGACGGCGGCACGGGCACCACCAACGGCGGTTCGGCGACGAGCGGCAACAGCAGTAACGGTTCCAGCAACGGCAGCAACGGGACCAGCAACGGCAACAGCAGCAACGGTTCCGGCAACGGCAGTACAGGGACCGACGGCGGCGACACCGGTTCCAGCGACGGCGGTACGGGTACGAGCGAGGGCGCGTCCGAGGGCGCCGACGGTGCCGCGGGCGGCGCCGCCGAAGGCGCCACCGCCGGGACGCCGACCGGAGGCGCCGGCTCGGCCACCGGCTGAGCGCGCCGCGCGGCCCCTCACTCCGTGAAGGCCGCGCGCACCGCCTCGTACTCCCGGGTCCACCAGACCGCCAGGGCCGACACCGCGGGAAACTGCGGGTCGGCCCTCCGGTCGTTGAGGCAGTAGCGCCAGCGGAGTATCCAGAAGTCGTTGAGCCGCTCCCACCACACCCGGTGCACGGCCGCGGCCAGTTCCGCCGCGTCGGCCCCGGCCGCCCGCCGGTAGGCCCGCGCGTAGACCCGTACCTTCGCCAGGTCCAGCGCGCCGGCCGGCTGGACGAAGAAGATCGCCGCCGCCCGGACCGCCTCCTCCGCGCGCGGCTGGACGGCCAGCCGGTCCCAGTCGAGGATCGCCACCGGGTCGGCGCCCCGGTAGAGCACGTTCAGCGGATGGAAGTCGCCGTGTACCCAGCCGGTCGCCGGGATGCCGGGATCGGGCGGGCGGCGGTCCGCGTGCCGTTCCAGCAGGACGCGCCGCTCCCGCAGCCGGTGCTCGGCCAGCTCGTCGAAGGAGTCCCGGGTGCCGCTCCCGCGGGCGGCGGCCAGCAGATCGCCGATCAGCGCGAAGGTGTCGGCGGCCTCGGGACTCGCGTACCCGGCCGGACTCCCGCCGGCACCACCCGCGGCGGCGTCAGTGTCCCGTTCGGCCCCCATGACCTGCTCAAGACCCGTGTGTACGGCTCCGAGGAGCGTCCCGAGACGCATCGACTGGGCGAGGGTGAGCTGTGCGCCGCCGCGGTGCAGGCCGTCGACCCAGGGGTGCAGGGCGTAGCAGCGGCCGGCGATCTCGGTGACGGTCTCGCCGTCGCCGGCCTCGATGGGCGGGGCGACGGGCACGCCGAGTGACTGGAGGCGCCGGGTGGCACGGTGCTGGCGGACGATGGTGGCCCGGTCCCGGGTGGCGTCGTCCAGGTGGTGCTTGAGGAAGTAGGAGCCCCGGGTGGTGGACACCCGGTAACCGTGGTTGAGCAGCCCTTGGGAGAGCGGGGTACAGGTGAGCGGCTCACCGGCGTGCGGGTAACGGCGGAGCACCTCACCGACCGGGGGAACAGGCGGCAGGGCGACAGATGAGCGCGACACGCGTCAGATGTTAGATCACGCTGCGTTGCGCATCTGCTGACTTGCGTCGAAGCCCAGAGTGTGCACGGTGACGAAGTGCGGTTCGAGCCGGAGATACGACGGTACGAACGGCTCGCCGTTGACCTCGACGGGGAGGGGGCCGAAGCGCTCGCGCTGGGCGCGGGTGGGCTCGACGATCCGTGCGGGCCCGGTGAACTGCACGGACCACAGGTCGTCGCTGCCGGCGGTGGTGGCCGCGTTGAAGTTGTCCGCACCGTAGGCCACGACCGTGCCGTCGCAGGCGTCGTGGTAGCCGAGACCGCTGTGCATGCGCAGCACGACGCGGCCGTCGATGACGATGTGCCGGGCCACCGTCAGGAACGGGAGGGCCCGCATGCTGGTCGCCAGCCGGCCGTAGGGGACCCGGCCGAGCAGGTCGATCGCGTGGAGTTCCTCAAGGGACATGCCCTCCACTGTCGGCCACCTGTGTGGTCGGAATAAGAGGCCGGGGCCCCGGGGTGGCAGGGACCAAAGTCCTTCCGTCCCGCCTCAGCGCTTCTCGGCCTGGAGCCGGGCGACGTACGCGGCGGCCTGCGAGCGGCGCTCCATGCCCAGCTTGGACAGCAGGCTGGAGACGTAGTTCTTGATCGTCTTCTCGGCGAGGTGCAGCCGCTCGCCGATGACCCGGTTGGTCAGCCCCTCGCCGATCAGGTCGAGGATCTTGCGTTCCTGGTCCGTGAGGCTCGCGAGCTTCTCGTCGCCCTGCCCCTTCTTGCCGTCCCGCAGCCGCTCCAGGACGCGGGCGGTGGCCACGGGGTCCAGCAGCGACTTCCCGGCCGCCACGTCCCGTACGGCCGTCAGCAGCTCGTTGCCGCGGATCGCCTTGAGGACGTATCCGGCGGCGCCCGCCATGATCGCGTCGAACAGTGCCTCGTCATCGGCGTACGAGGTCAGCATCAGGCAGTTGATCGAGTCGTCCTGGGAGCGGATCTCGCGGCAGACCTCCACCCCGCTGCCGTCCGGCAGCCGTACGTCCAGCACGGCCACATCCGGGCGGACCGCCGGAATCCGCACCAGCGCGTCGGCCGCCGTACCGGCCTCGCCGACCACCTCGATGTCGTCCTCCATCGAGAGCAGTTCGTGGACTCCGCGGCGGACCACTTCGTGGTCATCGAGCAGAAAAACGGTGATTTTTCCTTCTACGCTCACAATCGCAGTCTCACACACTCCCCCCTTCCCTGCCGGTGTCGGGCGGGATAACGTGCCGTTGTTCCGGCGGCCTGCGAGGCTGTGATCAGTGCTGTGACCAGCGAGCCTTCCCGAATTCCTCGATTTACTTGGATATCCAAGCAAAAACGCAGGTCAGGGAGGGTTTCGCAGTTACGGGACCCACTGGGTAACGTGCCTTGGACAGGGCGCTCGCCGGGGCACCTGTCACGCCTGTTCCCGGACCGAGCGGCACCCACCCCGTGCACGGGTACGGACACAGGCGAGCCGCACTGGTCTCCCGGCAGACCCCGGGGGCCGGACCGACGGAGGAGCACGCACGTGACCGTGGAGAGCACTGCCGCGCGTAAACCGCGACGCAGCAGCAAGCGGACCAGCGCCGCGAAAACGCCCGCGAAGGATTCCGCACCCGAGCTCGTACAGCTGCTGACGCCCGAGGGCGAGCGCGTCGAGCACCCGGACTACTCGATCGACCTGACCGCGGAAGAGCTGCGCGGTCTGTACCGGGACATGGTCCTGACCCGCCGCTTCGACGCCGAGGCCACCGCCCTCCAGCGCCAGGGCGAGCTGGGCCTGTGGGCCTCCCTGCTGGGCCAGGAGGCCGCCCAGATCGGCTCCGGCCGGGCCCTGCACGACGACGACTACGTCTTCCCGACCTACCGTGAGCACGGTGTGGCCTGGTGCCGGGGCGTCGACCCGACCAACCTGCTCGGGATGTTCCGCGGTGTGAACCACGGCGGCTGGGACCCGAACACCAACAACTTCCACCTGTACACGATCGTCATCGGCTCGCAGACCCTGCACGCCACGGGTTACGCCATGGGCGTGGCCAAGGACGGCGCGGACTCGGCCGTGATCGCGTACTTCGGTGACGGCGCCTCCAGCCAGGGCGATGTCGCGGAGGCGTTCACCTTCTCGGCGGTGTACAACGCCCCGGTCGTCTTCTTCTGCCAGAACAACCAGTGGGCGATCTCCGAGCCCACCGAGAAGCAGACCCGCGTCCCGCTCTACCAGCGTGCCCAGGGCTTCGGCTTCCCCGGCGTCCGGGTCGACGGCAACGACGTCCTGGCCTGCCTGGCCGTCACCCGCTCCGCCCTGGAGCGGGCCCGGCGCGGCGAGGGCCCGACCCTGGTCGAGGCGTTCACGTACCGCATGGGCGCGCACACCACCTCCGACGACCCGACGAAGTACCGGGCCGACGAGGAGCGCGCGTCCTGGGAGGCGAAGGACCCGATCCTGCGCCTGCGCACGTACCTGGAGAAGGAGGGCGCGGCCGACGAGGCGTTCTTCACCGCCCTCGAAGAGGAGAGCGAGACCCTCGGCAAGCGGGTCCGCGAGGCGGTACGGGCCATGCCCGACCCGGACCGGATGGCGCTGTTCGACCACGCCTACGCCGACGGCAGCCCCCTCGTGGACGAGGAGCGCGCCGAGTTCGCCGCCTACCAGGCATCGTTCGCCGAGGAGGGCAAGTAGCCATGGCCGTGGAAAAGATGTCCATCGCGAAGGCGCTCAACGAGTCGCTGCGCAAGGCCCTCGACACCGACCCCAAGGTCCTCATCATGGGCGAGGACGTCGGCAAGCTGGGCGGGGTCTTCCGGATCACCGACGGCCTCCAGAAGGACTTCGGCGAGGACCGGGTCATCGACACCCCGCTCGCCGAGTCCGGCATCGTCGGCACGGCGATCGGCCTGGCCCTGCGCGGCTACCGGCCCGTCGTGGAGATCCAGTTCGACGGCTTCGTCTTCCCCGCCTACGACCAGATCGTCACGCAGCTCGCGAAGATGCACGCCCGCGCGCTCGGCAAGATCAAGCTGCCGGTCGTCGTGCGCATCCCCTACGGCGGCGGCATCGGCGCCGTCGAGCACCACAGCGAGTCGCCCGAGGCGCTGTTCGCGCACGTCGCGGGTCTCAAGGTGGTCTCCCCGTCCAACGCCTCGGACGCGTACTGGATGATGCAGCAGGCCGTCCAGAGCGACGACCCGGTCATCTTCTTCGAGCCGAAGCGCCGCTACTGGGACAAGGGCGAGGTCGACACCGACTCCATCCCCGGCCGGCTGCACGCCGCGTCCGTCGCCCGCACCGGCACGGACCTCACGCTCGCCGCGTACGGCCCGATGGTGAAGGTCTGCCTGGAGGCCGCAGCGGCCGCCCAGGAGGAGGGCAAGTCGATCGAGGTCGTGGACCTGCGCTCGATGTCCCCCATCGACTTCGACACCATCCAGACCTCCGTCGAGAAGACCCGCCGCCTGGTCGTGGTCCACGAGGCGCCGGTCTTCTACGGCTCCGGTGCCGAGATCGCCGCCCGCATCACGGAGCGGTGCTTCTACCACCTGGAGGCGCCCGTGCTGAGGGTCGGCGGCTACCACGTCCCGTACCCGCCGGCGCGGCTGGAGGACGAGTACCTGCCGGGCCTCGACCGCGTGCTCGACGCCGTCGACCGCTCGCTGGCGTACTGAGGACAGGGGCGTGACTACGATGACCGACACTTCCAACGCTGCTCGCTTCCGTGAGTTCAAGATGCCCGACGTGGGCGAGGGACTGACCGAGGCCGAGATCCTCAAGTGGTTCGTCCAGCCCGGCGACACCGTCACCGACGGCCAGGTCGTCTGCGAGGTCGAGACGGCGAAGGCCGCCGTGGAGCTGCCGATCCCGTTCGACGGGGTCGTCCACGAGCTGCGCTTCCCCGAGGGCACCACGGTCGATGTGGGCCAGGTGATCATCGCGGTGGACGTGGCCCCGGGCTCCGCGCCCGAGGCCCCCGCCGCGACGCCCGAGCCGGCTCCGGAACCCGAGGCCGAGGAGGCGCCGAAGGGCCGCCAGCCGGTCCTGGTGGGTTACGGCGTGGCCGAGTCCTCCACGAAGCGGCGGGCCCGCAAGGGCACCGAGGCCGCACCCCCGGCCGCCGCGCCCGCCGCGGTCCAGGGCGAGCTGAACGGCCGGGGCCCCGCCACCCCGGTCCCGGAGGCCCGCCCGCTGGCCAAGCCGCCGGTCCGCAAGCTCGCGAAGGACCTGGGCATCGACCTGGCGACGGTCACCCCGACCGGCGAGGGCGGTGTCATCACCCGCGACGACGTGCACGCGGCGGCGAAGCCGGTGGCGCCGGTGGCGCCTGTGGCGCCTTCGGTTCCGGAGCCGTCCGTCGAGCCCTCGGCGCCCGTGGAGGCTCCTGTTCCGGCCGGCGCCCGCGAGACCCGTATCCCGGTCAAGGGCGTGCGCAAGGCCATCGCCCAGGCGATGGTCGGCAGCGCGTTCACCGCTCCGCACGTCACCGAGTTCGTGACCGTCGATGTGACGCGCACGATGAAGCTGGTGGCGGAGCTGAAGGAGGACAAGGACATGGCGGGGGTGCGGGTCAACCCGCTCCTCATCATCGCCAAGGCCCTCCTGGTCGCGATCAAGCGGAACCCCGGGGTCAACGCGGTCTGGGACGAGGCGAACCAGGAGATCGTCCAGAAGCACTACGTCAACCTGGGCATCGCCGCCGCGACTCCGCGCGGCCTGATCGTCCCGAACATCAAGGACGCCCACGACCGGACGCTCCCGCAGCTGGCCGCGTCCCTGGGTGAGCTGGTCGCCACGGCCCGGGACGGCAAGACGTCTCCGGCCGCGATGGCGGGCGGCACGGTGACCATCACCAACGTGGGCGTCTTCGGCGTCGACACCGGTACGCCGATCCTCAACCCGGGCGAGTCCGCGATCCTCGCGGTCGGCGCGATCAAGCTCCAGCCCTGGGTCCACAAGGGCAAGGTGAAGCCGCGTCAGGTGACGACGCTGGCCCTGTCGTTCGACCACCGTCTGATCGACGGCGAGCTGGGCTCCAGGTTCCTGGCGGACATCGCCGCGATCCTGGAACAGCCGAAGCGGCTGATCACCTGGGCGTAGGCGCCTTGGCGGTACGTGTGTGAGGTGGGCCCGCGCTGTGCTTGCGCGGGCCCACCGGCATGTCCGGGGGGCGGGGGCGCGTGCGGTCGCGTGCGGTACGGAGTGAAGCGGGTCATGCGTTTTCTGCGCGGGCGCACACCCTCGCCCTCTAGACTGACTACCGTACGGACGCGTTGAATTACTCACCGCAGTCGACCGAGGG
Source organism: Streptomyces sp. ATexAB-D23 (assembly GCF_000373645.1). Classification (GTDB taxonomy): domain Bacteria; phylum Actinomycetota; class Actinomycetes; order Streptomycetales; family Streptomycetaceae; genus Streptomyces; species Streptomyces castrisilvae. The sequence continues at coordinate 120,333 of NZ_KB892024.1, read as the reverse complement.
GAACCGCCGTGTCTTCGAATTGCGACCCCCGGAACGCGCCCGTCGGCGACGTGGACGCGGCGCTCATGATGATCGACTCGCGGCTCAAGAGCATCTACGAGGGCAGTACGGAGCAGAACTCCGAACACAAGGAACTGGTCGAGCAGTTCCTCGCCTCCCTGGGCCCCGGTGGAATCGATGAGGTGCTGGACGGCACGTGCACGCTCATCTACATGTTCATGACCTGGCTGCGCAAGGCCCACGATGAGCATGACAAGGACGTCATCGAGTATGTGATCCCCGGCCTCGTGGCCTCGATGCGTCAGATGACGAGGAGCGTTCCGCCCGAGGTCATCCCCACCATGGCCGGCCTGGTCATCGCCGCCGGCACCGGTCTGAGCCCCAACCTGTGGCGGATGCAGTACGGCGACTGGACCCTGGCGGAGATGACCCCGCTGGAGGTCACCGCCTTCCTGCTGGCTGAGCAGATCAACCGCATCGCCGACGACCGGGGGTTCGCCGTCCGCATGATCGCCGAGGCGCTGGACCGCGCGGACGCCGAAAAGGACTGACGCGGATCTCACCCCGCGTGCGGTGCGGAGCGCACCATCAGCATGTCCGGGTGACGAAGGGCGAGTTCGGCGTACACGGTCTTCCCGACGGTGCGCGGCTCAACCCCCCAGCGCTCGGCGATCGCGTCCACGATGAGCAGCCCGCGCCCGTAGCACTCGTCGCTGTCGGCCGAGCGGATCCCGGGCAGTCGCTCGCCCCGGGGGTCGGCGACCTCGATACGGAGCGTGTCGGCGGTGAGCGCGAGACGCACCCGGAACAGCCGTCCGCGCAGGCTGCCGTGCAGTAGTGCGTTGGTGGCCAACTCGCTGACCAGGAGGGCGACGTCTCCGGCGCGCTGCGGGTGCCCCCACGCGGTGACGAGCCGCGCGGCGCGCCGCCGGGCGAGGGAGACGCTGCGGGCGGTGGGCGTGTAGTCGAGCCGGTCCTCCTGGAGCGGGGTCTCGGGAACGGGCGCCTCTTCGGGGGCTGCGGTCATGGTCGCGCGCCTTTCTGGGGTCGGTACGCGGTATGCGGTGGACGGCGGTGGCAGTGCCGGGCCTGCGCGCGGTTGCGGGTGCGGTTGGGCAGGGCGGTGCGCTTCCGCCGGGCGGTGCCGTTGAGTTACCGGGGCGATGCCGAACGTAGCGGGTCTGATGCCAGGGACTCAAGAGTCCAGGACATATATTCCCCGTACGGGTTACGTGTGCATGAGTGGGGGCCAACTAGCTGCAACACTGGTGGGGTTCACTGGGAGGTCGGTATGCAGGAATCTGGCAGGAGAGCGAATGGCAACCGGGTTTCGACCGTTCTCGGCCGCCGCCTGGGCGGTGAGCTTCAGCGCCTGCGGGTAGCAGCGAACAAGACGCAGCGTGAAGCGGCCGGGGTCCTGAGTGCCACTCAGACCAAGGTCGTGAAGATGGAGAGCGGATGGGTTCCCATGCGTGACCCGGATATTCGAGCTCTGTGTGACTTCTACGGCGTGGCGGACGACAAGGCCCTGGCGGGCCTGCTGGCGCTTGCCAAAACGGACCGTGAACGGCGCAGGGTGAAAGGCTGGTGGAACGACACCCCGACGCTTGCCACGCAGGTGGAGTACATCGCCATGGAGGATGCTGCGGTTAGGATCAGACAGTGGCAAGTCGCCCTCGTCCCCGGGCTGTTCCAGACTCCTGAGTACACGCGGGCATTGGGCATCGCCAGCCAGTCAGGCGAGGATCTCGACTGGATCGAAGACGTAGTTACGGGGCGCGCCAAGCGCCAACAGCGGCTCTACGACGACACACCTCTGCGTATCCACGCGGTGATCTGGGAGGCCGCACTGCGCCAGTTGGTCGGCGGCCCCGGAGTCATGGCGCGTCAGTTGGCGCATCTGTGCCACTTGGCCGAGCGGCCCAATGTCCACATCCAGGTCCTGCCCTTCTGGGTGGGTGCGAATGCAGGCATCGGTGGCCCTTTCACCGTCCTGTCCTTTGGAGAGAATGAGGCGATGGACGTCGTGCACATGGACGCCCCTCGGTCGACGATCTGGGTTGAGAACGCGGAGGAGAGCGCTGAGTTCGCTACGGTGTTCGATCACCTGGTCAAGGTGAGCTTGTCGCCCCACGACTCAGCCCTGTTCATGCAAAGCATCGCCAAGGAAGTGAAGGAATGACAGTGTTCCAGTTCACCAAGTCCAGCTACAGCACCCCAGAACGCGAGTGCGTCGAGGTGGCCCGCAACGTCCCTGGCTCGGTCGCCATCCGCGACTCGAAGCAGGCAGCCGGCCCCGTCATCGTCCTTGCCCCCGCCGCGTGGGACGCGTTTCAAAGCGTTCTCGCCGGTCGCACTGTTCAAGGCTGAGTGAGTGAAGAGCTTTTGCTTCCAGAAGTCCAGCCACAGCAGCGGCGGTGGGGAGTGCGTCGAGATAGCCCGTAACGTCCCCGGGGCCGTAGCCGTCCGCGATTCCAAGCAGGTGGACGGCCCCGTCATCGTCCTCGCCCCCACCGCATGGGACGCGTTCCAGGTGATCCTGCTCCAGCCGTAGGGGCGGTCACCGCCTCCCGCGTGAAGGTCAGCGCACGCAGGTCCGTGTCCATCGCGCGGATCAGTTCGCCGACGCGCCCACCGCCGGGCGGCGCCGCCGGGAAGCGTTTGAGCACGTCGACGGCGGTCGGCGTCGCGCGGCGCATCACGTGCTCCAGGTGTCGGGCACCCACGCTCCGGTCGTCGTGGGCGACGAGTTCGGCCGCTCGGGCCGCATGCGCACCGGCTCCGAGGATGTGCTTGACCTGGGTGGCCTTGGCCAAAGGGTGCAGATACGCGGCGGCTGCCGCCGACATCGCCGCCCACGCCGCCTCACGGGCAGCCGTGGTGTTCGTAGCCTTCGCCGCCTTGAGGGCCGCCGACGCCGTATCGCGCAGGGCCTTTCCTCGTTCGCCGCCCCGGGCGAACGCCCACGCGGCTTCGACGGCGTCGCGAGGCCGTGAATCGTCCGGCTGATCCGCCTCGAACGTCCCCAGCGCCGCTTCGGCGCACATCGCGGCGAACGCGGTGACCTCGCGTAGGTCCTGCTCGCTCAGAACGATGGCGCTCGATTCACCCGTCATCGCTTCATTCTCCCTGGCGCCGAGTCCCGAGGTACCCACGTGACGGCGCCGTCCGCGTTTCGTCAAGGCCCGGTCGGGGAGGGCGCCTTGTGTCAGACCTGCCTGGGATGCTCCGGGTATGGAGATGACCGTGCAGCTGACGATCGACTGCGCCGACCCGCAGCGGATGGTGGCCTTCTGGGCCGAGGCCCTGGGTTATGTGCCCGAGCCCGCGCCGGACGGGTACGCCACGTGGCGGGCCTACTGGGCAGCGATGGGGGTGCCCGACGAGGAGTTGCCGGCCGGGGCCGGGGACGTACCGGAGTCGATCATCGATCCGGCGGGGCGTGGGCCGAGGGTGTGGTTCCAGCAGGTTCCGGAGCGGAAGGCCGCCAAGAACCGGTGGCACTTCGATCTGAAGGTCGGCGGAGGCCGTGACGTCGCGCTGGACGTCCGCACGCAGCGGGTCGACGGTGCGGTGGAACGGCTGGTGGCGGCGGGTGCCACCGTGCTGCGGATCAAGGACGAGCCGGCCATGGGGCTCTACGCCGCCGCCATGCAGGACCCCGAGGGCAACGAGTTCGACGTTGTGTGAGGGGCGGTGCGGTGGTGTGCCGTACCGGCGGGCGTACGCCCGCCCGCCGGCAGGGGCGCGTGCCCCTCACACCCCGTCGGGCAGCCGTTTCTCGAACCAGTGGTGGGCGTACGGCTCGTCGTTGAAGGCCGGGATCTCGGTGTAGCCGTTGGTGCGGTAGAGGTGGATGGCGGCTGCCAGGGCCTTGTTGGTGTCGAGCCGGACCAGGTCCCGGCCGTGGCTGACGGCGTGCTCTTCGAGGGTGGTCAGGATGCGCTTGGCCAGGCCGAGACCCCGGGCGCGGGGTGAGACCCACAGGCGCTTGATCTCCGCCGGGGCGTCGGCCGGCAGCTTGAGCCCGGCGGCGCCGACCGGTTCGCCGTGCAGGCGGGCCACGAGGAAGAGGCCACGCGGCGTGCGGAGTTCGCCCGGGTCGGGGAGCAGGCTGTTCGCGGGGTCGAAGCCGAAGAGGGCGCCCAGTTCGTCGGCGAAGCCGCGCAGGCAGTGGACCGCGTCCGGGTGGTCCGGGTCGAGGACGTCCAGGGAGACCGTGGAGGCGGTCAGCAGCCGTTCGACCTCCTCCATCGCCGCGAGGAGCCGGTCCCGCTGCTTGGCGTCGAGCGGGTCGAGCAGGGACGCGGCGAGCGCGTCGCTACGGGCGTCGAGCTGGGCCCGCTCCCGCCACCCGGCCTCGGTCAGCCGCACCGTACGTACGCGCCGGTCCTCGGCGTGGGTCTCCACGGTGACGAGGCCGTCGCGCTCAAGGGCGCGCAGGAGGCGGCTCGCGTATCCGGAGTCGAGCCCGAGCCGGGCCCGTACGCTCCGGACGTCATGCGTCTCGCCGTCCCCGATCTGCCAGAGCAGCCGCGCCTGCCCGTAGGGACGCGTGCCGTCCAGGTAGTGATCCTGTAGTACGCCTACGCGCTCCGCGACCGTCCGGTTGAAGCGTCGCACTTGCTTGATCTGGTCCGCTGCCATTCTCTGACCTTAGTCAGGTAATTATGGCGGGGGCAACGCCTCACGGGTGTCCACCCGCGAGGCGTTGCGGTCGCTCGGCGGACCGGGCCAGGGCTACCGGCGGCGCAGTGCCTCCGCCCCCGCGTACCGGGCGCCGGTGCCCAGCTCCTCCTCGATGCGGATCAGCTGGTTGTACTTGGCGGTGCGGTCCGAGCGGGACAGTGAGCCCGTCTTGATCTGGCCGCAGCCCGTGGCCACCGCCAGGTCCGCGATCGTGGTGTCCTCCGTCTCGCCGGAGCGGTGGGACATGACCACCGTGTAGCCCGCGCGGTGGGCCGTGGCGACCGTGGTCATCGCCTCCGTCAGGGTGCCGATCTGGTTGACCTTCACGAGCACGGAGTTGGCCACCCCGGTGGCGATGCCCTCGCGCAGGAGCGTGTCGTTCGTGCAGAACACGTCGTCCCCGGTGAGCTGGCAGCGGTCTCCGACGCGGGCGGTCAGCTCGCGCCAGCCGTTCAGGTCGTCCTCGGCCATCGCGTCCTCGATCGACACGATCGGGTAGGCGTCGATCAGCTCGACCAGGTAGTCCGCGTGCTCGGCCGGCGTGCGGCGTACGCCCTCGCCCGCGTAGTCGTAGACGCCGTCGTGGAAGAACTCCGACGTCGCGGGGTCCATGACCAGGCCGATGTCCGTGCCCGGCCGGTATCCCGTGCGTTCGACGGCGGCCACGACGAAGTCGAGCGCCTCCTCGGCGGTACGCAGGGCCGGCGCGAAGCCGCCCTCGTCGCCGACGCCCGTGGAGTGGCCGGCGGCGAGCAGGTCGCGGCGCAGGGTGTGGAAGATCTCCGAGCCCATCCGGACGGCCTCGGCGAACGTCGCGGCGCCGATCGGGGCGATCATGAACTCCTGGAAGTCCAGCGGATTGTCCGCGTGCGCGCCCCCGTTGACGATGTTCATCATCGGTACGGGCAGCAGCCGGGCGTCCGACCCGCCCAGGTACCGGTACAGCGGCAGGCGGTGCGCGGCCGCCGCTGCCTTGGCGGCCGCCAGGGAGACGCCCAGGATCGCGTTGGCGCCGAGCCGGGCCTTGGTGGCGGTGCCGTCCGCCGCGACGAGGGCGGCGTCGAGCCCGGCCTGATCCTCCGCTTCCCGGCCGATGGCGGCCTCGGTCAGCTCCGTGTTGACGTGGTGAACGGCCTGGTCGACGCCCTTGCCGTGCCAGCGGGCAGGGTCGCCGTCGCGGAGTTCGACGGCCTCGCGGGCGCCGGTGGAGGCGCCGGAGGGGACCGCGGCGCGGCCGAGCGAGCCGTCCGACAGTTCCACGTCCACCTCGACGGTGGGGTTGCCCCTGCTGTCGAGGACGCGGCGGCCGGTGACTGAGGTGATGGCGGTCATGGGAGTGGTCCTTCCCGTTGTCGCGTGCCGCGGTCCGGCTGCGACGACGGTGGCGCGGGACCCGGCGGGACAACTCTACAGCAATGCTGTTCAGTGAGGCTGTTTAGTTGGGCTGAACAGCTCTGCTGTGCAGTCTGCTGTTCTGTTTCCGCCCCGGGATAAAGTGCGGTATGCCCCTCCCGGAATCCGCCTCCATCGCCGCCGAGCTGCGCACAGCGATGGGCAAGCTCACCCGCCGCGTGAAGCTTGAGGACCAGATGCCGCTCGGCCAGGTGGCCGTCCTCGGCGAGCTGGACCGCAACGGCGCCATGACCACCAGCGAACTCGCCGCAGGTCAGCGGGTGCGTCCGCAGTCCATGGCGCGTGCCGTCGGGCTGCTCATGGAGCAGGGGCTCATCACGCGCCGCGCTCACCCGACCGACGGGCGCAAGAGCCTGGTCGAGCTGTCGGACGCCGGGCGCGCGCTCCTGGAGGAGGAGCGGGAGCGGCGGGCCGACTGGCTCGCCCGCGCCATCGACGCGGAATTGAGCGACGAGGAACGGGAGTTGCTGGCGGCCGCGATCGGGCTCGTCGTGCGGGTCGCCGCGCACTGAGGGCTGAGCCGGCCGGGGACGGGCGCGCCGTTCACCCCCCGCCCCCGGCCGCCCCTCACCGCTTCAGCAGGAAGCCGAAGTCGCCCGTGAGTCTGCCGGTCAGGCGGGCGGTGGAGACGATTTTGCCCTCCGACAGCAGGCGTTCCGTCTCCGTCCGCGAGAGGCCGCAGCCGTCCGCGATCAGACGCAGCGGCCGTACCGGTATCCGGGCCCCGAAGGTGACCGATACGTCGATCACCTCGCGGTCCGGATGGTCCTGGCCCCCGGTGTCCAGGCGCCAGGCGCCGGTCCAGTCGAGGGCCACGCGGTTGCGCCGCCGCACGACCGGGTCCTGAAGCAGCTCGGCCGCCAGGGCCGGATCGTTGGCGTGCATACGGTCCAGCAGCTCAGGCTGTACGGAGCGGACGTGCGCCCGCTCCAGGACCGTGAGCTTCGTGGTGTCCCCGCACCCCGTGCAGAGCGCGAGGAGCCAGGCGTCGAGCAGCTTGTGGTGGGCGTTGACGCGGAATTTGCCGTTCGCGCGGAAGCTTCCGGACGCGCACGTGTGGCAGCGGCGCAGGACGACGGGCAGGCGTGTGGGCATGACGGCCCAATGGATGAGCACAGGAGTACACCGGTTTCAGTGTGAGAAATCCGCAGCGGGAAGCAGCGCGGCGCACAGGTGCGACGCGCGACAGATCAGCAGTGGGGAGGTCTCACGCGATGTACAACGGACGCCCTTTCATGGACGGCGGGGGCGGCGGGCCCACATGCCACGGATGGCCGGCCCGGCAGCAAGGTAGCCGGGGGCGGCGGGGCCGTTCCACCGTTTTTTCTCCGGCCTCCAAGGCGCCCGGCCGGCAAGGTCGTGGTGATCGCGAGGACTGCGAGGAGGGCTGGGGTGCGGGGTAACGATGGACGGGAAGGGCGGGGCTGCTTCGGGACCAAAGGGGCCCCGCACGCTGTCGCGTGCGGGGCCCGCTCCTCGTACAACCGGACTTGTCGGCTTACTTCTTGAAGCCGTAGTCCATCAGCTTCTTCGCGTCCGCCGTGCGGTTCGCCTCGGACGACGAGGTCAGGACCGTGCCGATCACCGTCTTGCCCTTGCGGGTCGCGGCGAAGACCAGGCAGTACTTGGCCGCCGGGCCCGAACCCGTCTTCACGCCGATCGTGCCGCTGTACGAGCCGAGCAGCTTGTTCGTGTTCGTCCACGACATGTAGCGGTAGCCGCCGCTCTTCGTCGTGACCTTCTGCTTCGTCGACTTGGTCTTCACGACCGTGCGGAACGTGGAGTACTTCATCGCACTGCTCGCGAGCTTCGTCAGGTCGCGCGGGGTCGAGTAGTTGGACCCGTTCCCTATGCCGTCGAACGAGTCGAAGTGGGTGTTCTTGAGGCCGAGCGTCTTCGCGGTGCTGTTCATCTTGCCGATGAACGACTTCACCCGCGCCGCGCGCGTCTTGCCGGAGCCGAACTTGTCGGCCAGGGCGTACGCCGCGTCGCAGCCCGAGGGCAGCATCAGGCCGTACAGCAGCTGACGGACGGTGACCTTGTCGCCGACGATCAGACGGGCCGAGGACGCGCCCTTGGAGACGATGTAGTCGCTGTACGCCTTCTGGATCGTGACCTTGGAGTCCAGGTTCAGGCCCTTCTGGGCCAGCACCACACGGGCGGTCATGATCTTCGTGGTGGAACCGGTGGAGCGACGGGTGTCCGCGGCCTTGGTGAACAGGGTCTTTCCGGTGCCGTTGTTCATCACGAAGCCGCCCTTGGCGACGATCGAGGGCGGCTTCGGCGTGGCGGCGTGTGCGGTGGAGGCGAACGCGCCGCCCGCGAGGAGGGCGCCCGCCGTGAGGGCGACCGTGGCGGTCGCAGAAGCGCGCCTTATGCCCTTAATGCCGAGTTTCAACTTAAACGCTCCAAATGCCCCTGGAATGCGGCCACATGAGGGTGCCGCTGCGCTGGTAAGACGGATGACCGCACTCCTTGGTTGTGGCCCACGACGGGGTGATTTTTTACGACATCCGGACGCCGCGAGCAGGGCCGTGGCGGCCGAGCGGCGATCGGGCTCGGTGGCCAGGGGCTACCATCGGCCTCACATCCGAGGCCCTGTGCGGGAGGTCCGGCACGGGGATCGGCGAGCCGGCCCGACGTACCGCAGCGACAGGTGCGCCGAGCGCCCCAGAGGCCGGAGGTAACCGTGGACGATGTCGTGCGTGCGCAGGAGTCCGTCAGGGCGTACGGCGAGCTTCTCGCCGTCGCGGAGCGCCTGGAGGCGTTGCGGCAACTGGGGGATGACGGGGTCGAGGCGCATACGACGGCCGCCCTGCACGCGGTGCGGTTCGCCGCGACGATCCTGTGGCGAACCGTGCCGGATGTGCCGCCGCCCGCCTACCAGCAGGACGACGAGCGCCTGCTCGAACTGGCCGCGCACTGGCGCGAGGCGGCGCTCGGACTGGGCGAGTTCGCGCCCCAGCGCCCCGTGCTCCGGCTGGTGGGGGACGACACGCCGCCCGCGTAGGACGGGCGCCCGGGGGTCGCCCGGCCGGGGCGGCCCGGTCCGCGCCTGCTCCCGAGGTCGCGCCTGCTGCCGAGGTCGCGCCTGCTGCCGAGGTCGCGCCTGCTCCCGAGGTCGCGCCTGGTCCCGGCCGCGCGTGGGCCCGTGGCGGTCCGGGACCTCGGGCCCGCGGTGGCCCGTGGCGGTCCGGGGAAGGTCCGGGGGCCCCGGCCCTGCGGAGGGCCCTGGCGGTCCCGATCCTCGGGCCCGCGGCGGCTCCTCGCGTCCCGGACCCCGGGCCCGCGGCGGCCCCTGAGCGGTCCCGGACCCCGGGCCCGCGGCGGCTCACATCGTGGACGGGCGGACGGTTGCGTGCATGTTGTATCTATGCTGTGTGCATGCCTGCCCCCGCACCCTCCACGTCCCCCGCCCCCGCACGCCCGCCCGTGAAGCGGCCCCCGGCCGCCGAGCGCGTCTACACGCACGTCAAGGACGCGGTCCTGGACCGCCGTTACGAAGGCGGCACGCTGCTGACCGAAGGCAGTCTCGCGGAGGCCGTGGGGGTCTCGCGCACCCCGGTGCGCGAGGCGCTGCTGCGGCTGGAGGTCGAGGGGCTGATCAAGCTCTACCCCAAGAAGGGCGCCCTGGTCCTCGCCGTCTCCGCCCAGGAGATCGCGGACGTGGTGGAGACCCGGCTGCTCGTCGAGGAGTTCGCCGCACGCAAGGCCGTGCCCGCCTCCGCCCAGCTCATCAGCCGTCTGGAAGGGCTCTTGGAAGAGCAGCGGCAGCTCTCCGAGGCCGGTGATCTGGCCGCCGTCTCCGTGAAGGACCGCTGCTTCCACGCCGAGATCGTCCGCCACGCGGGCAACGAGATCCTGTCCCGCCTCTACGACCAGCTGCGCGACCGCCAGTTGCGGATGGGCGTCGCCGTCATGGAGGCCCACCCCGGCAGGATCGCCGCCAACATCGCGGAGCACAGCGAGCTGCTGGAGGCGATCAGGGCCGGTGACGCGGAAGGCGCCGCACAGGTCGTGCGCCGTCACGTCAGCCGGGTCAAGGTGCTGGTCAGGGGTGAGGACCGGTGAGTTCCGCCGCCGCGCCCACCCTGCCCGTGCCCGGTGACCCGCCCGGCGGCCGGCGTGCCGCCCGGGTCTGGGGCATCGGCGTCGCCGTCTACTTCGTCGCCATCATCTTCCGCACCAGCCTCGGCGTCGCCGGGCTCGACGCCGCCGACCGGTTCGACGTCAACGCCTCGGCGCTCTCCACCTTCTCCATCCTCCAGCTCCTGGTCTACGCGGGCATGCAGATACCCGTCGGCCTGATGGTCGACCGGCTCGGCACCAAGAAGGTCCTCGCGCTCGGGGCCGTCCTGTTCACGCTCGGCCAGCTCGGCTTCGCACTCTCCCCCTCGTACGGCACCGCGCTCGGCTCGCGCGCGCTGCTGGGCTGCGGCGACGCGATGACGTTCATCAGTGTGCTGCGGCTGGGCACGCGCTGGTTCCCCGCCCGGCGCGGCCCCATGATCGGGCAGGTCGCCGCCCTCTTCGGCATGGCGGGCAACCTCGTCTCGACGCTGGTCATCGCCCGCGCCCTGCACGGCTTCGGCTGGACCACCACCTTCGTCGGCAGCTCGCTGGCCGGGGTCGTGGTGCTGGTGCTGCTCCTGCTCTTCCTGAAGGACCACCCCGAGGGCCACGAGCCGCCGCCGGTCCAGCACGCGGGCGGGGCGTACGTACGCAAGCAGATCGCCGCCGCCTGGCGGGAGCCCGGCACCCGGCTCGGGATGTGGGTGCACTTCACGACGCAGTTCCCGGCCATGGTGTTCCTGCTGCTGTGGGGCATGCCGTTCCTGGTCGAGGACCAGGGGCTGAGCCGGGGGACCGCCGGAGAGCTGCTGACCCTGGTGGTGCTCTCCAACATGGCAGTCGGGCTCGTCTACGGGCAGGTCATCGCCCGTCACCACGCGGCCCGCATCCCCCTCGCGCTGGGCACGGTCGGCACGACGGCCACGCTGTGGGCGTCGGTCATCTTCCACCCGGGGCACCACGCGCCGATGTGGCTGCTGGTCGTGTTGTGCGTAGTGCTCGGCGCCTGCGGGCCCGCCTCGATGATCGGCTTCGACTTCTCCCGCCCGGCCAACCCGCCCGAGCGCCAGGGCACCGCGTCCGGCATCGTCAACATGGGCGGTTTCGTCGCCTCGATGACCACGCTGCTGGCCGTCGGTGTGCTGCTGGACGCGACCGGCGACAACTACCGCGTTGCGTTCGCCTCGGTCTTCGTCCTGGAGTCGCTGGGGGTCGCCCAGATCCTGCGGCTGCGACTCAAGGCCGCGCACCGGGAGCGGGAGCACCACGTGATCAGCCGCGTGGAGGCCGTGCACGTCCCTGCCTGACCCGCCCGGATCACCCCGGACACAGCGGCGCGCCCGTCCCCCTCCGCGGGGGCGGGCGCCGCTGTTGCCGGGTACGGCTGCGCGCTACGGGGTGACCGCGAAGTGCTGGAGGATGGCGTCGGCCAGGTCCTGGTCGCCCTCGGTCTTGATCCGGTCCGCGACCGCGTTCGGCCGTACCCGCCCGCAGGCCAGCCGGACGTACGTCTCCCAGTCCATCGACAGCGTCGCGGCCGGGCCGAGCGACGGGGAGCCGTCCACCGAACCGCGGCCCTCGGCGTCGACCCGTACCGTGCGCAGGAACTCCACCGGACCGTGCACGTCCAGCACCACCGCCGAGTTGGGCGGGGCGCCGGCGCTCGCGGCCACCACCTTCGGCAGCCCCATCAGCAGGGTGTCCCGGGTGATGGCGGCACCGGGGGAGTCCAGGTTGCCGGGCTTGCCCAGCGTCGTGCGCAGGTCCTGCTCGTGCACCCAGACGTCGAACGCGCGCATGCGCAACGCCGTTTCAAGGGTCTGCTCGGCGCCCAGCGGGGCCCGCGTCATGGTCTCCGGGTCACGTGACTCGTTGCGCAGCTGCCGGGACCGGCGAATGATCGTGTACTCCAGCTCGGAGGTCATCTCCGGTGCGGTGTGGTGGCGCCTGACGTCGACCTGCATCTCCATGTAGCGGGCGAAGTCGCTCTGCACATGGAAGAGGTCGCGCGGCAGGGTGTGGATCGGACGCGGGTCGCCGAGCTGCTCGCACTCCATACCGATGATGTGCGAGACGATGTCGCGCACCGACCAGTTGGGGCAGGGAGTACGGCCGTTCCACTCCGCCTCGGTGAGCGGGCTCACCAGCTCGGCTATCGACTCGATGGAGTGGGTCCAGGCGTCGGCGTAGGTCTGGAGGCTGGGATGGACGGTCACGGGACCCCTCGTGCGGTTCTGCGGTGCATGGGCTGGAGAACTGGGCGCGGACGGTCGGGCTGCGGGCTGTGAGCGGCGATGAGCCTTGGTGGCTAAGTTACGCTGCGAGCAGGCACCCCGGCAGTGCTTTCGTGTGACGATCGTAGGCCCGTGTTGACGGCTCGAATGCCAGGACGGTGGTAGTGTGCGCGCCTCCCTCATCCAGATCGCAGTAGACCCGGACGAACCCGTCGATTCCCGCCGGGAACGCGCCGCCTCCCTGGTCGCGGCGCAGCGGGGCGCGGATCTGGTGGTGCTTCCCGAGCTGTGGCCGGTGGGGGCCTTCGCCTACACGTCGTTCGAGGACGAGGCCGAACCCCTGACGGGCCCGACGCACGCGGTCATGGCCGAGGCGGCCGCCGGTGCCGGCGTCTGGCTGCACGCCGGCTCCTTCGTGGAACGGGCCGATGACGGCGCCCTCTACAACACCACGCTCGTCTTCACGCCCGAGGGCGAACGGGCCGCCGCCTACCGCAAGATCCACCGCTTCGGCTTCGATCGGGGCGAGGCGGTCATGATGGGCGCCGGCGAGGAGCTGGTGACCGTCTCCCTTCCGCGGACCACCCTCGGCCTCGCCACCTGCTACGACCTCCGCTTTCCCGAGATGTTCCGGGGCCTGGTCGACGCGGGTGCCGAGACCCTGGTCGTCGCGGCCGGCTGGCCGGAGCGCCGCCGCGCCCACTGGAGCCTGCTCGCCCGCGCCCGCGCCGTCGAGAACCAGGCGTACGTCCTGGCCGTCGGCTCCGCCGGCACCCACGCCGGCGTCCAGCAGGCCGGGCACAGCGTCGTCGTCGACCCCTGGGGCGAGGTTCTCGCCGAGGCGGGCGCGGACGAGGAGGTGCTGACCGTGGAGTTCGACCCGGCCAAGGTCGCCGCGACCCGGGAGCAGTTCCCGGCCCTCAAGGACCGGCGCCTGGGCCTGGCCGCGCCGAAGATCCGGCAGATGTGAGGGGGCTCTGTTTCACGTGAAACAGAGCCCCCTCAGCCGTGACCGACCCGCGCGATCAGTTCTCGTGCTCCTTCTCCGCGAGCACGATCACGCACACCGCCACGGCGATCAGCAGCGCCGGGTCGGCGTCCTCCCGCACGATGTCGATCCCGTAGGTGTCGCGGACGGTCAGCCAGCGACGGGAGATCTGGGCCAGCAGCTCCCCCTCGTAGTCCACCGCGAACTCGCGGTCCAGGATCTTGCCGCTGACGTCCAGCTCGGTGCCGTCCTCCAGGGTCACGCGGTAGTGGTTGCGCAGCAGCGACAGCCGCTTCCGCTTGATCTTGGCGAGGTGCTCACCGTCCCGCTCGATCAGCATCGTGTCGCGCAGGCTGATCAGCTTCTGGCGGATCTCCACGACGACGCGGCCCTGCGCGTCCTTCAGCTCGAAGGTGTCGCGCAGCCGCATGGCCTTGCCGTCGACCAGGAAGACCTTGTGGCCGTCCGCGTCCTCGATCCAGTAGTCGTCGCCGATGCCGAAAATCCGCTCACGTACGAGAAGTCTCATGTCCCACAGGTTCCCCGAGGGGCCTGTGGAATGCGGGGACGCCACGGTGATGTTGACTGTTCACATGGCAACACGTGCGCGCGTCAGGGCCCCCGAACTCATCGGCAAGGGCGGCTGGCTCAATACAGGAGACCGGCAGTACACCCTCGCTGACCTGCGAGGACGCATAGTGATCCTGGATTTCTGGACCTTCTGCTGTGTGAACTGTCTGCATGTCCTGGACGAGCTGCGCGAGCTGGAGGAGAAGCACCGCGACACTGTCGTGATCATCGGCGTGCACTCCCCGAAGTTCGTCCACGAGGCGGAGCACCAGGCCGTCGTGGACGCCGTCGAGCGGTACGGGGTCCACCACCCGGTGCTCGACGACCCGGAGCTGGCCACCTGGAAGCAGTACGCCGTACGCGCCTGGCCCACGCTCGTCGTCATCGACCCCGAGGGCTATGTCGTCGCCCAGCACGCCGGTGAGGGCCACGCCCACGCCATCGAGAAGCTGGTCGAGGAGCTGGAGGCGGAACACGCGGCCAAGGGGACCCTGCGGCGCGGCGACGGGCCGTACGTGGCGCCGGAGCCGGTGGCCACGCATCTGCGGTTCCCCGGCAAGGCACTGCTGCTGCCGGACGGCGGCTTCCTGGTCTCCGACACCACCCGGCACCGGCTGGTCGAGCTGGACGCGGACGGCGAGAGCGTGCGCCGGCACTTCGGGACCGGTGAGCGCGGATTCACCGACGGCGGGCCCGACGAGGTCGCCTTCAGCGAGCCGCAGGGGCTCGCCACGCTGCCCGACGGGCGGATCGCCGTCGCCGACACGGTCAACCACGCCATCCGCGCGCTCGACCTGACGGCCGGGACGACCACCACCCTCGCCGGCACCGGCCGCCAGTGGTGGCAGGGAGCGGCCACCAGCGGCGCTGCCCGCGAGGTGGACCTGTCCTCGCCGTGGGACGTCGCCTGGTTCGACGGCCGGCTCTGGATCGCCATGGCCGGCGTCCACCAGCTGTGGACGTACGACCCCGAGGACGGCACCGTACGGGTCGCGGCCGGGACCACCAACGAGGGCCTGGTCGACGGGCCGGGCGCGGAGGCGTGGTTCGCCCAGCCGTCCGGGCTCGCGGCCACCGACGAGCGGCTGTGGGTCGCCGACTCGGAGACCTCCGCGCTGCGCTACGTCGACCGGGAGGGCGCCGTCCACACCGCCGTCGGCACCGGACTCTTCGACTTCGGCCACCGCGACGGCGCCGCCGCGCAGGCCCTGCTCCAGCACCCGCTGGGCGTCACCGCGCTGCCCGACGGGTCCGTCGCCGTCTGCGACACCTACAACCACGCCCTGCGCCGCTACGACCCGGCGAGCGGTGAGGTCAGCACGCTGGCCACGGATCTGCGGGAACCCAGCGACGCGGTGCTGGTCGACGGAGACCTGGTGGTCGTGGAATCCGCACGGCACCGGCTGACCCGGCTGCGGCTGCCCGAAGAGGCGGTACGCGTCGCCGAGCAGGCCCACCGCACTCAGCGTGCGGCCACCGAGATCGCCCCCGGCGCCCTCCGGCTCGACGTCGTCTTCCAGGCGCCCGCCGGTCAGAAGCTCGACACCCGCTACGGGCCCTCGACCCGGCTGCTGGTCTCCTCGACCCCGCCCGAACTGCTGGCCGGCGGCGAGGGCGCCGGCACCGACCTCTTCCGCGACCTGGTCCTCGCCGACGGCGTCACCGAGGGCGTCCTGCACGTCTCCGCGATGGCCGCGTCCTGCGACGACGACCCGGCGAACGAGTACCCGGCCTGCCATGTCCACCAGCAGGACTGGGGTGTCCCCGTCCGCGTCGCACCCGGCGGGACCGCCCGGCTGCCGCTGGTGCTCGCCGGTATGGACGACGAGGCCGCGCGGGGCTGAGACGCCGGACGAGGGCGGGTAGCGGCGCTCCCCGCGCAGGGCTGAGACACCGGACGCGGGCGGGCGGCGGCGCTCCCCGCGCGGGGCTGAGACGACTGACGCGGGCGGGCGGCGGCGCTCCCCTCCCGCGTCAGTCGTCGGCGAGGCGGCGGACCGCCTCCTCGCGGCGCCGCACGTAGTCCGGGGCCGCCGTCACCCGCAGCAGCGCCTCCAGGGCCCGCACCGCGCCCTCGTCGTAACCCGCCTGCTCAGCCTCGGTGGCCGCCCGGTCCAGGAGCCGTATCCCCTCGTCCTCCGCGCCGAGGGCGAGGCGGGCCTCGCCGCTGACCGTCAGCAGCAGCACCCGGCGCGCCGCCTCCTCGTGCTCGGGCCCCAGGTCGAAGGCGGTGCGGGCGGAGTCCAGGGCGTCCTGCGGGCGCCCGGCCGCGAGCTGCATCCGGGCCAGGTGCTGGAGGGCGAGCATCTCCGTATGGGCGTCTGCCTCCTCGCGGGCCAGCTCCAGGGCCTGGGCGCAGCCCTCCATCGCCAGATCCAGGCCGCCCTGTTCGGCGTGCACGATGGCCAGGTTGATCAGTGCGGTCGCCTCGCCGAGCCGGTCCGCCGCCTGCCGGGCCAGGCCGGGCGACGGCTCCAGCAGGGCGACGGCCTCGCCGGTGCGGCCCTCCTCCGACAGGACCCAGCCCAGCAGATTGCGGACCCGGGACTCGGCGTACGGGTCCGCGAGCGCGACGGCCGCCGCGAGGGCCAGTTCCAGCATCGGGGCCCAGCCGTCCCGTACCCGCCACACCACGTGCGGCCATTGCAGCAGGATGATCCGCCACACGCGGTCGTCGAGCCCGGCGGCCCGGCCGGCCGCGGCGGCCAGGGTCAGGTCCTCGCGCTCCGCCGCCAGCCAGCTCATGGCCGAGGCCCGGTCCGTGAAGTCCCGTGTCGCGGCCGGTCGGCGGTAGCCGTCGGGCAGCACGAAGCAGGGCTCGCCGCCCGGCTCGGCCGTGTCGGCGGCGGCGAGCGCGGTCGCGATGTAGTGGTCGAGCACACCGAGGAGCGCGTCCGGGCCGGCCGCCGGGTCGAGCCCGCGTGCGTACAGCCGCACCAGATCGTGCAGCATCCAGCGCCCGGGGCCCGCCTCCGTGACCAGATGGGCGGCGGCGAGCCGGTCCAGCGCGGCCCCCGCGGTCACCGGGTCGCTGCCGGCGAGCGCGGCCGCGGTATACGGGTCGAAGTGGTTGCCCGGGTGGTGGCCCAGCCGGGTGAAGTGGTGGACGACGTCCGGCGGGAGCTGCTGCACGGTGAGCCGCAGCGCCGCCGAGACACCGGTGTCCTCCACGTCCAGGAAGGAGAGCCGGCTGTGCTCGGCGTCGAGTTCGCCGGCCATGGCGGCCAGCGTCCACTGCGGGCGGCCCGCCAGCCGGGCCGCCGTGACCCGCAGGGCGAGCGGCAGCCCGCCGCAGAGTTCGGCGAGCCGCCGGGCGGCCACCGGTTCGGCGAGGACCCGTTCCTCACCGAGGACCCCGGCCAGCAGCGCCGTGCCGTCCGGCGGTTCGAGTATGTCCACCGGGACCGGGACGGCGGCGTCCGACGCGATGAGCCCTTCGAGCCGGTTCCTGCTGGTGATCAGCGTGACGCAGTCCGCGCCGCCCGGCAGCAGCGGCCTGACCTGGGCGGAGTCGCGGGCGTTGTCGAGGACGACGAGAAGGCTCAGCCGGTCGGTCAGCGAACGGAACAGGGCCGCCGCGCCTGTCACCGACTCCGGTACCCGGCGGGGCGCGACGCCGAGCGCGAGCAGGAACTCGCGCAGCACTTCGAGCGGGGTCGGCTCGGCGGTGTCGCCGAACCCGCGCAGATCGGCGAAGAGCCGCCCGTCCGGGAAGGCCGCCGGGGACCGGCGCGCCCAGTGCAGGGCCAGCGCCGTCTTGCCCACCCCGGCCGGACCCGTGACCAGGCACACGGGGGCCTCACCGGCCGCCGCCCGGGAGAGCGCGGTCAGCTCGGCCGTGCGCCCGTGGAAGCCGCGCGGGGCGCGGGGCAGCAGATCGGCGGGGTGCGGATCGCCTCCGGCGTAGGGGGAGGGCGTGGCGTGCGCCCGCGCCGGCGGGACCACCGGCTCGGCGGGGCCGGAGCGTGCCGGGGCGGCGGCCACCGCGCCGAGGGCATCGGGTGCGCCGGGCGGCTCCGAGCCGCCGGGGCGGGGCGCACCGGCCGTCACCGGGGCCGGTGACGGGTCGGTCCCGGCCCGCCCGCCGACGCTCGCGTACGGGCCGGGCGCCTGGCCGGGGCGCCCAGGCGCGCCCGGGACGTGGGCCGGTCCCCCGAGGTCCCCCAGCGCCCCCGGCGGGACCTCCGGCTCGCCGCGCAGGATCTGCGCGTACGCGTCGGCCAGTTCGCGGCCCGGGTCGATGCCCAGTTCGTCGGCGAGCAGCCGGCGGGTGCGGTGGAACCAGTCCAGCGCCTCCGACTGGCGCCCCGAGCGGTACAGCGCCGTCATCAGACCCGCCGCCAGGGACTCCCGCATCGGGTGGGCGACGGCCTCGGTGCGCAGCACGGCCGCCGCCCGGTGGTGTTCGCCCAGGACGCCGTAGGCGCGCGCCAGGTGCTCGACCGTGGAGAGCCGGGACTCCTCCAGCGCGTGCGCGGCCGCCTGGAGCGGGGCGCTCGCGTAGGTGCCGGTGAGGGCGGGCCCCTGCCACAGCGACAGGGCCTCCTTCAGCATCAGCACCGTGTCGGCGGGGCTGCGCTGCTCCCGGGCCAGCATGAGCAGTTCCTCGAAGCGCTGGGAGTCCAGCAGCGTTTCCGGTGCCCGCAGCACGTACGCGTCGCCGAGCGTCGCCAGCTCGACCCCGTACGCCTGCGCGTCCGCGCCCATCAGCAGGGCGCGCAGCCGGGAGACATGGCCCTGGATGACCGTGCGGGCGTGCAGCGGTGGGGCGTCGTCCCACAGGCAGTCCGTCAGGCGTGCCATGGAGACCGGGGTGTTGGCGTGCAGCAGGAGCGCCGCGAGCAGGCTGCGGCGTTTGGCGGGGCCGAGGGGCAGCGGCCCGGTCAGCGTGTCGACACAGACGGTGCCGAGCAGCCGGAACTCCACGAGCGGCTCCCCTTCCGGGTCTGACGCGCCCGGTGCCGGGTCACGGGCAAGCGCCCAGAATATCGGGGATCCGGCGGGAGCGTTTCCGGGGTACGGCCGGATCGTGCCCGGTCACAGGTGCCGTTCGTCGTCCGACACGACGGTGGTGGCCGGCGGTACGAGCATGCGGCGGCGCCGTATGACGCTCGCGTAGACGAAGACGCCGATGACGCCGACGATCATCATGATCCAGCCGACCAGGTCGACGTTGACACTGTCCAGTTCCCAGTCGGTCGCGAAAGCGAGGATCGCTCCCGCGCCGATGAGGATGATGCATCCTCCGAGTCCCATGAGTTCCGCCTCCTCGACGGCCCGGAAGCTCCGGGCCGTGTACGGAGCGCGTACCCGGCCCGGCAACGAGCATGCGCGGGCGGGAGGTTGGGCGAAGGCGCCCCCGGAGGCGCCGGCCTGTCCCCGGAGGCGCCCCACGAGGCGTCAGCCGGCCAGGAAGGCCACCAGAGCGTTCGCCAGCAGATACGGGTCGTCCGCGCCGCACAGCTCGCGCGCGCTGTGCATGGACAGGATGGCGACGCCGATGTCGACGGTCCGGATGCCGTGCCGGGCCGCGGTGATCGGGCCGATCGTCGTGCCGCAGGGCATCGCGTTGTTGGAGACGAACGTCTGCCACGGCACGCCCGCCTTGTCGCAGGCGGCCGCGAACACGGAGCGGCCGCTGCCGTCGGTCGCGTACCGCATGTTGACGTTGACCTTGAGGATCGGCCCGCCGTTGACGACCGGGTGGTGCGTGGGGTCGTGGCGCTCGGCGTAGTTGGGGTGGACCGCGTGGCCGGTGTCGGAGGAGAGGCAGACCGTGCCGGCGAAGGCGCGGGCGCGGTCCTCGTAACCGCCGCCGCGGGCGAAGACCGAGCGTTCCAGGACCGTGCCGAGCAGCGGTCCGTCCGCGCCGGTGTCGGACTGCGAGCCGTTCTCCTCGTGGTCGAAGGCGGCCATGACCGGGATGTACGGCAGCTCGGAGTCGGGCTGCCCGGCGACGGCGGCGAGCGCGGCGGTCGCCGCGTGCACCGAGAGCAGGTTGTCCATGCGGGGACCGGCCACGAGTTCGCGGTCGCGGCCCAGGTAGGACGGCGGTTCGACCGGGTGCGGCATCAGGTCCCAGCCGGTGATGTCCTCGGCGTCGACGCCCGCCTCGTCGGCGACGAACCGGATGAGGTCGCCCTCCTCGACGTCCCCGAGCCCCCAGATGGGCTGCATGTGCTTCTGCCGGTCCAGCTTCAGCCCGTCGGTGTTGGCCGACCGGTCCAGGTGCACGGCGAGCTGCGGGACGCGCAGCAGCGGGCGGTCGATCGAGACCAGCCGGTCGGTGCCCCCTCGCAGCGAGATCCGGCCGGCGAGGCCGAGGTCGCGATCCAGCCAGGTGTTGAGCAGGGTGCCGCCGTAGACCTCCACGGCGATCTGCCGCCAGCCGTACGCGCCGGAGTCCGGCAGCGGCTTCACGCGGAGGTTGGGGGAGTCGGTGTGTGCGCCGACGATCCGGAACGGGGTGTGCGCCCCGGCGCCCTCCGGCACGTACCAGGCGACGATCGCGCCCCCGCGCAGGACGTACTTGCCGCCCGCGGTCCCGTCCCAGGCCGCGGTCTCCTCCACCTGCCGGAACCCGGCCTTCTCCAGCCGCGCCGCGGCGGCTGCCACGGCGTGGTACGGAGAGGGGGCGGCCATCAGGAAGGCCATCAGATCGTCGGTGTGGCCGCGGTCGAAGCGGGGGGAGGAACTCATGTTCTTCACTGTAGCCAGGCTTGGCCGAAAGGATTCACCGTCGCCCCCCGGGCTCCTGCGGGCATTGTCCGGTGAGCCCGGAATTCCGGGGTCGACGGTGTCTGTCAGGACATGGAAAGCGGTCGGTTTCTCGCCACTCACAGCTGGTCGATGGCCGTCAGGCCGATGCCGATGCCGATGCCGGACGGGACGGAGAGCTTGAGCCGGCCGTGGGCGTAGGACCACACCACGGGCCGCCCGTACGACAGCGCCGCCACCCGGAAGCGTGTCCGGGTGGCGGCGCCGTTGACGAGCGGGCTGCGGCGCCCTAGAACGCGGCCTCGTCCAGGTCCATCAGGGAGTTGTCGACGGACTCGGCGAGGGCGCGCTCGGCGCCGACGCCCGGGAGGATGTTCGCGGCGAAGAACTTCGCGGCGGCGATCTTGCCCTGGTAGAAGGCGACGTCCTTCGCGGAGGCCGTCGGCAGCTTCTCGGCGGCCACGGCCGCGCCCTTGAGCAGCAGGTAGCCGACGACGACATCGCCGGAGGCCAGCAGCAGGCGGGTGGTGTTCAGGCCCACCTTGTAGATGTTCTTGACGTCCTCGCCGGTGGCGGTGAGGTCGGTGATCATCGTGCCGACGATCGCCTCCAGGTCCACCGCGGCCTTCGCGAGGCTGTCCAGCGCGCCGGCCAGCTCCTCGTTGCCCTGGGCGCCCGCGAGGAACTTCTTGATCTCCTCGGAGAGCGCGTTGAGCGAGGCGCCCTGGTCGCGGACGATCTTCCGGAAGAAGAAGTCCTGGCCCTGGATGGCCGTCGTGCCCTCGTACAGCGTGTCGATCTTGGCGTCACGGATGTACTGCTCGATCGGGTACTCCTGGAGGTACCCGGAGCCGCCGAACGTCTGGAGCGACTGTGCCAGCTGCTCGTAGGACTTCTCGGAGCCGTAGCCCTTCACGATCGGGAGCAGCAGGTCGTTCAGGCCGTGCAGGGCCTTCGCGTCCTCGCCCGCGGCCTCCTTCTCCTGGATCGCGTCCTGGACGGAGGCGGTGTAGAGGACGAGGGCGCGCATGCCCTCGGCGTACGCCTTCTGCGTCATGAGCGAGCGGCGCACGTCGGGGTGGTGCGTGATGGTGACCTTGGGCGCCGTCTTGTTCATGAACTCCGACAGGTCGGTGCCCTGGACGCGCTCCTTGGCGTACTCCAGCGCGTTGAGGTAGCCGGTGGAGAGCGTGGCGATGGCCTTCGTGCCGACCATCATGCGGGCGAACTCGATGATGCGGAACATCTGGCGGATGCCGTCGTGCTTGTCGCCGATGAGCCAGCCCTTGGCGGGGTGGCGGTCGCCGAACGTCATCTCGCAGGTGTTGGACGCCTTGAGGCCCATCTTGTGCTCGACGTTCGTCGCGTACACGCCGTTGCGCTCGCCCAGCTCGCCGGTGGTCCAGTCGAAGTGGTACTTCGGGACCAGGAAGAGGGAGAGGCCCTTCGTGCCGGGTCCCGCGCCCTCGGGGCGGGCCAGCACGTAGTGGAGGATGTTCTCGGACATGTCGTGCTCGCCCGAGGTGATGAAGCGCTTCACGCCCTCGATGTGCCAGGAGCCGTCCTCCTGCTCGACGGCCTTCGTGCGGCCCGCGCCGACGTCGGAGCCGGCGTCCGGCTCGGTCAGCACCATCGTCGAGCCCCACTGCTTCTCGACGGCGATCTCGGCGACCTTCTTCTGCGCCTCGTTGCCCTCCTCGAAGAGGATGCCGGCGAACGCCGGACCCGAGGAGTACATCCAGACGGCCGGGTTGGCGCCGAGCAGCAGCTCCGCGTAGCCCCAGATCAGGGAGCGGGGCGAGGTGGTGCCGCCGATCTCCTCGGGCAGGCCCAGGCGCCAGTACTCGGAGTCCATGAAGGCCTGGTACGACTTCTTGAACGTGTCGGGGACCGGTGCGGTGTTGGTCTCCGGGTCGAAGACCGGCGGGTTGCGGTCGGCGTCGGCGTAGGAGTCGGCGAGCTCGTTCTCCGCGAGGCGGGCGACCTCGTCGAGGATGCTCTTCGCGGTCTCGACGTCCATCTCCGCGAACGGTCCGGTGCCGTACAGCTTGTCGCGCCCGAGCACCTCGAAGAGGTTGAACTCGATGTCGCGGAGATTCGACTTGTAGTGCCCCATGGGAAGGCTCCGTAATCAATAGCAGTGGCGCGCAGCGCCCCGTGGAGGGGTGGCCCGGACGTATCAGCTGACCTCTACGATGATGCTACCCGTCAGTAATAAGGCGCAACCCCCCGAGTCGCAGATGTGGCCGATTACTCTTTGCACCATGTACGGCTACGACCAGAACCAGGGCGCGCAGCAGCCGATGGGGGGCGGCTACGGCGAGCAGCCGCTGTACCCCGAACCCTCGCCGCCCTCGCTGGGCGACGCGGTACGGGCGTTCACGACCGGCTCGCTGGCCGCCGAGGACTTCCAGCAGATCTTCGCGACGTCGAAGGTCTACTGCCCGCGCGGCGACAATCCCGGCTTCCTCGCGCTCCACAACACCCAGCAGCCCGTGATCCCGATGTTCACCACGCTCAAGGAGCTGCGGCTGTACGCGGGCAAGGAGTCCAAGTACTTCGTGATCACCGGCGCCGAGGTGATCGACCTGCTGCCCACCGGCTACGGCTTCGTCCTGGACATGGAGGGCGAGCACCGCATGGTCTTCGACGCCAAGGCCGTCGAGCAGATGGTCGACTTCGCGATGCGCCGCATGTACGGCTGACCGGCCTGGCCGAGGTCTTCCGGAAGGGGCCCGTACCGCTCTCGGTACGGGCCCCTTCCGGCTGCCGGGGCACGGTGCGGGAATGGCCGGAGCCTTGCAGGATGTTCACCATTCAACTAAATTGGTTCCAGAACAGTCCCCCGGAGGTGGCTCCCATGCCCGCAGTGACCGTCGAGAATCCGCTGACCCTGCCCAAGGTGGCCGCTTCCGGTGACGCCGCGGCCCGTCCCGTGCTCGCCGTGACCACGGCGCCGAGCGGGTTCGAGGGCGAGGGCTTCCCGGTCCGCCGCGCCTTCGCGGGGATCAACTACAAGCACCTCGACCCGTTCATCATGATGGACCAGATGGGTGAGGTGGAGTACGCGGCGGGCGAGCCCAAGGGCACCCCCTGGCACCCGCACCGCGGCTTCGAGACCGTGACGTACCTGATCGACGGAACCTTCATCCACCAGGACTCCAACGGCGGCGGCGGCACCATCGGCAACGGCGACACCCAGTGGATGACCGCCGGCTCCGGGCTGCTGCACATCGAGGCACCGCCGGAGTCCCTCGTCATGTCGGGCGGCCTCTTCCACGGCCTCCAGCTCTGGGTGAACCTGCCCAAGGCCGACAAGATGATGGCCCCGCGCTACCAGGACATCCGCGGCGGTCAGGTCCAACTGCTCGCCTCCCCGGACGGCGGCGCGCTGCTCCGGGTCATCGCCGGTGAGCTCGACGGCCACGAGGGCCCCGGCATCACCCACACCCCGATCACGATGATCCACGCCACCGTGCGCCCCGGCGCCGAGGTGACGCTCCCCTGGCGCGAGGACTTCAACGGCCTCGCGTACGTCCTCGCCGGGCGCGGCACCGCCGGGGCCGAGCGCCGGCCCGTCCACCTGGGCCAGACCGCCGTCTTCGGCGCCGGTTCCTCGCTGACCGTGCGCGCGGACGAGAAGCAGGACGGGAACACCCCCGACCTGGAGGTCGTCCTGCTCGGCGGGCGTCCCATCCGCGAGCCGATGGCGCACTACGGGCCGTTCGTGATGAACAGCCAGGCCGAACTGAAGCAGGCCTTCGAGGACTTCCAGGCCGGCCGCCTCGGCACCGTGCCCGCCGTCCACGGCATGTGACCGCCTCCCGCCCCGCCGCCGGGCGACACCCCGTCGCTCGTACGGCGGCACGGGCGGGACAGCGCTTCCCGGGCGTGATCGGCTGAGAGGGTGCAGACCCAGAAGCCCCTCCTGCCCGACGGCGCCCGGCGGACGGCCGCCTGGTGCGGCGTCCTCCTGCTGGTCGCGGGTGTCACCGCCGTCGCCGTCTGGGTGTGCATCGCCCTCAAGACCGCGGTCACACCCGTACTGCTCGCGCTGCTCGGTACGGCGCTGCTCGGCCCGGTGCACCGCCGGATGACCACCCACGGCGTGAACCGCTCGCTGGCCGCCTTCGTCACCTGCGCGCTCCTCGTCGCCGTCGTCGGCGGCGCGGGCTACATCGTCGTCTCCGCGCTCGTGGAGACCGGTGACCAGATCGTCCGGTCACTGAAGGACGCCGGGCAGTGGGTCATCGACCACTTCGACGTCGCGGACGGCACCAACGTGGACGACCTGGCGGCCAACGCCCGCCAGCTGGTCTCGAAGTTCGGTGCGAGCGCCGCGGGCGGGCTCCTCACCGGCATCAGCCTGATCGGCTCCCTCATCGCCACCAGCGTCCTCGCCCTGCTGCTGACCTTCTTCTTCCTCCGCGACTCCGACCGGGCGGCACGTCTCGCCCACGCCGTCGCCCCGCGCGGCACCGGGGCCATGGTCGAGGCGATGGGACGGCGCGCCTTCGAAGCCGTCGAGGGCTTCATGCGCGGAACGACGCTCATCGCGCTGATCGACGCCGTCTGCATCACGGTCGGGCTGCTGATCCTGCGGGTGCCCGGCGCGGTGGGGCTCGGCGCGCTGGTGCTCGTCGGCGCCTACATCCCGTACCTCGGCGCGTTCATCTCCGGAACGGTCGCGGTCCTGGTGGCGCTCGCGGACCGGGGGTTCGTCATCGCGCTGTGGGCGCTCGGTGTCGTCCTCGCCGTGCAGGTGCTGGAGGGCCACATCCTTCAGCCGATGATCCAGAGCCGTACGGTCCAGATGCACCCCGCGATGATCCTGATCGCGCTGACGGCGGGCGCGAGCGTGGCGGGCATCCTCGGCATGCTGCTCGCCGTGCCGCTGTGCGCGGCTGCCTTCGGCATCCTGGGGGAGCTGCGCAAGGGCGGCCACCCGGAGACCCCTGAGAACTAGGTCCTGACGGTTCACAGATCGGGCAGGGCGTCCAGGTCCGGCAGGGCGGGCTCCTCCGCCTCGTTCAGCTCGAACCAGATCGACTTGCCCGCCCCGCGCGGGTCGACCCCCCACCGGTGGGCGAGCATCTCCATCAGCACCAGGCCCCGGCCGCTGGAGGCCATCTCCCCAGGGCTGCGCTTGTGCGGCAGCTCGTCGCTGCCGTCGGACATGTCCACGCGCAGACACCGCTCCCCCGGCACCCCGCCGGCCTGCGCGACCATCAGCGCGTCGCCGTCCGTGTGCACCAGGACATTCGTGGCCATCTCGGAGAGCAGCAGCACGGCCGCGTCGACCTGGTCCGGGTCCGCCCAGTCGTGCAGCAGCTCCCGCAGCTGCTGCCGGGCCACCGAGATCCGCTCCGGCTCGGCCTGGGCGATGGTCAGAGCGGTCCGCCGGGGCGCGGGCGGGTGTGTGACGGGCCCCTCGCGGCGCAGCAGCAGCACCGCGACGTCGTCCTCGCGCCGGTCGGGGAGCGGCCCGGTCGTGTAGTGCGAGCCGGGGCCGTGCACGGCCTGCACCAGCGCGTCCGCGAGCCTCTCCAGGTCGTCGGTGTGCCGCTCCAGGATGGGCTGCAGCCGTACCCAGCCGGTGACGAGGTCATGGCCGCCGGTCTCGATCAGCCCGTCCGTGCAGAGCATGATCGTCTGCCCGGCCTCCAGGACGACCTGCGTCGTCGGATAGTCCGTGTCCGCCTCGATGCCGAGCGGCAGCCCGCCCTCGGTCTGCCGGATGACGGCGGTCCCGTCGGCCGTCATCACCACGGGGTCGGGGTGGCCGGCCCGCGCGATGTCCAGGACGCCGGTCTCCGGGTCGGCCTCCGCGTACAGGCAGGTCGCGAAACGCGCAGCCGTGGCCTCGTCGGCCTCGTGGGGGTCGGTGAGCCCGCAGAGGAAGCGGGAGGCGCGGGAGAGCACCGCGTCGGGGCGGTGCCCCTCGGAGGCGTACGCGCGCAGGGCGATCCGCAGCTGGCCCATGATCCCCGCCGCCCGTACGTCGTGCCCCTGGACGTCGCCGATGACGAGGGCGATGCGGCCGTTGGGGAGCGGGATCAGGTCGTACCAGTCGCCGCCGACCTGGAGGCCGCCCCCGGTCGGGACGTAGCGGGCGGCCACGGTCATCCCCGGGATGCCGGGGCCCAGCGAGGGCATCATCGAGCGCTGGAGGCCGAGTGACAGCTCCCGCTCGGTGTCGGCGACGCCGGCCCGGTCCAGCGCCTGGGCGAGCATCCGGGCCACGGTCGTCAGCACGGACCGCTCGTCCGGCGAGAAGGACACCGGGTGCCGGAAGCCCGCCATCCAGGTGCCCATCGTGCGCCCGGACACGATGAGCGGCAGGAACGCCCAGGAGCGGCGCCCGAACCGCCGGACCAGCGGCCAGGTGGCGGGGTAGCGGCTGCGGTAGTCGTCCGGGGTGGGCAGATAGATGGCCCGGCCGGTCCGGATGACCTCGGTGGCCGGGTAGTCCGTCTCCAGCGGCATGTCGGTGAACGGGCCCTCGTCGCCCAGGGTGTGCCCGTGCTGCCCGACGATGGTCAGCCGCTCGCCCTCGACGCCGAAGACCGCGAGACCGTCCGGCGAGAACCCGGGCATGGAGAGCGAGTAGGCGACCCGCAGCACCTCCGTGGTCGACCCCGCCTCGGCCAGGGCCCGGCCGGCGTCCAGCAGGAACGCCTCGCGGGAGCGCCGCCAGTCACCGGTGATCGCGGCCTGCGCCCCGGCGGTGCCCGGCGGGGGCTCCACGGTCTCCTGGAGGGTGCCGATGAGCGCGTAGTCCCTGCCGTCATCGCCGCCGGGGACCGGCTTGGAGCGGCTGCGCACGGTGCGCAGGACCCGGCCGTCCCCGTCCACGATCCGCAGCCGGGCCTCGGCGAGGGTGCCCTCGGCGACGGCGAGGGAGATCACGCCCATGATCTCGTTCCAGTCGACGGGGTGGAAGCGGGCGCGAACCTCGGACTCGCGGAAGACACCGGGCTCGGCGGGCAGCTCCAGCAGGCGGGCGGCCTCCGCGTCCAGGGTGACCGTCCCGGCTTCGTTGTCCCAGCGCCACAGCCCGGTCGCGGTCGCGGCCAGCACATCCTCGGTGCGCATTGCCCCACTTTAAACCTGCATGTACCCGGAGGGCAGCGGTGCGGGCGTGCGGACGATCTTGGTAAGGGCAAAGGCAATGAAACGCTCCGGTCGCGGGCGGTAGCCTGGGGAGGCTGATTCCTCCCCCAACCGCGAAGACTGGATGAACGACGATGCATCGGTACAGGTCCCACACCTGCGGCGAGCTCCGCGCCTCTGACGTCGGCACCGACGTCCGGCTGAGCGGCTGGCTGCACAATCGCCGAGACCTGGGCGGCATCCTCTTCATCGATCTGCGCGACCACTACGGTCTGGTGCAGCTCGTCGCCCGCCCCGGCACCCCCGGCAACGACGCCCTGGCGAAGCTCACCAAGGAGACCGTCGTACGGATCGACGGCAAGGTCTCCGCACGCGGCGCCGACAACGTGAACCCGGACCTGCCGACCGGTGAGATCGAGATCGAGGTCTCCGAGGTCGAGGTGCTGGGCGAGGCCGGCCCGCTGCCCTTCACGATCAACGCCGAGGACGGGGTCAACGAGGAGCGGCGCCTGGAGTACCGCTTCCTGGACCTGCGCCGCGAGCGCATGCACCGCAACATCATGCTGCGCTCCGCCGTGATCGCCGCGATCCGGTCCAAGATGGTGGCCCTCGGCTTCAACGAGATGGCGACGCCGATCCTCACCGCGACCTCCCCCGAGGGCGCCCGTGACTTCGTCGTCCCGTCCCGGCTGAACCCCGGCAAGTTCTACGCGCTGCCGCAGGCCCCGCAGCAGTTCAAGCAGCTGCTGATGATCTCCGGCTTCGACCGCTACTTCCAGATCGCGCCGTGCTTCCGCGACGAGGACGCCCGCGCCGACCGCTCGCCGGGCGAGTTCTACCAGCTCGACGTCGAGATGTCCTTCGTGGAGCAGGAAGACGTCTTCCGGCCGATCGAGAAGCTGATGACCGAGCTCTTCGAGGAGTTCGGCAACGGCCGCCACGTCACCTCGCCGTTCCCGCGCATCCCGTTCCGCGAGTCGATGCTGAAGTACGGCAACGACAAGCCGGACCTGCGCGCCAAGCTGGAGCTGGTCGACATCTCCGACGTCTTCGCGGACTCGGGGTTCAAGGCCTTCGCCGGCAAGCACGTCCGTGCCCTTCCGGTGCCGGACACCGCGGGCCAGTCCCGCAAGTTCTTCGACGGCCTCGGCGAGTACGCCGTGGAGCACGGCGCCAAGGGCCTGGCCTGGGTCCGCGTCGGCGAGGACGGCACACTGGCCGGCCCGATCGCCAAGTTCCTCACCGAGACCGACGTCAAGACGCTCACCGAGCGGCTCTCCCTCGTTCCGGGCCACGCCGTCTTCTTCGGCGCCGGCGAGTTCGACGAGGTCTCCAAGATCATGTCCGCCGTCCGCGTCGAGGCCGCCAAGCGGGCCGGTCACTTCGAGGAGGGCGTCTTCCGGTTCTGCTGGGTCGTCGACTTCCCGATGTACGAGAAGGACGAGGAGACCGGCAAGATCGACTTCTCGCACAACCCCTTCTCGATGCCCCAGGGCGGCCTGAAGGACCTGGAGGAGAAGGACCCGCTGGACATCCTCGCCTGGCAGTACGACATCGTCTGCAACGGCATCGAGCTGTCCTCCGGAGCCATCCGGAACCACGAGCCCGAGCTGATGATCAAGGCCTTCGAGATCGCCGGCTACGACCGCGAGACCGTGGAGCACGAGTTCGCGGGCATGCTCAAGGCCTTCCGCCTCGGCGCCCCGCCGCACGGCGGCATCGCCCCGGGCGTCGACCGCATCGTGATGCTGCTGGCCGACGAGCCGAACATCCGCGAGACGATCGCCTTCCCGCTCAACGGCAACGCCCAGGACCTGATGATGGGTGCGCCGACCGTGCTGGACGAGACCCGGCTGCGCGAGCTGAACATCCAGCTCCGCAAGCCGGCCGCGCCGGCGAAGGACGCGCAGAAGTAGCCGTCCAAGCCGCGCGCCCCGCACTGGGGTTTCACGTGAAACAGCCCTCGGCCCTCACCGGCCGGGGGCTGTTTCACTGCTGGGGCCTGTCCGGCGGATCCTCGTGGGCCCGCGAAGATCCGCCGGACAGGTCCCAGTGCGCGTCCGGTTGCATACAAGTACACGCATCACCTGAACGGCTACGGCCGGATGGGCTCCGCGGCGGATTGGGCGGCTGCGCGGGCGGCAATGACTGGCTGGGCCGACACCGGCGTGCCGACCGCTGAGGAGCCCTCCGTGCCCGCGTCCCCTTCGCACGCACCCCTGCGCCTGCCCCACGTCGCCTGCGCCCTCGTCCTTCTCGTGCTGCTCGCCGGATGCGGGGCGGGTGGCATCGCCGGTACGGACCTGGGCGGCGCCACGGAGCGCGCGCACGTCGACGGTGTACCGGGGCCGCCCGGGGCGGCGGCATCCCCGTCCCCGTCTCCGTCCGCGCCGGAGCCGTCGCCGGTGCCGGCGGAGATCCCGGGGCTCGGTCCGCAGACCCGGGCGGCGATCCCGGCCGGGGCGCGGCAGGCGTTCGTCGTCACCGGGGAGTCCCCGGACTCCCCCACATCGACCGCCGTCCTCTACACCCGGGACGGCCCCACCGGCCCCGGCTGGCGGGCCGCGCTACCGCCCTGGCCCGCGCACAACGCGCTCAACGGCTGGACCGACGAGCACCAGGAGGGCGATCTGCGCTCACCCGTCGGCGTCTTCACCCTGACCGCGGCCGGCGGCCGTCTCGCACCCCCGGACACCGCCTTCCCGTACGACCTGAGCCCCGACTTCGCCGTGACCGGCGAAGGGTTCCAGGGGGAGCCGCTGGAGGGCTCCTTCGACTACGTCGTCGCCATCGACTACAACCGGGCCCCCGGCACCTCCCCGCTCGATCGCACCCGCCCCCTCGGCGAGGAACGCGGCGGAGGCATCTGGATCCACGTCGACCACGGCGGGCCCACGCAGGGCTGCGTCTCGGTCACCGAGGACCGGATGAAGCAGCTCCTCGGCGTCCTCGACCCGGCCCTCCAACCCGTCATCGTGATGGGGGACGCCCAGTCGCTGCGCCGCTGAGCCGCCCGCCGCGCGGGGCCCGTCCCGGGACGGAGAGCTTTGCGAAACGTGTCCTCCCGTATCGGAGAGCTTTGCGAAACCTCCCTTCCCGTATCAAGGACGCATCCTGGGAGGGAGTGGACACGCATGCACGAGGCGAGGGACATCACGATGCGGGTACTGGTCGCCGAGGACGAGGAAATCCTTGCGGAACTGGTCGCCACCGGGCTGCGGCGGGCCGGATTCGCCGTCGACACGGTGTACAGCGGTGATGCCGCCCAGGCCTACCTGGGGCTGCACGACTACGACGTGGTCGTGCTGGACCGCGACCTGCCCCGGGTGCACGGCGACGACGTGGCGCGCGGACTCGTCGCCTCGGGCTCCCGCACCAGGATCCTGATGCTGACGGCGGCCGGGACCATGGAGGACCGGGTCGCCGGGCTCGACCTGGGCGCCGACGACTATCTCGGCAAACCCTTCGAGTTCCCCGAACTCGTTTCGCGGGTGCGCGCCCTGCGGCGGCGCAGCGCCCGCCCCGTACCGCCGCAGCTGGAGCGGTACGGCATCCGGCTCGACACCGTACGCCGGTCCGCGACCAGGGACGGGCGGGACCTGGACCTGTCGCCGAAGGAGTTCACCGTGCTCCAGCTGCTGCTGGAGGCGGACGGCGGGACGGTCAGCGCCGAGGAACTGCTGGAGCGGGCCTGGGACGCCAACGCCGACCCCTTCACGGGCGCCGTCCGCGTCTGCATGAGCAAGCTGCGCGGCAAGCTCGGCGAGCCGGCCCTGATCCGCACCGTGCAGGGCGTGGGGTACGCACTGTGAAGCGTCCGGCGCTGCTGCCGCACTCCACGATCAGAACCCGCATCGCCCTCGTCTACGGCGGGGTCTTCCTCGTCCTCGGCACGGCCCTGCTCGCCACCGTCAACCTGGCCTCCCGCGCCGGTACGGACTCGCAGGCCCGCGCCATCGCCGAGACGGCCGCCGTGGTCCAGCCCGGCTACGCGGTCAACGGGCCGCTCGTCAGCCGCCACCGTCTCGGCCCGCCGACCGTCTACGACCTCACCGACCACGTCAGCGACGCGGCCGGCCATCAGCTGCTCATCTGGTCGGCGGCCGCGCTGCTCGTGATGACCGCGTGCGCGGTGGGCGTCGGCTGGTGGACCGCGGGGCGGGTCCTGCGGCCCGTCCACGCCATGACGGCCAAGGCGCGCCGGCTCTCCGCGCACACACTCCACGAGCGGATCGCCCCCAGCGGTCCCGACGACGAGCTCAAGGAGCTGGGCGACACGCTCGACGCGCTGCTCGCCCGGCTGGAGAAGGCCTTCGACAGCCAGCGGCGGTTCATCGCCAACGCCTCGCACGAGCTGCGGACCCCGCTGGCCACCCAGCGTGCCGCGATCCAGGTCGGTCTCGACGACCCGACCCCCGACGACCTCGTACGGACCCGGCAGACGCTGCTGGACAACAACCGCCGCAGCGAACGGCTCATCGAGGGACTGCTCGTGCTGGCGCGCAGCGAGCGCGGTCTCGGGGTGAGCGAGCGGGAGCCGGTGGACCTGGCCAGGGTGGTCACCGAGGAGGCTTCCCGGCACCCGGGCGTACGGCTCGACGCACGGCCCTGTCCGGTGCGCGGCAACCGGCTGCTGCTGGCTCAGCTGGTGGCCAACCTGCTGGCCAACGCGGTGACGTACAACGTCCCCGACGGGAGCGTGGAGGTGGCGGTGCTGCCGGCCGGGTCCGGGGTGCTGCTGGAGGTCCGCAACACGGGACCGGTGGTGGAAGCGGCGGACATCCCCGGCCTGTTCGAGCCGTTCCGCCGGGGCGAGGGCAGGGACCGGATGGGGCCGGGCTCGGGGCTCGGCCTGTCGATCGTGCGGTCCATCGCGATGGCCCACGACGGTACGGTCACGGCGGTGCCGGGCCCGGAGGGCGGGCTCGCCGTGACCGTACGCCTGCCGACGGCTCAGGAGCCGGCGGCCGTCTCGCGCCCGGCGACCCACGCGGGGAGCGCGGCGAGCAGCTCGCGGTAGAACGTGGTGTCCGCGACCTCGCGGGGGGCGGGGCCCGCGTGGAAGAAGCCGGTGTTCGGGGCGTCCAGCTTCCGCAGGAAGTCGAAGCCCTTCGCGTCCTTCTCGCCGAACGCGACGAACTGGAAGAACAGCGGCAGCCGGGCCGCCGCGTCCAGCGCCTGACGGGCGGCCTGGCGGACGTCCGGCGGGCCGTCCGTCTGGAAGACCACCAGCGCCGGTCCGCTCGCCCCGGACTCCTCGTAGTGCGCGACGACCTCCTCGACCGCGCGGTGGTAGTTCGTCCGGCCGAGTCGGCCGAGGCCCGCGTTCAGCTCGTCGATGCGGCCCTCGTGGCCGTCCAGCTCCACCGTGCCGGTGCCGTCGATCTCGGTCGAGAAGAACACGACGCGCACGGTGGCGCTCTCGTCCAGGTGCGCGGCGAGAGCCAGTGTGCGGTCGCCCAGGTGCTGGGCGCTGCCGTCCTTGTAGAACGGCCGCATCGAGCCGGAGCGGTCCAGGACCAGGTAGACGGTGGCGCGCAGCCCGGTCAGCCCGTGCGTCTTCAGCCCGGCCTGCGCCGCCTTGTACGCCCCGACGAGCTCGGGCGCCCGCGCCTTGACCTTGGCGAGCGGGAGGGCGGGCTTGCCGGCGGGGGCGGCGGGGGCGGCCTTGAGGGGCTCCGGTTCCGGTTCCGGGTCCATGTCGATGGTGATCGGTGCGGGGCCGGCCTCGGCGACGGGCTCGGGCTCCGGGGCCGGGGCCTCAGCCGCGGCGGCCGGCTCGGGCTCGCCGACGGGCTGCGAGGCCACGACGGGCTCGGGCTCGGCGACCGGCTCGGGCTCGGGCGTCGCGGTGGCCACGACCGGCTCGGGCTCCGGGGTCTCGGTCGCGGCGACGGGCGCCGGTTCGGCGACCGGCTCGGGTGCGGCGGCGGGTGCGGCCGGCTCAGGGGTCTCGGTCTCGGTCTCCGGCTCGGCTTCCGCCTCCGGCTTCGGCTCGGCCTCCGCCGGCTCGGTGCGGGGGCCGGTGTTCTGGGACGGGACCGTGGGCGTCGCCGGCTTGTCGAAGGCCGCCGCCACCAGGTCGGCCGCCGCCCGGTCGCCGTCGTCCGTCGTGGACGAGGACGTGGACGTGGACCGGGGCGTGTCCGAGGACGTGGGGGCCGGCACCGAGATCTTGACGGGCGGGGCGGGTTCGGACGCCGACTCGTCCTCCGCGACCGGCCCGTCCACCGCCACCGACTCCGACTCCGCGGCCCGGGAGCGGTCGCCCTGGGGCGGGACCGTGGCCGTCGTCGGCTCGTCCTGTTCCGTGCGGTCACGGCCGAACACCTTGCGCAGCAAGCTCCGAATGCCCATGGGCGAGGCCTTTCGCGTGAGTTGGGTGCGATGAATGTCCGTACTGCGGGAATTGATCCCTGGCCAGGGCGGATACGTAAGGTTAGCGGCCGGATCAGGCCCTTCGGCGGCACGGCCCGCCTGTGGGACAACTGAGCCGCAACCGAGCCCGGACCGAGTCCTGGGCAGCCGCGCCGCCGACTCCGCGCCCGCCGTTCACCTGCGCGGCAGAGGCGCCGAGTTGACGTGGGGGCGTACCGCCCGGTCCTACGCTCTACAGTCGGACCCATGGTTTCCGGTGAGGCTCCGCAGGCGACGGGCAGCGTTCGGGTCGATGTCTGGATCTGGTCGGTCCGGCTGACGAAGACCCGCGCGCAGGCCGCTGCCGCCTGCCGGGCGGGTCATGTGAAGGTCGCCGGCGAACGCGCCAAGCCCGCACAGGCGGTGCGCGTCGGTGACGAGGTGCGGCTGAGGCACGCGGGCCGGGACCGGGTCGTCGTCGTGTCGAAGATCGTGAAGAAGCGGGTCGGGGCGCCCGTCGCCGCCGACTGCTTCATCGACAACAGCCCGCCCCCGCCGCCGCGTGAGGCCGCGATCCAGGTTCCGGTACGGGACAGGGGCGCGGGCCGGCCGACGAAGCGGGACCGGCGTGAGATGGACCGCCTGCGCGGAATGGGACCCGGCCCCGCCGAGTGAACACGCCTCAGGGCCCGTCCGGCGGATCTTCGCCGGACAGAACACCTAGCAGTGCCCGGGGTGGTGCAGGACGATGACCGTCTTGCCGCGCGCCCCGCCCTCCCGGTTGCGTTCCAGGGCCTCGGGGGCCTTCTCCAGGGGGAGTTCGATGTCGATGGGCACGCGCAGGACGCCGTCCGCCGCGCCCGCCGCCAGCACGTCCAGCAGGACCGGGCTCGGGGCGAGACGGAAGTCGACGCCCCGCACGCCCCCGGGGAGTTGGGCACCGGCCGCCGCGCCGCGCGTCGAGAGCGCGATACCGCCCGGACGTACCGCGGAGGCGTGCGCGGCGAACGACTCCGGCGCCGCCGACGCCAGGTCGGCCAGCGCGTCGATGCCGTCCGGGCAGGCCCCGCGCAGCGCGTCGGCCGGCACACCCCGAGTCAGGTCGATCGTGGCGGCGGCGCCCAACGCCCCCATCCCGGCCCGCTCGTCACCGCGCACCGCCGCGATCACGCGGACGTCCCGGGCGCGGGCGAGCTGGGTCAGGCAGCAGCCGACGCCACCCGCCGCGCCGACGACGAGCAGCGTCTCGTGGCCGCGCAGCGCCACCGCCTCCAGGATCTGGGCGGCGGCCATCCCGGCGGACGGCAGGGCCGCGGCGGTCCGGGAGGCGAGGCCGGGCGGGACGAGCGCGATGGCGGATTCCTGCGGCACGCACACGTACTCGCCGTACGTCCCGCACCCGCCCGGCGTGCCGTCGGCCCCGCCCGCGCGGCCGAACACCGGGTCGCCGACGCGGAAGCGGTTGTCCCCCGCGCCGATCATGTCGACCCGCCCCGCGTAGTCCACGCCCACGACGAACGGGAAGGAGCCGGGGGCCGGGTCCGGACCGTCCACGGTCTGCCAGTCCTGAGGGTTCAGCGAGGCGTACTCGACCCGTACCCGGACCTCACCCGGCCGGGGTTCCGGCTTGGGCAGTTCGGCCAGGACCGGCCCGGCCCCCGACGCGCTGACAGCGATGGCTCGCATACGCAGACCTCCCAGTCGCCCCGGCAGTCACGCCACGCCCCACTCTTCCCCGGCCCGCACGCCCCCGCACGCCGGCGGCCCTCACTCCCCGGCCGGCACCGGCAGCACCCGCTGCGCCCAGATCCGGGCCGCCGCGGCGCACACCGCGACGGCCAGGCCCAGACCGAAGACGATCCACACCGTGGTGTGCAACGAGTGCGTCAGCGCGTCGTAGACCGCCGCCGCCGCGCCCGTGTCGCTGGACGGCACCTCGGCCAGCACCCGGTCGCGGGCCAGGGCGATCACCCCGCGCAGCGCCAGCGCCCCCAGCGCGAACCCGGTGCCGGTCACCGCCGTGGCCGCCAGCGCGGCCAGGGCCTGGCTCCGGCGGCCGGGGCCGCCGCGCACCCAGGCCAGGGCGATGGCGAGCAGGGCGAACGCGAGGGTGCCGACGGCGGGCCACACACTGGCGGCACGCAGCCACCGGAAGCTCTGCCGCAGCTGGTCCGCGCGGCCGGCGGAGACCAGCTGGATGTCGGTGTGCTGGACGGGGACCTGATCGGCGAACGGCACCCCGTTCTCCACCAGGTTCCGCTTCACCTTCTCCGTGACCGGTGCCAGGTCGATGGTGACGCTCTCGCCGCTCTTCCCGTCCAGCGCGTCGGTGACCGTCTCGTGCGCCGTGCGGTTGGCGGCGGTCCAGGCGTCGCGGAAGGTCCCGGTGGTGGTGAACGACTGAACGGCCTGGTGCAGGAAGTCGCGGACGGTGTTCTGGAGCGGGCCGACATCGATCTGCTTCATCGCGCTGTCGGTGATCAGATCGGCGACGGTGTTCTGCACATCGGAGTCGTCGGCGAGCGGCGCGACGGCCGCCACGTAACGGTCCGTGTCGTCGATCTCCAGGTCGACCCAGGCGGACAGCGCGCTCAGCGGCACCAGGACGGCCAGCAGCACCAGCAGTACCGCCGAGAGAGCCACCGAGATGTACGTCCGCACTCCTCAAGGGAATCCCGGATGGCGGCGGCACGCCCCGGGCCGTAGCCCATCCGAGTTGCCGGACGGCATGACCAGGTGTGCCCTTGGAGGAGGAGCGGGGGCGACGAGAGGAGCTTGCTGCCATGGCCGCACACGCTTCGGTGCAGGCGCGCGGGAGGCGGCGCGCGCCCGCCCGGCACCACCCCGTCCGCAGCTGGGCCGTTCCCGTCACGCTCGGCGTGATCCTCGGCTGCTACGCGACGGCCATCGTCCGCGGCGGCGGGGTCCTCACCGGCACCCGGCTGGCCCTCGGCCTGGTCTCCGGCGCCGTGCTCGCGGTGCTCTGCTTCGGTCTGGGCCGGATACAGAACCGGCTGCCGCGCGAGCTGAGGGCCACCGCGTACGGGGTACTGGCCGGCGGTTCGGTCGGCTTCCTCTACAGCCTGTCCGGCGCGAGCATCCTGGCGGCGTCCATGATCGGTCTGATCATCGGCCTCAGCGGGCTGCTTGCCGCGTTCTACTACTTCTACACCCGGGAGTGACTCCCGCTCCGCGCGTCGCGGCGCCCATCATCGGTCCTTGACCTTTCCCACGGGGGAAGGCCAAGGATCGAGTGTGCCGGGGCGGGAAAGCCCGCCCGGTATGAGGAGGCGCGCGGTGACGACGGACGACGGGCAGGGGCGGGGTCCCGGCGCGGCACTGGTGACGATCGGGGCGTTCGCCCGGCTGTCCCGGCTGTCCGCCAAGGCGCTGCGCCGCTACGACGAGCTCGGTCTGCTCCCGCCGGCCCTGGTCGACCCGGTGAACGGCTACCGGTACTACGACCCGGCGCAGGTGCGGGCGGCCCGGCTGGTGGCCTGGCTCCGCCGGATCGGGATGCCGCTCGCCCGGATCAGGGAGGTGATCGCGCTGGACTCCGGCGCGGCCGCCGCCGCGATCCGGGCGTACTGGGCGCAGATCGAGGCGGAGACGGCGGCCCGCCGTGACCTCGCGGCCTTCCTCATCGACCAACTGTCGACGGAGGACGTCATGACATCGGTAGGCACGCTCGGAATCCGCTACGCGGCCCGCACCGACACGGGTGCGGTACGGGAGACCAACCAGGACGCGGTGTACGCCGGTGCCCGGCTGCTCGCGGTCGCCGACGGGTTCGGCGAGGGTGGAGCGGGGGCCAGTACGGCGGCGATCGACGCGCTGAAACCGCTCGCACCGGGCACGGTGCCGGCGGCGGAGCTGCTCAACAGCCTGCACGACGCGGCGGAGCGGGCCGCGCACGCGGTGCGGGACGCGGTCGCGGGGAGCGGTGGGGGCGGGGCGCCGGAGGAGTCCGGGACGACGCTGACGGCGATGGTGTGGACGGGTTCGCAGCTGGGCCTCGTGCACATCGGGGACTCGCGGGCGTATCTGCTGCGCGGGGGCGAGCTGTTCCGGATCACGCACGACCACAGCCTCGTCCAGTCGATGATCGACGACGGTTCGCTGACCGAGGAGGAGGCGTTCTCGCATCCGCAGCGGGCGATGCTGCTCAAGGTGCTCTCCGGCGACGGGTCGTACAGCTTCGGGCCCGATGTGGACGTCCGGGACGCCCGGCCCGGCGACCGCTATCTGCTCTGCTCGGACGGGCTCTCGGCCGTCGTCGACGGCGGGGAGCTGGCGCGGGTGCTGGCTGCGGCGGACGGGCCCGGCACGGCCGTGCGCGGCTTGATGGAGCTGGCGGCGGCGGCCGGCGCGCCCGACAACGTGGCCTGCGCGGTGGCGGACGTCGTGGAGCTGTGACGTACGGGAGGGGGCCCGCACCACGCGTGGTGCGGGCCCCCTCCCTGGCCTCAGTTGCGGACGACCGTCACCGGGCACGACGCGTGCTGGGTGACATGCAGGCTGACCGAGCCGAGCAGGGTCGCCTTGAAGCCGCTGTAGCCGCGTGCGCCCACGACCAGCAGGTTCGCGCCCTCCGCGCGGTCGAGCAGCGCCTGCGCCGGATTGCCGATCACCACGACCTTGCTGACGGCGGCGGCGCCCTCGGCGCCCAGCGCCTCCTCCAGCGTCTCCGTGAGCGACACGGTGGCCAGCGCCTGCGGGTCGAAGTCCTCCGGCAGGCCCGGCATCATCGACGCCCAGCTGGTCGCGGGGTACTCCCAGCTGTTGACCGCCTCCACCGTGTCACCGGTCAGCTGGGCCTGGCGTACGGCCCAGTGCAGTGCCTTGACCGACGACTCGGAGCCGTCGACGCCCACCACGATCCTGCCCATCTCTGCCTCCAGCTAGGTTCTGCTGTTGTGCTTGGTCTTCGGGACACGCCTTCCCGTACGACTCTAGTTAAAACGGGCGAAAGGGCGATCCCCGGGGTCGGTCAGGCCGGGCGCAGCGCGGCGAGCTGCTGCTCGAACGGGACCACCTCGTCGTCCGGGCCCGGCGCCCTGGGGGCGCCCGAGACCGTGCCGCCGCCCGTGACCGCGTGGGCCAGCTCGCCGCCCGCGCGCCGGATACGGGCCGGCAGGCCGTCCGCGTACGCGTCGCCCGCCGCGCCCCAGTCCTCCGATGCCGCGTACACCGACGTCGGCAGCGTGACCGCCCGCAGGTAGGCGAAGAGCGGGCGCATTGCGTGCTCCAGCACCAGCGAGTGCCGGGCGGTGCCGCCGGTCGCCGCGATGAGCACGGGCTTGCCGGTCAGGGCGGTGTTCTCGACCAGGTCGAAGAACGACTTGAACAGCCCGCTGTACGAGGCGGTGAAGACCGGCGTGACGGCGATCAGGCCGTCCGCCCCGGTCACCGCGGCGAGCGCGTCCTCCAGGGCGGCCGGCGGGAAGCCGGACACCAGGTGGCCCGCGATGTCCACGGCCAGGTCCCGCAGCTCGATCACCCGGACCTCGACCGGGCGGTCCTGCCCGGTCTCCAGCCGCTCCCGCGTCGCGGCGGCCAGCCGGTCGGCCAGCAGCCGGGTGGACGAGGGGCTGCCGAGGCCGGCCGATACGGCGACGATTCTCAGCGGTTCGGTGGCGAACACGGTCAGTTCTCCTTCGTGATCGTGGCGGCGACGGCCGGGTGCAGCGGCGCGGTCTCGGGGACCCCGGCCGGCCGCAGCGCGGCGAACTCCTTGCGCAGTACGGGGACGACCTCCTCACCGAGGATGTCCAGCTGCTCCAGCACCGTCTTCAGCGGCAGCCCCGCGTGGTCCATCAGGAACAGCTGGCGCTGGTAGTCGCCGACCGAGTCCCGGAAGGTCAGCGTCCGCTCGATGACCTCCTGCGGGGAGCCCACGGTCAGCGGCGTCTGCTGCGTGAAGTCCTCCATCGACGGCCCGTGCCCGTAGACCGGGGCGTTGTCGAAGTACGGGCGGAACTCGCGTACCGCGTCCTGCGAGTTCTTCCGCATGAACACCTGGCCGCCGAGGCCGACGATCGCCTGCTCGGCGGTGCCGTGGCCGTAGTGCGCGTACCGCTGCCGGTACAGGTTCACCATCTTCCTCGTGTGCTCGATGGGCCAGAAGATGTTGTTGTGGAAGAAGCCGTCGCCGTAGTACGCGGCCTGCTCGGCGATCTCCGGGGACCGGATCGAGCCGTGCCAGACGAACGGGGGCACGCCGTCCAGCGGGCGCGGTGTCGCCGTGAACGACTGGAGCGGCGTCCGGAACTTGCCCTCCCAGTCCACGACGTCCTCCCGCCACAGCTTGTGCAGCAGGGCGTAGTTCTCCACCGCGAGCGGGATGCCCTGGCGGATGTCCTTGCCGAACCACGGGTACACCGGGCCGGTGTTCCCGCGCCCCATCATCAGGTCCACGCGGCCGTCGGCCAGGTGCTGGAGCGTCGCGTAGTCCTCGGCGATCTTCACCGGGTCGTTGGTCGTGATCAGCGTGGTCGAGGTCGACAGGATGATGCGGTTCGTCTGCGCCGCGATGAAGCCCAGCGTGGTGGTCGGTGAGGAGGGGACGAACGGCGGGTTGTGGTGCTCGCCCGTCGCGAACACGTCGAGCCCGACCTCCTCGGCCTTCCGTGCGATGGCGACGGTCGCCTTGATCCGCGCGTGCTCGCTCGGTGTCGTGCCGGTGGTGGGGTCGGTGGTGACGTCCCCGACGGTGAAGATCCCGAACTGCATGGCGTCCGCCTCCTGGCCGAGTGGGTGTTTGGTTGAACGTTGAACTATCGTTGCACACGGTACAACGGGGGGTTGGGGGGTTGTATTCCTCGGATATGAGCGCGGGGTCCGGTCCCTCGGGGTCCGGTCCCCGAGGACCAGGACCGTTGGCCGATGTGCCTGGCCCGTGCCGGTGCGTACGCTGCGGGCTCCGGTGCGTGGCCGTGCGTGCCGCTCGATGAAGGAGGGGCGTCTGTGTCATTCACCGGAGAGACCCACGTCCGGCTGGCCCGGCCGTCCCTGGATCTCGCCGCCGCCGAGCGCTTCTGGGTTGCCGGGCTCGGGCTGACGGTCCTCTTCCGCGCGGATGCGGGGCGGGCGCCTGGTACGCATGACCTTCTCATGGTGGGGCATCCGGACGCGTCCTGGCATCTGGAGCTGACGTCCGGGGGCGACCACCCTGTGCGGCCTCGCCCCACCGACGACGACCTGCTCGTGCTGTACCTGGACGGGGCCGTACCGGATGAGCTGGTGGCACGGTTGCTGGCGTCCGGCGGTACGCGGGTCACCTCGCCGAACCCGTACTGGAACGAGTGGGGCGTCACGGTGGAGGACCCGGACGGGTACCGGCTCGTGCTGTGCCGGCGGGGGTGGGGGTGAGGGTTCCGTCCTCAATCGCCGGACGGGCTTGGGGGCGTCGTCGTCCGTGGGGTGCGCCTCGCACCCGCGGGGGTGCGCCTCCACCCGGTGGGTGGGGGTGGGGTCCCTCCGGGCAGACTCCTCAAAAATGGCGTGTTCACCCGACGACGAACAGGTACCCGGGTCGTACGCCATTTTCTGCGGGGACTGCCCTGCACGCCCCCACCCGGACGCGTATGCGTCTGCGACAGTCGTCCCATTGGTGTGCAGACGCGTGGCGGGCGGTCCGGGGGCGTGCAGGGGAGTCCCCGCAGGACGACGAACGGATACCCGGGTACGACTGCGTACCGGCGGAACGTTCGTCGTTTGAGGAGACGCCCCGGAGGGACCCCGGACCCCACCCGGGGAGTGCGGGCGTGCTCTTCAGCCCGTCCGGCGATTGAGGACGGAACCCTCCGGTTGGGACCGGGGCAAACCCGCGGGGCCGGCGCCGCGCTCAAGCCTGTCCGGCGGTTGAGGACGGAACCGGTCGGCCCGGGACGGGGCAACCGATCCTCAGCGCCGCGTCAGCGCCCGCCGCCCCAAGAGTTCCGCCAAACCGCGGCGGGTCGCGGCGACCACCACGCGGTCCGTGGGGCGCAGGACGTAGCCGGGGTGGAGGTTCCAGACCAGGCCGCTCTGCTCCGCCGGGGCGCCCGGCGCGCCCGGCGGCGCGGGCGGGGCCACGTCCAGGGCCAGGACACGCCACGCGCCCGCGCGGAACGCCTGCTCCACCGTGCGCCCCTCCAGCTGCGGGTGGCCGGCCACCTCGATCGCGGCGAAGAGCATCACCTTGCGTTCGACCGGGATCGCGCCCAGGATCTGCCGGCCCATCAT
This sequence comes from Streptomyces sp. ATexAB-D23, assembly GCF_000373645.1. Classification (GTDB taxonomy): domain Bacteria; phylum Actinomycetota; class Actinomycetes; order Streptomycetales; family Streptomycetaceae; genus Streptomyces; species Streptomyces castrisilvae. Next base: position 77,955 of record NZ_KB892024.1, on the reverse strand, counting down.
GGCGACCGCGAAGGAGGGGCCGGCCAGGTGGGAGACGGAGCGGGAACGGGTCAGGGCCTGCGGGTGGGCCGTGCGCAGGGTGCGGTAGACCGCGGTGGCGAACTCGTCGTCGAACAGGCGCACCGTCACCCGCAGGTTCGGCTTGAGCGAGCGGGCGTAGAGCGCGGCCTCCAGGTTCGTCGTGTCGACGCTGGTCAGGGCGAGGAGGCCGCGGGAGCGGGTGATCTTCGCGGCCTCCAGCACCCCTTCGTGGGTGACGTCACCGAGGACGACCGGGACGTGCAGGCGGCGGGCCACCGCGATGCCGCGCGCGTCGGGGTCGTCCTCCACGCAGACGACCGGGATGCCCAGTTCCCGCAGGTGGACCAGGACGCGGGTGCCGATCTTGCCGAGGCCCAGCAGCACCACATGGCCGGACAGGCCGCGCGGCGGGCGGCGCAGGGAGGAGGCCGTACGCAGGGAGCCGAAGGCCTCCAGGACGCCGGCCACCAGGAGGGGGAGGAGCATCAGGCCGGCGATGCCGGAGAGGATCTGGATGATCTGGCGGGGCGTCGGGTCGCCGATCGCCGGGTCGCCCATGGCGAACAGGTCGAGGAGGGTGAGGTAGACGGCGTGCAGGGGGTGGTCGCCCGTGGTGACCGAGGAGGCCACCGCGAGGCCGAGGACGGCCAGCCCGACGCCCAGCGCCGACCACCGCAGCCGGCGCGAGAAGAACTGGCTCAGCGGGGCGCTCCGGCCGCTCATCCGGGGCTTGGGCGCGGCCGGGCCCGACTGGGTGACGGCCTCCAGCACCACCGTGCCGCGTCCGGCGGCGGCCGCCACCTGGTCCTGGTCGGGGAGGAGTTGGGGGCCCTCCGCTCCACTGCTGTCGGAGCCCTCGGTGCCGGCCGGGTCGTGGGTGGTGGAGGAGAGCAGGGCCAGCGTGCACAGGGCGGGGTCGGCGACCTGGCCGGGCCGGGGAGGGGTGCGTTCGGCCGCGCGCAGGAACAGTCCCTCCGCCCGGATCACCCGGGTCGAGCCGGCCAGTGCGGTGGCCGCGAGGGCGGGGGCGGCGGTGTCGGCGTCGGACAGGACCGTGGTGGAGGCGTCCAGCGCGGCCTGGTCGATGCCGGGGGACGCGAGGGCGGCCGCCTGGTCGAGCAGGGTCTCCAGATGCTGGCCGAGCTTGCGGTTGTAGAGCCGGATCACCAGGCGGACACGGGGGTTGAGCCGGCGGGCGGTCAGCGCGGCCCGGATGTTGCGCTCGTCGTCGTCGTAGACGAGCGCCACCGCCGACGCCGTGTCGATGCCCGCCTCCTCCAGCGACTCGTCGGAGGGCTCAGCCGCCTGGAGGATGCGCACCGCCTCGACCCCGGCGTTGGTGTCCCCGTCCGAGCCGTGGGGCAGCCCGCCGCCGTTGCGGTTCATCGCGGACGCCATCCGGCCGAACAGCGCGGCCGCCCGGCCGCGCCCGCTCAGCGGCGACTCCGGTCTGGCCGCGCCCGGCTCCGGGGGTACGACGAGGGTGACCCGTTCCCCGTAGACGTAACGCAGCTCCACAGCGAGCCGCTGGGCGAGCGCGTCGTCTCCGCAGACCACCATGTGGCCGGAGAACGGGGAGGGTTGGGGTTGCTGGGGGAATGAGGACACGGAACCCAGCATGCCTTGCTCCCTTCCTCGGATCAGTAGGGTCAGCCGTTCTCCTGGCCCCCGGCCGGCGGCCTGGACAGCAGGTGGCGCGGGTCCGCCGCACGGCCGATCGCCGTCTCGACCGCCGCGATCCGGTCCGCGAGCAGGCCGAGCGCGGCCACCGCGCGGGTCATCGGGTCGCCCTCGGGCCCGCCGAGCGCCTGGGTGCGGACGTACGAGGAGCAGAGCGCGGCCCAGCGTTCGGCCTGCCGGGGGGTGAGCGTGCCGCGCAGCGCGGCCAGCTTCAGCAGGGCTGCCTCGGCGCCGTTGGTCAGGGTCTGCGCCTCGCCCGCGTAGTGGTCGTCCACGACGGCGGACAGTTCGGCGTCGTTCATCACGGGCGAGATCCGCTCCGCGATCCGGTTCATGTTGCGGTACGAGCCCTGGAGCCGGAACGGCGGTTCGGTGCGCGTGGCATCCGTCTGCGCGGCCGACGCGATGTACGCGGCGTTGACCGCGAGCACCGTGTCGCGGGCCCGCAGCAGATGGCGCAGCACGGAGGTGATCCGGTCCACCTCGGCCGGGGCATAGGGGTGTTCGAGCTGCTCGGGGCGGGCCGTGGGGTCGGCGGCGGCCAGCCGCAGCAGCAGCGTCAGGTCGTCGCGGGAGCGGCCCGCGAGCGGGGCGAGGACCGGGTTGGCGGTGAGCGCGTTCTCGACGAAACTCAGCGCGAAGACGTCCTCGCGGCCGCTCAGCACCTCGCCCAGGTTCCACACGTCGGCCCGGTTGGCGAGCATGTCGGGGACCTGGAAGCGCTCGCCGGACTCGGTGTAGGGGTTGCCCGCCATGCACACCGCGAACCGCTTGCCCCGCAGGTCGTAGCTGCGCGGCTCGCCGTCCCGTACGCCCTCGACGCGCCGGGTGGCGTCGCACAGCGGGATGAACTTCTGGAGGAGTTCCGGCGAGGTGTGCTGGATGTCGTCCAGGTAGAGCAGCGTGTTGTTGCCCGCCTCCAGCGCGAAGTTGATCTTCTCGATCTCCTGGCGCGCGGTGGCGCTGCCCGCCTGCGCCGGATCGAGCGAGGTCACGTCGTGGCCGAGGCTGGGGCCGCTGATCTTGACGAGGACCAGGCCGAGCCGGTCGGCGACGTACTCCATGAGCGTCGTCTTGCCGTAGCCGGGCGGGGAGACGAGCAGCAGCAGGCCCTGCGAGTCGGTGCGGCGGTCGGCGTCGGCGGTGCCGAGCTGCTTGGCCAGGCTGTCGCCGATCAGCGGCAGGTACACCTCGTCCAGCAGCCGGTTGCGAACGAACGCGGACATGACGCGCGGGCGGTGGTCGTCCAGCCGCAGCCGGGCCCGCTCGGCCGAGACCAGGGCGGTGCGCCTGCGCTGGTACGCGCGGAAGCCGGGGACCGTCTCGGTGCGGAACCGCTCGGTACGGGCGAGGAGTTCGTCGATGCGTACAGTGAGCCGGCCGCGGTCGATGCGGGGGTGGACGCCCAGGAGGCCGTCCACGGTCTCGGCGAGCGGCGCGTCCGCCTCGTAGCGGGCGAGCAGCGGCTCGGGGCACAGCTCCACGGCGACGGCCTCCGCGAGGTCGCCCGGGTCGATGTCCGTGCCGCTCGCCCCGGCGTACGAGGTGAGCCAGCCCTCCACGAGCTGGCGGCGGGCCGGCAGGTCGTCAGCGAGGGCGGCGAGGTCCTCGTCGTACGCCGAAGTGCCGGTGGCGTGGCGGAACTTGTCCAGGAAGGCGCGGACGGCGGCGCCCGTCACGAAGCCCTCGGGGCCGCCGGTCAGCTCCTCGAAGAGGTACGCGGCGACGCCCCCGGAGCCCTCGCCCGGGATCACCGACGCCCACTCCTCCTGGAGCGCGGCGATGGCCGGGGCGAGCCCGAAGGTCTCCCGGGCGCGGGCCAGCGAGCGGGCGCGGCGGGTCCAGGAGGTGCGGCGGGCCTCGTCCGCCTCATGGGTCCAGAACAGCTGGGCGGCGGCCCGGACGGCGGGCGTGAAGCGCAGCAGGCCGGCGTCCGCGTGCAGCCGCAGCAGCGCGCCCAGGATCGCGGTCGCGTCCTCGTCGTGGACGCCGCGCTGGTACCCCTCGTCGTACGCGGCCTGCGCCGACTCCCGGACCAGGGTGGCGAGTTCGGTCTCCCCCAGGGCGGCCAGCCGGTCCGCGCCCTGCTCGGCGAGGAGCCGGGCGGCCAGGTGCTCGCCCCGGTAGACGGACGGCGACTCGGAGGGCAGCGACTGCTCCCAGTACGGGCGCGTCGCGGTGAACTCCGGGTCGGTGACCGGCATCCGGTAGTCGGTCCCGGTGACCGCGAACGCGAGGCGGTCGTCCTGGGGCACCAGCGTCAGCTCGAACGGCTGGGTGTTCACCGCGAACCGGTGCCGGCCCAGCCGGATCACCGCCCCGCCGTCCGCGTACAGCTCGCTGCGGTCGCGCAGCGCCCGGCCCGCCTCCTGGCGGGCGGCGAGCAGCTGCCCGTCCAGTTCCTCGGCGCGCACGGTGTCGCCCAGGCCGCGCAGCTCCTCGGCGGTGCGGCGGATCTTGGCGACCATCGGGTCGGAGGCGAAGTACGTGTGGACGGCGTCCGGGTCCGGCAGCGCGGCGCTGCGGCGGGCGACCGTCTCCAGGACGCGGGCGGCGGACTCCGCGAGGCGTTCGGTGCGGCGGGCGAGGGCGTCCTGAAGGCTCTGCCTGCGCGCCGAGAATGCCTCGTACACCTCCGTCCGGCGCTCGCCCAGCTCCGCCAGGAAGTCGTCGAACTCCGCGAACCGTGCCTCCAGGTTCTCCAGCTGGAGCAGCAGCCTCGCCAGCTGCTCGTCGCAGGAGTCCGGCGTGTCGGCGGCGGCCAGCGCGGCCGTGACGGCCTGCCCGAGCAGCGCGGCCTCGGCGGCGAACTCGGCCCGGCCCTCGTGGTCCAGCAGGGTGCGGCGGCGGGCGTCGAGCGTGGCGCGGGCCCGGTTGACGGCGCCGAGGACCTCCGCGATCCGCTCCAGGATCGACGTACGGACCACGCCGTCGCCGATGTCGAGCCCGGCGACGACGTCCGTGACCGTGCTCAGGCCGTCGGTCATGCCGGCCAGCCGGTCCCCGAGCGCCGAGGCGTCGGTGACCGAGGCGATCTCGCCCGCCTCCTCGGTGAGGCGGGCGATGTCCTCGTGGTAGCCGGCGAACGCGTCGTCCCTGGCCAGGAACGCCACCGCGCGCCGGCCCGCCGCTTCGATGTCGTCGTCGGTGGTGGCGGTGAGTCGCGCGATGCGCTCGGTGTCCGCGTACCGCATCTCGGCGAGCGTCGCCAGGTGGCCGTGCGCGCCGCGCAGTTCGGTCAGCCGCTCGACCCACTCGGCGGCCGTGCGCGGGGCCTCGCCGCGGACCCGGCGGACCAGGGTGGTGATGCGGTCGGCGGTCTCGGTGAGGGCGTCCGCCGCCTGCCGGGTCAGCGCCTGGACGGCCTCGAACTCCGCCACGACCTGGCGGGCGGTCTCCCGCAGCTCCCCCAACGGTTCGGCGAGGTCGCCGAGTTCGGTGTCGCCCAGCCAGTGGTAGCGGTCGCCCGCGCGGACGCAGTCGGTGACCAGCCGGTCGTACACGGCGGCCGTCGGCGTCGTCTCGGACGCGGCGTGCGCGAGTGCCAGGCAGTCGGAGATCCCGCGCACGAGGTCGGCGTTGCCGACCCGGGCCAGCGGACCGTCCCCGACGGGGCGGGAGGCGGCATAGGTGTCGGAGACGTACGGGGTCTGCCAGCGCTGCAACGGGTGGACGCGGGCCGCACCGCCGTCGCCGCCCTCCACCGGGTCGCGCAGGACGACGAGCGTGCCGTCGTCCAGCAGCGCGTGGCCCCGGCCCTGGAGCGGGGTGGCCACCTCCTGGCGGATCACGTTGTACGGCAGCAGCAGGCTCCGCCCGTCCTTGCGGGAGCGGAAGACGTAGAGCACGTCCTCGCCGTTGGGGGAGCGGACGGCGTCCTCGAAGACGGGGTCGGTGAGCGGCTGCGCGATGTCGAAGGTCCTGGCCTCGCCCGTGGTCAGGTAGAAACCGCCGGGGAAGATGATCCCCTGGTCCTCGGGGAGCCGTTGGCAGGCCGGTCCGATGCCGTCCAGCCGGGTGACGGTGGAGAGCAGCGCGTTGAAGACGAGGTAGCGCCTCGCCTCCTCCTTGTACGGGCGGACCCGCAGCAGGACCAGCGGGCCGAGCTCCGCGTACTCGACCTCGGCGTCGGCGAGCGACTGGAGCGGCTCGGTGACCGGCTCCTCGTAGATGCCGTCCGGGGTGTCCGTGTCGTTGACCGTCTTGACGGTGAGGCTGCCGCCGAGCGTGTCGACGTACAGCTCCGCCTCGCAGCCGATCGCGATGTGCGGGTGGCGGCCCGCGATGTGGGACTCGCGGCCGGCGGTGGTCCAGGTGAAGTCGTGCGACGGCGGGAACGCGTGGTCGCGCTCGCCGCGCGCGTCGAGGAACGCGCCGGCGGAGCCGTCGGCGTTCAGCGCCCAGCGCAGGACCCTGATGTCCTCGGCGGTCTCGCCGGTACGGAACACCGCGAGCAGCCGGCCCTCCGTCCGGCGCAGCCGCAGCAGGCGGGCGTCGCGGAAGTAGCGGTGCAGCCCGTCGAATTCGCGGACGAAGGACGTGTCGGCCAGCAGGCCGTCGGTGCCGGGCGTGAGGCCGGCGTCGTACAGCGCGAGTACGTCGTCCACGGCCGGTTCCCCGCGGTGGCCCGCGCCCCGCTCGAAGCCGAAGAGGAGGCGGCCGCCGACCGCGACGAGGTCGCGGGGGACGGAGGGGCGCTGGGTGTGGATCTGCTCGCTGCCCAGCAGCCGCAGGCCGGTGGAGCCGAACTCCTCGGTGCGGCGGGTGTTGAGTGATTCCGCCCGGCGGGCGAGTTCGGTGGCGTGGGTGCTCAGGCGGCGGCGCAGGACGTCGTAGTCCCCGGCGGTCGGTGGGGTCACGGTGTCCATGGGGTGCGCTCCTTTGGGCGGGGTGGGGCGGGGTGCGGGTGCGGGTGCGGGGGCCGGTGCGGGTGCCGGGGGGCCGGTGCGGGTGGGCCGGTGCGGGTGGTGGTCCGCCGGGCTTGTTGTCCTCAATCGCCGGACGGGCTTGGTTTTGACCTGCGGGTCGGCTTGAACGTGCGGTTCAGACGTCCTCAATCGCCGGACGGGCTTGAGATGCCCGCCAGGCGGGCCCGGAAGGAGCCCGGTGGGTCTCGACGGGCCCTGGTGGGTCTCGACGGGGCCCGGTTCGGCTTGGGAGGGGCGGGCCCACCCAGCCCGTCCGGGTATCGATGACGGACGGGCCGGGGTGGGGCGTTCGGGCGACCGACTCCGGTCAGCCGACCGGCTTGCCGTTCAGGCCCGCGGCCGTCACGGCGGACACCGGGACGTCCGCCAGACCCAGCGACTTCGCGTGGTCCAGCAGCGCGCGGACCTGGTCCGGACCGACCCCCGACGACGGCGCGGCCATCATCCGCATCAGCAGCGCCGACACCGTCATGTTCTGCACATCACCCGTGGACACCGACGACAGCACCCGTGTCAGGTCGTCCGTGAACGAGGACTCGCCGTTCAGCCACGGACCGGCCAGCGCCTTCGCCGTGTCGGAGCTGCCGACGAAACCGTCCAGGCTCTTGCCCATCGAGATGGACGAGACCAGCCGGTCGAAGAAGACCGACTCGCCGCCGACGATGTCGATGTCGGCGTTCTCCAGGCCGGTGGCCAGCACCGTCGCCTGCGCCTCGGCGACCTGCCGCTGCACATCGAGTCCGGCGAGCCGGATCTCCTTCTCGGCGGCCAGCCGCAGCCGGTACTCCTCGTGGCCGCGCGAGGCGTCGTCCAGCGCCGCCATCGCGGCCGCCTTCTCGGTGAGGCCCGCGGCCTCCGCCTTCAGCTTCTCGCCGATCATCGCCGCGTCGGCCACGGCCTGGGCCTGCGTGCCCTCCGCCGCCGCGAGTGCCTTGAGACGGGCGCCCTCCGCCTCGGCCTTGAGTCGCGCGTTCGTCGCCTCGGCCTCGGCGAGGCCCGTCTTCTCGATCACCTCGGCCGCCGCGTCCCGTACCTGCACGTCCGCCAGGCCGGGCGCGGCCGACTCCGCCTGCACACCCTCGGCGAGCCGCAGCTTCGCCTGGGCGTCCAGGTCCGCGGTCCTGAGCCGGGCCTCGGCGAGCGTGAGCTGCTCGGCGGCGCGGTGGGTGGCGGCGGCCTCCGCCGCCTCCGCGGCCTTGATGTCCTTGACCAGCCGCTCCTGCGCCTCCGCCTCGGCGGCGATGATGACCGACTTGCGGGTGCGCTCGGACTCCTCGACCGACCGCAGCGTCTTGATGGACTCCTCCTGCTCGGCGACCGTGCGGTCCACCGCGATGCGCTCGCGGATCACGTCGGCGACCTCGCGGCGCTCCGCCTCGACCTCCTTCGTCGCGGCGATCCGGTTCAGCTCGGTCTCGCGCTCGCGCCCGATGACCTCCAGCATCCGGTCCTTCTCGATGCGCTCGTTCTCCACGGCGATGACCCGCTCGCGGTTCTTCTGCGCGACGGCGATCTCGCGGGCCTGGTTCTCCCGCTGGATGCCGAGCTGCTCCTCGGTCCTGATGAACGCGGCCTGCGCGCCCAGGCGCTCCTCCTCCTGGACCCGGGAGGTCGCGGACTCCTCGCGGGCCCGCAGGGTCTCGACCTCGCGGCGCTGCTTGATCTCGGCCTCGGCCTGCCGGCGCTCCAGCTCCAGGATGGTCTCCCGGGCGTCGACGTCCTGCCGGGTGATCTCCTTCTGCTCGGTGCGCTGGAACTCGTTGGTCCGCACGTGCTCGATCGCGGTCAGCTCGGTGATCTTGCGGATGCCCTGTGCGTCGAGGATGTTGGCGCCGTCGAGCTGCGCCATCGGCGTCTGTTCGAGGAAGTCGATCGCCGCGTCGTCCAGGTGGTAGCCGTTGAGGTCGGTGCCGATGACCCGGATGATCCGGTCCCGGAACTCCTCGCGCTTGGTGTAGAGGTCGACGAAGTCCAGCTGCTTGCCGACGGTCTTGAGCGCCTCGGAGAACTTGGCCGCGAAGAACTCCTGGATGGCGACCTTGTCGCTGGCCCGCTCGGTGCCGATCGCCTGGGCGACCTTGATGACGTCCTCGACGGTCTTGTTGACCCGGACGAAGAACGTGATGTGGATGTCGGCGCGGATGTTGTCCTGGCAGATCAGGCCCTCGCGCCCGGTGCGGCGGATCTCGATGGTCTTCACCGAGATGTCCATGGACTCGGCCTTGTGCAGCACCGGCAGGACGACGGCACCGGTGAAGGTCACGTCGACCTTCTTGGTCTTGGAGATGATCAGGGCCTTGCCCTGCTCCACCTTGCGGAAGAGGCGGGTGATGATCAGAAGGAGGGCTACGGCGATGAGCAGGACCACGGCGATGAGCAGGCCGAGGCCCAAGGAGATGGCTTCCATGACAGTCCTTGGCGGCTGGTGTTACGGAATTGAGCGGTTTTGGGGGTGTGGTGGCGCGGCGGCACACAGCCCGGCGGGCCGGGCGGGCACATCGCGCCGGTGAGAAGGACGGCTCAGGCGGTGGAGCCGGGAGCCGTACGGCCCTTACGGGGCAGCTCGGCGGGCGGTGGGCCCGGGTCGAGCGCCTTGTCGTAGGACGAGACCCAGAAGAACTCCCCGGCCTCGTCGTACGCGTACAGCAGGCCCGTGTCGCCCGAGGCGAGTTCCGCGTCGGCGGACGGCAGCCGGCGCACCTGGACGATGGCGGTCGACCCGTCGGCCGCGGCGACCTCGGCCTGGCCGAAGTCGGCGCCGACCGAGCCGGTGCGGATCGTGCAGACCCGGCCCAGGAAGTCCTGGCGCGATGGCGGAGGCTGGTCGGGGAAGAAGCGGCGGAAGTGGTGGACGAGCAGCCGCACCGCACCCCAGGCGAGCAGCAGAGCCCCGGCGAGCACCCCGGAGGCGAGCACGGCGCGCACGGTTCCGGTGGTTCCCGAGCGGTGCACCAGGACGGTGCCGGTCAGGGCGGTGAACCAGCCGACGGCGACTATCAGGGACACCGAGACGGTGACCGGTACGCCGCCGACGCCCGCGAGATCGGTGTCGACGTCCGTGTCGAAGGAGTGGTGGTCGGCCGCGCCGGCCAGGACGAGCAGCCAGAAGGCGATGACGACGACCAGCGCCGCGGCGAAGAGTACGGCCGGGAAGGACAGTGTCGCGTCCAGGAATTCCCGCATCGTTTTCCACCCCCTGCCGTCCCGCCGGCAGCACTGCCGGCGCTTCTGCGGGCCGGGCGGTGACCTCGGCGCCGCGGCGGCGCCTGTCGACGCCGCCGCGGCGGCCGGGCCTTCCCCCGATCCCCCGTGCACCTCCGTGATCCCCCGTGATTCCCCCGTGGTCCCCCGGTTGGTGCTGACAGGATCGTGTCATCCGGGGGTCTCCGGTCGCATTGCCGGATCACGGCAATGTTTTTCGCTCCCCGATGCCGGGCACCGGCACCGGGCTTCGTGCGTTGGGCAATTGTCGATGCTGTAGCGGAACGGAGATGAACGCGTGGCGGAACCGGAGATTCCTGATGGTTTTCTGGAGGGTTACGCCCAGATGCTGGGCGAGACGGCCGTCTCCGGGCGGCGGCCCACCCGCGAGGAGCTGGACATCCGCCGGGATCTCGGCCGGCAGGCCGCCGAGGCCGGGCACCAGCTCCGCGCCCTGGTCCGCATGCACCTCTCCGAGACCCGAACGGCCTGGCCCACCGCCGCCCCCGGCTCCTCCGCGGCCTCCATAGCCGCGTCCACCGACAGTGTGCTGGCCGCGGTCGAGCAGGCGGTCGACGCCTTCGCGGACGGCTTCGAGCGGGCCCAGCGCCTGACCGTGCGCCGGGAGGAGGCCGCCCGGCGGGAGTTCATCGACGACCTCCTGTACGGGCGCAGCGACCTGGGCCGGCTGGCCGAGCGGGCCACCCGGTTCGGGCTGCGGCTCTCGCGCGCCCACGCCGTCGCGGTGGCGGCGGGCGCCGAGGCGTACACCGAGACCGACGCCGTGCCGCGGCAGGTGGAGTCGGCGCTGCTGGCCCGGTTCAGCGGGCGCAAGATCCTGCTCACGACGAAGGACGGGCGGATGGTCTGCATCGCGCCCGGCAGCCAGCCCGACGTCCTGCGGTATTTCGCGAAGCAGGCGCACGCGGCGACGGACGGCGGCCGGGTCGCGGTCGGCCGCGCCCACCGGGGCCCCGGCGGGGTGGTCCAGTCGTACGACGAGGCGCTCGACGCGCTGGACCTGGCGGACCGGATGGACCTGGACGACCCCGTGCTGTACGCCGCCGATCTGCTGGTCTACCCGGTGCTGACCCGGGACCGGCAGGCGATGGCCGATCTCGTGCGCAGCGAGCTGGGCCCGCTCCAGAAGGCCAGGGGAGGGGCCGAGCCACTGCTCAGGACGCTCTCGGTGTACTTCGACGCGGGCTGTGTCGCCGCCGAGACGGCCCGCCGGCTGTCGCTGAGCGTGCGCGCCCTCACCTACCGGCTCGAACGCATCCACCAGCTGACCGGCTCCGACCCGACCGACCCCATGCACCGCTACACGCTCCAGACCGCGGTGATCGGGGCGCGGCTGCTCGACTGGCCGGCCAAGGAGCTCTGAGCCGCCCTCACTGCCGGGACCCGGCAGGGCGGGCGGGCCCCGTTCCTCCACATGCGGGGACGGCGGCGTCCGCCTAGCGTGATCAGCCGGGGGGTTTCCGGTGACGCGCGCAGCGAGGAGACCGCCCCATGGTCCGTGAACCAGGTCCGTCCCACCGCTGGTGGGTGCTCGGGGTGATCGGTCTGGCCCAGCTGATGGTGGTGCTCGACGCGACGATCGTGAACATCGCCCTGCCCTCCGCCCAGCAGGACCTCGGTTTCAGTGACGGCAACCGGCAGTGGATCGTGACGGCGTACGCCCTCGCCTTCGGCTCGCTGCTGCTGCTCGGCGGCCGCATCGCGGACCTGGTGGGCCGGCGGGTGGTCTTCCTGACCGGTCTCGTCGGCTTCGCGGTCGCCTCCGCGATCGGCGGCGCGGCCCCCAGCTTCGAGATCCTGGTGCTGGCACGGGCGTTGCAGGGGCTGTTCGGCGCGCTGCTGGCCCCGGCGGCGCTCTCCCTGCTGACCACGACGTTCACCGTGCCGAAGGAACGGGCCAAGGCCTTCGGGATCTACGGTGCCATCGCGGGGGCGGGCGGCGCGGTCGGGCTGCTGCTCGGCGGGGTGCTCACCGAGTACCTGGACTGGCGCTGGTGCCTCTACGTCAACCTGATCTTCGCGTTCGTGGCGTTCACCGGGGGCTGGCGGCTGCTGACGGCCGGTGCGCCGACCGACCGGCCGAGGCTGGACATCCCGGGGACCGTGCTCGTGTCGGCCGGCCTCTTCTGCATCGTGTACGGCTTCTCCAACGCCGAGTCGCACGCCTGGGGTTCGCCGCTGACCTGGGGGTTCCTGGCGGCGGGCGGCCTGCTCCTGATGGTGTTCGCCCGGTGGCAGACCAGGGCGCCGCACCCGCTGCTGCCGATGCGGGTGGTGCTGCACCGGGACCGGGCGGCGTCGTACCTCGCGATGTTCATCTCCGGTGGCGGCATGTTCGGCGTCTTCCTGTTCCTCACGTACTACTTGCAGAAGAGCCTGTTCTACTCGCCGGTCTCCACGGGTCTGGCCTTCCTGCCGATGGTCGCCGTCATGATCGTGTCGTCCGTGACGACGACGAATGTGCTGGTGCCGCGGTTCGGTGCGAAACCGGTGGTGCCGCTCGGCATGGGCATCGCGGCGGCGTCGATGGTGTGGCTGACCGCCCTCGACCTGACCAGCGGTTACGCCGCCCATGTGCTGCCGCCGACGCTCTGCCTGGGACTCGGCCTCGGCATGGTCTTCGCCACCGCGATGAACCTGGCCACGGCGGGGGTGGGGGCGCGTGACGCCGGGGTGGCCTCGGCCATGGTCAACACCAGTCAGCAGGTCGGGGGTTCCATCGGTACGGCGCTGCTGAACACCCTGGCCACCAGCGCGGCCACCAACTACCTGGTGGGCCGCAGGCCGACCCCGGCCGTCGTCGCCCAGGCGCAGCTGGAGAGCTACGACACCGCGTACTGGTGGTCGGCGGGCTTCTTCGCCCTCGGCCTGCTCGTCACGCTGATCCTCTACCGGCGTGGCGCGCCCCGCCCCCATCTCGCGGAGGAGTCCGAGCCGGCCCGGGTGTGAGCGGCTGTCAGCGGTCCGGCCGGGCAGGGGGTGCGGCGCCCTCGGTCAGCCGGACGAACGGGATGGCCTCGCCGACCCGCCGGTAGTCCTCCGCGCTGCCGTCCACCGTGAACCCCATGTAGGCGCAGAGCCTGCGGGCGACCCTGGGGTGGCGGGGCGCGTACCGCGCCATCAGCTCGCCGCCCTCCTCGGCGGTCAGGACCTGCGCGGTCACCGCGTGGAACCTGCGGCCGACCTGCACGGTGGCCTGCGGGGTGTGTTCCAGGTTGCGGTACCAGTCGGCGCCGGGGCCGAAGCCGGACGCCACGGTCCAGCTCGGCCGGTCCGCGTGCGGGGCGGCCTCGACGACCTCGATGGCGGTCCGGCGGGAGAGGCCCGAGACACGGCCGGTATGGACGAGCAGCAGCAGCCGGCCCCCGAAGAGCGGCCCGAGCCCCATGCGGAACATGTGGACGGGCAGCCGGAAGGCGGTGCGCCGCCAGCCGGTCGGCGGGGCCGGGCGCCGGGGAGCGGGCGAAGCCGCGGGTTCGTGCGTCACTGTGCAAACGTTGCACGATCCAATGGTCGGTGCCACCGTCGCACGCGGACGGTCCGATACCGGTTGCGCACCATTTCGGCATCGGATCACCGCGGGTTCGAGTAAGAAGCCCGCGCGCGGTAAAAAGGGGCATGGCCGCGCACGGACAGGCACCCGATGACCCCCCGACCGCTCCCGACCGGGATGACGTCGACGCGGTGACGCGTGCGGTGCTGACCGCGTCGCGGCTGCTGGTGGCCGTATCGGCCCGGTCGCTCGCGGCGGTCGAGGACCGGGTGACGCTGCCCCAGTTCCGGCTGCTCGTGGTGCTCGCCACGCACGGGGACGCCAAGCTCGTCTCGCTCGCCGAGCGGCTCGGCGTCAACCCGTCGACCGCGATGCGCATGGTGGACCGGCTGATCGCCGCGGGCCTGGCGGAGCGTCAGGTCAACCCGGGCAACCGCCGCGAGACGGTGCTGCGGGTGACCCCCGAGGGGCTCAGGCTCGTCGAGGAGGTGACGGCCGGCCGCCGCCGGGAGGTCGCTTCGATCGTCCAGCGCCTCGCCCCCGGGCAGCGCGCCGCGCTGATCGACGCGCTGCGGGCGTTCACGGACGCGGGCGGCGAGGCGGCGGCCCCCGCCGAGGGCACCGACGCCTACCCGCTGGGCTGGCCCCCAGACCTCCCGGCCCCGCAGGACACCTGAACCGGAGCACGGCGGCAGACCCATCCGAAGAAACGATTGCTCAGAGATGGTCGTCACGCGGCGGCAGTCCTCACCCCGAGGCGGAAGGCGCTGAGGGGCCCCGCCGTCGCTCCGGTGGGCCCGTCACTCCGAGGAGGCCGAGACTTCCTCCTGCGCGGGCGTACGCGCCGCGGGGATCGAGGCGCCGCTCCCGATGGCCGGTGCCTCCTCCTTGCCGCGCCACTTCTGGATGAGCGCGACGACCGGCTGCGTCCAGCGGGCGGTGAGCGGGCCGATGATGACCAGGATCATGACGTACGCGGTGGCGAGGGGCCCGATCCGGGGCTCCGTCGCCACGGCGAGACCGGCGATGACGATGGAGAACTCACCGCGCGCCACGAGCGTGCCGCCCGCCCGCCAGCGGCCACGCGCGCCCACACCGGCCCGCCGGGCCGCGTACCAGCCGGTGCCGATCTTGGTGAAGACGGTGACGACGGCCAGCAGCGCGGCCGGCAGCAGGACCGGCGGGATGTCGGAGGGAATGGTCGAGAGCCCGAAGAACACGAAGAAGACGGCGGCGAACAGGTCCCGCAGCGGGGACAGCAGCTTGCGCGCGCCCTCCGCGACCTCACCCGAGAGCGCGATGCCGACGAGGAACGCGCCGACGGCGGCCGACACCTGGAGCTGCTGGGCCACCCCGGCGACCAGAACGGTCAGCCCGAGCACCACGAGCAGCAGCATCTCCGGATTGTCGGAGGAGACCGCGCGGCTGATCAGCCGGCCGTGCCGCAGCGCGAGGTAGAGCACCAGACCGACCGTGCCGAGCGCGATCACCAGCGCGATGCTGCCGCCGGCGAGGCCGACGCCCGCGAGCATCGCGGTGAGCAGCGGCAGGTAGACGGCCATCGACAGGTCCTCGATGACCAGCACCCCGAGGATGACGGGGGTTTCGCGGTTGCCGAGGCGTCCGAGGTCCGCGAGGACTTTGGCGATCACACCGGACGACGAGATCCAGGTGACGCCGGCGAGGGCGACGGCCCCGACCGGGCCCCAGCCGAGCAGCAGCGCCGCGACGGCGCCGGGGGTCGCGTTGAGCACGAAGTCCACGGCGCCGGACGGGTACTGCGTCTTGAGGCTGGTGACGAGTTCGGACGCGCTGTATTCGAGTCCGAGCAGGAGCAGGAGCAGGATGACGCCGATCTCGGCGCCGACGGCGGTGAACTCCTCACTGGCCTGGAGCGGCAGCAGCCCGCCTTTGCCGAAGGCCAGCCCGGCCAGCAGATAGAGGGGGATCGGCGAGAGTCCTATCCGGCCGGCGAACCGTCCGATGATGCCGAGCCCCAGGATGACGGAGCCCAGCTCCACCAGTAGTGCGGTCGTGTCGTGCACTGTCAGCCCTCCGCAATGATCTCGGAGAGCGTGTCGACGCCCTCGCGTGTTCCGACGGCGACGAGCGTGTCGCCGATGGCCAGCCGGAAGTCCGGCCCGGGTGACGGATGCGCGCTGTGGGTGCGCAGCACCGCCACGATCGAGGCGCCGGTCCGGGTCCGCGCCTTGGTGTCGCCGAGCAGTCGGCCGCCGTAGGGCGAGCGGCTGCCGAGCGGGATGTGCTCGGTGACCAGATCGATGCCATCGGTCCGTACGGCGTCGATCGGGGCGGAGTCGATGAGGTGGGCCAGCCCGGTGGCCTCCTGTGGTGTCAGGGGTACGGAGAGCCGGCACGAATCAGGGTCGTCCTGGTCGTAGAAGCCGATGAACCGGCGCCCGTCGTGGTGGACCACGACGGAGATGTGCTGACCCGACTCGGTCGTGTAGTCGTACTGGACGCCGACTCCGGGCAGCGTGGTGCGGTGGGTTCCCATGGCTTCCTCCCGAGGGGCGCGCGGCACGCGCGGAACACTTGGCGTTGCCTTTAGACCCGCATTACCTTATCCGGAGCCATCGGCCGCCCGGGAGCAACGATTTCCGGCCACCCAGGTCGAGGGTTTTGGGCCCGCACATGCGGGTGCCCGGCCGGTCGCACGACCAGCCGGGCACCCGGGGCACCGTGTGGGGATCAGTCGCTGATCTCGATCTTTCCGTCCGCCGCCTCGGCGGTCCCGGCGGCGGCCTCGGCCGCCACCGGCTTCGGGCCCGCGCCCTTGAGGTTCTTCAGCAGGGCGGCGAGGTCGACCCCGGTGGTGGAGCTGAGCAGCTCCATGCCCTGGGCGACGTTGTCCGTGACCGTACGGGAGAGCTGGCTCGCCCCGTCCGTCGAGATGACGGTCATCTTGTCGATCGCGCTCATCGGCTCGGCCGCCTTGGCGACGACCTGCGGCAGCACCTCGACGAGCATCTGGAGGACGGCCGCGTCACCGTACTGCGCGAAGGCGTCGGCCTTCTTCTGCATGGCCTCGGCCTCGGCCGAACCGCGGGCGGCGATGGCGGCGGCCTCCGCCTCACCCTCGATGCGCACGGCCTCGGCGAGCGCGGAACGGTGCAGCTTCTCACCCTCACCGGTCAGCCGGGAGCGCTCGGCCTCCGCCTCGGCCTCCTTGACCTGGGCGATACGACGGGCCTCGGCCTCCTGCTCGGCCTGGTAGCGGGCGGCGTCGGCGGGCTTGCGGACCTTGGTGTCCAACTCGCGGTCGGTCAGCGCGGCCTGGCGCTCGGCGACCTTCTCCTGTTCGCTCAGGACCTCCTGCCGGCGCGCGGCCTCGGCGAGCGGACCGGCGGCGTCGGCCTGGGCGGCGGCCGCCTCGGTCTCCGCCTTGATCTCGGCCTGCTTGAGATAGAAGGTCCGCTCGGCGATGGCGATCTCCTCGGCGGCCTTCAGCCGGGCCTGCTCCGAGGCGCGGCGGGCGTTCGCCTCGGCGATGTCCGCCTCCTGCTTGGCGCGCGCGGCCTCCGGGCGTCCGAGGTCCTCCAGGTAGGAGCCCTCGGTGGTGATGTCCTGGATCTGGAAGGCGTCCAGAATCAGGCCCTGGCCGGACAGGCTCGCCTCGGCCTCCTCCGCCACCTGGCCGGCGAACGCGGCGCGGTCGCGGATGATGTCCTCGACCGACATCCGGCCGACGATGGCGCGCAGCGCGCCGGAGAGCACTTCCTGGGTGAAGCCGACGATGCCGTCCTGCTGGCGCAGGAAGCGCTGGGCGGCGGCCCGGATGGCGTCCTCGCTGCCGCCGACCTTGACGATCGCGACGCCTTCGAGGTTGGACTTGACGCCGCGCAGGGTGACGGCGCCGCGCACCGCGACCGGGATGTGCCGGCTGGACAGGTCCAGGGTGAACTTCTGCTGGACGAACGGGACGACGAAGACGCCGCCGCCGACGACGACCTTCTGGCCGCTGTTGTCGATGCTGGCCCGGCCGGTCACCGGGTCGACCGACTTCTTGCCGCGGCGGCCGGTGATGATGAACGCCTGGCTGGGGCCGGCCACCTTGTAACGGGTGATGACGGCGAGGGCGAGCAGGAACAGGAGTACGACGACTCCGACGACGGCGATCATTACTGGACTCATCAGGGTGTCCCCCTCTGCCTCCTGGTGGGGGCAGTTGTATGGCGTGCGGTGATGGAACGGCGGGCGTACCGGGTCAGCGTTCGACCGGACGGACCGAGACGGCGGTGCTGGAGAGGGCCGCCTCGACCCAGACCTCGGCGCCGCGTGCGACCGGCACCGGGCTCTTCGCGGACAGCTTGACCAGCTGCCCGCCGAGCCGCAGCAGGACCTCGCCGTACCCGTCGGCCGGGATGGCGGTGACCACCGAGCCGGACGTGCCGACGAGATCCTCGTTGCGCGGGGTCGCGTCGGTCTGGTCCCGCATCAGCGCGCGGCTGAACTTCCAGGTCAGCACTGCGGCGACCAGCCCGGCCAGGACGCCCGCCACGGTCGCGGCGAGCGTGCCGGCGCCGGTCGTGCCGAGCACGATGGCGCCGCCGAAGCCGAGCATCGAGAGGAATCCGGCGATCACCGGAAGGGAGACCAGCCCGCCGAACAGACCCTCCAGCAGGCCTCCGAAGAGCCCTTCGAGAATCCCGTCGAAGACCAGGGACAGTGCGAGCAGCACGACCCCCGCGATGCCGAGACCGAGAAACAAGGTCACGTGATCACCCCTCCCGGCTCCGGCATCCCCCGAACATTTCCGTCGAACTGGCTGGATGATCCCATACGCGCCCCCGTGAAAACACTGCCGGAACCCGGCAATCTTTTACTTGGTCTTGATGCCGGACAATTGGTCGGCCAGGGTGTCCGCCGACTGGAACGTGGCCCCCAGAAGGGCCACATGCTTCCACCGCAGCACCCCGTCCGCGTCGATCAGGAAGACGGCACGCCGTACGCCGATCCCGGGCGCGGCGACCCCGAACAGCCGGGCGGTCTCCCGGCCCGGGTCCGCCAGCAGCGGCATGCGCAGCCCGTGGGCGCGGGCGAAGGACTCGTGGCTGTCCACACCCTGTGGGCTGATCCCCCAGACCTCGGCGTCCAGCGCCTCGAAGGTCTCCAGGCCCGAGGAGTACGAGCACAGCTGCTTGGTGCACACGGTCGTGTTGTCGCCCGGATAGAAGGCGAGCACCAGGGACCGCCCGCGCGCGTCGGCGAGCGCGTAGTCGCGCCGCTCGAAGGCGTCCCCGGCGAGGACGCCCCCGGCGAGGGTGAACTCCGGTACGCGTGAGCCGATGTGCGGTGACGATCCCATGGCGTGGCCCTTCGGTACTGGGCGCTACGGCGGTTGCCGGCGCCCGTGTCCGTACAGCATGCCTTCGCCAGGGGGGACGGTCAGTCGCCCGGCAGCGGTTCCGGTTCCGTGAGGAAGAGTCCGAGCACCAGGGCGAGCACGGGGATCGCGCACAGGATCGTGAACACGCCCTGCGGCCCGTACGCCTGGGCGGCCGCGCCGAGCGCCGGGGCGATCAGGCCGCCGATGCTGACGGCCAGGCCGAGCGTGACACCGGCCGCCGTGCCGGGGCGCCCCGGCAGGTAGTCCTGGCCGAGCTTGACCAGGACGGCGAACGGGATGTTCAGCGCGAGGCCCGCCAGGACCGCGAACAGCAGCGGCAGCAGCGTTCCGGGGGTCACCCGCAGCGCGATCAGGGCCGGTACGGCGGCGACGCCGCCCAGCTGGACCGTACGGACCATGCCGACGCGGTCCGCGATCCGGCCGCCGAGCAGTGTGCCGGCCACTCCGCCGACGAGGAAGCAGGCGAGCGCCACGCCCGCGATGCCCCGGCCGGAGTGCAGATGGCGGATCCAGAACAGCTCGATGAAGGTGATGGCCCCGAAGAACGCCACGGAGCGCACCACTTCGATGCCGGTGAGGAAGAGGAACGGCCGCCACCGGTCCTGTCCCGCCCGCGCGCCCTTGCGCGTGGGGGCCGCCGCCGGGCGGTGCCTGAGCAGCACGAACGCCATGAGGACCGCCGGCGGGATGAAGAGGGCCGTCGCGCCCACCCCCATCGTGACCAGCGCCGGGGTCGCGAGCACCGGGGCCAGGAAGAAGCCGACGCTGCCGCCCGCCGCGAAGACGCTCATCGCGGACGCGCTGTCCCCGGCGGCCTCCCGGGCCGCCTTGCCCGCCGCCGGGTGGAACATCGCGACGCCGAGCCCGGACAGCAGGATCAGCAGCCAGACGGCCGCGTACGGCTGGACGAGCCCGGACAGACCGAGTCCGATGCCCGCGACGGCGAGTCCGGCGGGGGCCAGCCGGGGCAGCCGGTAACGGTCCACCGCGAGGCCGATGAAGGGCTGCGGCACCGAACTGCCGAGGGCGGCGGCGAGGGTGAGCCCGGACGCGGCGACATAGCTGTAGCCCCGGTCCAGCACGAAGTACGGGACACAGGCGGGCACCAGGCCCTGGTAGAGGTCGTCCACGGCGTGCGCGGCGCCCCACATACGCATCCGGCGCCAGGCCGAGGGGCCCTGGGCGGACGGGGAGCCGGGAGGGGAGCCGGAAGGAGAAGCGGACGGGGAGGCGGACGGGGAGTCGGGCGGGAAGTCGGATGCGGTTTCGGATACGGATGCGGCCGGCGGGTTGTCGGCGGGCGGGGTCTGCCGGGCGGCTGGACCGGTCATGAGGGCGGCTCCTTGCTGAGATCCCTTCGAGGATTCCGGCCGGGCCCATCGGCGGGCTAGCGATAACCTGCCTACTTATGTCGCCAACCTGCCGCACCCTGCACGGCCCGGCCCGGGTGCCGCTCTCCCACCAGGAGCGCATCGAGAGCCATCACCATCTGGAGCACCAGCTCGTCTGCCCCTCGCGCGGCGTCCTGGAGGTGGCCACCCCGCTCGGGGTGTGGGCCGTGCCGCCGCACCGGGCGGTGTGGATTCCGGCCGGTGTGGTCCACGCCCACCTGGCGTACGGGCCGACCGAGCTGCGGGCGCTCAGCTTCGCCCCGGAGGACAATCCGCTGCGGCTCGACCGGCCGACCGTGCTGGCCGTCACCCCGCTGCTCAGGGAGGTCGTGGCCTGCCTGACCGACGACACGGAGCTGATCGGCGACCAGCGCAGGCGGCGGAATCTGGAGCGGGTCGCGCTCGATCAGCTGCGCCGGGTCGAGCCGCTCGGGGTCTGCCTGCCGTCACCGGCCGACGCCCGGCTGCGGGACATCGCCCGCATCCTCCAGGAGGACCCGGCGGACGGGCGGACCCTCACCGAGCTGGGGGCGGCCGTCGGCGCCTCGGCGCGCACCCTGAGCCGGCTGTTCCGCGGGGAGACCGGGATGTCGTTCCCGCAGTGGCGCACCCAGCTCCGGCTGCACCACGCGCTGACCTTGCTGGCGTCCGGCGGCTCGGTCACCGCGGTGGCCGCCGCCTGCGGCTACAGCGGGCCGAGCGCGTTCATCCAGTCGTTCCGGCACGCCTTCGGCACCACCCCGGGGTCCTACGCGGCGGGCGGTGCGGGCGGGGCGTAGTAGCAGAGGAACATGTCGACGCCGTGGGTGACCAGCCGGTCCGTGGCGTCGTCGTCCAGGGTCGTGCCGTACGAGCCGAAGACCAGGTGCGGGAAGACCAGCAGCGCGTAGAGCTGGACGATCGCGGTCTCCAGGTCGGGGATCACCAGCCGCCCCCGCCCGGCCAGCTCCCGCAGCGCGTCGGCGACCGCCGGGTGGTGGCCCTCGGGCCCGTGGCCCCGCCAGGCGTCCGCGAGCCCCGGGAAGCGGTGCATCTCGGCGGCCACGAGATTGCGCAGGGCGATCACATCGGCGTTGCCCCGGACGGCGGCCACCCAGGTGCGGGCCGCTTCGGTGAGGGCCGCGCGCAGGTCGGGGGCGTCGGCGAGGCCGGCCAGCGCGGTGGTGGAGGCGCCGCCGAGCGGTTCGTCCAGCGCGCCCGCGATGACCGCGGTGAACAGCGCTTCCTTGCTGCCGAAGTGGTTGTAGACGGTCACCTTCGAGACGCCCGCGTCGGCGGCGATCACGTCCATGCCGACGCCGAACCCGTCCCGGAGGAACGCGGCGCGGGCCGCCCGCACGATGGCCCGGCGCTTGGCCTCGGCGCGGGGTCCGCTGGGGCGTGGCCTTTCGTCCATGGGGCCGATGCTAGCAGCGACCTGAACTGAACTGTTGAGTTCAACTGAACTGGGCCGTACAGTTCAGTTCATGACCCATGACACCTCATCGTCCCCGCACGCGGCCCACCCGCACGCGGCCACCCGGAACGGCTCGGGGCTGATGCTCGCGCTGCTGTGCGCGGCCCAGTTCATGCTGGTCCTCGACGTCACCGTGGTGAATGTCGCGCTGCCCGACATGGCCGCCGACCTGCACCTGGACCGCACCGCGCTGACCTGGGTGGTCACCGCGTACACCCTCTGCTTCGGCGGTCTGATGCTGCTCGGCGGGCGCCTCGCCGACGCACTGGGCGCCCGGCGCACCCTGCTCGCCGGACTGGCCCTCTTCACCGCCGCCTCGCTGGCCTGCGGCCTGGCCGGCAGCGCCCCGGTCCTGATCGGCGGCCGTATCGCGCAGGGCGTGGGCGCGGCCCTGCTGTCCCCGGCCGCGCTGGCCCTCGTCACCACGTCGTTCCACGGCCCCGCGCGCGCCGGAGCGCTCGGGGTGTGGGCCGCGATCGGCGGCACCGGATCGGCGGTCGGCGTCCTCGCGGGCGGTGCGCTGACCGGGGGCCCCGGCTGGGCCTGGATCTTCTACGTCAACGTGCCCGTCGGCCTCGCCCTGCTGGCCGCGCTCCCCGCCGTCGTGCCCCCGCGCGCCCCGCAGCGCTCGGGCGGCCTCGACCTGCCGGGCGCCGTGCTCGTGACCGCCGGCACCGGGGCGCTGATCTACGGGCTGGTCGAGGCCGGGGACGGCGGCTGGGCCGGGACCGGCACCCTGCTGCCCCTCGCCGCCGCAGCGGCCCTGTACGCGGCGTTCGCGGGCGTCGAGCGGGCGGCCCGGAAACCGCTGATGGACCTGCGGATGTTCACCCGTCGGCCGGTGCTCGCCGGAGCCTTCCTGATGCTCGTCGCCACCGGGCTGCTGATCGCGTTCTTCTTCCTCGGCTCGGTCTACCTCCAGCACGCCCGCGGTCTCGGGGCGATGCGGACCGGCCTGGTCTTCCTGCCGGTCGCGGTGGCCGTCGGGGCCGGCGCGCACCTGGGCTCGCGGCTCGTCACCACGGCCGGCAGCCGGGCCACCGCCGTCGGCGGCATGGTGATCGCCACCGCCGCCTGCGCCCCGCTGGCCGGCCTCGGCGCGCACAGCAGCGTGTACGGGGTGCTGATGCCGGGTCTCGCGGTGGCCGCCTTCGGGCTGGGCGCGGTGTTCGTCACCGCGACCACCACCGCCCTCGGCATGGTCGCCCACGAGGAGGCGGGACTCGCGTCGGGCGTGGTCAACACCTTCCACGAGGTGGGCGGCTCGGTCGGCGTCGCGGTCGTCTCCACGGTGGCGGCGGCCGGGATCGAGGGCGCCCCGGGCACGTCGGCCGGATTCGGGGACGCCTTCCTGGTGTGCGCGGTGGCGGCGGCCGGGTGCGCGGCCCTCTCCGCGGTGCTCGTACCCCGGGGGAAGCCGGAGACCGGGGGAGCGATGCCGCTGCACTGAGGGCGACGCCGCTGCTTCAGGGGGGTCCGGAAGGCCCCGGCGTGCGCCCGCGGACCGGGCGGGACTTCGCGGACACGGCCCGGGTGACACCGGTCGGCGGTGCTGCGGATGCGGGAGCGGGCCGGGCGTTCGAGGATGAAGGGCCGGGCAGTGTGGCGGCCCGCGCCCTGCCCCAGGAGGTACGCCTTGCCGGTCCACGCCGACCATCCGCCGTCGATCGACGTCACGGCGCTCGCCGCCGTGCTCGACGGCACGACGGCGGGCGTGGCCGTGTTCGACACCGAGCTGCGCTACATGTACGTCAACCCGGCGCTCGTCCGCCACAACGGCCTCCCGCCCGCCGCCCACCTGGGCCGCCGCCCCAGCGAGGTCATGCCGGACATCGACGCCCGCGAGGACCTGATGCGCGCCGTGCTCGCCGACGGGCGGGCCCGCGAGATCACCTCCAGCGGCCGGCTCCCCGCCGCGTCCGGCACCGCCCGCTGCTACTGGCACGGGGCCTACCACCGTCTGGAGATGGGGGAGCGGGTCGTCGGCGTCGTCGGGATCGTGCTGGAGGTCGTGGCCTCCGACGACGAACAGCGCCGGCTCGCCCAGGCCCAGCGCCACCTGAGCCTCCTGGACAGCGCCAACACCCGCATCGGCACCACGCTCGACATGGACACCACCTGCGCCGAGCTGGCCGACCTCGTCGTCCCCGGGATCGCCGACGTCGCCATCGTGGAGGTCTTCCCCAGGGACGTCGCCCCGCCGGTGCGCCCGGCCCCGCCCGGCGTGGTCCGGCTGCGGCGCGCGGCGATGTCGGCCGTGCGGGGGCTGAGCCCGGGTGCCGAACGGTTCGGGGTGGCCGGTGACTACGTCGACCACCAGGAGGACGCCGCCGTACCGCGCTGTCTGGCCACCGACCTGCCCATCGTCGAGAACCTCACCGACGACGAGCAGCTGAACCGCTCCGCCCCCAGCCCCGAGTGGGCCGATGCCTACCGGGACCTCGGGCTGCACTCGGCCGTCGTGGTGCCCGTCTCCGTGCGCGGCGCCCCGATCGGGATCCTCGGCCTGATGAGGGGCGGCGGCTCGCCCGTCTTCTCGGACGACGACGTGGTGGTGGCCCGGGAACTCGCCGGGCGGGCCGCCGTCCACCTCGACCACGCGCGCCGCTTCACCCACGAGCACACCATCGCCCTGGAGCTCCAGCGCTCCCTGCTCTCCGAGCCCCGGCCGCCCCACCCGCACATCGAGGTCGCCACCCGCTATCTGCCGGCCGACCGCAGCGTCCTGGTGGGCGGCGACTGGTTCGACGTCATCCCGCTGCCGGACGGGCGGCACCTCAAGGCCATGGGCGACGTCATGGGCCACGGCGTCGAGGCGGCCGTCGCGATGAGCCACTACCGCTCGCTGCTGCGGCTCCTGGCCGACGAGGAGCTGCCCCCGCACCGCATCCTCCAGCAGCTGGACCGGATGGTGGAGCGCTCCGGGATCGACCGGGCGGCGACCTGCCTGCTCGCCGTGGTGGACCGGGACGGCGAGATGTGCGAGGTGGCCAGCGCGGGCCACCTGCCGCCGGTCTTCATCGACCCGGGCGCGGCCGGCACCCGGATCTGCGACGTACCGGCGGGCCCGCCGCTCGGCACCGGGTTCGGCGGCTACCGGTCGACCAAGATGGAGTGCGGGCCCGGGACGGTGCTGTTCATGTACACCGACGGGCTGGTGGAGCGGCGCGACGAGGACATCGACGCGTGCGTCGCCAGGCTCAGGGAACTGACCCTGCCGGAGGACGGCGATCTGGAGACGCTGCTGGACCGGGTGCTCGAACGCTTCGGTCCGGGCGCCGAGGACGACATCGCGGTGATGGCCTCGCGGACCCGGGTCGAGCCGGTCTGATGCCTCACCCCAGTTCGAGGCTGGTGATGCCGTACAGACCGGGGAGGTCGATGTCCGGGACCGGGCCCGTGTACATGCGGGCCGTCTCGAACGTCGGGGCGAGCCCGAGGCGTTCGGCCAGCCGCAGCGCCGCCGGGTTGGCGTCGGGCACGTCCACGGCGACCGGGGTGGCCGGGTCGGTGGCCGCGAGCGCGCTCACCAGGGCTTCGGCGATGCCCGGCGTGGCCGCGTACAGCGGTCCCACGCGCGAGGACGTACGGCCGGCGCGCAGCACCCCGAGGCCCCGTACCTCGCCCTCGTACAGCGCGGCGTACGCGGTGCGTCCCGGGGTGGTCGTCCAGGCGGCCAGGAAGCCGTCGCGCCCGGCCGGGAAGAAGCGGCGGTCGTACGCGGACACCTGGCCGAACGGCAGCGTCCGCACGTCCACGAGGGTGACGCCCGGCGGCGGTGCCACGTCCAGCGGGGCCAGGCCCTCGTGGCGCAGGTTCGTCCAGGCCGGACGGAAGCCGGACTTCCGGTAGTTCGGCTGCTGCTTCACCACCCCGTCGAGCCCCGTGTTGCGCCCCGCGAGCCGTGCCGTACCGGCGGCCCACAGCCGGCTCCCGTAGCCCTGGCCGCGCAGCTGAGGGCGGGTCAGGTAGAAGCCGAGGAAGCCGAATCCGGGGTCGTAGCGGACCACCGAGACGCAGGAGACGGGCGTGCCGTCGAGCCTGCCGATCAGGAAGCCGCACGGGTCGGCGGCGAAGAACGCCGGAGCGTCGGTCAGGCCCGGGTTCCAGTTCTCGGCGTGGGCCCAGTCCGCCATCATCCGGAGGTCGTCCGCGCTCGCTGTGGTGATCTCGAAGTTCGGCACGCCCCCACCTTGGACTGCCCGCCGGGTCCGTTCAACGACCCGCGGCCCCGCTCATACGAACAGGAACGCGCACGCCGTCGTCGCCCCGAGCGCCGTCCCGGCCGTCACCTGGCCGACCGTGTGGTAGCCGAGCGCCACCCGCGACCAGGCCACAGCGGCCGTCATCACATAACCGGACAGCCACCACGGCGAGTGGACGGCGGCGAGCAGGGCGACGACGGCCGAGGCCACGGAGGCGTCCACGGAGATCTTCCACACCGTGTTGACCGCCAGCAGCACGACCGTCATCGCCCACAGCGCGAGCATCGCGGCCAGGATGCCGGCGGGCGCCCCGCCCAGCACCATGACCGCCGAACCGGCGCCGATGGAACCGAGGATGACGAAGAAGATCGGCGCCCGCTTGGTGCGGTCGACCACATGGCGGTCGCCCCAGGTGCCGCGCCCGCGCTCCCACTCGATGTACCCGGCGGGCACGATCCCGGCGCAGAGGGCGCCCAGGAGACCCCAGAGCAGCCCGGTCCAGTGCCCGGCCGCCGCGAGGCCGATGGAGAGCATGCCGACGAGCAGCAGGTTGCGCGGCTGGAGGACGTCGGTCACCGTGCGCGCCACGCGGTGGTCGGGCACGGCGTCCGGTGCGGTGCCCGTGGTGTCGGTGGTGCTCATGCCGGCTGCTCCTTGCTCGCCGCGGAAGCGGATTCCAGGATCCGACGGGCCCGTTCCGGGGTCACCGTGCGGTACGCCGCCGCGACCCGGACCAGCCAGGCGACCTCGTCGTCCTGGTCGGTGGCGTGCTGGGTGCCGACGGCCGCCGCCTCGCCCGCCGGTGCCCCGGCGTCGCGGGCGATGAGGGCCGCCTTGATCCAGTAGGCGTCGGTGAGCGGACCGGCCTGCTCCCGGCCACCGGCCCCGGCGGCGGCCTCCGCGGCGGGGAACAGCGCGTCGGGCACGTAGTGGCGCAGCTTCTCCACCGCGTCCGCGATGTCCGCGGCCCAGCGGTCGACGCGCAGATCGGCCGGGGTGTCGAAGCGGGTCAGCTCGCGCGCCAGCGGCGCCGGCGGCTCGAAGGGCTGGTCGGGGAAGGCGGTCATCAGCTCGAACCAGAGGCCGTGCAGCCGCACCTGAGCCCGCCAGAGCTTGGCGCGACGGCGGACGTTGCTCAGAGCGGGGATGGAGGCGCCGACCGCGAAGAAGGCGAACAGGACGACCTGGGCGGCCTCGGTGACCTCGTCGAAGCGCAGCGCGAAGCTCTCGCCCGGGTTGTCGACGACGCTGACCCAGAGGAACAGCGTCCGGCTGACGGTGTATCCGACGCCGATGAACATCGCGAACGTCATCATCCCGAGCCCCACCCGCAGATGGCGCGCCCGCGCGCTCGCGGTGGCCAGCGCCCACTGGTAGGCGCAGACGGCGGACGCCGCGCCGAGGTAGAGGTAGAACACGCTCATGTACAGCGTCGCGCCCCACTGCCCGGCGTGGTCGGCGACGAAGCGGTCCGAGGGGACGGAGCGGTCGACCACGGTGAAGAACAGCACGGTCAGCAGGACGAGGGTGGCGGCCGACGCCTTGGCCGCCACCTGCTGGATGAGCCGCGCGAACCGTACGTGCCGGGGGACGGCCCCCTCGTCCGCGTACTGGCCGTAGATGGCCACGATGTAGCTGAGAATGGCCAGAATCGCGATGGTCGCCGTGTAGTGCTTGATGAGGACGGCGAGATCGGTGACCGGGCTGTCGTTGAGCCCGATGCGCACGACCCGGGTCTTGGTCCACAGCGCGACGGCGAATCCCGCGTAACAGCCCCACAGGGCCCGGCGCCTGCGGTCCTCCTCGTCGCCCCACAGGGCGGCCGGCATGCGCCACAGGGCGACGGCTGTCATCAGGCCGGCTACCAGATAGCCGGCGAGGTCGAGCGGGGTCACGGCGGAAGTCCTCGTGGGTGGGGGGCAACAGGGGCGGGCGCAACGGGTGCTACGGACGGCGGAACAGGCCCCCGCGGCGGTGCGCGACCGGGCGCGAGAGCGAGTTGGCGAGCCGCCCCACCATGTCATCGCTCGTCACGTCGCGGGCCATCCGGGGGATGAGTGAGGCGCCGAATTCGGCCATGCGTTCGTCGTGGGTGTCGTACTGCGCGCGTGCCTGTACGACGTCCGGGGTCAGCGTTCCGCCGGGGCCGACGACCCGGGAGATCAGGGAGGCGTCGAAGACGGGCAGCAGCCGCTGGAGCTGTTCCGCGTCGAGCGAGGTGCCGTGGTCGAACCACTCGTGGCACAGCTCGTGCAGGATGACGTGCTGGGTCTGGTACTCGGTGGGGCGTCTGCGGTAGAGCACGAAGCTGGTCCCGCCGGTCTTCAGCCGCAGCCCGCAGGCGGCGTTGACACGCGCCAGCCGGTCGGGCATCTCGTGCAGCACGATGGTGCGGCCGCGGGCCGCCTCCATGTTGGCGACCAGGCCGGGTATGGAGAACGGGGAGGGCAGCGGCAGTTCCGCGAGGCCCTCCTCGCACTCCCTGCGCAGCTTCCGCATGGACACGGGTCAGCCCCGCTGTCCGCCGCCGGCCGCCGGCCCGCGGTCCTCGGCGTCCCGGAGCAGGGCCAGGGCGAACTGGAGCAGCTCCGGCGGGAGTCCGTCCTCGTCGAGCCCGCGCCCGGCCAGTCCGCTGATCTCGCCGGTCCGCCGCTTGGCCAGGAACTGGAGCCCGGCGACGACGTCGTCGACGACCTCGGACTCCTCCTTGAAGAAGCGCCAGTCCACGCCGAATCCGAGACCGAGCGCCTTGAGGATCTCCTCGGACGGCTGGGTGACCTTGCCGGCCAGGATGTTGGAGAAGTAGCTGTGGGAGAGGGAGCCGCCCCGCTCCTTGACCAGGTCGGCGAAGACCCGGCCCGAGATCTTGCGGCCGGGGAAGGTCTTCTCGACCATGTACTCGACCTTCTGGCGCAGCGTCCGCAGCTCCGGCGCGCGCTCTTCGCCGTTGTCCATCCGGCCCCCACGTTCACGTCCGCCGCAGGCCCCTGTCCGGTCCCGGGCGGCGCTCGATTCGGTCAACGGGCTCGTACTGTAACCAACCCCCGGACCCCGACCCGGGGGCGGGACACCCGGGGTTGCGCGAGGGGGAGCTTTCCGATCCAGTGCCCGGAGCGGGCTTGCGCAAACACTCTAAGTCACTGTTAACTCAAAAAAACACGGGCAGGGGGCCACGAGGGGAGTCCCTTGCCCGTGAAGACTCCGGCGGGTCGCGGGCGGGGCGGCCCGCGCGCTGCCGGAGGGAGCGCACAGGGGTGTAGCCCTTCACGACGGGGGATGCGTGAAGGGCTACCCGTGCATTATGGACCCTGCCGACGGAAGTCATCAACTGACCGGCCGGTCAGTGTCCTTGTGGTCATCGGCGCCGGTGCGCCGCCCGTTGCCGGTTTCCGGCAGCCGCCCGCCCCGCCCGTCGGGCGCTCCGGTCAGCGGGTGTCCGAGCCCTCGCGCGGCGCCGCGGTGCTGCCCCGTTCGATGAGCCGGGGCAGCGGCACCCGCACGGTGCGGGCCGGGCCGCCGTCGAGCAGTGCCGTCAGCTCCCGCGCCGCGAGCCGGCCGAACGCCACCGTGTCCCGGGAGAGCGCGGTCAGCCACGGGGCGGTCAGCCGGCACAGCGCGGAGTCCTCCCACGAGACCACCGACAGGCCGCCGGGCACCTGGACGTCCAGGCCCGCCGCCACGGCCACCCCGGCCGCCGCCATCACGTCGTTGTCGTAGATCAGCGCGGTCGGCGGGTCGTCCCGCTCCAGGACCCGGCGGGTCACCGCGGCGCCCTCGGTGTCCGAGTAGTCCGTGGTCACCGAGTGGGCCCCGGTCAGGCCGCGCCGGTCGGCCTCCACGCGCAGGGAGCGGATGCGGCGGTCGGTGTGCGCGAGCGAGGGCAGTCCTGCGATGTGGACGATGCGGCGGTGCCCCAGCTCGTGCAGCCGGCCCACGACGGCGGCCATCGCGCCCGCGTCGTCGGCGCGGACCTGCGAGAGGCCCGGGTGGGGTCCGGTGTCGGTACCGGGCAGGGCGCCGATGACGACGCCGGGCAGGCTCAGTTCGTCCAGGAGGGCGACGCGGGGGTCGTCGGTGCGCGGGTCGACGACGAGCACGCCGTCGACCCGGTGCTCGGCCCACCAGCGGCGGTAGACCTCGCACTCGGCGGCCACGTCGTCCACCACCTGGAAGAGCAGCCCGAGTCGACGCTCCGCCAGGACCTCCTGGATGCCGGAGATCAGCTGGAGGAAGAAGGAGTCCACGCCCAGGTTCGCGGCCGGCCGGGCCACGACGAGGCCGACGGTGGCCGAGCCCTCGCCGGACAGGGCGCGGGCGGCGGTGCTCGGATGCCAGCCCAGCTGTTCGGCGACGCGCCGCACCCGGGCGCGGGTGACCTCCGAGACGCCCGGCCGGTCGTTGAGCGCGAAGGAGACCGCGCTCTCGGAGACCCCGGCGCGCTGGGCTATGTCCTTCATGGTCGGCCGCTTCGGTGCCACCGGTGCCTCATTTCCTGCGTTCCCCGTGGTGCTGACTGATCGTCGGGTCCGCTCGCCCCCGGGGCATCGTAAGGCGTCCCCAGCTCTTTGGTCGAGTGAGGCGACCCGCACAACTAAAGCGCTTGAGCAATCCCCATCTAAAGCGCATTAGTAAGCAGCCGTCAATAGTCTGCCGTGCGGCTCTGACCTGCATGTATGCCATAACTAAAGATTACGTTCCGGTGAATGTATTGACTTTGGGTCCACGTGCATTGCAGGGTCTGTCGGGCGAACGCGGCCCGCCGGGTCAGGGCCCCGGGCAGCGTCCGCACGCCTGGTCCGAGCAAAGGAGCCGTTCACCGTGCGCATCTCCCGCAGGGCAGTCGCCACTGCCGCCGTCCTCGCCACCGTCCTGCCGTTGAGCGCGTGCGGCGGTGGGTCCGGCGCGGACTCGTCCGACGCCTCCGGCAAGGTCGAAGGGAAGATCACCTTCCAGACCTGGAACCTCCAGGCGAACTTCAAGGACTACTTCAACGGGGTGATCGCGGACTTCGAGAAGAAGTACCCGGACACCGAGGTCAAGTGGGTCGACCGTCCCGGTGAGGGCTACGCGGACAAGATCAGCGCGGACGCGGCCGGCGGCACCCTGCCCGACGTCGTCAACGTCTCGCCCGACCTGGTGGCCCCGCTGGCCAAGGCGGGCATCGCGCTCGACCTGGACAAGGCGGCGCCGCAGTACCGCAAGGAGTACCTGGACGGCGCCTGGAAGAGCCACCAGATACCGGGCACGGACGGCACGTACGCCTTCCCCTGGTACCTCAACACCGGCCCGATGTTCTACAACAAGCGCCTCTTCGAGGACGCCGGGCTCGACCCGCGGCAGCCGCCGGCCACGTACGACGAGGTCTTCGCCGCCGGACTGAAGCTCGCCGAGAAGAGCCACGGCAAGGTCGCCACCCTCGCCAACGTCCCCACCATCGAGGACTTCGGCCGCTACGGCGGGCAGCTCATGAACGAGGAGGGCACCGGCTTCGCCTTCAACGACGCCAAGGGCATCGAACTCCTCACTCACTACAAGGAGCTGTACGACGCCAAGGCGCTCGACCCGCAGGCGCTGACCGCGACCCCCGAGTCCTCGGGCCACAAGTTCCTCACCGAGTCGGTGGCGATGAACCCGGGCAGCGCGCTGGACCTCGCCAACTTCAAGAAGCAGGCTCCGAGCCTCTACAAGAACATCGGCATCACCGACCAGGTCAGCAGCACCGGCAAGGCCAACATGTACGTCATGGGCGTCATGGTGAACGCGCAGACCAAGCGCAAGCCCGCCGCCGTGGCCTTCGCCCACTACGTGACCGACGCGACCCGGCAGATGGAGTTCGCCAAGCAGGTCGCCATCTTCCCGAGCACCGAGGGCTCGCTCGACGACCCGTACTTCACCAAGGAGGACGGCACGGACGAGACCCGCGTCCGGGTCGCCGCCGCCAAGTCCCTGAAGACGGCCGTCAACTACACACCGGTGCTGTTCAGCGAGCAGATGAAGACCGAGCTGCGCAACCAGATCGCCAAGGCCCTGCAAGGAAAGCAGAGTCCCAAGGAAGCTCTTGACAACGCTGTCAAGGCCTGTGACCGGCTGTTGCAGCAGAGCTGAGCCCCCTCGTGAACTCCCCCGCCCCCACCGGCACGGCCTCCCGGAGCACCCGCTCCGGGAGCCGGCCCGGCGCCCGGATCAGGCGCCATCTGCCCCTCAGCCCCTGGCTGTTCGCCGCACCCGGCCTGATCGTGGTCGGCGCCTTCAGCCTCTTCCCGTTCTTCAGCACGCTGGTCAACTCCTTCACCGACCGGCGCACCCTGGTCCCGGGCTCGTACGTCGGCCTGGCGAACTTCCGTGAGCTGCTGCACGACGAGATGTTCTGGACCGGCCTGCGCAACAACGTCCTGTACGTGCTCGGCGTCGTCCCCGCGCTCGTGATCCTGCCGCTGCTGCTCGCGATGCTCGTCCAGCGGCACATCCCCGGCATCACGTTCTTCCGCTCGGCCTTCTACACCCCGGTCGTCGCCTCCATCGTGGTCGTCGGCCTGATCTGGGTCTGGATGCTGGACGACCGGGGGCTGATCAACGCGGTCCTGGAGGCCGTCGGCATCGGCAAGGTCGGCTTCCTGAGCGACCAGTGGCTGCTGCTGGGCAGCGCGATGACGGTCACGGTCTGGAAGGGCCTCGGCTACTACATGATCATCTACCTGGCCGCCCTCGCGAACGTGCCCAAGGAACTGCACGAGGCCGCTTCCGTGGACGGCGCCGGAGTCGTACGCCGCTTCTTCACGGTCACCGTGCCCGCCATCCGCTCCACGATGGTCCTGGTCGCGGCCCTCTCCTCGGTCTCCGCCTTCAAGGTGTTCTCCGAGGTCTACCTGATGGCCGGACCCTCCGGCGGACCGGCGGGCGAGGACACCACCCTGGTGATGCTCGTCCAGCGGGTCGGCACCGGACTGAGCGGGCGGGTCGGCTACGCCTCCGCCATCTCGGTCGTCATCTTCGTCGTCACCGTCGGCCTGATGCTCCTGGTGCTGCGCGCCGACCGCAAGGAGGACGCGTGAGCTTCCTGAAGACCACCGACGCCGACGGCCGGCGCGTCCCGCCCTGGCAGCTCGTCCTGCGCTACGTGCTGCTGCTCGCCGTCCTGGCGCTGACCGTCGGGCCGTTCCTGTGGCAGCTGTCGACCTCGCTGAAGGGCCCGAACGAGGACATCTTCAGCTCGCCGCCGAAGTTCCTCCCCAGCGACCCGACCCTGGACAACTACAGCCGGGTCGCCGACACGATCCCCGTCTGGGACTACGCGCTGAACTCCCTCAAGGTCGCCTCCGCCAACGTGGTGACCAACTGCGTCGGCTCGGCGCTCGCCGGGTACGCCCTGGCGAGGCTCCGCTACCGGGGGCGCAGGGCCGCGACGCTGGCGTTCATCCTCGCCATGCTGGTGCCCGTGGAGGGCATCATCATCGCCCAGTTCACCACCATGCGGGACCTCGGTCTGAACAACACCCTGCTCGGCGTGCTGCTGCCGGGCTCGGTCGGCGCGATGAACGTCCTGCTGATGCGCAACGCGTTCCTCAACCTCCCCGTGGAGATCGAGGAGGCGGCCTTCGTGGACGGCGCCAACGTCTGGCAGCGCTTCCTGCGGATCGCGCTGCCCTCGGTCAAGGGCACCCTCGCCGTCGTCGCGATCTTCGCGTTCATGGGCTCCTGGGACGACTTCCTGTGGCCGCTGATCGTCCTCAGCGACCCGGACAACTTCACCCTGACCATCGGCCTGAACTACCTGCACGGAACCTTCGCCAACGACGAGCGGCTCGTCGCGGCCGGCACGATCATCGCCGTGCTCCCGCTCATCGTCCTCTTCGCCGGGCTCCAGCGCTTCTTCTTCCGGGGCGTCGGCGAAGGCGCCGTCAAGGGCTGACCCCCACCGCCCCACCCCCGCACCACAGAACCAGGACCCCTGTTCCGTATGAGCACCTCCCCCTTGCGTTTCGGCGCCAACTACACGCCCAGCCAGGGCTGGTTCCACCACTGGCTGGACTTCGACCTCGACGCCGTACGCGCCGACCTGGACTCGATCGCCGGGCTCGGCCTCGACCACATCCGGGTCTTCCCGCTCTGGCCGCTCTTCCAGCCCAACCGCACCCTGATCCGCCCGCGCGCCGTCGAACAGCTCGTCCAGCTCGCCGACGCCGCCGCCGAACGCGGCCTCGACACCTGCGTGGACGGGCTCCAGGGGCACCTGTCGAGCTTCGACTTCCTGCCCGCCTGGACCGGCACCTGGCACCGGCGCAACCTCTTCACCGACCCGGACGTGCTCTCCGGCCAGGCCGAGTACCTGCGCACCCTGGCCGCCGCCCTCGCCGACCGGCCGCACTTCATCGGGATGACCCTCGGCAACGAGATCAACCAGTTCTCCGGCGACCCGCACCCCGATCCGGACCGCATCACGCCCGAGCAGGCCGGGGCCTGGCTGACCCGGATGCTCGACGCCTGCGAGGAGGGGGCGCCCGGCAAGCTCCACCTGCACGCCGAGTACGACGCCGCCTGGTACCAGGACGACCACGCCTTCACCCCGGCGCACGCAGCGCGCGAGGGCGCCGTCACCGCCGTGCACTCCTGGGTCTTCAACGGCACCGCCCAGCGCCACGGCCGCACCGGCACCGCCACCGAGCACCACGCCGCCTACCTGATCGAACTCTCCAAGGCCTGGGCCCTCGACCCGCACCGGCCGGTGTGGCTCCAGGAGGTCGGCGCGCCCGCCCCGCTCATCCCCGCCGAGCACGCCGCCGCCTTCACCGAGGCGACCGTGGCCAACGCCCTGGACTGCGAGGACGTGTGGGGCGTCACCTGGTGGTGCTCCCACGACGTGTCCCGCTCGCTGGCCGACTTCCCCGAACTGGAGTACAGCCTCGGGCTGCTCACCAACGACCGCCGGGTCAAGCCGGCCGGCCGCGCCATCGCCCGGATCGTGCGGGAGCAGCGCGCCAGGACCCGGAAACCCGCGCCCCGGACCACGGCCCTCGTGGTCGACACCGGGGACGAGGCGACCGCGCCCCGCCGCTCCGTCTGCGCCCCCGGCGGCGCCGTCTTCGAGGCGTTCGCCCGGCTCACCGCGGACGGCGTACGCCCCACCACCGTCCTCGCGGGCAAGGCACTCGACCCGGGCCACCTCGCCGCCCGGGGCATCACCGAGGTCGTCACGCCCGACGAGGTCCGCTGACCCCCACGCACGAACCACCCCGCACCGCACCGGAATCACATCCCGCCTGATACGGAGCACGCCATGTCCCAGTCCTCGCCCGCGCCCCGGCCGCGCCCGGCCGCCCCCGGCCGCCGCACCGTGGTCCTCGCCGGAGCCGGAACGGCCGCCGCCCTCCTGACGCCCGGCCTCGCCGGGACCGCCGGGGCCGCCACCCGCACCGCCCCCTCGGCACAGGGCGCCCGGCAGCCGTACGCCTCGTACTGGTTCCCCGACTCGCTGCCCGACGGCACCCCCGGCGACGGCATCACCTGGCGCAGCCTGAAGGCATGGCACCCCGGCAGCGACCCCGACCTGCCGTTCAACACCGCGTCCGTGCCGCTCGCCGACCGCTTCACCCCGGTCCCGGCGAACACCACGGCCCGGACCGACCAGGCGCGGATCACCTCCCTGGTGGCCTTCGGGAACACCGCGGGCAACCCCTCCCAGGGCTCCGCCACCGCCGACTACTACGCCCTGAACCACTGGGCGTACATCGACGAACTGGTCTTCTGGGGCGGCTCGGCGGGCGAGGGCCTGATCCTGGCGCCGAACGCCCCCGTCGTGGACGCGGCGCACCGCAACGGCGTCCCCGTCCTCGGCACGGTGTTCCTGCCGCCCGTGCACCACGGCGGCGACCTGCGGTGGACCCGCGACCTCGTGCAGCGGGACGCGGCCGGGCGCTTCCCGCTGGCCGCGAAGCTGGTGGAGGCGGCCGTCGCGCACGGCTTCGACGGCTGGTTCATCAACGCGGAGACCGAGGGCGGGGACGCCGCGCTCGGCGCCGAGATGCTCGCCTTCGTCACCGACCTGCGGGCCCGCAGCGACCGGGCGGGGCTGCGCATCACCTGGTACGACGCGATGACCGTGCGCGGCGAGGTCGGCTGGCAGGGCGCGCTGAACGACGAGAACACGGCCCTGTTCCGGGAAGCGGACTCGATGTTCGTGGACTTCCGCTGGACGCCGGAGACGCTCGCCGCCTCCGCGAGGACCGCCGAGGCCGCCGGCCGCAGCCGCTACGACCTGTGGGCCGGCGTCGACGTCGAGTCCAACGGCTGGAACGCGCCCGTCGACTGGGACGCGATCATCCCGGCCGACCGCCCGCACACCGTCGGCTACGGCTTCTACCGCCCGGAGTGGACCCACAGCCGGCTGGCCGACGACGCCCGCACCCCGGACCGGTTCCACGCCGCCGACCAGCGGTTCTGGACCGGGCAGTCGCTGGACCCGGCCCGGCCGGACCGTACGGACAGCTGGCGCGCCCCCGCCACGGCGGTGGCCGACCGCTCGACCGTGGCCGGGCTGCCGTTCGCCACCGCCTTCAACACCGGCCACGGGCTGCGCTGGTACGAGAACGGCCGGGTGACCTCCGACGCGGAGTGGAACCACCTCGGGGTCCAGGACCGGCTGCCGGGCCGCCGCTGGGTCGTGCGCACCGAGGGCCGCCGCCCGTCCGTAGGCTTCGACTTCGACGACGCCTGGCACGGTGGCAGCAGCCTCCTGGTGGACGGGGAGCCGGGCGCCCCGGTGACCGTCGAGCTGTACGCCACGCGGCTGCCGCTGACCCGGCGCACCGTGGTCGAGCTGACGCACCGCACCGACCCGGGCTCGGGACCGGTCACCGTCGAGCTGGCCGTGGCCCTGCGCGAGCCGGAGCGGCCGGGCGACCCCGTCCCGTACACCTTCGTCCCGGCGGGGGAGCTGCGGGCGGGCGGCACGGGCTGGAGCACCGCCACCCTCCGGCTGAACCCGCTCTCCGGGACCGCCCACGCGCTCGGGGTGCGGCTCACGGCGTCCGGCCCGGTGCGCTGGCGCCTCGGCGCCCTGGCCGTACGGGACCGGGCCGAGACCCCCGCCGCGCCGGCCGGGCTGCGGATCACCGCGGCGTCCGCCGGTACCGACGGCACCGACCTGCGCCTGAACTGGCACCGGGCACCCGGCACCCCGCGCCACTACGAGCTGCACCGCGTCCTGCCCGACGGCACCCGGCGCTTCCTCGGTGCCACCGCGGGCACCGCGTTCTTCGTCCCGGGACTGCGCCGGGAACCGGGCGAGAAGACCGCCCGTTTCCAGGTCAGGGCCGTCGGCGAGCTGTACACGACCTCCGGCGCCGCCAACGCCGCGCACCGCTGGTAACCACCCCCCACCCGACCCACTCACAACGGAGCCACCCTCATGCACGACGACCGCAGCCTGGTCGAGGCCCGACTCAAGCGCGTCCTGGACGAGCGCATCCGGCCGGCCGTATACCCGCAGTCCGTCCCGCTGGACGTCGCCGTCTGGAACGCGCCGGGTGAGCCCGTCCCGGTCGCCGAGGGCCTCGCCGGGCCCACCGAGAAGATCGCGGTCGGCGACCGGTGGGGCGCTCCGTGGGGCACCTCCTGGTTCAAGGTCTCCGGCACGGTGCCGGAGGACTGGGCGGGCCGGACCGTCGAGGCGCTGCTCGACCTCGGCTTCGACGAGAACATGCCGGGCTTCCAGTGCGAGGGCCTCGTCTACCGCCCCGACGGCACCCCGGTGAAGGGCCTCAACCCGCGCAACCAGTGGGTGCGGGTGGGCGCCCCGGTCGCGGGCGGCGAGGAGGTGCTGCTGCACATCGAGGCCGCCTCCAACCCGGTGATCCTCGACTACCACCCCTTCCTGCCGACCCGGCTGGGCGACAAGGAGACGGCCGGCAGCGAGCCGCAGTACACCCTGGCCCGGATGGACCTCGCCGTCTTCGACGAGGACGTGTGGAACCTCGTCCAGGACCTGGAGGTGCTGGGCGAGCTGATGGGGGAGCTGCCCGTGGAGGGCGCCCGCCGCTGGGACATCCTGCGCGCGGTCGGCCGGGCGCTGGACGCGGTCGACCTCCAGGACGTGGGCGGCACGGCCGCCGCCGCGCGCGAGGAGCTGGCCGGGGTCCTCGCGACGCCCGCCGTGCCCTCCGCGCACCGCATCAGCGCCGTCGGCCACGCGCACATCGACTCCGCCTGGCTGTGGCCGCTGCGCGAGACGGTCCGCAAGGTCGCCCGTACGACGTCCAACATGACCGCGCTCCTGGAGGACGAGCCGGACTTCGTCTTCGCGATGTCGCAGGCGCAGCAGTTCGCCTGGATCAAGGAGCACCGCCCCGAGGTCTACGCCAAGGTCAAGGCGGCCGTCGCGGACGGCCGGTTCGTCCCGTCCGGCGGCATGTGGGTCGAGTCCGACACCAACATGCCGGGCTCCGAGGCGATGGCCCGCCAGTTCGTGCACGGCAAGCGGTTCTTCCTGGACGAGTTCGGCATCGAGAACGACGAGGCGTGGCTGCCCGACACCTTCGGGTTCGCGGCCGGGCTGCCGCAGATCATCAAGGCGGCCGGCTCCAAGTGGCTGCTCACGCAGAAGATCTCCTGGAGCCAGACCAACAAGTTCCCGCACCACACCTTCCAGTGGGAGGGCATCGACGGCACCCGGATCTTCACGCACTTCCCGCCCGTCGACACGTACAACTGCTCGATGAAGGGCAGCGAGATCGCCCACGCGGCGACGAACTTCAAGGACAAGGGCGTCGCCCAGCACTCGCTGGCCCCGACCGGCTGGGGCGACGGGGGCGGCGGCACCACCCGCGAGATGATCGCCAAGGCGGCCCGGATGCGGAGCCTGGAGGGCTCGGCGACGGTGACGTGGGAGACCCCCACCGACTTCTTCACCAAGGCCGAGGCGGAGTACCCCAACGCCCCGGTCTGGGTCGGCGAGCTCTACCTGGAGCTGCACCGCGCGACCCTGACCAGCCAGGCCAAGACCAAGCAGGGCAACCGCCGCAGCGAGCACCTGCTCCGCGAGGCCGAGCTGTGGGCCGCCACCGCCGCCGTCCGCACCGGCTTCTCCTACCCGTACGAGCGGTTCGACCGGATCTGGAAGACGGTGCTGCTGCACCAGTTCCACGACATCCTGCCCGGCTCCTCGATCGCCTGGGTGCACCGCGAGGCGGAGAAGACGTACGCGGCCGTCGCCGCCGAGCTGACCGGCGTCATCGACGCCGCGCAGCGCGCCCTGGCCGGTGACCCCGAGGGGGACAGGGCCCTCGTCTTCAACGCCGCGCCGCACACCCGCTCCGGCGTTGCCGCCGGAGGCGCGGCAGCCGTCGCGACGGCCGCCGCCACCCCGCCCGCCCCGCGCGAGGGCGGCGGCTACGTGCTGGACAACGGCCTGCTCCGGGTGGAGATCGACGGCCGGGGCCTGGTCGTCTCCGCGTACGACATCGCCGCCGGCCGCGAGACCGTGGCGCCGGGTGCCGCCGCGAACCTGCTCCAGATCCACCCCGACTTCCCGAACATGTGGGACGCCTGGGACGTCGACGCGTTCTACCGCAACACCGTCACCGACCTGACCGGCCTGGACGAACTGACCCCGGTGACGGACGGGGTGCGGGTCGTCCGCAGCTTCGGCGAATCGAAGGTGACCCAGCTGCTCACCCTGGAACCGGGCGCCAAGCGGCTCGACATCGACACCGAGGTCGACTGGCACGAGACGGAGAAGTTCCTCAAGGCCGCGTTCCCGCTGGACGTGCACGCCGAGCGGTACGCCTCCGAGACGCAGTTCGGCCACTTCTACCGGGCCACCCACACCAACACCAGCTGGGAGGCCGCCAAGTTCGAGGCGTGCAACCACCGCTTCGTCCACCTGGAGGAGCCGGGCTGGGGCGTCGCGCTCGTCAACGACTCGACGTACGGCCACGACGTGACGCGTACCGTGCGGGACGCGGACGCGGGCACGACCACCACCGTCCGGGTCTCGCTGCTGCGCGCCCCGCGCTTCCCCGACCCGGAGACCGACCAGGGCGTGCACCGCTTCCGGCACGCGCTCGTCCCCGGCGCCGCGATCGGCGACGCGGTCCGCGAGGGCTTCGGCGTCAACCTGCCGGAGCGCCGGGTGACGGGTGACCGGGAGGTGGCCCCGCTGGTGGCCGTCGACAACGACGCGGTCGTGGTGAGCGCCGTCAAGCTGGCGGACGACGGGAGCGGCGACCTCGTCGTACGGCTCTACGAGTCCACGGGCGGCCGGGCGAAGGTCCGCCTGGCCACCGGCTTCCCGGCCACGTCCGTCGTGGCGACGGACTTGCTGGAGCGGCCGCTGGCCGGTGTGCCGGTGCCCGAGAGCGACGAGGAGGGCGTGCGGCTGTCGCTGCGCCCCTTCGAGCTGGTGACGCTGCGGCTGACGCGCGGCTGAACCGCCGGAGGGCGGGCGAAGGGAGCGCCGCCGGCCGTCGCGGGCCGCAAATATTCCCGGACACGGCCCTCCGGCACAGAATTTTGCGCAATGCACACCGAGTGTTTGTGTGAGGGTTTGCGTGAGTTTTATGGCGCGCCGGGCGCGGGGAAATTACTTCTCGCGCCCGGCCGTTTTCATTGTGCTACGGTAGATACCAGTTGCAGTTGTGGTTCCCGAAGACTCCAAGTGCTCTCCTCGGCTAAGTGGCCGATGAGTGCGCTGACGTATTTTCCGGCTTGCATATCCGGATGGGGTAATCATCACGGCGACGTGGGACTGGCACAGTGCGAGTCCCCGGGCTCATCCCCAGAAGGAGAAAAAATGGCTACCGGCACCGTGAAGTGGTTCAACTCGGAAAAGGGTTTCGGCTTCATTGAGCAGGACGGCGGCGGCGCCGACGTCTTCGCCCACTACTCGAACATCGCCTCCAGCGGCTTCCGCGAGCTGCAGGAGGGCCAGAAGGTGAACTTCGACGTCACGCAGGGCCAGAAGGGCCCGCAGGCGGAGAACATCACCCCCGCGTGAATCCGATCACGTCGGCGCCTACGCGCTGACGGTGCATCCGCAGCTGGGGCCCGCACTTTGGGTGCGGGCCCCAGCTCGCTGCTTTTTCCGGTCCCGCCCCGTGCCCGCCGTGCCGTACCATCGCCACGAGCCGCCGGGGGAGCGCAGACCCACCGTCTTCACCATGCGGCGGACGATCCGCCATGGCCCCCGGACCGACCAGGTCCGGCGGAGCCCCTTGACGTGACCCCCACTCCACGGAGCGGCCGGGCTCGTCATCGCGAAGCACCGGACCCGGCTCAGGCCGGGCCCGTATCGGCTCAAGACCGGCCGCCGGGCTTCGTTCACGTATGCCAACGGCCCGTTCTTGCGATTCTTGTGCCGCTCGTCGACGCAATGAATTCCTCGATACGCGCCATTTTCGAGGAAAGGTTCCGCATGAACCGCGACCGCACACCCCGTTCCAACGACCGATATTCCCGTACCCGTGGCGGTGCCCCCGTCGGCTCCGGCTCCCGTTCGGGCGGCGGGTTCCGTTCCCAGGGCTCGGGCCGCCCCGGCGGCCCGGGACGTTTCGGCTCGTCCGAGCGGCGCTCCGGCGGATCCGGCGGATACGGGCGCAGGCCCGCCGCCCGGCAGGGTGAATTCGCCCTGCCGACCACCATCACCCCCGCGCTGCCGCCCGTCGAGGCCTTCGCCGACCTGGACATGCCCGCGCCCCTGCTGGCGGCGCTCGCCGCCCAGGGCGTCACGGTGCCGTTCCCGATCCAGGCCGCCACGCTGCCGAACTCGCTGGCCGGCCGTGACGTGCTGGGCCGCGGACGCACCGGCTCGGGCAAGACACTCGCTTTCGGCCTGGCGCTGCTGGCCCGTACGGAGGGCCGCCGTGCCGAGGCCCGGCACCCGCTCGCGCTGGTCCTGGTGCCCACCCGTGAGCTGGCCCAGCAGGTCACCGACGCGCTGACCCCGTACGCCCGTTCGCTCAGGCTGCGACTGGCCACCGTCGTCGGCGGCATGTCGATCGGCCGTCAGGCGGCCGCGCTGCGCGGCGGCTCCGAGATCGTCGTGGCGACCCCGGGCCGGCTCAAGGACCTCATCGAGCGCGGTGACTGCAACCTCGACCGGGTGGCGATCACGGTCCTGGACGAGGCGGACCAGATGGCCGACATGGGCTTCATGCCGCAGGTCACCGAACTGCTGAACCAGGTCCAGCCGGAGGGCCAGCGCATGCTGTTCTCGGCGACCCTGGACCGCAACGTCGACCTCCTCGTCCGCCGCTACCTGCACGACCCGGTCGTCCACTCGGTGGACCCGGCCGCGGGCGCGGTGACGACGATGGAGCACCACGTCCTCTATGTGCGCGGCGCCGACAAGTACGCCACCACGACGGAGATCGCGGCCCGCGACGGCCGGGTGATCATGTTCCTCGACACCAAGCACGCCGTGGACAAGCTCACCGACCACCTGCTCAGCAGCGGGGTCCGCGCGGCGGCGCTGCACGGCGGGAAGTCCCAGCCGCAGCGCACCCGCACCCTGACCCGCTTCAAGACCGGACACGTCACGGTCCTGGTGGCGACGAATGTCGCGGCGCGCGGCATCCACGTCGACAACCTCGACCTCGTCGTCAACGTCGACCCGCCGAGCGACCACAAGGACTACCTGCACCGCGGCGGCCGTACCGCGCGGGCCGGTGAGTCCGGCAGTGTCGTCACGCTGGTGCTGCCCAACCAGCGCCGCGAGATGACCCGGCTGATGGCCGACGCCGGCATCACCCCGAAGATCGCCGAGGTCCGCTCCGGCGAGGCCGAGCTGAGCCGTATCACCGGCGCGCAGGCGCCCTCGGGCGTGCCCGTCACCATCACCGCGCCGCCCTCCGAGCGCTCCGCGGGCGGCTCGTCCGCGCGTGGCCGGCGCAGCCGCCCGTCCCAGGGCCGCCGGTCCTCGTCCTCGGCGTCCTCGTCGCGCGGCGGCGAGCGCCGTCCGTCCGGCAGCCGGGCTTCCTGACCCGGTCATCGTGTTCCCGCCCGGTTTTGTCCCCGACCCCGTTGAGGCACCATGCGCTGTGTGATCGCCCGCTTTCCGTTCGACCTGTTCAAGCACGAGGTCGAGGCATCGATGAAGGGCATCAAGCCCGAACCCGTCACCGGGGAGTCGGTGATCATCGGCCGCCGGGTGTACCCGGTCAAGCAGGTGGGTGAGGTGATCACCCGGCAGGACCGCCGCGACTTCTCGGCCGCCGAGGTGACCAGGGCGCTGGGGCGCCTCGGCTTCACCTGCCGGCCGGTGGCGGCCCCCGCCGTGCCGGTGGTGCCGAGCCCGCTGGAGGCCGCGTCCGCCGAACTCGGGGTCCCCGGGGCCTGACGGCCCGGGGTACCGCGCGCCGGAGCCCGGCCCTCTCGGGGGCCGGGCTCCGGCGCGTTGCCGTACGTTCTCGCGCTCTGCGCGCGGGTTCAGGTCCAGAGCGCTTCGGCGAGGGTGACACCTGCGAAGGCGGCGCCGAGGCCGATGACGACGCTCGCCACCGCGTTGGCGGCCGCGTAGAGCCGGGCCCCGTCCTCGGCCAGCCGCAGCGTCTCGTAGCTGAACGTGGAGTACGTGGTCAGCGCCCCGCAGAACCCCGTCCCGACCAGCAGCTGTACGGAGGACGAGGCGGCCCCGGCCACCACCGCGCCGGTCAGCAGGCCCAGGATCAGGCAGCCGGCCATGTTCACCGTGAACGTCCCCCAGGGGAAGACCGTGTCGTGGCGGGACTGCACGGCCCGGTCGGTCAGATAGCGCAGCGGGGCGCCGACCGCCGCGCCGGCGATCACCAGCAGCCAGTTCACTCCGGCTCTCCCTGTATGCCGGGACCGGCCGGGCCCTCCTGGGCCCCGGGGTTCTCCCGGCGGACGATCTCGCAGGCGTCGAGGGTCATCCGGCAGCCGTCGGCCATTTCGGCGATCCTCGGCAGGAACGCGCGCACCGCGGGCTCCGCGTCCACGATGATCACGGCCACCGGCAGGTCCTCGCTCAGCGACAGCAGCCGCTGGGTGTGGATCATCGAGGAGGCTCCGAAGCCCTCGATGCCCCGGAAGACGCTCGCCCCGGAGAGACCGGCCGCGTGCGCCCGGTGCACGATCTCCGTGTAGACGGGCCGGTGGTGCCAGGTGTCGGACTCGCCGACCAGCACGGTCAGGCGCAGGCCGGGTTCGGTCACGGGTGTCGTCATGGCTGCCTCCACGCCAGTGCGCGGCGCGTCAGCCACACCGCGCTCCACACCGCCGCGAGGGCCGCGAGCAGTGTCGTTCCCAGATAGGCGAGCCCGGTGCCGGCCCGCCCCTTCGCCACGAGGCGTTCGATGTCGACCGCGTACGTGGAGAAGGTGGTGAACCCGCCGAGCACCCCGGTGCCGAAGAACGGCCGCACCAGCCGGTGCGCCGCC
Organism: Streptomyces sp. ATexAB-D23; assembly: GCF_000373645.1. Lineage (GTDB taxonomy): Bacteria > Actinomycetota > Actinomycetes > Streptomycetales > Streptomycetaceae > Streptomyces > Streptomyces castrisilvae. The sequence goes on along the minus strand of NZ_KB892024.1, from coordinate 33,799 downwards.
CACACCTCGCTGATCACCACCATGAACACGCCGATGACCGCGCAGCCGATGACGTTGACGACGAGGGTCGTGCAGGGGAAGCCGCCGGGCGCGGTGGGCCACAGGAGCGAGGCTCCGTAACGGGCGGACGCCCCGGTGGCCCCGCCCAGGGCGACCACGGCGACGACGGCGCTCTGCGGGTGCTGCCCGAGGCTCCTGAGGGCCCCGGGTCCGGTGCCGGGCATATGTCTCCTACCTGCCGGGGCGCCCACCGGGCGTGGGCGCGCGTCTGCGCAAGTAGGGACCGTTGGCGGCGTTCGACCGGCCGCGGTTCGGGTACGGCGGGCCCCACCGCCGCGCATCGGCCGTCACCGGCCTCCGCTGCCCCCAGGATATCGCCGGGGCGTGACCCTCCGCTTCCGCGGCCGATTTCACCCGATCGGCCACCTCATCTGCGGGTCCGGGGGAGAAGCCGCAGGGTGGAGCCATGTGGCCCCATCGAATATGGCTGGGCGTCGCGGTCCTCCCGCTGGTCCTGCTGGTTCCACGGGACGCCCCGGTGCGTCAGGTGCTGGCCGAGCGTCCGCCCGGCTCCTCCCGGGAGCGGGGCGGGACCGTGCCGCAGCCGGTGATCGTGAGCCGGGCGGCCTGGCACGCGAACGAGTCCATCGTCCGGGAGCGGGCCGTCTACACGGGCGCCGTGCGGGCGGTCTTCATCCACCACACGGGCGAGTCGAACGACTACGACTGCGCGGACGCCCCCGACCTGGTGCGTGCGGTCGAGCAGTCCCACATCGAGGGCAACGGCTGGGACGACATCGGCTACAACTTCCTCGTCGACCGGTGCGGAACGATCTACGAGGGCCGCGCGGGCGGCGTCACGCGCTCGGTGCGCGGGGCGCACACCACGGGCTTCAACGCCGACAGCGTGGGCATCGCGGTGCTGGGCGACTACCGCAACGGCGAGAAGGTCCCGGCGGCCGTGGTGCGGGCGCTGGCGGAGGTGGCGGCGTGGAAGCTGCGGCCGGGCGTCGACCCGCGGGGCAAGGTGCGCCTGGTGTCGACCAACGACAAGAGCAGGTACCCGAAGGGGAAGGCCGCGGTGCTGAACGTCATCTCCGGCCACCGGGACACCTACGAGACGACCTGCCCCGGCCAGGCGCTGTACGACGCGCTGCCGGCGATACGGGCGGCGGCGGCCGCCCTGCGCGAGGGCCGGGGGACGGGGGAGGGCCGGACGGACACGGAGGACGCGGGCTCCACCCACCAGCCTTTGAACTAGTGCATAGTGTGTTTGTAGCTAGTGCGAATGCGGGTATGGTTCCCCCATGTCAGCTACGTCGGCTACGCGCCCGCTTCCCGTGACTCTGACCGGCGACCACGTCCGCGTCGAACCGCTCGCCCTCCACCACCTGGACGACCTCTTCGCCGCCGGCGGTGACGACGACGAGGTCTGGCGCTGGCTGGGCAGCCGGACGCCCCGCACCCCGCGGGAGCTGGAGACCAGGCTCGCCGCCCTGCTCGCGGAGGAGTCCTGCGTCCCCTTCGCCGTCATCCACCTGGCGAGCGGCCGGGCGATCGGCTGGACCACCTACCTGGACATCGACGTGGAGCACGAGCGCCTGGAGATCGGCTCCACCTGGTACGGCCGCGCCCACTGGCGCTCGGCGGTCAACACCGAGACGAAGCTGCTCCTGCTCACCCACGCCTTCGAGGAGCTGGGCATGGGCCGCGTCCAGCTGAAGACCGACCACCTCAACGAGCGCTCCCAGAAGGCGATATCCCGCCTCGGCGCCCACCACGAGGGCATCTTGCGCCGCCACCGCCGCCGCCCGGACGGCACCTGGCGCGACACGGTCTACTTCTCCCTGCTCGCCGACGAGTGGCCGGAGACGAAGGCCCGGCTGGAGGGGTGGCTCTGACGCCCCGGCAGGACCAACCGCGAGAAGCCGTACGGGGGCCATCCCCCCCACCCCTCGTCCACCGACCGGTCGACGCCCGGTTCCACCTGCCGGGGCTGTCGGGCGGGGTGCCCCGCGAAACAGCATGGAGGACATGAGACTTCGCCCCGCACATGGCCCGGTGGAGCGCCCGCCACCCGTGGCGCGCGATCGTCGGCTGGTTCCTCTTCGTCCTGCTGTGCCTCGGTGCGGGCATCGCCACGCCCTGCTGCGCTGCACCCAGGAATCGCTGGCCAACATACGCAAGCACGCCGCCGCCTCCACCGTGGGCGTCGTCCTCACCGAACAGTCCGGCGGCGCCGAGCTGGAGATCACCGACGACGGGCGGGGCTTCGTCGTCGCGGACTCCCGGGGCTTCGGCCTGGACGGCATGCGCAAGCGCCTCGCGGAATTCGGCGGCGGGCTCACCGTCACCAGCTCGGTCGGTGACGGCACCCGCATCCTCGCCACCATCCCTCTGAACGACAGGCCCCAGGTGCCATGACGCCCACCTCCGCTGCGGGAGCCGCCCCCCTGCGCATCATCCTGGCCGACGACCACACCGTGATGCGGGCCGGTCTGGCCGCCCTGCCGGGCTGCGAGCCGACGCTCGACATCGTCGGGGAGGCGAGCAACGGCCGCGAGGCGGTCGCCTCGGTCGAGCGGCTGAGCCCGGACGTCGCGCTGCTCGACCTGCGCATGCCGGTCCTCGACGGCCTCGGCGCCACCACCGAGATCGTCGCGAGCCCCGCCCCGACCCGGGTCCTGGTCCTCACCACGTACGACACCGACGCGGACATCGAACGGGGCGTGGAGGCGGGTGCCACCGGCTACCTGCTCAAGGACGCCACCAGGCAGCGGCTGGTGGAGGCCATCCACGCGGCCTCACGCGGCGAGACGGTCCTGGCCCCCCGGGTCGCCCAGCGGCTGGTGGCCAAGATGCGCGGGCCCGCGCCCGTCGCTCTGACCGCCCGTGAGCCGGACGTGCTCGAAGCGGTCGCGGACGGGCTGTCGAACGGGGAGATCGGCCGCCGGCCGTTCATCGGCGAGGCCACGGTGAAGACGCGTCTGCTGCGCGTCTTCGCCAAGCTCGACGTCAACGACCGCACCCGCGAGGTGATGGTCGCGATGAACAGCGGCCTGCTGAAGCGCCGTTAGGCCCGTCTCCGGCGCCGTGCCGGCCCGTTGAACTAGGCTGCGCGATCATGAAGACCGGGACGGCCTCGCGCCACACACGGATCGGTGACCCGGTGCTCCGCTGAGCGCCGGACGGGCCGCTGCCGCCGGCCAGGTGTCCGAGCGGGCGGCCGGAGCTCCCGCCGCGCGGGCTCCGCCTCCGTCGTGTGGGCCGGCAGGGACGACACCTCAACCACGACAGGAGCACTCATGACCGTCAAAACGCTGCACATCCCCACCGAGGACGGGCAGGCCGACGCGATCGCCGCCTTCCCCGACGACGGGGAGCGGCACCCCGGAGTCCTGATGTACGCGGACGCCTTCGGCATCCGGCCGGTGATCCGGGAGATGGCGCGCGAGCTGGCCGGGCACGGCTACTACGTGCTCGTCCCCAACTTCTTCTACCGGGAGGGCCCCACACCCGTGGTCGAGCTTCCCGAGTACATCGGGGAGGAGGCCCGGCCCGCGCTCATCGGCCGGCTGATGCCGCTGATCCAGGCGCACACCGCCGAACGCACGGTGCGCGACGCCGACGCCTACCTCTCGTTCCTGACCGCCCGGCCCGAGGTGGCCGACGGTCCCGTCGGGGTGACGGGCTACTGCATCGGCGGTCTGCTGGCGATGCGCACCGCCGCCGCCCATCCCGGCCGGGTGACCGCGGCCGCTGCCTTCCACGGGCCGGTGGGCGCGGACGGGCCGGGGCTGTTCGACGGGCTCACCGCGCGGGTCCACCTCGGCCACGCCGCGAGCGACCTGACCCCCGAGGCCCTCGCCGAGCTCAACAAGGAGCTGGACGCCGCCGGTGTCGACCACACCTCGGAGATCTATCCCGGCACCGTGCACGGCTTCACCATGTCCGACACCGACGCCTACAGTGCCACCGGGCTGAAACTCCACTGGGACCGCCTGCTCCCGCTCCTGGACGGCGCCCTGCACCACGGCTGAGGTCCCGGGCGCCGGTCAGCAGCCTCCGCTGAAGCGGCCCGGCCCGTACGCCGAGTCCAGCCGGTAGGTCCCGCCCTCCGGCACGGTCAGCCTCGTCCACTCGCCGTCCTGCCGGAGGCAGCCCCCGGCCCCGCCGCCGGCGGTCCGTACGCGCAGCCACGGCGAGTAGGCGATGCGTACGGTCACCGAGCCGGCGCGCGGCATCCGCACGACCAGCGACGCGTCGTCGCCGCTGACGACCGTGGCGGGGGGCGGCGCCAGTGGTGTGGCGTCCCGGACCCGGTAGATGGTCCAGCCGTCGTCCCGCCAGACCTGCTCCAGCCAGGGGAGACCGCTCCTGACCAGCGACGCCTCCGCCTCGGCCGGGCCGTCCGGCTGCCCGTCGTGGAGTACGACATGGCTCACGGCCCACCGGTCCAGCCAGGCCCGGTAGCGGTCCGGGGTGAGCGCGCCCTCGTAGAAGAGCCGACCGCGCTCGACGTCGAGCTGGCGGTTCCAGCCCCGGGCCATGTTGACGTGCGGGGCGAGAACGGCCGCTTCGCGGTGGTTGCGCGCGGGGACGACCTCGACGCGGCCCAGGCGGGCGCCGAGGCGGTCGAGTTCGGCGACGACACCGTCCGTGTGGGAGGCCCAGGCCGGTACGGGGGTGGAGACCCGCAGGTCGTCCACGGTCTTGTCGATGAGCCAGAGCCCGGACAGCACGAGGGCGGCGGACAGCACACCCGTACGCACCCACGCCCTGGCCCGGACGGTGTCGAACACCGCCGCGCACAGCACGGGCACGGCGACGAGACCGAGCAGCCGCTCGACGTTCGTGCCGATCGGGGAGGCGACGAGGAAGGTGAGGAACACGCCGACGGCGTAGACGGCGGCGCCGAATCGCGTCACCCGCCACTCCCGCGTCCGGGGCGCCGCGGCCACGAGCACCGCGCAGATCAGGACCGGCATCCACAACCGGTTCGCGTGCATGGGCTGTTCACCCCGGAACGGGAAGAGCAGCGTGGTCGCCCCGACGACCGCGAAGAACGGCACCATCAGCACGGCCCCCCGCCGCCACCGGCGGTCGAGGAGGTAGGCCGCACCCGTCACGACGAGGAAGAGCCCCGCCACCGGACTCGCCATCGTCGCCAGCGCCCCCGCCACCACGGGGGTGACGACCCGTCCCGCATACAGGCAGGCGACGAGCCCGATGGCGACGCCGAGCGCGAAGGTCGTACGCCCCGACGCGACGTTGCACCACAGGGCGAAGGCGGCGAGCAGCGCGGGGACGAGCGCGTGCCGCATGCCCGTGCGGACGAGGAGGCGGGCCATGAGCCAGGTGGCCGCGAGCCCGGCGACGACGGAGACCGTGCGGACGCCGAGGAGCGCCATGACGTACGAGGAGAAGACGCTGTAGTTGGCGGTGTGCGTGCCCCCGTACCAGAACAGGTTGTACGCCGAGCCCGGGTGCCGCTCGGTGAACCCGGTCCAGGCCAGCTGGGCGGCGAGGTCACCGCCCCCGGTGGCCAGGAGCGCGGCCCACACGGCGTACAGCGGCACGACGGCGGCCACGGCGACGAGCGGCACGCGGTGAACCCGCCACCACGACTGCCGCCCTGCCCCGCGCTCCGGTTCCGGTCGCTCCTGCTCCGGTCGCGCTGGCTCCGCCCGCTCCGGTTCCGGTCGCTCCTGCTCCGGTCGCGCCTGCCCCTGCTCACGTCGCCGCTCGCGGTTTCGCCGCGACCAGTCGTCCGAGCCCGTCCGTACATCTCCACCGACCACCACCGGACAAACCCTAGAGGGCGCCGGGCAGCGGACAGACCGGGTTCAACGGCTCGAACCCGGCGTGTCCCGCGGGGTGCTGTGCCATCTTTCGATCAAGGGATGAAGATCGCGCGGCTGTTGACGGCGAAAGGTGGGAGCGGCATGACCAGCGGAGGTCCCCGGCTGTACGAACTCCTGGACGACCGGTTCCGCGCGGGCCGGTGCATGAACGGGGACGAGAGCCTGGAGGTGTTGTACACGGGTTGCCGGTGGGCCGAGGGCCCGCTGTACGTGCCGGCCTGGCGGCAGGTGGTGTGGAGCGACATCCCCAATGACCGGATGCTGCGGTGGGACGAGGAGACCGGGGCGGTCGGCGTCTTCCGCCGCTCGGCCGGACACCCGAACGGCAACACCCTCGACCGCGAGGGCCGGCTCATCACCTGTGAGCAGGGCAACCGGCGGGTGACGCGGACCGAGCACGACGGCACGGTCACGGTCCTGGCGGACCGCTGGCAGGGCAAGCGGCTGAACAGCCCGAACGACGCGGCGGTGAAGTCCGACGGCTCGATCTGGTTCTCGGACCCGGATTTCGGCATCACCAGCGACTACGAGGGCTACCGCGCCCGGAGCGAGATCGGCGCCGGCAACGTCTACCGCGTCGACCCCTCCACCGGGGAGGTCCGGCTCGTCGCGGACGGCTTCGACGCGCCCAACGGCCTGGTCTTCTCGGCCGACGAGCGGCGGCTCTTCGTCTCCGACACCCGGGCCGGCCTCATCCGCGTCTTCGGCGTCCGGGACGACGGCACGCTCACGGAGGGCAGTGTTTTCGTCGAGGCGGGGCTCCGGCTGGGGGCCCGCTTCGACAACCTCCGCTTCGACGACGGCGGCCGGCTCTGGGCCGCCGCGACGAACGACGGCGTGCACTGCTACGACCCCGACGGCACACTCATCGGCCGGCTCAACGTGCCGGAGGCGGTGGCCAACATCTCCTGGGGCGGAGCAAAGCGGAATCGTCTCTTCATCACGGCGGAGACGAGCCTCTACTCGGTGGTCATGGGTGTCACGGGAACGCACCCGACGGGTCCGGGCCGCCGCCCCTGGCAGCTCCCGGAAGAGCCCGTCCCGACGCCTCCTCCGTGGGCCTGAACGACCCCGCACCGCGCTCCGAAACTTTCGAAACGGGGGCCGTGAGGGCTTCGGGACGCGATCGGTCCCGCGCCAATTCCGGCGCCCCTATTCACGGGAAGGGTGCCGCTGACCTGCTGAGTGTGCCAACTCCCGTACGGCATAAGGCAGTCGAAGCTTTCGCAACTCGTGCCGAAACTATTGACACCCCCTGGGGCCGGTCCAACACTGAGCGCCGTCGGCAGGCCCCCGCCGACGCCGACCTGGTCACGACGACGAGGAGGAGCTCCGCACATGTACGCCACACCCGCACATCCGACGAGCCACCCGCGAGGCCGCACCAGACCGACGAGCGGCCTCAGGCTGTTCATCCGCAGCGCCTTCGCCATGGTGATGGCCGCCGTCGCCGCGATCGCGCTGCCCGGCACGGCCACCGCCGACACGACCGTCACCTCGAACCAGACGGGCACCAACAACGGCTACTACTACTCGTTCTGGACCGACAGTCCCGGTTCCGTTTCGATGAACCTCGGTTCCGGCGGCAGCTACGGCACGTCCTGGAGCAACACCGGGAACTTCGTCGCCGGCAAGGGCTGGAGCACCGGCGGACGTCGCAGCGTGACCTACTCCGGCTCCTTCAACCCGTCGGGCAACGCCTATCTGGCCCTCTACGGCTGGTCGCAGAACCCGCTCGTGGAGTACTACATCGTCGACAACTGGGGCACCTACCGGCCCACCGGAACCTTCAAGGGGACGGTCACCAGCGACGGCGGCACGTACGACATCTACGAGACGACGCGGACCAACGCGCCCTCCATCGAAGGCACCAAGACCTTCCAGCAGTACTGGAGCGTCCGGCAGTCCAAGCGGACCGGCGGCACCATCACCACCGGCAACCACTTCGACGCCTGGGCCCAGCACGGCATGAACCTCGGCTCCTTCAACTACATGATCATGGCCACCGAGGGCTACCAGAGCAGCGGCAGCTCCAGCATCACGCTCGGCAGCGGCTCCGGCGGCGGCGACAACGGCGGAGGCGACAACGGCGGAGGCGACAACGGCGGAGGAGGCAACAACGGGGGTGGCGGCTGCACCGCGACCCTGTCCGCCGGTCAGCAGTGGGACGACCGGTACAACCTGAACGTCGCGGTCTCCGGATCCAGCAACTGGACCGTGACGATGAACGTCCCGTCCCCCGAGAAGATCCTCTCCACCTGGAACATCAGCGCCAGTTACCCCAGCGCCCAGGTGCTGACCGCCAAACCGAACGGCAGCGGCAACAACTTCGGCGTCACCATCCAGACCAACGGCACCTGGACCTGGCCCACGGTCTCCTGCAGCGCGAGCTGACCGCCCGCGCACCCCTCACCGGCACGACCGGGGCGGCGGCCACCCACCGCCGCCCCACCACCCTTCCCCCCACCACGCTTCCCCCCTCCCTCCCCTGCCCCCTCCCTCCTTCCCCCCCTCCCCCTCCCCCTCCCCCTTTCCCTCTTCCCCCGTCAGAGGATGGGCGGGCGCCCCAGGCGGGTCATCCGCCACACCGTCCGCCACCGCATCGGCGCCCGCTCCCCGGCCGGTGTCCTGACCCCCTCTGCGAACCCGCCCCACCACGCCTTCAGCCCGGTCAGCGAGCGCATCCGCACCATGGCGAGGGTGATCCAGACACCGAGGTAGACCGGGATCAGCGGAGCCGGGAGCCGCCTGCGGGCGAGCCACACCCGGTTCCGCGCGGTGTTCCGGTAATACACCGCGTGCCTGGCCGGCGACGTCCTCGGATGCTGGAGCACGAGACCGGGTTCGTAGCGGATGTCCCACCCTCCGTCGAGCGCCCGCCACGCGAGGTCCGTCTCCTCGTGACCGAAGAAGAACTCCCCCGGCCACAGCCCGATCTGCCGGAGCATGGGCACCGAGAAGGCGTGCCCGCCGCCGAGGAACGCGGTCACCGGGCCCCCGCGCATCGGATCGCCCGCCCGCAGCCTGGGCACCCAGCGCCGCTCGGTCTGCCCCTGCTCGTCCGCGACCCGGAACCCGACGATCCCCAGCCCGGGGTCCTGCACGAAGAGCCGCCGCACCTCGCGGAACACGTCGCCCGCGATGAGCAGCCCGTCGTCGTCCAGCTCGACCACGACATCGACCTCGCCCGATTCGCACAGCCTCTCCAGCCCGACGTTGCGCCCGCCGGGACAGCCCAGATTCTCGACGAGCGGCACTTTGGTCACGCGGGTCGCCCCTGGCGTGGTCCGGTCCGGGGCGCCCACCGGGCCGGCCATGCTCAGGAGATCGGTCGCGACGTCGTCCAGGGAGGTCGCGTTACCCACGAGGACCACGCGCTCGGCCGCGACGTCCTGCTTCGCCACCGAGGCGAGGAGCGCCTCCAGTTCGCGGGGGCGGGTCCCCATGGTCACGATGACGACCCCGATACGCGGCAACGGCATGGCGGCACACTCCACTGATCGACAAGGCGCAATGGGCCGCCACACATGGTCCGGCCCGGCACGGACCGCCCCGATGCTAGGCCGTATCGGTTGCGGTATCCGTATCCATATCCGTATCCGTATCCGTATCCGTGTCAGTATCGGCATTCGTATCCGCCGGGGGCGTGGTCGGCGGGCCGGTCACGCGCCCCGTCATGCCGACGCTCCGCTGTCGATGACCAGGTCGGTGCCGACCACCGCGCCGGCCGAGGGCGAGGCGAGGTACAGCACGGCGGCCGCCACCTCCTCGGCCTCCGCGAGCCGGCCGAGCGGGTTCTGCGTCTTCACCCGCTCCGTCCGCTCGGCTTCCGTCTCGCCGGGGCGCAGGGACATGGGCGCGGCGGAGGCTCCCGGGCTGACCGCGTTGATCCGGATGCCCTGGTGGATGTGGTCGAGCGCGGCGGCGCGGGTCAGCGCGGAGACGGCCGCTTTCGAGGCGATGTAGGCGGCGGCATGGGGTATGCGCTGATGGGCGCCGAGGTTGGAGGCGATATTGACGATGACCCCGCCGCCGTGGTCCCGCATGTGCGCGATCTCGTGCTTCATGGCCAGCCAGACGCCGGTGACGTTGGTCCGTAGCACCGCGTCCCAGTCCTCCTCGCTCATGTCTGCCACCGGGCCCGCGCCCCGGAGTATCCCGGCGTTGTTGACGGCGATGTGGAGCCCGCCGAAGCGTGTGGCGCTCTCCTGTACGAGGTGGTGGACCTGGTCCGATTCGGTGACGTCGGCGGTGACGGCGGTCGCCGTGCCCCCGGCCGCCCCGATGAGGTCCACCGTCTCGTCCAGGGTCGCCCGGGTGCGTCCCGCGACCACCACGGAGGCGCCCTCGGCTGCGAAGGCGAGCGCGGTGGCGCGGCCGAGGCCGGAGCCGCCACCCGTGACGAGCGCGGTCCTGCCGATGAAGCGGTTCACTGGTCCAACTCCTCTGTGCGTGCGTGCGTGCATGCGTGCGTGCATGCGTGTGGCATGTGCGGAGCGATATTGGATCGATCGGTCCAATATGAGGGAATGAGTGGTCGCCGGGGTCCCGGCGAGGGTCGTTCAGTCCAGCAGGCTCAGCGCCTGCTCCGTGGCGTCCCGCACTCTGGCGGGATCGCTCGACGCCTTGCCGACGACCCGCACGCCCTGGAGCAGCACGAGCAGCATCCGGGCCAGTGCGCGCGGTTCGCGGTCCTCGGGCAGCTCGCCCTGGGCCTGGGCCCGTATGAGCGCGGAGTGGAGCGGGGTTTCGAGGTGCTCCCAGCTGAGCTCGACCCGGCGGGCGGCCGCAGGGTCGTGCGGGGCCAGCTCGGTGGCCGTGTTGGTGATCAGGCAGCCGCTCAACCGGCCTTCGACGGTCGATGCCTCCTCCGCGAAACGCCGGACCATGGCCCGGATCGCGGGGAGGGCGGGTCCCGGCTGGGACAGCTCGGAGAGGAGGAGCGGATCGCGCTCCTCCGCGTATCTGTCCATGGCCTTCAGGTACAGGTCGTGCTTGTTCCCGAAGGTGGCGTAGATGCTGGCCCGGCCGATGCCGAGGTGCTCGACGAGGTCGGCCATCGACGTCGCTTCGTAACCCCGCTGCCAGAACAGCTCAAGGGCTGACTGCAGCGCGGCTTCCGGATCGAATTCCTTGGTCCTGGCCACATCCAAGAGCGTAGGCCGATCTGGAACGATCGGTCAATTAACTCTTTGGGGTGATCGTTTCGACGCGTATCCTCCGCACTTTCGTCACGAATTCGTCACTTCCGGAGGATTGTCTTCCAGCGCGTCAGGGCGTCCCGATACGGTCATGCCCTCACGAAACGCACTTGGGGGACGAATGAGTTGGAACGATGGCACTCAGCCACCGTGGGGTCAACCGGCGCCGCAGCCGAAGACACCGCCGTCGGGGCTGCCCGGCTGGGCACGCAAGCGCGTCGTGATTCCCTGCGCAGCCGGTCTGTTCCTCTTCGGTGCCGTCGCCGGCAGCGCCGGAAGCGGCGGGACCGAGAACGCCGACAGCGCAACGCCCGTCCCCACCGCCACGGTTACGGTCACGGCCCAGCCTGCGGCCACCACCGCGTCCGACGAGCCGCCCGCTCCGAAGGGGACGACCAGGCCCGCCGACGACAACGCGGGCGGCGAGGTCCCCGTGCCGGACTTCGTCGGCATGGGGCTCCAGTCCGCGCAGGACGCGGCCCAGGCCAAGGGCTTCCACGTGCTGTCGTCCCACGACAGCCTCGGGCGGGACCGGATGCAGGTGCTCGACCGGAACTGGAAGGTCTGCTTCCAGAGCGTCAAGGCCGGCGAACCCGCCGCTACGGACACCGAGTTGGACTTCGGTTCGGTGAAGACCGAGGAGAACTGCCCGGCCCGCGACGAGAAGCCGCCGACGGTCGAGGGCGGCAGGATGCCGGACCTCGCGGGCAAGTCGGTGAAGGCCGCACGAGGCGCACTCGACTCGGGGACCTCGCTCACGGTGACGGACGCGGCCGAGGACCGCATGGTGCTGATGGAGAGCAACTGGAAGGTCTGCACCCAGGTGCCCGACGCGGGAACGAAGCTGAACGGGCAGCCGGTCGAGATCACCGCGGTGAAGTTCGAGGAGAGCTGCCCGTAGTGTGCGCGGCCCGGCCGTCATCCACCGGACCACCGCCCGGCCGGCCCGACTCGCTCCAGACAGTTCCGGTCACCCGGTCAGCCGGTCACCCGGTCACCCGGTCAGCCGGTCACCCGGTCACGGAGGAAGTCCAGCAGCACCCGGTTGAAGCGGTCCGGCTGCTCGGCTCCGGGCAGGTGGCCGGCGCCCTCGATGACGTGCAGAGTCGCGTGCGGCGCGAGGCGGGTGATGGTCTCCGCGTCGGCGACCGGTGTGTAGGCGTCGTCGGCGCCGACGACGACCAGCACGGGGCAGGGAGTGGCGGCCAGTGTGTCGCGGTAGTCGGCGCGTTCGGCGCGGCCGCGGAGAGCCGCCGCCGCCCCACGGGGGTCGGTGGCGCGCATCATGCCGAGGACGTGCGCGGCGACCTCCGGAAGCGCGGTGACGTTGTAGGAGGCGAGCATCTTGCCGATGACCTCGTCCGCGTACCCGTCCATGCCCTCGGCGAGCAGCCGGTCGGCCAGTTGGTTGCGGAACGTCCGGCCCTCGGGTGTCTCGGCGGGAGCCGAGGTGTCCGACAGGACGAGTGCGCGAACGCGGGAGGCGTGGCGGCGCTGGACCTCCATGGCGATCTGGCCGCCCATGGAGACCCCGCCGACGACGGCCCGGTCGATGCCGAGCAGGTCCAGGAGGCCGACGAGGTCGTCGGCGAAGTCGGACAGGTACACCTGGCCCGGGGTGACATCGCTGGCGCCGTATCCGCGCAGGTCCGGAGTGATGACGCGGTGGCCCGCCGCGGTGAGCGCGGCGCTCTGCGGTGTCCACAGGGTGCGGTTGAAGGGGTGCCCGTGGATCAGCAGCACCGGCAGCCCGGTCGAGGGGCCGAGGTCGTCGTAGTGCAGCGTCGCGCCGTTCACCGTCGCGTGGCTCATGTTCCGTCCCTGGCAGCCGGGTTGAATCGGACGTGTCGTGTGTGGTGGCTCGGTGGGCGTCCGATGCCGCCCCTGCCGGGCCGGTGGAGGACGCCACCCGGCGTACGTACCCCGGGCCCTGGCGGAACCGGGACCGGGAGGCCTCCAGCGTATCGGCCCGTGCGGCCGCGTCCGCTGCGATGCCGTCCGCGCGTGCTCCGCAAGGCTGTTGCGCATGCGGGGAGGTCACGGCTCAGTCCCCAGGACCGTTGCGCATGCGGAGAGGCCACGGCTCAGTCCCCAGGACCGTTGTGCATGCGGGAGGTTGCCGCTCAGTCCCCGCCGCCACCGTCCCCGCCGTCGCTGCCGCCGTCGCCGTTGAAGATCCAGCTCAAGGGGTTCCAGCCCGTTCCCTCGGCGAGCGGTTCGGCGCCGCCCCGGGGGCGCGGGGCCGGCCCCCGGGCCTCGTTGACCAGGTCGCGCACGGTGCGGGCTATCGGGTCCCGTCGGGCGACGAGGGCCAACTCGCCGCGCAGCCGGTGGCGTTCGTCTCCCGGCAGCAGGGCGTCGGCCAGCCCGGTCGCACCGGCGAACGCGGCCAGCAACTGGTCCCGCCCGTCGCCCGACGCGCCGTTCACCACGGCGGTCACCCGCTCCCGCGCGGGAGAGGTCCGGTCGTCCGGGCCCGCGGGATGGCGGCGCTGCGCGACGATCCCCAGCGCCCGGCTGCGCTCCTCGTGCAGGGCGCCACGCGCGATCAGCCGGTGCCGCCACACCTCGTCGCTCCGGCCGTCGATGGTCTTCACTGCCGCCGTGTCACGTATCCAGCGCGGCAGCTTCTGGCCCTTGCGACGCTTGGCCAGACCCGTCAGCGCCGCGTCCAGCAGGGCGTCACCGACCGGCGGGGCCCCCAGCGCGATGATCCGGTCGTTGTCCACGGCCACCCGGCCCGCGAGCACCAACTCGGCGGCGAGCGCACCCGCGAGGCCGAGACGCAGCAGGTGGGGGCGGCACAGGGCCCGGCCCTCGACAGGGTCGTACGCGAGCAGCAGTAGCTCCTCGGGAAGTGTGAAGTGCTGCACGAACACGACGGCGGATCCTCCCCGGAACACAACGGACGAGGCCCCATATTCGCACGCACCCGCGAACGCCCCCCGAGGGGAAGGGCGGGGACCGGCGCCCGCGCACGCCCGCCCGCAGTGCCGTTCCGCTCAGAGGCCGGCGGCCCCGCGCACGCCTGCCCGCGGTGCGGTTCCGCTCAGAGGCCGGCGGCCCCGCGCACGCCTGCCCGCGGTGCGGTTCCGCTCAGAGGCCGGCGGCCCGCGCACGCCTGCCCGCGGTGCGGTTCCGCTCAGAGGCCGGCGGCCCGCGCACGCCTGCCCGCGGTGCGGTTCCGCTCAGAGGCCGGCGGCCCGCGCACGCCCGCCCGCGGTGCCGTTCCTCTCAGAGGTCGTCGGCCGTTCCGTCGATGGCGGGGCCGGTTCCCTCCGGGAGGTTGGCGACGATCAGTTCAACGGCCTCCTCCACGGTTTCGGGCTCGCCGAGCACGGTGCGGTCGGAATTGCGGATCACCATGAATCCACCACCGGCACGGCGGAACAGGGCGCCCACATCCTTGGTCCAGGGGAAGCGAATGCACCGATGGAGGTACAGGGCGCCGTGGCTGACCATCGGGGACAGTTCCCGCAGGCGGGGGTGGGCGTAAGCGGCCCGGGGCATGGCCGGGTCGATCAGCCCTTCGTCGGATTCGAGGATGTACTTCCATTTCGCCGCGACAATGTCCGCGGCTCGCATCCGGTCCTCTTCGTCGGTCATGCGGTGCTTCATCTCTTTCCGGGCTTGGGCGGCTGAATCTCGGGAATATCCGGCTTCGGGACCTTGATTTCTTCATTGCCCGAGTACCAACGTATTTCCTCCCAGGGGCGCCCGAGCGGCGGGTCGTCGCCGTACTCCATGCTGGACTCGTACATCCGCACATTGCGTGCCACGATGTTCATCTCCCAGGCCGTGCCGAAACCTTCCTCGGGATAGGTCCCCGGGTTGGTGCCGTACTGCTGTCCGTTCCGGACGGCGGTCCGGAAGGCGTCCACGATGGTCTCCGGGGTGTTCCAGTTGCCGCGCTCGCCGTTGCTGTTGGGCATCCCGTCGAGGGTGATGGACAAGGTGGTGTCACGGTCGCCCACCGCGGCCATCACGTTCGTCATCCACACGGGCCCGGACGGCTCGATACCGGCGTAGTCGTCCCCGTTGTACGTATGGGCTCCCGGATCACCGTTGGCGCGCAGGTGCTCGGCCAGCGAGTTCGAGGCGTTGGTGGGTTCCTGGTTCACTCCCAGCACCACACTGTGGCGGTGCTCCCCGCTGCGGTGCGGGCAGCCGGCGAGCCCCAGCGGGTCGATCGAACCGGTGGGGTTGTCGACGTAGGTGACCGCGTTCGGCGCCGGGGCCAGACCGAGGGGGTCGGGGGAGAGATAGCGGCCGGACTCGGGGTCGTAATGGCGGTGGCGGTTGTAGTGGAGGCCCGATTCGGGGTCGAAGTACTGGCCCGGGAAGCGCAGCGGGGTGTACGCGCCGGCGTCGCGGTTCCACGAGGTGGTGCCCCACAGCGTGGTGCGGGTGCGCCACGCCACGGCGCCGTGCTCGTCCAGGAGTTCACGGGGCGTGCCCACCAGGTCGGTGACGATCGCGAAGAAGCGGCGGTCGGTCTCCGCCCGGTCCAGGAGCCGTCGTTCCACCTGGCTCACCGGCTGTACGCCGTTGTGGTCCCAGGTGAGGGCGACGGACTCCGGGGAGCCGGCCACGGAGGTGGCCTGTTCGCAGAGGACGTCGCCGTCCCAGGTGAAGGCCACCTCCTCGACGACCGTCGCCCCGTCGCCCGCCAGGCGCTGTTTGGCGGTGCGGCGCCCCAGCGCGTCGTAGCGGTAGCGCCAGCGTGTGCCGTCCGGTGTGGTCACCGAGACCAGCCGGTCCTCGGCGTCCCAGCCGTAGCGCCAGGTGTCGGGTTTGCGGGAGAGGCGGGCCTTCTGCCGCAGCACCACCCGGCCCTGGGCGTCGTACTCGTAACGGCAGCGGCCCGCCCGGGTCATGCGCGTGCCGGTGTACTCGCGCTCCCCGGTGGCGTCGTCCGCACCGGGCCAGGAGGCACTGGTCTGGTTCCCGGACTCGTCGTACGCGTACCGCTCCGACCAGTTCTCCGCGGTGACACCGCTGACCCGGCCGTCGCCGGTGACGTCCAGCCGCTTGCGGCCGGCGCCCGGCTCCTCGACGGAGGTGAGGTGCCCGTCGGCGCGGTACGCGTACGAGCGGCGCTGGAGCGTCCGGTCGTCGCGGGTGCGGACCCGCTGGTCCACCAGGCGTCCCACCGGGTCGTACGCCGACTCGACGGTCAGCGCGTCACCGATACGGCGTGACGTCTCGCGGCCCGTCCCGTCGAAGTCGAAGGCCACCCGGTGACCGGAGGCGTTCAGCTCGGCGCCGAGGCCTGCCGGGAAGGACCAGGTGCTGACCGCCCCGGAAGGGGTGACCCGGCGGACCCGGCGCCCGGCCGCGTCGTAGGTGTTGCTCAGCTCGCGGCCGTCGCAGACCTCACTGAGCACCCGGCCCGAGGCGTCGCGGACGAAGGACAGCGCGCTGCCCGGGGCGGTCGCCGAGGCGAGGCGGCCGTGGACGTCGTAGGTGAAGCGGGTGACGGTGCCGTCGGCGTCCTTGGCGACGACACGGCCCGCCCGGTCGCGCTCGTAGCGGACAGTCTGGCCGAGGCCGTTCGTACGGGAGACGAGCCGGCCGCAGGCGTCGTGCGCGTAGCGGAGGGTACGGCCGTCGTAGTCGGTCTCCGTGCTGGTGCGTCCGGCCGCGTCGTAGGTGTAGTCCCAGGTGAGGCCCTGCGGATTGGTGACGCGGGTCAGGCGCAGCTCGGTGTCGTGGGCGAACTCCTGCCGGGCGCCGTCCGGCGTGGTGCGGGCGGAGACCAGCCCGAAGTGCGTGTACTCGAAGCGGGTCTCGCCGCCCGCCGCGTCGGTGTGGACGAGGCAGTTGCCCTCGCCGTCGTACGTCCACGACTGCCGGGCGCCGTCGGGGCCGGTCTGCCGGGCGAGCTTGCCCTCGACGGTCCATTCCAGTTCGGTGGTGCGGCCCTCGGGGTCGATGATCCGCACCACGCGCCCGAACGCGTCGCGGACGTACCGGGTGACCGTCCCGAGCGGTCCGCGCACCGCGAGCGGCAGCCCGGCCGGGTCGCAGCGCAGCCGGTCCAGGGCGCCGAGGGTGTCGTAGACCCCGGTGAGCCGGCCCTTCGGGTCGTGGGTGAGGCGGGTCGTCGTGCCGTTCGGCCGGGTGAAGAGAGTCGGGTTGCCCCGGTCGTCGTACTCCTGGCGCGAGATCCCGCCGTCGGGCCCGGTGACGACGGTGATCTGGTGCAGCTCGTTGTACTCGATCCCGGCGGTGCTGCCGTCGGGGTGCTCGATCCGGACCAGGTTCCCGTGGTCGTCGTAGCCGTGGGTGGTGGTCCGGCCGAGCCGGTCGGCCAGGGTGAGCAGCCGGTCGTGGCGGTCGAAGGTGCGGCGGGTGATGCCGCCGGCCGCGTCGGTCTCCGCGACCGCCTGGAGCCGGGCGTTGAAGTAGTGGGTCCTGGTGGCGCCGACGGAGTTCGTGTACCGGGTGACGCGGTCGCCCGTCTGCGGATGCGTGCCGTACGTGAACGTGGACGACTGGTAGCCGTCCGGGCCGACCGTGCGGACCACCCGGCCGGCGTCGTCGTACACATAGCGGAACGTGGAGTCGTTGCGGTCGGTCCACGTCGTGATCCGGGCGTCCTCGTCGTACGTGAAACGCAGCGGCAGCCCGGAGGAGTTGACGACACCGACGAGGTTCCCCGGCCCGTCGTAGAGGTAACGCGTCACGGTGACCGGGCCGTCGGGCGTACGCAGGGACAGCTCGCGGACCCGGCCGGCTTCGACGGCCAGGTCGATCCGGTAGCCGCCGGAGTGGGCGATCGTCGCCGGACTGCCGTCGCTGCCGCGCTCGAAGGTGATCCGGTTGAGGTTGCGGTCCTCGACGGAGCTGAGCCAGTAGGCCGGCGACTCGCGGTACGGGCCACCGCGGAACGTACGCGTCAGACCGGTGACCGGGTCGGTGACGTGATAGGAGGACTCCCCGTTGTCCTGTCCGCCGTGCGTCAGGGGGATCCTGGCCCCCTCGACGGGCAGGACACCGTCGTCGTCCCCGGGCAGCGGCAGCCGGGGATAGACCAGGAGCGAACCGTCCTCCCGCGCCCACACCGCGCCCGCGCCGACCGGGTCCAGCTCGATCCGCTCGTCCAGCGTGGACGCCCAGCTGCGGCCGAACCAGTGCCCGAAGCGGTAGCCGGAGAGGTGGGTGCGGCGCAGGGCGAGCGGAAGGACACCGGGCAGGGCCACATCGGTCTGCGACAGGGTCATCTCCCCGGTGGCGACGTCCACCGGGTCGTTCTCGCAGACCTTCTTGTCCAGCGAGATGCTGTGCCGGCGCGGCTCGTCCTTGGCGTCCCTCAGCGCGTCGCCCTTGGAGTGACCGGACTCCCGGCGCGACCGGGGATGCGGGACGGTGTCGCTCCCGCGGTCGTCCTTGGGGCGCACCTTGTCGAGCCCGTCCTTGATGTCCAGGTCGATCTTCTTCTGCGCCTCGGATATCTCCTTGACCGCCTTCGGCAGCTCCTCGCCGAGGTGGGAGCCCATCGCCTTGTTGGCCTTGCCGAGCGCCTTCATCGCCTTGTCGATCACGGGGTCCAGCGCGCCGGCGATGTCGTCCCTGCCCCGGGTCCGGCCGTGATGCGTCCTGGCCTTGGTCAGCTTGCCCGCGGTCTTCCCGTGTACGTCGACACTGACCAGCCTCAGGCTGGTGCCGGCCCGGTCATGCTCTCCGTGCTCGATGTGCACGCCCTTGCCCGGCGGGGTCCCGGCACCGCCGCCGCCACCGGCCGAGTCGAGCTGGAAGGAGTCCTTGGCCCCCTGCACCCCTTCCTTGAAGCCCTCCTTGCCCGAATCGCCGACCTGGCTCATGTCGACGCCGTCCTGCAACCCGAGCACGTTGGCGCCGAGCTGGACCGCCAGGTCGGCGGCCATGTTCTCCAGCGCGGCGACGGCCGGTTCGGTGAGCGCGGAGACGATGTAGCTGACGACCTCCTCCAGGCACTCCTTGATGACCCGGCGGATGGCCTGCTGCGCGATGGCGATGGCCCCGCCGCCGATGAGCATCGACAGCCCACCGGTCACGGGGATCAGGGCCAGCGAGATGCCCGCCTTGCCGGCCAGCACGCCGAGGTGGACCAGCGCCGCGTACTTCATGGCTTCGATCGCCGCGGCCGCGTTGTCCAGGGCGCCGGCGATGGTACGGGCCCCGCTCGCGAGATCCCTTACGTGCTTGTCCTTGACCTTGCCCCAGTGCCCGCCGAGCGCGTCGAGAGCTTCGCCGTACCCGGACGAGAGCAAACGTTGCACATGCTGGTTGGCAAGGTATCCATCGTCCTCCACGTCCTCTGCGAACTCCCGGAGGGCGTCGGCCATGTCCCGGTACGCGTCCTCGTCGACGTTCGGCCAGCTGACTCCGATGACGTCAAGCAGGGTGTCGGCCCAATCGGGCACGGTTACAGACACAGCGCGAAATCCCCCCGTGCGCAACAGTGTTCACTGAGTGCGTGTGCGAACAGGATGTCATCTTCGAGGGGTTGGCGCCTTGGAGTAGTGCGGTGGGTCGGTGGGTCGGTGGGTCGGTGCGTCGGTGCGTCGGTGGTGAGGTGGGTCGGTGCGTCAGGGCTTCGGGGGCCGGCTGGTCGGGTGGTCGGGCGATCGGGTGGTCGGGCGGTCGGGCGATCGGGCTTCAGGAGTTCTCGGAGCGCGCCATGGACTTCCGTACGGCGTCGCGCAGTTGTTCGTCCGAGAGGTCGGTGGGGTCCTTGAGCGCGGGGTCGATGGAGTAGTCCTCCAGCAGGAGGAAGACCTGCTGGAACGCGCTGAGGAGCGGTTCGCGGAGCCTTTCCCCGCTCTCCTGGGCCGCGCGGCGGGCGTTCAGCCAGCCGCGAGCGAAGTCCGCGCCGCCGATGGCCCCGGCCGTGAAGTCCCTTACGAGGCAGACCTGCTGGGACGTGGCGGTCCCGTCGGGAACGTCCCGTGCGTGCGCCCACGCGATGTGGCGGGGCGCGAAGTCACGTGCGACCGACTGCAACTCCGGCCACCGATCGGCCACGGCCCGCGCATAGCGCGCGAAGCGGGCCCGCCCCCCGTCAACACCTTCCGGGACAGCCCCCCTGAGGAACGGCGTGGTGCCCGCCACCAGTGCGTAGCCGGGCCGGTCGAACAGGACCGCGCCCTGGAGATCCGAGGCCACGAGAAGCACGCCGGCGGCGCTTCCGACCAGGTCCGATGCTGTGGTGATTGATGCTGTGGTGATCGGTGCGGTGAGGCGGGATGGGATGAGGCGGGATGGGGTGAGGCGGGATGGAGCGAGGCGGGATGGAGTGAGGCCGGGTGGGGTGCCGCCGGATGCGGTAATGGCCGATGCCAATTGCCGCCAGGGCCGGCCGGAGGCCCCCGGTCCCTCCGCCGTCATCACCAGCACCTCCCCCACGCCTCCCGCCCGGCAGCCGTCAGCCGTACGCCGGACGAGCGCGCGGTCCACGTGGGTGCCGGCGGGGACGGGGACGACGAGCTTGGGGCCTTCGGAGAGCCAGGAGGTGGCGAAGGCACCGGAATGGGGCTCGGTGAGGACGGCGGGGCCCTCGACGGCAACGGCGCGATTGCCGGCGTCGAGGGCCTTTACTGATGGCTGTTCACCGCCATCCATGGCAGGCAGTGGCACGGAGTCTTCAGATGTCACGGGTCGGCTCATTCACCAATCTTTCCGTACGCCCCGCCGACATCCGGCCACTGCGTCACGCCTGAATGGAAGTGCCGCTTCATATCATGATGCAGCCGTTCTTCGGATCCCCTATCGGAGATGCCGCTGCGGCACCTGCCATCGCCCCTGTTGCCAAGACGGTCAAGCAAAGGATGGCGGCGGCCGCGAGCCTGTTGCGCACGTGCAGATTCCTTCCGTGATCATGGTTGAGGAGCCGGAAGGCTATCAGAAAATACAACTGGCGCAGTCCAGTGAATATGCCTTCTGGATATGCCGCTATTCGTCGCGCCGAGAGAGGCGGGTATTCAGCTCGTCGTCATATATTTGTTCGATTTCAGTGAGGCGCCGAGCGATTCGAAGTGCATCGGAATGGTCTCGATGCTGTATCAGCTCGAATGCGCGACGCAATGTCATGTGCGCGTCATCAGCATGGCGTGCGGCGAGCAGTACCTCCGCCAGGAGGGTCCGCGAGGCGATCTCCTCCTCGACATCGTCCGTGTGGGCGGCGACGGTCACCGCTGCTCGCAGCCGGTCCGTCGCGACAGCCAGGCGTCCGCCGGCGAAGTCCGCGCGTCCCAGCCGGCGCAGCGCCTGGACCTCGTGGTGGGCTGTCCCTATGTCCCGGGCGATCCTCAGCGCTTCGAGGAGTTGACGGCCGGATTCCTCGACGCTCCCCAGTCGCCAGTACGCCTCGCCGATCCCGATCAGGGTCTCGGCTTCGCTCTTGCGGTCGCCGAGGGAGCGGAACTCCGCGAGCGTGGCACTGAACATGGGAAGAGCCGCTGCGGCCTCCCCCGACTCGGTGAGGGATTCGGCTAAATTCCTGCGCACGGTCGCACGGTCGTAACGGTTTCCGTCGACGTCGAGAAATGACAGGGATTCCTCGAAGGAGCGGCGGGCGGACGCTATATCTCCCGCCTGCATCTGTAACTCTCCGATATTGTTGAGAGTCTGGGCTGAGGCGGTCTTGTCCGACGCGGCTCGGAATCCGTCCAGTGCGCTGCGAAAATGCCTGAGCGCCCGCCCGCGTTCCCCCAGAAAAAGCATGGTGACCGCAATGTTGTTACGGCTGCGCGCTTTGTCCCAGATATCGCCTGAAAGTGACTTTATGGCGAAACTCTTCTGGAGTAGGACGAGAGCCTTGCGGTTCTCGCCGAGATGCCAGTTGAGCGTGCCGAGAACGCGTAACGCCTCGGCCTCGGCGGGTCCGTCGCCCAGTGTGCTCGCGAGTTCGAGTGCGCGCTGCCCGGCCGCTGCGCCCTCCGAGTAGTCCCCGATGCTTGCGTCCGCCGCGCAGAGGTCGATCAGGGCCCGGCAGAGCGCGGGCACGTTGTCGTTCGTCCGGTCCCAGTGGGCGACAGCATGCCGCAGAAGTCTCTTGGCGTCCTGCCAGTGACACTCAGACTGCAGGAAACCCGCTATGGCGCAGGCGAGTTCGGCAGCCGACTCGCTGTTGCCGTTCTGGCGGACGTGGTCTTCCAAAGCCAGCAAGTTGCCACGTTCGGAGGCGAGCCAAGCCCGTGCGGCCAATGAGCCTGGGAAGGGCGTCGCAGGTGTCTGCGGGTGCGACGCCGCCGCGGCCGGCCGCATGCGCCGCGGATAGGCAACCCGATCCGCGAGAGCGGCCGTCGTGGCGTAGAAATCAGCCAGACGTTCCACGGCCTCACGGCGTTCCTGCTCGCTGTCCTCCGCGAGGGACAGGTCGTACGCGTATTCCCGCAGCAGGTCGTGGTAGCGATAGCGGTCCGGTACGGGCTCTCTGAGTAGAGAGCATGCAAGTAGGCCTTCGAGTAACCGCTCCGTGATCCGAAGTGGCTGACCCAGCAGCGCGGCCGCCGCTTCGGCGGCGAACTCGGGTCCGGGGTGCAGTCCGAGGCGGCGAAACGCAAGGCGTTGTTGTGCGGTGAGGGTCCTGTAGGAAAGGGCGAATGCCCGTGCCATTTCCTGTTCTTGATCGGCGCTGTGAATCTCCGCCAATCGGCGGGGGTCTCGGGCCAGGCGCTCGGTGAGGATGCCCATCGTCCAGGATGTACGGGCCCGGAAGCGATGCGCCACCAGTTCGATCGCGAGCGGGAGGTACCCGCAGAGCTGCACGATCCGAGCGGTCTGAGCTGTGTCACGGGTGCGTTCCTCTCCAGCGAAGCCGCGGAAGAGGGTGATGGCGTCCTCCTCCGGCAGCACGTCTAGGGGGACCGACAGCGCCTGGGGGATCCCGGTCAGATGCCGCCGGCTCGCAATGATCGTGAGGGATGGTGACCCGCTGGGCAGCAGGGGGCCGACCTGCTCGGGCCCGGTCGCATCGTCGAGGACTATGACCACGCGACGCTCGGCCAGCATGGTCCGCCACAGGGCAGTGCGCCCCTCCAGTTCCGCCGGAATGGAGAAGGCCGGCGCACCGAGGAGCCTCAGCAGCGTTGCCAGCGCGGCCCTCGCGGAAAGTGGTGTCTGCGCGGGTGAATGCCCATGCAAATCTATGTACAGCTGACCGTCCGGGTATCTGTCGGCGAGCAGGTGGGCTGTTGCGACGGCCAGGGCCGTCTTGCCAACGCCTGCCATGCCGCTCACCGCCTCCACGGTGACGACCGACCCGCCGGGTGTGCTCTGCTCCGCGATCAACGAGGTCAGGGCCCGCAGTTCCGATCGCCGCCCCACGAGTGTCGGCTGCTGGGGCAGATTGCGGCGCGGCGGAGCCTCGGGCGGCACCTCGGCAGCGGGGGCGGGTGGCTCCTGCGGGAGCGCGGGTGCTGCGTTGGCAGGCGCGGTCAGGGGAATGGCCGGTCGCCTCGTACCGCCACCGTGCGCCAGTTCCTGTGCCGGCAGGCGGGCAAGTACGCCTTCGTGGATCATGTTCAACTCGGCGCCCGGAAGCGCTCCGTACTCCGCCATCAGTGACTGCCGGGCCCGCTGGTGGACCCGGAGCGCGTCACCGTATCTGCCACTGCCGTAATAGGCGATCATCAATTGTCCGAGCAGGGTCTCGTCGCCGGGATGCCGCTCGGCCAGCGCGGCGAGCTCGCCGATGTGTTCGGCGAAGCGGCCCAGCCGCAGGCCGGCTGCGACGCGTGAGGTGCAGGCGCTCAGCCGCGACTCCGCGAGTGTGCGCCGTACGGTCGCTGCCCAGAGTCCAGGGAGTCCCGCCAGTGGGTCGCCCTGCCACAACTCTTCGGCCCGGGTCAGCAACTCCACCACGAGGGTGTCACTATCGCTGGCGGATGCGGCGTCGACAAGGCGCTGGAAGCGCTGCCGGTCCACGGATTCACGAGGCGTTTGGAGGGTGTAGGTGTGTGCCTGTCCCACGATGGCGGGGGCGTCCGGCCCCGTCCCGGCCGTCCGCAGGCGTCGGCGGAGGCGTGAGACGTAGGTGTGCGCGTTCTCGCGAGCACGCGCGGGTGGGTCGCCGTCCCACAGACGTTCTGTGAGCTCGCCGATCGCGACCGGACGGCCCACATCAAGAGCGAGCGCGGCCAATAACACCCGCTCCTTGTCTGATCCGAGCGTCAGCCAGTGCCCGTCCAGCCGCAGCCCCACCGGTCCCAGAATCTGGAATTCCACCAGCGCCCCCGCTGGTCCGTCGGATGGTTCACGAGCATGACATCGCATCAGGTATTTCGCCATACGTCCCGGCTCTACTTGGCCCGAACCAACTTGTCCCTGATGGTCATTCCGAGTCGTACCGGGGTATAACGCGAAAGAGTTCGGACAATTGGCGATCGATCTCCGGGGGACGGATAGATGACTGATTCGAGTGCGATCTCGCGAGGGCCTCATGGGAATGAGGTCAGTGGCGAGGCGAGACTGTACGGTCCCACTGTCCAGGCACGTGAGGTACATGGCGGCATTCATGTCCACCCAGCGGCGGCACCAGCACCGAGGGCGGCTCCGCCGCGCCAACTCCTGCCCGTTCCCGCAAACTTCACCGATCGGGAACGCGATCTCGCATCGCTAAATGATCTACGCAGCCTTGGATCACGTCTGATTGTCGTCAGTGGACCGGCCGGGATCGGCAAGACGACCCTGGTGTCCAAATGGCTGTGTTCCCTGAACTCCGACTTCCCCGACGGGCAGCTCTACGCGGATCTGCGCGGGCACTCGGAGGGCGATCCGGTGGGGCCCGCGGAGGTCCTGGGACAGTTCCTCCGGGCGCTGGGTGCCGGGGCGCCGTCTACGGACGCGGTGGAGCTGGCCTCCCTGTGGCGCTCCCTCACTGCCGACCGGCGGATCGCGGTCATGCTGGACAACTCGTTCACGGCCGCCCAGGTCCGGCCGCTGCTGCTCGGCGGGCCGGGCGGCCTTGTCGTCGTCACCAGCCGTCGCAGGCTGACTGGCCTGCGCATGCAGGGAGCGGGCTTTCATCAGCTCGACACGCTCGGTCCGGCCGCCGGTGTCGAACTGCTCACTCGCGGGATCGGCGCGGAGCGGGTCGCAGGGGAACTCTCCTCCGTCCAGCGCCTGGTGGCCCTCTGCGCGGGTCTCCCGCTCGCGGTCTGTCTGGCGTCCGCCCGGCTCGCGACGCGGCCGAGGCAGTCGGTCGGGGCGCTTGCCGATGCCCTTGACAGGGACGCGAGCGGCGGTCGGCTGGCTGCGCTCGAAGTAGAGGGAGAGACATCGGTGCGCAAGGCCCTGGACGCGTCGTACGCGGTGCTTAGCGGAGGGGCTGCGCGTCTGTACAGGACGCTCGGTCTGCTCCCCGTGCTTACCTTCGACGCCATGATCGCCGCGGCCTCCAGCGGCGAGTCACTGGAATGGGCGGAGCGCCGGCTGGACGAGCTGGTCGAGGCCAACCTCGTCGAGGATGTCGGCCCGGAGAGCTGCCGCTTCCACGATCTCTTACGGATCCACGCCCACGACCGAGCCATGGAGGACGACGCGGGCGCCGCCCGTGAAGAGGCGCTGCGACGTTTCTGCGACTGGTGCCTGCACACCGCGACGGCGGCCCAGGAGCTCCTTACGCCGGTGCAGTTCACGCTGCCCAGGGCCTACGTTTACCCGCCGGAGCTCCCATTGCCGTTCACCGGGAGCGTGGGCGCGCTCAGCTGGCTCGACTCCCATCGGACGCAGCTGCTGGATGCCGTCAGACTGGCAGCGCGCAATGGCTGGCACAACACGGTTTGGATGCTTGTGGACGCGCTGTGGCCGCTCTTCCTGCGGTTGCGCCACTACGCGGACTGGATCGAATCGCATGAAATCGGCCTGGAATCTGCCCGGCGGGCGGGGAACAGGGCGGCCGAGCGTCAGATGCTCAATTCCGGTGCCATCGGCCTGGGCGCCGCCGGCCACACGGAGAAGGCCACCGCCTGGTACCGGGAGTCCCTTCAGGCCGCACGCGAAGCCGGTGACACACGGGACGAGGGCCAGGCGCTGCTGGGACTCGGCGCCTGTCATCGCGAGGCCGGGCGGCCCGCCGAAGCCGTGGCTCACCTGTACCGGGCGATCTCCGTCTGGGAGGGCTGCGGTTACCCGCGCGGCGCGGCCCTCGCCCGCACCACCCTCGGCGAGATCATCCTTGCGACGGGCGCTCCGGAAGAGGCGGTCGACTGCTTCTCCCGGGCCCATGCCGCGCTGGTGGCGGTGAACGACCCTCACGATGCCGCGCGCGCCCTCGCCTTCCTGGGGCGGGCCGGTGTCCGGGCGGGGGCGTACGCGGAGGGAATGGCGAGGCTGAACGAGGCGCTGGCGGTCTTCACTGCGTCCGGAGCCGCCTTCTGGCAGGCGCGCACCCTGGAGATGCTGGGCGAGAGCGCGGCGGAGCAAGGTGACGAGACGCTCGCGGAGCAGTCCCTCGTGCGGGCCCTGGCCCTGTTCGAGACCACTAGCCCCGCCGATGCGCGTCGGCTCAACGGGGGCGGGTGATCGGCAAGGGAGCCGAGCCGCGGACACTGGCTCGGCTCCCCCGCATGGCAGGAGAGTTCTCCGGCTCAGCCGGGCAGTGCGGCGTGGGCGTACGGCCATTGCCGCAGTGAGCGGCCTGCCACCAGCCAGGCGTGTACGCACGACGGCAGCAACGACTGCCCCGCAGAGCCCTGGTACAGCCGGTGGGGGCCGTGCGGGACGAAGGCCATGGAGCGGTCGAGGCCGCAGGCCAGGGCCCAGCCGCCGGCCCCCGTAGCACCGGCCAGGGGCACTGCGGCGAGCGTGCAAGCCGGGTGGGCCGAGGTCAGAACGGCCAGTCGTCGCAGTGCGTCGGCGGGCGAGTGAGCGCGGCTTCCCTGAAGCACATCGGCGCAGTCGAGCAGGGTGCCCTCCCCACAGGTGTCCACGTCCACGACGAGGTGTTCGTCGACGATCGGCACACCGGGTACGCGGTTCGCAGCGCTCAGCCGCACGGTGCACGACCCATAGGCGCAACGGGCGCGCAGCATTTCCGGAAAGAGGCTTGCCTCGACCATGACGAAGTGGTTCATGCCGATGCCTCCCCGCGTCCCGGTGCCCACGCTGCCGGAGTCACCGGCTCCGGCAGCGGGACCGTAACCGGCTCGTGTGCGGGCTGCCCCATCCCCAGGAGCGCGTACATCAGCCTGCGCATGTTCCGGTTGAACCGGCCGGGCTCCGACGTGATGCGCGACCTGATCGGCGCATAGTCCTCGTGCCGGTACTCCCGGGACACGTAGTCGAGCTGGTCCGCCAGTGGGTGGGTGGGCGACAGCCTCGGTGCGTGAGTGGCGAGCGCGGCGGCCGGCGACGAGGGGTTGATCTCCCGCCCTGGCGACGTGGCCAGCAGTATCGGCACCCCGGTGAGCGTCCCGTACAGGGTCACCGAGCCGTGGTCGCCCAGGATGAAGTCCGCCGCGATCAGAATGCTGCGCCAGTCCGCTTCCGGTGGCACGATCCCCATGCCCCGTTGTTCGCACCGGGCCAGCCACGACCTGACCTGGTAGGCGCCGTGCCCGGCCCACACATTGGGGTGCACGAGCAGTGCCGTACGGTAGCGGTCCGTCGGCAGCTCGCCTATCAGCCTCGGCAGCAAGGCGTCGAACCGGCCGAAGGAGGAGTGGGCTCCCCAGGTCGACACCGCGACGACGAGCTTCTCTCCTTCGGACAGCCCGAGCGCGCGGCGGTACGCGGCGCGCAGCGGCAGACTCGCGGTAATCCGGTCGTGTACGGGATCGCCGATGACGTGTGCCAGCGGGAGCACCTCCGGGCAGGAGCGCGCCAGCTCGCGCAGCTCGGCGTGGTGCGGCACGCCCACGGCGGCCGGCAGCCGGCCGCCGGGCAGGAGGTCCTGTCTGCGCAGCCCTGCCACGCCCGCGTCCGCTCCGCCGACCACCCTCTTCAGGTAGTTGGCCCCGTGCGGCAACGTGATCAGTGGCGCGTCTATGCGCTCGACGCCGCGCGGGCCGGCAGCGAGGGCGAGGTCGAAGGTCATACGGGTCGCCTGCTCCCATGGCAGCACCGCGCTTCCCAGCCTCCCGAAGAAGGCGGGCACGTCATCGCCGAAGGCGTGCGGCGGTGCTGTGAAGACGACCTGCAACCGGAAGTCGGCATCCAGCAGGGAAAGGATGTCGAGCAGGCGCTTCCCGTAGGTCACGGTGTGGATCACCGCGAGCACCTTCTTGCGCCCCACCAGAGTCAGCCACTGCCGTGACTCGGCACCCTCCTTCTCGGTCGCCCCCGTTTCGAACCTGTTCGCCGCAGTCGTACTCGATCCGGTCCTACTCAACGCCGCCATAACGTCCCCCTGTTGATCGTGTCATGCCATCAACTGCTTTCGCTGACGGGATGCCCGGGGAGGGGGACGGAACGCTGGACGGAGCCTTGCGGGAACCTTGCAGCGTTCTGCAGGCGGGGCGCACCTGTGGAGAGGACCGCTCCGACCGGGTGTTCCGGCCCTGGAGCAACAGGGCTCCCGTAGTGTGATCCAGCGCACATCGCGCGGGCGGTGACTCCGCTCCCCGAAGCCGGTCATACAAGGCGACACCACCGAAGCGAGGAAGGCCCGCCATGACCGACACGCTTACCGCACCCCGCCACCTCCCCTCCGCCGTGCCCGCCTCGCGACCCTCGGCGCGGTGGGCCCTGGCCGGCGGTGTGGTGGCGGGGCCACTCTTCCTGGCGGCCGGACTCGCCCAGGGCATCGCGAGGGACGGGTTCGGCTTCACCCGGAACGCGATCAGCCAGCTCGCCCTCGGCGAGCACGGCTGGGTCCAGACGATGAGCTTCCTCCTCACCGGCGCGTTGCTGATCGCCGGTGCGACCGGGCTGCGGCGGGCGCTGCGCGGTGGGCCCGGCGGTACGTGGGGGCCTGCTCTGGTCGGCGTGTTCGGCGCCTCTTTCTGGGCCGCGGCGGCGTTCCCGGCCGACGCAGGGGCGGGCTTTCCCGTAGGGGCGCCCGAGACGACCACGCTGAGCGGGCACGGGGCGGCCCACATGGCCGCCGGCATGATCGGCTACCTCGCCCTGTGCGGGGCGTTCGTCGCCCTGGCCCGTCCGCTCGCCGCCCGGAGCCCGCGCGGCTGGGCCGTCGCGTCCCGCCTCGTACCCGTGGCCGTCCTCGCCGGGTTCATGGCCTCGGCCACCTCCGTCCTGGCCTTCACGGCCGGCGCCGGCCTCGGCCTGCTGTGGCTGAGCGCGGTAATGGCCCGGCTGGCCGGCGGACCGGAGAACCGCTGACCGGTCGCCAACTGCCGTTTCGTCCAGCCAACATCGTCACCACGCACACCATTCCGACATGAAACGGAGACACCGATGACCGGTGCTGTGAAGGGTCCTGCCAGTTACTTCCCGTCCATCGAGAAGAAATACGGCCGTCCGATCGCCGAATGGAAGGACCTCATCCGCTCCTCACCCCTGACGAAGCACATGGAACTGGTCAACTGGCTCAAGTCCGAGCACGGCCTCGGCCACGGCCACGCGAACGCCCTCGTCGCCCACACCCTCGCCGAGGACAGCGGTGCGTGATCGGGGCGGGCGGTAGAGACGTACGCGAAACGGCCGGGCACAGCCACGAGCCGCGGCCGTCCCGACGCCTCCGTGGCCGCGGTGTCCGATTACCTACGTATGCCGCCCCACGTATGTCGGCGGTACCGGTCACGGAACTCCTCCCTCCTCGCCCGGGTTCCAGTACGGTGACCATGAGCCGGAGATCCCCGAGAGGCGGTGCTTCATGAGCGCGCAGGATGGTGCGGAACGCCCGGTGCCTGCGGGTATCGCGAACAGCCTCTCCGGGAATGTGGACGGCCAGTTCGTCCAAGCCGGTGTCGTGTACGGGGGGATCACCTTCCAGTACCAGGAAGGGCCGGCGCCGGCGGACGGGCGGCGCCCGGACCAGGTACCGCGGCCACCGCGAGGGTTCGTGGACCGCCAGGAGCCGCTGGCCGCGTTGGACGAGTTACTCGCAGCCGGTGAACTCCTGGGCTGCCCGATCGGCGTCTTCAGCGGGCTCCCCGGGATCGGCAAGACTGCCGCGGCCTGCCAGTGGGCCCACAACAATCAGCTTCGATTCCCCGGAGGCCAGCTCTTCGTCGATTTTGCCGGGCTGCGTGCCGGCGCCGGCGGGGATGTCTCCGAAGCGCTCGCCGGCTGCCTGCGGGCCATGGGCGTACGCGATCAGTACCTGCCGGCGGGCCTCGCCGACCGGACCGCTCTCTACCGGGACCTGTCGGCCAAGCGGCAGCTGCTGGTGGTGCTGGACGGTGTGACGCGTCCCGCGCAGGTCACGGCCCTCCTGCCGCAAGGGCCCGGGAGTGCGATGGTGGCGACCAGCACGTGGCGGATGGGCGAGCTCGTCCTCGACGGTGCGGCACTGCTTCAGCTGGACGTCCTCGATACCGACAGTGCCCTGGCACTTTTGTCGAACATCTGCGGTCCCGGGCGGATCGCGGACGAGCCGGAAGGTGCGGCCCGGCTCGTCGAACTGTGCGGCGGCCTGCCGCTCGCCCTGCGCATCTGTGCCGCGCGGCTGCTGACCCATCGACGGCTCACCATCACCGCGCTGGTTGCCGCGCTGTCCGACGAACAGAACCGTCTCAGCCACATCTCCGTGTCCTCAGCCCACGAGGAGCGCACCGTGTCCGCAGCCCTCGAACTCGCCTACCAAGACCTTCCCGAAGCCGCCGCCCGTATGTACCGGACCTTGGGGCATCTGCCCGGCCTGAGCTTCGACACCGCCGTCGCGGCGGTCGCCGCGGGGCTGGCCACGACGGCCGAGGCCCAAGAGGCACTGGACGTATTGGAAGCGGCCAGTCTGCTGTCGGTGACGGACGACCACAGGTACGTCCTCCACGGCCTGGTACGGCTGCATGCCAGGGATGTCGCCCATGCCGTCGATCCCCCCGGCGCGGAAGGCGAGCGGGTACGCCGGGTGACCGGCCACTACCTCCTGCTGACTGTCGCGGCGGACCTCGCTGTCCGCGCCGACCGGCTTCGGATCGCCCAACTGTCCCTCACGACAGGAACCTTCGGACCGAGTGACGGTCCCGGACCGTTCGCCGGGGCGGCTGATCCCGGCCGTGACGCGATCAGCTGGCTGGAGGCGGAGCGGGCCAATATCCTCGCCGTGCTCCGGACCGCGTCCGGCTTCGGCCTGGACCGGTCCGTGTGGCAGATGGCCGAGGCGTTCACCGTTCTCTTCTTCCGGCACCGGCACCTCGCGGACTGGCGGGAGTCCCTCGTGCTGGGCGCCGAAGCGGCCCGGCGCGACGGCGATCCGGCTGCCGAGGCCCGGCTGCGCAGCCTCCTGTCCCGACCGCTGCTCGGCCTGGGACAGGACGCTCGGGCGAAGGCGGAACTGGACAGTGCCGAGCAGCTAGCCGTGGAGTCGGGGCATCTGACCCTCCAGGCGTCTGTGCACGAGTTCCTCGGACGTTACTGGGACGCGCGGCAGGACCCGGCGCGGGCGGTCGACGCGTACCGCGCCTCCTTGGCGCTCAACACAGAGGCGGAGGAGGAGCGCGGCGAGGCCCTGGCGCGTTATTTCCTCGGCTGCGCGCAGAGCGCGGCCGGAGACCACACCACGGCTCTCCTCGTGCTGACCCGGGCCAGGGAGGAGTTCCTCGCCCTGGCCGACGCGCCGTTGGCCGCGCGGACACTCGCCGACACCGGGCGCGTGCTCCTGCGTACCGGAGCCCGCGAAGAAGCCGCGACCGCCCTCTCCCGGGCTGTGGACGAACTGCGCCGGTGCGACACCTCGCACTACGAGGCACAGGCGCTGGAGGACCTGGCGGATCTGCTGGAGGACCCCGAAGCCGCCAAGGACTGTCTGCGTCGGGCCCTCGTGATCTACGAGGAGGGCGGCAGCCCCCGGGCGACCGCGGTCCTGGCCCGGCTCGGCACCGACTGATCCGTGGGCGGCGGTACGGGGCCGAGCAGCAGCCTCCGGTGACGCGTGCCGTGGACGACGGTCATCGCGGTGCCGTCCAGGGGCATGCCGAGCCGCAGACACACGTAGACCGCGGCCGCGGCTGTGCCGGGATCGGGACCCGGTTCCTCCGCCGTACCGACATGCACGGCCCGTCCGTCGCGCACCCCGACGACGCAGTGGCCGTCCTCCCCGGGCACTGCGGCGATCCGGGCCCCGGGAAAGTCGGCCAACAGGGCGGACACGCGCTGCCGCGCAGCCGCGGGCGAGAGGACTTCCGACCCGGCACAGATGACGGTGGCGCTTTCGGTGAGGCGTGTGTCCGGTTCGTCGACGTCACACGCCAGGTGCCAGAAGGCGGCCTCGCCCTCCGCCGTCTCAGTGGCGAGCGCGGCGGGAAAACGACGCACGTCCATCCGCGGTTCGCCGTCAGGATCTCGCACCAGTGAGGTGTGCACCATCAGTGACCGCGTGCCGGTGGCGTCCAGGAGCGGAGACGGGGACGGGAGCGGGAAGGCGCGTGCGCCACGCCCCGGCTGCTTCGGCCGGGGCAGGTCCAGGAGGTCGTAGAACAGCTCCCGCAGCCTCGGCAGGGCCTGGCCGGGCTCGGCGAAGGCCGCGGCGCCGACCGAGGCGAACCGGTCCCGCCGGTGGCCGGCCACGGCCGCCCTCACCTGCGGTTCCAGCGGGCCGCCCGGCCCCAGCCGTCCGGCCGCCGAGCGGAGCGCGTACCCGGCCGTACCGGGAACGGCCTCCGATCCGAACGCACCCAGCAGTACGGGGCGGCCGAGCGCCGCTCCGTACAGCGTCACGGATCCGTGATCCCCGATCACCAGGTCCGAGGCGACCAGGGCCTGCTGCCAGCCGTCCGTGGGGTCGACGGCGATCAGGCCCGCCTCCAGCGCGGTCCGCTGCATGACCCGGACCTGCCAGTCCCCGTGTCCGGACCAGACGTTCGGGTGCAGTACGAGTGCCACCCGGTACTCGTCGGTGGGCAACTGAGCCAGGAGATCAGCCGGAAGCCCCGGCCACGCCCCGGCCAGCGACTCCTCGCCCCAGGTCGAGCTGACCAGAACCAGCCGCGTACCGGGGGCGACTCCGAGGGCGGCCCGGTACCGCTCCCGCCATCGGGCGCTCGCCCGGAGCCGGTCCAGGCAGGGGTCGCCCACCAGTACCGTCCTGCCGACCGTTCCGGGGTGGGCCGCCGCCAGCTGCGCCTCCTGGTCGGGGTGGGAGACCGCGAGCCAGGCACGCCGGGCGGCCAGCAGGTCGTCGTGGACCAGACCGGAGAGACGGGTGCCCGGTCCGGCCGAGTCGGGGACCTGCTTCTGAAAGCCGACCCCGTGCGGAAGGACCACCACCGGATAGTCGCCGGGCGGCACTTTGACATTCTCTGAGGCGGAGATCAACAGGTCGGGGGCGATCTCAGGGAGCTGGGACCACGGCAGAGTGCGGCAGCCACGCGAGCGGAGCAGATCGAGCACGCCGTTGTTGAACGCCGACGTCGGGTCGTACGCGAACACCACGGCGATACGCGGATCGTCGTGCACGATCTCGGGCATCACGTCCAGCACACGGACCAGCGACGTCACCGTCCGCGCGGCGGCCACCACCGTGCGCTCGGCACCGAAAGTCCGCCAGCGCGCGGCGTCGGCGCCCACGGGGACGAGAATGCGCTCGTCCGACTCCATCGCGTACCTCCGCCCGAGGGCAGGATCGCACACAACCCGGCTCCCGGCTCCCGGCTCCCGGCTCCCGGCTCCCGGCTCCCGGCTCCCGGC
>NZ_KB892023.1 GCF_000373645.1 Streptomyces sp. ATexAB-D23 | reverse complement strand
GGGCGGGGAAAGCGGCAAGGCGGGGCGCGGGCGAAATCCGGTGGCCGGGCGGGGAAAGCGGCAAGGCGGGGCGCGGGCGAAATCCGGTGGCCGGGAAGCCCGCGGACCCCGCAGGGTGACGGTATGGCGTCCCACCCCGAACCCTCCTTCCTGCCCGGCATCGAGCTCTCTCGCGTCCTGTACGAGGAGGCGGTGCGGCCCCTCCTCGACGAGTGCTTCCCCGGTCTGCCGTACGCCGCCGCGCGGCTCGGTCCCGGCTCCGAGGTGCTGGGCTTCGACACCGCGCGCTCGGCCGACCACGACTGGGGCCCGCGCCTGGACCTGTTCCTCGCCCCGGCCGACGCGGCGGCGCACGGCGAGGAGATCCGGCGGCTGCTGGCGGACCGGCTGCCCAAGGAGATCCGCGGCTGGCCGACGCACTTCGGCCCCGCCGCCGACCCGCTCGACCCGGCCGCGCACATGGCGGCGACCGAGGGGCCCGTCGACCACCGCGTCCTCATCCACGACCTCACGGCGTGGCTGACCGAGGAGGCGGGATTCGACGCCTCCGCCGCCGAACCGTCCGCCCGGGACTGGCTCGCGATCCCGCAGCAGAAGCTGGCCGGGATCACCGCCGGCGCCGTCCACCACGACGGCCCCGGTCTCCTCACCACCGCGCGCCGGCGCCTGGCCCGCTACCCCGAACAGGTCTGGCGCCACGTCCTGGCCTGCCAGTGGCAGCGGATCTCCCAGGAGGAGGCGTTCGTCGGCCGCTGCGCCGAGACCGGCGACGCGCTCGGCTCCGCCGTCGTCGCGGCCCGGCTGGTCCGCGACCTGATGCGCCTGAGCCTGCTCATGGAACGGTGCTACGTGCCGTACACGAAGTGGCTGGGCAGCGCGTTCGCCCGTCTGGAAACGGCCGGGGCGCTGACGCCGGCCCTGCTCGGCGCGCTGGCCGCGACGGAGTATCCGGAACGGGAACGGCACCTGTGCGCCGCGTACGAGGCGGTCGCGGACCGCCAGAACGCCCTGGGCCTCATCGCCCCGGTGGACCCCAAGCCCCGCCCGTACCACAGCCGCCCCTATCTGGTCCTGCACGCGGAACGCTTCGCCCGCCCCCTCGCCGCGTCCGTCACGGACCCGGAGCTGCGGGGCCTGCCGCTGACCGGGGCGGTGGACCAGTGGGCGGACAGCACGGACGTGCTGATGGGCCGGGACGCGGGGGCGCTGCGGGCGGCGACTGCGGCGGTGAGCGGCTTCTGAGTGATTCCCGCCCGGGTTTCCCGCCCGGGTTTCCCTCCCGGTTTCCCGCCCGGTTCTCTGAGCCGATGCCGGCCGATGTCAGCCGCTGTGTCGCCACCATCGGACGAACGCGTTGCGGTGCCGCCGGGAGCCACGGGCGCGGGTCGCGTGCGTCCGGTCGCGCCGGTCGTACACCGGCCGCCACGGGTCGTCGGGCGAGGCCATCGGAGCCTTCCGGTCCGCCTGTGCCCGGATCTCGTAGTACGACTCGTGGGCCGTCGCCCGGAACGCCTCGTCGTACGAGGCCATCGCGGCCTGCATCGCCGCCCCGGCGCCCCCGCGCCGACGTACGGATACGGCCACCCAGCCGAGGAAACCCATGACGGTCGCGAGGACGCCCACGCAGACGAGGAGCGGCAGGAACTGGTCCATGGGCCGAGCCTAGAGGGCGCCGTGCCCGGCGGCGCCACCTTCGAGCCGGTCGCGCTGGAGCCGGTGGGCGAGGGTGCGGCGTACGGACGCCGGGCCGGCCGGGGCGGTGTCCGGTCGTGACGGCACGTCGAGCGCGCGGCTGATCTCGTCGTACGCGGCCCGGTGCGCGGCCAGTTCGTCCCCGTACCGCCGCAGGTCCTCCTCCACGAGCCTTCGCAGCGCGTCGACGTTCTCCGGCGTGAAGTGCCTCCGGCCCCGCGCGAGGGCGTCGACGGCGGGGCCGCAGCGGGCGGTCGCGGGGTACCTCTCGGCGATGTCCTCGGCGACGCCCCACAGCCGCCCCTCCAGCCACGGCGGGTCGCCCTGGCCGAGGGAGAGGTCCAGCGGCGGCCGCGGTCCGGCGTCGCGGTGCTTGGCCACCTGCTTGGACACGGCGGGCTGGCTCATGCCGGTGAGCCGGGCGATGCGGTCCTGGGTCCAGCCGAGACCGACGAACACCTTGATCATTTCGGCGCGGAGCCCGCGCATCTCCTCGCCCGCGCGAATGACCTCGTTCATCCCGGCGAGCATGCGCCCGGCCTGCTCCTCGGTGAGCCCGCCGGGGTCCTGCTGGGTGCCGCCTTCACCTGCCATCACCCAGTTATACACCGAGAACGAGCGACCATAATCAGGTTGTACAACCTGGTTATGGCTGTCACTCTTCCCCCATGAAGCCTCCAGTAACCGCGACGTTCCACGCGCCCGACGGGACCCGGCTCGCCTACCGCACGTACGGGGATGCCCCCGGCGACCCGCTCGTCTGTCTCCCGGGCGGCCCGGCGGACTCCCGCTACCTCGGCGACCTGGGCGGCCTGTCCGCGTACCGCCGTCTCGTCGTTCCCGACCTGCGGGGCAACGGCGCGTCGGCGGTCCCGGCCGACACCTCGACGTACCGCTGCGACCGCCTCGCCGACGACGTGGAGGCGCTGCGCCGCCATCTCGGCCTCGACCGTGCGGAGTTGCTCGCCCACTCCGCGGGCGCGAACATCGCGGTGCGGTACGCGGACCGGCACCCGGAGCGGATCGGCCGGCTCGCTCTGATCGCCCCGAGCACGCGGGCCGTCGGCATCGGGGTCACCGGGGAGCAGCGCCGGGCGCTCGCGCGGCTGCGGTGTGCCGAGCCCTGGTTCGCGCCTGCCTTCGCCGCGCTGGAGGCGATCACCCGGGGGGCGGGCGCCGACTGGGAGGCCGTCGCGCCATTCCTCCACGGCCGCTGGGACGAGTCCGCCCGCCGGCAGCAGGAGCTGGGCAGTCCGGGCGATTCGGGCGATCCGGAGTCCGTCGCCCTCTTCGCCGCCGAGGGTGCGTTCGACCCGCCCGCGACGCGCCGTACCCTCGCGAAGCTCGCCGTACCCGTCCTTCTCCTGGCCGGCGAGTACGACCTGAACAGCCCGCCGGGCGCGGTGGCGGAGTTCGCCGCGTTGTTCCCCGACGCGGCGCTCGTCACGCAGCCGGGGGCGGGCCACTATCCGTGGGTGGACGACGCGGGGGCGTTCGCGGCGGCGGTGTCGGGGTTCCTGGGGGCTGCCGGGGCGAGACCCGGCCTGTGAGGGTCACGTCCCTGGCGACGGGGCCGCGGCCCGCGAGGGTCACGCCCCTGGCGGCGGGGTGGACTTGGCGGCCACGGCAGGTCACGTCCCTGGCGACGGGGTGAGCTTGGCGGCCACGGCGTCGAGGATCCAGTCCAGGCCGGTGGCGAAGGACGTCTCGGCGTCCACGTCCGCGCCCTCGTGTACGACCCTGGTCACCGCCGGGAAGCGGCCGGTGGCCAGCATGTCCGTCAGGTGCGGGCCGGATGCCCGCTGCCAGTCGTGCTTGGACAGGCCGGAGGCGCGCTCGGCCCGCACATGCGCGGTCTCGCGCCTGATCGCGCCGATGAAGTAGGCGCTGACCGTCTCCACGGCGCGCATGGCGGTGTCGATGTCGGCGACGTCGTCGAAGGCGGACAGCGTGGCCTCGGCGACGGCGAGGCCGTTCGGACCCATGGCCGGGCGGCCACCGAGCAGGTCGGCCAGCCATTCGTGCCGCAGGGCGGCCCGCCTGGTGCGATGGGCGAGGCCGCGCAGTGCCTCCCGCCAGTCACCCGGCTGCTCCTCGGGGCGGATCTCGGCCTGGACCGCGTCCACCATGAGGTCGAACAGCTCCTCCTTGGTGGAGATGTACCGATACAACCGCATCGGGCCGGCGTCCAGGCGGGCGGCGACCTTGCGCACGGACACCGCCGCGAGCCCGCCCTCGTCGGCCAGCGCGAGGGCGGCGGCGACGATCCGTTCCCGGTCGAGTGGCACGGGTTGAATCGGCGGCTCCGGCCGGTCCCACACAGTCATGCTCACACCGTACGTTGCGATACGGCGTACCGTGCCAATACAGTGTATCGACATGAGACAACGCATCGCCGTGATCGGCGGCGGTCCCGCCGGCCTCACCTTCGCCCGGGTCCTGCACCGCCACGGCCACCCCGCCACCGTTTTCGAACGCGATCCCGCCCCCGACGCCCGTCCTCCGGGCGGCACGCTGGACCTACAGGAAGGGCTGGGCCAGCTCGCACTGGACAAGGCGGGGCTGCTGGCCGATTTCCGGGTGCTGTCCCGCCCCGAGGGGCAGGCCATGCGCATCCTGGACCCGGACGGGACGGTCCTGCGTGACTGGCGCCCCCGCCCGGACGACCGGGCCAATCCCGAGATCGACCGCGGGCAACTCCGTGACCTGCTGCTCGGCCCCCTCGACGTCCAGTGGGGGAGGGGAGCGACGCGGGTGGTGCCCGGGGCCGGCGGCGTACGGGTCCACTTCGAGGACGGGCGGCAGGAGACGTTCGACCTCGTGATCGGCGCGGACGGCGCCTGGTCCCGGACCCGCCCGGCGCTCTCCCCGGTGATGCCGCACTACACGGGCATCACCGCGGTCGAGACCTCCCTGGACGACGCCGACACCTGCCACCCGGACCTCGCCCGGCTGACCGGTGACGGTTCCGTCGCGGTGTACGGCGTGAACCGGGCCCTCATCGCCCAGCGCAACAGCGGCGGCCACATCAAGGTGTACGCGCAGTTCCGCGCGCCGCTGGACTGGCACGCGGACCTGGACCCGGCCGACGCCGACGCCGTGCGGGCGAGCCTGCTGACCCTGTTCGACGGCTGGGCGGCCCCCGTGCTCGACCTCCTCCGCCGGGGCGCCGCCTTCGTCCACCGCCCCCTCCATGTCCTGCCCGTCTCCCACACCTGGACCCATGTCCCCGGGGTCACGCTCCTGGGCGACGCGGCCCATCTGATGCCCCCGCTGGGTGCGGGCGCCAACCTCGCGATGCTGGAGGGCGCCGAACTCGCCGAGTCCCTGGCCGCCGGCCCCGCGGACCCGGACGCGGCCGTCCGCGCCTTCGAGGAGCGGATGTGGGCACGGGCCGGCAGGTGGGCGCAGATGACGGCGGCCGGCCTGGAACGCCTCGTCGGCCCGGACCCCGCCGAGGCCCTCGCCGTCTTCGACGAGGTCCAGCCGTCCTGACCACGCCGGCCGGGGGCCCGGTGTCCCTGATTCCCGGCCGCATTCCGGCCTCTGCCGGCCGTCATGCAGGTCGCGCCGCGGAAGTCGACCGGCTCCCCGACGGTGTGGCCACCCCGGCGGGCGGGCCGCGCCACCTCACATCCGGGACCTCAGCACATCGACCTCACAGCCCGGCGCGAACGGGTCGAAGCCGTGCTCGGTCAGCCAGCGGACCGCCAGCAGGCTTCGCAGCGACCACCACGCGTGGATCACGCCGAGGTCGATGCCGGTGCCGTAGCCGGCGAGGACGTCGCCGAGGCGTTCCTCGTGGCCGAGGGTGAAGGTGGCCAGGTCGTACAGGGCGTCGCCCCGGCCCGCCTCGGACCAGTCGATGATGCCCGTGACCTCGTCGCCGTCCAGGAAGACGTGCGCGATCTGGAGGTCGCCGTGTGTGAACGCCGGGGCCCACGGCCGGAGCGCGGCCTCGGCGACCCGGCGGTTGCGGGTGACCAGGGCGGCGGGCAGGAGGCCGTTCGCCACGAGCGCCTCGCACTCGGCGTCGAGTTCCGCCGCCAGCGCGACGATGCTCCGGCCCGCCCGGCCGACTCTGGGCGGCAGCGGTGCCTCGTGCAGCTTCCGGATGGCGGCGCCCGCCGCGGCCCACGCCGCCGGCGCCCCGGTCGACGGCCCGCCGAGGCGCCCGAGCGTCACCCCCGGCACCGCTGCGATCGCGAGCACGGGCGGCTTGCGCCACAGGACTTCCGGGGTCGGGACCGGAGCGAGGGACATCGCCTCGACCTCGGCATCGATACGCGCCTGATCGGCGTCCACCTTCAGGAACACGTCACCGACGCGCAGGGTCGCCCGCTCGGAGTGGGCGACAACGACCTCGACCTCATCCATGGGCGCCCAGTGTTCCGGAGTTCGGCGTCGCGCGGAAAGGAAATATCCGCTGGGACCGGCCCCCGGGCGCATCCGGCCTCTCCGGGTCGCATCCGCCCTCAGGTCGCATCCGGCCTCTTCGGGGCGCATCCGCCCCCGGGGCGCATCCGCCCCCGGGGCGCATCCGTCCCCCCCCCGGGCGCATCCGGCCTCTCCGGGTCGCATCCGCCCCCGGGGCGCATCCGCCCCCTCCGGTCGCATCCGGGCCGGCCGGTCCGCTCGCGCCCGGCAGCGCCCGAAGTCCCGGGCGGGTCAGTCCGTACCGGATCGGGTCGAGGTGATCACGACGGACGTGTAGGGCATGGTCGCGTGGCCGCCGAGCAGGTCGATCGCGGCCCCGGCGCTGTCAAGGACCTCCGCCAGCCTGTCCGCGGGGAGCTGGGTGAGGCCGCCGAAGGTGGGGAGCTGGTCGAGCCACTCCTCCCGCGAGTAGACGCGCTCCCAGGCGAAGCGCCACTGCTCCGGCTCGCCGAACCGGCCCGTCTGCCGGATCCCGTCGGCGATCCGCTCGAACAGCGGCTGGTACGCGTCCACGGCCGGTCCCTTCAGCAGGCCGGGGTTGAACGGGGAGTCGGGGGCGACCCGTCGGAGTGCCGCGGTGAGGGCGTCGGCCACCTCGGCCGGGAGCTGGGGGACATGGTGGAAGGGGGCGAGCCGGCCCCCGGGCCGGAGCACCTGGGCCGCCTTGGCCGCACCGGCGACGGGGTCCACCCAGTGCCAGGCGGTCCCCGCGACGACCGCGTCGAACCGCCGCCCGGCCGGCTGCCAGTCCTCGAACCTGGCTACCTCGACCTCGACACCGCCGCGTCGCGCGAAGGCGGCCATCCGTTCGTCGGGCTCGACACCGAGCACCGTGCAGCCGGCCGCCCGGAACTGCCGGGCCTCGATGCCGGTCCCGGCGCCGACGTCGAGGACGCGCGGGCCGGGGCTCGCGGCGACGATCCGGTCCACCAGGGCCTCGGGATACGGCGGTCGGGCGCGGTCGTAGCGCTCGGCGTCCACGCCGAACGACTCGGCCGTCTGCCGGTGGCGATGGGGCTCGGGTCCGGACGCGTCCGACTGTCCCCGCGATAGAGTGGGCATGCGCCCACTCTAGTGGGCAACTGCCCACTTGTTGAGGCGGCGCGGCGCGGCGCGGAAAGGGAGACCATGCCGTCAGGGGTGCACATCCACAACGTGCGCGGCCAGTTGTTCGAGGCCGCCGACCGCGTCCTGTTTCGGGACGGGCCCGACGCGCTAACCAGCCGTGCGGTCACGGAGGAGGCGAACTGCGCCAAGGGCGTGCTGCACCGGCACTTCGCCGACTTCGACGCCTTCCTGGCGGAGCTGGTTCTCGACCGCGTCCGCGCCATCGAGGACCGGACCACGAGGCTGCGCGAGGCCGCCGGCACCGGCACTGTGGTGGACAACCTCGCCGAGGCGCTGCGGGACCTGTTCGGGCCGGTCACGGTGGCGGTCGTCGCGCTCATCACCTTCCGCGACGGCCTCCGCGCCCGGCTGCGCGAAGCCGGATTGACCGGAATCCCCCTGCTCATGCAGGGCGCCGCCATGATCGCCGCCTACCTCAGCGCCGAGCGGGAGGCGGGCCGCCTGGCCGCCGACGCCGACGTCGACACACTCGCCCCCACCCTCGTCGGAGCCGGACACCTGCTGTTCGCCGACCGGTCGAGCGCCCCACCGCGGCCCGCCGCCATCCACAAGATGGTGACCACGGTCCTCTCCGGCACCTTGCGCCCGCCCCAGCCGTGACCTGA
This sequence comes from Streptomyces sp. ATexAB-D23, assembly GCF_000373645.1. Taxonomy (GTDB): domain Bacteria; phylum Actinomycetota; class Actinomycetes; order Streptomycetales; family Streptomycetaceae; genus Streptomyces; species Streptomyces castrisilvae. The sequence continues at coordinate 81,767 of NZ_KB892023.1, read as the reverse complement.
TGACCTGCCCTGCCCTGTCTTGTCCTGCCCCGGCCGGGGCGCGGGCAGTTCGTCGCACGGCGTGTGTACGTGAGCCGGTGTCATCGACCGGAGCCAGGTCTACCGCCTCGTCGCGGTACGGCCGGTACGGCCAGTACGCCCAGTACGGCGGGAACGGCAGGTACGGCAGGTACGGCAGGAACGACTGAGCCTGAAGATCCCGATGGCGCTGCTGGACCTCCTGGGACGCTGGATGGACGACCTGATCGAGCCCGTCCTGGCAGCAGGTGCAGCCGCTCGGCCCAAGGAGAAGACCGCTGCCGGCGGGGCCGCGCCGGAGTCCGGACCCGGCGGCCTGCGTCCAAAGTGAGCCCGTATCAACGGAGTTGATACGGGCGAGTGGCGGGGGGTGGATGGCCTACGCCGCGGCCGTCGTCGCCCGATCCGACGACAACCCCAAGAGCTCAGGTGTCGCCCTTGTGAACGGCGTCGGTCGAGACGTCGGCTGGAGTGCTGATCAACTGCTGGAGGTGGTGAATGAAGTCCGGATCGTCGAGACGGGAGTTGGCGACGCGGTCGCGCACATCGGTGAGGAGCCATTGCACCAGCTCCGCGGTGGCGTGGTATTCGCTGTCGAATCCCAGGCTCAGGTCGGTGATCTCGTCCTCGAACAGCACGTCGACCGTCAGGTCCGCCAAGTGCGCGTCGGCAGCCGGGGTCCGGGTGGCGGTCCATATGTCCAGCCAAGGGCGCAGGCTGTCGGTGGCGACAGTGATGAGGCCGAGGGTGCCCCTGATGGGCACTGAGCTGGGGTAGGTGTGCAATGTGGCCTGCCACCATGCGGTCCAGACATTGCGAAGAGCGTCGGGCAGGGGTGCGTCCCAGGTGCTCCAGCCCGCTTCGACCAGGCGGGTGGCGATCAGCTCCTCGGAGACGTGGAACTGGCCGGCGACAAGGGGGCGGACGATACGTGGGACGAGACGCCGGTACAGACGCGAGAAGTCGTCCCAGTGGCTGGGTACCTCTCCGGCGGCCGCGGACACCATGTCGTCGGGTATGAGGTGCAGCGGTCTGGAGAGTTCAGCGAGACCCTCCTCGCCGTAGCAGTACGTGCAACCACCGACGGGGAACGGCTCCTCGGAGGCGAAGGCGCGGTCCAGTGCATCGAGGGCGGCCATGAGCTGCTGATGGTGTGACATGGCGACCTGCTGGGGGACTCCGTCCGGGGGACCGGCGAAGATCGCAGGCTATCAGTCCGGGCCGGAGCTGAGGCTGCGGACTGAACCGCCACCACCTGCGGTCTGCCCTGTGCCACCAGGGCCGCGTCTGCTCGGCCGGCTTCGCCGCGTAGCCCCGGCTGACCGGCGTAGCCGGCGGTGACGACCGGGAGGAGGCGTTGAACGCCCTGGCTCCGGCCGGCGCGAGCTTGGCGGGCGCCGGGCAGTCGCGCGGGGCCGGCGGCGTCCGTGCGCAGCACGCCGGGGAGATCGAGAGCCTCATGGCGGCGGCGAACCAGCAGCTCCGGATGCCATCCGGTCGCACCAACTGCATCCACCCGCTGGAAGCCGTGCGGGGCTACGAGGGCGCCGCGGCTGGAGCGGGCCCCGGGGCTGGGCAACTTACGCGTTCGGACGCGCGACGTGCCCGGACTGCACAACCGAATTCTCCGTCGCCGGCCGGATCAGCGCCGACTGGCCGGCCGTGCGGTAGGCGCCGGAACGGCCGGACTCCGCCAGGTCCACCGCTGTCCTGTCCCGTCCCGGATATCCGTTGGCATGGTGAGGCCCTGACCTGCTGTGCTGACGGCTGAGTGGAACGAACGCCCTCTCTTCGTCCCGCTCAACGGTAGGCAGCCGCCTCTGTGGCGTGCTCGGAAGTCCACTGATCGGCTCGGAGGTCTCATGCCCCTGCGGATGGAACTGGTCGCGATAACCCTCGATTGCCCTGATCCGCCGGCCCTGGCGGCGTTCTACCAGCAGGCCACCGGCTTTGAACCGCACCCGAAGTCGGACGCCGAGTTCGCCGGTCTCAACCGCGAGGACGGACTCTTCATCGGCTTCCAGCGGGTCGAGGACTACCGGGCCCCGAGTTGGCCCGGCCAGATCGTTCCCCAGCAGCTTCACATCTGCTTCAAGGTCAGGGAAAGCCTGGACGAGGCCGAGGCCCGGCTACTGGAACTGGGTGCTGGCAAACCGGATCACCAGCCGCACGGGGACAAGGCGCGGGTCCTCACAGACCCTGCCGGGCATCCTTTTTGCATCATCGCGCGCTGATTGGCGTTATCGCGGCAATGCGGGAAACCCCAGCGGCGCGAACCGAATCGGCAGCTCTCGAATCAGGCCGGCCGGAAGCTCGTACGCGTTGTAGAGCCGTCCTTCGCCGCCAAGCAGTGTCTCGCTGTTCTCACCGCACCTGGCTTCTGTGCAAGTCCACCGGGGCATGAGCGCGTTTGCCTTAGCCGAAGAGGCTGTGCTTCGCCGTCGGCGGTTCTTGGCTGTCCGTCGGACGGCGTCGCCGGAGGCGGGTGAAGGCGGTGGGGGTGGGGCGCTGCCGGAGGAGCTCCTTGATGCGCTGTGCGCACTCGCGTGGGCTCGCCGTGCTGGTGTCGCACTCCACGTCGTAGTCGCCGTGGGCGTGGACCAGGTCGTATTGGTGTGCCGCGAGGCCCGCCGGCCGGTTGCCCCGGGCCGGCTCACGGCGGGCCAGCTCGTCGAGCGGGCAGTGGACGCCGACAAACAGCACGTCCTCGGGTGGCAGCACCGTCAGGCAGTCGAGCAGTCGCCACGGCTCGCTCAGCACATGGTCGACCACGATGTCGTTGCCCACCTCGGCCATGGCCGCAATCGAACGGTGAAAGCCCATCCTGGTCCGTCGCAGCGCGGCGTCGAGCTCCTCCGCCCCGAGCTCCCGCTTGCTGCGCATCGCGTTGAAGCTGTCGACCGCCAGGTGGAAGAAGACGCCGTCGTCCAGGAGGTCCAGAAGCTCCCGGGCGATGCTCGACTTCCCTGAACTGGAGGTGCCATTGAGGAAGATGATCCGACCCGATGTCATATCGGCATGGTCACACGGTGCCGTTCCGGCTCCGCGGCGAGGGGAACTCCGGCAGAGCCCGGCTCCCGGCAAGACGGCAGTCCTGGACGCCGTAGGCTCGCAAACCGTGAGCCACCGGGGTGGGAATGGCATCGAGCTCGCCGCTTGTCCAAAGGCTGACCAATCGGGCGTCTGGGCTGCGAAGGGTTTGCGGATGAACCCCACGAACGAAGCGAACTCCCCCGTTCAGCACGCGACGCGATGAGGATTCGCCACCACGAACGAGATCGGACAACGGACAGTCGTCGCTGCTGTCCTGTCCCAGCTAAGTGTGGGTAGTGCGAGGCTGTGACCTGCGGTGCTTCGACTTGTCTGGGACACGCTGGGCGAAGTTGTCCCGCTTATGTGTGGGCAGTTCGGTGTGTGGCTTGTGCTGGAGCGTCGGGTTCAGCGGCTCCGTGGTCGACGCGGTCAGGTGGTCCGCGGCGGTTCCCAGACCGAGCAGTCGTGGGCGAAGAGCACACGTCGTGGGTCAAAGTCGGCGAGTCGCTCCAGCCAGTGCTGATAAGGAGGAAGCGGCTGCTCCACGCCCTGGAGTGCCGCGTGACGGGCCAGTTGGTCGGACGCGAAATGGGAAGCGAAGTCGTGTGCCTGGCCGGCGAGGACTACTGTGCCGTCGCCTTGCCAGAGAACCAGCGACTGGTGCCCTTGGGTGTGCCCAGGCGTCGGAATGATCCAGACTCCCGGCCAGACTTCGGTTTCGCCGGCGACTTCCTCGTAGGTTGCGCCGGGGAAGTCGATCAGTTCATCGAAGGTGTAATTGCCCTGACGAGCGGTGGCCAGTTCGACGTCCTGAACCAGGATGGGTTTGCCACCCAGGAGGGGATTTCCGCCGCAGTGGTCGAAGTGCAGGTGGCAGTTCACGACCATGGAGATGTCATCAAGGGCGACTCCGGACGCTGACAGGGCGTCCTGCAACGCTCGCCGTCGGGGTCGGTAGTGTGCTTCGGTTTCGAGGTCCGCGCCGCCGATGCCGGTATCGAAGAGGATCAACCCCTGGTCGTGTTGCACCAGGTAGGCAAGGACAGGTTCGACTCGTGGTTGTGGGCCGCCCGTCTCCGACGCAGGCCGGATGAAGTACCCGAGATCGAGTCGACGCACCGCCATGTTCTTCCCCATGCGGCCATCCTGGCAGGCCGCCGTATGACATCCAGCGAGTCTGCCGACAGCAGAACCGCTTATGGATCTTCTGCGGGTCGTGTGGCGGGCCGGAGAGTTTCGACCTTTCTGGCCGTGGCCTCGATGGTGGTGCTGAGCCATGTGCGGCTGGTGCCTCGCAGGGGTGCCTGCAGCGGGAAGCGGCGGTGGAATTCGGCAATGGCCCGGGTGACGACGAGAAGGTCGTCGCTGAGGATCGATCGCCTCCAATGACCTGATGAGAACAGGCTGATCAACGTGATGTGTTCGGGGTATCCAGCGGCTTCCAGCCATGGGGCCTTTTTGTCCGGTTCGACGGTGGGTGCCTTGACCACGACCAGGTCGTGGAGGAGTTCGGCGCGGTGGGTGAGCCGGTAGTGGCGGTGGGCCAGACCGCTCCAGAGCTTGCCGGTGGCGACGTAGCACGCGTCGATGAGGGTCGGGCCGTATCGCCGTCGGAGTCGCCAGTAGTGGCGTTGAGCGCGAATGACGTCGGGGGTTCGGGACAGGTCAAGCTGTTGTTCAGGGGCGAGGACGTTCTTGCCAATCCAGAGGTTGTGGCGGATGCAGACTTCGTTGTGGATGGAGGCCCAGACCTGGGCGGGCAGCGTCGAACCAGTGCGTGTGACGACGCAACGGCGGCAGGCCCAGCGAAGCGTGTGGTCGGGGGCCGGGACGTGGTTTTCCGTCGTGAGTGAGGCGTCGTCCATGCGGAGGTCGGGGATCGCCCCGGCCAGGGTCTTCCGAGACTGGCCGCTGAGGACGCAGAGGGTGTCGAGGCTGGTGAGACGGGAGTCCAACCAGCGTGAGGGAGAGCGCAGGCGGGCCAGGGGGACGTGGTTCGCCAGGGCCAGGCGGTTCCAGTAGGACGATTCGCACTCGCCGGGGAAGGGCGGCAGCGTGATGGGCAGAGGGCGGATCAGTGCCGGGTGGAATGTCATGGTCAGCCAGTGCGGGGCAGAGAGGCGGTGCGTCCGCGGGTGGAGGACTCGCTGCTGTGGTCGATGCGGATGTTCTTGATCGTCGTCCGGGTGATGCGCTCGGTTCCGTCCAGGATCGCGGAGATCGCCGCCGCCCGGATCAGGTGGGAGAGGCTTCCGATCATGCCGCCGGTGCGCTGGTGCAGGTGTTTCGCCATCTTCACCAGGGTGTTCGGCTCGTGCCGGTGGAGACGGATGGTGTTCTCCATGGAGGCGATCAGGGACCGCCACTGGGCGTTGAGCGGGAAGGGACCGGTGCGGATGAGGACGCAGCGGCCGGCAAGCTGCTTGCCGCGGATCCCGGTGAACAGCCCCGACTGTTCGACGTTGATCCCGGCATAGACGAACGTTGCGGGCAGATGCTCAGTGAAGTACTTCAGGTGGTCGGAGAGGTCTTCCCCGGCGATGGTGGCGTGGTTGAGCAGGTGGATCTCGTCGACCAGAACCAGGTCCGTGCGGGACTCGATGAGCACCTGGCAGACGGCGCTGGTCACGTCGATGGTGTTGTGCCTCGGGCCGATCACGGGCAGGCCGAGGAAACGGGCGAACTCCAGGGCGAGTTTGCGCGGGGACCCCTTGGGCGGGGCGGTGATGTAGACGACCGGGATGCGGTCGCTTCCCGGGTAGCGCTGTCGGACGCGCAGTTCGTGCAGGCGGCCGAGCTGCTTGAGCGCGGTGGTCTTCCCGGTGGTCCACTCCCCGGAGACGATGAGCCCGCGGCGGGCGCCGTGCTCACGCTGGTTGAGCAGGGTCAGCAACCGTCCCTGGTGGGCGATCTCCTTGACCGTGGACGTGCGCACGACCTGCAGTTCGGAGTGGTAAGCGATGCGGGCCTCGTCGTAGGCGTCCCGCGTCGGCGGGCTCAAAGACTGCCACTGCTGCTCGGGCAGCAGGTGGAAGACGGCCGGGTCCTCTTCGACGAACCGGCGCCATCCCTCCAGGCGCGTGGACGGGTCCGTGCGGTTCTCGACGGGCTCAGGCACTTCCTCGCCTTCCGGCTCCGGTATGTTCACCACCACCGTTCGGCCTCCTTGCGTGCGTCGAAGATCTCCAGCGGGATCACGTCGGCGAGTTCGTCCTCGTCCGTCTCCACCGGCTCGGCGGCGGGCTCTTCGGCCGGCTCGTCGGGCCGGGGCCAGGAAGGTTCGGCGGTGGCCCGGGTCCGGGCGGCGACCTTGCGGCCCCGGCGCGATGCGCGAGACGCCTTCGCGGGTTTCTCCTCCGGGCCGTCGGCGGCGCGGTCCAGCAGAGCGACGGCGGCCTCGGCGATCTCGTCCTCGTGCGCCGGGTCGGTGCCTCGCTGGGCAAGGATGCGGCGGGCGTGGTCCCAGGCCAGTTCGCCCATCGGCGTCGGGGCAGTGCGAAGGTGCCGCCAGACGGCGGTGATCCAGCCACCTTCGCGGTGGTTGCGTACCCAGACGCGGGAGATGTCGTAGGGGTCGTAGTGAACCTCCCAACCCCGCTCGTTCTGGCCGGCGCCGGACGGCTGACGGCGGAAGGGGTTCAACTCCGCGCTGTCGTAGGTGCGGTGGCCCAGGCGGATGCCGTAGGAGTTGATCCTTCGTCGGCAGCGGGGCAGCAGCTCGATGTACTCGTCCGGGCTGAGCGCGACCGGGACGTGTCCGGCAGCCGCGACCAAGGCGGCGTACTTCTCGTTCGGGCTTAACGCCTTGCCGGGCATCAGCGGGTCCCGCAGGCCGTCGTGCGGCCGGTTCTGCCAGTGGACGATCCATTCCTGCAGCAGCTCCTGGAGCCGGTGGATCGTCCAGACCGCCTCTGCTGCTGGATCGGTGCCGCGATGTTCGGTGCTGCGTCCCTTGTAGCCGGGAAGGTGCTGGACGAACATCGTGGCCACCGATCCGAGCGTCGTCTCGATGTGCGGCTTGTCCGTCGGGGTGTCGGGGTGGGCGGGCTGGAAGGAGATGCCCAGTGCCTGGCAGGCGGAGCGGAACGTGTCGGAGATGTAGGCCTTGCCCCGGTCGCAGACGATCGTCTCCGGCGTGATTACCGGAATCGCCGCGGCGTGGGCCAACCGTTCGTCCAGTGCCATGAGCGAGGCGTGCGGCAGCACCGAACGGGACATCCGCAGCGCGTCGGCCCAGCCCGGACGCATCGGCTCCGGCGTCATCGCCCGTGCCAGCAGCAGCGCGGCGTCCACCGCCTTCGTCGACGGCCGCAGCACCGCCGCGGCCAGCGTGCGCGTCGCGAGATCCACGATGCCGGTCAGCTCGATGGTGTCCACCGTGCCGTCGTCGTGCACGACCAGCACATCCAGCGGAGTTGAGTCGATCTCCATCACCTCGCCCGCCCGGGCCGCGGTCAGCTGACCGAACACGCCGTCCGGCTGCTTGGCCAGCGAACGGCGGGTGCGGGTCGAACCCAGCGTGTGACGGCCGGAGCTGACTGCCTTCAGCAGCCGGTAGAACGCCGTGCGCGATGGCAACGGCACGACTCCGGGCCCGTGTTCGGCTTCCAACAGGCGTTCCATCCGGCGCCGAAGCACCTGCGCGGAGACCGTGGACCGGCCCGTTTGATCGTCCACGACCCTGCGCAGGGCCTCGACCACCCGCCGGTCGGCGCGGCCCGTGCCGTCCGAGACGGCCCGCAGCCGCGGGTCGACCAGCCCCAGCACCCCCTCGTCCTCGAAACGGCGCCGCATCCTCTGGATCAGGGCCAGCGACGTCGTGTGCCCGGCCCCGGCCAGCTCTGCGGCCTTGGTCAGCTCACGCTGCCGCAGCGACCTCACCGCCGGGTCGTACTCGGCCCGCACCGGGCCCTGCGGATCATCCACCGGGCGGCCCGTGAGCATCTCCGCCAAGTGCCGCTGCCACCACTCGGCTCGCTCGACCGCCTGGGCGGGAAGCCCCTCCAGCACGCCGGCCGCCGGGACGACCGTCCGCACCGAGACGGGGGTGACCACCCCGAAGCCCTCCGAGGACAGCAGATGGGCCAGCATCACCACGCTAGCCGACTGTGCCTCGTCGACCAGCCGGACCGCAGTCCCCTCCAGCGCGGCCACCGTGTGGAGCCGTCCGTCGAACCGGACCAGGTCACCCGCTCGCAGCAGCCGTGGACGCGAAGGCATCCCCGCCCCCTTCCCGCACCATGCCGAGCCGGACTTGCGAATCCGCCGACAACAGCCCGGCCTCCAGATCCACGGCCAGGACCCCGCGCCAGAGCAGGTGGAACAGCACCGGCAGCACCGCGATCTGATCGCCCACCCGCAGGGCCCCGGCCAATAACCCGCCGCCGTCGGCGAACACCTTCACCAGCCGGGCGGCGACCTCCGGGCAGTGCACCCGCGGATGGCGGTAGCCGGCCAGCCACCGCACGTTCGCCATCAGCACCCCTTCCGGCGTCCCCACCCGCGCGAAGTCCCAGCCCACCGACCGGCATGCCGCCGCCGTCACCGTGAACTTCGCCGCGTCATCCGGCCCGATCCGCTCGTCCGGACGCACGTCCACCACCAGGCCCGTGCCGTCGTCGCGGCGGACGAAGAAGTCCGGTGTGTGCCGCACCCGCTTCCCGTCTGGCCGGGTCCACGACAGCCGGAACGGCTGCGAAGCCATGCCCATCACCAGCGGATCGAAGTCGAGCACCATCAAGTGGTCGCGCTCCAGCCACGACTCATATCCCACATGCCCGCCGCAGGTCGCCGACCAGTACCAGCCGCACCAGTTGCCCTGACCTCGGAAAGCCGGGAACCGGCGCTCGGGCCGTACCGACTCGAACGGGACCGACCACAGACGTCCCAAAGACCCTCGCTCGCGGACCCCGGCCGCGCTGGTGTACTCCAGCTCGACATCCTCCGCCGCCACCTCGCGCACATCCATCCGGGCCTCCGGTACGACGCCGACCAGCCACTTCGACCGTAGAAGCGCCGTGACCGCCGTACCTACACAAGACCGGAACTCTCCAGAACTTGCCTACACATGACCGGGACACGGCCGCGCATGCCTACAGACGAGCGGGACTGCCTACACATCGCGGAGACAGGACACGTCGCTGCGCGTCACAGAGGCTCGCCCGAGTGGCATCGAACACTATTGCAAGCGTCTGCTTGCAATAGTTAGCAGGGCGGGTGCACCATCGACGCATGGCATCACTCAACGTCGGCAACCTCGGCGACTACCTGCGCGAGCAGCGCCGCAACGCTCAGCTCTCGCTGCGGCAGCTCGCCGACGCGGCCGGGGTGTCCAACCCCTACCTGAGCCAGATCGAGCGCGGGCTGCGCAAGCCCAGCGCCGAGGTGTTGCAGCAGGTCGCCAAGGCGCTGCGGATCTCCGCCGAGACCCTGTACGTGCGCGCCGGGATTCTGGACGAGCGGGAGCGGGAGGAACTGGAGACGCGGGCGGTGATCCTCGCCGATCCGTCGATCAACGAGCGGCAGAAGAGCGTGCTGCTCCAGATCTACGCCTCCTTCCGCAAGGAGAACGGCTTGGACGACGAGCCCGGGGCAGAGGAAGCGGAGGCGTCCGCACCGGACGCGCCCTTCAGTCCCGGTGGCAGTGCTGCCGATACACCTTGAGAGCTTCCACCACCCTCACACTCAGTCTGATGATCCGGGAGGACCACAGTCATGGCCATCACCGATGACCTGCGCAAGACCCTCACCGACCCGACCCCCCTCTACTTCGCCGCCGGCACCGCCGACCTCGCGGTGCGCCAGGCCCGTAAGGTCCCGGCGCTGCTCGAACAGCTGCGGGCCGAGGCGCCCGAGCGCATCGAGGCCGTGCGCAACGCCGACCCCAAGGCCGTGCAGGAGAAGGTCGCCGGGCAGGCCAAGGAGGCGCAGGCCACGTTGCAGGCCAAGGTCACCGAGGTGATCGGCGCGTTCGACACCGACCTGAAGAAGCTCGGCGAGAACGCCCAGGACCTGGCGCTGCGCGGGGTGGGCGTGGCCGCCGAGTACGCGGTCAGGGCCCGGGAGACGTACGAGAAGGTCGCCGAGCGCGGCGAGCAGACCGTGCGGACGTGGCGGGGCGAGACCGCCGAGGAGATCGTCGAGATCGCCGTCGTCGTCGAGCCGCGCAAGGAGGCCCGCCCGGCCGCCGCGAAGCCCGCCCCCGCCGTGAAGCCCGCCGCCGCGAAGCCCGCCCCGGCCGTGAGGCCCGCCGCCGCGGCGAAGCCGGCTGCTGCGAAGCCCGCCGGCACCGCGAAGCCCGCCGCCGCCAAGAAGGCACCCGCGCGCAAGCCCGCAGCGAAGAAGGCCACGCCGCCCTCCGCCAAGTAGGACCGTGCTTCCGGCAGGTGTGCCGGGAGGGCGGGCGGGCAGCTTTTGTTCGGGTCCGTCCCGCGCTCCCGGTACCTTGGCCGGGAGGCGCTCACCCACTCACTAGGCGGTGCACATCATGTTGCTCGAAGGCTTTCAGACGTTCCTCGGGCTCATCTTCACGGTCATAACCGTCCTCGCCGTCGTGGCGTTGGTCATGGCCGCGATCGCCCGCGAGGACGCGTACCGCGCGGCGGGCAAGCAGACGAAGCCCTTCTGGCTGGTCATCCTCGGGATCGCGGTGGTCGTGAACCTCTGGGTGCCGATGGTGTTCATCCAGATCGCCGGGCTCGTCGCGTCCATCGTGTTCCTGGTCGACGTACGGCCCGCCCTCAAGGCCGTCTCCGGCGGCGGCCGCCGCAGCGGCGGCTCCAGCAGCGACGGCCCGTACGGGCCCTACAACGGCGGGCGCTGAGCCCTCGCGGGTGAGGACCGGCCGGGGCGGGGACGCGGGATGTTCACACTCCGGCCGGCGCCCGCCGGCCGGTGACGCACGGTCTCCTGGTCGCGGTCGAGCAGCAGCACCGCCACGTCGTCGGTCAGCTCGCCGCCGTTCAGCTCCCGCACGTGGGTGACCGCCGCCTCCAGCAGTTCCTCACCGGCCAGGCCCTCGGCCAGCTGCCGGTTGACCATCGCGACCATGCCGTCCTGGCCCAGCCGCCGCGTGCCGTCGCCGACGCGGCCCTCGATCAGTCCGTCCGTGTACATCATCAGGCTCCACGAGCCGCCCAGCTCCACCTGCCTGCGGGGCCACCGCGCACGCGGCAGCAGGCCCAGCGCGGGTCCGCCGTCCTCGTACGGCAGCAGCTGCGCCGCCCGTCCCCGGCGGGCGATCAGCGGGGCGGGATGGCCCGCCAGGCACAGGCCCGCCCGGCGGCCGTCCGGGGCGATGTCGACGGTGCAGAGCGTCGCGAAGATCTCCTCGCTCTCCCGCTCGTGCTCCAGGACCTGCTGGAGGGTCGACAGCAGTTCGTCGCCGCAGAGCCCCGCCAGCGTCAAAGCCCGCCACGCTATGCGCAGCTCCACCCCGAGCGCCGCCTCGTCCGGGCCGTGGCCGCAGACGTCGCCGATCATCGCGTGGACCGTGCCGTCCGGGGTGCGGACCGTGTCGTAGAAGTCCCCGCCGAGCAGGGCCCGGCTGCGGCCCGGCCGGTAGTGGGCCGCGAAGCGCAGGTCGGAGCCTTCGAGCAGCGGGGTGGGGAGCAGCCCGCGTTCCAGCCGGGCGTTCTCCTGGGCGCGCAGCCGGGACTCGGTGAGCTGGTGCTGCGCGACGTCGGCGCGTTTGCGTTCGACGGCGTAACGGATGGCCCGGCTCAGCAGCCTGCTGTCCAGCTCGCCGCGGAAGAGATGGTCCTGCGCGCCCACCCGGACCGCCTCGGCGGCCAGCTCGGCGTCGTCCTCCGCGGTGAGGGCGAGCACGGCGTGGCGGGGCGCCATCCGCAGTACGTGCTTGAGCGTGGCAAGCCCGTCCTCGTCGCCCTCCCGGTCGCCGCGCGACTCGGCGCCGGCCGGAAGCGCCAGGTCCAGCAGGATGCAGTCCACGTCGTCGGTGAGGAGACGGCCCGCCTCGGTGAGGTTGCGGGCGGCCCGGATACGGACCCGGGCACCGGCCGCCGCGGAGAGCTCCGGTGCGGTGAAGGTGCCCGCGGGGTCGTCCTCGATCACCAGGAGGGTGAGGCCGGCGCCGGAGCTGGTCTCCGCAGCGGGGGCGGAACACGGCTGCGGTACGGATACGGGCATCGGTTCGGGTTTCCTTCCCTCCCCCCGAGGGCGCGGCGGAACGACGATCGACGACCCGCCAGACGGGGACCATAGCGGTACGGGGCGCGGGAACGGAATGGCGACTCGCACGCGGCCCCCGGCATATGCACCGCCATAAGCCGCGTCAGGTCACGGATCAGGCGCGACCGGTCGCCCCGGGGCCACCCACGACGGCATGACAATGGTCACGCCGGCCGGGGGTGGCGGAAGCGGCCCCGCTCACACCACGGGCACGCCCCGCTCACGCCACGGGCACGCCAGGGCGCCGCCCACTCCGGGCCCCGCCCACGTCGGAGCCCGGCCCACCGCCGAGCCGGGGGCTTGGTCACGTCGGCGGCGAGCCCGCCGCCCGAGCCGGGTGCGCTCCCCGGCTGCCCGGAACCGCCCCGCTGCCGATAGCCGCCCCGCGTCACCCGTGACCGCCTCGCGCACCGGCCCCCGCTCCCGCCGCCCGAGCCGGGGGCGCTCCCCGGCTGCCCGGAACCGCCCCGCGTCACCCGCTCCCGCCGCCCGAACCCGCGCCCCCCGCCGAGGACCGCCCCGCGCACCGGCCCCCGCCTCCGCCGTCCGCTCAAGGACTACGCGTCGGGGCGGACCACGCCGAGTATCTGCATCGAGCCCGCTCCGGCCAGCGTGACGTTGCGGCCGGGGCGCGGGGCGTGCACGATCGCGCCGTCGCCGACGTACATCCCGACGTGGGTGGCGTCACCGTGGTAGATGATCAGGTCGCCGGGGCGCATGTCCTTGATCGCGATGTGCGGCAGCAGCCGCCACTGCTCCTGCGAGGTGCGCGGGATCGGCCGGCCGGCCGCCGCCCACGCCTGGGACGTCAGCCCGGAGCAGTCGTACGACTTCGGGCCCTCCGCTCCCCACACGTACGGCTTGCCGATCTGGGCGGTCGCGAAGGCCACCGCCTTCTTGCCGCTGGGGCTTGCCTCGCGGTTGATCTCCTTGAGCGCGCCGGAGCTCAGCCAGGCGGTCTGTGCCTGGTACGCCGCCTCCTGCTCCATCTTCAGGAGCCGGGCGCGCTCCTCCTTCTCCAGCTGGGACTCCAGCTTCTTCGCCGCCGCTATCTGGGCGTTGATCTTCTTCTTGGCCTTGGCCTGCTTGACGCGATTGGCTTCGAGCTTCGTCCAGTTGGTGCTGGCGTCCTTGGTGTACGTCTCCAAGTCGTTCTGCGTCCTGGTCAGTTCTCCCAGGAGACCCTTGGTGGCCTGCTGGCCCTGGCGGGCGCGGCTCACCCCGTCGAGGAAGAGCTGCGGGTCGCCGCTGAGCATGAGCCGCGCGCCTGCCGGCAGTCCGGCGTTGCGGTACTGCTCGCGGGCCTGGGCACCGGCCCGGTTCTTGAGGTCGGCGATCTTCGCCTGGCCCTCGACTATCGCCTGGGCCAGCTCGACCAGCTCGCCCGACTGCTTCTTGGCCTTCTCCTCGGCGAGGTTGTACGCGTCCGTGGCGGCACCGGCCTTGAGGTACAGCGCGTCGATCTCCTGGCGCACCTCTTCGAGGCTCTTCTTCCCGGGCTTCGCCGGCGCCTCGGGCGGGGCGGCCGGCACGGGCGCTGCCGGTGCGGCGAACGCCTGGACCGGCGAGGCGAGGACCGCCAGCGCGCAGACCAGAGTGATCGCGGCGGCGGCACAGTGACGTCGGTACACGGGCTCCCCCTCCGAGCAGTTCCCAACCCAGCTATCTGATTTACCGTCAGTAACATCCAGCGTCGATCGAGATCGTGCCATGCCGTACGGAAAAGCAACAGAGGCAGACACACCCCGGCCTGCATGCCCCGATCGACACAACCCGGTCCATGGACACCGCCCGCTGCTCCGTCACTCCCCGCCACCCCCGCGATCGCGATGTCCCACTCACTCCGACGAACGATGCACGGCCGACGTTCCCCTCGAAAGGGTGAATCCCGGCCCCGCGCCCCGAGTCTCCCCGAGTCGTCCCCGAGTCGACCGCGCCTCAAGGCCCCCCGGGCTCCAGCGCCGCCCACTCCACCGTCACTTCGCCCTGGCGCCACCGGCGTACCCCGTCCGTCAGCGGCCAGTCGCCCGACAGCGCACGCACGGCCGTGATCCAGCGCTGCCGGGCCCCCAGGGACGCGTAAGGGGCCGCGGCCGCCCACGCCCGGTCGAAGTCGCGCAGGAACGCGTGCACCCGCTCACCCGGCACATTGCGGTGGATCAGCGCCTTCGGCAGGCGCTCCGCGAGATCGGACGGCCGGTCCAGCGAGCCGAGCCGGGTCGCGAAGGTCACCGTGCGCGGCCCTTCGGGGCCGAGCGCCACCCAGACGTGCCGGCGTCCGATCTCGTCGCAGGTCCCCTCCACCAGCAGCCCGCCCGGCGCGAGCCGCTCGCACAGCCGCTGCCAGACGGCGGCCACCTCGCCCTCGTCGTACTGGCGCAGCACGTTCGCCGCCCGGATCAGCACGGGCCGCTCCGGCAGCGGGATCTCGAAGCCGCCGTGCCGGAAGGTCAGGCCGTCGCGCGCGTACGGCTGCGCGGCGGCGACCCGTTCCGGGGAGATCTCGACGCCGACCACCCGGGTGCGCGGTTCGGCGGTGCGCAGGCGCTCCAGCAGTTCGACGGCGGTCCAGGGCGCGGCCCCGTAACCGAGGTCGACCGCGACGGGGGACTCGGCGCGGCGCAGGGCGGGGCCGTGCGTGGCGGCGATCCAGCGGTCCATGCGGCGCAGCCGGTTCGGGTTGGTGGTCCCGCGGGTCGCGGTGCCGATCGGGCGCATGACACAGAGCGTAACGATGCGCGCGGATGCGGGTGGCCGGCGGGCGGGGCACGATCGTGGCGATCGGCACAGGTGGGGCGACGCGCCGCAGCATCACCGTAATGATTTGGTAAAGCGGAAATGAAAGGGGAGATTCCGCTGTTCCCCACCGTCGGAGGGACCGTTGCGCCCCTTCGGTGCCATGCCGTGAACCGTGCCGGCACCCGGCCCAGCGAGGAGGAAGGACGACGTGACCCAGTACGTCTCCCGGCTCGGCAGCAGCCGTGGCGCACCGCGTCGCAGGTTCCCCGCAGGTCTCACCGGCTCCTTCTCCGGGGGTCACCGCAGGCCGCGCCGCATCGCGATGCTGTCCGTGCACACCTCCCCGCTGCACCAGCCGGGGACGGGCGACGCCGGCGGCATGAACGTGTACATCGTGGAGCTGGCCAAGCGGCTGGCCGCGATCAACATCGAGGTCGAGATCTTCACCCGCTCCACGACCGGCGGGCTGCCCGCCGCCGTGGAGCTGGCGCCCGGCGTCCTGGTCCGGCACGTCGACGCGGGCCCGTACGAGGGCCTGGCCAAGGAGGAGCTGCCCGCCCAGCTCTGCGCCTTCACGCACGGCGTGATGCAGGCGTGGGCCGGCCAGCGCCCCGGCTACTACGACCTGGTGCACTCCCACTACTGGCTCTCCGGCCACGTCGGCTGGCTCGCCGCCCAGCGCTGGGGCGTTCCCCTCGTGCACGCCATGCACACCATGGCCAAGGTCAAGAACGCGGCGCTCGCCGAGGGCGACACCCCCGAGCCCGCCGCCCGGGTCATCGGCGAGACTCAGATCGTCGACGCGGCCGACCGGCTGATCGCGAACACCGCCGAGGAGGCCGACGAACTCGTCCGCTTCTACGACGCCGACCCGCGGGCCGTCGCCGTCGTCCACCCCGGCGTCAACCTGGACCGCTTCCGCCCCGCCGACGGCCGCGCCGCCGCCCGCGCCCGCCTCGGCCTGCCCCAGGACGCCCTGATTCCGCTCTTCGCGGGCCGCATCCAGCCACTGAAGGCCCCCGACGTGCTGCTGCGCGCGGTCGCCGTGCTGCTGGAACGCGATCCCGCCCTGCGCTCCAAGATCGTGGTGCCCGTCGTCGGCGGCCCCAGCGGCAGCGGGCTCGCCAAGCCGGAGGGGTTGCAGAAGCTCGCGGCCCGGCTCGGTATCGCGGACGTCGTACGGTTCCATCCGCCGGTCGGGCAGGACCAGCTGGCCGACTGGTTCCGGGCCGCGTCCGTGCTGGTCATGCCCTCGCACAGCGAGTCCTTCGGCCTGGTCGCCATCGAGGCCCAGGCGGCCGGGACCCCGGTCGTCGCGGCGGCCGTCGGCGGCCTCCCGGTGGCCGTGCGCGACGGGGTCAGCGGCTTTCTGATCCCTGGGCACGATCCGGTGGCGTACGCACGGGCGCTGGAACGTTTCTCCGGCGCGCCGGACCTCGTCGCCCGGATGGGCGGGGCCGCGGCGGAGCACGCGCAGCGCTTCGGCTGGGACACGGCCGCGGCGGCGACGGCCGAGGTGTACACGGCGGCGGTTCAGGAGCACCGCAGGCGGGTACGGGCCGGCCACGCGTAAGGGGCCCCCGCCCGTCCGCACGCCTTTGCCGCCTGACGTACGCTCGAAACATGGCTGACGCACCCGAGGAACCGGCGAAGAACGAGGCCAGGAAACCGGCGGAGGACCAGGCCACAGAACCGGCGAAGAACGACGTCACGAAACCGGCGGAGGACCAGGCCACGCGGGCCACGCCCGCCGCGCAGGCCGCACCCGCCCCGCAGGCCCCGCAGGCCTCACCCGCCCCGCAGGCCGCACCCGCCCCGCAGGCCCCGCAGGCCTCACCCGCCCCGCAGGTCCCCCCGGCCCCGGACGCCACCCGGGCCGCCCAGGTCATCGAAGCGGCCTTCGCGGACGCCGGACTCGACTGGGAGCGCCCCGCACCCGGCAGCTACGTCGTCCAGCTGCCCGGCACCCGCAAGCTCGCGACCACGTGCTCACTCATCGTCGGCGCCCACAGCCTCTCCCTCAACGCGTTCGTCATCCGGCACCCCGACGAGAACCACGCGGCGGTCCACCGCTGGCTGCTGGAGCACAACCTGCGCCTGTTCGGTGTGAGTTACGCGATCGACCCGCTCGGGGACATCTACCTCGCCGGCAAGCTGCCGCTCTCCGTGGTGACGCCCGATGAGCTGGACCGGCTGCTCGGCTCGGTGCTCGAAGCGGCTGACGGCGCCTTCAACTCCCTGCTGGAGATCGGTTTCGCGACCGCGATCCGCAAGGAGTACGCCTGGCGCGTGTCGCGCGGCGAGTCCACCCGGAACCTCGACGCCTTCGCCCACCTCACCCGGCGCCCGGCCGGCTGACCGCAGTCACCCGCGCGCCGCCGCCTCCACCTCGTCCAGGGCGGCTTCCAGCCGGGGCGCGACCTCGTTCCAGGTCCACTCAAGACGCTCGCCCGACGCACCGCGGGGCACCGTCTCCACCAGCATGATCAGATACAGATACGCCCGGTAGAGCGCGAGCCGCAGCCGCAGCGAACGGTTGAACTCCACCGGACCACCCGGCGCCGAAGCCCCGTACCCGGCAAGGAAGTCCTTGTCGTCCGCGATGTCGCCGAACAGTGCGAGCGACACGAAATCGGCGGCCGGGTCGCCCCAGAACATCCGCTCCCCGTCGATGATCCCGCCGACCCGCCGGGCCCCCGGCCCACCGGTGACCAGGATGTTCCCCTGCCACAGATCGAAGTGCACGAGCGCGGGCCGGGTGACGTCGTCCAGCACGTACGAGGCGGAACCGAGCAGCACGCCGATGTCCGCCGCCGTACGGGGCAGCCGCGCCGCGAACCTCCGCGCGTCGGCCAGTACCGTGTCCGTCATCCCGGTGAACGCCTCCCGCCAGGTGGCCGCGAGCGGCCCGAGTGCCCCGGACGGATAGCCGAACCCGCCCGGCGCCGCCACCCCGTGCAACCGGCCGACGATCCGCCCCAGTTCGGTGCGCAGCCGCGCCTCCTCCGCGTCGGCCATGGCCGTGGTCAGCTCGTGCCAGGGCTGCCCGGGGCGCGCGGACATGACCACGTACGCTCCCGTGGGCGTGGCCGGATCGAGTTGGCCGGCCACCACATGGGGCACGGTGGTCTCCTCGGCGACATCGGCGGCCGCGGAGTAGAACGTGACCTCGTTGACCAGCAGATCGCGCTCGTACGCCAGACGGTCCCCGGCGGCCGGCGGCGGGACCTTCACGACCCACTCCCGTCCGTCGGCCAGCGTCACGCGGGTGACGGTGTTGTACGTGCCTCCGGTGAGCGGTTCGCACGAGGTGACCAGCTCAGGCGGCACGCCCGAGGAGCCGAGCACATCGGAGAGAACGGAATCGATCGGCACGGCCAACTCCCCCTGGACGGTGTGAGCGAAGTGATCACGACGTCGTCACGATCACGTGCGATGACCACGGTAAAGGTTTGTCAAACCACAGCGTGCTCATAGAGTTGGATCACCCCCACGAACCCATTCAAGCCGCGCCGAACCCGGCGTGGCTGCTCTCGTGCGGGCGAAACACCTTGAGACAGAAGAAGGACGGGCCATGCGACCCACTGCCATACGCCGTACCGCCGTTGCCGCCACTGTGATGTCCCTGGCGCTGCTCACCGCTGCCTGCGGTTCGGACAGTGACGACAAGGACAGCGGCAAGGCGGCGGGTTCCACTTCGGCCCAGCCTTCGGACAAGGGAGCCGACAAGGGCGCGGACCAGACCTCCGCCAAGGTGTTGTCCGCCGCCGAGCTGGAGAAGGCCTCGCTGAAGCAGGGCGACGTCAAGGCCCACAAGATCACCAAGGCCGGTCCCGGCGACACCGTCGAGGGCAAGGACGTGACCGTCGACAAGGCGGCCTGCGATGTCTTCGCCGATGTGCTGATGGGCGCCAAGGCCGGTTCACCCGCCGCCTCCACCCAGCGCAAGGTGGTCAGCGAGCCGAAGAAGGACGCCGCGATGGACAGCGACGACCCCGAGGCGTTCGAGGCCGCCTTCGACATCACGACGACGCTCGCCACGCTCGCCTCCTACGAGGGCAAGGGCGCCGAGGAGACGCTGTCCTCGCTGCGCACCGCCGCGACCGAGTGCGCGTCGGGCTTCACGCTCACCGCCGCCGGGTCCAAGCAGAAGGTCGTCAAGATCGCGGAGGAGCAGGTCAAGGGCGGCGAGGAGGCTGTCGGCTGGACGGTGACGGTGGAGGCGGACGGCGAGAAGATGGCACTGAAGCTCGTCGAGATCCGCCAGGGCACCACACTGGCCTCCCTCACCTCGCTGAACTTCGCCGCGGCGGGCTCCGGCGGCGACTTCGACATGCCGACCGCGGTGATCGACGCGCAGGCCGCCAAGCTGGCCTGACCACGCCTCAGGGAAAAGGCAGCGGGACGAGCCGTACGACGGTGACGGTCAGGACCGAACCGGAGACGTAATAGAGCACGATCGCCCCGGCGACCGTCGCCTCCCGGCGATCGTGCTCCCCCTTGACGGCCGACGACCCGTGCCCGTACGGCTCACAGCCCAGGGTGCCCGCCATCTCGTCCCGGAAGGCGTCACCGTCCCGCATCTTGGCCAGGGTGTCGTCGGCGGGTGGCGCGTAGGAGATCCGGAAGCTCAAGCGACGCTCCGCCTCTCGGCCTCGTCCTGAGCGAGCCGGTCCAGAATCCGCTCGGCCTCCGGATCGGGCACCGCCTCCAGCATCCAGTGCCGCATCACGGCCTGGATCTCATGCACCCCGGCATCGTTGATCGCCCGGTCGAACTCCTCGCGCCGCTCCTCGGGCAGCGCCTCACGGATCGCCGGAATGCTGTTGGGCACCTCGACCTCGGCACCCCCGACAAAGGTCTTCAGCGGCTCACCCATGTCCGCCCTCCCGATCTCCCCGCATGCGCCACAGGGTACGACGCGGGGTGAGCGGCGTCACAGGGGCCGGGGAAACGGGGAGTCAGGACCGGTCCACGCGAAGACCCCCTGCCCGCGCTGACATCCGCGAGCAGGGGGCCCTGGCCTGATGCTCCGGGCGCACGCGCACCTGATGCCGTCGAGTCAGGAGGGCACGCGTAAGGCTGTGGCACAGATCTTTAGTAAGGATAGACGAGTGGATACGTAAAGCGGCGGATATGGGGTGAGTTAAAAGGCTCGATAAATGGGGTGTTAGCTGTCGCGATAAGAGTCCAGGGTTAAGGAGTCGCGATTAGTTACAGTAACGGGCTAATCGCTAACATTTCGCTTCACTGGTGTTAGCGATGCTGGGCCCTCTGTCGTCGTCAACTTCCTGCTGAGGGTGCATGCATGCAAGCCCGACGTGCATGCATGCACGCAAGGTCGGCTTGGTCCGGTGAAGCGGCTCCGGGGCCGCGAAGCGTGCCTGCGAGCTACTTTCCAAACGCCTTGCATTCAATTCTCACGCCCCTCACCTGGCAACTTGCTGGAGCGCTTCCACCTGAATAGGGTTCAAAAGAAATTCAGGGCCGTTCCCCTTGCCCGGGAACGGCCCTGTCTCCATCGATGTAGCAACGCATCCTCAGGAGGAGGCCCATGCTCCCACGCACAGGTATCACTGTCGACGTCTGTCCGCGCGATCTCCCGATGGCGCTCATCGGCACAGCCGGCGGCGCACTCGCACTCTGGGCTGACGCCCCCGCAGAGGTCGCTGTCCCCGTGGCACTGCTGATCGTCCTCGACATTCGCATCCGCCGCTGGAGCCGACGCGCCTGACAGCCCGTTGAGCATGTGACGGCCCACAGACGGCCCAGCGCACGAAAAAGCCCCCCACCAAGCGGAAAATCCGCAGGTGGGGGGCTAGTTCAACTCTGCTTACTTCTTCTTGCCCTGGTTCTTCACGGCCTCGATGGCCGCCTTCGCCGCGTCCGGGTCGAGGTAGGTGCCGCCCGGGTTCAGGGGGCGGAAGTCCGCGTCCAGTTCGTAGGCGAGCGGGATGCCGGTCGGGATGTTCAGGCCCGCGATGTCGGCGTCGGAGACGCCGTCGAGGTGCTTGACCAGGGCGCGGAGGCTGTTGCCGTGGGCGGCGACCAGGACCGTGCGGCCGGCCAGGAGGTCGGGGACGATGCCGTCGTACCAGTACGGCAGCATGCGGACGACGACGTCCTTCAGGCACTCCGTGCGCGGGCGCAGCTCCGGCGGGATCGTCGCGTAGCGGGCGTCGTCGCTCTGGGAGAACTCGGTGCCGTCCTCAAGGGCGGGCGGCGGGGTGTCGTACGAGCGGCGCCAGAGCATGAACTGCTCCTCGCCGAACTCGGCGAGCGTCTGGGCCTTGTCCTTGCCCTGGAGGGCGCCGTAGTGGCGCTCGTTCAGGCGCCAGGAGCGGTGGACGGGGATCCAGTGGCGGTCCGCGGACTCCAGCGCGAGCTGGGCGGTGCGGATGGCGCGCTTCTGGAGGGAGGTGTGCAGCACATCGGGGAGCAGGCCGGCGTCCTTCAGCAGCTCACCGCCGCGGACCGCCTCCTTCTCGCCCTTTTCGGTGAGGTTGACGTCCACCCAACCGGTGAACAGGTTCTTCGCGTTCCATTCGCTCTCGCCGTGGCGGAGGAGGATCAGCTTGTACGGTGCGTCGGCCATGAGTCCGAGCGTAATCGAACCCGTGCGGGCAGCGCGCGACCGGCCACAGGGCGGACAGGGGGCGGGGGAGGGGCCGTTCCCGATTGACGGGCCGTGTCAATTGAGTGGCCGGGACTCCTCGCGGCTTCGTAATGTTCGGACCGTCGGTGGGCCACTTACTCTTCCCGGCCCTTCCCGATGCCGATCCGCCGTACTCCCTGGGGGGAACCCGTATGTCTGCCGCCGCCGTTCCCGGACGGGCCACCCGGGCCGCCCGGGAAACGGTCTCCGGTCTCCCCAGGGAGTTCTGGTGGCTGTGGACCAGCACCCTGGTCAACCGCCTCGGGGGGTTCGTCGCCACCTTCATGGCGCTGTACCTGACCATGGAGCGCGGCTACTCCGCCTCGTACGCCGGTCTCGTCGTCGCCCTGCACGGGCTCGGCGGGGTCGTGTCCTCGCTCGGGGGCGGGGTGATGGCGGACCGCTTCGGGCGGCGGCCCACCATGCTGGTCGCCCAGGTCGCCACCGCCGTCTCGGTCGCCGCGCTCGGGTTCATGGTCCACCCGGTCGCCATCGCCGCCGTCGCCTTCCTCGTCGGCATGGCGACCAACGCCTCGCGCCCCGCGGTCCAGGCGATGATCGCCGACATCGTCCCCGCCAAGGACCGGGTGCGGGCCTTCTCGCTCAACTACTGGGCCATCAACCTCGGTTTCGCCGTCGCGTCCGCCGGCGCCGGGTTCATCGCCGAGTACAGCTATCGCGCCGGCTTCCTCTGCGAGGCCGTGATGACCCTGACCTGCGCCGTCGTCGTCTTCCTGAAGGTGCCGGAGTCCCGGCCGAAGCAGGACGCGTCGGCGCGCCCGGCTTCCGGAGCGGCGCATGACGACGGCGTACGGCTGGCCACCGTGCTGCGCGACGGGCGGTTCATGGGAGTCGTCGGGCTGTCCTTCGTGATCGCGCTGATCTTCCAGCAGGGTTACGTGGGCCTGCCGGTCGCGATGGGCGCCGACGGATTCAGCAGCTCCGACTTCGGCACGGTGATCGCGGTCAACGGGGTGCTCATCGTCGCGCTCCAGATCCCCGTCACCCGGTTCATCCAGAACCGCGACACGCGCAGGCTGCTCGTCATGTCCTCGCTACTGGCGGGGTACGGATTCGGGCTGACCGCCTTCGCGGGCTCCGTCGGCCTGTACGCGCTGACCATCTGTGTGTGGACCGTCGCCGAGATCATCAACGCGCCCGTGCAGAACGGCCTGGTCGTCCAGCTGTCGCCCGCCCACGGCCGGGGGCGCTACCAGGGCATGTACACCCTGTCCTGGTCGGCCGCCGCGCTCGTCGCGCCCCTGATGTCCGGCGTGGTCATCGACCACTTCGGCGCCGGGTGGCTGTGGGGGACCTGCGCCCTCCTGGGCACCGCCGCGGCCGCCGGGTACTGGCTGCTCATGCACAACCTGCCGGCCGGGGACGAGGCAGCGGCGGAGAGCCCCGCCGCCCCGCAGCCCGCCGACGCCTGCGCCGCCCGGCCCGCCGTGGAACAGGCCGGCTGAGACCGCGCGGGGGTACGGGGGCAGGCCGCCCCCATACCCCGTACGGCGGTGCGCCGCCCCGTCAGCCCGAGCAGCCCCCGCACTGGCACGGTGCTCCGGACTGGCAGCCGCACCCGCAGCCCGAGCCGCAGCCGCAGGCGCCGAGGACGGTCAGGCGCACCGCCTCGGCGGGAGCCTCCTGCTGGGGGTCGGTCATGGGGGAATCGGCCATGGTTCCTCCTCAAGGCGTACGACAGGGCCGCACGGCACGGGGCCCGCGACCGGGGCGTACGGACAGGTCGTGCCGCCCCATCCCATTGGATGCCCACCCGGACGGGCGCATCAACGGCGCATGTGCGCAGGAACGTGTGTACGAGCCGTGCGCGCGGGCGCGCGCCCCGGCCGTCCACGCCCCGGCCTTCCCGCGCCCCCGGCCCCGTACACCCCGCTCGCCGCTCCCTACGCGCCCTCCACCGGCACCGGCTGCTGGATCTCGTCCGCGTGCTCGCCGGTCACCAGGTAGACCACCCGCTTGGCCACGGACACCGCGTGGTCGGCGAACCGCTCGTAGTAGCGGCCCAGCAGCGTCACGTCGACGGCCGTCTCGATGCCGTGCTTCCAGCGGTCGTCCATCAGGTGCTGGAACAGCGTGCGGTGCAGGAGGTCCATCTCGTCGTCGTCCTGCTCCAGCTGGAGCGCCAGATCGACGTCCTTGGTGATGATCACCTCGGCGGCCTTCGCCATCAGCCGCTGCGCGAGCTGGCCCATCTCCAGGATGGTGGCGTGCAGGTCGTGCGGGACCGCCGACTGCGGGAAGCGCAGCCGGGCCAGCTTGGCGACGTGCTGGGCGAGGTCGCCCGAGCGCTCCAGGTCGGCGCTCATCCGCAGCGAGGTGACCACGATCCGCAGATCGGTCGCCACCGGCTGCTGGCGTGCCAGCAGCGCGATGGCCCGTGCCTCCAGATCGTGCTGGAGGTCGTCCACCTTCTGGTCCGCGGCGATCACCGACTCCGCGAGCTTGAGATCGGCGTCGAGCATGGATGTCGTCGCCCGGCCGATCGCCGACCCGACGAGCCGGGCCATCTCGACCAGCCCCTCGCCGATCGAGTCGAGTTCCTCGTGGTATGCGTCACGCATGGATGTCCCTCTCCAGTCCTGAACCGGGGCCGGGGCCGGCTGCGCACCGGATCCGAAGCCCGCCGGGTGCCGGCGCCGACCCCCATGACGCCACCGTGACGGCCGTACGCGTCGGATTCCGACCGGCCAAGTGAACCGGTGCTTGCCCCTCGGTGAACTCTGGGCGACGAGTCCCCGAGGAGGCACCCGCACCGCTGGGAGAGTGTCCGAGGTGGCGCATAACCTGGAGACATGGACGTGAACGCGGCGGTCGCCGCAGCTGCCGCGATCGCCGGGGTCGGTACCGGTGTGATCGCCATGCTGGCGTTCCGCTGGAGCGAGCGCGACCAGAAGAAGCCGACGCGTACCTCCCTGCGGCCCGACAGCAACGCCCCGCTGCCCCCAGGCGTCGACACGGTCCTGTCCGTGCTCAGCTCCTCGGCCGTCGTGCTGGACGAGAGCGACAGCGTCGTCAAGGCCAGCTCCGCCGCGTACGCGCTGGGACTGGTGCGCGGCGGCCGCCTCGCCGTCGAACCGATGCTGAACATGGCGCGCGACACCCGCAGGGACGGCGAGATACGCCAGGTCGAACTGGACCTTCCGCGCCGTGGCACCGGCCGGGGCGAGGCCCTCGCGGTCTCCGCACGGGTCGCCCCGCTCGGCTCCCGCCTGGTTCTGCTGCTGGTCGAGGACCTCACCGAGGCCCGCCGTATCGAAGCGGTCCGGCGCGACTTCGTCGCCAACGTCAGCCATGAGCTCAAGACGCCGACCGGCGCCCTGTCCCTGCTCTCGGAAGCCGTCCTGGACGCCTCCGACGACCAGGAGGCGGTGGAGCGGTTCGCGGGCCGCATGCAGATCGAGGCGACCCGGCTCACCAACCTCGTCCAGGAGCTCATCGACCTCTCCCGGGTGCAGAACGACGACCCGCTGGAGGACGCCGAGCCGGTCCGCGTGGACGAGCTCGTCGCCGAGGCCATCGACCGCTGCCGGCAGCAGGCCGGCTCCAAGCAGATCACCATGGCCTCCGGCGGCGCCGCCGACCTGCGGATATGGGGAAACCGCGGCCAGCTCGCCGCGGCCCTCGGCAACCTCGTCGAGAACGCCGTCAACTACAGCCCCGCCCGTACCCGCGTCGGCATCGCCGCCCGCCGGGTCGTCGTCACCGGCGGGGACGAGATCGAGATCGCCGTGACCGACCAGGGCATCGGCATCTCCGAGACAGACCGGGAACGGGTCTTCGAACGCTTCTACCGCGTCGACCCGGCCCGCTCGCGCGCCACCGGTGGCACGGGCCTCGGCCTGGCCATCGTCAAGCACGTGGCCGCCTCGCACGGCGGGGAGGTCACCGTGTGGAGCTCGGAGGGACAGGGCTCCACCTTCACCCTGCGGCTGCCCGAAGCGGGCTCCGCGCGGGACCGGGACCGCCCGTCGGGCGGCCCGCTCATCGTCAACGGCGACGAGGCGCCCGGCCCGGACACCGCACCCGACACTTCTGAACCATTCCCTGCCCCGGAGGCCCTTCCGTGACCCGAGTGCTTGTCGTCGAGGATGAGGAATCCTTCAGCGACGTCCTGTCCTACATGCTCCGCAAGGAAGGCTTCGAGGTCGCCATCGCGGCCACCGGACCCGACGGCCTGGACGAGTTCGAGCGCAACGGCGCCGACCTCGTGCTCCTCGACCTGATGCTGCCGGGACTGCCCGGCACCGAGGTCTGCCGGCAGCTGCGCAGCAGGTCCAACGTCCCCGTGATCATGGTCACCGCCAAGGACAGCGAGATCGACAAGGTCGTCGGCCTGGAGATAGGGGCCGACGACTACGTCACCAAGCCCTTCTCCTCGCGCGAGCTCGTCGCCCGCATCCGCGCGGTGCTGCGCCGGCGCGGGGAGCCCGAGGAGGTCGCCCCGGCCGCCCTGGAGGCCGGCCCGGTCCGCATGGACGTGGACCGGCACGTCGTCACCGTCTCCGGCGCCAAGGTCGACCTGCCGCTCAAGGAGTTCGACCTCCTGGAGATGCTGCTGCGCAACGCCGGCCGGGTGCTCACCCGGATGCAGTTGATCGACCGCGTCTGGGGCGCGGACTACGTGGGCGACACCAAGACCCTCGACGTCCACGTCAAGCGCCTGCGCGCCAAGATCGAGCCGGACCCGGGCGCCCCCAGGTTCCTCGTGACGGTGCGCGGTCTGGGCTACAAGTTCGAGCCGTAGACCGGCCCGCGACGGACACATGGCTGAGGCGCCTCCCCACGACGGGGGAGGCGCCTCAGCCATGTCTCGTACGGGCGGTGCCGCTCAGCCGTTCTGTTCGGAGTCGTCGGCCGAGGCCGAACCGCTCGCGGTGGCCGACGTGTCGCCCGCCGCGTCGCCGGTCGCCCCGGACCCGTCCGCCGACGCCGATGCCGAGGCGTCGGGGGTCTTCGGCGCCTCGGGCAGCGCGCTGGGGCCGAAGTCCTTGAAGTAGCCCTTCGACGGGACGACGGACGCGCCGAGGGAGAGCTCGCCGGTCCGGCTGAACGTGAAGACCAGCGGCTGCACGTTGCCGGCCTGCGTGGCCTCGTTGCCGCTCTCGATCACAGCGGTGGCGTTGCCCTTGCCGCCGAGAACGACCCGGCCGCCGGCCGGGACGACGACCGGGCCGGAGCCCTTGGCCGGGTGCAGCGCCACGGAGCCGCCGCCGCCCGTCAGGGTGATCGAGTCCAGGGTCTCCGCCTTGGTGCCGTTGTTGAACACCGTGGCGGTGACGACCGCCGGGCCCTCGGCGTCGCGCTCGGGCTGGGTGATGACGTTGACGTTCTGGATCTTGATGTCGCCGGACGAGGTGGCGGCGTTGTCCGGCCTGACTTCGAGCGTCTGCGCGTTATGGCCGGCCCCGCACGCGGTGAGCGCGGTGAGCGAGAACGCGATGGCAGTGGCGGCGAGGGCGCCGTGTCGAAGGCTGCGGCTCACGGCGGCGGCAACTCCTTGAACGAGCGGATGGGTACGGACGGGTCGGGCGAGCGAGGTAAAGCCGCCCTAAGGGTCTGTCAGCCGTCAGGTTACCGAGCCCCCGTCGCCGCTCCGCACCCGACCCGCCCCCCACCGTCCCCGGGATCACCGGCCGGGGCGCTCGGGCACATTCGCAGGGCCTTCACATAACGCGCTTGATCAATTCCGCCCCGACGTTCGTCCCGCCGCTTGAGCGGCTGTTCACGGACGGTGGCGCATTCCTTGCGCATAATCCGCACCGCGCCGCACGTTGATCAAATTCATTGACCATCGGCCCTTACCGTCGTACGAGTGATCCATCACCGAACGGAGTACGGAAACTTCAGCAAGCGGAACCCGACAAAACGGGACGTTCGGCTCCTTCGGAGTGGGTCGGAGTGCGTGTAACGTCCGCGTTTCTCCGTCCCCGCGCAGCGGCTCCGACCTGCGAATACCTCCTTCCGAAGGCCGTTCGCAGCACGTTCGTGTCGCAGTTGTCAAGCCCCGAGATATGCCCTGACCTGCGAAAACGCCATTCAGGAGAAGCGATTCTCGTGTTACGCTTGATAGCCACGGAAGGGGTACCTGTCACATGACGTTCAAGGTTGGCGACACCGTGGTCTATCCCCATCACGGGGCCGCGCTGATCGAGGCTATCGAAACTCGCCAGATCAAAGGCGTGGACAAGACCTACTTGGTGCTCAAGGTCGCTCAGGGCGACTTGACGGTGCGTGTACCGGCGGACAATGCGGAGTTCGTGGGTGTGCGCGACGTAGTCGGGCAGGAAGGGCTGGACCGAGTCTTCGAGGTGCTCCGCGCACCCTATGCCGAGGAGCCGACGAACTGGTCCCGGCGCTACAAGGCAAATCTGGAGAAGCTCGCCTCCGGCGATGTCATCAAGGTCGCCGAAGTGGTTCGTGACCTGTGGCGTCGCGAGCGTGAGCGCGGACTCTCCGCCGGTGAGAAGCGCATGCTCGCCAAGGCGCGGCAGATTCTGGTGAGTGAACTCGCCCTCGCGGAGAACACCAACGAGGACAAGGCCGAGGCTCTCCTCGACGAGGTCCTCGCATCCTGAACCGGACGGCACCGGTCGCAGTGACCGGATAGTGCCGGTCGTAGCGAATGTGCCGCGGTGCCCGCTGGCCAACCGTATTCACGGTGTGTCGTCGGGCGCTGCGGCATGTCCGGACGGAGAAGGGTGCTTCCGGCAGGAAAGACGGCTTCCAGGACGGCTTCCTGGCGGCGGGAAGGAACGGCGAATTCCAGCCGGTCCCGGTCCTGTCGCCTATCGGGTCCAGCCACTTCCGGCCACTTGCGGATGGATACCGGCCATAACCCGGCCGTAACCGGACGCCCGGCGATGATCCCCCGGTATGTGTCCTTGGTACGTTGCTCGCGATCTTGCTGAAACCGGCGGGTGAGGCCTCCCGAGCGGCCGGAGCGTGTCCCGACGCGCCCGGGGTCACGGAAAGGGTCCCGGTCGAGTCATGGCGCGGAGCCCGGCTCGCTTGTGGCCATACCCACGTCGGCCGTGGACACAAACATGCCGAAGCCTCGGAGTGCAACCGATGTCTGA
Source organism: Streptomyces sp. ATexAB-D23 (assembly GCF_000373645.1). Classification (GTDB taxonomy): domain Bacteria; phylum Actinomycetota; class Actinomycetes; order Streptomycetales; family Streptomycetaceae; genus Streptomyces; species Streptomyces castrisilvae. Next base: position 53,036 of record NZ_KB892023.1, on the reverse strand, counting down.
ACAACCGCGTCCCTACCGCACGGCCGCCGTGATTCCCGCGGCCGGCCGCGGCGTACGGCTCGGCCCCGGCGCCCCCAAGGCACTGCGCGCGCTCAACGGGACGCCCATGCTCATCCACGCGGTACGGGCCATGGCGGCCTCCCGCCACGTCTCCCTGGTCGTGGTCGTCGCCCCGCCCGACGGCGCCCCCGAGGTCCGCAACCTCCTCGCCGAGCACGCCCTGCCCGAACGCACCGACTTCGTCGTCGTGCCCGGCGGCGAGACCCGTCAGGAATCGGTCAAGCGGGGCCTGGACGCACTCCCGGACACCATCTCCGCCGTCCTCGTGCACGACGCGGCCCGCCCCCTCGTCCCTGTCGACACCGTCGACTCCGTCGTGGACGCGGTACGGGGGGGTGCCCCCGCCGTCGTCCCCGCCCTCCCGCTCGCCGACACCGTCAAGGAGGTCGAGCCCGGGGCCCCCGGCGCGCCCGAGCCGGTGCTCTCCACCCCGGTGCGCGCCCGGCTCAGGGCCGTACAGACCCCCCAGGGCTTCGACCGCGACACCCTCGTCCGCGCCCACGAGCGGGTCGCAGTCAGCGGCGAGGGCGCGACCGACGACGCCGGCATGGTCGAGCAGCTCGGCGCGCCCGTCGTCGTCGTACCCGGACACGAAGAGGCGTTCAAGGTGACCCGGCCGCTGGACCTCGTCCTGGCCGAAGCGGTACTCGCACGCAGGAGGGCCAACGATGGCTTCTGAGACCCCCGGACCGGGCCGGAACCCCGCGCCGGTCATCCCGCTCGTCGGCATCGGCACCGACATCCACGCCTTCGAGGAGGGCCGCGAGCTGTGGTGCGCGGGCCTGCGCTGGGACGGTGAGGGTCCCGGTCTCGCCGGACACTCCGACGCCGACGTCGTCGCGCACGCCGCCTGCAACGCGCTCTTCTCCGCGGCCGGCCTCGGCGACCTCGGGCAGCACTTCGGCACCGGGCGCCCCGAGTGGTCCGGCGCCGCGGGCGTCACCCTGCTCACCGAGGCCGCCCGCATCGTCCGCGCGGCGGGCTTCGAGATCGGCAACGTGGCCGTCCAGGTCGTCGGCGTACGCCCCAAGATCGGCAAGCGGCGCGACGAGGCGCAGCGGGTGCTGTCCGCCGCAGTGGGCGCCCCCGTCTCGCTGTCCGCCGCGACCTCCGACGGGCTCGGCTTCACCGGCCGCGGCGAGGGTATCGCGGGCCTCGCGACCGCACTGGTGTACCGCACCGACTGAGCGGCCGTACCGGCTGGACCGCTGCCTCCGCCTCCGCAGCCGTACCGGCTGACCGGCCGTACCGGCTGGACTACCGCCTCCGCCTCCGCCTCCGCCGTCGGACCGACCACCCCCGCTGGACCGCCGCCGTGCCGGCCACCCCCCGCCGTGCCGGCCACCCCCCGCCGTGCCGGCCGCCTCCGCCGGACCCCCGCCGTGCCGGCCGCCCCGGCCGCCCCCGCTGTGCCGGCGGGCTGCCGCCCCGCGTCCGGTCGTTCGTTGTGACGCGGGCCGGCCCGGGGGTCCCCGGCCCCCCACCGTTGTTGCACATCACTCGCACGTACGCTGGTACGGCAAGGACGGGTGCGCGAGGACGGTGGAGTTCCGGGATGACTACTGCGACGACGGCCGTGATCCCGGCCGGCGCCGGGGGCTACGTACTGCGCACCGCCGGGCCGCAGGACATCGGCGGGGCGCGGGCCGTGATGCTCGACACCGTCTACCGCGACCTGCGCTCCGGTTACGTACCGCGCTGGCACGCCGACATCATCGACCCCGAGGCCGCCTACCTGCGCCCGGCCCGCTGCACGCTGCTGGTGGCCGAGTGGGCGGGCGAGATCGTCGCCACGGGCGCCGTGCGCGACCGGGGGCCGCAGGCGCCGCCCAATCCGCGGTGGGTGGCCGACCGCTTCCCGTCCGGCACCACGGCGCAGCTGTGCCGGATCTACGTGCGGCCGGAGCACCGCAGGCACGGGCTGGCCCGCCGCATGGTGCGCGAGCTGTGCGCCTTCGTCGCGCGGGCCGGCGGTTACGACGCGGTCTACCTGCACACCGACCCGGCCGTACCGGGCGCCGAGCCGTTCTGGCGGTCCCTCGCGCGGGAGGTGTGCGACGAGCGCGCGCTGCCGGGCGGCGGTCAGGGCATCGTCCACTTCGAACTGCCGCTGCCGGAGTCCGGGGCCCGCGCGGGGGCTCCGGGCGCCCCGTACCCCACAGCTTAGATGACAATCGTTTTCATATAAGGTCGTTGCCATGCCCGCTCCCCGCCGCCGTCGCTCCGCGCTGCCGCTGACCCTGTCCGCGACCGCCCTCCTCGTCCCGCTCGCCACCGCCTGCTCCGGCGGCGCGTCCGACACCGACGGCGGGCAACGCCTCCGCGTCGTCATGGCCTTCCCGCCCGCCCAGGCCATGTCCCCCTACGGGGACGACGCCGTCACCCTCAGCCGCCTCGCCGTCATCGAGGGCCTCACCACCCTGAACGGCGAGGGCGCGGCCGAGCCCGCGCTCGCCACGTCCTGGAAGCGCGACAACCCCACCACCTGGACCTTCACCCTCCGCAAGGCGGTCTTCCAGGACGGCAGCGACGTGGACCCGGCCGCCGTCGTCCGCTCGCTGAACGCCGCCGACAAGGCCTCACCCGGCCCCCGCGTCCTCTCCGACACCGGCATCACCGCCACCGCCCGGGGCGCCGACGCCGTACGGATCGTCACCGGGGAAGCCGACCCGCTGCTGCCCCAGCGCCTCGCCAACCCCTCCCTCGCCATCCTGTCCGCGGCCGCCTACGCCAACGGCAGGGTCGACCCCGCGGGCCACGCCACCGGCCCCTTCACGCTGGCCTCCGTCAAGGGCGCCGTCAGCGCGACCCTGGAACGCAACGACACCTACTGGGGCGGCAAGGCCAAGGCCCCCGGCGCCGACGTGACCTTCGTGGCCGACGGCACCGCCCGCGCCAACGCCCTGCGTACCAAGGCCGTCGACGTCGCCGAATACGTGCCGGTCTCCCAGGCATCCCTCCTCGGCGACGGACTCGTCCACGCGTTCTCCTCCGCCCGCACCAACGGCCTCTCCCTCAACACCGCGCGCGGCGTCTTCGCCGACCCCGCCATGCGCGCGGCCGCCCGCGAGGCCATCGACTCCCCGGCCCTCGTCAAGGCCGTCTACGAAGGCCGTGCCGACACCGCGCGAGGACTTCTCGGGCCGGGTGTCAGCTGGGCCGCCGACGCCCGCACGGCCCCGGCCGGCCGGGCGAAGGCCGCCGGCAAGGCGCAGGTGGCGAAGACCGGGCAGATCGTCCTCGCCACCTACACCAACCGGCCCGAACTCCCCGAGGCCGCCACCGTCGTCCAGCAGCAGCTCCAGAAGCGCGGCTTCACCGTCAAGCAGGTCGTCCGCGACTACGCCCAGATGGAGGCCGACGCCCTCGCCGGGAAGTACGACGCCTTCATCCAGGCCCGCAACACCCTCCTGGACACCGCCGACCCGGTCTCCTACCTCGCCTCCGACTTCACCTGCGACGGCAGCTTCAACATCTCCCAGCTCTGCGACGAAGACGTCGACACCGCCGTCGCCGAGGCCGCCGGCACCGCGCCGACCGACGCCCGCCACACCGCCGCCGCGGCTGCCGAAGCCCGCATCCTCGCCACCGACGCCCTCGTACCGCTCGTCCACGAGCGCTTCGTCCAGGGCTACGACGACACCCGCGTCCACGGCGTCTCCCTCGACCCCCTGGAACGCACCCTCATCACCGCCGACACCCACGTCGGGTGACCGGGTGAGACACCTCGCCGGACGGGCCGCCGCCCTCCTCGCGGTCCTCGCCGTCATCGGGCTGCTGCCCCGCCTCACCCGCACCGACCCCGCCCTCACGATCCTGCACGCCCGCTACGCCGACCGGCCCCCCACCGCCGAGACCCTCGACGCCATCCGCGCCGAGACCGGCCTCGACGGCGGGCCCCTCCGCCTCCTCGGCGACTGGCTCACCGGACTCCTCCACGGCGACCTCGGCACCTCCTGGGTCTCCGGACAGCCCGTCGCCCCCGACGCGATGTCCGCCCTCGGCGTCTCCCTCGCCCTCATGGGTGCCTCGCTCGCCGTCGCCCTCCTCACCGCCGCCGCCCTCACCGCCCGCACCCTGCGCCGCGGAGCCCTCCACCGCTCCGCCACCGCACGGGCCGGGACCACGGCCGCCGTCCTCGCCGCACTCCCCGAATTCCTCATCGCCGCCGTACTCGCCGCGATCGTCGCCGTCCGGCTCGACTGGCTCCCCGCGCTCGGCTGGGGCACCCCCCAGCACACCGTGCTGCCCGCCCTCGCCATGGGCATACCGGCGGGCGCCCTCCTCGGCCGGCTCCTCGACGACGCCCTGCCCGCCGCCTTCGCCGAACCCTGGGCCCGCGCCGCCACCGCCCACGGCCTGCCCGCCCACCGCGCCGCCCGCCACGCCCTGCGCCGCACCCTGCCCGGCCTGCTGCCCCAGCTCGGCCTGATCGTCGTCGGCCTCACCGGCGGAGCCGTCGCCGTCGAAACCCTCTACGCCATCCCCGGCCTCGGATCCACCGCGCTGGCCGCCGCACTCGCCCAGGACCTCCCCGTCCTCCAGGCCTGCGTCCTCATCCTGCTGCTCCTCGGTACGGCCGCCGGACTCGCCGCCCGCCTCGCCTCCCGCACCCTGCTCGGCCCCGCCCTCGACGAAGGCGCCCTGCCCGCACTCGTCCCGCCCGCGGCCCGCGCCCGCCCCGCCCTCCTCGCCGCCGCACTGCTCCTCGCCGCCCTCTTCGCCGCCGTCACCCTCGCCGGACTCCTGCGCGACCCGCTCCACATCGACGCCGCCGCGCGCCTCGCCGGCCCCTCCGCCGCCCACCCCCTGGGCACGGACTCCCTCGGCCGCGACATCCTCGCCCGCCTCGGACACGGAGCCGCCCGCACCGTCCTGACCGCCCTCGCCGTCTCCGCCGCCACCCTGCTCATCGGCCTCGCCGTCGGAGCCCTACGCGCCACGGCCCTCACCGAGACCGCCAACGCCCTGCCCGCGATCCTCACCGGCCTCGTCGTCGCCGGCATCGCGGGCCCGGGACCCTGGAGCGCGGCGGCCGCCGTCACCGCCGTCGCCTGGGCCCCGCTCGCCGCCCACACCAGCGCGCTGCGCGCCCAGGAACGCGCCGCCCCGCACCTCACCGCCGCCCGCGCCCTCGGCGCCGGACGACTGCACCTGCTGCGCCGCCACCTCCTGCCCGGCGTCGTGCCCCCCGTCGCCCGGCACGCCGCCCTGCGCGTCCCCGCCCTCGCCCTGGCCCTCGCCTCCCTCGGCTTCCTCGGCCTCGGCACGGCGCCCCCCTCACCCGAGTGGGGCCGCATGCTCTCCGAGAACCTCCCGTACGCCGAACGCGCCCCCTGGTCCGTCCTCGCCCCCGCCGCCGCCCTCGCCGTCCTCGGCGCCCTCACCGTCCTCACCACGGCGGCCGTACGGGGACGCACCGGCCGGAACACCACGGCCGCCGCAGAAGGACCCACCGCCCCGGACACCACCGCCCCCGTAAAGGGACACACCGCCCGGAACGCCGCCGCATGAACGCCGCCACCACCCCCTACCTCCGCCTCCTCACCACCACCCAGCTCGCCTTCAACATCGGCTTCTACGCCGTCCTGCCCTACCTCGCCACCCACCTGGGCACCGGCCTCGGCATGACCGGCTGGCTCATCGGACTCGTCCTCGGCCTGCGCACCTTCAGCCAGCAGGGCCTCTTCGTCATCGGCGGCGCACTCACCGACCGGTACGGCCCCCGGCCCGTCGTCCTCGCCGGCTGCGCCCTGCGGATCGCGGGATTCGGCTGGCTGGCCGTCGCCGGCTCCACCGCGACCGTCATCGGCGCCGTCGTCCTCACCGGATTCGCCGCCGCCCTCTTCTCACCCGCCGTCGAGTCCGAGACCGCCCGCGAAGCCGTCCGCCACGAACAGCTCACCGGCACCCCGCGCGCCCGCGTCCTCGCCCGCTTCTCGGCCGCCGGACAGGCCGGCGCCTTCCTCGGCCCGCTCCTCGGATCACTGCTCCTGCTCCTCGACGACGGATTCCGCGCCGCCTGCCTCGCCGGAGTCCTCGTCTTCACCGCGGTCCTCGCCGGACACGCCCTGCTCATGCCGCGCCGCGCACCCGTCCACCGAACGGCAGCACGCGGCTCGCTGCGCCAGGTCCTCAGCCGCCGGCCGTTCCTGCTGCTCTGCCTCGTGTACAGCGGCTACCTCATCGCCTACAACCAGCTCTACCTGTCGCTGCCCGCCGAAGTGGAAGCCGCCACCGGATCGCAGACCGCGCTCGGCCGGCTCTTCGCCCTCTCCTCCCTCCTGGTCGTCTGCGTACAGCTGCCCCTCACCCGCTGGTCCGCCGACCGCGTCACGCCCCGCACCGCGCTCGTCACGGGACTCGCCACGGTCGCCGCCGGATTCGCCGCCGTACCCCTCACCCCGGCCGGCCCCGCCGGGCTGCTGCCCGCCACCTCGCTCGTCGTGCTGCTCACACTCGGCCAGATGCTCCTGGTGCCCGCCGCCCGGGGGCTCGTACCCGACCTGGTCGAGGACCGGCACCTCGGCCTCGCCACCGGAGCGCTCTCCTCCGTGTCCGGACTTGCCGTACTCGGCGGCAGCGCCGCCACCGGCGCCCTGCTCGACGCACCCGCGCCGCTGCGCTGGGCCGCACTCGCCGCGGTCCCCCTCACCGGCGCCGTCCTCGCCCTGGCCCTGCCCCCGGGAGCGCCCGCGAAGCGGGAGAAAATCCCCGAGGCCATAACAAGTGTCACGCAATCCCCGGAAGGGGCTCGGGGCACTGGTGCGGGCCTACTACCCTTGAGGGGTGACTATTCGCCTGTACGACACCAGCGCCCGGCAGATCCGTGACTTCGTCCCGCTCGCAGCGGGCTGTGTCTCGATCTACCTCTGTGGCGCTACCGTCCAGGCCGCCCCGCACATCGGGCACATCAGGTCCGGACTGAACTTCGACATCATGCGCCGCTGGTTCGCCTACCGCGGCTACGACGTGACGTTCGTCCGGAACGTCACCGACATCGACGACAAGATCATCACCAAGTCCGCCGAACAGGGCCGGCCGTGGTGGGCGATCGGCTACGAGAACGAGCGCGCGTTCAACGCGGGCTACGACGCGCTCGGCTGCCTCCCGCCCACCTACGAGCCCCGCGCCACCGGCCACGTCCCCGAGATGATCGAGATGATGCGCGGCCTCATCGAACGGGGCCACGCCTACGCCGCCGACGGCAACGTCTACTTCGACGTGCGCTCGTTCCCCGGCTACCTGGAGCTCTCCAACCAGGACCTGGACGACCTGCGCCAGCCCTCCGGCGACAACGAGACCGGCAAGCGCGACAAGCGCGACTTCGCCATGTGGAAGGCGTCCAAGCCCGGTGAGCCGAGCTGGGAGACGCCCTGGGGCCGCGGCCGTCCGGGCTGGCACCTGGAGTGCTCCGCCATGGCGCACAAGTACCTCGGCACCGCCTTCGACATCCACGGCGGCGGCATCGACCTGATCTTCCCGCACCACGAGAACGAGATCGCCCAGGCCAAGGCCTTCGGTGACGAGTTCGCGAAGTACTGGGTGCACAACGGCTGGGTCACCATGTCCGGCGAGAAGATGTCGAAGTCGCTGGGCAACTCCGTGCTCGTCAGCGAGATGGTCAAGGCGTGGCGCCCGATCGTCCTGCGCTACTACCTCGGCACCCCGCACTACCGGTCGATGATCGAGTACAGCGAGGAGGCCCTGCGCGAGGCCGAGTCCGCGTTCGCGCGGATCGAGGGCTTCGTCCAGCGCGTCACCGAGAAGGCGGGCGAGACCGTCGCGCCCGCCGCCGAGGTGCCGCCCGCCTTCGCCGAAGCCATGGACGACGACCTCGGCGTCCCGCAGGCCCTCGCGATCGTCCACACCACGGTCCGCCAGGGCAACTCCGCCCTCGCCGCCGACGACAAGGAAGCGGCCGTCGCACGGCTCGCCGAGGTCCGTGCCATGCTCGGTGTCCTCGGCCTCGACCCACTGGACGACCACTGGGCCGGCGAGAGCGACCGGGGCGACGACCTCCACGGCGTCGTCGACACCCTCGTCCGCCTCGTCCTCGACCAGCGCCAGTCCGCCCGCGCCCGCAAGGACTGGGCCGCCGCCGACGCCATCCGCGACCAGCTCAACCAGTCCGGCCTCGTCATCGAGGACAGCCCGGCCGGACCCCGGTGGACACTCGGCCCCCGCCAGTAGTCCCTGCATGTGCCGCCCGGCCCGCCGGGCGGCACACTCTCACTTATACGTATGCACGTCTGAAGCAACGAAACAGGTAGGTCATGGCCGGGAACAGCCAGCGCAGGAACCGCCGCACGTCCAACAAGAAGGGCATGCAGGTCGGCAGCGGTGGCCAGCGACGCCGTGGTCTCGAAGGCAAGGGACCGACGCCGCCCGCCTCCGCCCGCAAGGGACACAAGAAGAACCGCGTCGCCAACGCCCAGGCCAAGCAGGCCGCCGCCCGCCGCCCCGCCCCCCGCCGCGGCGGCGTCAAGGGCACCTCCGAGATGGTCGTCGGCCGCAACCCCGTCTACGAGGCCCTGCGCGACGGCGTCCCCGCCACCACCCTCTACGTCCAGCAGTACATCGACAACGACGAGCGCGTCCGCGAAGCCCTCCAGCTCGCCGGCGAGCGCGGCAACATCAACCTGATGGAAGCCCCGCGCCCCGAGCTCGACCGCATGACGAACGGGCTCAACCACCAGGGCCTCGTGCTCCAGGTCCCGCCCTACGAGTACGCCGACCCGCAGGACCTCACCGCCGCCGCGTACGACAACGGCGAGGACCCCCTCATCGTCGCCCTCGACGGCGTCACCGACCCCCGCAACCTCGGCGCGATCGTCCGCTCCGTCTCCGCCTTCGGCGGCCACGGCGTCGTCGTGCCCGAGCGCCGCGCGGCCGGCATGACCGCCGGAGCCTGGAAGTCCTCCGCCGGCACCGCCGCTCGTACGCCCGTCTCCCGGGTCACCAACCTGACCCGCGCGCTGGAGGCGTACAAGAAGGAAGGCATCGCGGTCGTCGGCCTCGCCGCCGACGGCGAGCACACCGTCGAGGACCTCGAAGCCCTCGGCGGCCCCGTCGTCATCGTCATCGGCAGCGAGGGCAAGGGCCTCGGCCGGCTCGTCGGCGAGACCTGCGACTACCGCGTCCGCATCTCCATGCCCGGCGGCGCCGAATCCCTCAACGCCGGTGTCGCCGCCGGAATCGTCATGTACGAGGTCGCCCGCCGCCGCGCCTGACCACCCCGGCCCGGAGGGGCCCCGCGGGGGCGCGAGCGCACGTGCGCGCGCCCCCGCGCGACCCCCCACCACCTGTTGACGGGTCTCGGACACTTCGACACCGTCAAGGCAGTGTCCTAATCACACATCACTCGGTTAGATGAGTGTGGACACCAGAACGCCTCGGTTCGACGAACTACCCGCCCTGAGCATGACCAAGGTGGACTGCGACCCCGCGCAGGTCATCGTCAACCACGCCAGCTTCCGGGTACAGCTCGCCCCCGGCCAGCGCGCACGGCTGCGCGGTGTGAGCCCCGTCGGCCCGCCCAGGATCCCCGCCATGAGCGGTGCCGGAGCCGGTCGCGGCCGACGCGCCCCCGTCGTCTGGAGCGGCAGGTCCGCCCCGGGCGACCCCGGCGCCACCGGGCTTCTCCAGGCCGTACGGAACTCCACCGCGGGCCGCCCCGACACCGCGTACGACCCCTACGAGCCGTACGTCCCCTACGAGTCCGACCGCGGACACGGCGTCGGCACCCAGGTCATCCCGCGCCTCGACGACCTGCCCCTCGACGAGACCCAGCCCAACCCCGTCATCGGCGCACCCCGCCCCGGCGGCCCCCTGCTCCCGCCCATGCGCCGGGCCGTCGGCGCCTACGACCCCGTCGACCCCGGGCCGTACCACCCGGACCTCCACCACGACCCGGACCACTACGACGACGACCCCGCCGTCGACCTCACCGACGAGGACAACGGCACCCGGGGCCGGCGCCAGAACGGCGCCGACGACGTCCGGCACGCGTACTACCCCGGCCGCCGCATGAACCTCGGCGTCGTCCTCCTGCCCATGCGGGTCCTCCTCGGCTTCATCTCCATCTACGCCGGCATGGGCAAACTCTGCGACCCCGTCTACTTCGACGGCGGCGAACGCGGCTCCATGGTCAAGTGGCTGAACTCCCTCCACCCCTGGGCCCTCGCCGAACCGCTGCGCGACTTCGCCCTGTCCCACCCGGTCGGAGCCGGCCTCTCCATCGCCTTCCTCCAGGTCGTCGTCGGCGTCCTCACCGTCCTCGGCCTCTGGCAGCGCGTCGCCGCCACCGTCGGCGCGCTGCTGTCCGCCGCCCTCCTGGTCACCGTCAGCTGGCGCACCGTCGCCGCCTACGACGCGCCCGACATCATCTTCCTGGCCGCCTGGAGCCCCCTGATCATCGCGGGCGCCCCCGTCTACTCCCTCGACGGACGCCTCGCCGGAGAGGCCTGGCGCAAGCTCGGCCCCCGCTCCGAGATCTGGGACCTGCGCCGCCGGGTCCTGCGCCGCGGCGGTGTCGTCGCCAGCATCGTCGTCGGGCTCACCCTCCTCATCGGCTCCATCCTCGGCGGCGCCGTCCGCTCCACCGAGGTCGTCACCGTCCCCGGCCCCCACGGCGTCCCCACCAACCAGCTCCCCGGCTCCCCGCTCCCCGACAAGTCCCGCGGCGGCAAGCCCTCCAAGAGCCCCACCGGCCACGAGCCCACCCCGTCCCACAGCACCGCCCCCCACACCCCCTCCGCCGACGCCTCCACCCCCACCACGGACAACGTCCGCGAAACGGGCCAGGCGGCGGGCGCGGGCGCCGGACAGCCCAGCGAGACCCAGGGCACCGGCCAGCAGCCCCCGCAGCAGACCACCCCCCAGCAGCCGCCCACCACCAGCGCGGGCCCCAGCTCCTCCGGCTCCACCGGCGACGGCGGCGGCTCCACCACCGGCGGCACCGACCCCGACCCCGCCACCGGCTCCACCGGCGGCAGCGGCGACACCAGCGGCCGCAACCCCATCGGCGGCCTCCTCGGCTGACCCGGAGGCACACGACGAGAAGGGGCGGGGCCGAAGGAAAACCTCCGGCCCCGCCCCTTCTCCGTACCCCGTACCGGTTACCGCCCGTCCAGCTCCTTGGCGGCCTCGGTCAGGTCCTTCGCCGTGTCGATGGCCCGCCAGTACGCCCCGTGCGGCAACGGATACCCCGCCAGCCGCCGCTCCCTGGCCAGCCGCGGGAACGTCGTACGCTCATGGTCCCCCCGGTCCGGCAGCAGCGCGGTGAACGCCGGAGAGAACACGTACACCCCGGCATTGATCAGATACGGCGACGGCGGCGCCTCGATGAAGTCCGTGATGTGCCCGAACGCGTCCGTCTCCACCGCCCCCCACGGAATCCTCGGACGGGCCAGCGCCAGCGTCGCGGTCGCGTCCCGTTCCGCGTGGAACGCCGCCATCTCACGCAACGAGAACCGCGTCCAGATGTCCCCGTTGGTCGCATACCAGGGCTCGTCCGGCGCCGGCAACCGGGCCGCCGCGTACTTCAGCCCGCCCCCGCGCCCCAGCGGCTCGGACTCCACCACCGTCGTCACGCGCAACGGCAGCACCGCGTCGGACAGCCACTCCTGCAACACCTCGGCGAGATGCCCGCACGAGACCACGGCATCGGTCACGCCCTCGGCGGCCAGCCAGGAAAGCTGATGGCCGATGATCGGGGTCCCGGTACCCGGGATCTCGACCATCGGCTTGGGGCGGTCATCGGTATACGGGCGCAGCCGTGACCCCTGGCCACCCGCCAGGATCACGGCCTGCGTCGGAAACGTATGCATGCCAGGCACGATATGCCGTGCCCGGCTTCGGTCGGTCAGCTGAACTGGGCGACACCCGAGGCGAACGACGTGTCACAGACGGGGCGGGAGAAACGGTGCGCCCGCGTCGGGCCGTACTGCGCGACGGCCGCCTTCCCGAGCGCCTTCGCGATCGACATGCAGTGCCGGGCGAGCGACGGCCGCCCCTCGACGGCACGCTGGAGTTCCGTCAGGGCGACACCGGGGTCCTCCTCCCGGAGCTCCACGAGGAGCCGGTCGCGCAGGATGTCCTGCGGGGCACGTTCCTTGACCTCCTTGGCGCCCTTGGCGTCGGAGACGGTACGAGCCGACGCGGCGAGCAGCTGCGAGTCGGAGTTGCTGGCTGCCCACGGCACGGCGGTGACCGCGAGGGTCCCGGACAGAACCATGACGACGGGCAGTACGAGAGCGAGAGTTCGGCCGATACGGCGCACGGAGTGGGTCACGCAGTGAGCGTAGCGGTCGGTGATGACATGGCGACATTACGTCACCCTCGCGAGGGATGGTTCGAGTGGGCTTTTCGAATCGCGTGTTGACGAGTCGGAGTGAAATGACCGTTGTGCCGGGGATTCTGCCCTCGGCTGTTCAAACCCCTCAACCGGCACCGACGCGCGGTGGCCCCGCACGAAGATCGTGCGGGGCCACCGTACAGCGCTTGCCGGATCAGGCGGTGAGACGCTCGCCCGTCGACGTGGCGAAGACGTGCAGCTCGTCCGGGCGCGGCACGACGTGCAGCTTGGTGCCCTTCTCCGGGACGGCGCGGCCGCCGACGCGGACCACGAGGTCCTTGTGCTCGCCACCGACCTCGGCGGCACCGTAGACGAAGCCGTCGGCGCCGAGCTCCTCGACCACGTTGACCGAGACGGCCAGGCCGGCCGGGGCCTCCGAGGAGTCCTTGGTGAGGGTCTTCGCGGCGGCGCCACCGTGCTCGACGATGTCGAAGTGCTCGGGGCGGATACCGACCGTCACGGTCGTGTCGCCGCGGTCGGCGGCGGCGGTCAGCGCCTCACGCGAGACCGGGACGACGCTGTTGCCGAACTTCACGCCACCGTCGGTGATCGGGACCTCGACCAGGTTCATCGCGGGCGAGCCGATGAAGCCGGCCACGAAGAGGTTCGCCGGCTTGTCGTACATGTTGCGCGGCGAGTCGACCTGCTGGAGCAGACCGTCCTTGAGGACCGCGACCCGGTCGCCCATGGTCAGGGCCTCGACCTGGTCGTGCGTGACGTACACGGTCGTGATGCCCAGCCGGCGCTGGAGCGAGGCGATCTGCGTACGGGTGGAGACGCGGAGCTTGGCGTCGAGGTTCGACAGCGGCTCGTCCATGAGGAAGACCTGCGGCTCACGCACGATCGCGCGGCCCATCGCCACACGCTGACGCTGACCACCGGAGAGCGCCTTCGGCTTCCGGTCCAGGTATTCGCTGAGGTCCAGCATCTTGGCGGCCTCTTCGACCTTCGCCCGGATGTCGGTCTTGTTCACACCGGCGATCTTGAGCGCGAAGCCCATGTTGTCCGCCACGGTCATGTGCGGGTAGAGCGCGTAGTTCTGGAACACCATGGCGATGTCCCGGTCCTTCGGCGGCAGGTGCGTGACGTCACGGTCACCGATGCGGATCGCACCGCCGTTGACGTCCTCAAGACCCGCGAGCATGCGCAGGGAGGTGGACTTGCCACAACCGGAGGGACCGACGAGGACGAGGAACTCACCGTCCGCGATGTCGATCTCAAGCTGGTCGACCGCGGGCTTCGTGGAGCCGGGGTAGACACGGGACGCCTTGTCGAACGTGACACTGGCCATGCTGATGCTTCTCCTCCACCGGCAGGTACGTGCCGGACGATCCGTTGTAAGGGAGTGGTCTGGTCCATCGGAGTGAACCTGAAAGGACGCTACCTGGCGGTTTCGGATCTGTCAGCAGTTCCTGGGGTGTGAGATTTCTGCACTGCGCCGGCTGCGGTGTTGGTTAGACTGCTCCGGCACGCCTCCTTAGCTCAGCTGGCCAGAGCAACGCACTTGTAATGCGTAGGTCGTCGGTTCGAATCCGACAGGGGGCTCCATCGACCAGGTCGGCGCCCCGCCGGCCTGGTTTTTTTATGTCCCGCGCCGCGTCAGCGGGTAGCACGCCAATCCGATCAGTGCCGCTGTCAGATGGCCGATGTCCGTGAAGGTGGGGCGGGTGATGAGGGGGACGGTGTAGATGACCAGGACCGCGAAGAGGTAGGCGGGGCGCCAGGGGCGGGGGACGTAGTAGGTGAGGACCGCGACCACGCCGGCGAGGGCGTAGCTGACGCCGATGTCGAGGGTGTTGGCGGCGGAGGGCGGGGCGTGGCCGTGGTGGATGGCCCAGGCGAGTACGCCCTCGCTGACGAGGGTGGCCAGCACGTGGGCGGCGGCGGCGACGGTGAGCCAGCGCAGGGTGCCGAGGCGGCGTTCGGCGGGGGCGTGGAAGACGGTGTAGAGGACGGCGTAGGGGAGCCATTGGCCGCTGTCGATCCAGAAGGCGCTGCTGATGAGGACGCGGACGGGGTTGCGGGACAGCTCGTGGATGTTGGTGGAGCGCTGGCGGAGGAACTCCTCCTCGAAGGCCGGTGACATCTGGTGGACGATGACCGTGGTGATGAAGAGGGCGGTCAGCCAGATGTAGGTGCCGGGGGCGCTGCGGATCCATGAGCCGGTGGCGCGGAGCCGGGCGGCGGGGGTGGTGCGGGGCCGGGTGGGCGGGGCTGGGTGGCCGGTGGGCATAGCCGATTGACGCACGCTCCTACGATCGGGGGCGTGATCGACATTCCGGATGCGCTGGTCGCTGCTCAGAACGCCTGCAACGGGGAAGCCGGGCGGGCGTTCGTCGCCGGGTTGCCGGGGATGGCGGCGGAGTTCCTGGAGCGGTGGGGGCTGCGGCGGGACGGTGCGGCGATGCACGGGGTGTGTGCGCTGGTCCTGCCGGTGGTGCGGGTGGGGGACGGGCGCCCGGCGGTGCTGAAGTTGCAGTTGGTGGATGAGGAGACGGTGGGGGAGCCGGTCGCGCTGCGGTTGTGGGAGGAGGCGTCGGCCGGGGCGGTGGGGCTGCTGGAGCACGATCCGGCGACGGGGGCGATGCTGCTGGAGCGGC
Organism: Streptomyces sp. ATexAB-D23; assembly: GCF_000373645.1. Taxonomy (GTDB): domain Bacteria; phylum Actinomycetota; class Actinomycetes; order Streptomycetales; family Streptomycetaceae; genus Streptomyces; species Streptomyces castrisilvae. The sequence continues at coordinate 38,018 of NZ_KB892023.1, read as the reverse complement.
TGGACGGGCGGCGTTCGCTCGACGGGACGGCGGACGCGGGCCGGGCGGTGGGGGTGATCGCCGGGTTGCTGGCGGGGCTGACTGCGGTGCGGCCGCCGGCCGGGTGCGGGCTGCGGGGGCTGGGGGAGGCGGCCGAGCGGATGGTGGCCGGTGCGCCGGGGGTCGTGGCGGGCCTGGTGGACGAGGGGGAGCGGGGGTTGGTACGGGACTGCGCGGCGGCGGTGCGTGAGGTGGCGGGGGAGCCGGGTGACCGGCTGCTGCACTGGGATCTGCACTTCGGGAACGTGCTGGCGGGTCCGGACGGGCGGTGGGTGGCGATCGATCCGAAGCCGCTGGTGGGGGACCCGGGTTTCGAGCTGCTGCCCGCGTTGTGGAACCGGTTCGAAGCGGACGCGGTGGGGCGGCGGTTCGACGTGCTGACCGGGGTGCTGGGCCTGGACCGGGGGCGGGCGGTGGCCTGGACGCTGGGGCGGGTGCTGCAGAACGCGTGCTGGAGCGTCGGGGACGGCGGTGAGGGGCGGCTGGCGCCGGAGCAGGCGCACATCGCCCGGGTGCTGCTGGGCCGGGGGTAGGCGGCGGCGGGCGGCCGGCGGGCGCTGTTTACGCTGCCCCCATGATTCGTACTGCTACTGCCGCCGATGTTCCCGAGCTGCACGCGATGGTGCGTGAGCTGGCCGATTACGAGAAGTCGCTGCACGAGGTGCGTGTCACCGAGGAGCAGTTGCGGGAGGCGCTGTTCGGGGAGCGGCCGGCCGCGTTCGCGCACATCGCGGAGTCGGACGAGGACGGCTCGGTGGTGGGCTTCGGGCTGTGGTTCCTGAACTTCTCCACGTGGCGCGGGACGCACGGGATCTACCTGGAGGACTTGTACGTACGTCCCGAGCGGCGTGGCGGCGGGCACGGGAAGGCGCTGCTGACGGAGTTGGCGCGGATCTGTGTGGAGCGGGGTTACGAGCGCCTGGAGTGGTCGGTGCTGAACTGGAACGCTCCGTCGATCGCGTTCTACGAGGCGCTGGGGGCGCGTCCGCAGGACGAGTGGACGGTGTACCGGCTGACGGACGGGGCGCTGGCGGAGCTGGGCGGGGCGGGGGCCTGACGGTCCCCGGGCCCGGGGGTTCAGGGGATGAGGACGACCTTGCCGGTGGTGCCGCGGGTTTCCAGGTCGCGGTGGGCGTCGGCGGCACGGGCGAGCGGGTAGCTCCGGATCGCGGGGCGCAGGCGGCCCGCGGCGGCTTCGGCGAGGGCGCGGGTTTCGAGGGTGCGCAGGCCGCCGCCCCTGCTGAGCATGGCGGGGCCGAGGACGTGCTCGGAGGTGATGCCGCGTGCGGCGAGTTCCTCGTCGGTCAGGGTGAGGGGGCGGCCGCCCGCCCAGCCGTGGACGATGTGCTGTCCGCCCTTGCCGAGGAGGTCGACGGCGGCGCGGGCGGTGGTGGAGCCGACGCAGTCGTAGACGACGGTGGCGCGGCGGCCGAGGGCGTCGAGGTGGGTGCGGACGTGGCGGGGCCAGTCGGGGCGGGTGTAGTCGACGGCGAGGTCGGCGCCGTTGTCCCGGACGAGGGCGGTCTTGGCGGGGCCGCCGGCGAGGCCGATGACGGTGGCCCCGGCGTTCCTGGCGTGCTGGACGAGCAGGGTGCCGATGCCTCCGGCGGCGGCGGTGACGAGTGCGACGGAGTCGGGGCCGAGCGGGGTGAAGGCGAGGATGCCGAGGGCGGTGCGGCCGGTGCCGATCATGGCGACGGCCTCGGCGTGGCCCAGTCCTTCGGGTATGCGGTGGAGTCGTTCGGCGTCGGTGACGGCGAGTTCGGCGTAGCCGCCGGGGCCGGTGCCGAGGTGGGCGACGACGTCCTGGCCGAGCCGGCCGGGGTCGGTGCCTTCGCCGAGCGCGTCGACGGTGCCGGCGACTTCGCGGCCCGGGACGGTGGGGAGCGGGGTGGGGGCGGGGAAGGGGCCGGTGTGGCCCTGGCGCAGGGTGGTGTCGAGGAGGTGTACGCCGGCGGCGCGGACGGCGATGCGGACCTGGCCGGGGCCGGGCTCGGGGTCCTCGGTCCGTTCGTAGCAGAGGTTCTCGGCGGGGCCGAAGGCGTGGAGGCGTACGGCGTGCATGGCGGGCTCCCCCGGGGTGGTGTGGGTTTCGTCGGGCCCACCCTCCGACCTCAAGCATGGTTGAGGTCAAGGGGTGGCGGGGCGTTGTCAGTGGTGTGCGTCACGATGGGGGCATGGTGCGCAGTGGTGGTCGGAGTGGTGGCGGGATCGCGGCGGCGCGGCGCCCGGAGGTGCGGTTGCCGCCGCTGACGGATTTCGAGGGGGGCGGGCTGGAGGCCGACGGGGATTACGACGGGGTGCGGTTCGGGTCCGTGGATCTGGCGGACGGGTCGGGCCGGGGGGCCCGGTTCATGGACTGTGCGCTGGAGGGCTGCGCCCTGGACCGTACGGAGCTGAGCCGGGCGCGGTTCATCGACTCGGTGCTGACGGGGGTACGGGGGGTGGGCACGGATCTCTCGTCGGCGTCGCTGCGGGACGTGGAGGTGGTGGACGCGCGCCTGGGCGGGGTGCAGTTGCACGGGGCGGTGCTGGAGCGGGTGCTGGTGCGGGGCGGGAAGATCGATTACCTGAATCTGCGCAAGGCCCGGCTGAAGGACGTGGTCTTCGAGGGCTGTGTGCTGGCGGAGCCGGATTTCGGGGGCGCGCAGCTGACCCGGGTGGAGTTCCGGGACTGTGTGCTGAAGCGGGTGGACTTCAGCGCGGTGCGGATGGAGGCGGTGGATCTGCGGTCGGTCGCGGAGCTGGACATCGCGCGGGGTGTGGAGCGGCTGGCGGGTGCGGTGATCAGCCCGGCGCAGCTGATGGAGCTGGCTCCGGCGTTCGCGGCGCAGATCGGGGTGCGCGTGGAGGTGTGAGGCGGTCTCCGGGGCCGGTCAGAGGCGGGGGAAGCGGGCCTGGAGGTCCCAGACGGCGGGGTTGTCGGCGAGGCCCTCGTGCATGTCGGCGAGGTCGGCGATCAGGTCGTGCAGGAAGTCGCGGGCCTCGCGGCGCAGGAGGGAGTGGCCGAAGGTGAGGGGCGGTTCCTCGGGGTCCATCCAGTCGGCCTCGATGTCGACCCAGCCGAAGCGGCGTTCGAAGAGCATGCGGTCGGAGGACTCGGTGAAGTCGAGTTCGGCGTACTGGCGGCGGTGCGAGCGGCTGCCGCGGGGGTCCTGGTCGATTTGTTCGACGATGTCGCAGAGGGCCCAGGCGAAGTCGAGCACCGGCACCCATCCCCAGGCTGTGGATACTTCGCGGTCCTCCTTGGTGTCCGCGAGGTAGACGTCCCCGGAGAACAGATCGTGGCGCAGGGCGCGGACGTCCGCCCGGCGGTAGTCGGTCTGCGGGGGGTCGGGGAAGCGGCGGGAGAGGGAGTAGCCGATGTCGAGCACGGTTCGATGGTGTCATGCCCGGCGTGTCGGCCTCGCACCAGCGGCCCGGGGGCGGGGGAACGCCTCCGGGCCGGCCGGCGGCGGGCGAGCGGCCGTTGGGCACCGTGGTGCTCCGAAGCCGGCGCACCACCCCCGGAGTCCGACATTCCGCACATAGGATCATCGGCGTGGATCATCGAACCCCGGTACGCGGCGCAGTCCCCAGGGCGGCCCGGACCGCTCTCCCGTTGCTCGTCCTCGCGCTCCTCGCGCCCGCCTGTTCCGGCGGGGTGGAGGGCAAGCCGGGCGCGTCCGGGGTGCGCGATCCGTACTTCCCGAAGCTGGGCAACGGCGGCTACGACGTGTCGCACTACGCCATCACGCTGGACGTGGACCCGGACGAGCAGCGGCTGCGCGGGAGTGTCGAGATCACGGCGCGGGCCACTCAGGACCTCAGTTCGTTCAACCTGGACCTGGCCGGGCTGACCGTGGACTCGGCGACGGTGGAGGGGCGTCCGGCCGCCGTCAACCGGGCGGGCGACGAGCTGACGCTGCGTGCGGACGCGAAGGCCGAGGACCGGCTGCGCCGGGGCGAGACGTTCCGGGTGGTCGTGCGCTACTCGGGCTCGCCGAAGACGATCACCGATCCGGACGGGTCCGAGGAGGGCTGGCTGCCGACCGACGACGGGGTGGTCGCGCTCGGTGAGCCGACCGGTTCGATGGCCTGGTTCCCGGGCAACCACCACCCGAGCGACAAGGCCGCGTACGACCTGACGGTCACCGTCCCCAAGGGGCTGACGGCGGTCTCCAACGGGGTGCTTGCCGGTCCGCCGACGACGGAGAAGGGCCGCACCACGTTCCGCTGGCACACCGCGGAGCCGATGGCGAGCTATCTCGCGACGCTGGCGGTCGGGCGGTTCGAGACGAAGACGTCGACCATGGCGGGCGGGATCACGGTGTTCACCGCCGTGGACCCCGAGGTGGCGAAGGCGAGCGCGCGGACGGTGGCCCGGGTGCCGGAGGTGGTGGCGTGGGAGGCGGAGCACTTCGGGCCGTACCCGTTCTCGGCGACCGGCGCGATCGTGGACCGCGAGGACGACTCCGGGTACGCGCTGGAGACGCAGAACCGGCCGTTCTTCCCGGGCCCTCCGAGCGTCGGGCTGCTCGTCCACGAGATGGCGCACCAGTGGTTCGGCGACTCGGTCACGCCGAAGAGCTGGCGCGATATGTGGCTGAACGAGGGGCCGGCGACGTACGCGGAGTGGCTGTGGGAGGAGGAGAAGAACGGCACCCCGGCCGAGGAGTCGTTCGAGGACGCCTACGAGGACGAGGACAACTGGGCTTTCCCGCCCGCCGATCCGCCGTCGGCGGCGGCCGTCTCCGACGCCCCGGTGTACGGGCGCGGGGCGATGGTCATCCACAAGATCCGTGAGGCGGTGGACGATGACGAGGAGTTCTTCGCGCTGCTGAAGGGCTGGACGAAGGCGCACCGGCACGGCAACGCGTCGACGGCGGACTTCACCGCGTACGTGGAGGAGGAGACCGGGCAGGATCTGTCGGGGCTGTGGAAGGCGTGGCTGTACGGCAGGAGCCGGCCCGCCGCGGACGGCTGACCGGCTCCTGGCCGAGGCGGCGGGGTTACTTGACGTTGACGCCGTTCCAGGCGGCGTCGACGGCTTCGAGCTCGGCGCTGTCGGCGCCGTACAGGTCGGTCGCGGCCTGCTCGGTGGCGGTGCGGGCGTCCGCGTAGTCGGTGGTGGAGGTCATGTACTCGGAGAGGGCCTTGTACCAGATCTGGACGGCCTTGTCCCGGCCGATGCCGGTGACGGTGGAGCCGTCGGCGGTGGGGGAGTCGTAGTCGACGCCGTTGATGGTCTTGGCGCCGCTGCCCTCGGCGAGCAGGTAGAAGAAGTGGTTGGCGACGCCGGAGGAGTAGTGGACGTCGAGGTTGCCGACGCTGCTGTCCCAGTAGTCGGCGGAGCCGCCGTCCTTGCTGGGCTCGTCCATGTAGCGCAGCGGGCTGCCGTCGCCGTTGATGTCGATCTTCTCGCCGATGAGGTAGTCGCCGGCGTCGGTGGTGTTGTCGGCGAAGAACTCGACGGCGGTGCCGAAGATGTCGCTGGTGGCCTCGTTGAGCCCGCCGGACTCGCCCGAGTAGTTGAGGTCGGCGGTGGAGGCGGTGAGGCCGTGGCTCATCTCGTGGCCCGCGACGTCGACCGCGGTGAGGGCGCTCTTGTTGTCGGCGCCGTCGCCGTAGGTCATGCAGAAGCAGCTGTCGTCCCAGAAGGCGTTGACGTACGCGTTGCCGTAGTGGACGCGGGAGTAGGCGGCCTTGCCGTCGCCCGCGATGCCGTCGCGGCCGAACGCGGACTTGTAGAAGTCCCAGGTCAGGGCGGCGCCGTAGTGGGCGTCGACGGCGGCGGTCTGGCGGTCGTCGCCGGTGCCGTCGCCCCAGGTGTCGTCGTCGTCGGTGACGAGGGAGCCGGTGCCGCTGGAGCCCTGGTTCAGGTCGTACGTCTTGTGGCCGCCGCGGTCGCCGTCGGTCAGTTCGAAGCCGGAGCCGGACGCGGTGGTGGAGAGGTCGACCTTGCCGCTGTACTGGCTGTTGCCGACGCCGGCGGTCTCGATCTCCTCGTAGCTCTGGAGGACCTTGCCGGTGGTGGCGTCGGTGATGACGCGCTTGCGGCTGGGGGTGCCGTCCTTCTGCACGCCGGTCTTCACCGACTCCAGGGCGAGGACGGGGGTGCCGCTGCCCGCCCAGATCACCTTGCGGGCGCTCGCCGCGGTCTTGATCTTCGCCGTCGTGGACGGCACGGATATGCGTGCGGTGGTGGCCTTGGTGACGCTCTTGAGCTTGCCGTTCGCGGCGGTGTGCGTGACGAGGTCGCCGCCGAGGACGGGCAGGCCGTCGTAGGTGCGCTCGTATCGGGTGTGGACCGTGCCGTTGGCGTCCTTGATCACGTCACGGACGATCAGCTTCTCCTTGCCGCCGAGCTTCAGCGTGCTCGCGGTCGAAGAGGCGTCGGTCTGGGCGGACTTGATGGCGGCGGTGCGGGCCGACGCGCTGCTGAAGGCCGGGGTGGAGACGGGGGAGACGGAGGGGGAGTCGCCCGGGGTGTTCGGGTGGGCGTTCGCCGCACCGGTCTGCATCCCGACGACGACCATCGCGGCCACGGCGGCCAGGGCTGCGGCACGACGGGTGTTCATGTGGGGGGTCATACGTGCTCCGTTGCTCGTTCCGTGGGGGGTTACGAGCCGAGAGCGTGCCACCGAATGACCGCTATTGACGGTGTACTAACAAATACCTCACATTTCTTTGACCAGTTCTTGTCCGACTGAGGTGCGTTCGTGTCCGTTATCCGGCGGACTTGGGGCGAGTTGAGTCCGGGAGCGGACACGCGGGAGCCCCCGGCCGCAGGACGTTCGGCCGGGGGCTCTGTGAAGCGGACGTACGGAGCGTCAGAGGGTGACGCCGAAGTCCTGCGCGATGCCGCGCAGGCCGGAGGCGTAACCCTGGCCCACGGCGCGGAACTTCCACTCGGCGCCGTTGCGGTACAGCTCGCCGAAGACCATGGCGGTCTCGGTGGCGGCGTCCTCGCTCAGGTCGTAGCGCGCGATCTCCGCGCCGCCGGCCTGGTTCAGGATGCGGATGTAGGCGTTGCGCACCTGGCCGAAGTTCTGGCTGCGGGTCTCGGCGTCGTAGATGGAGACCGGGAAGACGATCTTGTCGACGTCGGCCGGCAGGGCCGCCAGGTTGACGTTGATCTGCTCGTCGTCGCCCTCGCCCTCACCCGTGACGTTGTCACCGGTGTGCACGATGGTCTGGTCCGGCGTCGACTTGTTGTTGAAGAAGACGAAGTGGGCGTCCGAGTAGACCTTGCCCTCCGCGTTGACCGCGATCGCCGAGGCGTCGAGGTCGAAGTCGGTGCCGGTGGTGGTACGGACGTCCCAGCCGAGGCCGACCGTGACGGCGGTGAGGCCGGGGGCCTCCTTGGTGAGGGAGACGTTGCCGCCCTTGGACAGGCTTACTGCCATGGGAAGTCCCTTTCATCTGTCGGGTACGGGCTTCGTGCCATCACGAAGCTACCGTCACCGTTCATAACGCCGACAGGGGACCGGGAGGTTCCGTCCGCCTTTACTTTCTTTGCCGAAAGGGTGTTCGGGGCATCTCAAAAGGAGGTGACGAACACCCGCCGGGGCAGGGAACATGGGTGTCATGTCCGGGCCCTATGTCATCCGCGGTTCGGTCTCCCTGCCGGAGGCCGAGCTGATGTGGCGTTTCTCGCGGTCCTCCGGGCCCGGCGGGCAGCACGTCAACACCAGCGACACACAGGTGGAGCTGCGCTTCGACCTCGCGGCCACCGAGGCACTGCCCGAGGTGTGGAAGGAACGCGCCCTCGAACGGCTCGCGAGCCGGCTGACCGACGGCGTGATCTCCGTCCGCGCCTCGGAGCACCGCTCTCAGTGGCGCAACCGCGAGACGGCCGCCGTCCGGCTCACCTCCCTGCTGGCCGAGGCCACCGCCCCGCCCCCCAGGCCGCGCGTGAAGCGCAAGGTGCCCCGCGGCATCAACGAGCGCCGGCTGCGCGAGAAGAAACAGCGCGGCGACACGAAGCGCGGCCGCTCGGGCCGCGACTGGTAACCGGAGCGGTCACGTCCGGCCCCGCCGCCCGGAACCGCCGGTCCGGAACCGTCGTCTGGCCCCGAGGCGCGCGCGGGACCGACCCGCCGACCCGGCCCCCCGGCCCGCAGCCCGTCCGGAACCGTCGCCTGCCCGGCCCCCGAGCCGCTGCCGGCCGGGACCCCCGACCCGCCGCCCCGGCCCCCGGCCCGCAGCCCGCCGGACTCCGGCCCGCCGCCTCAGCCCAACTGCCGGTAACGCCCGCGGAAATACGTCAGCGGGCCGCTCTCACCGCTCGGCACCCGTGCGCCGAGCACCCGCCCGATCACCAGCGTGTGGTCGCCCGCGGGCACCCGCTGCTCCGTCCGGCACTCCAGCGTCGCGAGCGCCCCGCCGACCAGCGGGGCCCCGGTGATCTCGCCGCGCGCGTACGGGATGTCCTCGAACAGCAGCCGGTCGCTGATCCGGCCCTTCATCGCGAACCGCCCCGCGACGTGCCGCTGACTCTCCGCCAGCACCGAGACCGCCCACAGCGGCTGCTCCGCCAGCAGGTCGTCCATCCGGGAGTCGTTGCGCAGGCTCACCATCACCAGCGGCGGGTCGAGCGACACCGACATGAAGGCGGTCGCGGTCATGCCGACGTCCTCGCCGCGCCCGTCTTCGTCGAGCGGCGGCTCCTGGGCGGTGATCAGCACCACGCCGGCGGCCAGCCGGGCGAGGGCACCGCGGAACTCTTCGTTGCTCACCCCCTCAGCATGGGGGACGGGCTCGGTACGCGGGGTGGGGGGCTTCGTCTGCAACACACCGGGAACGCTAGCCGTGCCCGGTATGCCCCCGCATCGGGCCAGGGGACCAGCCGGGTCCTAGGACCTGTCGCCGACTTCCCGCCGACGGGCTTCTCCATAACCCCTTTGCCGAATCTTGTGACTTGAGTCACAGAGTGCAATATTTGTTGACCCTGTGTACCGGGTGCACAGCTCGCTGTGATTCAGTGGCCGTGACACTGCAGTAAGTACGTCACGTACGTCGATATGAAATCTGGAGTGCTGTCGAGGTCTCGGGGAGTGCGAGCAATGGAGGCCGAGTCGGAGCCGTACGTCCGTCTTGCGACGATGCGGCAGCTGCACCAGGCCGTGGCCGATCTCAACACGGCGCGGAGCCTGGCCGACACACTGCAGACCGTGGCCGACGGGATCGTCGCCGGTCTCGGTTACGAGCTGGCCTGCGTCAACCTCGTCCGCCCGGACGGCGATCTCGTCGTCGCCGCCTTCGCCGGCAACCACGCCGCCGAGGCCCTGATCACCGGCCGGGTCGGCTCCCGCTCCTCCTGGGAGCGGCGGCTCGCCATGGGTGAGATATGGGACGAGCTGCGCTTCATACCGCACACCGACGGCTGGATACTCCTCGACGACGACGTACCGCAGTGGCACACCGAGGGCCCCGAGCCCCGCTTCGAGGACGAGTGGCACCCGCAGGACCGGCTCTACGCCCCGATGTACGCCTCCGGCGGCGGCTCCGACCTCCTGGGCGTCATATCCGTCGACCGGCCCCGCAACGGCCGCCGCCCGGGTGCCTGGGGGCGCGAGGCCCTTCAGATGTACGCCTCGCAGTCCGCCATCGCGATCAGCAACGCGAGGCTCCGGGCCAACATGCAGCGGGCCCTGGTCCGCCTGGAGCGCGAGCAGCAGGCGCTGCGGGCCAGCGAGGAGTCCTTCCGCCAGGCCTTCGAGTACGCCCCCAGCGGCATGGCCATCGCCGAGGTGGGCGGCGACCAGCACGGGCGGCTGCTGCGGACCAACGACGCGCTGTGCCGGCTGCTGGGCCGACCCGCGTCGGTGCTGCGCCGCTACTCCTTCGCCGACCTGGTCCACCCCGAGGACATCGGCACCCTGCTCCGTACCTCCGCCGAGGGTGGCCGCGCCGAGCTGCGGCTCGGCCGCCGGGACGGCACCTATCTCTGGGTCTCGCTGCGCAACTCCGTCGTCGCGGACACCGCGGACGGGCCGCGCTTCCTGCTGACGCATGTCGAGGACATAGAGGAGCGCAAGCGCCACGAGCTGAACCTCGCCCACCGCGCCTCGCACGACGCGCTGACCGGGCTGCCCAACAGCGCGGAGCTGCGCTCCCGGCTCGGCTCCCGGCTGTGCAACCGCCCGGACGCGGCGGCCACCACCGACGTGGAGGCGCTGGACGCGGCGTACGGCGACGCGGACGACGTGCGGGCGCAGGGCTTCACGCCGGGCGGTCCGGGCGCGACCGCGTTCGACCACCATGTGCACGCGGTCGCGCCGGACGCGGAGCACGACGACGGTTCGAAGGGGCTCGCGGTCCTCTTCTGCGACCTGGACGGCTTCAAGTCGATCAACGACCGCTTCGGCCACCACACGGGTGACGCGGTTCTCATCGAGGTGGCCCGCCGGCTCACCACGTGCGTACGGGACGGGGACACGGTCGCCCGGCTCGGGGGTGACGAATTCGTCGTCCTCGCGGACGGCCTGGGCGCGGCGGACGCCGCGGACCTGGCGGTACGCCTGCGAAACGCCATCATTCCGCCCATCCGGGTCGACGGGCGGGCGGTGCGGGTCGGGGCGAGCTTCGGCATCGGCTGGGCGGCCTGCGGGATGACGGCCGAAGAGGTGCTGCGCTCCGCCGACCAGCGGATGTACATCGAGAAGCGGTCGCGTGCGAAGGTTCACCGCAGAGCCGGCTGACGTTCGCCGCGGCTACCCGTCCGGGTTCCCGCCGCGACCTGCGGCAATTCTTGGCGTGGTCCATTCGGGGTAGGCTCGGCCGGTCGGCGACGGCTGGCGATATTCGGCGACGGCTGGCGACATGGTGAGGAGTGACCCAGGGATGGCCGGGAACAACGGCGCGAGCACACCCGAGGACGACGATCCGTTCGGCTACCTCTACGAGGACGGGCAGGCGGCCGGTGCGCAGCCTCCGGGGCAGGGCGGTTACGGCTACCCGGGTCCAGCCGCTCAGCCAGGTGTGCCCCGGACCTCGTACAACCAGGTGCGGACCGTCGGCGAGCGCCAGTACGGGCAGCAGGTCCCCCACCAGCAGCCGTACGGGCAGCCGCAGGCGCCCTACGGCCAGCCGAATGGCCAGTACGGCCAGCAGAACGCGCAGTACGCGGCCCCGGAGACGTATCCCGGCGGCGCGGCCACCGCTCAGGTGCCGCAGCAGGGCGGACGCGGCGGCTCCGGCGGCTCGGGCAAGGGCGGTCCGAACACCAAGGGCCTGCTGATCGCCGCGGTCGCGGTGGTCGCGGTGGTGCTCATCGGTATCGGTGCGGCGCTGATGACGGACGACGGCGACAAGGACAAGAAGAAGGACGAGGCGACCTCGTCGGCGGGTCCCGGCGCGGAGGTCGAGCAGTCGCCGACGCCGGAGCCCTCCCCGTCCTCCTCGGCCCCGGTCGAGCTGCCGAAGCAGGACGCGGCGTCGCTGAAGCTGGGCGGCACGGCGCAGCTGGACAACTCCGTGAAGGGTGCCAAGAGCGCCAGCGGGCAGTACATCAACCTCAACGAGGTCGGCCGGTCGGCGACCTGGTCGGTGGAGGTGCCGGAGGCCGGTGAGTACACGCTGTTCGTGACGTACGGCGTGCCGGGCAAGGACGCGAAGACGTCCCTGACGGTCAACTCCGAGGACCCGCGCGGCATCAACATGAAGAACTACGCCAACGCCCCCGAGGGCGACCTGGAGAAGGGCTGGACCCGCACCTTCGCCTACGTGAACCTCGTCAAGGGCGAGAACACGCTGATGATCTCGTGCAACGAGGGCGACGAGTGCGACGCCAACCTCGACCAGCTGTCGCTGAAGGCCGGTCACCAGACCAGCTGATCCGTCCCGGCACCGTGCGCCGCGGCCCCCTCGCCTCCGGGTGAGGGGGCCGCGGCGTCTCCGGCTCAGCCCATCAGCGCGAGGAAGCCGGCCACCGTCGCGGCCATGGCCTCGCGGCCGGGTGCGATGTACTTGCGGGGGTCGACGCCCGTGGTGTTCTCGGCCAGGTGGGCGCGTACGGCTCCGGTGAACGCGGTGTTCAGGGCGGTGCCGACGTTGATCTTGACCATGCCGGAGGAGGCGACGGCCCGGCGGATCTCGTCGTCCGGGACGCCGCTGGAGCCGTGCAGGACGAGCGGGACGGGGACGGCGTCGCGCAGCCGGCCGATCAGCTCGTGGTCCAGGGCGGCGGTGCGCTCGGTCATGGCGTGCGAGGAGCCGACCGCGACGGCCAGGGCGTCCACGCCGGTCGCGGCGACGTACGCGGCGGCCTCGGCCGGGTCGGTGCGGACGCCGGGGGCGTGGGCGTCGAGCGGGGCCTCGCCCTCCTTGCCGCCGACCTTGCCGAGTTCGGCCTCGATCCAGATGCCGCGCTCGTGGCCCCAGGCCACGGCTTCGGCGGTGGCCCGGACGTTGTCCTCGTAAGTGAGCTTGGAGGCGTCGAACATCACCGAGCCGAAGCCCTCGTCGTGGGCGCGGTGCAGCAGGTCCACGGACTCGACGTGGTCGAGGTGGAGGGCGAGCGGGGCGCTGGAGGTGCGGGCGACGGCGGCGGCGGCCGCGGCGATGGCGGTGAGCCGGCCGCCGTGGAACTTCACGGCGTTCTCGGAGACCTGGAGGATGGCGGGGGCTCCGGCGCGCTCGGCGCCGGTGGCGATGGCCTCCGCGTGTTCCAGCGTGATGACGTTGAAGGCGGCGACCCCGTGTCCCCGTGCCTGGGCGGCGGAGACGAGTTCACCGGTGCTGACGAGCGGCATTGCTGACCTCTGTGGTTTCCCCGGGTCCGGCGGGCGGGCCCGGTGCGGTGCGGGGGCGCGGCGTCAGGCCGTGCCCGCTGCGTGTTCCTCGATGGCGACGCGCGGCAGCAGCTCCTCGTACGCCGCGCGGTCGAAGTCGCCCGCGGTGGGGGCCAGCACGGTCGCCGTCGACAGTGCCACCGCCCGTCGCAGCCGGTCCGGCCAGCTCAGGGACTCCACGAGGCCGGACAGCAGCCCGGCCACCGCGGAGTCGCCCGCTCCGGTCGGGTTGCCCTTGACGGGGGCGGGCGGCGAGGCCCGCCAGACGCCGTCCGGGGTGACCGCCAGCATGCCGTCCGGACCCAGCGAGGCGATGACTCCGTGGGCGCCGCGGCGGCGGGCGTCACGGGTGGCGCGCAGGGGCTCGCGGGAGCCGGTGAGCTGGGCGAGCTCGTCGGCGTTCGGCTTGATCAGGTCGGGGCGGGCGGCGATGCCCCGGCGCAGTGGTTCGCCGCTGGTGTCCAGGAGGACGGGGACGCCGGCGGTGCGGGCGAGCCGGACGAGTTCGGCGTAGGCGCCGACGTGGATGCCGGGCGGCAGGCTGCCGCACAGGGCGACGGCGTCGGCGGTGTCCAGCAGCCGGGTGTACGTGCCGAGGAAGGCGGTCCACTCCTCGGCGGTGACGTGCGGTCCGGGTTCGTTGAACTGGGTGGTGTCGCCGGTGGTGCCGTCCACGACCGCGAGGGTGCGGCGGGTGTCGCCGAAGACGGGGACGAGCGCGTCGGTGAGGGTGGCGCCCTGCTGGGGGAGCGCGGCGAGCAGGTCGCGCAGAACCGTTCCGGTGGCGCCTCCGGCGAAGCCGGTGACGACGGTGTCGTGGCCGAGGGAGGTGAGGACGCGGGCGACGTTGAGGCCCTTGCCGCCGGGGCGCTCGGAGAGGTCGGTGACGCGGTGGCTGGAGTGCGGTACGAGGGCGGGGACGCCGTAGGTCAGGTCGAGTGCCGTGTTCAGCGTGACCGTGAGGATCACCTCGGCCGCCCCTTCGCTCCGTGCTGAGCGCTGATTCCTTGCCGGAACGCGCTTTCTGTGCTGGTTTCCCGGGTGATCATGCCAAAGAGGGAGGCGGTCGGCCCAGGCCTCCGGGCCAACCGCCGTCTCTTCGTTACGTACTCGGCTCACGTGGAGTGGCGTACTCGGCTCACGCGGAGTCGCGTACTCGGCTCACGCGGGAACGGCTTCGGGCCGGATGATCCACTCGCCCTTGCGCATGACGCCCCGGAGGCGGAAGTCCTCGTCCAGGACGACAAGGTCGGCGTCCTTGCCGGGCTCCAGCGAGCCGACCTTGTCGTACACGCCGAGGAGCCGGGCGGGGTTGGCGGAGATGGACTGCACCACGTCATCGACCGGGATGCGGTCGATGGTCACGGCCCGGTGGAAGGCGGTGTCCAGGGTGAGGGTGGAGCCGGCGATGGAGTTGCCCTCGACGAGCCGGGCGACGCCGTTCTCGACGTTCACGGCGAGCGGGCCGAGCTGGTAGCGGCCGTCGCCGAAGCCGGCCGCGTCCATGGCGTCGGTGATCAGGGCGACGCGGTGGGCGCCCGCGTGGTGGTAGGCGAGCTGGAGCGCGGCGGGGTGCAGGTGCGTGCCGTCGTTGATCAGCTCGACGGTGATCCGCTCGTCCTCCAGGAGGGCGGCGATCGGGCCGGGCACGCGGTGGCCGAGGCCGGGCATCGCGTTGTAGAGGTGCGTGGCGACGGTGGCGCCGGCGTCGATGGCCTCGACGGTCTGCTCGTACGTGGCGTCGGTGTGGCCGATGGCCGCGATGACGCCGTGCTCGGCGAGCAGCCGTACGGACTCGATGCCGCCGGGCAGTTCGGTGGCGAGCGTGAACATCTTCGCGGTGCCGCGTGCGGCGTCCATCAGCTTGCGGACCTCGGCCGGGTCCGGGTCGCGAAGCAGGTCCTCGCTGTGGGCGCCCTTGCGGCAGGGGGAGATGAAGGGGCCCTCGAAGTGGATTCCGGCGAGGTCGCCCTGCTCGACCAGTTCGGAGAGGATTCCGGCGCGTTCGGCGAGGAAGTCCATCTCGCCGGTGACGGTGGAGGCGACCAGGGTGGTGGTGCCGTGCTCGCGGTGGGTGCGGACGCCGGTGAGGACGTCCTCGACGGTGCCGGAGGTGAAGGAGCCGCCACCGCCGCCGTGGTTGTGCATGTCCACGAAGCCGGGGACGATCCAGTGGCCGGAGAGGTCCAGGGTGCGGGCGTCCTCGTTCCGGCTGCCGGAGATCCGGGTGCCTTCTACGATCACCCGCCCGTCCTCGACGGTTCCGGTGGGCAGTACCACCCGGGCCCCTGCGAGAACGGTGCTGTCTGCGCGTCCGGCCATCAGGCGGATACCTCCGTGGAGAGAAGATCCCAGGCGAGCAGCCCTGCGCCCAGGCATCCGGCGGTGTCCCCGAGGGCCGCCGGGACGATGTGGGGCAGCTTCTGGAACGTGACGCGTTCCTCGACGGCCGCACGGAGTGGTGTGAACAAGGTTTCCCCGGCCTCGGCGAGACCGCCACCGATGATGATCGTGCGCGGGTCCAGCAGGGTGAGCGCGGTGACGAGGCCGGCGGCGAGCGCGTCGACGGCGTCGCGCCAGACGGCGGCGGCCTTCGGGTCGCCCGACTCGACGGCCTTGGCGCAGTCGGCGGCGTCCGCCTCCGGGTCGCCGGAAGCCGCCGCCCAGGCGCGGCTGACGGCGGATGCGGAGGCCAGGGTCTCCAGGCAGCCGCGCTGGCCGCAGCCGCAGTCCGGGCCGTCCGGCCGGACCACGATGTGGCCGATCTCGCCCGCGTAGCCGTGGGCGCCCTCCTCGATCGCGTCCCCGATGCCGATGGCTCCGGCGATGCCGGTGCCGAGCGGGACGAACAGGAAGCGGTCCGCGCCCCTGCCGGCGCCGATCCGGCCCTCGGCGAGCCCTCCGGTGCGCACGTCGTGGCCGAGCGCCACCGGCACCCCGCCGAGCCGGTCGCCGAGCAGCCGGCGCATGGGTACGTCGCGCCAGCCGAGGTTGGTGGCGTAGACGGCGATCCCGTTCTCGGCGTCGACGATGCCGGGGACGGCGACGCCCGCGGCCAGGGCGCTCTGCCCGAAGTGCTTCTCGCCGTGCGCGCGCAGGTCGGCGGCGAAGGTGAGGATCGACTCCACGACGGCGTCGGGGCCGCGCTCTCTGCCCGTCGCGCGCCGTGCCTCGTGGAGCAGGGCGCCGTCGGCCCCGACCAGTGCGGCCTTCATTCCGGTGCCGCCCACATCGAGGGCGATGACGTGTTTCACGGGAAACAGTTTCGCCCGACGGACCCCAAAAGGTCTAGTCCACTATCCCTGTTTGTTGCGCATCCATACAAAATCCCCGGTACCGGTTACGGGGATCGGCCCGGATTGTCGAGAACGGCCCCCGGTCCGGCCGGGGGCCCGGTTCACCCCGGCAGGATGACGCTGCGCGACAGATTGCGCGGATGGTCCGGGTCGTACCCCTTCGCCTCGGCCAGCACCACCGCGAGCCGCTGTGCCCGGATCAGGTCGGCCATCGGGTCCGCCGAGCGGTGGGCGACCAGCGTCCCGCCGACCGCGGCCACCTCGCCCGCCAGACCCTCGGGCAGGGCGCCGAAGACCCAGGCCACCCGGTTCGGCCCGGTGATCGAGATGGGGCCGTGGCGGTACTCCATCGCCGGGTACGACTCGGTCCAGGCACCCGCCGCCTCGCGCATCTTCAGCCCGGCCTCCTGGGCCAGGCCGTACGTCCAGCCGCGCCCCAGGAACGTCCACTGCTCGGCCGCGACCACGGCCTCGTCCGGCGGCTCGGTCACCGCCAGCTCCGCGTCCACGGCCGCCTCGGTGACCGTCTTCACGCCCGCCGGGAGCGGCCCCGCCGCCTCCAGGCCCGCCCGCAGGAAGGCGAGCGCGGTGGTGGCGAACCGGGTCTGGACCACCGATTCCTCGTCGGCCCAGTCCAGCACGGCCACCGCGTCGGCCGCCTCCATGACGGGCGTCTTCGGGTCGGCGGTCAGTGCGACGGTGGCCGTCCTCCCGCGCAGCTCGCCCAGGAGTGCCAGCACCTCGCTCGTCGTACCGGACCGGGTGATCGCGACCACCCGGTCGTACGGCCGCCCGACGGGGAACTCCGACGAGGCGTACGCGTCCGTCTCGCCCTGCCCGGCGGCCTCCCGCAGCGCCGCGTAGGCGATGGCCATGAACCAGGAGGTGCCGCACCCGGTGACGGCGACCCGCTCACCGGGCCGCGGCAGTCCGTCGAACTCCGCGCCCGCCTGCGCGGCACGCCGCCAGCAGCTGGGCTGGGTGGCAATTTCAGATGCGGTACGGGACATGCGGGACGGCTCCTTGCGGCTGGGCGGGTGGGGCTGCGGGAGGAACGGCTCGGCGATACCGGCGGCGCCGGAGTTAAAGGTCTGGACCAATAAGGCCCTTACGTCGAGACCTACTTAGCAGCCGCCGCACGTCCCGTGCAATGCTGCTGCGTTGTGGAGGCGATGGCTCCGTGGTGTAGACCTTTGCGTCGATGGCGGAGAAAATCGCAGCCCACCCGAAGGGCCTCGTGCGGATGCGGGGACCGCGGGAGGCGTAAACGACGAGGACGGACAGGCTGTGCAGCGGCGTTACTTGGGACTGACGGCGGCTGTCGCCGCACTGGGGATGACGGTCACGCTGGCGGGCTGCGGAGGCAGCGGCGGCTCGGGCGACGTCACGCTGAAGCTGGTCGCCGCCGACTACGGCACGAGCGACGCGAACAAGTCCGACAAGTACTGGGACGGAGTCGCCCGCAGCTTCGAGGCGTCCCACCCCGGCATCAAGGTCGACGTCACCGTCTACCCCTGGACGGACGTGGACCGCAAGGTCGCCGAGATGGTGAAGGCGGGCGATGCGCCCGACATCGCGCAGATCGGCGCCTACGCGGACTACGCCAAGGCCGGGAAGCTCTACTCCGCCGACCAGATGCTCAGCATCCCCGTCCAGGCGAACTTCCTGCCCAAGCTCGCCGACGCCGGCCGCGTCGACCGCATCCAGTACGGGCTGCCCTTCGTCGCCAGCACCCGGCTGCTCTTCTACAACAAGAAGCTGTTCGGCCAGGCCGGCCTCCCGGCCCCGCAGACCTGGAGCGACATCGCCGGTGACGCCGCGGCGCTCAAGCAGCGCGGGGTGATGTACCCCTTCGCACTGCCGCTCGGACAGGAGGAGTCCCAGGCCGAGACCCTGATGTGGATGCTCAGCGGCGGCGGCTCCTACACCGACGACGTCGGCTCGTACGACATCGACTCGGAGGAGAACGTCAAGACGTTCACCTGGCTGAAGTCGAACCTCGTCGACAAGGGTCTCGTCGGCCCCGTCGCCCCCGGCAAGCTCAACCGCGCGAAGGCCTTCGAGGCGTTCACCAAGGGGCAGGTCGGCATGCTCAACGGCCACCCCACGCTGATGGAGGAGGCCGAGCGCAAGGGCATCGACGTCGGCATGGTCCCGCTGCCCGGCGAGACGGGCCCCACGGAGGGCTCGATGGGCGTCGCCGACTGGATCATGGGGTTCAAGGAGAACGGCCACCGGGCCGAGATCGGCAAGTTCTTCGACTTCATGTTCAGCGACAAGAACGTGATCGAGTTCGCCGACACGTACGACATGCTGCCGGTCACGGACAGCGCGTCGGCGTCGATGGAGGACAACCCCGACTTCAAGGCGTTGCACCAGTTCCTCACCACGCTGCCGGAGGCGGAGTTCTACCCCTTCGGCAAGACGTCCTGGGCGCAGGCCAGCGAGTCGATCAAGGAGAACATCGGCAAGGCGGTGGAGCCGGGAGCGAACCCGGAGACCGTGCTCGCGAAGATAGCGCGCGAAGCGACCGCGGCCGAGGCGGCGGAGTAGCCGGAGCGCCCGCGCGGCGGCGGCCCCCGTTTCGTGGGAGCGGCGGTGGCTCCCCGTTTCGTGGGGAGAGTCCGCGCCATATATTGGCTGATATGACCGCCCTCCCCCCGAACGGCCCCACCGGCCCCGATGAGCCCGCCCCCCTGTCCGACCGCGACCGCGCGGTCCTGGCGGTGGAGCGGCAGTCGTGGGCGGGTCCGGGCGCCAAGGAACGGGCGATCCGGGAAGGGCTGGGGATCTCTCCCACCCGCTACTACCAGCTCCTGAACGCGCTGCTCGACGACCGACGGGCGCTGGAGGAGGACCCGGTGACGGTCAACCGCCTACGCCGCGTGCGGGAGGCCCGCCGGGGCCGGCGGTAGGGCCGGGGGAAACCAAGCCCCTCCGGCGATTGAGGAGCGGGGGTACGGGGGCAGCGCCCCCGAAGGCGTTGGGCCCGCATCCGGCGCGCCGCGCCGCTACGCTCGGCGCATGGGCAGCCATCCGCACACTCCCACCCCGACCACCCCCGCCGGCCGGGACGGCCTCGCCGCCATCCTCGCCCGCCCGGCCGAGGCCCTGATCGCGCTCGACTTCGACGGAACGCTCGCCGACATCGTCCCGGACCCGGACCAGGCCCGCGCCCACCCCGGGGCCGTCGAGGCGCTGGCCGAACTCGCCCCGCAGGTGGCGTCGGTCGCCGTGATCACGGGCCGGCCCGCCGACGTCGCGGTGCGGTACAGCGGCTTCGCCGGGGTCGCCGGCCTGGACCACCTCGTCGTCCTCGGCCACTACGGCGCCGAGCGCTGGGACGCCGCGACCGGAACCGTACAGACCCCCGACCCGCCCCCCGGGGTCGCCGCCGCACGGGCCGAACTCCCCGGCGTACTGGACCGGTTCGACTCCTGGGAGGGCGTCTGGACGGAGGACAAGGGCCGGGCGCTCGCCGTGCACACCCGCCGCGCGGCCGACCCGCAGGGCGCGTTCGACGCGCTGCGCGGCCCCCTCGGCGAGCTGGCCGCCCGCCACGGGCTGATCGTCGAACCGGGCCGCATGGTCCTGGAGCTGCGCCCGCCCGGCATGGACAAGGGCGTGGCCCTCACCGAGTACGTGCGCGAGACCGGCGCCCGTTCCGTGCTCTACGCGGGCGACGACCTGGGCGACCTCGCCGCGTACGCCGCCGTGGAGAAGCTGCGCACCGACGAGGCCGACCCGGTCCCGGGGCTCCTGCTCTGCAGCGGCAGCGGCGAAGTGCCCGAACTGGCCGACCGCGCCGATCTGCTGGTCCCGGGGCCGGAGGGTGTTGTGGCGTTCCTGCGAGCGCTCGCGGACCGGCTGGCGGACCGCACCGGCTGACCTACCCCCGCCGCAGCGCCTCCAGCTGGTCCAGGAACCACTGCTGCGGCGGCAGCGCGGTGGCCGCTTCGGCCAGGCGCTGCGAGCGGGCGGCGCGGACGTCGTCCGGCAGCGTCAGCGCCTCGTGGAGCGCTTCGGCGGTGGCGGAGACGTCGTACGGGTTCACCGTGATCGCGTGCTCGCCCAGCTCCTCGTAGGCGCCGGCCTCCCGGGACAGGACCAGGGCGCAGCCCTCGTCGGAGACGACCGGGACCTCCTTGGCGACCAGGTTCATGCCGTCCCGGATCGGGTTGACGAGGGCCACGTCGGCCAGGCGGTACGCGGCGAGGGAGCGGGCGAAGTCGTCCTTGACGTGGAGGACGACCGGCGTCCAGTCCGCCGTGCCGTACGTTTTGTTGATGCCGTCGGCGACGCGCTGGACCTCGGCGGTGTAGGCGCGGTAGACGGCGAGGTCCTGGCGCGAGGGGTAGGCGAACGCGACGTGCACGACGCGCTCGCGCCACTCGGGGTGTTCGTCCAGGAGGGCGCGGTAGGCGTGCAGGCCGCGCACGATGTTCTTGGACAGCTCCGTGCGGTCGACCCGGACGACGGTCCTGCGGCCGGGGCCCACCTGCTCGCGCAGGGCGGCCATCCGTTCGTCCACGTCCGCCTCGTGGGCGCGGCGGCGCAGGAAGGCGGCGTCGGCGCCGAGCCCGTGCACCCCGATCCTGGTCCGGCCGGTGCCGCCCAGGATCTCCGTGCAGCAGCCGATGAAGGCGTCCGCCCAGCGGCGGGTCAGGAAGGCGGCCCGGTCGGCGCCCAGGATGCCGCGCAGCAGCTGTTCGGCGATGTCGTCGGGGAGCAGCCGGAAGTAGTCGACGGGCGCCCACGGGGTGTGCGAGAAGTGGCCGATGCGCAGGTCGGGGCGCAGTTCGCGGAGCATGCCGGGGACCAGGGACAGGTGGTAGTCCTGCACCAGGACGGCAGCGCCCCGGCCCGCCTCCTCGGCGAGCGCTTCGGCGAAGGACCGGTTGTACGCCTCGAAGGAGGCCCACTGCCTGCGGAACTCGGCGTCGAAGACGGGCTCGACGGGGGTCTGGTAGAGCATGTGGTGGACGAACCACAGCACCGAGTTCGCGATGCCGTTGTACGCGTCGGCGTGCGTGCCGGCGTCGATGTCGAGCATCCGGACGCCCGGCTCGCCGACCCCGCGGCGCACCGCCTCGCGGTCGCCGTCGCCGAGGGCGGCGCAGACCCACATCTTGTCGTCGACGGCGCTCAGGCCGGAGACGAGCCCGCCCCCGCCCCGTTTCGCTTCGAGTGAGCCGTCCTCGCGCACCGCGTACGACACGGGGCCGCGGTTGGACGCGACGAGGACCTGGGCAGCGGGCTGGGGGGCGTGCTCGGAGACCATGGCCGGAATCTAGCCCGATCCACAACCGCCCAAACGTACGAAGTCGGACGGGGACGGGGTGTGATCAGGCCGCGCGGCGGGCCGCGTACTCCTCGATCTCCCGCATCGGCGGCCTCTCCTGCGTGTCGACCGGGTGGGTGCGCGGGACGAATCCGCGCGGTCCGCGCTCGAACTGGGTGAGCGAGGGGCGGACCAGATGGCCGCGGGAGAGCCGCACCTGCGCGGTGCGGTAGATGGCGGCCGCCATCCGGCCGAGCGCCTGGCCGTCCTGGTGGCGGTGGACGCGGACGCCGACGTCGACCTGGGCGAGGGCGTCCAGGCCGACGGTGTGCAGGGCGTCGACGAGCAGGCCCAGCTCCACCCCGTAACCGACCGGGAACGGCAGCCGCTCCAGGAGCGAGCGGCGTACGGCGTACTCGCCGCCCAGCGGCTGGACGAAGCCGGCCAGCAGCGGCCAGTGCAGATTGAGCAGCGGCCGGGCCACCAGCTCGGTGACGCGGCCGCCCTGGCCCGCCACCTCGCCGAGCGGCCGGTCGTACATGGCCTTGACGAACTGCACATCGGGTTCGGTCAGCAGCGGGCCGACGATGCCGGAGACGAAGTCCGCGGAGAAGTCCTTCAGGTCCGCGTCGATGAAGCACAGGATGTCGCCGCTGGTCACCAGGAGCGAGCGCCACAGCACCTCGCCCTTGCCGGGGACGGCCGGGAGGCGGGGCAGGATCGCGTCGCGGTGGACCACCCGGGCCCCGGCGCGGCGGGCGACCTCGGCGGTGGCGTCCGTGGAGCCGGAGTCGATCACCACGAGCTCGTCGACCAGCCGGACCTTCTCCATGAGCTCGCGCCGGATGGTGGCGACGATGTCCCCGACGGTCTCGGCTTCGTTGAGAGCGGGTAGAACGACGCTCACGCCCGGACCGTGCGTACCCTTCACGACGGCCTGCGCACTCGCCTGCGGGCGGTCGGCCGCCGACCAGGAACGCCTGGCCAGCCAGCGTTCGACCTCTTCGAGCACGGTCGATACTCCCTGTATGTGATCCATCTCGCGGTTCGGACGACTATCTCAACAGTCCGATGCTTCGGTTACAGTCTTGAACAACGCGTACGACCGTCGCATGCCGGGGTCCGTACGCCGACAAACGCCTGGATCCATGGTCCAGTGCCACAGCGCTCATCCAGAGGGACAGAGGGAACGGCCCGTTGAAGTCCCGGCAACCCTCCTGCCGACCGCGAGGTTCGGTGGGGAAGGTGCCAATTCCGTCTTGTGGCGAAACGCGTCACAAGGAAGATGAGGAGAAAGGGCCTCGCCATCATGGCTGTTGAGACTGTCGCAGCACACACCGAATCCACTGTGGACCTGGGTCCCGCCGCGGCGCTTTCCTGCCGCGAGTGCGGCGAGCGGTTCGCACTCGGCCCGATCTTCGCCTGCGCGTCCTGTTTCGGGCCGCTCGAAGTGGCGTACGACCTGCCGAGCGGCTCCCCCGAAGAGCTGAAGAAGCGCATCGAGGCCGGACCCAACAACATCTGGCGCTATGCGCCGCTGCTGCCGGTCCCCTCCGACGTCGCCGACAAGCCCAACATCAACCCCGGCTTCACCAAGCTGGTCAAGGCCGACAACCTCGCCCGCGAGCTGGGTGTGACCGGCGGCCTGTACGTCAAGGACGACTCCGGCAACCCGACGCACTCCTTCAAGGACCGCGTCGTCGCGATCGCCGTCGAGGCCGCCCGCGCCTTCGGCTTCACCACCCTGTCCTGCTCCTCCACCGGCAACCTCGCCGGAGCGGTCGGCGCCGCCGCCGCCCGCGCGGGGCTGCGGTCCTGCGTGTTCATCCCGCACGACCTGGAGCAGGGCAAGGTCGTCATGGCCGCGGTGTACGGCGGTGAGCTGGTCGGCATCGAGGGCAACTACGACGACGTCAACCGGTTCTGCTCGGAGCTCATCGGCGACCCGCTCGGCGAGGGCTGGGGCTTCGTCAACGTCAACCTCCGCCCGTACTACGGCGAGGGCTCCAAGACCCTGGCGTACGAGATCTGCGAGCAGCTCGGCTGGCGGCTGCCCGACCAGATCGTCATCCCGATCGCGTCCGGCTCTCAGCTGACGAAGATCGACAAGGGGCTGCGCGAGCTGATCAAGCTCGGTCTGGTCGAGGACAAGCCGTACAAGATCTTCGGCGCCCAGGCGGAGGGCTGCTCCCCGGTCTCCGCCGCCTTCAAGGCCGGCCACGACGTGGTCCGCCCGCAGAAGCCGAACACGATCGCCAAGTCCCTGGCGATCGGCAACCCGGCCGACGGCCCGTACGTCCTGGACATCGCCCGCCGCACCGGCGGCGCCGTCGAGGACGTCAACGACGAGCAGGTCGTCGACGCGATCAAGCTGCTGGCCCGCACCGAGGGCATCTTCGCCGAGACGGCGGGCGGGGTGACGGTCGGCGTGACGAAGAAGCTGATCGAGGCCGGTCTGCTCGACCCGTCGCTCACCACCGTCGTCCTGAACACCGGGGACGGCCTCAAGACGCTGGACGCGGTCGCCGCCACCTCGCAGGCCACCGCGACGATCCGCCCGAGCCTGGACGCCTTCCGCGCGGCCGGACTCGCCACCAGCTGAGCAGCCTCCGACCCACTCCAGTCTCCAGGAAGGGCACCCGAACATGAGCGTCAAGGTCCGCATCCCCACCATCCTCCGCACCTACACGGGCGGCCAGGCCGAGGTCCCGGCCGAGGGCGCGACCCTCTCCGAGGTCATCGCCTCGCTGGAGAAGGACCACCCGGGCATCGCCGCCCGCGTGCTGGACGACCAGGGCAAGCTGCGCCGCTTCGTGAACGTGTACGTCAACGACGACGACGTCCGGTTCGAGGGCGGCCTGGACGCGGTGACCCCGGACGGCGCCGGTATCTCGATCATTCCCGCGGTCGCCGGCGGCTGCTGACGCCGGGGGCCTTTCAAGATCGGCCCCGACTCCGACGCATTAACGGAATTGCCCCCTCCGCACGAGAAGCGGAGGGGGCAATTCTGCATGGTTGAGCGGGGTAGAGTGTGGGAAGTCCCCTTCGCTGCCCGTGCCACTCGCATATGAGAATGCGCCGCGCCACGACTAGAAGCAGCCAAAGTGCCTGGCCCCCTTGCGCCATAAGTCGCCTTTGCCGGGCCCGACTTGCCCCGCAATCTCGTGAGTTCCCCGTATTCGGGCGATCGGTGCCGCGCAGAATTGTCGTCCGATTGACCTGTTGCAGAGGGCAGTTGGACAGATACATTCAGCCGCGGTCGGCGCGCTCCAGCGCACACACTCTCTCCTGTCGGAGGGTGGGTTCTGACCCGGGTCCGCGAAGTGTGGGCCTGTGCAAGGGCCAGTAATAGGGGAGTTAGGCATGGCTCAGGGCACCGTCAAGTGGTTCAACGCGGAGAAGGGGTACGGCTTCATCGCGGTCGACGGTGGTGCGGATGTTTTCGTCCACTACAGCGCGATCCAGATGGACGGGTACCGCACCCTCGAAGAGGGTCAGCGAGTTGAATTCGAGATCTCGCAGGGCCAGAAGGGGCCGCAGGCGGACATGGTCAAGCTCGCCGTCGGCTGAGCCCGGCACGGCCACGACACAGTCGGCCACGACACCAGGCACGCGCGAAGGGTCCGTACCGAGAGGTACGGACCCTTCGCGCGTCCGGCCTGTCCGTCCCCGGACCTGTCCACATGCCGACGGGTGACGCTTGCACTCTCGGGGGTCGAGTGCTAATCATTGGCTTAGCACTCTCCAGGTGAGAGTGACAGAATTTGGACCGGGCCGGTGAGGCCCGCACGCGTGGTGGGGCAAGGAACCGCCAGGCACGCAGGCCGTCCGTCGCGGGCGCCACTCGGTCCGGAGCAATCCACCCCTGTCCGGGAGGACCACTTCACATGGCCAAGATCATCGCGTTCGACGAGGAGGCCCGGCGCGGTCTTGAGCGCGGCATGAACCAGCTCGCCGACGCCGTCAAGGTCACCCTCGGCCCCAAGGGCCGCAACGTCGTCCTTGAGAAGAAGTGGGGCGCCCCCACGATCACCAACGATGGTGTTTCCATCGCCAAGGAGATCGAGCTGGAGGACCCGTACGAGAAGATCGGTGCGGAGCTGGTCAAGGAGGTCGCCAAGAAGACGGACGACGTCGCCGGCGACGGTACGACCACCGCCACCGTTCTCGCCCAGGCGCTCGTCCGCGAGGGTCTGCGCAACGTGGCCGCGGGTGCGAACCCGATGGCTCTCAAGCGGGGCATCGAGAAGGCCGTCGAGGCCGTCTCCGCCGCCCTCCTGGAGCAGGCCAAGGACGTGGAGACCAAGGAGCAGATCGCTTCGACCGCCTCCATCTCCGCCGCCGACACCCAGATCGGCGAGCTCATCGCCGAGGCCATGGACAAGGTCGGCAAGGAAGGCGTCATCACCGTCGAGGAGTCCCAGACCTTCGGTCTGGAGCTGGAGCTCACCGAGGGTATGCGCTTCGACAAGGGCTACATCTCGGCGTACTTCGCCACCGACATGGAGCGCATGGAGTCGTCCCTCGACGACCCGTACATCCTGATCGTGAACTCGAAGGTCAGCAACGTGAAGGACCTCCTTCCGCTGCTGGAGAAGGTCATGCAGTCCGGCAAGCCGCTGCTGATCATCGCCGAGGACGTCGAGGGCGAGGCCCTGTCGACCCTGGTCGTCAACAAGATCCGCGGCACCTTCAAGTCCGTCGCCGTCAAGGCCCCGGGCTTCGGCGACCGCCGCAAGGCCATGCTCGGCGACATCGCCATCCTCACCGGTGGCACGGTCATCTCCGAGGAGGTCGGCCTCAAGCTGGAGAACGCCGGGCTCGACCTGCTCGGCCGCGCCCGCAAGGTCGTCATCACCAAGGACGAGACGACGATCGTCGACGGTGCCGGTGACAGCGACCAGGTCCAGGGCCGCGTCAACCAGATCCGTGCCGAGATCGAGAACTCCGACTCGGACTACGACCGCGAGAAGCTCCAGGAGCGCCTGGCGAAGCTGGCCGGCGGCGTGGCCGTCATCAAGGCCGGTGCCGCGACCGAGGTCGAGCTCAAGGAGCGCAAGCACCGCATCGAGGACGCGGTGCGCAACGCCAAGGCCGCCGTCGAGGAGGGCATCGTCGCCGGTGGTGGCGTGGCTCTGCTCCAGGCCTCGGCCGTCTTCGAGAAGCTGGAGCTCTCGGGTGACGAGGCGACCGGTGCCAACGCCGTGAAGCTCGCCCTTGAGGCCCCGCTGAAGCAGATCGCCGTCAACGGTGGTCTCGAAGGTGGCGTCGTCGTGGAGAAGGTGCGCAACCTGGCCGTCGGCCACGGTCTGAACGCCGCGACCGGCGAGTACGTCGACATGATCGCCGAGGGCATCCTCGACCCGGCGAAGGTCACGCGCTCCGCCCTCCAGAACGCCGCGTCGATCGCCGCGCTGTTCCTCACCACCGAGGCCGTCATCGCCGACAAGCCGGAGAAGGCCGCTCCGGCGGGCGCCCCGGGCGGCATGCCGGGCGGTGACATGGACTTCTGATCCTGACGGATCGGCAGTTCCTGTTCAGCTGAACGGCACCGGCCCCCGGGGAGAGATCCCCGGGGGCCGGTGCCGTCTGCCCGTCCTCACACGCCCCGCGTCCGTCACCGGGTGAAGACCATCTCCGGGAACCGGTCGGACGGGCCGTCCAGCAGCCCGTCGTCGTGGCCGCGCAGCCGGCGGTCGAAGAACGACGTCACATACGCCCGGCTCGCAGCCGCCGCCCGGTCCGGCCGTACCGTCCCGACGGCCTCCGCCAGTCCACCGGCCGGCTCCGCGCCTTGGCGGGCCAGCTGCGGCAGCAGCAACTGCGCGTCCGTGTATGAGGCGTGGCGTGATCCGGTCAGCGTGACGTTCGCCTTCCAGCCGCGGGTGTTGCGCCAGAACGCAGCCCAGGACGGCTGCTTCCGGTAGTCGCCCGAGCCCTCGCCGTCCGTGCCCATGAGCAGCAGCGGCCGGTCGAGACCGTCCCGCGCCACCGTGCTCAGCAGGCTGCCGTCCGGCTCCCCGCCGACGTAGTCCATCTGCCCGTCCATGTTGACGCCGGCCAGGACGCGCGGGTCGTCGTGCATCGTCTGGGCCGCGGTGAAGCCGCCCGCGGAGTGGCCGAACATCCCGGTCCGGCCCGGATCGAGTACGTCTCCGAACAGCGTCCGGTTCAGCCCCGGCAGCCGGTCGAGCACGAACCGGGTGTCGGCGACCCGTACGGCCACGACCTTGCGCAGCAGGGCGCTGACCGCTTCCGGGTCGGTGGGCGGGGCGCCGTCGAAGATCCGCATGGTGGCGAGACGGCCGCCGGGGAACTCCACCTCGGTGGCCTCATAGGTGTGGTCTACGGTGACGACCGCGTACCCGTGGCTGGCGAGGTCGTCCACCAGTGCCGTGTTCCAGGTGCGGGGGTCGCCGAGCCCGGCGGAGTACAGGACGACGGGCAGCCGCCCGGCGCGCGGGTCCACGGGCGCGTCCCGGCGGGCATGGCCGGCCGTGGCCGCCCAGTCGGCCGACCCGGGGGCCATGCCCAGGTTCATCGCGGCGGCCCCCTCCGGGCCCCCGAAGTGGGCCGCCGCCGCGGCGGTCATGTGGGGCACCCGGCGCCCGGCCCGGCCGGGGGCGGCGGGGTAGTGGACGCTGATCATGAGCTCCCGGTACGGCGACGCGTCCGGCGCCCACGGCTCGGGCCGGGTGCGGTCGACGAGCCGGAGGGCGGTGCACCCGACGTCGAACGGGCCGGTGGGGCGCGGCAGCCGGGCGGTGGGCGCGCCCTTCGCGGACGTGGCGCCCGCGCCCCGGCGGCCGGCCGCCGCCGACGGTACGGCGGAGGTGGCCAGCAGGGCGGAGGCGGCGAGCCCGGTGACGAGCACCTGCCGGCGGTCGTGGGTACGCGTGCGCGGGACTGCGGTCACCTGGAACTCCCCGGTTCGGGCGGCATCGCACACGACGGCGTGTGCGGCGGACGGCCCTCACGATGCCCGCCCGGTGCCGGAGGGCGCGTGATACCGGGGTGCTCATCGTGCCGGGCGGGTCCTGGCACCTGGGTATGACATGCGGGGCCGCTCAGGGGAGCTGTCGGCCCGTCCGGTGCCGTATCCAGACGTTCGGCTCGACGTAGACCGCCACGTCGTGCGCGAGTTCGCACCGTACCGGGGCGAGGGCGCCCGGTACCTCGGTGTCGCCGTCGCGGTCGAAGGGCAGGCCCGTCCACTCCCGCCACTGCGTGAGCGAACCGGTGACCGTCATCGACGCCGGGGCGACCTTCTCGATCGTGCCGCCGACCCTGACGTGCGCCCTCAGCCATGGGTCCTCCGGCAGCCCGTCGTCGCGCCGGCGGCCGATGTACGCGGCCATCGGGAGGTGCGGGTGCAGATGCTTGGCCGTGGGGCGGACCGGAGCGAACAGTGCGTCATGTCCCTGCTGGGCGGCGGCGTTCCGCAGCGCCTCCAGCATCCGGTACGAGAGGCCGCGTCCGAGGTATTCCCGGTCCACGACGATCTCCAGCGCGCTCGCCGCCGACACCGCCCGTCCGCCCCAGCGGTCCTGGAACGCCCAGCTCAGCACCCGGTCCCAGCCCTGGTCGGGCGTCGTCTCGCGACCCTCGGCCGTGGCGTCGAAGGGCACGGCGAGCCCGCGCGCCACCACCCGGCCGGCGTCGGTCGCCACCACGCAGTACGCGGGAAACTCATCCGGCACCCGGCCCACCAGAGCGTTGCCGACCAGGTCGTGCGGGACGAAGGGCGGCCAGGTGTTGTCGATCTCGTAGATCCGGGTGACCAGGGCGGGCCGTTCGGAGAGCGGGGTGATCAGGATGGCGTCGTCGTGTGCGGTGGGGTCCATGATCCGGACTGTTCCACAGGCGTCGGGCGGGGCGCGAGGGCGTTTTCCGTGCGGCCGGAGGGTGGGGTCCGAGGTGGTTCGGCCCGCCTGTTCCGTGTGCGGCCGGAGGGCGGGTGGCGGGGGTTTCCTGTCCGGCCGCCGGGCCGGATGGGGGTTTCCTGTCCGGCCGCCGGGCCGGACGGGGGTTTCCCGCCTGGCCGCCGGGCCGGAAGGGGGCTCGTCCGGCCCGGCGGGCCGGGGCCGGGGCGGTTTGCGGCGCCCGGTCAGCCCGCGTCGAGGCCGTCGACGAGGCGGCTCAGGAAGCGTTCGAACGTGGCGTCGGGGGTGCTGGGCCGTCCGGCCGACGCGAGGGCGCGGGCCAGCTCCGGGTGGTGGCCGTCGGCGGCGACCTCGGCGAGGTAGAGCGCCTCGGCGGCGGCGCGGCCGGGCGTCTGCTCCGCTCTGGCCCGGCTCACCTCGTACGCCGTGTGGCCCGCCACGAACGCGGTGAGCTGGGCGAAGACCTCCAGCCGGGCGGCCCCGTCGAGCCCGCTGGGGCGCAGGGCGGTCAGGGCGTGTTCGAGGAAGGCGAGGGTGTGGGGGCCGAGGGTGCGGCGTTCCTGTACGGCGGCGGGCAGCCAGGGGTGGCGGAGCATGTGGGCGCGCTGGAGGCGGCCGATGGTCTTGAGGTCGGTGCGCCAGTCGCCGGTGAGCGGGTCGCTGGTGGGCAGCTCGCCGGAGACGCGGTCGATCATCAGGTCGAGCAGCGTCTCCTTGTCGGGGGCGTAGCTGTACAGCGACATGACGCCCGCGCCCACCTCGGCGGCGACCCGGCGCATGGTGACCGCGTCGAGCCCCTCGGCGTCCGCGACGGCGACCGCCGCCGCCGTGATCGCCTCGCGGCTGAAGGCGGGCCTGCGCCCCCGGCGGGGCCGGTCCGGCGCCGGCCACAGTTCGCGCGGGTCGACGCCGCCCGCGCCGGGCCCGTCGGTGCGGGTCACGGTCCCATCCCCTCTCACCTGGGTTGCTCCACCGTCTCATCCAAGCATCCACTATTCTCGTACTGTGTACGAGAATGCTCGCCCGAGCATGATGCCCGAGGGAGGCGCACGATGACACGACCCACGCCCGAAGCCCGCCCGAGGCCCGTCCGGAAGCCGCCGCTCGCCTCCCGGCTGATGCGGTCCACCTGGCGCGGCCTGCCGGCCGCCCGCCACGCGGTGGGGTTCGAGCGGGGTCTGACCGTCCCCGCCGCCGACGGCAGCCCGCTGGTCACGGACCACTACTTCCCGCGCGCCGAGGGCGACTTCCCCACCCTCCTGGTGCGCTCGCCCTACGGACGGGGCGTGCCGTGGTCCCCGCAGTACGGGATGCTCTTCGCCGAACAGGGCTTCCACGTCGTCCTCCAGAGCTGCCGGGGCACCGGCGGCTCGGGCGGCGACTTCCACCTCTGGCGCAACGAGGCCCCCGACGGCCGGGCCACCGTCGACTGGCTGCGCGAACAGCCCTGGTTCGACGGGAACCTGGGCACGGTCGGCCCCAGCTACCTCGGCTACGTCCAGTGGGCTCTGGCCCTCGAACCGCCGCCGGAGCTGAAGGCCATGGTGGTCCAGGTGGGGCTGCACGACCCGTACGCCCTCTTCCACACCGACGGCGTCCTCCACCTGGAGACCGCGCTCGCCGTGGGCTCGGGCATGACGTACCAGCACCGGGGCATGGGCCCGTTCCTCCGGGCGACCCTGCGCCTCCAGCGCCGGATGCGCTCCGTCGTCACCGCGCGCCCGTTGCGCGGGGCGTACGCGGACGCGCTCGGCGGCGAAGTGCCGTGGCTGGACGGGGTGATGGACCATCCCGACCCCGACGACCCGCACTGGGGCGGCGCGTCCCTCGCCGGCGCGGCGGACCGGGCGGCCGTCCCCACCGCGCTGATCACCGGATGGCACGACGTCCTCGCGGGCCAGACCTTCGAGCAGTACGGCCGGCTGCGCCGGGCGGGCGCCGACGCCACGCTGCTCGTCGGCCCGTGGACCCACACCTCGGCGCTCCAGAAGGGCTGGTCCGAGGTGTTCGCCGAATCCCTCGCCTGGCTCCGCGCCCACCTGTGCGCCGACCCCTCCGGCCTGCGCCCCACCCCCGTACGCGTACACCTGGGCGGTACGGAGCAGGTCGTACGGGACCTCGAGGCGTGGCCACCGGCCGGGGCGGCCACCGCCTCGTGGTTCCCGGCCCCCGGCGGCCACCTCACCGCCGAGCCGCCCACGGACGCGGCGCCCCTGGCGTCCTTCCGCCACGACCCGGCCGACCCGACGCCTTCCGTGGGCGGCCCCCTCCTCTCCCGTACCGCCGGAGCGCGCGACAACGGCACGCTTGAGGCCCGCGAGGACGTCCTGACGTTCACCGGGCCGGTCCTCACCGAACCCCTCACCGTCCTCGGCCCGGTCTCCGCCCGGATCAGCGCGTCCACGGACACCGGCCACGGGGACGTGTTCACCCGGCTGTGCGACGTGGACCCCGAGGGGCGCTCCACGAACGTCTGCGACGGCCTCGCCCAGCTGCGCACCACGGGCCCGGACCCGGTCCGCGTGACCGTCCCGATGGGCCACACCGCCCACCGCTTCGGCGTCGGCCACCGCGTCCGCTGGCAGATCAGCGGCGGCGCCCACCCGCGCTTCGCGCCCAACCCGGGCACGGGTGCGTCCCGGACCGACGCCACGGAGTACGTACCGGTACGCGTCACGGTCCACGTGGACTCGGAGCTGATGCTTCCGGCGGAGTGAGATCGTCCTGCCTTGCGCGAGGTTACGCAAAAAAATGACGAACCAGCGCACTACTACGCCAGGAAGTTGAAAACCAATCGCAGGAGTCTTGTGAACGGGGAGCTGGGCGCCCTACTGTCACCTCACTCATGACGGCGGCGACTCCCCCACGCGCGCACGGCCGTTGACCCCCCGAGAGAAACGGGCACGCGATGTCACGGATGACCACCGACGCTTCGGTGAGGGCGCGAAGACCGCGCAGGACAGGGCTGTACGCGACCGCCGTCGCCTCGGTGACCGCGGCGGCCGTGGGGCTCGGGGTGCTGGCCGGTACGCCCGCGCTCGCCGGCCCGCGCAGCGCCGCCCCGGTCGTCACCCGGGCCGCGCTCGATCCGGCGCTGGTCGCGGGGAAGGGCGCCAAGGTGGCCTTCGCCGAGCAGGAGGCCGAGAACGCGGTGACCAACGGCACGGTCATCGGCCCCGACCGCGACGCGTACACGCTGCCCTCGGAGGCGTCGGGCCGTAAGGCGGTGAGCCTGGCGCCGGGGCAGCACGTCGAGTTCACGCTGCCCGCCCCGGCCAACGCGATCACCGTGCGCTACAGCATCCCGGACGCGCCGGGCGGCGGCGGGATCACCGCCCCGCTGGACGTCGCGGTGAACGGTACGAAGCGCTCCACCATGACGCTGACCTCGCAGTACTCCTGGCTGTACAACCAGTACCCGTTCTCCAACGACCCCGGCGCCGGGCTCCTCCACCCGGGCTGGTGGATCACCGAGTGCTCCTGCGTGCCCGCCGAGACGACCCCCGCCCCGGTCATCGACAAGCCGTACCGGCCCAGCCACTTCTACGACGAGCAGCGC
The DNA here is from genome assembly GCF_000373645.1 of Streptomyces sp. ATexAB-D23. Lineage (GTDB taxonomy): Bacteria > Actinomycetota > Actinomycetes > Streptomycetales > Streptomycetaceae > Streptomyces > Streptomyces castrisilvae. The sequence goes on along the minus strand of NZ_KB892023.1, from coordinate 5,184 downwards.
CTCCTGCTCGGCCGGACCTACCGCGCGGGCGACACCGTACGGCTGACCGTGCCGGCCGGCAGCCGGGCCGGGTCGACGGTCATCGACCTGCTCGACTCGGAGCAGGTCGGCCTCCCGCACGTGGAGCTGCTCGCCGCCAACGTATGGGCGTTCGGGGCCGATCCGACCGGCCGGCGGGACGCGGCGGACGCGATCGACAAGGCCATCGCGTTCGCCCGGCGCACGCACCTGAAGGTGTACATCCCGCCGGGGACGTACCGGGTCGACCGTCACATCGTCGTGGACGACGTCACCATCGTCGGCGCGGGCAACTGGTACACGAAGATCAAGGGCCGCGAGGTCGCGCTCGACAAGCCCGCCGCCGACGGCTCGGTGCACACGGGCGTCGGCTTCTACGGGAAGTCCGCGGCCGAGGGCGGCAGCCGCAACGTCCACCTGTCCGGCTTCGCCATCGAGGGCGACGTACGCGAACGCGTCGACACCGACCAGGTCAACGCCATCGGCGGCGCGATGAGCGACTCCACCATCAAGGGCCTGCACATCAGCCACACCAAGGTCGGCATGTGGTTCGACGGCCCGATGAAGAACCTGCGGATCTCCGACACCATCATCGTCGACCAGATCGCCGACGCCATCAACTTCCACACGGGCGTGACCGATTCGAGCGTCACGGACACCTTCGTACGCAACTCCGGCGACGACGGCCTCGCGATGTGGGCCGAGAAGACGACGAACGCCCGCAACACCTTCTCCCACAACACCGTCCAGACCCCGGTCCTGGCCAACGGCATCGCGATCTACGGCGGCACCGACACCACCGTCTCGGACAACCTCGTCGCCGACCCGGTCCGCGAGGGCAGCGCCCTGCACATCGGCGCCCGCTTCGGCGCCGAACCCTTCGCCGGGAAGCTGGACGTCACGGGCAACACGACGGTCCGCGCCGGTACGTACGAACTCAACTGGAACATCGGCCTCGGCGCGCTGTGGGTCTTCGCCCTGGACCGCAGCATCGACGGAGCCGACATCCGGGTCACCGGCAACGACTTCCTCGACAGCACCTACAACGCGGTCATGCTGGTCTCGGACTGGGCGGTGAAGGACCAGTACGTCATCGAGAACATCCACTTCAAGGACATCCGGGTGGACGGCACCGGCACCTCGGTGCTGAGCGCCCGCGCGGCGGGCGGCGCGACCTTCGAGAACGTGGACGCGCGCAACGTCGGCGCGGTGGGCGTCAACAACTGCGGCTCGTTCAACTTCCCCGCCACCGGTTCGGAGTTCACCCTCACGGACCTGGGCGGCAACGACGGCGACTGGCTCGCCCCCTGGCTGCTGCCCAACACGATCACCTGCGACGACCGCCCGGAGGTGGTACCGCCTCCGGCACCGGGCGCGTGGTGACCGTTTCCTGACGGCCCGGAGACCGAGAGGGCGGCTGGTTGCATACGCTCGACACAGCGCGCGGGTCCGGCGACGGCCCCGCGCACCAGGCAAACCAGCCGCCCACTCGACGCACGGGAGAGACCTCCGGTATGGCCGTCATCCACCGCACCACTCTGTCGCCGACCAAGCTCGAACTGCTCACCCCCTGGCTCCCGACCCGCCCCTGGTACGCGGGCCACACGCACCCGGTCCTGTCGAGGTCGGGCGGCTTCCGGCTGGACGACCCCCAGGGCGAGGTGGGCATGGAACTCATGGTCGCCACCGACACCTCGGGCGCCGAGCCGGTGGCGTACTTCGTGCCCCTCACCTACCGGGGCGCACCGCTCGACGGCGCGGAGGACGCGTTGGTCGGCACCACGGAGCACGGCGTACTGGGGAAGCGCTGGGTGTACGACGGCTGCCACGACCCGGTCCTGGCCGAGCAGCTCTTCGCCCTCCTCGCCGGCCGCGCGGAGCCCCAGGCCCAGAGCGAGACCGACACTCCGGACCCGACGATCACCCACTCCCGCACCCTCCCGAACGCCTTGTCCGGCCCCTTCGCGACCACCGACGACGACGAGGGCACGGACATCGCCGCCAAGGGCGCGACCCTCCACCTGAACCGGGTCCTGCGCCCCGCCGACGCCCTGCCGGAGAACGCGACGGGCCACGTCTCGGGGCCCTGGCGCACGCCGGAGGACACGGAGGTACGGGGAGTGTTCGCGGTGGTGCGGGGGGCGTAGGGGCGGGCCTGCCCCGGGAGGCCTGCCCTCTTTGGGCACAGCGAGTGTTCATCCGTGTCGGCGCGGGCGGCGATCCTCTGATTCTGTTATTGAATCACTACTCTCTGTGGATGAGGATCGGGCTTCGAGGAGGTTCGGCGGTACTGTCCTTGCGTGGCAACTATCGCGTTGTTCGATACGGAAGACCTATCCATTCCCGAGTCTCTGAAAAAGGCCGTGGAACACGGTGAGGTGTTCACGCGCGCCTGGGTTGTCGGGCTCGTTTTGGACCTTCTCGGCTATACGCCGGACAAGGACCTCTGCGGTCTGCGGCTCGTGGAGCCGGCATGCGGCGGCGGTGCGTTCCTGACCGTCGTCGCGTCCCGGATCAGTACGTCATGTCTCGCGCACCAGCGCCCCGTCACCGACGCGGTCGATGCTGTCCGCGCCTTCGACCTGTTGGGCCGCAACGTGGAGCAGAGCCGGGCGCTGATAGTGGAAACGTTGCGGAAAGACGGATGGGATCCGGAGGACGCGAGGGAGGTTGCCGCAGCGTGGGTGAGGCAGGGTGACTACCTACTGCAGTCGGGCGACGAGCGTCGTGCCGACTATGTCGTCGGTAACCCTCCGTATATACGGCTCGAAGACGTTCCCGGCGACCGGATGGCCGCTTACCGCCGGGCTTGTTTCACGATGGGGGGCCGGGCCGACATCTATGTCGGTTTCTACGAGGTGGCTCTGCGCAGCCTGAACCGAGGCGGCCGACTGGGGTTCATCTGCGCGGACCGCTGGATGCGAAACCAGTACGGCCGTCGGTTGAGGCAACTGGTGACCAAGGACTTCAGCATGGACCTCGCGCTGGTGATGCATGATGTCGACGCTTTCGATGATCAGGTTGCCGCCTACCCTGCCATTACTCTCATCTCGAACGACGTCCAGGGCGCAGCCGTTGCCGCCGACACGAATCGGTCCTTCGGTGCGGAACAGGCAAAGGACTTCGTTGACTGGTACCTCGGGGCTGAGTCGCCGACGGTTGCCACGGACTCGTATCAGGCCGCTCGCATGCCCCACTGGTTCCCGGAGGAGGATTCCTGGCCTACGGGCTCGCCCGCGAGGCTCGCGGTCCTTGAGGACCTTACGGAGCGTTTCCGGCCTTTGGAGAACACCGCGACTGGAACGAGGGTCGGCATCGGCGTCGCCACAGGGGCCGACAGGATTTTCCTCACCAAGGACAAGGACCTGGTCGAGGAAGGGCGTTTGCTCCCCATGGCTATGGTCCGCGACACCACCAGTGGAAGGATCGATTGGGATGGGACCTATCTGGTCAACCCTTGGGCGGCGAGCGGTGATCTGGTCGATCTGAATGCGTTTCCGCGTCTCGCTGCCTACTTCGAGAAGCACAGTGAGGCGCTGCGCAAGCGCTACGTGGCGGAAAGGCAGCCGCAGCGCTGGTACAAGACCATTGACAAGGTCGACCACCAGCTCACCCGGCGTCAGAAACTGCTGTTTCCGGACATGAAGCTCAGGATTCATCCGGTTCTCGATGAGGGTGGCCTGTACCCTCACCACAACCTGTATTTCATCGTCTCGGACGTCTGGGACATGCGCGTGCTCGGTGGCTTGTTGCTGTCCAAGGTCGCGGAGGCATTCGTGGAGGCGTACGCGGTCAGGATGCGAGGCGGCACTCTCCGCTTCCAGGCGCAGTACCTTCGCAAGATCCGTGTCCCGGACCCGTCGGCGATCGGCGAGGACGACCGGGTCGCTCTCGCCGAAGCCTTCGACAAGCGAGACACGGATGCTGCGACCGAGGCCGCTTTGCGCGTCTACGGACTCACCGAGCTGCCTGACTAGGAGGAACGGATCTTGTCGGTCACCCGCCAAGACTTCGAGGACGCTGTCGCAGCGTACTGGGGCGCGAAAGAACTCCAGGGTGAGCAGTCGGCGATCAAGGCTGCCGTGGGAGCGGGTACGGCTGGCTCTGTACGTGGCGGCAAGCATTTCGACTCCATCACCATTCTGCTGTCGAAGTTCTTCCTCGATGCCGGGTACCCGCCGGAGAGCATCCGTGTCACCAGGTCACAGGGGCTCGAACTGCCCGGCTATTTCCGGCCGCAGAAGCAGTGGGACTTGGTCGTTGTCCATAGGGACACCCTCGTGGCGGCCTTCGAGATGAAGGCCCTCGGCGGCCCGTCGTTCGGCAACAACTACAACAACCGGGTTGAGGAAGCGCTTGGCAGTGCCGTTGACCTACGGCATGCGAATTTGGCTGGGCTGTACCCGGGAGAGGATCCTTGGCTCGGCTATTTCTTCATCATGCAGGACGAGGAGGGCTCCTGTAGGCCGGTCAGGCCGGCCATGGGCGCATTGCCTGTGGACGACATCTGGCATGGCATGTCCTACCAGGAGCGCTTCGGTGTCTTCTGCCAGCGCCTCATGTCCGAGCGCCTCTACGACGCCGCCTGCTACATCACCTCTTCGGCCTTTGATCCGTGGCCGCGAGAGCCTGTCGACAAGCTCGACTGGCGCCACTTCTCCGCGGCCATAAACGCGCGACTCTCTTACCTCAAGGACCTCGGCTTCCCCGGGTAGCTGCGGGCAGAGGCTCCTTGCGTCTGCCTGGTGCGTCAGTGCTTGGGGCGGTCTGATTTGGGGATGAGGCCCGCTCGTACGGCTCGGGCTTGGGCNCGGACCTTTTGGGCGGGGAGGGTGGGTTCCTGGTGGGTGGGTTTGCCCCGGCAGGGGCCGCACTTCCCGCCCGGTAGGGCTTCGGGGGTGCCGGGGGCTCGGCATTCGCTGCATTCCAGGGAGCGCAGGACGGTGTGTGGTTCGCGGGCGGGNGGNAGTTTGGTCTGGAGGCGTGTGGCGACGAGGGCGGCCGGGTGGTGGATGCGGTCGGGGAGGCCTGCGGTGAGGGCGTGGATGATCTCGGCTTCGGTGGCGCCTCGGGTCAGCCATTCCGTCATCTGGGGTTCCAGGGTTACGCAGTCCCGTTGGGAGAGTGAGAGGGCGGGGGCGGTGCGGCCGAGGGCGGCGAGCAGGA
>NZ_KB892022.1 GCF_000373645.1 Streptomyces sp. ATexAB-D23 | reverse complement strand
CTGGGGGCGAAGGCTGATGGTGCGTGGTATTTGCATGAGTTGACGCGTGGGTGTGAGCTGGCGTTCTTCGTGTTGTTCTCGTCGGCGGGTGGTTCGGTGCTGGCGGCGGGGCAGGCGAACTACGCGGCGGCGAATGTGTTCCTGGACGCGCTGGCGGTGCAGCGTCGGGCGGAGGGGCTGCCGGCCACTTCGNTGGCGTATGGGCTGTGGGCGGGTGCGGGGATGGGGCAGTGGTTGGGTGAGGCGGATCTGGAGCGGATGAGGCGGCAGGGTCTTCCGGCGTTGCAGCCGGACCAGGGTCTGGCGCTGTTCGATGCGGGTCTGGCGTCCGGGCGGGCCGCTCTGGTNCCGTTGCCGATCGACGTCACCGCGCTGCGGACTCGTACCGACACCATCCCCGCCCTCCTCCGCGACCTCGCACCCACCACCACCAGGCGGCGCAGCACCGTCTCCAAGGCCGATGCGACGTCTCTGCGGCTGCGGTTCGCGCAGGCCGATGAGGCCGGGCAGGAAGCGCTCCTCATGGAACTCGTCCTGGACCGGGCAGCCACGCTCCTCGGGTACAGCAGCGCGGACGCCCTCGACGCACAACGGGACTTCCTGGAGTCCGGGTTCGACTCCCTGAGCGCGATGGAACTCCGTAACGCCCTGATGAAGGACACCGGACTGAGGCTGCCTCCCATGGTCGTCTTCGACAGCAAGAGCCCGACGGAGCTCGCCCGGCTGCTGCGTACGGATCTCCTGGCGGCAGGCCCCCTCGCGACCGGGGACAATGCCGAACCAGGAGCATCAGCGGGATCGTCCGGCGGAACCGGCGGGACGCAGAGCGCGACCGCGACTGGTCAGGCCGTGGCTCCCTCGGCCGACAGGCAGCCGGAGACGCTCCGTGACATGTTCCACGCCGCCGTCGTCTCCGGTCGGGCCGACAAGGGATTCGCGCTCCTCCAGGCGGCCGCCGATGTGCGGCCGGGCTTCGGCTCGGTGGACGAGATCGACCGGCTCCCCGCGGCGGTCCGTCTCGCGGACGCCCCCGAGGGACCGCGTCTCATCTGCCTCAGTACCCCCATGGCGACCGGCGGTGTCCACCAGCACGCGCGTCTGGTGTCCCACTTCGGAGGCCGGCACAAGATATCCGCGCTGCCTGTACCCGGATTCCTCGCGGGCGAGAGCCTGCCCACGTCCTCCGACGCGGCGGTCCAGGCCCTCGCCCGGAGCGTGCTGGACGCGGCCGGAGGGGAGCCGTTCGTACTGCTGGGCTACTCCTCCGGAGGCACCCTCGCCTACGCCACCGCCGGCCACCTGGAACGGGAGTACGGGGTGCGCCCGGCGGGCGTCATCCTGTTGGACACGTTCAAGGTGCACGACGGCGGTAGCGACGGCGTGCCCCTCGACGGCCTCGCACTCGGCATGTTCGAGAAGGAGGCGGTCTTCGGCCGGTTCGACAGCAGCAGGCTCTCCGCGATGGGCCGCTGGGTGGAGCTGGTTCCGCAACTCCCGCTCAACCCGGTCGAGTCCCCGGTGCTCTTCGTGCAGTGCACCCAGTCCTTCGTCCCGGACGGGGACGACATGTCCCCCGACCTGGTCGACGGCCGGGCCGAGCCCTGGGAGGCGGCTCACACCCTGCGGACCGTCCGCGCCAACCACTTCACCCTCGTGGAGGACCGCGCCGAAGAGACCGCACAGGTCATCGACGCATGGCTGGCATCGCAGGAATCGGCGCCCGCCGCCGAATGACTGACCGAGTGGCCGAGTGCGGCCGAATCCAAGACGGTCCGAACCGAATCCAAGACGGTCCGAACCAGATAGAAGCGATCGAAGCGAGGCGAAGTGACGTGACCGTGGCACCCAGCGCCAAGGGAACCCTGCCGTTCGGCGAGCACGAGACGTGGTACCGGGTGACGGGCGACCTCCGCTCCGACCGGCCCACGCTCGTCGTCGTGCACGGAGGGCCGGGATCCACCCACGACTATCTGCAGAACCTCTCCGACCTGGCCGAGGAAGGCTGGTCCGTCGTGCACTACGACCAGATCGGGAACGGCGGGTCGACCCATCTGCCCGACCGGGGAGCCGACTTCTGGACCGTGGACCTGTTCGCGGCCGAACTCGACAATCTGCTCACAGGTCTCGGGATCGCCGACAACTACGTACTGTTCGGGCAGTCCTGGGGCGGCATGCTCATCACACACCATGCTGCCGCACGCCCGGCCGGCCTGCGCGGACTCGTCATCGCCAACTCGCCTGCCTCCTACCCGCTCTGGCTCCAGGAGGCCAAGATCCTCCGGGACCAGCTGCCGCCCGGTGTCAACGAAACGCTGCTCCGGCACGAGGCCGCCGGAACCACCGAGACGGACGAGTACCACGAGGCCATGCGTTCGTTCTACGAGCGACACGTCTGCCGTCTGAAGCCCTGGCCCCGTGACTACATGGCCTCGTTCTACGAGGTGTACAACGACCCCACCGTCTACTACGCGATGAACGGCCCCAGTGAGTTCCACGTGAACGGCACGCTGCGCGACTGGTCGGTCATTGACCTCTGCCCCGACGTCGCCGTGCCCACGCTCCTGATATCAGGCCGCCACGACGAGGCCACCCCCGCGACCGTCCAGCCGTTCCAGGACCTCATTCCGGGAGCGCGCTGGGAGGTGTTCGAGGAGTCCAGCCACCTTCCGCACCTGGAGGAGCCGGAACACTTCCGTCAGGTCATGCGCACGTTCCTCGACGAGGTGGACCCGCCGGTGCGACAGCCGGACCCCCGTGAAGCGTAGGTTCGGAGACGCCCGGATGTCCCTGGAGGGCAATAGCATCTGGGACGCAAGTGGTTGGGTAGTCGCAAGGAATGTCCGGAGTGGGTTCACGGGGTCCGGGCGGCTTGGTGCGACAGGGTTGTCCCGGACACGGGTCCGGGACTTGTTGAGAGGGTGTTTTTGATGGTCATTGGTCGCGTGGTGCGTTTCGACAGCGCGAAGGGTTACGGGTTCATCACCCCCGACCATGGAGGTGAGGACGTCTTCCTGCACGTGAACGACCTTCGCATGGCCGAGGAATTGCTCCGGCCCGGCCTGATGGTCGAGTTCGAGATGGAGCAGGGTGACCGGGGTCTGAAGGCGTCCTCGGTGCGCCTGGCCGCAGGCAGTGGAGTCGCGGCCGCGCCGGTGGCGGAGCCCGTCTTCACGCAGCGTTCCGAGCCGCTGACCAGGCAGGCCGCGGACGGCGACGACGCGTTGTGTGACGTGCTCAACTCGGAGGAGTACACCCGGGAGATCACGGAAGTGCTGCTGAAATCGGCCCCCGGGCTCACTGCGGCACACATTCTCCAGGTACGCCAGGGGATGCTGCAGTTCGCCAGGAAACACGGCTGGATCGAGGGCTGAACGGGCAGCCGCCCCCGAGGGCCCGGCGCCACGTCAAGGGCTGGTGGTGAGGCGGACCTCGACCCGCACTCCTGGACGAGCGGGCGGTCACGTACAATACGGCCTCGTCCGCGACGTGCCGCTGTCCCGGTGTCGGTGCTCGCCGGGATGGGCGCGGTTTCGGCCCATTCGGTGCACCTGACCGGCTGAAGTCCTTCCCGCGGTCTCCGCACCCGGCATTCAGACGTGCGTCTTACACATGCGTCTGCATGCCGGGTACGCTGCTGTCATGGGACATCGTGAGGATCTTCTCGAAGGCGCCAAACGCTGCCTGCTGGAAAAGGGATACGCCCGGACGACGGCACGTGACATCGTGGCCGTCTCCGGGACCAACCTCGCCTCCATCGGCTACCACTACGGCTCCAAGGAGGCCCTGCTCAACCTCGCCTTCATCAAGGTGACGGAGGAGTGGGGTGACCTGCTGACCAACGAGCCCGAGAGCGCGGTCGGCGGCGAGGACGGTTCCCGCGCCCCGCTCGACCAGTTCCTTGAGACCTGGGAACGGGTGATCGGCAGCTACGAGCGGACCCGCTCGGTCTGGCAGCTCCAGATGGAGGTCATCTCCAGGATCGACACCGATCCCGAACTGCAGAAGGCTCTGGCCGGCCCGCAGCGCGAGGGACGGAACGGCCTCGCGGAGAACATGCTGGGCATCGATCCGGAAACGGAACCCGAGAAGGCGCGGGTGGCCGGACTGTTCTGCCAGGCGCTGCTCGCCGGGGTGATGGTCCAGTGGATGATGGACCGCGACTCGGCACCGTCGGCGCAGGATCTGACGGAGGGGCTGAAGGCGGTCCTGGCGGGCCGGGAGCGCGCCACGGCCCCGGACGATGCGCCGGAGCGGAACCGGAAGGGCGAGGAGCCCGGACTGTGCGACCACGATTCCACGGCTGACGGGTCGACAACGGGCTCCTCATGACGACGCCCTCAGCACCGCGGCGGGGAACATCCCGGGCAGCGTCGGCTCAACAGCCCACCACCGCGGGCGAACCCGCCGGCCCGAACCCCCCGGGCGCCGGGCCGCCCGCCGCCGCACCATGACCAGCCGACTCCTGCGCGGTGCCCGCTACGACTCCGGCACCGGAGCCGCGGGCCCTCATCGAGGTTCCGGGAGCCGGGGCCGTTTCGTGCGTGCGGGCGCCCGTGGCGGAGGGCGCGGTATTCCGGCAGGCCCCCGATGCGTACGCATCCGTCCGGTTCGCTACGTGGGTGAAGTTCCGGGAGTTTCCGCGGGGGGTATCGGACCATCTGCGGCTCGGGTGTTTTCCGGCGGGACGGAATCGCTCCCCGCCATGGCTGTTCCGGGCGCTGCAAAAGGTTCGTCGACCAGGCCCGCCCGGGTGAGGACAACACCGGCCTGAAAACGGCTGATGGCGCCCTGTTCATCCATGATTTTAGCGATATGCCTACGGCAGGTACGGACCGATATGCCGAGCCGACGAGCGACCATTTCGTCCTTGTGACCCATTGCCATAAGGTGCACTATCGACTTCGTGAGCGCATCGATTGTGTGTGCGGTGTCCTTCGTGTCGGGAATGAGCGGGCATGCGGTGTTCCACAGGTTTTCGAAGGCGGCACAGGCGAACGCGACCATTGCCGGGTCCCGTACGGCGACCGTCCCTGTCGTGCCGTCGTCCCCGGTGAAGCCCGGCGAGCGGGGCAGGACGAGGGTTTCACCGTCGAAGGCGATGAGCGGATCGATCAGCTCGGCGCTGGTCCTGACCTCGGCCCCGTGCTGGGTCAGTTCCCGCACCAGCGCGCGGGTGACCAGATCGCCCCGGATGGCGTGCTGGTAGATGAGGCGAGCCCGTATCCCTCGGCCCAGCAGGTCCAGGATCATGGTTCGTGCGGCCGGGAACGACTGGCAGGGCCGGGCGCCGGTGGGCAGGACCAGGAGGAGCTCTCGTCGACAGCGGGCGCTCATTTCGCTGACCAGCGCGTGCAAGGCCATGATGCCCGTGGGGTCGCCCGTCGTTGAGGCAGGGGCCATCGGGCCGGGCCGGCTCCCGTCGGGGCTGAACGGGGACTCGTCGCCGCCGATCCGTGGCACGCCGTGGTTCAGTGGTGCGCGCTCCCCGACCGAGTGGGACCCTCTGGCTGCCGGCATTCGCTGCTCCCCCCTTGCATCCGCAGGTCGTTTCGGACGTCAACTCTAAGATATCCAAAAACGGAGCGTAAATTCGCTCACGAGTGATCCGAGAGTACGGCCATGCGGTGGAGGGGGGGAAACAGCAGGCTTCGGAATGGTGTACGGCAGGCAATTAACGCAGGAGTGGCTTGGGGAGGGGCGTCCGGTGATGTCGGTCCCGGAAAGGCCGCCTCGTTCGAGATTTCCGACCAGGGAAACTCGATTTTGCTCAGTCGGTCATGATCGTAGCCGAGGTGATTGGTTACCGAGCACCATTTACCGAATGAATGCACTTCATTTACTTTTCCTTTACTCGGTGTCGTGCTGTGACGCCGTTTGGGCATGCCGTATCCGGGCAGGGGTAGCAGAGAATTCCAGCGATTGCTCCGGGCGTACGGCTGTCGGCCGGGTCGCTTCAGCCGGCAGGACGATCGCGGTCAGGACGAAACCGTGTCCCGCGGTCCAGCGCCCGGAGAACGTTGCGTGACGGTGTCCGGCCACTTCGGGCCCGGGTGCGAGGAGCCGCGCGGAGAACGTGCTCGCCCCGAGGTCGAATTGGAGCTCCGCATCTGTGAAGTCGAGCTCGCGACGGGTCAGCGGATACCAGGTCTTGTACACCGACTCCTTGGCGCTGAACAGCAGCCGGTCCCAGTGCACGTCGGGGCGTTGCCGTGCGAGTGCGGCGATGGCGGCCCTCTCGCGCGGCAGCGAGATGACCTCCAGGATGCCTTCGGGCAGGGGCTGATTCTGCTCCGCGTCGATGCCCAGTGACGCGGCGACATCGGAGCGGGCGACCGCCGCCGCACGGAAGCCGGTGCAGTGGGTCATGCTGCCGGTCACGCCGGCCGGCCACGCGACAGCACCCCGCTTCCCCGGCACCAGGGGAACCAGGGGCACGCCGAGCTTGTCCAGCGCGCGGCGTGCGCACAGCCGGACGGTGGTGAACTCGGCACGGCGCTTCGGTACCGACCGGGCGATCGTGGCCACCTCCGCCGGGAAGAGCCCATGGCCGTCGGCGGGCGACAGGTCGCCGAAGACGCTCACGCCGGACACCTCTGGGGGCAGTACGGAGTCGATCATGCGGGTTGCTCCGTCGCTGGGCTCGGCAGGATCTGACGCAGCGGCGGGCGGGGCGGCCGGGAACGCCACTCCCGCGGATATCCGATCGACACCTCTTCGAAGCGGACGCCGTCGTGCCAGGTGACCCGGGGGATGTGGAGGTGGCCGTAGACGACGGCGGCCGCCCGGAAGCGGAGGTGCCAGTCGGCGGTCAGCTGTGTGCCGCACCACTGGGCGAACTCGGGATGCCGCAGGACCCGCGTGGGGTCCCGCACCAGCGGATAGTGGTTGACCAGGACGGTGCGGTGCCCCGGATCGACGGCCGCGAGCCGCTCCTCGGTCAGGGCGACCCGGGCGCGGCACCAGGCCTCGCGCGACGGGTACGGGTCGGGGTGGAGCAGGTACTCGTCCGTGCACACCACCCCTGCCTCATGGGCCGCCCGCAGGGACTCCTCCTTCGTACGGGTACCGGGTGCGCGGAAGGAGTAGTCGTACAGGACGAACAACGGGGCGACGGTGACGGGTTCCTCCTCGCCCTGCCAGACCGGGTACGGATCCTCGGGGGTCGACACGCCGAGCTCCCGGCAGAGTCCGACCAGGGATTCGTAGCGGTCCGCGCCGCGCAGGGCGACAGGGTCGGCGGGATGGGTCCACAGTTCGTGGTTGCCGGGGGCCCAGACGACCCGGCGGAACCGCTCGGAGAGAAGCCTCAGTGCCCAGGCGATGTCCTCGAACTTCTCACCGACGTCCCCGGCGACGAGCAGCCAGTCGTCGTCGGACTCGGGCCTGACCGACTCGGTGATGCGCCGGTTTTCCGCATGGGTGACGTGCTGGTCGCTGAGCGCGAACAGCTTTGCGTGGTGCACGGAGGTCAGTCCTTCTCTCGGGTGGAACGCGTCCGACCGGACGGGGCCGTCCGGTCGGACTGTCGCGGCCGGGCAGGGCCGTCCGGGTTCATCGGACCGCTTCGGCCGTCGAGACCGAAAGGTGCAGGTCCACCGGAAGGTCCTGCCGGCGCGTGATGTTGAGCTTGCGGTAGACACGCGTCAGGTGCTGCTCGACGGTGCTGACGGTGATGTGCAGCTTCAGGGAGATCTCCCGGTTGGTGTACCCGCTCGCCGCGAGCGTGGCCACCCGGCGCTCGGAGTCGCTCAGCTTTGTGTCGAGGTCGGAGCAGAACTCCTCCGGGGCGCCGCGTCGGCGCATCCGGTCCTCGGGCCCCAGTTCCGGACTGAACTCCTCGCACAGCGCCTCGGCACCGCACTCCCGCGCCAGGTTCCACGCCTTGCGGATCTCCGCGTCCGCTCGGACGGGCTCGGAGACCGCCCGCAGGGCGCGGCTCAGATCGGCGAGCGTACGTGCCAGCTCCACCCGGTCGCCGGACCGGCCGAGCTCGTCGGCGGACTGGTTGAGCAGGGCGAGCCGCTGGCGCGGGTCCGAGGTCACCGCGCGTAGACGCAAGCTGATTCCGCGTACCCACGGCCGGCGCGCGTCCGGGTCGGCGAACTGCTGGTCCACCAGAGCCCGAGCCCGCTGCGTTTCACCGAGCCGGAACAGTACGTCGGCCGCGTCCGTCCGCCAGGGCAGCACGGCCGGCCGGTCCACGCCCCAGCTCCCGGCGAGTCGGCCCGCCTCCAGGAAGTCGCCCAGCGCGGCGTGCAGTTGATGCGTCGCCATCAGGTAATGGCCGCGGGCGCGCAGGTAGGAGAGGCCGTGCGTGCTCTTGAACAGCGTGTCGGCGACAGGCTGGTGAAGCTGGCGGGCGACCGCCGCGTGGTCGCCCATGAGGGTGCGTGCCCGGATCAGGGTGGCGGCCGGACTTCCGGCGAACGCGCTGCTGCTCTGCTCCGGCAGGCAGTCGAGCGCCCTGCGCGCGTAGTCCTCGGCGGCGGACAGATCGCTCAGGCGCAGAAGCACCGCCCCGAGAGCCGAGGAGAACAGCGCCTGCCAGGCGGGGGCCTTCTGCCGCTCGGCCTCGGCGATCAGCTCGCGGCAGCAGGCGGCGGCCCGTTCGGGGCGGCCGAAGTAGGTGACGGCCCTCAGGGCGCGCATGACCGGTTCGAGCGTGTCGTCGGTGAGGGCGACCGTACGCAGGAAGCGTTCGGCGGCCAGGGTCTCCGTGCTGCTCCCGGCTCCCTGCTCCGGTGTCCCTCCGCCGGGCCCCCGCGGGTGTCCGGTCCGGGCTCCGGGCGTGTTCGCGGTCCGGTCCGGGCGGGTTCCGAATCCGGTCCGGTCCGGGCTCCCGGTGCTGCCTGCCACGGTCTCCCGGAGGATTTCGGACATCACCTCGCCCGCCTCGGCGACCCGGCCCTGGCAGGTGAGGAGTTCGGCCAGCGGCGCCAGGCGCTCCGAGGCCAGGCGGCCGGCGCGGAGCACCGCGAGCGGGGCTGACAGGTGCTTCTCCGCCCGTCCCGGATTGACCCGCCAGGTGACGGCCGCGAGCCGGGTTTTGATGTCGACCCGCTGCTGCTCGTCACCGCTCAGTTCATGGGCGAGTTCGAGTGCTTGGGTGGCTCGGCCGAGATCGCTGTGTGTCAGCAGGTCCTCGGTGGCCTCCCGCAGTACGCCCACTGCCCAGGGGGGAACGGTGAGCGATCCGCCCAGCTGGGCGGCGTCAAGCAGGTGCCCGGCGACCTTGGTGACGGATTCGCCCTCTACGTGCAGGAGTTCGGCGGTACGCAGATGCAGGCCGGCCAGCACCTTGGCCGGGACCTGGTCCAGGACGGCCGTCTGGGTGTGCGGGTGCGGGAAGCGGTGTCCGCTGAGGACGCCGGAGGCGGACAGGGAGGCGACCGACTGTGCTGCGCTGAAGGCCGGTACACCCAGGAGCCTGCCCGCCCGCTCCGGTGTGTAGGCGTCGCCCAGAACGGCCAGTGCCGCGCCGAGGTCCAGCATGCGGGGCCCGCTGTGCCGCAGGCAGGTCAGCACCGCCTGGCCGAACAGTCCGCCTTGCTCGGGGCGGAAGTCATCGGTGGTGGCGGGCGTGGAGCGGTGTTCCTCCAGAAGGGCGCGCAGCAGCAAGGGGTTGCCCCCGCTGATCACGTGCAGCTCGTCCGAAAGCGCCTCGCGCGGTGTGGGGCCGGGGGTGGAGGCCGCGACGCGTCGGCAGCCCTCAGGGGTGAGCCGCCGCAGCCGGATGCGCCGCACGTTGCGGCTGCGCAGCAGCTCCGTACCGAAGGAGGCGTCCTGCGTGTCCTGGTGCAGGGGCTTCGTGAGTACCAGCAGCATCCGGGTGGAGCGGCTGTGCCGGACGATGTGCAGGAGATAGCGCAAGGAAGCGCTGTCCGCGTGGTGCACGTCGTCGACAGAGATCACGACCGGCCTCGCGGCGCTCAGTCGCTCCAACGCCGCCTGGAACTCGCGCATCGCGCTCACCTGCGGTGTCCCGTCCGGTGCTGCGGTGACCTCGGGGAACGCGCCGGCCGGTGCGTCCCCGGTCAGCTGTCGCAGCAGACCCAGGGGGAGATCCCGCTCGGTCGGTGAACCGAACGCCCGCAGGACCAGATCGTCTTCGTCGGCCCATTCGGCGAGGGAGTCGATGAGCTCGCTCTTGCCGCATCCCGCGGCTCCCTCGATGACGAGGATGCGTGCCGCGCCGCCCCGGCACTCACCGAGTGCGGTGCGCAATGCCCAGACTTCCGGTTCTCTTTCGATAAAATCCACAATGTCCCCCGAACCAACGCTGAGCTCTAACCTGTCCTGGCATCGGGAAAATGCCCTGATGGTACGTGTGTGTGGCGTATATGGAACGTGTGTGCGTACGCTGCACGCCCATGAGTGTGACGCACGCTCAAGCCATCCTCTAGTGGCCACAAGCTGCACGCTCGGCGAGGCGGGGTGGTGTTCCGCGGCGACCGCGGCTCTCGTGCCCTTGCCCCCCAAGGGGTTCGCGTCGGTCCCCCTCACCCGTCGACCGCCGCCGCCCTGGCGGAAATTGACCGCTCCCGGGCCTGGCAGCGGACGACCGGCTGGACCCCCGCACCCCGCCCGTCCGACTGACCGGCCCCCGCCCCCGGCTGCCCGCCGGCTGGAGCCATGTATCGCGCCACGCCGGCGAGTTACCGGTGTGTGGGTGTTTCCAAGAGAGGGAGGCGCGGCGATACAGTCCGGCAGTGGACGGGCGGGCGATCAGGGGGAGGGGCCGACGTGCTGGAGGTAGTGGCGCTCAGTGCGCTGACCACGTTCCTGCTGGGGGTGGGGAACGGAGCCGCCGGGGAGGTGGGGAAGAACCTCGCGCTGTCGGTGGGGGCCCTGACGAGGCGGACGCTCGGAGGGGCGACACCCCTGCCGGCCGACGCGGAGGGCCGCCGGGCACTGGCGGGACGCGTACACGGGCGGCTGCGGAATGACCCGCGGCGGGCCGGCGAGTGGGCCTTGATGCTGGAGGGTGTCCCGGGTGCGGCGGCCGAACCGTCCCGGGGGGCGATGCCTCCTGCGCCGTGGGCGTTCACGAATCAGGAGAAGGTGGTCAGGCAGCTGGTGCGGGAGGCCGGCCGTCCGTGGGGCGGGCGGCCCCGGGTGGTGCTGCTGTCGGGTCCCACCGGGAGCGGATCCACCGCTGTGGCGCTTCGGCTGGGGGCGGAGACACGTGACCGGTTTCCCGACGGTCAGTACTACGTCGACCTGCGTACCGCGTCCGGGGAGACCGGCCCGGAGCCGGCGGGCGTCCTGCTGCGGCTGCTGCGTGAGATGGACGTGGATCCCGACCTGGTACCGGC
The DNA here is from genome assembly GCF_000373645.1 of Streptomyces sp. ATexAB-D23. Classification (GTDB taxonomy): domain Bacteria; phylum Actinomycetota; class Actinomycetes; order Streptomycetales; family Streptomycetaceae; genus Streptomyces; species Streptomyces castrisilvae. Next base: position 85,324 of record NZ_KB892022.1, on the reverse strand, counting down.
CACCGAGGCGGGCCGCGAGCGGCTGTACCGGCAGCTCACCGAGGGGCGGAAGGCGCTGGTGGTGATCGACCACACGACCTCGCTGGCCCAGGTCCGCGCCCTCGTGCCCTCGACGCCCGATGTCCTGTTGGTGGTGGTCGTGTCCGGGCCGCCGCTGCTGCTGGAGGCCGAGCGGATCGCCGTACCGCCGCTGAGCGACCGGCACGCGAAGCAGCTCGTGCGGAAGGTGGCCGGGCCGGAGTACGCCGAGCGGGTCAAGGCGCGGCTGCCCGGAGTGCTCGAACGCTGCCGGGGGAACGCGTTCGCCCTTCACGCGGAGGCGCGGCTGCTGACCAGGGACGAGCCCGAACCCGTGTCCGGGAGCCGCGTCCCGGTGGGGCCGGACCGTCCCGTCCGGGCCGCGGCGCATCTCGCGTCGCTCCGGCTCGGCCCGGAGGCGGTGCGCCTGTGCCGGCTCACCGCGCTCGGCGGCTGGCCGTCCGTCAGCGCCACGATCGCGGCAGCCGCCGCCGATACCGACGAGGCGACGGCGGCCCGGCTGCTCGACGAGGCGGTGGACGTCGGGATTCTGGACGCCCTGTCCGACCGGCGGTACCGCTTCCGGCCGGAGATCAGGCGGCAGCTGGCCGAGACCGCCTCCGCCGAGTACGGCATCGAAGCCTGCGCGGGCGCCGTGGAGCGGACGCTGGACGCACTGCTGGCGCTGGTGCTGCCCGCGTCCCGCGCGGCCCTGCCGGAGAGCTGGCGCACCGAGGTGCCGGGGGAGTACCGGGCCGCTTCCCGTTCCGTCCCCGACGGTGTCGCGGTCCTGGCCGCCGAGGTCGCCAATGTGGCGCGTGCGGTCGTCGTGGCCGAGGAGCACGGGCGGACCGGCACCGCCCTGTGGCTGGCCCGTTCCCTGTGGCCTCTGCAACTGAAGGCGGGGTACTGGGACGAGGTGCTTCCCGCGCTGCGGGACGCGGCCCGGTGTGCCGATGAGGGCGGGGCGGACGAGCGGATGGCGGCGGCCCTCCACTTCCAGCTGGCCCACTGCCTGGGGGAGACGGGGCGGTGGGAGCAGGCGAACCGGGCGGCACGGGCATCCGTCACGTACGAGCGCGCCGCCGGCCACCTCCGGGGCGAGGCGTCGGGGGTGGAACTGATGGGCCTGCTGAGCCTGAACCGCTGGTTGTACGAGGAGGCGTACGAGAGGTTCGCCGAGGCCGAGGCCGTCTACCGGAGGATCGGTCCGGGAGAGGAGGGCGCGTCCGACCTTCCGCGAGCCCTCGCTCTGATCAAGCGTCATCAGGGGCGGGCCCTGCGCGGCATGGGCAGGCTGGAAGAGTCCCGGCGGTGCCTGAGCGGGGCCGTGGACTTCTTCGCGGGCCGCACCGGAGCACCACCGGAGGCGTACAACAGGGCCCGCGCTCTCACGGACCTGGCGGAGACCCTCCACGAGGCCGGTGACGAGACGGCGGCGCTGGCCGGGATCACCGAGGCCGAGGCGTTGTTGCCCGCCTCCGCCGCCCCGCACCGGGCCTACCTCGCCGGTCTGCGGCGTCGCTGCGAGGCGGCCACCGACCGGTAGCTCAGCCGGCGGTTTCCACGCGGAACGGATGTACGCCGGCGGCGCTGTGCAGCCGGAGCACGATTCCGCGCTCGGGGACCGCGCCGCCGTACGCGAGCCAGACGTGGAAGGCGCAGGCGTACGCCGCCGGGTCCGCGTCCGCCCCGCTGCTCGTGTCGGCGGACAGCCGGAACGGGTGCCGGTGCCCCCGGGCGCGTACGACACAGGTGTGCGGTCCCGTCAGGTACACGGCCGTCGAGCAGTGGGGGTGGAGGCGCAGCACCTCGTCGGTCCACGTGTCCGGACCGCCCAGCCGCGGATCGTCCGCCCGCGCCTCGCGCGTGATGACGTCGGCCGTGTCCAGGTCGCCGGGGTGACGGGTCTCCTCGTGTACGCACAGATGCGCGTCGCCGACCGCCCCGGCGGGGTGGCCGGTGGACCGCTCGACGGCGATGTCCGTCCCTTCCGCACGGGTCCGCACGTGCAGCGGTGACGTCACCTGCCGCGGACGGTACGCGGGGAGCGGGAGCGGCTCCAGGGATGCGGGGCCCGGCGGCTCGGGAAGGTCCATCAGCGCGTAGAAGTGCCGCCGCAGCAGTTCGGCCGATCGCCCCGGTTCCGAGGTGACGAACCCGGCGGCGTCCGGGTCCGGGCGGTGGGCGGCGATCCCCCGCTCCACTTGGGGGAGGAGCGGAGCGTGGGGAGCGAGCCGGGGCGCGCGGCGGACGAACTCCGCCAGCGGGGCCTCGGGATCGAGTACCCCCGTCCCGTCGGCGGCCAGCAGGACGGGGGTGCCCAGGGCGGCGGCGTAGTAGGACACCGCGCCGAAGTCCCCGAGGACGAGGTCGGAGGCGAGCAGGGCCTGCCGCCACTCGTGGGCGGGATCGATCAGGGTCAGCCCGTCGCGCACGGCCCTGTCCAGCCATGCCCGGATCTGGCCGGGGCCGTGGCCGTACCAGATGTTCGGGTGGAGAACGGCCGCCAGGCGGTAGTCATCGGCCGGCAGTTCGGCGGTGAGCCGGGGCAGCAACCCGGGCAGGACGTCCTGCCCGCCACCGGTGCCGAAGAACCCCTCCGGGTTCCAGGTCGAGTTCAGGACGACCAGTCGCTGCCCGCTGCGGACTCCCAGCGCCCGCCGGAACCTGTCCCGGTACGGGCGCGCCGCGAGCATGCGGTCGAAGCACGGGTCCCCGGCGAGTACGGCTGAGGGCACCGTGTCCTCGCAGACCCGGGCCAGCCGCTCCAACTGCTCGGGGTGGGAGAGGACGAGCCCGTCGACGAAGCCCCGCCCGTCGGACAGCAGCCACTCCGGCGACAGCCCGAACGTCGGCGTCCCGGCTCCCGGCTCCCGGCTCCCGGCTCCCGGCTCCCGGCTCCCGGCTCCCGGCTCCCGGCTCCCGGCTTGCCTAGTTTCTTAGTGTATCCGACCCCGTGTGACAATACTGACAAATTACCCTGAATCAGGTCGAGTTCGCCACCGAGGCTTGCTGAGACCGCCAGGTCCACCGGAGTCGCGAGGGCCTGCTTCCAGGGCAGTTCCGGAAGCTGCAGATCGCGGAGCAACTCGCGGATGCCGTCCTGGAAAGCCGAGGAGCCCGTCGAAGTGACCAGTACCTGGACGCGGAAGTCGTCGTGGAACAGCGGAACCAGGTCCAGCAGGCGGCCGGCCGAGGTGACGTTGTGGATCACCAGCAGGACTCGTCGCCGAGCCGTCCGGCTCGTCCACCGGGCGGACCCCTCCCCGACCGGTACGCGAATCGCCGGGGGTTGTGGCCCCACCCGTAACCTCCTGAGCGAGCATGGTGTGTCGTCGCTCGAACACCCTATCCGCGTCCGGTACGTGACCGGGGCCGCGTCCCGCGCGTCAGGTCCGGGTCAGAGGTCACCGCGCTGGAAGGACCGTGCGGCGGCCATCGCTTCCTTGAACCTGCCTTCGGCGATGGCCTCGATCGGGGAATCGTCGTCCAGTTGGGGGTTCATCCCCAGCATCCAGGCACGGGCGATGTGCTGGTTCTCGCAGTCGGAGATGAAGGCGAAGACCTGGCAGGCGGCCCGCATCCGGTTCTCGGAGTCGATGCGTGGCGTGTTCTGGCTCCGCGCCCAGCGCCCGACCTGCTTCGGGTCCTCGATCCCGGCGATGAGGGCCGCGACTCTCTGACTGAACGTGTCCTGGAGGAGCTGGGCCATCTGATCGGGCCGCAGTTCGGTGGTGGTCCGCAGCGCGCGGCCCTCAGCCTCTGCCGATGTCTCTCGTTGGGTCTGCATCTGCATGGTCTCCTCGATTCCTCGCCCCGGGTGTGCGCGTGGGCGAAGCGGTGCGGCGCTTCTGCGCGCCAGGGCCGGATGGCGGTGCGGGTCAATACGGCCAGGGCCCGTCCGGCTCATGGGTCGGGGCGGCACACCGCGTCGGCTGGGAGGAGGCGTCCATGTTCACGTACGTCAGCTGTGCGGCCGGCGATGGCCGCCGGGGCGGTGCCGGCAACAGTCGTGCTGTGCGCGATCTGTGCTTCAACATGGTTGCTCCTCGGGTGAGTTACCTGAAGACTACCCGTTTAGGGATTCCTTACTCCATCGCTTTGCCGCTCAAAAACACACCTGAATCCCACCATTGGGTGAGTGCGGACGGCTCCCATCTGGGTATTCACCCCGGGATGGGTAAGTTGTTCGACCAGGAGGGCCGTTGAGGCGGACGACCTGAATGGGCGACACGCTGTACGGCCGGACGACGCAACGGCGTCACCGCACGGTGATCCCGTACTCCTCGGCCACCTCACGCAGTGAGACGTCCTCCTGCCTGATGGGCCTGCGTTCCTGCTCTTCGAGTTCGGCGTCGCGCAGGATCGCCCAGCAGCGGTATCCGCCGTAACCGGACCGGTAGGTGATGCCCTGCATCAGCTGGTGCCCTGCCTCGTTGCGCTGGGTCACGGCCCAGGCCGCGATCTGCCGGGCGACGGTGCGGTCCTTGCCCCGGATGTCCTTGTCGGTCAGCACGCCTTCCACGCCGAAGGCCCGTAAGTCCTCTCCCAGCGCCTCCGTGAGGGCGATACGGGTCCGGTCGTCCTCCAGGTCCAGGAACTGCGCCTGGGGAGACGCGGTCAGCCTGACGAGGATGCGGGAATCGCGCCAGCTGGAGGGGACGTCCCCCACGGACATGTGGCCGTGACCGGCGGGCGCGTCGCGCATCAGGGACCGCATGAAAGGGGAAACCCGGTACAGGGCGAGCGCCTCGGCGTAGCAGCCGGCCGGGCTGGACGCGCAGTACAGCGTCTCGTACGAGAACAGGCTGAAGCGGCCGGCGGAGGAGCCGTCGAACGTTTCGGGCTCCACCTGGTTGTACTTGATCGGGTCGTGCGCCCAGCCCAGGCGCCAGACTCCCTCGGCGGGTGCGGGAATCAGGTGGGGAACGGTCATTGATCCTCGTCCGTGGTCGGTCGGGCCCGTACAGGCCGGTCGAGTGGAAGCGCACAGCGGGTCACAGCAGGTTGTGGTGCAGGCGGACCGCCATGGGTCCTGCTTCGCCGGAGGCCAGGAGGATGGACGAGGTGCCGTCATCGGTGTCCTGGACGGTCTTGAGCGAGGTGATGGGCGAACCCGTGACTATCTGCAGCAAGGGCTGTGCCGTAGTGGCGTCCCACAGGTGGACGCTGGTCTTGCCCGCCGCGGCCAGCGCCGTGCGCCCGTAGCGGAGCTGTACGGAGGTGACGGCGCTGAGCTCACCGTCGCCGCACGCCAGGGTGCGCACCGGTTCCCGGGTTTCCGCGTCCCACAGTTTCAGGGTGCCGTCCCGCCCTGCCGCGGCGATGATCGGACCGCCGTCGTCCGGGGTGACAAAGGCCAGGTCGTTGATCAGGCCCTGGTCGCACTTGATGGTGGGGGAGTGCTGCTCCAGCGTGTTCGCGTTCCAGATCCTGATGTTGCCGTCGCTGCCGCCGGACGCCAGCAGGCGGCGCTCGGCGTTCTGGTGGGTGGCCAGGCACCGCACGGTGAGGTCGTGGTCGTCGAAGAGTGCGAGACGCTCGCCCGTCGCCGGCTCCCACACACAGACACGTCCGTCCGCACCGGCGCTGGCAAGCCGCTCGCCGAGGAGGGTGGGCAGCGTGACGAGTGTGCGGATACGCAGGTTGTGGCCGGTCATCGGGGGGCCGGCCTGGCGGTTGGTCTCCGGGTCCACGCAGATGATGCTGAGGTCGTCGAGCGCCACGGCCAGCAGCCTGCGGCCGTTGATCCGGAGCCATGCCAGGGCGCTGATGCGGTGTCCCTTGATGCGGGTGGTCTCGGTGCCGGTGGCCAGGTCCCTGAGGATCACCCGTGACGCGCGGGCCACGGCGAGCAGATGGGGTGCCGAAGGGGACACGGCGCAGGCCGTGACCCGGTTCCAGGTCTGGGGCTCCTGGCCGAACGTGGCTTCGTCGACGGACCAGCCGCGTACGACGTGATCGGCGCCGCCCGACAGCAGCCGGTCGTGACGGCGGCCGGGCAGGCGCGTCATGGCGTTCACCGGGGCGGTGTGCGCGGCCAGGACGCCGGCGACCGGCCGCAGGTCCGGCAGCCGCCACAACCGCAGGGTGCCGTCGCCCGAGGCCGACACGAGGGCCGGTCCGTCCGCGAGGACCACCTCGTGCAGAGCCGTCACGGGTGCCGGTGAGCTTCCCGCCTGGACAGCGTCATGACGTCCGACAGCGAGCGGCCCGTCCGCTTTGAGGTCGCACAGCGTGACCCGCCCGCTCTCGTCGCCCACGACGTAGCGGCCGGCCTGCGAAAGGGCGATCAGGGCACGGACGGGCGCCTGGTGCCGGCAGTGGACCTCGGACGTGTTCCCGTCGTAGTGGTGGACGGTGGAGCGGGCGCTGAACAGCAGCCGTTGTTCTCCGCCGGCCGTCCGGACGCCGCACAACAGCGCCGATGGGTCCGTGAGCCGCTCCAGGGGCAGCGGGTGCCGGTGGAACCGGCCCAGGTCGACGGCCTCGACCACCCCGTCGCTGAACGCGGCGAGCAGCAGCAGCGGTCGGCCGTGCGGTTGGTAGGTGGTCAGAGAGCTGACCCAGGTCCTCTCCCGGCGTGCGACCTGGTGATGGGTGAGCCGGCCGCCCTCCTCCTGGACGGCCATGACGCGGCCGTCGGTCCCGGCGGTGACGAGCAGGCCGCCGCGCAGCGCCAGCAGGTGGGTGATCGCCCCCGAATGCAGGTGCACCGGGATGTGGGTGAGCCGGCCGTCGGTGCGCAGCAGGCGCAGTGTCCCGGTGTCGTCGCCGGTGGCGATCTTCTGCGCCGTGCCGTCCGACGTGTGCAGGGTGGCCAGCGCCGTCACCTCGGCCGGGCTGGCCGTCCAGGCGGGGGTGGGCACGACGCGGTCGCTCCACAGCGGGCTCACCGGGACGGGGGCGCCGAAGCCGGCCGTGTGTGCCGCGGGGGCGGTCTCGACGGGGGGCCGCAGGGTCGCGTGCCGGGCCAGTCGCAGACTGCTCAGGCGCGAGAGCGGATCGGTGTTCAGGGCGAAGGGCTCCAGGGCCGCCCAGGCACACAGCCACTGCCGCCGCTCGTTCGTCGTGTCCTGCGCGGCCAGCAGCCTGCGGACCTGCGAACTGCTCTCCCAGGCCAGCAGGCCGGGTGTCACGTGGTCGTCGTCGAAGACCTCCCCCTGCGCAGCGTGCTCGGCCAGGTGCCGGCGCAGGTAGGGGTGGGGAGGCAGCGTGGGATCGCTGGGCACCAGATCCTTGAGCCGTTCGGCGATCTGACGGTGGATGTCGCGCTGGTACGCCTCCGACGCCTCAGTCATGGTCACCACCGGACGCCGGCAGATCGCTGTCGGGCCGCAGGAGTTCCGCGGCCAGCTCCTCGTGAGCGGGACGGTACACACGGCGGTCGTCCTCGATGGACTGGGCCAGATATCCGCTCAGCCGGCCGCTGAGGAGCTTGCCGATCATCGTGTCCCACTCCTGCGGTTCCAGCTGGTCGGGGAGCAGGAAGACGCCTGCGATGGCCGGCCACACCTCGCCCCAGGGCACGCCCTGGCCCTTGGCGTAGGCGGAGGCCTTCAGCAGGGCGAGGGCGACGCGGGGGTGCAGGCCGTCGTTCTCCACGATGCGCAGATCGCGGTACAGGAGCCCGCGGATGCCCTGCGTCAGCGTCGTACGATGCCACTCCTCGTCCCTGGCCAGTGCCAACGGGTCCGGCGCGTTGCGCAGTTGGTAACCCGCCAGCCGGGCATCGATGAAGGACGGCCACACCGCGTCCACCACGGGCGAGATCGCGCGGACCAGTTCCTCACCCGCGCTCTCGGTGATCAGCGCGCTCAGGTACCGCTTCATGTCCTCCTTGCTGGCGGGGTTGTCCGTGCGTTCCACGAGCGAGGCCGGGAAGAGGCGGCGCAGCGTGTGCAGCAGCCCCGCGTCGTCCTCGACGGCGACGGAGCCGGCGGAGTGGGCGGGCTGGCTCGAACGGACGCTGATCAGGAGCCGCAGACCGGGCGAGGTGTCGCCGGCCGGCCGGTCCCGGCGCTGGCCGGGAACGCGCGCACGGCACCACGGCTCCAGGGGGCCGAGCACATCACTCACGATCCGGGACTGCTCCTGGGCCTCGTCCAGGGCGTCCACCACGATCGTCACCGGGTCATCGGATTCCTCGACGTGTGCGAGGAGTTGCCGTGACCAGACGGCGACCTGGTCGTCCGTGGGGCCGACCGGCCGCAGCGGCAGCCCGAGTGCCGTGACCAGGCCCGCGGCGAACTGGGCGGCGTCGAGGCTGCGGGCCAGCAGCGCCGCGCAGCGGGGGTTCTCCCCGGGAATCGTGGCCGGCGCGGAGCTGTCCTCGATCTGCTTGTACAGCGGGTCGCCGCGGAACTCCGGGTCGCTGAGCATCACCGCCCGCGCCAGGACGGCCGACTTCCCGCTGCCCGCGCACCCCGTGACCAGCAGGACACCGCGTCGGGTGCCGGGCCCCAGGAAGTCGGCGACCGTCCTGTTCAGCGACTCGCGCCCGCGGAAGTACCAGCCCGAGTCCTGGTCATGGGGCCGGCCGCTCGCCCGGTCCAGCCAGTACTCGGCAGCCCATGGAGTGTGCCCCGCCAGGGCCCCGGGAAGCTCCGGCAGCCGGACGTACCCGGGATTGGGCAGACAGACGGAGGGCTGAAGGGTGCCGCCCTGGACGAGGTGGTGGAGTTTGAACTTCTTCTCCTCCTCGGGCCGCAGCCCCAGCGCGTACTGCGCGATGAAGTCCGGGACGCTCAGATACGGGGTGGTGATGCCGGCGGTACGGCGCAGCCGCTCCAGAGCGGCCCGTAACAGGGTGGGGAATCTGGTGACCTCGATCTTGGACTTGAGACCGCAGGTCACCAGGACGTCCAACTGGCAGTTGTCCCGCCGGTCCGGTCTGATCTCCTTGTGCGCGGCCGCCAGGTCCGCGGCCATGTTGCCGGCGAAACAGGTGTTGACGATCACCAGAACGTTCCTGGCGTGCGAGTCCAGGGCCGCGGACACGACGTCCACGGTCCGTACGGCCGTTGCCAGCAGGCGTTTGGAATCCGTTTCGGGAAGACGCAGGAAGTGCGTGTCCGAGCTGCCCGCGATGCCGTGGCTGGTGATGAACACCACGAGCGCCTCGCCGTTCATGTCCCGCACCCTCGACGCGCGCAGGAACTCCTCGACCGCGTCCCGGTTCACCAGCTCCTGGGGCGGCTCCACCGGAGTGAACGCCAGCTCCGGATCCGGGGTGCGCCACCACCACTCGTGGACCACTTCCCGCTGCTGGTCGATGCCCCTGGCGAACTGCTCGCGCGCCGGGTCCAAAGGGTAGTCGCGCACGGCGAGAGTCAGCAGCGCGCGCTCGATCGACGTGGCGTCACCCTGTAACGGAAGTGCCGTTGGCCGTACTTCGCCCCCCGTGTGTCGCATGTCATTAGTGTGACAGCCATGAACCAGCCCCGGGGGCAAGTCCGGCCCGCTCCAGCTCCGCATGTCCAGCCCGGCGTGACCCACCGCATCACCCACGACGCCGTCGTCGTCGTCCCCGGGATCATGGGCAGCGAGCTGTACGACACCACGTCCGGCCGGGTGATCTGGGGGATCGCCGACCCGCGCTGGCTCACCCGGGCCTGGCTGCGCCCCAACGGCCTCGCCCCCCTGCACCTCACCGACGAGGAACGCACCGGCGACCACAGCCGGGTCGAGGCGCGCAGGCTGCTCCGGACTCCGGTCTGGAGCCCTTTCCTGCGCGGCATCGAGCCCTACACCCGACTGGTGAACCTCGCCGAGCACCGTGCCGCTCACCCCGATGCCGTCATGACCTTCCCCTACGACTGGCGCCTTCCCATCGCCGTCAACGGCCGCCGTCTCGCCCGGGAGGCCCGTGACCACCTGCAGAACTGGCTCGCGCACCCGGCGCAGGCCGAAGCCCGCCGGGAGGCCCTCGAAGACCGCCCCGCCCGCCTCGTCTTCGTCGCGCACTCCATGGGCGGCCTGGTCACCAACGCGGCCCTGACCCTCGGCGGCGACAACGACCTCGCCCCCGACACCCGCGGCATCCTCACCCTGGGTACCCCGTTCCAGGGCTCCGTCGTCGCCGCCAACATCCTCAACGCCCTCCAGGGCGCGCCCCTGCCGCTGCCGCACACCCGGCTGGCCGCAGCGGCCGCGACCATGCCGGCCGTCCATGAACTCCTGCCCCGCTTCAGGTGCCTGGAGGACGGCATGGACGTCCACCGGCTCACCGCCGCGGACGTCGCCGCGCTCGGCGGTGACAAGGAACTCTTCACCCAGGCACAGGACTTCTTCACCACCCTCTACGCCCAGAGCCTGCCGCGGCAGCAGCCCGTCGTCGGCGTACGGCAGGACACCGTCCAGTCCCTGACGCTCGACCAGGGCGTGGTGCGCGCGTCCGAGTACTGCTTCGTCACCGGCGCGGACGGCGAGCTGCGCCGCGACGCCAACGGAGCCCCGCGCCGCACGCAGGTATGGGGGGACGGCACCGTGCACCGTGGTTCAGCCGCCGTGACGACGCCCACGATCCCCCTCGCCGCCCAGCACGGGGCGCTCGCCGCCAACAAGAGGGCACTGCCCCTCGTCGAGGACTTCCTCCTCGACCACGACGCGCTGATCAGGGGCCCGGAGCAGGGCGACGACGGCCTCGGCCTCACCGTCCCCGACTACGTCACCCCCGGCACCGCCTGGGAGTGCGTCCTCACCGGGACCGACGAGCCCGCCGATGTGGAGTGCGGCATCACCAGCCTCGACGGGACGTGGCGCGGTCACGACTTCTCCTTCGACGTCACCGGCGACGACCGCCTCAGCGCCCACGTCACCGTGCCCGACGCCGGCCTCTACCGGATCACCGCGCGAGCCGACTACGGCCCCGAGGTCACCCAGATCGTCTTCGCCGGCGGCGACACCGAGGAGGAGTAGGCCGGCCGGCTCTGCCCGCCCGGCCGTCGGGCGGGCAGGCGGTGGACGAGAGGCGGCGACGAGGAGCGCCGGAGTGCCTGCCGGGTGCGGGTGGATTCCGTGGCGTGTTCCGTCAGCGTGTGGCGACATCCCGGCTCCGGCCGGGAGCCGCGCCGCCTGCACCGATTTATGCCGTATGGGCCGTAGATGAGATATGCCTGCACGCTATCCTCACGCTATACACCTAGATTCTCCGTCATTACATGAACACTTCACGGCTTCACCCATTACCTTCATGAGATCATTGAGCGACCACAATGAGCCATCCCGGAGGCATGTGTGGTCCCTCGGTGTGTTGTTTCCGCGTGCATGGGGGGACTGGCATGAGCATCCGCATCGTCGTGGCCGGAGAGTACGCATTGTCCGTCGAGGTGATGGCGAAGTACCTGGATACCGTGGCCGACTTTTCCGTGGTCGGAGCCGCAAAGCAGCATGATGATCTTCTGCCGGCCGTGGAGCGGTTAGAGCCGGCCGTCGCGGTGGTCGAGACGGGCACCGTGGACGAGGACGTACTGGACATACTGGGCCAGTTGCGTACGACACGGCCTCAGTGCGGGGTTGCGCTGATTTCGAGTCAGTCCTCGCCGAATTCCACCGACCAGGCCATCAGGGCCGGGGTGCTGAGCGTGGTGTCCCTACAGGTCGAACTGCCGTACCTGATAGGGGCGATCCGCGGGGCCGCGGTGGGGTGTCTGACCATGGACCCGGGGCTGTTCGTCTCGCAGCCGGTGTCGCTCCACTGTCCGCTGAGCGCCCGGGAGGCCGATGTGCTTCGGCTGACCGCCTCGGGCGCCTCGCTGAAGGAGATCGCCCGGGATCTCTACCTGGCGGTCGGCACCGTACGGAACCTGGCCTCGACCGCCATCAGGAAACTTCAGGCCCGCAACCGCTTCGACGCGGCGCGCATCGCCACCGAGCAGCGGTGGTTGTGAGGGCGGGCACCTCTCAGGGCGCCGTGCTCCCCGGCTGCGGCTCTCGTGCCTCTCCCGTCGCGACGGCCTCCGCGTCATGGCCGTAGAGCCATCCCATGGCCCGCAGCCCCGCCAGGCCGTGCGGGTCCGCGGTGGCGCCGGGGCGGTCGGGGCGGTCCGGCCGGTGCAGGTACTGGGTGCTCCGGCGTGCGCCGCGCTGGATCAGCGTGGTGCGCGGGAGGCGCAGGTCCTGGTAGCGGCGGAGCGCGGCCGGGGCGTCCGCCGGCGCGGCCCGGCCCAGGCAGACGGCCAGGGTGACCGCGTCCTCGATCGCCTGGTTCGCGCCCTGGGCCAGGAAGGGGAGCATGGGGTGGGCGGCGTCCCCGAGGAGGGCCACTCGGGCGGTGACCCAGCCGGGCAGGCTCTCGCGGTCGTGCAGGGGCCAGCGGCGTACCGTGTCGGCGGCGGCGATGAGGCGGGTGACCGTGGGGTTCCAGCCGTCGTAGGCGGCGGCGAGTTCGGCCGGGTCGCCCTCGGCCGTCCAGGACTCCTCGCCCGCCGAGGCCGCGGGGACCGTCGCGGTGAAGCTGATCTCCCGGCCTCCGGAGACCGGGTAGCACACCAGATGGCGTCCGGGGCCGGGCCAGACGCGAACCTCCGGTTCACCGGCGGCCCAGGGGAGACGATCCGCCGGGACCAGGCCGCGGTAGGCGCTGCTGCCGGAGAACACGGGGGCGTCGCCGGCCAGCCGGGCCCGGACCGCGGAGTGCACGCCGTCCGCGCCGATCACCACGTCCGCCCGGTGGCGGGCGCCCGAGGCGAAGGTGAGGTCCACGCCGTCGGGGTCCTCCGTCAGGTCCGTCAGCCGGTGGCCCGTCCGCACCTGGGCGCCGCCGACGGCTTCCCGCAGTACGCGGTGCAACTGGGCCCGGTGGACCGTGTAGTAGGGCGCGCCGTAGCCCTGTCGGCAGGCGTCGCCCAGCGCGGTGGTGTGGAGTGGGAGGTCGTCGTCCCAGCCGCGGATCCGCAGGGCGCGGGGGAGGACCGCGACCGCGCGGAGCGCTTCGGCGACGCCCAGGCGGTGCAGGAGCCTGGTGGCGTTGGGTGCCAGCTGGAGCCCGGCTCCCGCCCCGGCCGGTTCCGGGTTCCGCTCGAAGACGGTGCAGTCCACCCCTTCCCGCCGCAGAGCGAGTGCCAGGGTCAGCCCCGCGATGCCGCCGCCGATCACCGCCACGGCGGCGGCACGTGCCGGTACCTCCCGCGTCCTGGTCACTGCTCGCGGCAGAACTCGTCGATGGGGTAGCCCACATGCCGGTCGGCCGTGGGGACGTAGCCCAGCAGCGTGTCGCCCGGGGCGAGTTCGGTGCAGTTCAGCACCACGCCGCCCGGCCCCAGCACCCGTACGTGCCAGTCGTCCTGGAGGATGAGGTTGACCCGTACGCCCTCCGGTGACACCGCGTCGACCGAGATCAGCGGTCTGGTCTCGACCTTGACCCGGCCCACCGGCACCACCCGGGTGCGTCCGGTGGAGTCCACCGCCAGTGCCGGGGCGCCCGCGTGGAGTTCGCTGAGGTAGTTGGTGCGGCCGTGCGGTGCGACGACGTAACTGTGCACGGCCCCGGCGTTCACCCGGAAGGGGCGGGTCGGCATGTACGGCAGGGGGTGCGTCTCGCTGACGCACAGCACCATGCCCTTGGAGTAGGAGCCGACCAGCAGCCCCTCGTTCTCGCCGAGCTGACTGCAGGTGTCGATACAGGCCCGCTCGCCCATGCCGATGTGCGTCGTGGCGGTGACGGTCAGTTCGGTCAGCGTCAGTTCACCGGCCGAGGACCGGGCCGCCTCCACCAGCGCGGTGGCGTCCCCCACACAGCGGCCGGGCATCATCACCCCGTCCGAGCCGAGTTCCAGCACCCCGAAGGTGATCGCCGCCTCCTCCGGGTTGCCGGCGGTGGTCACGATCGCGCCCTTGGAGCCCGTGGCGGCGGCGATGACGATCTCCAGCGGGATCTTGGTCGGATCGCGGAAGTCGAGGACGCTCCAGCGCTCGGTGCGCGCCGCGTGGCACGCCTCCTCCAGGCTCGTGGCGTCGGTGATCTCCACCAGGCGCCCGAACTCCACCTCGGGATGGGCCTGTTCCAGCTCCGCGCGGCCGGTGAAGCCGGGCGGCAGGATGACGATGTCGGCCGCGCCGGGGAAGCACTCGTCGCGCCACCAGCCCTCACCGCTGGGCAGCAGCACCTTGCGGACGGTGGGCGGGAGGTCGGCCAGGGTCTGCAGGTCACCGGCGACGATGCCGTCGGTCCGCTGGTGCAGGGCCTCCTCGATGATCGCGGGCCGGGCGGTACCGGCGCCACGGATATCAAGCCAGCACAGCTTCTGTCCGTTCATCACACTGCCCTTCTGTCTTGTCGGCCACGAGCGGCTGGGGCTCGCCGTGCACCACGGCGGCGACCCGGGCGGCCATCCGGCGGGGATCGGCGGCCTGGAAGATGTTGCGCCCCATCGCGACCCCGGCGGCGCCGCCGAGCAGGGCGTCCCTGACGAACGCCAGCGCGTCGGTGCCCGAACCACGGCGGGGACCGCCCGCGCACAGCAGCGGGATCGGGCAGGCGGCGACCACGTCCCGCATCTCGGCCACGCTCCCCGCGTACGGGGCCTTGACCACGTCCGCGCCGAGGTCCGCGGCGAGCGTCGCCGCGTGCACCACCAGCTCCGGGGCCTGCGGATGATCGATACCGGGGCCGCGCGGGTAGACCATCGCCAGCAGGGGCAGGTTCCAGCGGTCGCACAGGTCCGCGACCCGGCCCAGGTCCCCGATCTGCTGCCGCTCGTCCGCCGAGCCCATGTTGATGTGGACACTCACCGCGTCCGCCCCGAGCCGCAGCGCGTCCTCCACCGCCGTCACCAGGTACTTGGCGTCCGAATCCGGCGCGTGCCGGGTACTCGCGCTGAGGTGGACGATCAGCGACATCCCGGCGAAGCGGGCCGGGCTGATGTGTCGCAGCACCCCCTTGTGGACGACCACGGCGTCGACACCGCCCGCGGCCAGCTGGCCGGTGAGGTGGTCGATGGTGCTGCCGCGGGGGACCACCGGGCCATCGGTGACGGAGTGGTCGAGCGGGGTGATCAGGAGCCGGCCGTCCCCGTGACGGAACAGCCTGCCGAGCCGCATCTCCCGCGCGAAATGCAGATATGACGTCATATCGCTCTCCTCTCCCCGGTGGTTTCCCGCACGCCGGGTTCGCTGTCCGCCGCCTCCGCGAGGCCGCGGAGATACCGCACATCGGGCTTGCCACTGTCGTTCGACGGCAGCTCGGGCCACCGGCTGATGTGCACCGGCACATGGGCCGAGTCCAGTCGCGCCCCGACATGGGCCCGCAGCCGGACGTCGTCGCCCTCGCTCCCCGGACGCAGGGACACCGCCGCGTACACCCGCTCCACCCGGTCGTGGTCCCGTACGCCGAACACCACCGCCTCCCGCACCGCCGGATGCTCGGCCAGGACGCGTTCCACGGCGGCCGGATGCACCTTCTGGCCGCCGCTCTTGATGACCTGGCCCAGGCGGCCGGTCAGCCGGAGCCTGCCGTACACGTCGAGACGGCCGAGATCGCCCGTACGCAGCCGGCCGTCCGGGGTGCCGCCCTCCGCCGGGTCGCGGCCGAGGTAGCCGTCCATGACCGTCGCGGACCGCACGCACACCTCGCCGGTCCCGCCCCTGGGGACGTCCCGGCCGGTCTCCGGGTCGCGCAGGCTCAGTTCCACCCAGGGGAACGGCCGGCCCACGGTGCCCAGCAGCTCGGGCTCCTGATGGTCCAACCGGTCCAGGCCGCAGATGCCGCCCGCCTCCGATGAGCCGTACAGCTGGGACAGCGGGCCCGCGAACCAGCGCAGCGCGTCGGCGATCCGGTGCGGCGCGGCCGGAGTCCCGCTGTACACCACCTGGCGCAGCGCGGACAGGTCCGGGCGGGCGCCGGCCGCGGAGAGTCGTTCGGTGAGCCGGTAGAGGTGCGGCACCGCCAGATAGGTGTCCGTCACGGCGAGGCGGCCGAAGGCGTCCAGCACCTCGTCCGCGTCGAACCCCTCGTGCAGGACCACGGACCCGCCGGCGGCCAGCACCGCGTCCACCATGGAGCCCACCGTGTGGCTGACCGGGGTGACGGCCAGGACACGGGCGGGCCCGGTGGGGCCGGGGGCGGCCGGGTAGATACCGACGGTCGAGTTCCAGGTCCGGTAGCTCTGGACGATCCCCTTGGGCAGTCCGGTCGTCCCGCTGGTGAAGGTGATCCGGGCGCGGACCCCCGGGGCGTACGGGGCCACGTCGTCAGGTCCGAAGCCGGCGTCCGGGGGCACCGGGGCCAGGGCGCCGCCCGCGGGCGGGGCCGAGCTGCCGGGGGCGGGCAGCAACAGGCCGCGCAGGGCGGGCGAGACCAGTGCGGCGGCCCGTACCGCCGTGGTCTCGTCGGCGACCAGGAGGCGGCTGCCGGTGTCCCGCAGCACCTCGGCCTGGACCTCGGGCGAGAGCATCTCGGCGTCGCTGCGGGGGTTGGCCGCGCGGACCGACACCACGGCCGCGCCCAGCAGATGCGCGGCGTAGCGCGCGAAGAGCGCCGTGGGGTGATTGGCCGCCGTGAGAAGGGCGACGGTGTCGCCCGGGGCGATCCCCCCGTCCCGTAGCGCGGCAGCCGTGTCGAAGACCAGGGACAGGCTCTCCCGCGCGGTGAGGCAGAGCCCCGACCAGTACACCGCCGGCGCGTCCGGGTGCTGTGCCCAGGTGTGCGAAAGCCGGAAGGCATAGTGCTCGTGCCGCGCCCAGGACGGGGGTATCCGCACGGGGGGACCAGCGCTCATGGGGCTCCTCTCCGGGACGTGCACGGGGACGGTCCCGCGTACCGGACCGGGAAGGCGGTCCGGTACGCGGGCACCTGCGATCAGCAGCAGCAGCAGGTGGAGGAGGACGACGAACAGCAGAGGCTGACGTCCGCCGCCGCCTCGGAGGCGACGCTCAGGCTCGACGAGCTCGCGCCCATCTCCGGCAGGCCCACGCTGTCGGAGACCTCCAGCACCTCCAGCTCGTCGATGTCGAACGAGGCGAACAGGTCGCCGCCGGCCGGAGTCTCACTGGCGAGAGTGCTCATGTTGGATCCCTTCCAATGCCTTGTGCAGAGGGCTTCGATGACGCGCTGATGCTGGCAGCCGCGCGTCGGCCGGGACAACGGCCGCCCGAGCCGCGCTGACATTCATCACGTTCTTTCCCCAGGGGGGTTCCGCGGGGCCCTCCGGCGTGGAACGGGGGCTAGCGTGACCACGTTTCCCGATTTCCCGGCGCGGTCCCACCCGGGGAGTCCACTCGCTCTTCGGGAGGGGAGAGAAAGTTGAGCGCTGCGCCGCCCCCGGCCTCGGAAGAGGCCCCCGCCGACGTCCTCGTCGTCGGATTCGGCCCGGTCGGCCAGGTGTTGTCGATCCTGCTCGCCCAGCGCGGCCGGCAGGTCACCGTCGTCGAACGCTGGCCCCGGCCGTACCCGATGCCGCGTGCCGTCGCCTTCGACGCCGACGCCGCCCGCATCCTCGACGCCGCGGGGGCCGGCCCCCACCTGAGCACGTTCGGGGAACCCTCCGAGGACTACGTGGTCGCCGACGCGGCCGGCCGCACCCTGCTCCGTATCGGGCTGGGCCACGACCCCGCCCACCGCTGGCCCGCGTCCACCTCCATGTACCAGCCGGGCCTGGAGGAGGCGTTGGAGCAGCGCGCAGCGCGGATACCGAACCTGCGGCTGCTGCGCGGGCACGAGGCGGTCCGGCTGACCGCCCGGGAGACCGGCGCGGACCTCACCGTGCGCCCCGTCGCCGGGGGCCCGGAGCGGGTGCTGAGGGCCCGCTGGGTCATCGGGTGCGACGGCGCCAACAGCATGGTGCGCGAGGCGATGGGGGCCACACTGAGCGAGGGCGGCTTCGCCCTGGACTGGATGGCCTGCGATGTGACACCGCACCGGGCTGCGGACTTCCCGCCGTGCAACGTGCAGATCGCCGACCCCGCCCGCCCCCGGGTCGCGGTCTCGGCCGGACCCGGGCACCGCCGCTGGGAGTTCATGCGGCTGCCGGGCGAGGCCCCCGAGGCGTTCGGCACCGCCCGCAACGCCTGGCGGCTGCTGGCCATGTTCGGCGTCGAACCGGGCAACGCCACGCTGGAACGCCACGCCGTCTACACCTTCACCGCCCGCAACGCGGACCGCTGGCGGGCCGGCCGGGTGCTGCTCGCGGGAGACGCCGCCCACCAGATGCCGCCGTTCGCCGGGCAGGGCATGTGCTCCGGCATCCGCGACGCCGGCGACCTGGCGTGGAAGCTGGACCGGGTGCTGGCCGGTGCCGCGCTGCCGGAGCTGCTGGACAGCTACGAGGCCGAGCGCCGCCCGGACGCGCAGGCGAGCATCGACCGGTCGGTGGCGCTCGGCCGGATGATCTGCCTGACCGATCCGGTCGCCGCGGCACACCGGGACAGTGCGATGGCGTCCCGGCCGGACGCGGACGTCGCCCGCCCCGCACAGCCCGGCGTCCACACCCCGGACGGGGGGCTGTACCACCGGGGGGCCGACGGCACGGCGGGCTTCGGCGCGGGGCTGCCGGTCCCGCCCGGGGTACTGGGCGGCGCCGGGCACCTCGGCCCGGACCCGGTGCTCCTCAGCACGGACGGCCCCGTCGCGCCGCTCGCCCCCGGTCTGCCTCAGTGCGCGGCACGCTGGCGGCTGCGGACGCGTCACCTGCGGCCCGGGGACCCCGCCGACGAGCCGCTGCGGGGCTGGCTCGGGTCGCTCGGCGCGACGGCGGCGGTCGTGCGCCCCGACTGCCGGGTCTACGGGCTGGCCCGGAACCAGGCGGAGACCGAGGCGCTGCTGAGCGGGCTGGCCGGCCAGTGGGCGCCGTCCCTGGAGCCGACCGCGTAACGCCCCGGCGCCCGGGTGGGTCCTGGCCCGCCGCTCACCCGACGGCGGGCGCGGGCGGTTCGGACACGTACCGGCGTCCGACTCCGTCCGGCGTGCGGGTCAGACGCCCAGGACGACCTTCGCGGTCAGGAAGTAGATGATCAGGCCGGTGGCGTCCACGAGGGTGGTGACCATGGGCGCGGAGACCACCGCCGGGTCGATCCGCACCCGCCGGGCCAGCAGCGGCATGGCGCCGCCGATGGTCGCCGCCCACCCGCAGATGATGACCAGGGTGATACCGACCACCAAGGCGATCCTCGCGCTGACGAACACCGTGCCCAGCAGCAGGCCGAGCACGGCCAGCAGGGACCCCAGGACCAGGCCCACCCGGCATTCCCGCCAGATCACCCTTATCAGGTCCGAACTCCTGACCTCGCCGACCGCCAGTGCGCGTACACAGGCGGTGGCGGCCTGGGCGCCGGCGTTGCCGCCCGCGCCGATCAGCATCGGGATGAACAGGGCGAGGGCGGCGACCTGTTCCAGGGTGGTCTCGAACGCCTGGGTCACGCCGACCGTGAGGGTCGCCGCGACCAGCAGCAGGCTCAGCCACAGCGCCCGGTAGCGGGCGAGCTGCCACACGGAGGCGGCCATGTAGTGGCCGGCCCACGGCGCGGCACCCGCCTGGCGGGCGACGTCCTCGGTGTCGGCCGCCTCGATGACCTCCACGGCGTCGTCGATGGTGAAGAGCCCGACGAGCCGTTCCTCGCTGTCGACGACGGGCAGGTTGAAGTCGTTGGTCTCCCGCATCAGACGGGCCGCGGCCTCGGCGGAGTCGGTGGCGTACGCGGAGGCCGGCTCGGTCACGACCAGCTCGGAGACCATCGTGCCCGGTGCGTTGAGCACCAGTTCACGCAGTTCCACCACCCCGGTCAGCCGGCGGCCGGAGTCGACCACGGGCAGGGTGTACACGGTCTCCGCCTCCGCCCCCTTCTCCCGTACGGTACGCAGCGCCTGCTCGACGGTCAGCGACCGCGACAGCGCCATCACCTCGGGTGTCATGTAACGGCCGACGGAGCCCTCCGGGTAGCCGAGCAGCGAGGAGGTCATCCTGCGCTCGTTGGGACTCAGCCCGGCCAGCACCCGCTTGACGACCTTGGCCGGGGCCTCCCGCAGCATCCTGGCCCGGTCGTCCGGGGCCATGTCCTCGATGAGGTCCCGGAAGGAGCGGTCCCGCAGCCCCTCCAGGATCTGCTGCTGGTCGACCGGCTCCAGCTCCTCGAACACCTCCAGCGCCCGGTCCTTGCGCAGCAGCCGGAACGCCACCCCGGCGTCGACCGCGTCCATGCGTGCCAGCTCATCGGCGATCACATGCGGCGGATGCGCCTCCAGCCACTCCTGGGCGGCATCCAGCCGCTGGTCGCCCACGACGTCCCGCAACGACTCGGCCTGCTCCGCGCTCGGCTCGGGCGGCGGGTTCGACTGTGGCATGGCAGGTCCTCGGGTACAGCGGTGGATCAGGGAATCGGGCATCACCCGCCTGCGAGGACCGACCGGCACCGTTGCCGTGTCCTCCGCCCTTGAAGACGCGATCGCAGGATAGCGCGCATGGCCTGCCGGGGCTGACACCGCCCTTCGCGAGCGACGGCGGAGCCGGCCCCGGACGAACCGGCGGAGGGGGTGACGGTCCCCCCGGACCCTCACCCCCTCCGCCGGTTCGCTCCACCGGGACAGGCTCAGTGGAAGCGCTGGCCCTCGTCCCGCCGGTAGGCGTACACCGACAGCACCGCCAGGGCCACCGTCCACCCCACGAAGGAGATGGCCGCGACCGGGTTCAGCCGGTAGTCGCCCACGGCCGCCCACATCAGCTCGGCGGCCCCGCGCGTCGGGGTGAAGGGGGCGATCGTCTCGATGAAGCCGGGTGCCTGGCCCGCCCCGGAGAACAGCCCTCCGGCGAAGGCCAGCGGGAAGAACGTCAGCTGAACCACCGTCAACGCCGCCCGGATCGGCAGCAGATAGCCGATGGTCAGCCCCAGCAGGGTGAACGGGACGGAGACCAGGATCACGACGACCACGCCGGTCAGGAAGCCCAGGAGGGTGGTGGTGGCCTCGGTCGCCAGTGCGGCGATGAGCAGCAGCGGGATCATGGACAGCAGCATCGTGAGCAGCCCGGACAGCAGCCTTCCCGCGAACTTCGGGCCCGGCCCGCTGGGCAGCGTACGGGTGTAGAGGTCCCACGGGTGCTGGCGCTCCTCCGCCACCCCGATGCCGTGCCCGAAGAGGTTGCTGATCATGGTCGCGAAGACCACCATCGCGGCGGTCGCGTAGGTCGCGCCCACGGGGTCGTCGCCGGCGGCCGGGACGACGAAGAACAGCATCGAGGCGCCCGGGAAGAACGCCGTGCCCACCAGCGCGATCGGGATGCGCATGGTGCGCAGCAGCTGGTAGCGCGCGTGCATCAGGGACATCCTGACCTGGGTGCGCAGGGCGGCGCGTACCCCTTCGGCGGGGGGCCCGCCGGGCAGCAGACCGGCGGGTGCCGCCTCGGAGGTGCTTGCCGTCTCAGGTGTGCTTATCGCCACGGGCCGTTTCCCAACTGTGTCGTCTTCGCGGGCGCGCCGGCGGGGGCGTCGTCGGCCTCCGCCTCGTCCGCGAGGGTGAGGAACGCCTCTTCCAGCGTCGCCGAACGGACTTCGAGCCCGGAGAACGGTGCCCCGCTCATGACCAGATCGCGCACCAGCGCGTCGGCGTCGGGGGTCAGCAGATGGACACGGCCGTCGACGCGCTCGGAGGTGAGGATGCCGGGCAACGAGGGCACCTCGTCGGCCAGCAGGCTGACCCGCTGGGCGCGCACCAGTCCGCGCAGCGCGTCCACCGTGTCGTCGGCGGCGACCCGGCCCCGGGTGAGTACCACCACGCGGTCGGCCAGGTGCTCGATCTCCTCCAGGTAGTGACTGGTCAGCAGCACGGTGCCGCCCTCGGCGTGGAAGGCGCGGATCACCTCCCACAGAGTGCGGCGGGTCTCCACGTCGAGCCCGGTGGTGGGCTCGTCGAGGAACACCATGCGGGGCCGTCCCACGAAGGCCAGGGCCACCGCGAGCCGGCGCTTCTCACCGCCGGACAGCCCGCCGGTCTGGCGGCGCTCCTTGTCCAGCAGCCCGAAGTGGTCCAGAAGTTCGCCCCGGGGGACCGGGTTCTCGTAGTGCGCGGCGGCGAAGTCGGCCACCTCGCCGACCCGGAGCGTGGGGGGCAGCCCGGTCTCCTGCGGGGTGACGCCGATCAGCCTGCGGTGCACCGCCTTGCGCGGGTCGCCGCCGAACAGCTCGCAGTGGCCCGAGGTCGGCCGGCGCAGTCCGACGAGCAGGCTGAGCAGGGTGGACTTGCCCGCGCCGTTGGGCCCCAGCAGGCCGACCAGCTCGCCGCCGCGGATCTCCAGATCGATCGGGTGCAGCGCGGTCTTGTCGCCGTAGGACCGGGACATGCCCATGGTCCGGACGGCCATCGGCGGTGCGCCGGCCGACGGGGCGGCCGCGGGGGCCGGCTCGGTGAGCAGGGTGCGTGCCATCAGTGCTCCTTGGGTGCCGGCTGCGCGAGGGCTTCGGGCGTGCCGGGCTCCACAGGCGGGAAGAGGTGGACCAGCCGGGCGTAGGTCTGGAGTTCCTCGGCCATGGTCAGTCCGAGGCGGTTGTGCAGCATGTGGACGTGGGAGAAGAAGACCTCCCCGGGGTGTTCGACGGTGCCTTCGGTACGGACCCGGTCGGCCAGGTCGCAGAGCAGGGTGTGCCAGGACGCGAACGGGCCGTGCTGGGCCGGGTCCACGGCGGGCGGTGCGCCTGCCGGACGTTTTCCGGTGCCCGGGTTGGACCCGCACAGCCGGTCCAACTGCTCGGTGGAGAGCCGGAATCCGGCCCCCACCATCTGCCGCAGGGCCTCCAGGCCACGCGCGTAGAACATGGCCTGGTCGGCCGGGCCGCCCAGCGCCGTACCGGCGGACATGGCCGCCCGCAGCGCCATCGCCGAACGCGACCGCGAGTCGGGCAACCGGGGCAGGAAGGCGCGCACCAGTTCGCTGGAGAGCTGGAACAGCCGCTCCGTGGCGGGCATCGGAGCGGGCCCGCCGTACCGTTCGGTCTCCGGGACGTAGGTGTCCTGGTAGACGCCCGGGTCCCGGGGGCCGGCCGGGCGGACGCCCCGGTGCGGCTCCTCCAGCGCCGACAGCCGCCGGGCGTGCGCCAGATAGGTGTCCCGGTCGAGCGGCTCCTCACCCTCCAGCAGCGGGGTCGCGCGGCCGAGCCGGTCCTGGAGCAGCCGCTCGGCGCGTGCCGTCTCCGAGGCGGTCAGCCCGCCGACCCGCAGCCGCAGATGCGGCCCGTGCTGCCAGTACCGGATGAAGAACCAGGGGCGGCCGGGAAACAGGTCCACCGCGGGGCCGATGACGTCGGTGACCACCCGGTCGTGCGCGGACCGCGCCATGGACCCGATGTGGAGGTGCCAGGAACGCCACTGGACCGCGGGGCCCGGTTCCTGGGAGGCCGCCGCCTCGGGAGCCGGCCAGTGAGCTGTCCGGGATGCCGTGCGACCGGTGGATGTGGACTGCACCGTTGTTGTCTCCGTTCTCTCATTCACTGCCGGAGGTCGAGCGTCACTGCCGCAGGTCGAGCAGCGGGCCGCTGAACCTCGACGTCCCGCTGATCACTGCGAGGACCACCATCTCGTCGGACGGCAGCCCGAGGATGCGGCGTGCGGGCGCCTCACGGAACGCCCGCACCGGGCGCGCGTAGAGGCCCGCGGACGCCGCTGCCAGCGTCAGTCCGTGCACGGCCCAGCCGCAGGCGTACTGCGCCGCCGTCCAGCCGCTGGTGCCGAGGTGCGCGGCCAGTTCCCGGGGCCGGAACGACAGGAACCACAGCACGGACGCGTGCCGTACGTCGCAGCCGTTGCCCGGCGCCAGGGGGTAGCCGTAGATCTCCTCCAGCCGGGCCGGTACGCCGGGACCGGTGGCGCGCGGGGTGTAGGCCGAGGGGGTCACCTCGTACACCCCGTCGGGGTGGCCGGTCACCGACTGGGTGACGGCGGTGACGCGCAGCGCCCCGGCCGCCGCCCGAGGTCCGGCGCCCGGCGGGGGCGTCAGCAGCCAGTCGCGCGCGGTGTCCAGCACCTCGCCCGGTACGGTGCGCGGCCGGGCGTTGTTCCCGAACAGGCCGCGCGGCATCCGTCCCGAGGTGCGCTGCCACAGCACCTCCGCCCAGGACCGGCCGGTGTCCGGCGCGGTGGACGCGATGGCCGTGTCCACCGGGGACGCGGCGGCGGGGAACTCCTGGGCGCGGTTCATCTCCACCACATCGGCCATCACCCGGTCCGGCACCGCCTCGGCCGGGCCGTGGTCCGGACCGGCCGGCCCCGCGGAGGCGTCCCCGGCCAGCTCGACCACCACCGGCAGGGTCCACTCCCAGCTGGGCGTGAGGCCGAACTCCGCGAGCCGTTGCCGGGCGCCGGGCCCGGGAAACCGCACCCGCGCCGGGATTCCCAGCAGTTCGAGGGCCACGCACAGCGCGCGCAGCGCGATGCCCAGCTCCAGCTGCACCAGCGAGCCCCGGTACCAGCGGTACGTGGCGGGGAGCCGGGTGAAGCGCCCGGTGAGCAGCACCTCCCGGGCCGCCGAGGGCGCCGACGAGGCGCCGGACAGCCCGGCCAGCGCCCGCCGGTACGGGTCGAACACCTGCCGCCTGCCCCGGTCGTTGACGAGGACCTGCACCGGGAACTTGGCCCGCACCGAGGCGTAGCCCCGGTGGTCGTTGAACGGGTTCTCCGGTTCGCGGCGCTGCACCCCGAAGGCGGCGACCAGCGCGTGTGCCAGTGCCCGGTCCTCCGGTACGCCCGAGATCCGGCCGGCCGGGAAGGGGGCGTCCTCCAGCAGGTCGACCGTTCCCGGCGGCAGCGCGGTGAGGTCGTCGAACCGGGCGGTGCCGGGCAGCCGGGGGGCCACCGGCAGGGCGGAGACCGGCACGCCGGGCGGCGGCTCCGCGTCCGGCGGCATCGGCGGCTCGGCCGGCCGGTCGGCCCCGGCGGCGAACAGGTACCACATCCGGTCCCGGGCCATCGTGTCCGCGTCCTCGGGCACCGGGCCCGCACGGTCCGGCGCGGGGGCTTCCGGTACGTTCACAGCTGCCTCCGCGGTCACGGGAACGGGTGGGGGTCGTAGGGCGCCGTACGGTGCTCCGCGGGGGTGCCCGCGAGCGCGGCCGCCAGCCGGGGCAGCCCGCTCAGCCGCTGCTGGGCCTGGCCGAAGCACATCGGGGTGATGCCGGGCACGACCGCCTTGGCGACCGCGAGCCCCAGGTCCCGGTGCTCACGGGTGGACTGGTCCACCATCAGGACACGTTCGAGCCCGGCGTCCGCGAAGAGCCCGGCGGTGAAGTCCAGCGCCCGGCGCACATCACCGCCCGCCGCCTCCCGCAGCCGGTGCGGCCAGGCGGGAAAGGCGTCCCGCAGGGCGACCCGGCGCCCGCCGAGCACCGAGACGACGCGCGGCAGCGCCTCCGGCAGCGAGTACAGCTTCAGATGGTCGTGCAACTGGTCCACCAGCCACGGATCGGCGAACATCGGCTCGATGTCCTCGCGGGTCCAGGTCACCGGATCGGTGACCAGCTGCGCCAGCTCCCACAGGGCCGTACGCGCCACGGCCACCGGGTCGCAGCCGGACCCCGCGGCGGAGAAGCTGGCCGGGAAGGGCTGTTCCCGGTTCACCGCGAGCGACCAGACGACCGGGAGGTCGATGTCGCCGGTCGCCACCAGCAGATGGACGTCGAAGCCGTGTGCGTCGATGAGGTCCAGCAGCCGCCGCGAGGCCGGATCGGTGACGGAGGAGAGCTCGATCGTCGGCAACGGGGCCGCCCGGTGCCAGGCGTTCAGGAAGGCGTCCCGCTCCGCCAGTTCGAACAGCGAGTGCAGCACCGCCTCCTCCGGCGACGAGCCCAGGGCGCAGCCGCTGGAGGAGTCGTGGAAGTAGAAGGTGCGTGCCCGCGAGTCGCTGCGGCGCACCGTGTCGTACGCCCGCCCGAACCGGTGGTCGTACTGGTAGAAACCGATCTCCGCCGGGACGAGCGACGACGGCCCGCCGTGCAGGTCCCGGGCCCACACCCAGTTCATCGGGGTGTCCGGGCTGTACGGCGTGACCCGGCTGCCGGGGTGGGCCAGCTGCTCCTCGGTGTACTGGCCGAGGGTGCCGGGGTCCACGGCCCGGTCGGCGACCTCGCGGTAGCTGACCGGGCCGACGACGGCCGCCTCGTGGGGGAAGCCCCCCAGCCGCTCGTACGCCTCCAGGATGGCGACCGGCTCGGCGTCGGCGAAGGTCCCCGCGCGGGCGAAGCCCATGGCCAGCGACTCCGGCAGGGAGGCCACGCTCATGGCGTACGGCGGCGACGCCTCCCGCACCACCCGGTCGACCGGCCCGAACCGGGGGTCCACCGTCCGCGCGCGGAGCAGTCCGGGGCCGAGCAGCCCCGCACCGTCCGCGCCGCGCGTCGGCCCGTCCGGTCCGGCGGGTATCCGCCGCACCGGCCACGGGGCGGGCGGGGCCGGGTCGAGCCCGGCGGGGTCGGCGGCGCAGACCCGGCAGCGGGCGCTGCGCCGGACCAGATGGCGGCGGGAGGAGGGCCCGCCGAGCGCGTACAACTCGCCGGCCTCCAGGGGGCGTTCGTCCAGGCTCCGGAGGACGGGGGCCAGCATTTCCAGCAGGAACGGGCGGCGCATCGCGGGACGCGAGACCGGCCGCAGGGGGTCGGCGGCCAGCGGATGGCCGGCGACCACCCGGGAGCGCAGCTCCGCACAGCCCGCGCAGCCGCCCTCCGCCCCGGGGACCCAGTACGGGCCGATCAGGACCTCACCGCCGAACAGCCGGACCGACAGATGCGGCCGGCCGCCGGCCGACGCGGCGTCCATCTGCTCCCGCTCCCAGTCCGGGTTCCAGCCGCGGTTCAGGGAGAGGGAGCCGGGCCGGGCGGCGACCAGCGGGCGCAGCGCTCGGGCCCACTGCCCGGCGGCCGGCCCGGTGAGGTCGGGACCGGTCGCCACCTCCGGATGCGGGCCGGCGGCGGGCTGCGGCCGGGCGGGGGCCGTCATGATCTCACCGGGCATGTGCGGGCTCCTCGGCGTGCGCCGGGGCTTCGGGGGAAGCCGGGGGGACGGGGCTCGGGACAGGGCTGAGCGCGACCGGGCCGAAGAAGACGGGCAGGGTGCCGAGCACCGGGTCGGACCGCAGCGGTGTCCCCACGGGCTCCCCGGGGAGGAGGCCCGCCGCCGCGCGGGCGGCGATCTCCGCGCGCAGCCGCGCCAGGGCTTCGGGACCGGCCGTCCGCAGGGCCCCGGTGTGCACGGCCGCGACCTCGGCACCGGGCCGCAACCCGGCCGCGATGCGGCCGGCGAGGACCGTACCGAGGCAGCCGTGCGCGGCCTCCTCCCCGGTCGGGCCCCAGCCGTGTCCGTACACTTCGCCGGTCTCGGCGTGCACCGCCCGCGCCAGCGGCCAGCCGATCCCCGGTATCTCCAGCAGCCGCACCACGACCGGGAGTCCGTGCTCCTCGGCCAGAGCGCGCCGCACCACCTCGGTGCCGGGCAGCAGGCGTACGGGGTCCGGCCGCTCACTCGGCGCGGCGCGCTCGGTCAGCAGCCTGAGGGCGCCGTCCAGCAGCCACTGGTCCTCGGTGATCCCGGCGGCGCCCACCGCCGGACCGCCTTCCGGGACGGCCAGTCGGCGCAGGGCCTCCAGGGCGACCGCGACGGTGGCACCCTGCTGGTCCCTGGCCCAGCCGATGACCTCGGCCCCCTTCCGGCCGGGCAGCCCCGCCTCGCGCAGCGCCAGCGGCAGCTGCGGCAGGTCGCCGCCCTCGGCCAGTTCGAACAGCCCGGTCCAGGGCGCCGAGAGCGGGGCGACGACGCCTTGCAGCGCCGGGTCCGTCACCGGAGCGTTCCCGCTCTCCGCCGGAGCCGGAGCCGAAGCCGGAGCCGGGGCGGGCTCCGGGGCGGCGGCACCCGCCGCGGTGCGCAGCATGTCCGCCGACAGGTCCTCCCCGTGCACGACATGCGCGCCGCCCGCCGTGCCGACGCCGGCCAGCACCTCGAACACCAACTGCCCGGCCAGGGCCCCCGCCAGCGCGTCCGCGCCGGGCCGGGGCGCGGGCCCGGTCTCCCGGGCAGCGGCCCAGTCCTCGGCACGGGCCGCCAGCGCGTCGGCGGTGTGCGCGCCGGACCCGCCGGTCACCACCGGGCCGGCCAGAGCGGTCGGTCCGAGCCGCACCGGGACCAGCGGCACACCGTCGCGGAGCCCCAGCAGCCGGGCGGCGGCCTCCGCGACACCGGGGCCCTCGGCGCACCAGATCACCGCGTCCACATCGCTCACGTCCAGACCGTCCACGCCTTCCGTGAGCAGCTTCGCGCCCAGCCGCCGTGCGGTGGCCACCGCGTCCTGCGGGTCGGTGGGGGCGAGCACCAGCCGGCCCGCACCGGCCCGCGCCAGCCCACGGGCCGCGGGCAGCACGGCCGCGCAGGGCCCGTGCAGCAGGACCCGGGCGGCGCGCAGCGCGCCGAAGGCGGCGTACGGGTCGTCGCTGAACGCCTCCAGATGGGCGAGCGCCTCACCGAAGCGCTCCCGGGTCTCCTCGTCCGGTGCGGCGGCGGTGAACCGCTCCGTGTCCAGCAGCAGGTCGCGGGCGCGCAGTTCGTCGGTCAGCCTGCGCACGGCGGGCCTGGCCCGCTCCGAGCCGAGGGCCGCCACCAGCTCGTCCTCCGTCGCGCCCGTCTCCAGCAGCGGGACGCAGACATCCGCGACGGTGAGCAGCACCTTCGGACCCAGAATCACGAACTGGGTGCGCGGCCCACTGAAGTAGACGCCTCCCGTGACGGGTGCATAGTGCAGATACGGCCGTGACCTCATCGTCATGCGGTCTTTCCTCCGTAGGTGAAGGGAGCACCGGCGGTCCGGGCGATCTCGACCACCCATTCCGCCGCGTGCCGGGAGTCCGCCACGGTGGGCAGGGCCTCTTCCAGATAGCCGGGGCTCCGCCGTTCCATCAGCCGGGGCAGCACCCGTACGCTCACGGCGCTCTCCAGGTCGGTGTACTGCGGCTTCTGCCGCTGCCGGTGTTCCTCGGCGCCGAAGCCGAGCGCGGCGGCGGCCTGGAGCGCCTCCGTTCCGTAGGTGTCCTCCAGCGGTGTCTTGAGGACCACTTCGGCGGGTGCGCCGTGCCGGGCGCGCCAGCGGGCGAGCGCCCGCAGCCGGTCGGTCTCCTCCCGGCCGGCCGTGACCGCTTCGGCCAGTTCCTTCCCGCCGTACCAGCGCCGCCTGGCCAGCACCGCCCGCCCCACCGAGACGCGGGGGCAGACCCGGGTGGCGTCACCCGAACCGCCCGCCGACGCGAGCCAGTCGCCGACGAAGTCCTCCATCAGCCGGCCGCCGCTGACCAGCCACGCCGCGATACGCACCGGGGCGGGCAGGAACTCGGGGTGGCCGCTGCCCAGGGTCAGCACCCGCAGGTCGCGGCCCTCGGCGTCACGGACGCACAGCGCGTCGGTGGCCGGATCGTGGGCGAGGCGCAGCGTGAACCAGCCGTCCGCGTCGATGCCGTGGGGCAGCACCCGGGCGTGCGCGTTGACGTTCAGCCGGTGCAGCCCGAGGTCCTCGGCGACCCGGCGGCCGTCCGCCCCGTACTGCCGCCGCAGCCGCTGTGCCAGATACGGCAGGGCCGGGCCGCCCAGCTCGCGGTCGGCGCCGAGGAACCGGCCGTAGAGCATGCCGTGCCCGGCGTACGCGTCGTTGTAGATCAGCCGGTCACGCCAGGGCTGCACCAGGACGCCGTAGGCCAACGGGTCCTGGCGGAAGCGGTCCGGGAGCGCGGCGACCAGGCCGCGGGCCTCCCGCGCGGTCAGGACCACGTCCCGGGCGTCGGGGCCCGCGTCCGTGAGCCTGCTCCGCATCCGGGCCAGGACGTCCACCCGCAGTCGGTGCAGCCGGCCGAGGGAGCCGTCGGCCGGGCCGCCGTCCTGGGGGATCTCGCCGTCCAGCGAACCGCCCCGCCGGTAGACCTCGGCGGCGATCCGTTCGGCGTGCTCGGCGAGCGGCACCTCGGCCCCCGCCCCGTACCACTCCACGAAGATCGCGGAGAGCACCGCGCGGATGTCGTGCAGCCGGTCGAAGACCGACAGGAGTTCCACCACCGCCGCCATGTCGTCCAGGGCGCCGTGCCAGGGGGCGGTGTCCACCGTCAGGGACGGCAGTACGTAGTCCTCCTCCACCAGGACCTGCGCGGGCCGGGCGGCGCGGTTGCTGAGGTCGGCGAGCGTGCCGCGCAGCCGGGTGAGCACGGCGGTCCGCCGCTCGGCCGGGGCGGCGGCGACCTCCGGGAGCAGCCCGTTCACCTCCGCCAGGAGCGGGGCGCTGGGCAGGCCGGGGCGGTCGAGCGCCGTACGGAAGGGCAGGTCGCCGTCCTCGGGGCCGTCGCTCAGGCAGAGGATTCCCGCACGCACGGCCCCCCGCACCGCGGTCAGCGCGTCCTCGGCCGGGCAGCCGAACTCCCCGGCCACCTCGGCCGCGACGGCGGACACCTGCCGGGCGCCCAGGGCGACGGCGTTCAGCATCGGACGCACCGGCCCCGCGACCGAGGTGGAGAGCCGGCGGATGAGGCCCCCGGAGGGCTGAAGGAACATCAGCTTCTCGCGCCCCGGCCCGAATTCGGAGGTCGGCGGCAGCTGCACCCAGTCCTCCGGCCGCACCGCCCGCCCCGGTTCGGCCTCGTACCTGAGTCCGCCGAGGACGTAGTGCAGCATGATCCGGTCCAGCCCGACGACCGGGACCGCGCCGTCGGGGGCCACGTCGTCGAGCGCGACGCCCCGTGGCCCGGGGCGGGCCAGCCCGACCGCGGTGAACCGGGAGAGCGGGCTGGTGCGGATCATGGCGCGGGTGACGTACTGGACCAGGCCGCGTTCGGACTTGCGCAGCCGGGCGGACAGCTTCCCCCCGCCCTCCAGGGCGGCGCGGTAGCGGTCGGCGCCGGCGGCCACCTCCGGTGCGACCAGGGCGAGCGAACGCCTGAGGTCGTCATCGGCGAGGAGCCCCGCCAGCCGCTTCCGCTCCCGGTCGGCGGCCTGCGGATACTCCCGGTCCAGCGCCTCGCGCAGCGCGTCCCGCTCGGAGCGGGCCGCCCGCCAGCGGGCCACCGCGGGCACCGGCTCGTCCCCGGTGCGCGGGGCGCGGTCGTTGTGGATGTCCCGGCGCAGTGCGATCAGGGGGCCGCGCCCGCCGGGGTCGGCGGTGGCGCCGATCAGCTGGTGCAGCTGCGCCGAGCAGACCTCCGCTGCGGCCTCGACCTCGTTCTCCGCGGCGCACACCTCGTCCAGCAGCGCGGCCAGTACGGGGTCCGCGAGCCGCGCCCTGGGCAGCGGGTTGACGCGCAGCATCCAGAGCGGTTCAGCGGCGGGGGCGTCCTCGCCCGTCGTCCCGGGCCTCACGCGACGGTCCCGGCAGTCCGGCCAGTGGCCGTCCGGGCCTGTGCCGTCCGGGCCAGGCGGTCGCTCCAGGATTCGCCCAGCACCTCGTCCACGGTCTCCGCGATGGCGTAGCACAGGTAGTAGCGGTGCATCGGGGACACGTCCAGCAGCAGCAGCTGCTGGTAGAACAGGTTGATCAACAGGCGGTAGGACGCGAACCAGTCGGTGGTGCCGGCCACGGCCCCGGAGGCGTTCACCGCGGTGTGGAAGTCGCTGCCCCGGTGGCCGGTGACGTCCTCCTGGCCGGGCGGTCCCATGGTGCGCCGGTCGAAGCCGCCCTCCCGTTCCTCCAGTGTCCGCAGGGTCAGCGTCTCCTGCGCGACGGCCGAGTCGAAGACCCCCATGCAGTAGCCGAACGCCTGACGCCAACGGGCCGCCGAGGGGCCACCGGTGTCCGCCAGGGTCTGCTCGACCAGGGCCCGCAGCAGCGGTGCGTCACCCGCGAGACGGCGGGCGAAGACCGGCCGCACGTCCTTGCGGGGCGCCGCCCAGGAGAGGAACGCCTCGGCGTGACTGCGCAGCGAGAACACCCCGAACGGGATACCGGAGTGGTGGGACGCCGCCAGCGCGACCATCGCCTCCGCCACCCGGGTGGGCAGGGTGCCCGCGCCCGAGGCGGCCTCCGCGACGGCCGCCGTCAGGGGCCGGTTGATCCGGGTCAGCGCCAGATCGCACAGGGCGTTCAGCGGTTCGGGCCAGGTGGCGGTCCGCGTGGCGTCCAGCCATTCGAGCCGGCCGTGCGGGCGCATCGGCAGATAGGGCGGCTCGACCCGCTCCAGCCTGCCGAACTCCCGTGCGCGGACGAGGTAGTCCTCCTCGCTCAGCTGCTCCTCAGGGACCAGCGGCCCGGCGTCCAGCTTCGCCGCGATGTCGTCCCAGGGCAGCACGGCCCCCGCCTCACCCCCGGCCGGCCGGGCCACCAGGTCCACATGGGGGCCGTGCAGCCAGCCCCGCCGCAGATACAGCACCGGGGCGTTCAGCTCCTCGTCGAGCGCCCGGACGGCGGGCAGGACGGCGTTCGCCAGCCACTGGGGATGGATGCCCCCTCGCGTGAAGAGCCGGACTCCGGTGGTGATGCCAGGGGCACGGGCCGGAATTGCAGCGGGTTCGGTATCCAGGTTCAAACCGTGTCACCTGCCGTGATCGGGGCGGTCGGGGCGAGCCGCCGCCGATCCTGCGTCGCCGCCGGGTGACCGGACAACGGCAGGGGGAGCCCGGCTGACATGCGTCACGGCTTTGATGACATTGATCACTTTCCGCAGGTGAGGAGTCGACGCGCGCGCGACGGCGGTGCATAGGATCGGCCGAATGCGCCGGCCGGACCGTGCGTCGTTGAACCAGCCCCGGAACAGAGGCCGGAGACGTCGACGCCCTGGTGCCTGCTACCGGACGGCCTCCGCCAAGTAACCCGCCAGCGCCCCGTACAGCGCCTCCGGCGCCTCCAGGTGTACGTCGTGTCCCGTGCCGGGGATGCTGACGGCCCTGGTTTCGGGGCGCAGGCGGAGCATCTCGGTGACCTCGTCGGCGGGGAGGAAGCCGGACCGGGCCAGGACGAGCAGGGTGGGGCACGTGACGCGGGTCCACGCGTCGTGGAAGGAGCGCTGGGCGTTCTCCGCCAGTGAGCGGACCAGGACGTCCCGGTCGAAGCGGGGCCACCAGCCGTCGGCGCGCTGTTCCAGGCCCGCCGCCCAGCCCGCGCCGAGGCTGCCGCCGCCGAAGAAGGCTGCCGCCGCCTCGGGGGAGGGGAACGGCGTCGGCCATGAGTCCAGCCAGTTGCCGATATGCGCGGGGAGGCCCGGGTTCGGGCCGCCGCAGCCGGCTTCCACGAGGGCCAGCGCGCCGATGCGGCCGGGGTGCGCGGCGGCGGTGAGCATCGCGGTGTGGCCGCCCATGGACTGGCCGACCAGGACGGGGCGGTCCAGGGCGAAGTGGTCGATGACGGCGATGACGTCCGCGATGTACGCGGCGCGGGAGACGTCGTGCGGGTGGCGTTCGGAGGCGCCGTGTCCGCGCTGGTCCACCGTGACGACGCGGTGGGTGGGGGCCAGCAGCTCGGCCAGCGCGTCCCATTCGCCCCCGTGCCCGGCCAACCCGTGCAGCAGCACCACGGGTTGGCCGGGTCCGCCCCGCTCACGGCAGGCGATCCGGGTGTCGTCCCGTACGAGCAGGTGTTCACGCCACGGCATGTCGGCTCCCCAAGTCCCCAAGGATCGGATGGCCTTGATCATGCCGGAACCATGGCGGGGATCTTCAGCTCTTCGGCCGGAGCAGGCCGCGCTCGTACGCCTTGCGCAGGTGCTGCGGGACCAGGTGGGTGGCGCCGTCGACGGTGACGGGGACCAGCGCCGGGGTGTCGGCCCGCCACTGGGCGCGGCGGTGACGGGTGTTGCTGCGGGACATCTTGCGTTTGGGGACTGCCATGACGGTCGGGCCTTTCGAGGGGAGGAACGGAGGAATGGAAGAGGGGATGTCAGACGGCCGGGTCGAGCAGGTGGTCGAAACCGGTGGGCCGCGACCAGGCGTCGGGCCCGGACGTCAGCTCGTCGTCGGTGAGCAGGCAGGCGTCGAGCAGTGCGAGCAGCCGTGCCCGGTCGAGTCCCGGTGAGGTGAAGACGAGGTGCTGGCAGCGGTCGCCGTGTTCGGGGTGCCAGTCCAGCGCGGCGGCGGTACGGCGTTCGGCGGGCATCAGCTCCCAGGCGGCGTCCGGCAGCGAGGCCATCCACGGTCCCGCGTTCTCCACGCACAGCGCGCCGCCCGCCGCGTCCCAGGCGAGCAGGGAGTCGGGCCGGTCGGCGAGCCAGAACCGTCCGCGGCTCCGGGCCGCCGCGCAGCACAGGTCTTCCAGCGCCTCGTAGAGCCGGCCGGCGTGGAAGGGCCGGCGGCGCTGCCACACGAGCGTGCCGACCCCGTGCGCGTCGCAGTCGTGGGGGAGCCGGGCGCAGGCCGGATGCTGTGCGGCCGCCGCTGCCGCCACGTCGAACCCCGCCGTCGCCGCCGCGGCCAGACGGCCGGAGCGGACGGGAATCCGGGTCGCGGTGGGGTGGAGCTGGCGCAGCAGCGCGAGATCGTCCGGGCCGGTGCCGGGGCTGTCGGTGACGGCGAGTACGGGGGCGTACTCCAGCTGCCGTGCGAAGGTGTCGCCGATCGTGCGCCGGTCCGTGACGGCCGCGGCGAGACCGGCCTCGGCGAGGTCGTCGCCGTTGGACAGGCAGGGCAGGACGAGCGCCGGGTCCACGGCGGTCACCACGTTGGTGAGCCGGAAGACGCCGTGGCCGTGGGCGGCGACGACCTCGGCCATGGAGCGGGGCTCGACGGAGTCCCACAGTTCCACGACCGCGAGCCGGGTCGTGCCGTCCTCGGCCAGGCGCACCAGCTCGGGCACGAGGTCCTCGCGCAGCGCGCAGCAGGCGCAGTCGTTGACCAGGGGCGTGTCGCCTGAGGCCGTCTCGCCGTGGGCGTCGCGCACGCTGCGGCGTACGGTGCCCGCCGGGCCCGCGGACAGGTCGTGGTGCAGGGCGACGCCGCCGGGCACCTCGCGCAGCAGTCGTTCGACCGTCTCGCGCCGGGCGTCGCCGTGCAGTCCGGCGACGATCACCACGGACATCGGGTCCGGGGGCGTCATCGCCGGCCTCCGCCCTGTCCGTAGCGGCGCTCGAAGCGTTCGACGCGGCCCGCGGTGTCCAGGACGCGTGCGGTGCCGGTGTAGAAGGGGTGGCTCGCCGAGGAGATCTCGACGTCGACCACCGGGTAGGTGTGGCCGTCCTCCCAGTCGATCGTCTTCTCGCTGGTCATGGTCGAACGGGTCAGGATGGCGAAGCCTGCGGCCTTGTCGCGGAAGACGACGGGGCGGTAGGCGGGGTGGATTCCGTGCTTCATGGGTGGTCGGTCCCTGGGTGTGGGTGGTCGCGGCGGGGCGGGGGCGGGGTCAGCGTTCCTCGCGGAAGTCGACATGGCGGCGGACCACCGGGTCGAACTTGCGCAGGACCAGCCGGTCCGGGTCGTTGCGGCGGTTCTTGCGCGTCACGTACGTGTAGCCGGTTCCGGCGGTGGAACGGAGCTTGATGATCGGGCGTACTTCGTTGCGAGCCATGGCGGGTAGCATACGACAATGATTTCCATTACCGGTAAGCCGGTGACGAGAGAGAGGCAGAGCCCCCGCATGTCCGCCCACTGTCAGCTGACCGGCGCCGAGCCGGTCTTCGGCAAGAAGATCTCCCATTCCCATCGGCGCACCTCGCGCCGTTTCGACCCCAATATCCAGAACAAGCGCTACTGGCTTCCCGGCGAGGGGCGTTACGTCCGCCTGCGGCTGAGCGTGCGGGCCATCAGGACCGTGGACGTCATCGGTGTGGAGGCCGCGGTCGCCCGGATCCGGGCCCGCGGGGAGCGTGTCTGATGGCGAAGCAGAGCAAGATCGCGAAGAACGAGAAGCGGAAGCGGATCGTGGCCCGCTACGCGCAACGGCGCGCCGAGCTGAAGGCCGTCCTGGTCTCGCCCCGGACCACGGACGACGAGAAGGCCGCCGCGCGAGCGGAACTGGGGCGTCAGCCCCGTGACGCGAGCGCCACCCGCGTGCGCAACCGTGACAGCGTGGACGGGAGGCCGCGCGGCCACCTGCGCAAGTTCGGCCTGTCCCGGGTGCGCCTGCGCGAGCAGGCCCACGCCGGATACCTGCCGGGGGTGACCAAGTCCTCCTGGTGAACCGCCGGATGGGGGCGCCGTGCGTACGTTCGCACGGTGCCCCCGCCGGTCACCCGCCTCGGCTCCGGCCGTCCCGCTCCGCCCGCATCCTTCGCTGTACGCGGGTGCCCCGCGCCACCGCCCACGGCAGGGCGCGCAGGCCGAAGCGGGGGAAGGCGTCCGCCAGGCGGACCTGCGCACCCCGGCCGCGGGGGAGCGTCGTGACCGGGCGCGGGCGGTCCAGGACCTTGCGTACCGCGGCGACCACCTCCTCCGGTTCGAGCAGCTTGCCCGAGAAGGAGAGCGCCGACGCCGGGTCGTCCAGCTTGTCGTGGAGCATCGGCGTCCAGATGCCGTCCGGGCAGACGCAGGAGATGTCGATCTCCGTGAACCCGGCCAGACGCAGGTCGGCCAGGGTGCTCAGGCTGAAACCGATCGCGGCGTGCTTGGACGCCGCGTACACCGCCTCGCCCGGGACCGGGGTCAGTCCCGCCAGCGACACGATGTTGACGATGTGCCCGCCCGTCCCGCGCATCGCCTCGATCGCGGCGACGGTCCCGTTGACGGTGCCGAGCGCGTTGACCTCCAGCATCAGGCGGCGCACCTCGGGACTCTGCTCCCAGACCGGGCCCGTCACGAGCACGCCCGCGTTGTTCACCCATACGTCGAGGCGCCCCGCCTCCGCGACGGCGCGGTCCCGGGCCGCCGCGACCTGCGCCTCGTCGCGCACATCGACCGCCGCCCATGACACATCGGGCCCGAGGCCGGCCGCCGCCGACCGTGCCGCGGCCTCGTCCACGTCGGTGACCAGGACGTGGTGGCCGCGCTCGACCAGGGCGGCGGCGATCAGCCTGCCGAGCCCGCGGCCCGCCCCCGTCACCACCGCGCCCGCGCGTGCCGCGCTCACCGGAGGCCGCCCTCGGCATGGCCGGCCCCCGGCACCGCACGCTCCGGCGGCCGGGCCCCCGGCGTGGTGTCCGCTGCTGTCATGACCCACTCCCTC
This sequence comes from Streptomyces sp. ATexAB-D23, assembly GCF_000373645.1. Lineage (GTDB taxonomy): Bacteria > Actinomycetota > Actinomycetes > Streptomycetales > Streptomycetaceae > Streptomyces > Streptomyces castrisilvae. The sequence goes on along the minus strand of NZ_KB892022.1, from coordinate 48,296 downwards.
GCGCTCGTCGTCCGGCCCGCAGCATGCCCGCCGGGACGGGGCGGGATTTGTTCCGGCGCGACAATTCCCGGAAGACGGCGGGGCGGCGGCCCTCGGCCTCAGGAGGTACCGCGTGCCAGCCGGCGCACCTCGCTCGGGCTCGTGCCCCGCCAGCGCCGTACCGCGTGACTGAGGCCGGACTGGTCGGCGAAGCCCGCCATCGCGGCCACCTGGCCGAGGGGCAGATCGGTGGTCGTGATGTAGCGCAGCGCGAGGTCCCGCCGCACGTCCTCCAGGATCTCGCCGAAGCCGGTCGATTCCGCCGCGAGGCGCCGTTGCAGCGTGCGCGGGTGCATCGCGAGGAGCCGGGCGATGTGGCCGATGGCCGGGGGCGTGATGCCCACGGTCTCGATCAGGGCGCGCCGCGCGTGCGTGGCGACCCGGTCCTCCGGGTCCGTGTGGTGCCGGGCCAGATGGTCGACGGCGAGCCGGCGCACGGCCGCGTCGCCGCTGCTGAACTCCCGCTCCAGCAGGCGCCGTTCCACCCGCAGCGCGCCGGCCGGGCTCCCGAACCGCACGTCCGCGCCGAAGAAGCCGGTGTACCGCGCGACCGGCGACAGCGGCTGGTGCGGCAGCTCCACCGACCGCAGCCCGCGCAGGCCGCCCACCAGCGCCGCCGCCACCCCGTGGAACAGCCCGATGCCCAGCTCCATGGCCTGCGGGGAGTACGGGGACTCGCGGGCGTCCTTGCGGTAGGTCAGCGCCACCACCTCGCGGCGCCCCCTCGGGTCCGGCTCCACACCGATGCTCAGCGCCGGGCTGTGCACGAACAGGAACCGCGACGCGCACTCCAGCGCCTCGGCCACCGTGGACGACGCCTCGATCGCGGGCGCCAGCCGGCCCAGGATGCCGATGTCCTGGGCGCGGGCCAGGCGGAGACCGAAGTCGGGGCAGCGCAGATCGCGGGCCGCCGCGTCGAGCATCGCGTCGTGCCCGGTGATCGGCACCAGCTCGTCGTCGGAGACCAGCGCCCGCAGCGGAATGGCGAACCGCCGGGCCAGCTCGACCGGGTCGCCGCCCAGTTCCTCCACGAGGCGCGTGAAGCCGCGCAGACTGGCTCCCCGGATCATCGCTCCCACGCGGCGATGCTAAGGGCTGCCCGGTAATCCCTGGTGGGCGCACGACGCGGCCACGGCACCTCGCCGGGTACGGGCCCCTGGCCGGCCGTGCCACCGGGCCGCCTGGATAATCCGTGCGGTGAACGATCGTGTGCGGTTGCCGGGCAGGCTGAGGCTGCGTCCCTGGGAGATGTCCGACGCGTCCGCCGTGCGGGAGGCGTTCGCCGAGCCGGGGATGGAGCGGCAGGCCGACGCTCCGGTCGTCACGGTGTCCGACGCCGAGGAGTGGATCGGGCGGCGGCAGGATCAGTGGAGCCGGGAGGCCGCCTTCGCGTTCGCCGTCGCGGACGCGTCGGGCACCGCGCTCGGCGGCGTCTCCGTGAGCGGCCCGGACGCACACGCCACCGGCTGGGTCTCCTACTGGACCGGTTCCGCCGCGCGCGGCAAGGGGGTGGCGACCCTCGGCTGCCGGGCGCTCGCCGACTGGTGCTTCGCCGAACTGGGCCTCTTCCGGCTGGAGTTGGGGCACCGTACCAACAACCCGGCCTCCTGCCGGGTGGCGCTCGCCTCCGGGTTCGTCGCCGAGGGGCTGCAACGGCGCAAACTCGCGTACGACGGCGTCCGCTACGACGTCGAGACGCACGCCCGGCTCGCGACGGACCCGCGCCCGGCCCCGTAGGAAGCGGCCCGGTGGTCTGTCCGTGGCGGGCGCTACTGTCGCCGGCATGGTCGAACACGATGCCCTCCGCGCCACCCGCGACGCCTACGACGCCGCAGCCGTCCAGTACGCCCAGCTGTTCACCGACTCGCTCCGCGACGCTCCGCTGGACCGCGCGATGCTGGGCGCCTTCGCCGAGTACGTCGGCGCGGCCGGCGGCGGCCGGGTCGCGGACCTCGGCTGCGGGCCCGGCCACGTCACGGCCCACCTGGCGGGGCTCGGCCTTGAGGCGTTCGGCGTGGACGCCTCGCCCGCGATGATCGAGCTGGCGCGCACGGCGTGGCCGGAGCTGCGGTTCGACGTGGGGACGATGGCCGCGCTGGACATCCCGGACGGGACGCTGGGCGGTGTGCTCTCGCGGTGGTCGGTCATCCACACCCCGCCGCCCGAACTCCCGGCCGTTCTCGGTGAGTTCCAACGAGTCCTGGCGCCCGGCGGCCACCTTCTCATCGGCTTCTCCGCGACCGAGGGACCGGACCGCCCCACGCAGTCCTTCGATCACGCCGTCGCGCTCGCCCACCGCTGGTCGCCCGGCCACCTCGCCGGGCTGCTGCGCGCGCACGGGCTGAACGAGGTGGCCCGGATGGTCCGCGAACCCGGGCCCGAGGACCGGCGCCGGTTCCAGGAAGTGCACCTGCTCGCCCGCAAGGAGTAGGGCCTGTCCGGGGCGCCCGCGGCGTCGGGAACACCCCGGAAGGCACCCACTCGGCGACGCGCTGATGTGACGGCTGTGGTCAGGCCAGGGAGAGGAACAGCTTCTCCAGGCGGGCCCGCATCTGGTTCCGGTCCGCCACCGGCTGCTCGCCGTCGGCCATGCAGTGCTGGAGGCCCGTCGCGATGATGGCGAAACCGGCCCGGTCCAGGGCGCGGGAGACCGCGGCCAGCTGCGTGATCACGTCCTCGCAGTCCCGGCCCTCCTCGATCATCCTGATGATCCCGGCGATCTGGCCCTGCGCCCGCTTCAGCCGGTTGAGCACCGACTTCAGCTCATCGGCCGCCATGTCGAGCTCCACGGTTCCTCCCTCGGCATACCCCTAGGGGTATATCGTACCGTGTTCGACGCGCTACGAGTCTGCCATCAGGGGCGTCCCCGTACGGCGGACACCGCTTGTGGGGCGTCGGGTGCCGGGTGAGGGTGGCGGTGCCCGACGAATGCTGGAGGACCGATGGCCGTACGGCACCGCCTGATCGAACGCCCCGTGAAAGACGTCTGGAAGGTCCTCGCGGACGGCACGCTCTACAGCGACTGGGTGGTCGGAACCTCGGACTCGCGTCCCCGGCGGGGCGCCTGGCCGGAGGTCGGCTCCAGCATCACCTACACCCTCGGGCTGGGGCCGTGGTCCATGCAGGGCACCACCTACGTCCGGCGGTGCGAGGCCCCGCACGTGCTGGAGCTGGAGGCCGACAGCGGCCGGATCGGCACCGCCCGGATCGCCCTGGAGGTGCGCCAGTGGGGCGAGAACGCCCTGGTGACCCTGGACGAACACCCCCTGCGCGGCCCCGCGGGGAAGCTGCACAACACCGCCGCCGACGCCCTGATCCAGCTGCGCCACCGCAGCGTTCTCGCCCGGCTGGCCACAACGGTCGAGACGTCCCCGAAGGGCACGCGCGAAGCGGTCTGACCGGGCCGGCCCTCACCCCCGGCCCCGAGAGCACGTGGAGGCACCGATGCCGGACGCCGTGGTCATCGGCGCGGGACCCAACGGTCTCGTCGCGGCGAACCTCCTTGCCGCGGCGGGGTGGAGCGTGGAGGTCCTGGAGGCCCAGCCGGAGCCCGGCGGCGCGGTCCGCAGCGACCGCGGCGTGCACCCCGACTACGTCAACGACCTGTTCAGCTCCTTCTACCCGCTCGCGGCGGCCTCCCCGGTCCTCGGCGGCCTCGGCCTCCAGGAGGAGGGGTTGCAGTGGTCGCGCGCCCTCCGCGTCCTGGCCCACCCGCTGCCGGACGGCCGGTGCGCGGTCCTCGAAGGGCGGGCGCGTGACACGGCGGCCGGTCTCGACGCGTTCGCCGAGGGCGACGGGGCGGCCTGGCTGGAGCTGTGCGCCACCTGGGACCGGGTGCGGCGCGACCTGCTGGGCGCCCTGTTCACCCCGTTCCCGCCGGTGCGCCCCGCCGTCCGCCTCGCCGCCCGGCTCCGGGCCGCAGACGGCCTGCGGCTGGCCCGGACCCTGCTGCTGCCCGTGCGCCGCCTGGGCGAGGAGCGGTTCGGCGGCGAGGCGGCCAGGCTCCTGCTCGCGGGCAGCGCGCTGCACGCCGACCTCGGCCCCGAAGCGGCGGGGAGCGGCGGCTTCGGCTGGCTGATGTCGATGCTCGGCCAGACCTACGGCTTCCCGGTGCCGGTCGGGGGCGCCGGTGCCCTCACGGCGGCGCTGGTGCGGCGACTGGAGCGGTACGGAGGCGTCGTCCGCTGCGGTGAGCGCGTGACCGAGGTCGTCGTACGCGGCGGACGCGCCGTCGGCGTACGCACCGCGAACGGCGAGGCCGTCCCCGCGTCCCGGGCCGTGCTCGCCGACGTGTCCGCGCCGGCGCTCTACGGCGGGCTGGTCGACGCCCGGCACCTGCCCGGCCGGCTGCTGGACGACCTGCGCCGGTTCCAGTGGGACTTCGCGACGTTCAAGATCGACTGGGCGCTGAACGGACCGGTGCCGTGGACCGCGCGAGCGGCGGCCACGGCGGGCACCGTGCACCTGGCCGAAGGCGTCGACGGCCTCACCCGGTTCGCGGCGCAGATCGCCATGGGCCGGGTGCCCGACCGCCCGTTCCTCCTCTTCGGCCAGATGACCACCGCCGACGCCACGCGCTCACCGGCCGGCACCGAGGCCGCGTGGGCCTACACGCATGTCCCGCACCGCGTCAAGGGTGACGCGGGGGAGGACGGCCTGACCGGGCGGTGGGACCCGGGCGAGCGGGAAGCCATGGCCGACCGCATGGAGAAGGAGGTCGAGCGCTGGGCGCCCGGCTTCCGCTCCCGCATCGTCGCCCGTCGCCTCCTGGCGCCCCCCACCATCGAATCCATGGACGCCAACCTGCCCGGCGGTGCGATCAACGGCGGCACCGCGGCCGCGCATCAGCAACTGGTGTTCCGCCCGACCCCGGGCACCGGCAGGCCGGAGACCCCGGTGAAGGGCCTGTACCTGGCCTCCGCCTCCGCGCACCCGGGCGGCGGGGTGCACGGTGCCCCCGGCGCCAACGCCGCCCGCGCCGCGCTGCGGCGCACCCTGCGCCCGGGGCCACTGGCCTCGCGCGGAGGGAAGCGCTGAGGCACCGGCTCACCGGCCCGCGCCGGCCGCCCTGCCGGAAGCACCGCCGCGCAGCCGCCCGCAGCGCCCTGTCGGCCCCGTCAGGTCCTCTCCGCCGCCCGGCCGCCCGCGCCGAGCAGACCGGTGGCCGTGAACTGCGAGCGGTTCAGCTCCTTGCGGGTCGCCAGGGAGACCACCCCCGGCAGCGCGGCCCGGACCGCCTGCACGCCGCGCAGCCACCCCGGGACGTACACCGCCGGGGAACGCCGCTCGACCGAGGCCACCAGGCGCCGGGCCACGTAGGGCGCCGGGTAGGTCCTGCGGGCGGCCGGCGGCATATGGGCCCGCAGCTCGCGGAGCACCGGGTGCTGGTCGGCGTCCCGGATCATGTCGGTGTCGATCCAGTTGAGGTACCCGATGCCCACGGTGACGCCGCGCGGGGCGAGTTCGGCCCGCAGGGAGTGGGCGAGGGACTCCACGCCCGCCTTGGAGGCGCAGTACGCGCTCATCATCGGCGCGGCACCGATGGAGGCCAGCGAGGCGACCTGGAGGTAGTGCCCGCGGGTGTCCAGGAGCTGCGGCAGGAACACCCGCGCGGTGACCGCGCTGCCGACGAGGTTGACCTCGATCACGCGCCGCCAGCTCACCGGGTCGGAGTCCGCGAACGGGCCGCCCTCGGCCACGCCCGCGTTGGCGACGACGACCGAGACGGGGCCCAGCCCGCGGCGTACGTCCTCGGCGGCACGGGCCATCGCCGCGTCGTCGGTGACATCGACGGGCCAGTGCCCGGACGGCGTGGGGAGCGTGGCGGCCACCCGGGCGAGCACGTCCTCCTCCAGGCCGAGCAGGGCCACGCGCACACCCCGGGCGGCCAGCTCACGGGCCACGGCCTCCCCGAGGCCGCGAGCCCCGCCGGTCACCACGGCCGTGCGGCCGTTCAGCGGGTGCTTCCGGTCAGTCACGGGACTCCTTCGCGGTCCGGGGAGGGGGGCGTGCCCGGCGGTTCGGGGCCGGGTCCGCCCTCGTACCGGTCATGGTCACCCGCAGGCCGGGGATGCGCGCGGCGGGAGCGGCCGGAGCCCGCCCCGGGCATGGGGGTACGGGCCCGGGGCAGGAGGCGGGGTACCGCCGTCCGAGTCGCGGCGGGCGGTCGGCCCGTTCACCCTGGACGGGATGAGCACGCGCCGGTGGGAAGCGAGGACCTGCCCGCCCCGCCCCGTACGTGTCCGCACGTGTGCGCACCCTCATGGAGGATCCGGATGACGACAGCCGTCGCACCACCCGTTGATCTGGGAAGGCTGTGGACCCTGCCCGGGGTCTACGCACCGCAGGCCGACACCCACCTGCTGGCGCGGGCGCTGCACGCCGAAGAGCTCACCGCGGACATGGACGTCCTCGACGTCTGCACGGGGAGCGGCGCCCTCGCCCTGCTGGCCGCGCGGAGCGGGGCCGGCGTCTTCGCGGTCGACATCTCGCGGCGCGCCGTGATGACCGCCCGCATGAACGCCGCCCGCGCCGGACACCGCGTCCGGGTGCTGCGCGGCGACCTCACCGGGCCCGTCGCCGCACAGCGCTTCGACCTGGTGATGAGCAACCCGCCGTACGTACCGGCCCCCGGCGCGCGCCGCTTCCGCAGCCACGGCCCCGAGGTCGCCTGGGACGCCGGTCTGTGCGGCCGCCAGGCCCTGGACCGGATCTGCGACCACGCCCCCGGCCTGCTCCGGCCGAACGGCGTGCTGCTCCTCGTCCACTCGGGCCTGTGCGGCGTGGAGGTGACGCGGGACCGGCTGACGGCCAACGGGCTGCGCTGCACGGTGACGGCCCGCGCCGCCGTACCGTTCGGGCCGGTCATGACCCGGCGGCTGCCCTGGCTGCGCGCCCGGGGGCTGATCGGGGCCGGCGAGGACACCGAGGAACTGGTGGTCGTCCGTGCCGAACGAAGCTGACCGCCCCCGCCGCCTGACGGTCGAGCCCAACGGCCCGGTGCTCATCGAGGGGCCGGTGGAGATCGTCCGCGACGACGGCACGATCGCCGCCTCCGACCGGTTTCTCGTCGCCGTCTGCACCTGTCGCCGCAGCCGGACGTACCCGTGGTGCGACACCAGCCACCGCCGTCGTACGAAGCCCCCGGGCACCGGCCGGTCCGGCTGACCGGAGGCGGCCGGTGCCCACCAGGGGACGGGACTTCGTCACAACGCCGCGGGCTGCGGCTCCCCGTCCCGCTCGGCCGCCTCGTCCCCGGCCGGCGACGGGGCGGGGGAGCGGTGCGGACGGACGCCGATCATGCCGACGCCGGTCAGGACGGCGGCCACGGCGGCGGCGATGCCACAGATGAGGAAGGCGTTGCCGAAGCCGCTGCCCAGCGCGTCCAGGGCAAGGGACCGTGCCCCGGCGCCCGGGGTGCCCGGAGGCAGACTGTTGACGGCGATCGGGCCGCCCTCCGAGGCGATCTGCCGTGCCGCCCTCCGGCTCTCCGCCGGCAGATCCGCCCCGCCCAGCTTCGAGGAGAACGCCGAGGCCGCCTTGGACAGGGCGACCGCCCCGACGACGACCGGGCCGAGCGCGAAACCGAGATCCCGGAGCATGTTGGTCGTCGCGCTCGCCATGCCGGCCAGGTGCGGGGGCACGCTGTCCAGTGCCACCGCCGTCACCGAGCTCACGCACAGCGCGAAGCCGACGCCGATCAGCAGATCGGGCACCACGAACGCGGTCAGGTCGAGGTCGCCGATGTCCAGCCGGGTGCACAGCAGGCAGCCGACGGCCATCAGGACGAAGCCCGAGGTCAGCAGCCAGGCCGGGGCGACCCGGTGCAGCAGCCGGGAGACGACGGGGATGAGGAGGAAGGCCGGCCCCTGGAGCAGCAGGAACGGGACGGCCACGCGCAGCGGGTCCTGGTGCTGGACCGGACCGAGCCACATGCTCGTCGCGAAGCACGCGCCGAGGAAGGCGAGCATGCCGATCACGGCGACCACCGAGGAGACCGTGAAGGCCCGGTTCCTGAACAGGGTCAGGTCGAAGATCGGGGACTTGGCGCCCACTTCGACCAGGACGAAGCCGGCGAGGAAGCAGAGCCCGAGCATGGCGGAGAGCAGCACCGGCAGGGTCGTCCACCCGGCCTCGGGGCCCTCGACGGCGGCGTACAGCACAAGGATCAGGCCGATGGCGAAGGTGATCTGGCCCGGTACGTCCAGCTCGCGGCCCTCCGCCGACTTGGACTCCGAGGTCAGCGCCAGGGTGAGCACCACGCTCAGCAGGGCGAGCGCGACGAGCACCCAGAAGGAGCCGCGCCAGGAGCCCACCTTCGCGAACGCCCCGCCGATCAGCGGCGAGACGGCCGCGCCCGCGGACAGGAACCCGCTCCAGAGCGCGACGGCGTGGGCCCGCTCCCGGGGGTTGCGGGTGACCGAGGCGAGCATGGTGAGCGAGCCGGGGAACAGGGCACCCGCGCCGAGCCCGTTGATCGCCGCGCCCACCCACAGGACCTGTACGGACGGGGCGAGCGCGGCCACGGCGCTGCCGGCCGCGATGAGCGCGGCCCCCGTGGTGATCAGCCGCTTGCGGCCGAACCGGTCGCCGAGCACGCCGAAGGTGAACTCGAAGCACACCACGGCGACCATGAAGGCCGAGGTGATCCAGGTCAGCTGCGAGCCATGGGTGTGGAGGTCCTCCTGGAAGAGGCCGTTGAGGGAGGCCGGCAGCGCGTTGGCGACCTGCGCCACGAACACCGCGCAGCTGGTGGCAGCCAGCGTGGCCGCGTAGCCCGGCTTCCGGGCGGCCCCCGCGGTTGGGCCCTGGGACGTCGTCGTCCCGTTGTTCAGCGTCATTGCTTTCTCCCTGGCTGGGAAGGGGAATCGGTCCGCGCACGGCGGGACCTGGCTCCGGCGGACCGCCGGAGTGGGGGAGAGGGGGGAGAGCGCCGCAGCAGTCAGGCGCGTGCTGAGGAGAATGACATCTGCTTTACGCAACGTCAACGAAATGTTCGTGGCTTAAATTAGTTTCTCGCGACGTAAGCCGCGCGCCGGCCGCGCTCCCCCGCGGCCCGGCCCGTGGGCGGGGCCGGCGGCCCCGGCGGGCTCAGCGGGCCTCGGCCAGGTCCGCTTCCAGGGCCCGTGCCGCGAGACTCAGTGCGGCGACCAGGGACCGCAGGCCGTGCGGGTCGTAGCGCACGCTGGGCATCGAAACCGACAGGCCCGCCTGCGCCGACCCGTCCCGGTCGCGCACCGGAACCCCCACGGCGACGAGCCCGCGCTCGGAGCGCTCCTGGTTCACGGCGAAGCCGCTGCGGGCGATCAGGTCCAACTCGGTCCGCAGCCGGCCCAGGTCCGGCCGCTCCGCCGGGCGGTCGCGGTAGCGCGCGGGGGAGTAGATCTCCGCCAGTGCCGCGTCGTCGAGCCCGCAGAGCAGGAGCAGGCCCGCGGTGGTGCGGTGCGCGGGGAACACCATGCCCTCGCGGGAGCCGACCCGCAGCGCCTGCCCGCTTTCGACGCTGGCGATGAACCGGGTCGTGTCCCCGGTCCTGATCGTGAGGTTCGCGGTCTCGTCCAGCAGATCGACCAGACGCCGCAGATGGGGCAGTGCGGCCGTCCGCATCCGGGACACCCGCGACTGCGAGTGCGCCGCCAGTTCCAGGACGGGGCCCGCCCGGTAGACGCGGTTCTCGTCCTGCACGGCGAAGTCCCGGTACACGAGCATCGCCAGGAGCCGGTGGGCCGTGGACCGGGCGACCCCCAGCCGCTCGGCGATCTGCGAAACCGTGGCCCCGCCCTCCAGCTGAAGGATGGTCGCCGCCCGCAGGGCGTGGTCGACGCTCGCGACGGGATACGGGGGCGGCGTCTTGAGGGGCTTGTCCACCGGTCCTCCTGAGGTTCTCGGGGCGGCCCGCCGGCCGATCGGTTCTGCTCTCCAGAATCTACATGTCTTCTCTGCGCACACGACGCACGCTGACTCCGTGACTCAGCCCTCCGTTGCACAAGACCCCGCCCCGGGCTCCCCGGTCCGGCTACAGGCCGTTTCCGCCGTGGGCCAGCCCGAGGTCACCCCGGCGCTCCGCGAGCTGTACCGGGGCTTCGAACAGGAACTCCTCGTCCCGCTGTGGACCGAGATCGGCGACCTGATGCCCGCGCACCCGCGCTCCCGCGCCACCCCGCACCTGTGGCGGTGGGAGAACCTGCGGGAACTCGCGGCCAGGGCCGGCGAGCTGGTCCCGGTCGGTCGCGGCGGGGAACGCCGCGCCATCGCCCTGGCCAATCCCTCGCTGGGCGGCCGGCCCTTCGCGACGCCCACCCTGTGGGCCGCCATCCAGTACCTCATGCCGGGGGAGGACGCCCCGGAACACCGCCACACCCAGCACGCGTTCCGGTTCGTCGTCGAGGGGGAGGGCGTGTGGACGGTCGTCGGCGGTGACCCGGTCGCCATGCGGCGCGGCGACTTCCTGCCGCAGGCCGGCTGGAACCCGCACGCCCACCACAACGCCACCAGCGAGCCGATGGCCTGGATCGACGGGCTCGACATCCCGTTCCAGTACGCCAACGAGACCCAGTTCTTCGAGTTCGGCCGGGACGAGATCAGTGACGCGGAACGCACCACCCCGGACCGCTCACGCGCCGAACGCCTGTGGGGCCACCCCGGTCTGCGCCCCGTCTCCGCCGGCACCCCCGGGCCCGGCACCCCGCTGCTCGCGTACCGCTGGGAGCACACCGACCGGGCCCTCGCCGACCAGCTCGCCCTGGAGTCGGAGGGCCACCCCGGCACCGTCGGGCCGGGCCACGCCGCCGTCCGGTTCAGCGACCCGTCGACCGGTGCCGACGTGCTGCCCACCCTGCGCGCCGAGATGCACCGCGTCGCCCGTGGCACCGAGACCGCGCCGGTCCGCGAGACCGGCTCGTCGGTCTACCAGGTCTTCGACGGCTCCGGCACCGTCGCCGTCGGGGACAGCACCTGGTCCGTGACGCGCGGCGACCTGTTCGTCGTCCCCTCCTGGCAGCCGCTCTCCGTGCGCTCGGAGGCGGGCGCGAGCGACTCCGACTCCGGCGCCCTGGACCTGTTCCGCTTCAGCGACTCCCCGGTCTTCGAGGCCCTGCACCTCAGCCGCACCCATGTGGAAGGAACCACCCGATGAAGCTCGCCACCCTCCGTACCGGCGGAACGACCCGGGCCGTCCGGCTCGACGGTGACACCCTGGTCGACCTCGGCGCCCCGGACGTCGGCGCGCTGCTGGCCCGCGACGACTGGGCCGCGTACGCCGCCTCGGTCACCGCGCAGGACGCCACCACCTACGCGGCGGCCGGGGCCGCCTACGCGCCTGTCGTCCCCGGGCCCTCCAAGGTGATCTGCGTCGGGCTCAACTACCGCAACCACATCCAGGAGATGGGCCGGGACCTGCCCGAACACCCCACCCTCTTCGCGAAGTTCGCCGACACCCTGACCGGACCCGGCGACGACATCCTCCGGCCTCAGGAGACGGACCGGTTCGACTGGGAGGCCGAACTCGCCCTCGTCATCGGCCGGCCGGCCCGCCGGGCCCGGGGCCAGGAGGCCGAGCGGGCCATCGCCGGCTTCACCGTGCTGAACGACATCACCTGCCGCGACTGGCAGTTCCGCACCCGGGAATGGCTCCAGGGCAAGATGTGGGACGCCAGCACCCCGGTCGGCCCCTGCCTGGTCACCCCCGACGAACTGCCCGGCGGTGTGCGCCCCGCCCTCGGCATCCGGCTCACCGTGGACGGCGAGGTCATGCAGGAGGACACCACGGGCGACCTGCTCTTCGACCCCGTACACCTGGTCGAGTACGTCTCGACCGTGGTCCGCCTCAACCCGGGCGACATCATCGCCACCGGCACCCCCGGCGGCGTCGGGCACGCCCGCACACCGGGGCGCTACCTGCTCGGCGGTGAACACGTCGTCGCCGAGATCGACGGCATCGGCCGCCTGGAGAACCGCGTGGTCGAGGAGAGGGCCGCCTGATGCCCCGCACCTTCGAGGAGGCCCGCGGCTGGGCACGGCTCGGCACCGCCCTGTTCATCGAGGCCGCCGGCCCGGACGAGGACGGGCTGAACGCGCCGAGCGCGCTGCCGGGCTGGACCCGCAAGCACCTGGTCGCGCACGTGGCCGCCAACGCCGACGCCCTGGGCAACCTCGTCCACTGGGCGGCCACCGGCGAACGCACCCCCATGTACGCCTCCCCGCAGGAGCGCGCCGCCGGGATCGCGCGGGGGCCCGCAATGGGGGCCGCCGAGCTGACCGCCTGGCTGCGCGGGTCGGCGCGGGCCCTGGCCTCCGCGGCGGCGGCGCTCGGCGAAGAGCAGTGGCGCTCCGAGGTCGTGACGGCCCAGGGCCGTACCGTGCCCGCGACCGAACTGCCCTGGATGCGTGCCCGCGAGGTGTGCGTCCACGCGGTGGACCTGGGCACCGGGCCGGGCTTCGCGGACCTGCCGGCCGGCTTCCTCACCGCACTCTGCGACGACGTCGTGGCCAAGCGCGCGGGCGAGAGCGGCCCGGCGCTGGTCCTGGAGGCGCCCGGCACCCGCTGGACGCTTCCAGGTCCGGGCGAGCCGGTCGTGCTGACCGGTGACCTCCCCGCGGTCACGGCGTACCTCACCGGGCGCGACCACCCCCTGACCGCCCCCGGCGGCGGCCCCGCCCCGGCCCTCACCCCCTGGCTCTGACCCCCTCCCGCCCACCACGCGCCGGCCCCCTGCGGCACGGGCTTCCGCGACACGAGGAAGAGACGATGACGACCCCTGCGAACCCTCCCACCGGCGGCCGACCCGACGTGATCATCGTCGGGGGAGGCATCGGCGGCCTCAGCTCCGCGTTCGCCCTCGCGCGCAAGGGACTGCGCGTGCGCGTCCTGGAACGCGCGCCGGAGTTCGGCGAGGTCGGCGCCGGCATCCAGATCGCCCCCAACTGCACCCGCATCCTCCACGAGTACGGCCTTCTCGACGAGGCCAAGGAGCTGGGGGTGCTCCCGGAGAACATGGTGATGCGCGATGCCCTCGACGCCCGGGAGCTGACCCGGCTCGACCTGCGGGACCTGGAGCGCCGCTACGGCTTCCCGTACATGGTGATCCACCGCAGCGACCTGCACGGAATCTTCCTGCGTGCCTGCCGGCGGGCCGGGGTCGAGCTGCTCACGGACCGTACGGTCACCGGCTACGAGCACACCGAGGGCGGTGCCCGCGTCCGGCTCGCGGACGGCCGGACCGAGGAGGCGCCGGTCGTCGTCGCCGCCGACGGGCTCCACTCGGTGGCCCGGCGCGAGCTGGTCGGTGACGACGTGGTCAGCTCCGACTACGTCGCCTACCGGGCGGCCGTCCCGATCGGCCGGGTGCGCGACAACGGCATCGCGGAGAAGGACGTCACCGTGTACGTCGGCCCCCGCTGCCACTTCGTGCAGTACGCCCTGCGGGGCGGCGAGATGTTCAACCAGGTCGCCGTGTTCCGGTCGCCGAAGGCGGTGGCGGGCCAGGAGGACTGGGGGACGCCGGACGAGCTGGACGCGGCCTTCGCGGCCACCTGCGACCCCGTACGCAAGGGCATCCCGCTCATGTGGCGGGACCGCTGGTGGCAGATGCTCGACCGGGACCCGGTCGAGACCTGGGTGCACGGCCGGATCGCGCTGCTCGGCGACGCCGCCCATCCGCCCCTCCAGTACATGGCGCAGGGCGCGGTCATGGCCATCGAGGACGGCTGGGTCTTCGCCGAGCACGTCGCCCGGCAGTCGGGCGGGGCCGGCGGAGCACCGGACTGGGACGCCGTGCTCGCCTCCTACGAGGCGGTGCGCGTCGAGCACTGCCGCCGGGTGCAGTCCACCGCCCGCGACTGGGGCGAGCTGTGGCACCTGGACGGCGAGCAGCGGCTGCGGCGCAACGCGGTCATGCGGGACCTGGCCACCGACGACTACGGCTTCACCGACTGGGTGTACGGTCCCACCGCGCTGACCCCCGACGAGGAACCGGCGATGTTCACCCCGATCCCGCTCTCCTCGGCCCCGGCCCCCCTCGCGGGGGTGGACGCCCGATGAGGACGGCCATCGCCGCGACGGCCGACGAGGCCGTGGCGGGCATCGAGGACGGTTCGACGGTCCTGGTGGGCGGCTTCGGCCTGGCGGGGATGCCGTTCGACCTCATCGACGCGCTGATCCGGCAGGGCGCGGGCGACCTGACCATCGTGTCCAACAACGCCGGCAACGGGGACGTGGGCCTGGCCGCGCTGCTGGCGGCCGGCCGGGTGAGCAAGGTGATCTGCTCCTTCCCCCGGCAGAGCGACTCCTACGTGTTCGACGCGCTGTACCGGGCGGGCCGCGTCCGGCTGGAGGTCGTGCCGCAGGGCACCCTCGCCGAACGCATGCGGGCCGCCGGGGCCGGTATCGGCGCGTTCTACTGCCCGGTCGGGGCCGGCACGCCGCTGGCCGAGGGCAAGGAGACCCGGGAGATCGACGGGCGCGCCCACGTGCTGGAGTTCCCGGTGAAGGGGGACGTGGCCCTGATCGCGGCGCACCGCGCGGACACCCTGGGCAACCTCGTCTACCGGAAGACCGCCCGCAACTTCGGCCCGGTGATGGCCACCGCCGCCACGACGGTCGTCGCCCAGGTCACCGACATCGTGCCCGCCGGGCGGATCGACCCCGAGTCCGTGGTCACGCCCGGCATCTACGTCGACCGTCTCGTGCGGGCCGAGGCCCGACGACTGACCGTGCAAGGAGCCCGCTGATGACGGCCGCCCCCACCGCCCCCGCCGCTGTCGAGCACACCGGCCGGGGCCCGCTCACCACCGACGAGCTGGCCGCGCGCATCGCCCGCGACATCGAGCCCGGCTCCTACGTCAATCTCGGCATCGGGCAGCCCACCCGGGTCGCCGAGCACCTGCCGGCGGACGCGGGGATCGTCCTGCACACCGAGAACGGCATGCTCGGCATGGGGCCGGCCGCGGTGGGCGACGCCATCGACCCCGACCTCACCAACGCCGGGAAGGTGCCGGTCACCGAGCTTCCCGGGGCGGCGTACTTCCACCACGCCGACTCCTTCGCGATGATGCGCGGCGGTCATCTGGACGTGTGCGTGCTCGGCGCCTTCCAGGTCTCGGCGCGGGGCGATCTGGCCAACTGGCACACCGGGGACCCCGACGCCGTACCGGCCGTCGGCGGTGCGATGGACCTCGCCGTGGGAGCCCGGCGGGTGCTGGTGATGATGAGGCTCTTCACCCGCGACGGCGCCCCCAAACTCGTGCCCGACTGCACCTGCCCGCTCACCGGCACCGGCTGTGTCGCCCTCGTCTACACCGACCACGGGATCTTCGCCCCGGGGCCGGACGGGGTGCGGGTCCTGGAGACGTACGGCACCACGGTCGCGGAGCTGCGGGAGCGGCTGGAGGTCGACCTGCTCGGATGACCTGCCGGTTTTACGCGATGTCAGGGACGAACGCGCCGCGTAACGTACGGAGGCGGGGTGCCCGTACGGCGTACACCACCGCGTTAGGATCCGGGCATGGCGAACCTTCGTGAGGCCCAGAAGCGGATGACCCGCCGTCTCCTGCTGGAGTCGGGACTCGGACTCTTCAAGTCCAAGGGGTACGCCGCCACCACCGTCGACGACATCGCGACGGCGGCCGGCACCACACGGGTGACCTTCTACGCGTACTTCCCCTCCCGCAGCGATCTGATGAAGGCGCTCATCGACGAGCAGCTGAACGATGCCTTGCAGCGCGTCGGCTCCGCGGAGCACGGCTCCACGGCCCAGGACCTCGTCGCCACGGTCGCCGACGGCTCCCCGGAGGCGATCATGGCGTGGCTCCGGCGTACCGCCGAGAGCTGGCCGGAGATCCGTCCCATCATCCGGATCGGGCGTGACGCCGCGGTGGTCGACCCGGACCTCACCGACCTGGTCGAGCGCTGGATGGAAGAGGCCATCAGCGACATCGAGGACGGCTTGTCCAGGGCCGGCCGGCTGGAGCCCCACCAGCGCCATTTCCGGGGTGTCCTGGCGATGGCTCAGCTGGACTACGTGGCCCAGAACTGGGGCCGCGCCGACTGGAAGCTGACGCAGGCGCAGATGCTCGACGAGCTCGGCGCCAGCTGGTCCCGGCTGCTGAGCTGACCTCCCCCGTGTGACCTGTTCCGTACAGGTCCGACCCGCCCCGCGCAGGCAGCGCCGCGAGGGTTTTCGGCATGCCCCGAAAAGACTCCGGCCGGCCCGGAAAAGGCATTCGGGTGAGATCCGGGCAACTCTCAGTACATTATTTTTTCGCGATGTCGAATTCATTGACGGCATGTAAAGCAAATGGCTACCGTGCTTGCAGCCACAGGGTGCTTGAGCACCCCACCCGTACATGTGAGGGCAGGCATGAGCGTCAAGAGCAACACCGTGAACACCGTCCTCGGCCCCGTGCCGGCGGAGGAACTGGGTGTCGTCTCGGTCCACGAGGCACTGCTGTCGGTGGTGCCGGGCGCGGAGCACGCCTTCGACATCACCTTCGACCGCGCCGGGATCTTCGAGACCCTGGCCGCGAAGCTGCGGGACTTCCGCGCCCACGGCGGCGGCACGATCGTCGACAGCACCGGCATGTTCCACGGCCGCGACGTCCCGCTGTACGAGTCGCTGTCCCGGACGACCGGCGTCCACATCGTCGCCTCCACGGGACAGGGCCCGGAGGAACTGCTCGGCGGCTACTTCCTCACCCCGCAGACCAACCCGCCGACGCCGTGGCCGGCCGAGAAGTTCGCCGAGCTGTTCACCCGGGAAGTCACCGAGGGCATGGTCGTGCCCCGCGTGGAGCGGCGCGGCGCCGCCGGCCTGGTGGCCACCACCGCGACCCCGGCCGGCCTGACCGCCACCGACGAGAGCCTGCTGCGCGGCGCGGCCAGGACCGCCCTCACCACCGGCGTCCCGCTCTCCCTGCGCTTCGGCGGCGACGCGGTCCACGATCTCGGCATCGCCCTGGACGAGAAGCTGCCCGCCGACCGCGTCGTCGTCGCCGGACTCGACCGCCGCGACGCCGCGCCCGGCGCGGCCCACGACATCGCCCGCCGGGGCGCGTACGTGGCCCTGGACCACGTCGGCGTCCACGACGAGGCCCACCTCACCGACGCCGAACGGGCCGCACAGGTCGCCGGCCTCGTCCGGGCCGGCTTCGGCGACCGGATCCTGCTCTCCAGCAGCGCGACCGGGGTCGCGAAGGGCCACCCGGGCAACGGCCTTCCGTACAGCTACGTCCTGACCACCTTCGTCCCGCTCCTCGCGGGACAGGGACTGGAGCCCGAGGACACCCGGCGGATTCTCGTGGAGAACCCGCGCGCCCTGCTGACGGTGCGCTGAACGCGCAGCCGCGCACGACCATCAAGTCTCTTACTCAAAGGTGAGTGTTGTGTCGAGAGTGAACACCGTCCTGGGGCCCGTCCCGGCCGAGGAGCTGGGACTCGTCGCCGTCCACGAGCACATCGGCTACGGCATGCCCGGCTCGGAGCTGGACACGCGGTGGTGGAAGACGCCCGAGGAGCGGTACGAGGAGACCGTGCCCAAGCTCCGGCGCTTCCACGAGTACGGAGGCGGGACCTTCGTCGACGCCACCGGCATCTGCAACGGCCGGGACGTCGACTACTACAAGTCGCTCTCCGCGAAGACCGGCGTACACATCGTCGCCTGCACCGGCTTCGTCGGCGGCGACACCGCGCTGCCGCACTTCGCACGGGCCGGCGTCGACTACCTGACCCGGCAGTTCGTCCACGAGATCACCGTCGGCATCGGCTCCACCGGCAGCCTCGCCGGAGTCATCAAGGTCGGGGTGAGCCGAGGCGGCCGCATGACGGACCTGGACAAGCGCATCTACCGCGCCGCCGCCCGCGCCGCGCTCACCACCGGCGTGCCGATCCTGACCCACCTCGCCATCGACGCCGAGAACGCCGTCGCGATCTTCGCCGAGGAGGGCCTGCCGCTGGACCGGGTCCTGTTCGGGCACGTGGACGACGGGGTGAACGCCGACAAGACCCGCGACGTGTGGATCGCCGAGCAGGGCGGCCGCATCGGCTTCGACACCTTCGGCTACGAGACGGAGCTGCCGGACCCGCCGTTCTGGGCCCGGCCCCGGCAGGAACGGCTCGACCACTTCCTGCGGTTCATCGGCGACGGCCGGATCGGCCAGGTCCTCGCCTCCGCCGACGCCAACTGCAGCCCGCTGGGCTGGCCGGGCGTGAAGGGCCACACCGTCAACTACATCTTCGAGGACCTGATCCCCGACCTGCGCGCCGCCGGCCTCGACGAGGCCGACATCAAGACGATCTTCGTCGACAACCCCGCCGGCTTCCTGACCATCCAGAAGTAGAGAGAACCACCATGCAACTCTCAGACCTGAAGAACCTGAAGATCGCCGTCGTCGGAGCGGGGTACGGCGGCGCGGCGGCGGCCAAGGCGCTGAGCCTGCTCGGCGCGCACGTAGACGTGTACGAGCAGGCGAACCAGATCCGGGAGGCCGGCGCCGGCATCGGCCTGCGCCCCTCCACCATGAACCGCTTCCGCCAGTGGGGGATCTTCGACGCCATCGCGGCGGTCAGCTCGCCCAGCGAGCACTTCGAGATCCTCGGCCCCACCGGTGACCCGATCATGAAGGAGACCTGGCCGGCCGAGGGCGAGCAGACCCACACCCACCTCATCCACCGCGGGGACTTCATCGACGCGCTGCTCGGCGTCCTCCCCGAAGGCATGGTCCACCTCGGCCACAAGCTGGAGACCGTCCGGGACCACGGCGACCGCGCCGCCCTCACCTTCGCCAACGGCGCACGCGCCGAGGCCGACCTGGTCATCGGGGCCGACGGCATCAAATCGGTCGTCCGGCGGCAGCTGTTCAGCGACAGGGAACCGGTCTTCTCCGGCGAGCACGCCTACCGCGCGGTCATCCCGCTGTCCGACGCCCACGGCATGGTCACCGACGACGACCTGCGGATGTACATCGGCCGCGGCACGAAGATCTACCTGCTGCCGCTGCGCCACCGCGACCAGGTCTCCTTCGACATCACCGCCCTGTGCCCGGACGGCACCTGGGTGCCGGAGGTCACCAAGGACGACATCCTGGCGACGGTGCGCGGCTTCGACGAGCGCCTGGTGGACATCACACGCAACCTCGACATGGACACCGTCAACATCCGGGCCGTCTACGACATCGACCCGGTCGACACCTGGCACTCCGACTCCGTCGTCCTCGTCGGCGACGCGGCCCACTCGATGCTGCACCACCAGGGCCAGGGCGCGAACTCGGCCGTCGAGGACGCCGGGGCACTCGCCGACGCCCTGCGCGACGCGGACTCGGTGAAGGAGGCGCTGGCCCTGTTCCAGGCCACCCGCAAACCGGTCACCGACCAGCTCCAGGCGGTCTCGCGCCAGGGCTGGACCGCGGACGAGATCGAAGAGGTCTTCCCCGGCCAGCGGCCCTCGACCACCACGACGAAGGGCTGAACCATGGCACTGCACCCCGAGATCGCCGGCTTCCTCGCCCGCCTGCCCGCCCCGCCCGAAGGCCCGCTCGACCCGGCCGCCATGCGCGCCGCCGAAGAGGCGCACGTCGCGCCCCCCGCCGAACGCCTCCCGCTCCACTCGGTCGAGGACGTCACCGTGCCGGCCGCGACGGGCGGCGTACCCGTCCGGATCTACACCCCGGCCGCGTCCGGGAGCCACGGCGTCCTGGTCTACTTCCACGGCGGCGCGTTCTTCCTCGGCAGCCTGGAGACCCACGACCACATCGCGCGCTCCCTCGCGAAGGAGACCGGCCTCAAGGTCATCTCCGTCGGCTACCGCCGCGCCCCCGAAGCGGCCTTCCCGGCCGGCCTGGAGGACTGCTACGCGGTGGTGCGCTGGGCCGCGGGCGACGACACGGGCCTGGCCTGGGACGGCACGACGCTGGCCCTGGCCGGGGACAGCTCCGGCGGCACGTTCGTCGCCGCCGTCGCCGCCCTGGCCCACGACGACGGCTTCGACCGGATCACCCACCAGGTCCTCTACTACCCCTCGCTCGACCTGGACTTCGACACCGACCGCTACGGCTCGCTGCGCGAGAACGCGGTGGGCTACGGCATGGAGACGGCGGCCCTGAAGCCGTTCAACGCCTTCTACGTCGACAGCGGCGCCGACCCCGCCGACCCGCGCGTCTCGCCGATCAGGCGGACCGACCTGACCGGGCTGCCGCCCGCCCTCGTCGTCACCGCCGAGCACGACCCGCTGCGCGACGAGGGCGAACTCTACGGACGGCGGCTCCGGAGCGCCGGAGTGCCGGCCGTGGTGAGCAGGTACGAGGGCGCCGGGCACGGATTCGTCCAGCACTTCTCGTGGATCCCGGAGTACCACGAGGTCTTCGCCGAGACCCGGGAATTCCTCGGCCGGGACTGACCCGCCCGCCCGCGTACGAGCACGGAAAGAGAGCCATGACGACGCACGCAGCCGACGTCCACCCGCTGGTCTCGCCCTGGGGCCGGTTCGGTCTCTACAGCTTCTACATCGACGCACCCGAACCGGCCGTCGTCGACACCGGCATCGCCACCTCGCCCGCCGAGGGCATGGCGCCCGCGCTCGAAGCGATCGGACGCCGCATCGAGGACGTGCGCTGGATACTGCTGACCCACGGTCACATCGACCACATCGGCGGGGCGTTCGCCCTGTGGGAGATGACCGGGCGGCGCGCACGGGTGGTGATCCACGAGGCCGACGCCCCGATGCTCCGCTCCCGGCGGGCCCACGCCGACGACTACCTCGCGGGGCGCGGCCGGTATCTGAACGACCCCGAGGGCGAGGCGAAGGTGAGGGCCGCGACGCACGCCGTCATCTCCGGCGAGATGGAGCCCACCGTGCTCGTCAGGGGCGGCGAGACCCTCTCACTCGGCGGGGACGTCACCGTGTCGGTGCACGCGGTCCCGGGCCACACCCCCGGATCGGTCGCCTACGTCCTCGACGGGCAGCGCGCGGTGTTCACCGGCGACGCGGTGCAGGTCCACGGCGCCGCCAACGGCTTCCCCGGCTACACCGACCCGGCGGCCTACCGCGCGAGCCTGACGTACCTGCGCGACGAGATCCGCCCGCGCCACCTCTACCTCGGCCACCCCTACCGCAGGGCCGACGGCACCGCGTACGGCGTCGAACTGGACGCGGCGGCGGCCGAGGAGGCCCTGGAGCAGAGCCTCGCCGCCGAGGGCCGCGTCGGCGCGGCCGCCCGCGGCTGCCTGGCGGCCGGGCTGCGGGACACCGACTCCCCGTACTCGCCGTTCGCCCCCGCCGCCGGGGAACTCGGCTACACCGGCGACCCCACGCTCGAACCCTCGCCGTTCTTCACCTCCATGCACGGCTACCGCACCCAGCACGACGCGGCTTCGCAGGACAGGAGTTCCTCCTCATGACCGACTTCCGGACGATCCGCGCGGGCGGGCAGCGGATCGCCGTCCGCAAGGACCTGCGGGTCCCGATGCGCGACGGCGTCACCCTGGCGGCCGACACCTACAGCGGCCCCGACGACAGACCCCGCCCCGCCCTCGTGGCGCTCAGCCCGTACGGCAAGGAACTCCAGGCCCTCGCCCTCACCACCCCGCCGCAGCGGCGCCCCAGCCCGATGTGGGACGGCTGCATCGAGGCGGGCGACATCGCCCGCGTCGTCGCGGAGGACTACGTCCACGTCATCGGCGACCTGCGCGGCTCCGGAGCCTCCGGGGGCGAGCACATCGGCAACTACAACGCCGGCGGCGTCCCGCTCGGAGAGGACGCCCACGACTTCATCGAGTGGGTCGCCGCGCAGCCGTGGTGCGACGGGAACGTCGGCATGATCGGCATCTCCTACTTCGGCTCGATGCAGGTCCTCGCGGCGGCCGAGCGGCCGCCGAGCCTCAAGGCGATCTTCGTCAGCGGGGGCCACTTCGACTTCTACGAGACCACCTACCACGGCGGCGTCATGTGGTTCATGCCGCGCGCCGCCCGCGAGGGCCGCGGCGGCGACTCCGGCTGGGCCTTCACCGACCGGGTCAAGTCCCGCATGCTGGAGACGTATTCCCCCGAGGAACTGCGGGAGCGGGTCGCCGCCCGGCTGCGCGACCCTGACGTGGCGGCCTGGCCCAACCTCTTCCACGTACTGAACTACCCGAAGAACCACGAGGCCTGGTTCGACATCGTGATGAACGACCTCGACGGCGAGTGGTACGAGGAACGCAACCCCATCACGCTCGCCCCCCGCATCGACATCCCTGTCTGGCTCCAGATCGACCAGGGCCGGGGCTGGACCATGGACGGCACGATCGAGCTGTACAAGGCGCTGAAGGGCCCCAAGAAACTCGACATCGGCCCCTACCCCCCTATGCAGTCGCGCCCCTTCGTCGAGGAGCACGACAAGATGTTCCGCTGGTACGAGTACTGGCTCAAGGGCATCGACAACGGCGTCATGGACGAGCCGGCCGTCAGCGTCCACGTCGAGGGCTCACGCGAGACGGTCACCGCCGGGCAGTGGCCCCCGAAGCCGGTCGAGCACCGCCCCCTCTACCTGCGCCCCCGGCACGCCCTCGCCCACGATCCCGAACCGATGGGCCCCGAGCACGCCGCGCCCGACGGCTTCTACCAGGCGCCGCTGACGGTGACCGACAAGGTGGAGATCCTCACCTGGCGCACCGCGCCCTTCACCGAGCCCACCGAGATGATCGGCCAGGGCGCGGCCCACCTCTTCGCGGAGATCGACCGGAGCGACACCAACTTCATCCTCCGCCTCTGGGACGAGGCCCCCACCGGCGAACGGCAGCTCATCACGACCGCCTACCTCAAGGCCTCGCACCGTGAACTCGACGCGTCCCGCACCACCGACGGCGACCCCCACCACCCGCACACCCGCGCGGTACCCGTCGAGCCGGGCGTGATCGAGGAGTACGTGCTCCGCGTGTACCCGTTCGCGGCGGCCTTCCTGCCCGGCCACCGGCTGGTCGCGGAGCTGTCCAACAACGAGCCGCTGTCCGACGCCCACAACGCCCTGCTCCCCCCGGACGCCTTCCACCTCCCGGTCGGCAGCCCCGTCACCCACAAGATCTACCGGGACGCCGACCACCCGTCGCGGCTGGTGCTGCCGTTCGTCACGGCGCCGGAGCGGTAGGCCTCCGGGCGAGTACGGATACGGACGGCGGCCCGCGCCTCCCCCGAGCGGGCCGCCGTCCGTATCCGCGCGTGCCGGTGCGGATCAGTCCGTGGCCGGGCGGAGCCGGACCGGCAGGGTCTGGTGGCCGTTGCTGATCAGGGAGGGCAGGGGAAGCAGATCGGCCGCGGGCACGGCGAGTTCGATGCCGGGGAAGCGGTCGAAGAGCTGCTGGAGGGCCGTGGCGATCTCCAGACGGGCGAGCGGGGCGCCGAGGCAGAAGTGGACGCCGTGGCCGAAGGCCAGGTGGTCCTTGGCCGGGCGGGTGAGGTCGAAGTCGTCGGCGGTGGCGCCGTGCCAGTCCGGGTGGCGGTTGGCGACGGCGTACGAGGCGAGGATCGCCTCGCCCTTGGCGATCGTCCGTCCGTCGGGCAGCGGGATGTCGGACAGCGCGTAGCGCAGCGGCACGTGCTTGACGGCCGGCTCGTGGCGCAGGGTCTCCTCGACCACGTCGTTCCAGCCGGCGCGGCCGGCGCGCAGGTGGGCGAGCTGCTCGGGACGGGTCAGCAGGGCGGTGATGGCCTGGTCGATCACGTTGACCGTGGTGTCGTAACCGGCGGAGATCATCAGGAGCAGGGTGTCGCGCAGCTCCTCGGCGGTGAGGCTGCCGCCGTCGCCCTCCTCGTCGCGGGTGGCCAGCAGGAGCGAGGTCATGTCGTCGCCCGGCCGGGCGCGCTTGGAGTCGATGAGCTGGTCCAGCGCCTGGTACAGACCGGCCGTGTTGGCGGTGGCCTGCTCGACGGTGAGAGTGGTGTCGAAGACCCCGTCGACCACGGCGCGGAAGCCGTCGAGCTGGTCGTCGGGGACGCCCATGAGGCGGCCGATCACGGCTATCGGCAGCGGGTAGGCGAGGTGCGTGCGCAGGTCGACCGCCTCGCCGGACGGCTGCGCTTCGAGGCCGTCGAGGAGTTCGGAGACGACCTTCTCGATGGAGACGCGCAGGTCCTGGACGCGGCGGGCGCTGAAGGCGGGCGCTATCATCCGGCGCAGCCGGCGGTGGTCACCGCCGTACGCGGTGAACATGTTGTTCACGGCGACCCACAGGGCGAGCGGCCAGGTGGCCACCGTCTCGGCGAAGGCCGGCCAGTGGGCGCGGGCGTCCTTGGAGACCTGGGAGCTCGTCAGGAGCTCCTTGAGGAGCGCCGGTTCCGTGATCGACCACGCGGTCACCCCGAGGACGTCCACCCTGGTGGCGGGGCCGCGCTCGCGCAGCGCCCGGTACTCGGCGTGGCGGTCGGTGCCTGCGGGGTCGAGGACGAGGATCGACTGCTCGGTCATGGTGTCTTCCTTCAGTGGGAGGCGGTGAACACGATGGGCAGGGATTCCAGCGCGCGGTGGAAGGGGCCCGGCCGCCAGCGCAGTTCGGCGGCAGGAACGGCGAGGTCCATCTCGGGCAGGGCGTCCAGCAGACAGGTGACCGCGGTCTCCGCGATGAGATACGCGTGGGAGCGGGCCGGGCAGTTGTGCGGGCCGATGCTCCAGGCCAGATGGGCGCGGTTGCCCGCGATGCCGCCCGGCGACTGCGCGATCGCCGGGTCGTTGTTGCAGGCGGCCATGGAGATGAGGACCGGCTGGTGGGCCGGGAGGAGCACCCCGTCGATGTCCGCCGGGTAGGGCGGGTAGGTGATGCAGTAGTTCGCCATCGGCGGGTCCGTGTACAGGACGGTGTCGAGCGCGTCCCGCACGGTGGACTGCCCCGCGTGCAGCCCGGCGGAGAACTCCTCGTCGGTGAGGATCTTCAGCTGGGTGTTGGCGATGAGGTTGGTCAGCGGCTCGATGCCCGCCCCGTACAAGGTGACCAGCTGGTGCCCCATCTCCTCGTCGGTCAGCTGCGCCGGGTGGGTGACGAGCCGGGAGGTGATGTCGTCGGCGGGGTGGCGCCGGCGCAGGGCGACGAGGTCGGCGACGGCCTGGCCGAGGATCTCGTTGCCCCGCTGGGCGTCGGTGGCCTCGAAGATGCGCGACATCCCGTCGGCGATGCGCGCCCCGATCTCGTCCGGGCAGCCGAGCAGTGAGCTCAGGACGCGGAAGGCGATCGGCCAGGCGTACTGGGTGAGCAGATCGGCGCTGCCCGCGGTGATGAAGTCCCCGATGGCGTCCTCGGCCAGCTTCTCCACCCGGGCCCGCAGCTCGTGCTGGTCGACGGCGTCGATGGCGGCGGTGTTGGCGGAACGGTAGCGGGCGTGTGCGGTGCCACCGCTGCGCAGCGCGTTGGGCCGCCACTCCATCATCGGCCGCACCGGGCACGAGGCCGGCACCTGCTCCTGCCAGACGCGCGGGTCATGCGGGAAGTAGAGCGGGTCGTTGAGGATGCGCCGGGCCTGGAAGTAGCCGATCACCAGTGTCGCCGGGACGCCCGGGGACAGGTCGACGGGCACCAGGGCGCCGTACGCCGCCCGCATCCGCGCGTACGCGGCGTGCGGGTCGGCGGCGAACTCCGGTTCGTACAGGGCGACCCGGCCCGGCCGGGCCGACGACACGGTGCTGCTGGGGGAGGTCATGGCATGGGCTCCAGGGCGAGGGCCGCGCGGTGCGAGGCGAGGTATTCCGTGAGCGTGATCAGGGCGTACACACAGGAGGTACGGTCCCGTGCGTCGCAGGTGGTCAGAGGAGTCGCCGGGTCCAGGGCGAGGGCCTCACGGATCTCGGGGATGCCGTACTCGGGGGCGCCGGGAAAGACGTTGATCGCGACCGCGTACGGGATGCCCTGGTCCTCCAGCAGCCCCAGCGCCTCGTGGCTCGCGTCCAGGTCCCGGGTGTCGGCCAGGACCAGGCAGCCCAGGGCGCCGTGCGCCAGGTCCTCCCACAGCGGCTGGAAGCGGGCCTGTCCGGGCAGCCCGAACAGGTACAGGGCGAGGGCGCCGCCGGCCAGGTGGATGCGGCCGAAGTCCATGCCCACGGTCGTCGTGGTCTTGTCCGGCGCACCGCGCAGATCGTCGATCCCGACGCTGTCCTGGGTGATCGGCTCCTCCATCCGCAGCGGCCTGACCTCCGAGACGCTGCCGATGAAGGTCGTCTTTCCGACGCCGAAACCGCCGGCGATCACGATTTTGGCGGACTGGGTCACCGTGGACGGTACGTACGAGACGCCGTTCGGTGAGTCAGACCAGTTCTCGCAGTCCATCAAGCACCTTCTGCAGGAGGTCGTTCTCGGGCTGGTCGTCGACGGCCGGGGCCGGACTGGCCAGATGGCCGCTGTCCATGAGGGAGGACACGATGATCCGGACGGTGGAGGGCGGCAGCTGGAGCGCCGCGGCGATGTCGGCGACGGCGAGACCGCCCCGGCCCACCGCGAACAGGCTCATCACCCGCCGAGCGTCGGGCCCCAGCTCGCCGACCGGGCCGGACGCGGCGACGACCACGCTCTCCAGGCGTACGTCCCGGTCCGGGCGGACTCGCCCGCCCGTACGGACGTAGGGCCGGACCATGTCCGGATCGTGCCGTGGTCCGCTCATGCGGCGGGGCCCCCGTCCGGCTGGAGGACCGGGGTGCGTTCCCGCGTGCCGAGCTGCTCGCCGAGGCGGACGACGAGCAGGGCCATGTGGTGGCTGATCAGACCGACGTCGGCGTGCGGTCCCGTCGTGACCACCGAGAGCATCGTGTGCTGCCCCGCCGCGGTCGTCAGCCCGATCGTGGAAACGGACTCGATCAGCTGCTGGCGTACGCCCTGCCCGCCGGTGAACTCGTCCCACGCGCGGCCCGACGCGCGCAGCGAGGCGGTCAGCGCGGCCAGCTTCTCGCCGTCCTCCTGGCTGATGGTGCGGGTCCGGGCCTTGAGCAGACCGTCGCCGCTCATCAGCACGGCGTACCGGACGCCGTCCACCGATCCGAGCGCCTCGTCCAGCAGCCAGCCCAGGGTGTTCGCGTGCGTGTCCGACATGATCAACGTCCTTCGTCCGTACGAGGGGGGTTCTGGTTGTCCCGGCTGCGGCGGCTGCCCGCCATCCACGCGGCGGCCACCGCGGGCCTGCCCGGCTCCACCACCGGTTCGGGCCCGGACCGGGCCGCTGCGGGCCGCTCGCCGCGCCGGCGGACGGTGAGTCCGCTGGCCGTGGTCGTCTGCGCCGGCCGGGACCCGGGCCGCGGGTCGGGCTCGGGTGCGGGTGCGGGCTCGGGGGTGGGTGCCGGCTCCTCGGTCCGTGCCCACGCGGGCTCCGCGACCGGCTCGGGCGTGGCCGGGGTCATGGGCTCCGGCTCCGGCTCCGTCAGCAGGGCGGGTAGGGGCGCCGGCGGGACGGCCGCCGGACGGGCCACGGGCACCGTCTGCGCCGGAACCGGCCGGGAAGGGCCGGGCGTCGTCAGCAGCTCCTGCGGGAGCACGATGATCGCGCGCGTGCCGCCGTACAGGTTCGGCGCCGTCAGCTCCACCCGGAAGCCGTACTGGTGGGCGAGGACCGAGGCGACGCGCAGACCCGTCTGCGGGTAGGCGCCCAGCCGGGTGATGTCGTCCCGCTGCTCGCCGGACATCACCTCCCGGGCCCAGGTCAGCCGCTCGTCCTCCATCCGGAGACCGGCGTCGTCCACCACCAGGAACGCCGCGTTCGCCCCGTGCTCCAGGGAGACGTGCACCCGGGCGTTGGGCGGCGAGTAGCGCAGGGCGTTGTCCAGCAGCACGGCCAGGGCGTGGACGACCGCCTCCACGGCCCGGCTGCGCACGGCGAAGGACTCCAGGTCCGTGTGCTGGACGCGCTGGTAGCCCTCGACCCGGCCCATGGCGGTGCGCACGACATCGGTGAGCGTGGTGGCCGGCCAGCGGCGCGACAGCTTGTCACCGGCCAGGACGCCGTACCCGGACGCGGTGAGCAGCATCTGCTGGGCCAGATGATCCATCTCGACCAGCGTCGCGTACGCCTCGTCCGAGACATGGCGGCGTACACCGGCGCTGATCGTGCTGCTCAGCTTCGCCGCGCGGTGCACCGTGCTGGAGGCGAATGCGCGGACCGCCGCGCGCGCCACGTCCACCGACTCCTGACGGGCCTGGGCGACCTGACGCTCCGTCTCCGACCAGACCTGGGCGAGCTGTTCCTCCGCCGCGTTCTGCGCGAGCCGGCTCGTCATGGTGATGGCGGAGCGCACCTGGTTGGCCAGCGCGCTCAGCCCGTTGGCGAGCTGCGTGTGCGCCAGCTGCGGCGGAACCGCCGGGTCGAGCTGGTAGGGACGCCCGGTCTGCGCCTCCGAGGCGGCCGCCTGGACGACGGTCTGCGCGATGTACGCGACGAACTGCTCGGCGGCCCGCAACTGCTGCGCGAGCTGCTCGCGCTGCTGCTGCGACTCGTCCGCCCGCCGCTTCTCGGCGCGTGCCCGGCGCAGGAAGTGGAGCGATACGCCGGCACCGGCCGCCGACGCGAGCAGGATCAGTATCAGTTCGGTCATCGGGTCCTCGCGAGAATCAGGGGGACGGTTCCTGCGGCCGGGGCCTGTCGGGCGGCCGTGCCGGTCCGCGGGCCGTCGAGGCCGAAGCACCCGCTGCCGGGGGCGTGTCGCATCGTGTCTGTACTCCGTAGTGCCCGGACTCCCGGGATCTGGCCGCGCTCGGCACGGCCGCCCGGGGAAGGGGGCGCATCGCTCGGGGCGCGCCCTCGATCAGTTGCGGACGGGAACGGCGAGGCGTCTTCGCAGCGGGTCCGGGCCGACGCCGGAGCCGGCCGGCGCGCGGTGTTCTGAGCATCTGACCGGCGAGGGGGACATGACAGAACCCTAATCCGAAACAGTCAACGAGCGCACAGGAACCGGAGTCTGACAGAGAGTCCGCAACGAAAAGAAACGGAATCACCTGCGACGTCCGCCCGTTGGGCACCCCTCGATAGGATTCCGTTCGAGCCCCGACCGAAAGGAACGGGCCAACCAGCGGCAATGCAAGCGAACTTCCGAAAAGCCGTCCGGCGGTGAAGCGGCCGTGCGGGCATTTCGGGACATCAAGTGAGTGGAGAGCCAGACATGCGTGGAGGCAGCATCGCCGTGGTCGGCGGGAGCATAGCGGGGTGTGCCACGGCCCTGGCAGCGACGCGCGGAGGCGCGGAGAGGGTCACCGTCTTCGAACGCGCCGACGCCGAACTCCGGGACCGGGGCGTCGGAATCGCCCTGCAGAGCGACCGCTACAACGAGCTGAAGGACGCCGGATACGTCGCCCCCGAGATGCCCTGGGCCCCGCTGACCCGGCGGGTCTGGAGCGTACGCGATGGCGAAGCCGCCAACGGCCGGGCCATCGGCGAACAGCCGTTCCCCTTCCGCGCCTACAACTGGGGCTCGCTCTGGAGCGAGCTGCGCCGCCGGGTGCCCGAGGACGTCGACTACCGCTCCGGCGCCGTCGTCAGCGCCGTGCGGCCCGACGACGAGGGGGCGACGCTGCGGCTCGCCGACGGGCACGAGGAGCACTTCGACCTGGTCATCGGGGCCGACGGATACCGTTCGGTGGTCCGCGAGGCCATGTTCCCCGGGGTCAGCGCCGAGTACGCCGGCTACATCGGCTGGCGGGGCGCGTCGGCGGACATCGAGGGGCTGCCCTCGGACGGCCTCGACGCGCACAACATCGTCTTCCCCGGCGGCCACTGCATGATCTACCGGATCCCGGACGGCACCGGCGGCCACCGCCTCAACTGGGTGCTCTACACCGCGCCCCCGCAGACCGACGGCCTCCACCCCGACCTGCGCACCCCCACCTCGCTGCCGCCCGGCCGCCTCAATTCCGAGCTCACCGACCACCTGCGCACCCTGGTCGCCGAAAACTTTCCGCCATTCTGGGCGGCCAAGGTCCTCGGCACGCCCGCCGAGACCACTTTCATACAGCCCATCTACGATCTGGCCGTCCCGCACTACACCTCGGGGCGCATGGCGCTCGTCGGCGACGCCGCCAGCGTCGCCCGGCCGCACGTCGGCGCCGGCAGCGTGAAGGCGCTCCAGGACGCCACCGCCCTGGAGGCCGCCTGGATCGCCGGGGACAGCTGGAAGGACGTGCTGGAGCGGTACGACAGCGGCCGGGGCGCGGTCGGCTCCGCCATGGTCACCCTCGCCCGCCGGATGGGCAGCACCCAGGTCGAGAACACCCCGGACTGGTCCGCCATGGGCCAGCCGGAGTTCGACGCCTGGTGGCAGGACCAGAACAGCGGCTCCGACCGCAGCAGCGGCTTCGGCGGCCACAGCCTCAAGGTCAAGTAGCGCCGGACGCGGAGGGGGGCGGTGACCGGAACCCGGTCACCGCCCCCCTCCGCGTTCCGCGCGCGCCGCGCCCGTCAGGCCGGCGTCGGCGCGAGTTCGAGCGCGGCGTGCAGCGCGGTGGGGTCCGTACGGGCCTCCGCCCCGTCCAGCCGCAGTCCCACCCGCCCCGACGTCAGCACCGTCAGCGTGTGCGCGCACTCGGCCGCCTGGGCCGGACTCGGCGACACCAGCAGGACGGCGATGCCCTCGTCGGCCAGCGTGGTCACCAGCTCGTGGACCTGGCGGACCAGAGCCGGGGCCAGGCCCTCGGTCGGCTCGTCGAGCAGCAGCACACTCGGCGAACCGAGCAGCGCGCGGGCCAGGGCCAGCATCTGCTGCTCGCCGCCGGACAGGTCCGAACCCCGGTTGTTCCGGCGCTCGCCCAGCCGGGGCAGCAGCTCCAGCACGCGGGCGGGCGTCCACACGCTCGGGCGCGTGGTGTCGCCCCGGCGCGGCGGGCGGTGGGAGAGCCGCAGGTGTTCCGCGACGCTGAGGTTGGCGAAGACCCGGCGGCCCTGCGGCACGAGACCGATTCCGGCGCGGGCGGTCCGGTGGGCCGGCTGCCCCGTCACGTCCCGGCCGTCCAGCCGTACGGTGCCGGAGCCGGGGCGCATCAGACCGGCGACGGTGTGGACGAGCGTCGTCTTGCCCGCGCCGTTGTGGCCGACGACGGCGTGGACCGTGCCGGCGGGGACGGACAGATCGAGGCCGTGGAGGACGGTGCCGCCGTGGTAGCCGGCGGTCAGGCCGGTGAGTTCGAGCATCGGGGGTCGGTCATCCTCTCGCTTCGGTGGTGCCCGTGACGAGGTCCGTGGCCCCGTGCTCCGGCTCCTCACCGGCCATCGGGCCCGTGTTGTGGTACGCGTCGCGGACCTCGGGGTGGGCGAGCGCCTCCCGGGTCGGACCGGTGACCAGCACCCGCCCCGCCGCCAGCACGGTGACCGACGTCGCGAGCTCGGCGACCACCTCCACGTGGTGCTCGACCAGGACGATCGCCACGCTCGCCGGCAGGGCGCCGAGGATGGCGAGCAGCCGCCCGATGTCGCCGTCGGTCAGCCCGGCCGCCGGCTCGTCCAGGAGCAGCAGACGCGGATCGCCCGCCAGGGCGGCGGCCAGGTCGAGCATGCGGCGCTGCCCGTGGGAGAGCGTGGAGGCCGGGCGGTGCGCGAGGTCCGCGAGCCCGACGGTCTCCAGGTGCTGTGCCGCGGACTCGGCGTGCTGCCGGTAGCGGGACGGGCTGCGCCAGGCGCCCCGGCGCTTCGGGTGGTGCGGCCAGCCGGCCAGGACGATGTTGTCCAGCACCGTCAGTTCCGAGATCACCGACGGCTGCTGGAAGCTGCGGGCGATGCCCAGCCTGCTGCGCCTGGCGGTGGACGCGCGGGTGACGTCCGTCCCGTTCAGCACGATCGTGCCGCGGTCGGGCCGGTCGGTGCCGGCGATGAGGTTGAGCAGGGTCGTCTTGCCCGCGCCGTTGGGGCCGATGACGGCGTGCCGGGCGCCCGCGGGCAGCCGCAGGCTGACGTCGTCGACGGCGGTGAGACTGCCGTACCTGCGGGTGAGGCGGTCGAGGTCCAGCACGGGGGCCGCCGGTGCGGCGGTCGGTGCGGGCGTCATGGGGAGACCTTCCCGGCGGGGGACGGGGCGGGCGTGGCTACGGCGGGAGGCGTCCCGTCCGGCGCCGGCCGGCCGATGGCGGTGCGCAGGCCGGCCAGACCGCGCGGCAGCAGGTACACGGCGGCGATGAACAGCATCCCGAGCAGCAGCGGTCCGTGGCCGGGCCAGGAACTCGCGACCCAGTCCCGGGTGAAGACGATGAGCCCGGCGCCCAGCAGGCCGCCGATCACGGATGTCGCGCCGCCGATGACGACGGCGAGCAGGGCGAACGCGGCGATCTCGAAGCCGACGTCGGCGGGGGACAGGTACTGCTGGACGGTGACCATCAGCGAGCCGCCGACGCCGGCCAGCGCGCCCGCGCAGATGTGGGCCACCAGCAGATAGCGCCCCACGGGGTGGCCCGAGGCCCGCATCCGCGCCTCGGCGCCCCGCGTCCCGGTCAGCAGCTTGCCGGCCGGGGAGCGCAGCACCAGCAGGGTCAGGGCCACGGCGACGACGGCGACGACGAGCGCGTAGACGTACAGCTCGCTCTCCTCGGTCATGCCCTCACCGCCCCACAGCGCCTGGGTGGCCGGGAAGCCGACCAGCCCGTCGGCGCCGCCGGTGACGGACTTGACCTGGTTGATCACCGCACTCGTCAGCTCGCCGACGGCGAGCGTGATCATCAGGACGGTGGTGCCCCGGGCCCGGATCACGGCGGGCCCGGTCAGCGCCGAGAACACCGCGGCCGCCAGCGCCGAGAGGACGATCTGGACCGGGCCCATCGTCCACCCGGCGTCCGCGAGATTGGCGGTGGCGTACGCGCCGACGGCGAACGGGGCGGTCTGCCCGAGGGTGGGCAGTCCCGCGTAACCGGTCAGCACGGTGACACTGACCGCGAGCAGCCCCAGGGCCAGGGCGGACCCGGCCAGCGAGATGCTGTACGCGTCGAGCATGCCCGGCAGCGCGAACAGCAGGGCGAGCAGTACGAGCAGCGGGACGGCCTGCCGCCACCCGGACCCGCGCAGCCACGCCCCGAACCGCCCCGGAGCCGCTTCGGCGGGCTCCCGGGCCGGTGCCGCGACCGTGCGGGAACGGTTCTGCAACCGCGCGGCGAGGAGACGTCGGAGCCGGGTGAGCGGGTCCGACGACGGGCCCTGCTCCTCGTGCGCCGCGGGCTCCGCGAAGCGGGAGCGGAACACCAGCACCGCCGCCATCGCGGCGAACAGCAGGTACGGGGCCAGATCCGGCAGCAAGGAGACGCCCAGGGTCTGGACCTCGCCCACGGCGACCGCCGCGAAGAGCGTCGCCCACAGCGAGCGCAGCCCGCCGAGGACGACGACCACGAGGGACAGCATCAGGACGTTCTCGGAGGTGCCGGGCCCCGGGCCGATGATCGGCGCCCCGAGCACGCCCGCCGCACCGGCCAGCGCACCCGCCGCCGCGAGCACCCCGGTGTGCACGGCACGGGGGTTGTGCCCGGTGGCCGCGAGCATCTGGGGATCGTCCGCCGAAGCCCGTACCGCGGCCCCCACCCGGGTCCGGGTCAGCACCCAGGTACCGAAGGCGGCCAGGACGACGGCCATGGCGATGAAGCAGAGCCGGTAGGCGGGGTAGCGGTGGCCCAGCAGGTGGACCGAGGAGTCGAGCGCGCCGGGGACGCGCACCGGCAGCTCGTCCGCTCCGAAGAACTGGATGAGCAGATCACCGCCGACCAGCGCTATCCCGAAGGTCAGCAGGGCTTGAGCGAGATGCCCACGCCGGGCGAGCGGAACCGTCGCGGCGGACAGCCCCGCCCCGGCGAGGGCGGCGGCAGCCGTTCCGGCGGCCAGCCCGATGACGAGGCCGCCCCAGGTTCCGTCGCTCAGCTCGGCGCCCGTGTAGGCGCCGATCGCGTACAGCATGCCGTGCGAGAGATTCAGTACGCCGGCGGTGCCGAACGCGAGGCTCAGGCCGGCGGCGACCACGAACAGCAGCAGCCCGTAGGCCACTCCGTCCACCGCCGGCACGAGGTGGGCATCAAGAAGCTCCATGTCAGCCGCCGAGCGTCGCCAGGTCCTGGACCATGACGTTGGACAGCTGGTTGCCGTCCGGACGCACCTGGCGCAGGTACCAGGTCTGGACCGGTGCGTGGCTCTTCGCGCCGAACTCCCACGCGCCGCGGGGGCTGTCGATCTGGCCCAGGCCGTCGATGGCCTTGTTGATGGTCTGCGGCGTCACGTCGCCCTTCTTCGCGGCGTCCGCGATCGCCTTGTCCAGCACGGCGGCGGCGTCGTAGGACGACATCGCGTACGTGGTCGGCTGGGTGTCGTGCTCGGCGGTCCAGTCGGCGGCGAACTTGCGATTGGCCGCGTTGTCGAGGTCCGGCGCGTAGTTCAGGACGGAGTAGATGCCCTTCGCGGCCTGGCCCTCGGCCTGGAGCACGCTGCCCTCGGTGACGAAGGCGGTGTACAGCGGCAGGTCGGCGATGTCGGACTGCGCGTACTGCTTGGCGAAGTCGATCGCCGCCTTGCCCGCGTAGAAGCAGTAGACGGCCTTGGCGTCCGTCTTGGCGATCTCCGCGAAGTACGGCATGAAGTTGGTCGTCTGCGGGAACGGCGTCCACTTGGTCTTGCCGTCGGGGTTGGCCAGCTCACCCTTGATGCGCTTGAACTCGTCGGTGAACCCGCGCAGTTCGTCGTAACCGCCCTGGTAGTCGGGGCCGATCGCGTAGACCGGTCCGTTCACCTTCTCCTTGACGTACGGGGCGATGGCCTTGCCCGGCTCGTCGGACATGAAGCTCGTCGTCCAGACGTACGTGTCGTCCTTGACCTCGGGCCGGGCGTTGGAGCCCAGGAACGGGATCTTGGCCTGGTTGACCAGCGGCAGCACCGCGTTGACCGAGCCACCGCCGACGAGGCCGGTCAGCACGTCGACCTTGTCCTTCTTGACCAGCTTGGTGGCGGCCGGAACCGCGGTCGGCGGACCGTCGCCCTCGTCGGCGACGATCAGCTCGACCTTGCGCCCGCCCAGCTTGTTGCCGTGCGTCTTCAGGTAGAGGTCGAAGCCGTCCCGCAGGTCGGTGCCGACCGACTTGTAGGTGCCGGACAGGGAGGCGACCAGGCCGACCTTGATGGTCTTGTCGCCGGAGCCGCTGTCGCTGCTGCATCCGGTGACGGCGGCCAGGCCCAGGGCGAGGGCGGCGGCGCCGGCCGGGCGCAGGAATCTGCGGTGGCGGGTACGGCGGGGTATGTCGAAGAACATGGGAGCTCTCATCGGGGGAGTGTCGGACAACGGTGTGACCCGACCGCGGAGTCGGCTCCGCGGACGGGTCGGTGCGGCCGTGGGGGGACGGCCGACGGTCAGTGCGTGGGGGAGTGGTGAGAGGAACGGACCTGCGGGGACAGCGAGTCGCCGACCTGGTTGATCAGCTCGGACATCATGTAGCTGACCTCACCGATGTCCGCGTCCCTGGTGGTGGTCACCAGGAGCGAGGCACCGCTGGAGACGGCCATGGAGAACATGTAGCCGCCCTCCATCGCGGTGAGGCTGTGCTCGACCGGGTCGGTGTTCGTCAGCTGTGCTGCCGCGGAAAGCAGGTTGACGACGCCGGAGGCGATGGCGGCCAGCCGGTCGGCGTCGTCACGCTCCACACCGGTGTATGCCAGCGCGAGTCCGTCCACGGACACGGCTATCGCCTGGGTGACTTCCGGGATGCGTCCGGCGAAGTCGCTCAGGATCCAGCTCAGGTCGGTGGGTGAGGTCATTTCTTGGTCCGTTCGGTGTTGTCATCGGTGGCGGAACGCCCGCGGGGGTTCGTGCTCCGGCTGATGCCCTGGGCGTAGGCCGCGAGGACGTCGGAGACCTGCCGGGAGTCCCGGCGGCGGGGTGACGGCCTCGGCGTGGCGGTGCCGGACCGCTGATCGGTGCCGCCCCGCTTGCCCAGGGTGGGCCACTGCTGGGGCGTGTTGCGCTGCCGCAGGGGCAGACCGGACGCGCTGACCCCGGCGATCCGCGAGACCGGCTCGTCGTGCACGGGGTGCGGGGAGGGCGTGGAGCCGCTCTCGCGCCTGTCCTCGCCCTTCTCGCGCGCCGGGCCCTCGTGGTCGTCGCGCTTGTCCGCGTCGGAGGGGCGGTCCGGGCGGGAGCCGATGCTCGCGCCGACGGGACGGCCGGGCCGGCCCTGCACGTCGCGCGTCGGGCGGCCGGCGGTGACCGGGCGCGGCGCCTCGTAGCGGACCTCGTCGCGCCGGTCCTCACCGGGCGCGCCCTGGACGGGGGGAGCCTCGACGGCGACCTCGGCCAGCACGGTCTTGGGCAGGGTGACCTCGGCGATGGTGCCGGGGCCCGAGGAGTCGCGGAGTTCGACAACGATGCCGTGCCGGGCGGCCAGCCGTGCCACCACGTGCAGACCCATGGAACGTACGTCCCCGATGCCCGCCTTGGGCTCGCGCAGCGCGGCGTTGTGCACGGCGCGGCGCTCGGCGGAGATGCCCACGCCCTCGTCGACGATCTGGACGACGGCCCGGTCCCAGAGCCGCCAGACGGCGACCCCGACCTGCGCGTCGGGCGGCGAGAAACGGGTCGCGTTGTCCAGGAGCTCGGCCAGGATGTGGGCGACGTCGTGCACGGCGCGGGCGGCGATGCCGATGCCGGCCTCGATGGCGCCGAGGGAGACCCGGTCGAAGCGTTCGATCTGCTGGGCGGCGGCCACGATGACGGTGGAGCAGCCGATGTCCGCGGAGCGCACCCGGGCGTTGCCGTAACCGCCGAGGACCAGCAGGTTGTTGGTGTTGCGCTCCATGCGGATGGCGAGGTGGTCGAGCGCGAAGAGCGTCTTCATGCGCTCCGGGTCGGCCTCGTCGCGCTGCACGGTGTCCAGCTCGGACACCATGACGCTGGTCAGCTGGGCGCCCCGGCGGGCGACCCGGACCAGGGTCTCGGCGAACTGTTCGTGCACGCGCGCCTGTTCGGCGGCGAGCCGGACGGCCTCGTGGTGGACGGCGTTGAACGCCTCACCGACCTCACCGATCTCGTCCCCGCCCGTGGTCTCGATCGGGTTGCCGGTCCGCTCCGCGACCTGCTCGGGCGTGGAGCCGCTCAGCGCGCCGGGCTGGGACAGCTCGCTCATGACGGCGGGCAGCCGGGTGTGGGCGACCTCGTGCGCGGCGTTGCGCAGGTCGCGCAGCCGGCGGATCATGACGCGGCCGAGGCGGATGGCGACGACGACGACGCCGACCAGGGTCAGCAGCACCAGGGCGACTTCGCCGCCGGCGGTCCACAGCAGCCTGGTGCGTTCCTTGTCGACGGTCGCGGCGACGGACGCGTCGATCCGCTTCTCGACCGAGTGCAGCAGGGTCTGGCGGTCCTCGGACGCGGTCACCCACTCCTTGGGGGTGACGCCGATGGCCTTGCTGGTGTCCGTACGCCCGATCTTGTCCTCCAGCTTGCGGGAGGCCAGGGCCTTCGGGCCGGAGAGGGTGCGCTCCAGCCAGGTCCGCCACTCCGCCGGGCCGAGACCGAACAGCTTGCCGGTCGACTCGGTGTAGCCGAGCCGGGTGGCGTCGAACGTGCGCTGCGAGGCGACCGTGAAGCCGCCCGCGGCCTGCGCCCTCATGACGGTGACCTGCTGCTGGGCGGTGTACTCGGCGGCCTCGGACAGGGCGGCGGCCGCGCGGATGCGGTCGGCGAT
This sequence comes from Streptomyces sp. ATexAB-D23, assembly GCF_000373645.1. Classification (GTDB taxonomy): domain Bacteria; phylum Actinomycetota; class Actinomycetes; order Streptomycetales; family Streptomycetaceae; genus Streptomyces; species Streptomyces castrisilvae. The sequence continues at coordinate 10,651 of NZ_KB892022.1, read as the reverse complement.
CTCGGCGTCGACCCCGTCGGCCTGCGCGATGCCGTCGCGGTAGCCGTTGAGGTCGGCGATCACGATCCGGTAGCCGAAGGCGAGCGCGGAGATCGTGGTGCTGCCCGAGCGCACCTGCGCGCGCAGGGCGGGGAGTTCGTCGATGAAGCGGTCGATGCGGTCAAGCGCCTCCTGGGCGCTTCCGGGCACCTCGGACAGGTGCTTGATCCGGCTGTTGAAGGTGGCGATGCTCTTATCGGTCGCCTGAGAGGTTTCCTGGAAGGCGGCCGAGTCCCCTTGGTTCGAGACCAGGGCGGTGGCTGCCGCGCGTTCGCGCTGCAGCTGATGAGTTAAATCGGCGGCGCCGGCGGCTACATCGACCATGGAGGCCAGCCGGTTCGCCTGGAGCGCCTGGTTGGTCGCGGGTGCGAGGGCCAGGGCCGAGAAGGTGACCGCGACGGTGAGGGGCGCGGTGACCAGCAGGACGAGACGACGATTGATTTTCACTGCGCGGCTCCATCGCCGGAACCGGTGCTGAGTATCGGTGACACGCAGATACCTGTTAACGGGTTGTGGGGTGTCGGTAGGGACGCTCGTACATCATGTGCACAGTTGCGGATGGGACAGGCGGGGCGGGCGGGGCTCCAGTGGCGCGGCTTGATCCTATGCCCAGTGCACAACCTCGGATGCGGGCAGTGTCGAAAATTTGCGTTCACGCAGAAGCGCGGAAACGATCCGCTCCGATCAAACCTGTCTCCGAGGTGGATGTCGAGAGGCTAAGCGGAATGGTCAACTCCCGCTTGTACGCGCCCGTCCAACCCTTGTGTCACCGGGAGGTACGGCGCCCCGCCTCCTTGAGGCGGAATGATCGGCCGGTCCCTGCTCCGGCCCGTTTCGCCAACCCCCATCAGGGGGCGCGTCGTTGCGGAAAGGTTAGATCCGATTAGCGAAGGTGATTGTTCTGGATCGGCCCCGCCGCCCGGCCGGTCGCGCGACGCCACAGGTCGGCGACCATGAGTGGTTCAAGGTTCAAGTGGCCCACCGTGAAGGGTTGGTGGCGGTATGACATGGTTCATCACTCCACGCACACGGCCCACTCCGGTGCGAATCGGCCATCTTGAAAAGGCTCATGGGTTCCACGGCCCGTCGTCTTGACCCGATCGGGCATCCAGTCCGGCCACCGCCCGTCCGACGGGCACGGAGAAGCGCCTGCCCGGCCGCCACGGGCCGGGCAGGCGCCGCGATGTCACTCAGGCGCCGACGTACCGCGCGAGGTGCTCGCCCGTCAGCGTGGACCGGGCGGCGACGAGTTCGGCGGGGGTGCCCTCGAAGACCAGCGTGCCGCCGTCGTGGCCGGCGCCGGGACCCAGGTCGATGATCCAGTCGGCGTGCGCCATGACGGCCTGGTGGTGCTCGATGACGACGACCGACTTGCCCGCGTCCACCAGCCGGTCGAGCAGCCCGAGGAGCTGCTCCACATCCGCGAGGTGGAGGCCGGTGGTCGGCTCGTCGAGCACGTACAGACCGCCCTTCTCGCCCATGTGCGTGGCGAGCTTCAGCCGCTGGCGCTCACCGCCGGAGAGCGTGGTCAGCGGCTGGCCGAGGCTGAGGTAGCCGAGCCCGACGTCCGCGAGGCGTTCGAGGACGCGGTGCGCGGCCGGCGTACGCGCCTCGCCGGAGCCGAAGAACTCCTCCGCCCGGTCCACCGGCATCGCGAGCACCTCGCTGATGTCCCGCCCGCCGAGCCGGTATTCGAGCACGGAGGCCTGGAAACGCCGGCCCTCGCACTCCTCGCAGACCGTGGCGACACCCGCCATCATCGCCAGGTCCGTGAAGACGACCCCCGCGCCGTTGCACACCGGGCACGCGCCCTCGGAGTTGGCGCTGAACAGGGCGGGCTTCACTCCGTTGGCCTTGGCGAACGCCTTGCGGACCGGGTCGAGCAGCCCGGTGTACGTCGCCGGGTTGCTCCGCCGCGAACCGCGGATCGGGCTCTGGTCGACCGACACCACCCCGTCCCGCCCGGACACCGAGCCGTGGATCAGCGAGCTCTTGCCGGATCCCGCGACACCCGTGACGACGGTCAGCACCCCGAGCGGGATGTCCACGTCGACACCGCGCAGGTTGTTCGCCGTCGCACCCCGCACCTCCAGCGCCCCGGTGGGCTCGCGGGTGACCTCCTTGAGCGCGGCCCGGTCGTCGAAGTGGCGGCCGGTGACGGTGTCCGAGCCACGCAGCCCGTCGACCGTGCCCTCGAAGCAGACGGTGCCGCCCGCCGTACCGGCGCCCGGACCGAGGTCCACCACATGGTCCGCGATCGCGATCGTCTCCGGCTTGTGCTCCACGACCAGCACCGTGTTGCCCTTGTCCCGCAGGCGCAGCAGCAGGTTGTTCATCCGCTGGATGTCGTGCGGGTGCAGACCGGCGGTCGGCTCGTCGAAGACGTACGTGGTGTCGGTCAGCGAGGAGCCGAGGTGGCGGATCATCTTGACGCGCTGCGCCTCACCGCCGGACAGGGTGCCGGCCGGACGGTCCAGCGCCAGATAGCCGAGGCCGATCTCCACGAACGAGTCCAGCGTCTGCCCGAGCGCGCCGAGCAGCGGCGCCACCGAGGGCTCGTCCAGACCGCCGATCCAGGCGGCCAGGTCGCTGGTCTGCATCGCGCAGGCGTCCGCGATGCTGATCCCGGCGATCTTCGAGGACCTGGCGCCCTCACTGAGCCGGGTGCCCTCGCAGGCGGGGCAGGTGGTGAAGGTGACCGCCCGCTCCACGAACGCCCGGATGTGCGGCTGGAGCGAGTCCTTGTCCTTGGACAGGAAGGACTTCTGGATCTTGGGGATGAGTCCCTCGTAGGTGAGGTTGACGCCCTCCACCTTGACCTTGGTCGGCTCCCGGTGGAGGAAGTCCCGCATCTCCTGCTCGGTGAACTTCGCGATCGGCTTGTCCGGGTCCAGGAAGCCGGACTCGGCATAGACCCGCACGGTCCAGAAGCTGTCCGACTTCCAGCCGGGGATGGTGAACGCGCCCTCCGCGAGGGACTTGGAGTCGTCGTAGAGCTGGCTGAGGTCGATGTCGGAGACGGTGCCCCGGCCCTCGCACTCGGGGCACATGCCGCCGGTCCGGCTGAAGGTCGCCTTCACGGCCTTCCTGTTGCCGCGCTCGACGGTGATCGCGCCGCTCGCCTTCACGGACGCGGTGTTGAAGGAGTACGCGCTGGGCGGGCCGATGTGCGGGGAGCCGAGGCGGCTGAAGAGGATGCGCAGCATGGCGTTGGCGTCGGTGGCCGTGCCCACCGTGGAGCGGGTGTCGCCGCCCAGCCGCTGCTGGTCGACGATGATCGCGGTCGTCAGCCCTTCGAGGACGTCCACCTCGGGCCGGGCCAGGGCCGGCATGAACCCCTGGACGAAGGCGCTGTACGTCTCGTTGATCAGCCGCTGCGACTCGGCGGCGATGGTGTTGAACACCAGCGAGCTCTTGCCCGAACCTGACACCCCCGTGAACACCGTCAGCCGGCGCTTGGGGATCTCGATGCTGACATCCTTCAGATTGTTCACGCGCGCCCCGTGCACACGGATCAGATCGTGGCTGTCGGCGGTGTGCGGCCGCGTGCCCCTGCTCATCGTGTCTCCCTCGGTTGGCGGGGCCGCCCGGCCGCCCCGTCGTCGCCGCCCGGTCCCGGCCGGCGGTCCTGCCCGTAAACCCCGGCGTACCCGCGGCGCCGGACGTTCCTCACGCTAGCGGCGGACCCTGCGGCCGTGCTTCTCGATTCCTGACCGGACGGGTCACCTGCTTCGCCACGCACGACGGGATCCCCACCGTCGAGCGCGCCGCCTCCTGCCGGTAGGTGCTCGGCGGCATCCCGACCAGCTCGGTGAAGCGCGTGCTGAATGTGCCGAGCGACGCGCAGCCGACCGCGAAGCACACCTCGGTGACGCTGAGGTCCCCCCGCCGCAGCAGCGTCATCGCCCGCTCGATGCGCCGGGTCATCAGGTAGCCGTACGGTGACTCTCCGTACGCGCGCCGGAACTCGCGGCTCAGATGGCCGGCCGACATGTGCGCCCCGCGCGCGAGCGCCTCGACGTTCAGGGGCTGGGCGTACTCCCGGTCGATCCGGTCCCGGACCCGGCGCAGCCGGGCGAGGTCGCGCAGATGCTGCGCCGCGTCGGTTCTGCTGGTCACGGTCGAAAGCGTACGGGGTGGGGGCGTCGTCCGCCCGGCACCGACGGGCGGACGGCGGAGATCACGTACGGGTGTAGGTGCCGCACTCCGCGTCGCCCCTGCCCTGCGTCAGGTCGTCCATCGTGGCGCTCCGGTCGTACGGGTCCACAGGAGGCCCCTCGCCCGCGCCGGTCCCCTCGTCGAAGGTGGGGACGAAGTAGCCGGTGTCGTTGTCGCAGCCGCCGTTGGCGGAGTCCACCTTGTAGGACAGCAGAGTGAAGGTCCCCGGCTCGGTGATCACCTTCGACGGGTCGTCCCAGCTCATCACGATCTCCCGGCGCACGACCGTGCGGGCGATGTCCTCGCCGCCGCCCGCCGCCCGCACGAGCGGATAGACGAAGGTGACATCGGCGGTCACCTCGACCGCACCGCGCTCGCCCTCCCGGTAGGTGATCCGGCCGCGCGTCCTGACCACGTCCCCGGCCAGGCGCGCGTACGACGGATCGAAGCGGCTGAACAGCAGCAGCGGATTGTTCTTCCGCGACGGGCTGTCGAAGGCGCTCGCCAGGAACGCCTTGGTGTCCGCCTGCTTCGGATTGAGCACCGCGATGGCCTTCTCCGGGCGCTCCCCGCGCAGCACACCGGGGTCCACACCGGCGTCCACGAGGAAGGCGAGGCTGTCGTCGAGCGCCCGCGCCACCTGCTGCTCGCTCATCCAGCCGGTCGCCCGCGCCTTCGGCAGCGTGATCCCGGCCGCCCCGTCCGCCCAGCGCGCCGCCGGGGACCCCCTGAACGGGTCGTCGGGCGTGGGGCGTTGGAGCGCGGCCTCGGTGGCCGGCGGCGCGCTGGGGCGCACCGACTCCGCTGTGAGCGGGGTATCGTCCTCGCCGGAGCCGAACCAGCCGGTCACCAGGTCCGGCTTGAGGGCCACGACGAACAGCGCGACGACGAGCAGCATGCCCACCGCGTACCAGCCCCTGCCGCGCCGCCGGGGCGGCTGATGGCCGCGCCAGGGTTCGGGCGGGCCGGTCTCCTCCCGCAGTCGCTGGGACACCATCCGGGCCCGCGCCGACGGCTCCTCGGGGGCGTCGGCGGTTCCCGCCTCGGCCTCCCGCAGGAAGCGCTCCCACTCCTCGTCCGGTATGGATGACCCGCCCTTGTCCACGCTGTGCCCCCGCCCCTTCCGGCACGCCGCCGGGGGCTGTGAACACCCCGGCCGGTCCGTTTTCCGTGCATCATCACACAGCCCGGCGGCACCCGGCGCGGGGGCTTCTGGCGCCAAGTGCCCACCGGGCCGGTGCGGATGGGACGGGGTGCGCCGGGGTTACGGCTTGCGGCCGACCGCCACGTACCCCGGGGTGACGGCGTCACCCGTGCCGGGGACCGGCTCACCGAGCTCCGGGTGCCAGGCCTCGGCGGCGACGATGCCGGGCTCCACGATCTCCAGTCCGTCGAAGAACGCGGCGAACTGGGCGCGGCTGCGCGGCGCCAGCGTGAGGGTGTTGGCCCGGTACATCTCGTCCACCTGGCGGGCCTCCTCCGGGTGGAAGTCGGCGGTGATCTGCGAGATGACCATGTAACTGCCGGGCGCGAGCACCTCGGTGAGCCGGCTGACCAGCTCGTACGCGCCGTCCTCGTCGCTCACGAAGTGCAGCAGCGCGATCATCGACAGGGCCACCGGAGCGCTGAAGTCCAGTGTCTTTCCGGCGCGTTCGAGGATCGTGTCGACGTTCCGCGCGTCGGCCTGCACGTAGTCGATGACACCCTCGGGCGTGCCCTTGAGCAGCGCCTCGGCGTGGGCCAGCACGATCGGGTCGTTGTCGCAGTAGACGACCCGGGTGGTGGGCTCGGCCGCCTGGGCCACCTGGTGCAGGTTGGGCTCGGTGGGTATCCCCGTGCCGATGTCGAGGAACTGGCGGACGCCCTGGGTGGACAGCCAGCGGGTGGCCCGGTGCATGAAGGCCCGGTTGATCTTCGCCATCACCGGCACATTCGGTTCGACGGCCAGCATCTGACGGCCCATGGCCTCGTCCACCGGGTAGTTGTCCTTGCCGCCGAGGAACCAGTCGTACATCCGCGCGGGGTGCGGCTTGCTGGTGTCGATGAGCGGGGATGTGGCGTCGTTCTCCGGTCGGGACATGGCGAACTCCAGGGTGCGGGAGGCTGCGGATGATCAACTCGGACCAAGGATAGGCAACTCGGCAACCGGCGAACGATAGTTACCACAGCGTAACTTACTCATGGGTTACCTGTGGTAACTACCGCTGCTAGTTTGCGCTCACCCGCATTTCGGAGCAGAGCGAGGAGTGAGCTGTGAGCCGCAAGGACAGCCGTTCCACCGTCCCTTTGACCCCCACCCGCCGCCGGCGCCCCGGCACCCTGCGCGCGGCGGCCGTCGCGGTGACCGCGGCGGCCTGCGTGGCCGCGTACGCCGCACCCGCGTCCGCCACGGACGGAACCGAACCCGTCGTCTCCCGGGGCGTGACCATCCCCGTCTTCTACAACCCGCCCGCCGAACTGCCCGCCGCCAACGGGGCGCTGATCCGCCAGGAGCCGCTGCCGCTCGGCGCGAGCCTGCCCGGCCTCGACGGCCGCCCGATGCCGGGCACGGCGACCCGCCTGATGTACCGGTCGACCGACTCGAACGGGGAGCCGGTCGCCGTGACCGGCGCCTACATCGAACCCTCCGCCGCCTGGAAGGGCAGCGGCCCGCGCCCGCTGGTGGCGCTGGGCTCGGGCACCATGGGCCAGGGCGACCAGTGCGCGCCCTCGCTGGCACTCCAGAACCCGCTCACCCTGACCGGTGACACCGTGTCGGTCGGCTACGAGATCCTCGCCGTCTACCGGCTCCTGTCCGCGGGCGTCTCCGTCGTCGTCACCGACTACGTGGGCCTCGGCGCCACCGACCGCCTGCACACCTACGTCAACCGGGTGGACGAGGGCCACGCACTGCTCGACGCGGCCCGCGCCGCGCACGCGCTCCCCGGCACCTCGCTGACGCCCGAGTCCCGTACCGGGCTGTACGGCTACAGCCAGGGCGGCGGGGCCAGCGCGGCGGCCGCCGAGCTCCAGCCCTCGTACGCCCCGGACGTCAACCTCGCCGGTACGTATTCCGGGGCTCCGCCGGCCGACCTGACCGCGGTCATGAAGGGCATCGACGGCAGCGCGCTGGCCGGCGCCCTGGCCTGGTCGATCAACGGCTTCGCGCAGGCCGACCCTGATCTGCGCGACGTCGTCGAGGCCAACATCAACGACGCCGGGCGGGCCGCGCTGAAGGACGCGTCGACCATGTGCGTGGGCGACGCGATCCTCGGCTACGGCTTCGCGAAGAGCAGCAAGTGGACCACCACCGGCAAGTCGCTCGGCGACATCATCGCCGCCGAGCCCAAGGCACAGGCCGCCCTCGACAAGCAGCGCATCGGCGCCCTGAAGCCCGCCGGCCCCGTGCGGCTGGCCACCGGCGTCCAGGACGACATAGTCCCGCACCGTCAGGCACGTCAACTGGCCCTGGACTGGTGCGGCAAGGGCGCCGACGTCACCTACGACGCCGTCATCCTGCCCAACCTGGGCGACAAGATCCTCACCAACCACCTGGTCCCGCTCATCACCGACCAGGGGAAAGCCATCTCCTGGATGACCGACCGCCTCTCGGGCAAGCCGGCCTCCTCCAACTGCTGGTCGATGCCGATCCAGCCCTGACACCACCCAAGCCCGCGCCCGCACCCCGGCCCACCGGAGTGCGGGCGCGGACGTGCGCCGTCCCAGTGGGACCGTGAGGGGCGTAGCCCACCCGGCAGGGTGTGCGCCAGGTCACGGGAACCCTCCGCTTCCCGCGGAGAGGTACAGGATGTGAGACACACCGAAGACGCGGGCAGCCTGCGCCGACGCCTGCGGGAGGGCGACCGCGAGACGTTCGCCGGCCTGTGCGACGCCCACGCGCGCCGTGTACAACCACGCCCTGCGGCTGACCGGCGACTGGTCGGCCGCCGAGGACGTCATGTCCGAGACCTTCCTCGCCGCCTGGCGCACCCGCGACCGGCTGGAACCGGAGGGCGGCTCGGTCAGACCCTGGCCGCTGGGCATCGCCACGCACAAGGCGGAGAACGCCAACCGCTCCCGCCGCGGACGCCTCGCCTTCCTGGCCCGGCAGCCCCGGCCGCCCTCGGTCGCCGGCTTCGCGTCCGAGGCCGCCGGACGCATCGACGACGCCCGCCGCCTCGCCGCCCTGCCCGCCGACCCGGACGAGCTGCTGGCCTACCTGGGTGCCAGGACGCGGTACGAGAAGGGCGAGGACCGTGACCAGGCGCTGTTCGACCGCATCGGCGGTCTCATCCAGGGCCAGGTCATGCCGCCGAGCACCGGGGCGGCCCTGTACCGGGCGGCCGCCCGTATCCCCGGAGTCATCGAGGTCGACGAGGCGACGGACGCCCTGGGCCGGCACGGGCTCGGCATCGCCCGCGACGACGCGCACTCCACGGAGCGCTCGGTGTGGGTCTTCGACGAGCGCACCCTCGCCTTCCTCGGCTCCCGCACCTTCTTCACGAAGGACACGCCCATGGGACCGGCCGGGACGCTGTTGTACAGCACGGCGGTGCTGGAGCAGGGCGTGGTGGACGAGGAGGGCCGCCGGCCCACCGGCGACCAGGTCCGGCTGGTGACCGACGGCGCGACGGCCGCGAGCTGACGGACCCGGGCCCCCGCCTCCGCCCGGCCCCTCCGCGCACGGGAAAAACAGCGTGCGCGCGGGCCGGGCGGAAGTTAGGCTCGCACCATGAACATCTGCCAGCTCTACGGCTGACGCGGACGGGGCAGGCCCCCGACCCCGTCCGGCACACCGCATCCGCGCGCCCACGGCCCGGCCCCCGCCGGGGTGGCCGACGCGCCGGTCTGCCGTATCCACTTCCGCCGCAGAGCTGAAACGAGTGATCCCTCATGTCCCGTCGCCGTGCCCACATCGCCATGGTCGGTATCCCCGCCGTGAGCCATGTCCTGCCGAGCATCGAGGTCATCCGCGAACTGGTGGCCCGCGGCCACCGCGTCACCTACGCCAACGACCCCGTGATGGCCGAGCGCATCGAGGCCACCGGCGCCACCTTCGTCCCCTACGACTCCGGGCTCCCGGTGGCCGACAACAACTGGCCCGACGACCCCATCGCCGCGATGGAGCTCTTCCTCGACGACGGCATCCGCGTCCTGCCGCAGCTGCGCGCCGTCTACGACCGGGACCCGGCGGACCTCTACCTCTACGACATCGGCGCGTACGCCGCCCGCGCGCTCGCCGAGTCGCAGAACCGCCCCCTCATGCAGCTGTCCCCGACCTTCGTCGGGTGGCGGAGCTACGAGAAGGACGTGGCGGCGCACCTGTGGGCGCTGCCGGGCGCCGACGACTACCGGGCGAAGTTCACGCGGTGGCTCGCCGGCTGCGGCGCCACCACCACGGACATGGACGTCTTCCCCGGACGCCCCGACCACGCCCTGGCCCTGATCCCCCGGGCGATGCAGCCGCACGCCGACGACGTCGACACCGACACCGTCACCTTCGTCGGCCCCTGCTTCGCCGGGCGCGGCGACGAGCAGAGCTGGACCCGTCCCGCCGGGGCGGAGAAGGTGCTCCTGATCTCGCTGGGGTCGGCGTACACCGACCGCCCCGAGTTCTACCGCCACTGCCTGGCGGCCTACGGGGACCTGCCCGGCTGGCACGTCGTGCTCCAGATCGGCAGCCGGACCGACCGGGCGGAGCTGGGCGCCATCCCCGGAAACGTCGAAGTGCACCGCTGGGTACCGCAGTTGGCGATCCTGCACCAGGCCGACGCCTTCATCACGCACGCCGGCATGGGCGGCAGCTCCGAAGGGCTGTACACCGGGGTGCCGATGATCGCCGTCCCGCAGGGCGTCGACCAGTTCATGAACGCCGACAAGCTCGTCGAGCTCGGTGTGGCCCGCCGCATCGACACCGACGACGCCACCCCCGAAGCGCTGCGCGAGGCCCTCGCGGCGCTGGTCTTTGACCCGGAGGTCGCACGGCGCTCGGCCCGGCTGCGCGACGAGGCCCGCGCGGAGGGCGGCACCGGGCGGGCCGCCGACCTGGTGGAGGAACTGCTCGGCTGATACGACGCGGCCGGGGCGGTGAGCGGGTCTTCCCCGTTCACCGCCCCGGCCGGTCGAGCCCGTGGGGTCAGCCCTTGCGGGTGTTGATCTCCTCGGTCAGCTGGGGGACGACGTCGAAGAGGTCGCCGACGACCCCGTAGTCCACGAGGTCGAAGATCGGGGCCTCGGAGTCCTTGTTGACCGCGACGATCGTCTTCGAGGTCTGCATGCCCGCCCGGTGCTGGATCGCGCCGGAGATGCCCGAGGCGATGTACAGCTGCGGCGAGACGGACTTGCCGGTCTGGCCGACCTGGTTGGTGTGCGGGTACCAGCCCGCGTCCACCGCCGCGCGCGAGGCGCCGACGGCGGCACCGAGCGAGTCGGCGAGGGCCTCGATCACCGCGAAGTTCTCCGCGCCGTTGACACC